>CAZIJJ010000005.1:0-82390 GCA_964539525.1 uncultured Planctomycetaceae bacterium | reverse complement strand
TCCTAAACCGTTAAACGATGGGGCCGGTTGTCGCGTCGGCGGGGCGAAAAAGGGAAACGCCGCCGTCGACCAATCTTTTTCGCAATTTTAACCCTTCTTCCCGTTTCGTCAAGGGGCTTTCCTCGATTTTTTCAATTTTCTTCCCCTTTTTCCTCTTTTTTCCTCCTTGCGCTGGTTTTGCGATTGTTGTCGGCGCGTTTCGGCGTTCGGCCGTCGGCGTTTGACAAACGGAGCGGCTTGGGTAAAATTTAACGGCGGCGCGTCGAGCGGGGCGAAAAAAAACGGGAAAATTTTCCTTCTTTTTGCGGAAAGCGGGGGCGCGGCCCTTTTAAAGCGTTGCGAAATCTTTACAATAACGGATAAAGGCGATGTTTTGTCGTCGGGCGGCTCGTTTTCGCTTTGAAGGGCGGGTCGATCGGCGGCGACGGCGGGCTTTGACGGCGCGCTTTTTCGCTCTTGTTAAGATTGACGAAAACGCAAAATATTGAAAATGGGGGACGTTCCGCCGGGGAAGGCTCGCGGACGTTCGACGTTTGGGACGCTCATGCAAACGGAAAATAACGAAAAAATCGAAAATAACGAACGCTTCGCCGACGAATACGACGTCGCGGTGGTCGGCTCCGGGCTGGCCGGGATGACGGCGGCCAACATTTTGGGGCGCGGCGGGCACAAAGTTCTTCTCCTGGAACGTCATTACAAGCTCGGCGGGTTGGCGACCTGGTTCCGTCGCGGCGGGGGCGAGCACATTTTCGACGTCTCGCTGCACGGGTTCCCGGTCGGGATGATCAAAAGTTGTCGACGCTATTGGAATAAGGAGATCGCCGACCGCATCGTTCAACTTCCGGCGATCAAATTCGACAATCCGCAGTTTTCGCTGACGACGACGTTCAACCGCGAAGACTTTACCCGGCTTCTCGTCGAGAAGTTCGGGATCGCCGAGGAGACGGTGAAGGCGTTCTTCGATGAAGCGCGCAATCAGACGCATTACGACGACCAGACGAAGACGACCCGCGAGCTGTTCGACAAGTTCTTCCCGGGACGCCCCGACGTCGTTCGGCTTTTGATGGAGCCGATCACTTACGCGAACGGCTCGACGCTCGACGATCCGGCGATCACGTACGGGATCGTTTTCTCGAACTTCATGTCGAAGGGCGTTTTCACGTTCCAGGGGGGCACCGATCTTCTCGTCAAAATGATGCGCGAAGAGCTGGTCAAGAACGGCGTCGACGTCGCGACGAACGCGCCGGTCGAGAAGATCCTGGTCGAAAACGGCCGGGTCGTCGGCGTTCGCGTCGCGGCGGAGCCGATGGCGGTCGAGTCGGCGGAGATCGGCGGGCGGCCGAAAAATAAGTCGTCGCTGGCCGGGAAAACGATCCGAACGCGCGCCGTCCTCTCGAACGGGAATCTTAAAGGGACGATTTTCGATCTCGTCGGTCGGGAACACTTCGACGCCGATTTTATCGCCGAAGCGGAAGCGACGCGTCTTAACAATTCGAGCGCGCAGGTCTACATCGCGTTGAAAAAGGGCGAAACGCTCGACGAAGAAAAATGCGGCGACTTGCTCTTCACGTCCGTCGCGCCGGAATTTCGCGCCGATTGGCTGCTCAGCCGCGACATTACGAGCCGCACGTATTCGTTCTATTATCCGAAAACGCGACCCGGAACCGACCGGTATTACGTCGTCGCCAGCTCGAACGCCAATTACGACGACTGGGCGAACCTGTCGCCCGAAGAGTACGAGGCGAGCAAGCGCGATCTGATTGAGACGACGCTCGACGCGCTCGACAAGTACGTGCCGGGGATCCGCGACAAAGTCGCTTACGTCGAGGCCGCGACGCCGAAAACCTTCAAAGATTACACCGACCACTGGGGGGGCGCCTCTTTCGGGACGAAGTACGAAGGGCTCGCGGTCAGCCGGGCGCTGGCGTCGAAAGTCGGCGGCCTCTTCCACGCCGGGAGCGTCGGGATCATTATGTCCGGTTGGCTCGGCGCGGTCAATTACGGCGTCATCGCCGCGAACGACGTCGACGGGTTTTTGGTCGCCGGGGCCGAAAACTGAGTCGACGGCGTAAAACGGGCGGTTTGCGCAAAATTTAACGAAACGTCGCGAACGGTTCGACGAACGACGCGGAACGGGAAAACGCCGGGCCGCGTCGTCGGCGGAGCGTTGGCGGCGTTGAATTGGAAAAATGGAGAAACGGGGAAAACGATGGAAGAAAAAACGACCTTCGACGGTTCGAAAGAGGCGATCTTAGCGGCGATCCCGCACCGGCCGCCGTTCCTTTTCGTCGACGAGATCCGCGAGTGGAGCGACGACGAAATCGTTTGCGCGTACCGCTTTAAAGAAGACGAATTTTTCTTCGCCGGGCATTATCCGGGCGCGCCGATCGTTCCGGGCGTCGTCCTTTGCGAAGCGGCGATGCAGGCGGGCGCGATTTTGACGTCCCGATTGATCGCCGCGCAAAAGACGGAAAATGGAGAAAATGGAGAAAACGGCGAAGATTCCGTCGAGCTGAAGCCGGTCGTCGGACGCGTCAACGACGTTAAATTCAAGCGGATCGTTCGGCCCGGCGAAACGGTCGAACTGCGCGTTTCGTTCAAAGAGCGGATGGCGGCGGCGTATTTCCTGCGGGCGAAAGTTTATTGCGAAGGGAAGCTCGCCGTTTCGTTCGAGTTCGCGGTTACGATGGCGCCCGCCGCCGTTTGATTTGTGAAATTGAAACGAATAAAGCGGTTTTGACGGCTTTGGTGATTTTAGGAACGGCCGGGCGTCGACGAAACGGCGTCAGTCGGCTCGAAAAGCGGTCGAAATCGCGTTCGTTTTCGCCCTTATATTAATATATTGACAAATTTATTGGCAAGATCGTTCGTCGGCCGTCGGTTTCGTTGCGTCGACAATTGGATTTTTGCGTTTTTGAAATTTTTGATCGCGCTTTACGAAAGCGCTTAACGGAGGGAAAAATGCCGTCGTTGATTAACCGTTTCGCCGTTTGGTGCGTTTGGGCGTCGACGTTCGCCCTGTGGGGATGCGCCTGCGCGCCGTCGAACGGGGCCGAATCCGATTGGGGGTTCGACGCCGCTAAGTTCGAGGCTCGACTCTTTCAAGATTGGCTGGCTCAAGACGCCAAGGGCGCCGCGCATGAATTCTTCGTCGACGAAAAAAGCGACGCGAAAGAGCGCGAGCTTGTCGACCGTCTGCTGACCGCGCTCGAAAAGGACGCCGAGTTTGACGACGATAACGAATTTGTCGCGCCCGCCGGGTCGAAAGCGGCGGCGAGCGAACTTCGTTCCCGTTTCGCCGACTTGACCGCCGAGTCCGCGCCCGGCGCCGATCCGCGTTGGCGCGAACTTTACGCCGACGTCTGCAAAGCCCGCCGCGCTCGTCGTTTGGCCGTCGTCGTCGAAAACGCCCCGGCGATCGTTTATACGAAGCACTACGTGATCGGCGCGAGCCATTACGCTTACACCGAAGACGTTACCGACGAGGCTTATCTCGATTTCAGCGTCGACCGCAAACCGGGCGGCCGGCTTTGCCTTGCGACTTTCCAGCCGGACGGAACGCTCAAACACGAGGTTCTCGTCTCGACGGACGAGGGAACGATTCGCGACCCCAGCGTCTCCTGGGACGGGAAACGGATCGTTTTCTCGATGCGCAAAAGCTTTACGGAAGACGACTTCCATCTTTACGAATACGACGTTGAAACGAAAAAGACGCGCCAGATTACGTTCGGGCTCGGCGTCGCGGATATCGAGCCGACCTATCTTCCGAACGGCGACCTCCTCTTCTGTTCGACCCGTTGCGCGCAAATCACCGACTGCTGGTGGACGGAGGTTTCGAACCTTTACGTCTGCGACCCGCAGGGCCGCTTCCTGCGCCGCGTTTCGGTCGACCAGGTAACGGTCAACTACCCGCAGGTCATTGACGACGGGCGCGTCGTTTACACCCGTTGGGAATACAACGACCGCGGGCAGATCTTCACGCAACCGCTCTTCGCAATGAACGCCGACGGCGCCGGACAAACGGAATTTTACGGGAACAACTCCTACTTCCCGACGACGGTCATGCACGCGCGCGGCGTCCCGGGATCGGCGAGCAAAGTGATCGCGATCGCCGCCGGACACCACACTTATCAGCACGGCAAACTGCTGATGATCGACCGCTCGAAGGGAACGCAGGAAAATCAGGGCGCGACGCTGATCGCTCCGGTTCGCGAGACCCCCGCCGATCGAATCGACGCGTACGGGCAGGACGGCGAATTGTTCCAATATCCTTACGCGTTCGACGAAAATAACTTCATGGTCGCGTACCTTCCCGAGGGCCGCCGTCCGCGCGATATCTGGTACGAAATTCCGTTCGGCGTCTACTGGTTCGATCCCGCCGGGAACCGCGAACTTCTTGCGTTCGACCCCGCGATCAGTTGCGGCCAAGCGATTCCATTGGCCGAGCGTCCGCTCCCGGCGACGCGCGCTTCGCAGGTGAATTTGAAGGAAAAGACCGGTCGTTATTACGTTCAAGACGTTTACGAAGGCCCGGGGCTCGCGGGCGTCGAACGCGGAACGATCAAGTCGCTTCGCGTCGTCGCGCTCGATTATCGAGCGGCGGGGATTCGCAACAACAGCAACAGCGGCCCGGCGGGCGGCGCGATGATCTCGACTCCGGTCGCCGGACTCAACGGAACTTGGGACGTTAAAAAAGTGCTCGGCGAAGTTCCGGTCGAAGCGGACGGCTCCGCGTACTTCGAGGTTCCGGCGCTGACGCCCGTTTACTTCCAGCTCGTCGACCAAAACGGCGACGTCGCGCAAACGATGCGCAGTTGGTCGACGCTTCAACCGGGCGAAACGTTCGGGTGCGTCGGTTGCCACGAATCGAAAACAAACATTATTCAAAACGCCGACGTCGAAACCGCGACGACGACGGACGCGCTCCGCAAGGGCGTCGCGACGCCGAAACCCGCTTGGACTCCGGCGCCGGGCCGTTTCGCCGACTCCGGGTTCAGTTTCGTTCGCGAAATCCAGCCGATCCTGGATTCCCATTGCGTTTCCTGCCACGTCGGCGGGACGAAGGCCGACGGATCCCCGGCGCCGTTCAGCCTCCTCGGGAACGCCGCGTTTTCCGATCCCGAACGCGCCAAACTGTTGCGGGCGTCGGGGCGAACGTTCAGCGAAGCGTACCTCAATCTGACGCAGGACGGCGTTCATAACGGCCCGCGAACGCATTATCTGGGCGTTCAGGAAGGCCCGGAAATGCTCCCGCCGTACTTCGCGGGCGCCGCCAAGAGCCGCGTCGTTTCGATGTTCCGCGGCGAACGGGACGAAAATCACCGCGACGTGAAGATCGACGATCAGTCGTTGCGCAAGCTCGCCTTGTGGATCGACCTTCTCGTTCCGTATTGCGGCGATTACCTCGAGGATACCGAGCTTTGGACGCCGGAGGAATACGCGCGTTACGCTTATTATTTAATGAAACGCAACGAGATGGCCGAGATCGTCGAAGACAACGTCGCGAAGAAGATCAAGGCCGACGAAACGGGCGAAACGCCGGCTTTCGAAGAGTTCAAGCAGTTCTCGGTCGGCGGCCCCAAAGCGCGCGAAGCGTTCGTGAAATCTTACCTTGAGCGCAAAGCGCCGTCGTTGGCGAAGAAAACCGGCGCGGAAAACGTTTATCGCAACCTGGCGTTGAATCCGAACGATATCCAGGGCGACGCCGCGACCGTCGCGTCGTACCCGCACGCGACTTCGAACAGCGAATACGGTTATCAGATCGAATTTGCCGCGAAGAACGTCGTCGACGGGAACAAAAACAACCGCGGACACGGCCCGGACTTCCCGTCGTGGGGCCCGAATCTCCGCACCGATCTTTGGCTCGACATTGATTTCGGAACCGAAGTCGAGATCGACAAGGTCGTGATCTGGGCGCGCGCCGACTTCCCGCACGACGACGTGTGGAAATCCGCGACGCTTCGCTTCTCGGACGGCTCGACCGAAAAGATCGAGCTGAAACAAACCGCCGAACCGCAAACGTTCGAGTTCTCGAAACGCCGCGTTACGTCGGTGCGACTGACCGATTTGGAAGCGTCGTTCCCGTTGAAGTGGTGCGGTATTACCGAAATGGAGGTCTGGGGCGTCTCGGTTGAATAACGAGACGGCGCAAAACGGCGAGAGTCGCTCGGTCGCGACGATTGCGCGGGAAATTTGCCCGCCGTCGCGACCGGGCGTTTCGTTTTTTTTAAGCGGCGATTCGGCGGTTTTTCGTCGTTCGACGCGTCAATGTTAAATTGGGGAGAATCGGCGAAATGGGACGGGTGTTCGAGCCGGATTTTTCGATCGACTTGCACGGTTTCCATCCGGACGCGGCGATGGAGCGGTTGCGCCGCGAGGTCGAGTCGGGAGCGCATCGCGGGAAAGCGTTGGAGGTGGTGCACGGTTGCGGGCGCGGCGTTCTTCGGGAGCGGGTGCGCGCGTGGGCTCGGCGCTCGCCGTTGGTGCGAACGATTTGGCCCGGCGAGGATTGTTTTTTGCCGGGCGGGGGCGGCGTTACCGTCCTTTTTCTTTAGCGTTCGAAGCGGCGATTCGACGGAAAAGCGTTCGCGCCGCGCCGATTGTTTGGTTTCTAACGATTGCGCGTTTCGAAATTTGAAAAAAACGGGCGGCGAAGTCGAATAATCGGTTGACGGTTCGCGGCTTTTGGCGTTATACTATGCGTTTAGCGGCTCCGCTCGAGATCGAAGTTTTCGAGCGCGTTTTCGGTCGCGTTTCTCGGGCGGCTCGCCGTCGGGGCGCGGCGCGAGCAAAATCGTTTTTAGAAATAGAGCGCGAAAAATGAAAACAACGCTTTTAAACAAAATTTGGAAAGAGATTTCGAATCGCCGCTTCGTTTCGACGGCGCTTTGCTCCTGCGCTTCGTTGTTGCTTGTCGCGAACGCCGCTCCGGTCGCCGCGCAGGGCGACGCCGCGATGCGAACGATTCGTCCGTTCGTCGGTTACGACGAAACGTACCAATGGAGCGACGTGCCGGAAATCGTCGCCGACGGCGTGAAAAAAGAGGGCGGAACCGCCGAGGAATACGCTTGGGCGACCGATCTTTTCTTTGAAAAAGAAATTTGGCAGCTCGAATTTAGTTATAAAAACGTTCGGACGATCGAAGTTGATTTCCCGGTTGCCGACGGAAAAATGGAACGTAAACGCGTTTGGTATCTCGTTTATTCGGTAACGAACACCGGCAAGCGTTTTCGTAACGAATTGAAGCGGGAGATCGAGCTCGAAGGCGAAAATCCGGGCGACGTCGAGAAACACAAGATCGACGTTTCGATCGGCGTCGCGCGTTCCGCCGGAGAGGTCGAGCGTTTCGAGGCGCCTTCGAACAACCTGCGCGGCGTTTACGCGCCGACGACGGTCGATTACAACGGACAAGCGCCGAACGAAGACGGGTCGATCCCCGGCGCCGTTCGGTTCGCGCCGCGTTTGGTCTTCGCAAGCGCGTCGATTCAGGAGCGCCTCCTTTACGAAAAGCGGGAAAGCGGCCTTTACGTCGGACAAAAACGCGGCGCGCAAGAGGGCGTTTATTACGACCAGTACTTGCCGTTGGCGTTCGCGCAGATCGCCGCCAAAGAGGGGCGCGGTCAGGAATTTTTCGACTCGGTTCGGTTCGCGACGCGCATGATCGCGCCCGGCGAAACCGCCTGGGGGATCGCGACCTGGACCGACGTCGACCCGCGGATCGACCGTTTCTCCATTTATATCAGCGGTTTGACGAACGCGATCCGTTGGGAAGACGCGGCCGACGCGGACGAAACCGACGGCGGCGTCGGGAGCGGCCGCGACGTCTTCCGCAAGATCCTGAAGCTCAATTTTTACAATCCCGGCGACGAAATCCACCGCGGCGGCAAAGAAATTTATAATATTTTGCCGGGGGAGCTTGACTACCAGTGGATTTACATGTAAAATAACGAAAAGCGTATTGGCGTCGAATATTCCCGCCTTTCCTTTTTCGCCTCCGATCGCGTCGGGGAGCGGCGAAGGAAACGCGCTCGACGAAACGATAAAGACGCGCTCCTCGGCGAGTTAAGCCGATGCGACGGGTTTCCGTCGGAAATTTCGCGGCGACGGGCGGCTCGAACGGGCCGTTTTGTTCAAGCGCGGCGTCTCCGGGGAGAAAAACGGACGAAGCGTCGATTCCAAAAACTCAAAGTTTTCAAGTTTGTTCATTTGAAGGTGGCATAATGGCTCACAAGAAAGGTCAGGGTTCCAGCCGCAACGGTCGGGACTCGAACGCGCAACGTCGCGGCGTCAAGGTTTACGGCGGTCAATCGGTTCAACCGGGCTACATCATCGTTCGTCAATGCGGCACCCGTTGGCGACCGGGCAAAGGCGTCGGGCTCGGCGTCGACTTCACGATCTACTCGCTGATCGACGGTTACGTCAAGTTCGACCAAAACGGTCGTCGCGTCAACGTCGTCGAAGCTCCGGCTTCTTGATTCGACGTCAGGACGCGCAAAACGGACGGCTGGAAACGGACGGGGCCCGACGGGCGTCCGTCGCGTTTCGAGTTCGCGTCGGTTGAAAGAGGGGGACGGTTCCGACCGCCCCCTTTTTTTGTCGGCGGCGTTTTTCGGCGGAAACGGCGAGCGTTCGAGCGGTTTTAGCGGTTCGCGGCGCGGGAGCGTCGAAACGAGACGATTCGATTACGAAAGATAGGGGTTTTAGATAAGATGTTTGTCGACGAAGTAACGATCGAAGTCGTCGGGGGAAAGGGCGGCGACGGTTGCGCGAGTTTTCGGCGCGAAAAATACGTTCCGCGCGGCGGCCCGGACGGCGGCGACGGCGGACGCGGCGGCGACGTCGTTTTGCGGGCGAACCGCAACGTCGCGAGTTTGCTCCATTTAGCGAATCAAAAAACCTGGAAGGCGGAGCGCGGCGAACAGGGCGGCTCGGCGCAACGGCACGGGGCGTCCGGCGAAGATTTGATTATTGAAACGCCGGTCGGCACGATGGTGTTCGACGCGAAAAACGATTTGCTCCTCAAAGATTTGAAGGAGAACGGCGACGAATTCGTCGTTGCGCGCGGCGGTTTCGGCGGGAAGGGAAACGTTCGTTTCAAGTCGGCGACGATGCGTTCGCCGTTGATCGCGACTCCGGGGGAAGCGGGGCAGGAACGCCTCGTTCGTCTTGAGTTGCGGATGATCGCCGACGTCGGGTTGGTTGGGAAACCGAACGCCGGAAAGAGCACGCTCTTGAGCCGCCTTACGAAAGCGAAACCGAAGATCGCGTCGTACCCGTTCACGACGATGCAGCCGCACTTGGGGTTGGCGCAGATCGGCCCCGATCGCGGGTTCGTTATCGCCGACGTTCCGGGGCTGATCGAGGGCGCTCACCTCGGCGTCGGGCTCGGACACGACTTTTTGCGGCACATTCAGCGCGCCGGCGTTTTGTTGCATTTGGTCGAACCCGCGCCGATCGACGGAACCGATCCGATCGAGAATTACAAGGCGATCCGGTACGAGCTCGAGCAGTTCGACGCGGAGCTCGGCGAGCGAAAAGAGATCGTCGCGGTCTCGAAAAAGGACTTGCCGGAAGCGGAGGTCGTTCGCCGTCGTTTCGCCGACGAGCTGGGCGTCGATGCGCATTTGATTTCGGCCGTTACCGGCGACGGGTTGAAAACGCTCGTCGAGGCGATCGCGGCGATATTGAACCCGAAACCGCGTTGGTAACGCTCGATCGCGCCGGTTTTGCCGACGCCGCCGATAATGTCGACAAAATCGACGACGTCGGAAAAAAACGGGCGAATTGGGCGAATTGGGCGATTTTGAAAAAACGGGCGGAACGGGGCGACGACGCGGCTTCGCGGAATTGGAGAATCTCGGCGATTTCGGCGAACGGGCGGCGAGCGGAACGGTTAACCGACGAATTTCGGGATGACGGTAACGCCGCTTTCCGTTACAAAAAATCCGCGCGACCGGTCGAGCGCCGGGTCGAAACCGACGCGCCAACCGGCCGGGACGACCGCGCCTTTGTCGACGATCGTTCGGCGAAGCCGGGCTCCCCGTTCGACGACCGTTTGCGCGAAAAGGAGCGAGTCTTCGACGGTCGCGTCCCGTTCGACGCGGGCGCCGAAACCGACGATCGACCGTCGAGCCGTTCCGCCGGAAACGATCGCGCCGGAGCAGACGAGACTGTCGAGCGCGCAACCGCGGCCTTCGCCGTCCGGCAAAATAAATTTCGCGGGGGGCGTGTTCGGACGCGGCGAGTAAATCGTCCAGTTTTCGTCGTATAAATTTAGCTCCGGTTCGACGGCGACGAGATCCATGTTGGCGGCGAAGTACGCGTCGAGCGTTCCGACGTCGCGCCAGTACGCGCCGCGTTTTTTCCCGTCGGCGTCCGTCGAGACGAACGGGAAGGCGAAGACGCGGTCGTTTTCGACGGCTCTTGGGACGACGTCGCGGCCGAAATCGCGGCGGCTTCCGAGTTTCGTCGCGTCGCGGCAAAGCGCTTCGTACAGAAATTTTGCGTTGAAGACGTACACGCCCATCGACGCGAAACACGAGTCGGGGTCGTCCGGAAGCGGGCGCGGCGCGAGCGGTTTTTCCTCGAAATCGACGACGCGACCGTCGGCGTCGGCCGCCAGCACGCCGAGTCGACCGCGGGCTTCGTCGAGCGGAACCGGGAGCGCGGAGATCGTCAAATCGGCGTTTTTCGCGCGGTGAAATTCGATAATGTCGCGATAATCCATTTTGTAAACGTGATCGCCCGCCAGGACGAGGACGAGTTCCGGCGATTCCTTTTCGATCGAGTAGATATTTTGGTAGACGGCGTCGGCGGTGCCTTGGTACCAGCTTTCGGCGAGGCGTTGTTGCGGCGGCGCGACGTCGACGAATTCGCGCAGTTCGCGGTGAAAAAAACGGGCCCAACCGGACGCGACGTGCCGGTCGAGGCTCAACGATTTGTATTGCGTCAGGAGCAAAATTTGGCGAACGCCGCTGTTGAAGCAGTTGGAAAGGGTGAAGTCGACGATGCGATATTCGCCGCCGAACGGAACGGCGGGTTTCGCGCGGTCTCGGGTCAGCGGTTCGAGCCGCTCTCCTTTGCCGCCGGCTAAAACGACGGCCAACACGTTGTTTTTCATTTCTTTTTCCTATTTTGTCTCTTTGTTCGCGCCGTTTTTATACAAATTATCGTTATTTTCCCAAAATGTTTGTTGCGGATACGAACGACGGCGTTATAATTAGTATGGAAAGACTCTTTTTCGGCGGATTTTGAATTTTCGCCGAAAGTTGGAACGGCGTTCGGTCGAAGGGCGAGCGTTTCGCGTTCGAGTCGGGCGGCGGTTTCGCGTCGAGTCGAGCGAGCGTCTTTCGCAACTTCAACGAACGGGGTCGGGTTCGCGTCGCGATGAAACGCGGTCTCGACGGATTAAAAATAAACCAATGACGGAAGAACGCGCCAAGAAGTTAAAATTCGCCGTCTTTGCGGAAAATTCGTTCCGTAAAGAGCGCTCGCGGCCGTTTTGCCGTCGCCGAGGGAGGAAAACGTTCGCCGTCGCCGCGCCGCGTCCGGCGTTTTCCGACGTTTCGCCTTGAGGAGCGCTTCTTATGTCGTTGTTGACGATCGGTTCCGCCGCTTACGATACTCTTGAAACCCCGTTTGGACGCCGCGAGCGAGCGTTGGGCGGGAGCGCCGTTTACGCGTCGTTCGCCGCGAGCTTCTTTACCGAGTCGCGTTTGATCGGCGTCGTCGGCGAAGATTGGAATCCGGCGTATTCGGAGTTGTTGCGGTCGCGCGGCGTCGATTTGGAGGGGCTGGAAATTCGACCCGGCGAAAAAACGATGTTTTGGGACGGGCGTTATTTCGACGACATGAACCAACGCGAAACGCGCTGTTTTGAGGCGAACGCGATGGGCGGCGAATACGTCCCGATCGTTCCAAACGCTTATAAAGCGTCGCCTTACGTTTTTCTTGGAAATATGGCGCCGACGTCGCACGCGGCGCTCCTCGACGCGATCGAGAAGCCGAAACTTGTCGTCGCCGACACGATGGATTTCTATATTAATGGGATGCGCGCCGAATTGCTCGCTTTGTTGAAGCGGATCGACGGGCTGATCCTCAACGACGGCGAGGCCGCGCTCCTGACCGGCGAACGGTCGGCGATTACGGCCGGACGCAAAATTTTGGAGCTCGGCCCGAAGTTTGTCGTCGTCAAAAAGGGCGAGCACGGCGCGATGTGGATCGGACGCGACGAAATTTATCTGGTTCCGGCCTTTCCGACCGACAAAGTCGTCGACCCGACCGGCGCCGGGGACTCGTTCGCCGGAGCGTTGGTCGGCAGTCTCGCCGAATCGGGCGATCTTTCGCCGGAAAGTATTAAAAAAGCGTTGCTTAGCGCGACCGTCGTCGCCAGCTTGAACGTCGAGGGTTTTTCGCTCGAGAGTTTTCAAAAGGCGACGCGCGCCGACGTCGAAGCTCGAATCGCCGAGTTTAAGAAGGCGTTGGTTTGATAAAACGCGCCGGAAACGCTTTTGTAACAATTTTTAGAATAATTGAAGCGCTTGTTGAAAAACGGGCGAAAACAAATAACGAGAGCCGAAACGCGTCTTCGAGGACGCGTCGCCGGGACGCCGGGTCGCTCGACGCGGCCGCGTTTCCGATTTTCGGCCGAAACGCGAGTTTTCGCGACAAAGGACGCATGTTTTGAGCAAAAACGATTCGCAAGGAAAAAATAGGGGCGCGCGTCGCCGACCGAACGGCAAGTCGTTCATTTCGAAATTTCAATGGGACGCGGTCGACGATCAGGCGCAGGAGGATTTGATCGTTCCGACTTCGACCGGCTCGCAGTCGAGACGGCGCGGAGGCGGAAAACCGGCGCGTCGGCGCGACAAGGACGTCGGCACGATGTACGTTACGTCGTCGGAAGATCTGTACGGAGCGCCGAAAAAGAAGGCCTGTCCGGAGCCGCGGCTTGAAGATTACGCCGATTTTGTCGCCGACGTCGAGGACGGCGAGCTCGACGCGTTCGCGACGCCGAGTTACGGACGCACCCGGTTGACGCGCGACGACGAGGCGCTCGTCGAAGAGTTGGCGACGAAGAAGGAAAAGGAAGTTCGGCAAAAGCGCGCGCCGAAGGTCGTCGCCGACGACGAAGCGCGGGAGCGCGAGGCGATCGAGCGGGAAGCGCGGAGAGCGGCGCGTCGCGAAGAGCGGGAAAAACGCGAGAAAAAGACGGAAAAACGTTCGTTCCTTTCGAAGATTAAGGAAGCGATTTCGACCGGCGCCGTTTCGGCCGAGCGCGACGAACGGGGCGCGTCCGAAAGCGACGCGTCGGCGGCGATCCCGGCGAAGAAGATGCGTTGGCTCCGGGAAAAAGCGACGAAATTCCTCGAAGCCAACGGGCGAACGCTCGAACTCGACGATTGGCCGACGCAGGCGGACGAGTTGGCGGCGTTGCTCGAAGCGACGATCAAGGCGGCGACCGGTTCGGCGTCGGCGGGTCGCGAGGCGGCGGAAGAGCGTTCGCCGAAGGGGCGCGAACGTCGTTCGGCGCGGACGCTCGAAGAGATTTTCGGCGACGAGACGTTCGAAGCGGAGGAAAACGAAAACGTCGACGACGAACGGGACGCGAAGCCGGCGAAGAAGCCGAGTCGGCCGGAAAATTTGGAACGTTCGGAAAAAGCGGAAAGAACGGAAAGACCGGAGAAAGCGGAGCGTTCTGAAAAGCGCGAAGACCGGCGCCCGCGACGCGAAGAAGCGGTTCGCGAGGAGCCGAAAGCGGCGAAGCGGGAAGACGCGGCGCTCGATTGGGACGACGATTACGATCCGATCGCCGTTTGGGAACGGATCGCGGCCGCCGACGACGAGCAACTTGCCGAGCCTTTGAGCGTCGAGCGCCCGAAAAAACGACGCGAAACGCCCGACGACTTCGAGGATTGGCCCGACGAAGTCGCGGCAAAAAAAAAATCGGCGCGAATACGGGAAAGAGCCGAAAACGAACCGGCGATCGAAGCGGCGCCGTCGCGACTGAGCGACGAAGCGGAGGAAGACGCGTCGAACGAGTTTGACGCCGCCGAGCTCGACGGCGAGTCGGAAGCGCGTTCGAAAAAACGCCGCTTGAAGAAACGACGTCGCGACGACGAAACGGCGGAAGACGACGGCGGGCCCGCCGCGTCGGCGCGAAAATGTCCGAATTGCGAGAAAAAGGTCGCGTCGAAAGGGCTCGAACGCTTCGGCGAATTGACGCTGACGAAAACGACGCTCCGCGCGCTCGCTCAAATGGGGTACGCCGAGCCGACGCCGATTCAGGCCGGGACGATTCCGCGCATCCAGGCGGGCGTCGATTTGATGGGGCAGGCGAAGACCGGCACCGGAAAGACCGCCGCGTTTATGATTCCGATCGTCGAATTTGTCGACGAATGCGAACCGGTCGACGAGCGGATCCCGTCGCCGTTGGCGCTGGTCGTTTTGCCGACGCGCGAACTGGCCGTTCAGGTGCGCGACGAAACGAACCGGTTGGCGCAGTTCCGCGATCTGCAGGTCGTCGCCTGTTACGGCGGGAAACCGATCGCGTCGCAAGTCGAAAAATTGCGGCGCGGCTGCGATATTCTCGTCGGGACGCCGGGCCGGATTATCGACTTGGCGAACCGCGGGGCGCTCTCCCTGGCGAAAGCGCGCTGGGTCGTGCTCGACGAGGCCGACCGCATGTTGGACGTCGGGTTTCGGCCGGACGTCGAGCGGATTTTGCGGATGACGCCGAGTTCGCGGCAGACGCTCCTTTTCAGCGCGACGCTCGCCCCGCCGGTCGTTCGTTTGGCGAAGGCGTACATGCGCGACCCGGAGTCTCACGACTTCAGCCAAAAAGACGTTTCCGCCGACACGATCGAGCAGTTTTATTTGACGGTCGACCAGGGGCGCAAATTCGACGCGTTGGTGAAGTTGCTCGAATTGCAAAAACCGCGGCAGGCGATCGTGTTCTGTCGAACGAAGCGTTGCGTCGATATGATCGGGCGGCGTTTGGAAGCGCGTTTTCCCGGCGTCGCGGCGATTCACGGCGACCTGGCGCAAACGAAGCGCGACCGCATCATGTCGAATTTCCGTCAGGAAAAGACGAAAATTCTCGTCGCGACGGACGTCGTCGGGCGCGGCATCGACGTGTCGAGCGTTTCGCACATCATTAATTACGACGTGCCGCAATATTGCGACGATTACGTGCACCGCGTCGGGCGGGCCGGGCGAATGGGACGCGAAGGCGTCGCTTTCACGTTGGTTACCGCCGCCGAAGGCGCCGAGTTGACGCGCATCGAGATTCGCATCGACCGTTTGCTCGAGCGGATGGAGCTTCCCGGTTTCGAGGCGTATTCGAAGCCGGTCGAAGGGCCGGGTTCTCCCGCGGAGCCGGAGCGTTTCGAGCGTAAACCGGTGTTCGGCAAAACGATCCGCCGGGCGCGTCGGGCGCTTTGATCGGCGATAAAACGGTTGATTTTGCCGGTTTTGTCGGTCGAGAATCTTGTAACGGAAAAACGTCGCGTCGAGCGTCCCTCGACGCGGCGGCGTCCGAGTCCGACGTTATTTTAGCGAAATTTTAACGAATAAATCACAACGAAATGAGCGATTCGACGAATAAAACGAAAGAAGATTGGTACGACGAGTGCGTCGCCCTGCAACAGGACGGCGAGTTGGCGCAAGCGGTTTCCGAGTTGAAGCGGCTGATCGAAGCGCATCCGGATTACGGGCTCGCGCGCTTGGCGCTGGCGGTTTTCGCTCAACAAAAGGGCGACGACGAACTTGCGCTCGAATCGATGCAAAAGGCTTGCGAATTGGAGATGGACGACCCGTTTTACTTCACCGCGTTCAGCTCGTTGGCGCTCAAATGCGGGTCGCGGGAACTTGCCGAAGACGCGCTCATGAAGGCGCACGAGGCCCGGCTCGCCGCGCAGATGAAGAAGATGAGCGAGCTGCGCAAGAAGGAACTCGCCGACCGCGAAGCCCGCGACGCGCAAAGGATCGCCTCGCGCAAGGAAAACGGCGTCGACGTCGACGAGGAAGACGACGCGGAAAACGCCGAAACGTCGAACTGAGCGCGCCGTCGCAGGCGAAACGTCGTGTTTTTGAAACGAATTAAATTAAAGGAGACAAAATGGCCGCGACGCGAAAAGAGCGCGTTCTCATCGTCGACGACGAGCCCGTCAATCAAGAACTGCTGGAAGCGTTTTTGATCGGTTGCGATTACGACCTGGACTTCGCCGCCGACGGCGCCGAGGCGTTGGAAAAGGTAAAATCGTTCGAACCGGACTTGGTTCTGCTCGACGTGATGACGCCTAAAATGAGCGGTTTCGAGGTTTGCGAACAAATCAAAAACAATCCGGAGACCGCCGGCGTGATGGTGTTGATGGTAACGGCGCTTTGCGAACTCGGCGACGTCGAGCGCGCGGTGAAGGTCGGGTGCGACGATTACCTGAGCAAGCCGGTCAACAAGGCGGAACTCCTCAAACGCGTGGAAAATATGCTGAAATTGCGGGCCGTAACGAACGAACTCGAGCGTTTGCGTCGATACATCGACTCGATGGAAGACGCGACGTCGCCGAAACGCGACGCTTAACCCGAGCGAGTTTGACGGCGACAACGGTCGCGGCGTTTGGGAAAAATAACCGAACGGCGCGGAATAAAACGACTCTGACTTTAAGGAGCTTGAACGATGAAGAAAACGAACGAAAACGCCGTTACGCGGCGACAATTTGTCCGGAACGGCGCGGCCGCGCTTGGCGCTTGGGCTGTCGTCCCTTATTTTGCCGGCGATCGGGCGAAGGCGGTCGCGGAGCAGGCTCCGAGCGATCGTCTTCGCGTCGCGGCGGTCGGAGTCGGCCCGATGGGTTACGGCGACCTTTGCGAATTTAACAATTTGGCCGACGTCGTCGCTATTTGCGACTTGGACGAAAAATACGGCTTGGAACGCGTCCTTGCGAATCCGAAAATCGGGAAAAAAACGGGGGACAAAGTCGCGCCGCCGGCGACTTATTCCGATTATCGCCGCGTCCTCGACCGCGACGACGTCGACGTCGTTGCGATCGCCACCCCGGATCATTGGCACGTGAAGATCGCGATCGAAGCGATGCAGGCGGGAAAACACGTCTTTTGCCAAAAGCCGCTGACGTTGACGCTCGCCGAAAACGTTTTGGTGCGCGCCGCGCAAAAGAAATACGGGAAAGTTTTTCAAGTCGGAACGCAACAACGGGCTCAGCGCGATCAGTTTATGACCGCCGCCGCGCTGATCCGCAAGGGGTTGCTCGGCGAAATCAAGCGGACGACCTGCATTATCGATCAGGGCCGTTATTCCGGGCAGATCCCGAAATGCGCTCCGCCGGCGACGCTCGATTGGGAGCGTTGGCAGGGACAGGCGCCGGTTTTTGATTATTGTTGGGAAAATCGCAAGGAATTTTTCTCCGCGGCGAACGCCGGGCAGGGGCGCGGCCACCTTCTTTTCCGCTGGTGGTTCGAATATTCCGGCGGGAAGATCACCGACTGGGGCGCGCACCATATCGACTCGGCGCTTTGGGCGCTGGGGCGGCAGGAAATCGGTTCGGGCCCGGTCGAAATCGACGGAACAGACGCGAAATTCATCGTTGATTACGAAAACGGATATCCGAAACGCGACGACGTTTACAACACGCCGATCACCTTTAACGTTCGTTGCAAATTTTCCGACGGAACCGATTTTGACGTCGTCAGCGACGCGGAAGACGGGAACGGGATCCTTTTCGAAGGGACGAAGGGCCGGATTCACGTCAACCGCGCTCGCATCGCCGGAAAAATTATCGACGAGGGCGTTCGTTCCGAGCTGACCGACGAGGATTTTGTCGCGCTTTTCAACGGAAAACCGGTCGAAGGGCATAAAGCGAACTTTTTGCGTTGCGTTCGCGAGGGCGGAACGCCGGTTTCGAACGTCGAAGAGAACGTGCTCGGGATGCACGTTTGCCACCTGGCGAACATTTCCTGCCGTTTGAAGCGCGCGATCCGTTGGGATTCGCAAAACGAGAAGATCGTCGGCGACGAGCAGGCCGCGTCGTTCTTCTCGCGGGAACAACGCAAAGGTTACGAATTGCCCAATTTGACTTGAAATCGCCCGGTTTGACCGCCGCTTGACCGATCGGGCGGCGGTTTGGGACGATTGAAGCGATAAAAACGCTTGAAACGCCGTCGTCGCTTGCGGGGCGGCGTTTTGTCGTTGAAAAACGGCTGGGACGATCGAAACGATTAAGTGAAAAATAGCGAAAATAGCGAAAATAGCGAGCGCGGCGAAAGGACGGCGACGATGAAACGAACGGCGGAAGAACCGGAAAAAACGGAAAACTCGGCGCAAAACGCTCCGCGACCGTCGACGGCGGGCGCTTGGATCCTGGCGGCGCGGCCGAAAACGTTGTCGGCGGCGTTCGTTCCGGTTTTGGTCGGCGTTTCGCTTGGCGCCGCCGATTTGGCGTCGAGGGGCGCGATCGATTCGTTTTCCGTTCGAGCGGCGTTTTGTTGTTTGGGTTTTGCAATTTTGTCGCAAATAGCGGCGAATTTTGCGAACGATTATTCCGATTATAAGAAAGGCGTCGACGGCGAAGAGCGCAAGGGCCCGGCGCGGGCGGTCGCGTCCGGTTGGATTTCGCCGCGGGCGATGGCGGTCGGAACGTTCGTCGTTTTGGCGGCGGCTTGCGTTTGCGGGTTGGCGTTGATTCCGATCGGCGGTTGGAATCTGGTCGCGGTCGGCGTTTTATCTTGCGTATTTTGCCTATTGTATAGCGCGGGCCCCTTGCCGTTGGCTTATATCGGACTCGGCGACGCGCTCGTCGTCGCGTTTTTCGGTTTCGTCGCGGTTGGTTTTACCTATTTTCTCCAAACCGGCGAAATTACCCGGGACGCCGCCTTGGTCGGGCTTGCCGTCGGGTTTGCGACGGACAATATTTTGGTCGCGAACAATTACCGCGATCGGGACGAAGACCGCAAAAACCGCAAATTTACGTTAATCGCTATTTTCGGCGAACGTTTCGGACGTTATTTTTACCTTGCGAACGGTTTGATCGTCGCCGGTTTGCTGGCGGCGGCGTTTTCGCGGCGCGGCGATTGGGGCGCTTCGACCGTCGCTCTTTTGCTATTTTACCTGTTTTTACACGTTCGCGCTTGGAGAACGCTCGTTCGCGTCGGCTCGGGGCGGGGATTGATTCGCGTTCTGGAATTGAGCTCGAAAAATTTGCTGATTTTGGGCGTTTGGTTGGCGGCGATTTTTTTCGGCGCGGCGTTTTGACCGGGCGGAAAGCGGCTTTTTTCGACGACTTCCGCTTGACGGCGGACGGAAAAACTTTACATTATTAATAACGTCGGCGACCGGCGCTGTTTCGAACGGACGAGACGACGGCGATTTTGCGTTAATTTAGGAAGTTAGGGGAAATTGGAATGGGTTTTGTGCGAGCGAACGTCGCGGCGATGGCGGGGTACGTCCCGGGCGAACAGCCGAAAGACGGAGAAGCCGTTAAGTTAAATACGAACGAAAATCCGTATCGCGCGACGGAAAAGGCTTACGACGCGATTCGAGCGGTCGCCGACCAGGGGCTTTCGCGCTATCCGAACGCCGTCGCGCAACCGTTCCGGGAAGCCGCCGCGGCGCTTTACGGCGTCGAACCCGATTGGATTATGTGCGGAAATGGAAGCGACGACGTCCTCACCGTGTTGACGCGCTCCTTCGTCGGCGAAAACGAACTGTTGCGGCTGCCCTATCCGAGTTACGTCCTGTACCGATCGCTCGCCGAAATCCAAGGCGCCCGAAGCGAAGAGGTGCTGTTCGACGCCGATTGGCGGTTGCCGGAATATTTTGCGCAGGCCCCGACGAACGAGCCGACGCCGTTCCGCGCGCGGCCGCTTGAAAACGTGGCGCCCGATTCGCTGAAACTCGTTTATTTGCCGAACCCGAATTCGCCGTCCGGGACGGTTCTTTCCGTTGCGGAAATCGAAAAAATCGCCGATTCGCTCCCTTGCCCGCTCGTCGTCGACGAGGCTTACGCCGATTTTGCCGGTTTTAACTGCGTCGAGCTCGTCAAGCGAAAGCCGAACGTCGCGATTTCCCGAACGATGAGCAAGGCTTACGCGTTGGCCGGGTTGCGGTTCGGGTTCCTGATCGCGCGGCCGGAGCTGATCGAGCAAACGCTGAAGGTGAAAGATTCGTACAACTGCGACCGGCTGTCGATCGCGGCGGCGACGGCGGCGATTCAGGATCGGGAGTGGCTGGCCGAAACGACGGCGAAAATCGTCGCGACGCGGGAACGGCAAACGAAACGAATGCGCGAACTGGGGTTCGTCGTTCCGGATTCGAGCGCGAACTTCACTTGGAACGTTTGGCCGGCCGGCGCGGTTTCGCACAAAGAATTGTACGAATATCTAAAACGCAACGGTTATCTTGTTCGGCTCATGAATTATCCCGGCTGGGGGGACGGTCTCCGAATCAGCGTCGGAACGGACGCGCAAACGGACGCCTGTCTCGCGTTGATCGAGCGGTTCCTGAACGGCGACCGTTAATCCGGGCGATTTGCGTCGACGTCGCGGGTCGGCGAAAAGAGGCGAAATGAAGGCGCGTCGGCGGACTTTGCGGTTCGTCGGCGCGTTTTTTTGAGCCCGATATTCCGCAAGTTTCGCGTCCGAGGTGTCGAGATTTGCGACGTCGCGGCGTTCGGGAAGCGGTTGCCGAGTTGGCGACGCGTTCGCTTGCGCAACCGGCCGGCGTTATTAAAAAGCGTCGACGCCGAACGCCGAACGGGGGCGGATTCGGCGGCGCGACCGACGTCGAAGGGGTATTAATGGTATAAACGATAAAATTGTAACGGACGATAAAAATTTTTTAGAAGCGTTTGCGGAGAGCGCGCGGCGTCGATGAAACGCAACTTCTTATTTGGCGGGCTTAAGAAGGGGGAAATTTCAGGTTGGACGCCGGATGGGACGGGTTGCAAAAACTTTTCCTTTACATTAGAATGGAGAAAATCGGGTTAGGGCGAAGTTTCGCCGAAGTTCCGCCGCGCCGTTAAAAAACGTCGGGCGTTCGCGAGCGCGGGGGGAACGGGATTTTCCGCGGGTCGGGAAACCGACGACGGAACGCCGATCGGCGGCGACGAAGAAACGTTCGGCTCCTTTGCGTTTCGACGTCGGGTAAACAACGTTTTGGCGCGCTTTACGATCGAACTTGCGTAAAGCGCGTCGTTTGTTAAGGGGCAAGACGAACGGAAAAAGAGGAAATCGGAAGATCGCGGGGAATTAAAAGACGCGATCGCCGCGTCGCAAACGGTTGCGAACGCTAAAATTAAGGCGGTAAGTCGTTTGACGGCAAAGGCGCTTTTGCTTAACGAGCGGACGAGAAGGAAACGTTTGAGAATGAAACGGTTTTGCGGAGAAACGACGAAAAATAAATTTTCCGTCGAGTTTTGAAAATTGTTTGATTTTGCGTTGAGTTTGGGTAATGTTGAGAAGTTCGATCGCGTTATGTTTCCTCGATATTTAGTAGAAAAAGCCGAAAAAGTTTTAAGCAAATATTTTCCGCTTGGCTGTCGAGCGACGACGGGAACGCGGGAGTTCGCCCTGTTCGGCGAGAAGTTGCAGGCGGAGGCCGGTCTTGGCTTGAACTTGAACGCCGGGGAACGGCTGAATTTGCTAAAATCGGCGGGAACTTGCGTCGGCGGCGTCGTTTATCCGTTTAAAACGTCGGAATCGAAACCGACAATTGCTCCGACGTCTCCGACGAACGATCCGCGGCGAACGGCGAACGCAAGCGCTTCTGAAGACGAAGAAAGCGAAGAAAACGGGGAAAGCGAAGAAAACGGGGAATCGCGCGGCGAAGTTTGGGGCGTCAAGCGCGTTTCGCGAGATCAGATCCCGATCGATAAGGTCAAGCGGATCGCAAACGTTCTGTATTATAACTTTAGAACCGGTTTTTCGTTGCGGAACGCGGCCGATCTGAAGCGTTTTCGCGCCGCGGATCCGGTTTTGGATCGAGAAAGCGACGCGACGTTGCTCCAATGGATCGCCGGCGTCGGATGTTGCGCCGACGGATTCGTTTACGTTATTTTAAAAACCGGGCAAAACTATTTGACGCAATTGGTCGAAGGGCTTTGGAAGAGCGGCGTTCGCGTCGTTTATTACGAGGCGCTTTTCGAACGTTACAAGTCGGCGCTGCGCAAACACCGCTTTGAAACGCCCGCGGCTCTTCAAAATCGATTGCGCGTTTATTTCCGAAATTACGCGTTTTACGACGAATATTTTGAGCGAACGAAGACGCCGGGAAGCGAGCCCCAAAAAGTGTTGGGCGAGATCAAACGCGTTTGGCAAAGCGACGAAGAGCTCAAACTTGACGTTTTGGCGGATTGGACGATTATTCCTAAGTCCAAGATTCGCGCCTATTTGGACGCTTCCTCAAAATACGAGTGTCGCGGCAAGGGCGTTTACGCGAAGAAAAAGACGGCTTCCGACGGCGTCGCGGCGGCGCCTGGGGCGAGCGAAAGCGAGTCGGCGCGGACGGCCGGCGTTCGGCTTCAAGACGCGACGGCGTCCGGCGAGTCCGCGGACGGTGCGGCGCTCGAGCTGTTGCAAAGTCTTTTGTCGGAACGGTTTGCCAACGGTTTTCGTTTAAATTCGACGATCGAAGCGAATCGTTTGCGAAAATACGCTCAGGAAACGAACGGCGAGGCGGGCGCGGAGATCGCTCGTTGGGACGACGCGGCTTTGAAAGAAGCGGTCGCGGACGTCGGAATTCTTTGCGAAGAAAAGGTTTACGTTGTCGAAAAAACGACGGACGAAACGATTCGCGCGGAGATTGAAAGCGCGTTTGACTCCGGCGCGAGAGCGATTTTTTACAAGTCCCTTTTGGAGCGCGTCGCTTCGGCGCTTCCCGACTTTTTTTCGCTGGAATTGCTAAAAGACCGAATAAAAGGACTTTGCGCCGCTTTCGAAGGGCGGAAGATCCGGTTTGCTGAAAATTACTTAAATATATATATATATATATAGGTCGGCGGGGGCGGCGGAACCCGACGGCGAACCGTCCGAAGACAAGGTCGTCGAGGCGGAAATTCTCCGCGTTTGGAGCGACGCGGCGTGCGAGCGCGTCGCCGATCTGCGCGAACGTTTGCCCTATATCCCGGCGGCGACGGTCGACGCCGTTCTTGCAAAGTCGGACGCGTTTCTTAGCGTCGACAAGGAGCTTTACGTTCGTTTCGATCGTCTCGACGTCCCGAAAGAGGAAAGAGAAGCCTCTCTTAACTTCGCTAAAGACAAGGTTTACAGCGTCGGCTTCTTAACGATCGGCGAACTGCCGCTGGGTCGGCTCGAAGCGCGCAACGAGGAGGCTCCGCCGGAGCTTTTGCGTCGCGCCTTGTTCGAATTGGCGTTAAAAGGCGAGTTTCGACTGCACGGACGCCTGATTTCTGAGAAGGAGGAAAAGCTGAACCGCGTCGACGTCGTTCGGCGTTTTTGCCTCGCCTCCGTTTCGCGTTTGGATCTGAACGAAATTCGCGATTTTGCGCTCGATCTGACGGAAGATTCCGCGCCCAACGCTCGAACTTTAGCCTTGGAGGCGGCTTGGACTTCGCTCGTTTGTTCGGAACAGGGCGTTTTCCTTCCGGATCGTTTTCTTGATTTTGACGTCGAGGCGACCGACGCCGCGCTCGACGCGTTCTTTTCGACGCTCGAACCGAAACGCGAACACGCCGGTTCGAAAGAGTTTACGTCGTTTTCTCAGTTTCCGCGTTGCGGCGTCGCCTGGAACGTTTGCGTTCTGGAAAGTTTTTGTCGACGTTTCAGCCGACGTTATCGTTGGGAAGCGCGCTCTTTTAACACGTCGTCGTGCGGCGCCGTGTTTCGCGTCGATTCGAAAAAGACGTTTCTTGACGGCGCGAGCGAATTTGTCGCGTTCGCGAACGTTTGTCTTAATAGATCGGCGGTCGCCAACGTCTTGATCGACGCGGGTTATCTTGCCGACGAACGTTCCGATAAAGCGCTTGGCGACATTATTTCAAAAGCCAAAACGATACGAAAGGAAACGTTCTGATGTATTCGTATTCGTACGATCCGAAGACCGGCGGCATTTTATTGAATCCGAGTTCGAGCGACGGCAAAATGTCGAAGGAACCGCGCCCGGTTTACGCGGCGGAACTCGATCTGCTGGGGTTCGGCGACGTTTGGAAATACGACGCGCAAAACGAAGCGCCGTACATGTGGGCCGAAGCGAACGTTTATTATTATCGCGGTCGAAAAGTCGCTAACTTAAAAGGCGGCAACCTTTACGAAGCGCCGGAGATCGTTCTTGAAAAGGACGAAAACGGGGTCGCGCTCGAACTGGAACCCAAGGGGCGCAAACTGCGGCCGGTCGACCTGAAAAAAATGATCGCCGCGAATGCGAAAACGCTCGAAATCATTGAAAACGCGACGGTTAAAAAGATCAAAAACGTGTACGAGAAGCGGCGCGGCAAGCTCGATTGTTTTCACGTCGCGTTTTCGGGCGGAAAGGACAGCGTCGTTCTTCTTGATCTGGTGCGTAAAACGCTTCCTCGCGACGGTTACGTCGTTCTTTTCGCGGATACGGGAATGGAATTTCCGGACACGCTCGAGACGGTCGAGGCGACGCGGCGCGCTTGCGAAGCGGACGGCGTCGCGTTTCACATCGCAAGATCGAGAATGACGCCGGAGGAAAGTTGGGCGATTTTCGGGCCGCCGTCCCGCGTCCTTCGCTGGTGTTGCAGCGTTCATAAAAGCGCGCCGCAAACGTTGAAATTGCGGGAGATAACGCGTCGCGTCGATTACACGGGGCTCGATTTTGTCGGCGTGCGACGGCACGAAAGCTTGCGGCGTTTTGGATACGACGAGGAAAATTTCGGAAAAAAACAAAAGGGGCAGTACAGTCATAACTCGATTCTCGATTGGACTTCGGCGGAAGTTTGGCTTTACTTATACGCCAACGATCTGCCGATAAACGCCGCTTATAAAAAGGGGTTGGCGCGCGCCGGCTGTTTGTTTTGTCCGATGTCGAGCGGCGCGAACGAATACGTTCGTCGAGCGCGTTACCAAAAAGAGGTCGATTTTTACGTCGACGCGATTCGGAGCCGATACGACGCGCCGGAGGATTCGGACGAAAAGCGGCTTTCGTACGTTTTGAACGGCGGTTGGAACGCGAGAAAAAACGGCCGCGACTTGAATAACAACGTATTCCGTTGTCTTGAAACGACTTGCGACGGCGCGTTGACGATAAGAGCGATCGCGCCGACGTCCGATTGGCGGGAGTGGATCAAAACGCTCGGACACGTTCGCCAAATCGGAAGCGACGCGTTTACCGTCGATTACGATCGCGAGTTGATCGAGTTTTCGTTGCGGGAAACCGACGGGGAGATCGTCGTTAAGATACCCGAGACCGCGTTGAAAGAGCGTCCGGCGTTTAGCAAACAGTTTCGCCAGGTGTTTCGTAAAGCCGCTTATTGCGTCGGTTGCGACGTTTGCGCGTCCAACTGTCATCAAGGCGCGATTCGTTTTGTCGACAATAAAATTCAGATAACCGATTGTATCGGATGCCGCGAGTGTCACGAGATCGACAGCGGTTGCCTGTTGTTCCATTCGCTCCGTCATCCGCAGGGAGGAGGCGTGTCCGTGAAAAAAACGAGCTTGAATTCTTTTGCCGACCACGCGCCGCAAATCGAGTGGTTGCAATCCTTTTTCGCTTTGGAAAATAAGTTCTTCACCGAGCATTCGCTGGGCCCGAATCAGTTTTCGATGTTCGGACGCTTTTTGCGAGATTCCGAATTATGCGCGAAAAAAGAGTTTACGTCCTTCGCCGCGTTGGCGAAACGTCTCGACTGGAAAAGCGAGACGGCGCAAGGACTTATCTTGATCAATCTGGTCGCGCGGAATCCGCAGTTTGAGTGGTACGTTCGCAATCTGGACGTGGGAACGGAGAACCTGCGGGAACGCGTCGAACAAAAACTGATCGCCGCCGACGTGAAGATCAAGGACGCTAAGTCTATCTGCAAAGCGTTTAAGCGCGTCGTCGAGACGCCGATGGGAACGAATTTAAAGTTTGGGCGAGTCGACAGGGACGCCGACAAAACCGAGGTCTTAACTCGAACGAAGTGCGTCGTTTCGGAGCCGCTCGTCGTTCTTTACGGGCTCTTCAAGTTTGCGGAGAAGTGCGGCGATTACAAGCAGTTCAGGCTGTCCGTCCTGTTGGACGACTCCGTTGAGCGCGACGGCGTGTCGCCCACTCGAATCTTCGGGCTCGAACGCGAAGAAATGATCCCTATTTTGAACGGACTTACCGCGAAATTTCCCGAATTTATTTACGCGTCCTTCACGCACGATTTGGAAAAGATCTCGTTGGCGGACGACAAAACTTCCGCCGACGTTTTGCGATTATTTTAATTTGCTCACGTTTTTAACGCTTTCATTGACAACGTTTATAGAGATTTGGGGCCGGTATGCGCAGCGAAAAATACGACGCTTATTTCGACGTCGACGAAGATTATTTTCCGACGATCAGCGATTCGTCGATTAAAAAAGGGGAGGAAAGCGATCCCGATTTTTGGATGCGAACCTACCCTCACGCGACTTTTATCGACGCGCTGAAAAAGTTGGAGCGAATTTTAAATCGCGTCGACAAGAAATCGCTTTGGCTCGAAGGCGCGTACGGAAGCGGCAAGTCCCAGTGCGCGTACGCTTTGCGGCGCATCTTGGAGGTTCCGCGGGAGAAGCTCCAAAAGTATTGGGGAAAATACGACGCGCTGAAAAAAGAGAGCGTTCTGCTACAAAAGCTGATCGAGTGCAAAGAGCGCGGCGTTTTGACCGTTTACCGTTCGTCGACGAGCGAGATCAACGACAATCGCAAGCTCTTTTTCGCGGTGCAAGAAAGCGTTTTGAAAGCGCTTAAAGAAAGAGGATGCAAGTGTTTAGGAAGCGCGACGCTCCGCGAGTCGGTCGTCGAGTGGCTTTCGAGAGACGCGCAGAAAACGATGTTCGACGCGCTGTTGAAGGACAAATATTCTTCCTTTCCTTATCGCTCGACCGACGAAGTTCTCGAAAGGTTGCGCGGCGACGGGGACGTCGGCGGCCTGATCGAGGAAATTTTGAAAATCGGCGACGCCGAAGGTATTACCGCGTTTGAACTTACGGTGGACGCCCTTTGCGATTGGCTCAAGGACGTGATCGCGGCGAACAAACTGCAAATCGTCTTTATTTGGGACGAATTTTCCGAGTATTTTCAACGCAACGAAAACAGTTGGTCGTCGTTTCAGCGTTTGGTCGAACTGAACGCGGAAACGCCGTTTTTTATCGTGCCGATCACGCATGAAATGATGCACTATTCCGTCGCGACCGACCCCAACTGGAGAAAACTTCGCGACCGTTTTCTGCAGGTGGAAATTAAATTGCCCGACTCCGTCGCTTTCGAGTTGATCGCCTGCGCCCTGGCCGTTCGCGAGGGAATGGGCGAGCGTTGGTGCGACATGGCCGAGGACTTGAACTCGAGATTGGGAAATTCGCGCCGCGCCGTCGCTTCCCTGGTTCGCGTCGACGAGCGGACGATGAAGAACATTATGCCGATTCATCCGAGCGCCGCCGTCGCGCTGAAATATATCGCGTCGACCTTTAAGTCGAATCAGCGTAGCATGTTCGATTTTATTAAAACGGTCGACGACGGCGAAACGCAAGCGTTCCAATGGTTTATCAAAAATTACGGCCCGGAGGAAGAGCGGCCGCTTTTGACGATCGACATGCTTTGGAACTTCTTTTACGAGAAAGGGCGGCGCGATTTGGATCGTCGGATCGCGGACGTTTTGGACGGTTACGAATCGCGACGCCGAAATTTGCGCGAAGAAGAGCGGGTCATTTTGAAGGCGATCCTTACGATGCAGGCGCTCGACTGCGCGTTGAACGGTTCCGTTCCGCTCTTTCACGCGACCGAGGAGAATCTGCGCGGCGTGTTCGAAGGAACGCCGTGTTTTGAGGGGGCGCGCTCCTGCAACATCGCCAACCAAATGATCCGCGCCGGGGTTCTCTTCAAAAAGAAGATCGACAAAAAAACCGAGGTTTACGCCGTCGAAATGTCGACCGGAGACCAGGCGAGGATCGACGAGATTAAAGATAGGATTCGCAACGGGTTAAAGACGAGCAGAATCGTCGACGAAGCGGGGGCTCGCGACGCTCTTGCGTTGGGGGCGGCCTTAAATTTGCGTTTTGAACGCATTCCGGGAACCGGCGAGATCGCGGGCGCTTCGTTCGACGGGTGGACGCGGGAATTGAACGATCTTTGCCAACGGGGCCGGGAATCCTGGCGTTTCGCGGCGCTGGCCGGTTTTGCGACGCGAAAAGACGAAGCGGAGAAGCTGCGCGCGAAGATTCGCGAGTCGGCGGCGAGACGGGAATACCGCGACGTCGTGTTGATCGACGCTTCCGCGACTTTCCTAAGCGATGAACAAATCGAGGATTACGTCGAGTTTAGCGCGCTTGCCGAATACTATCAGGGGGCCGATCGCGCCGCGTCGAGTTCCAACGCCGCCAAAGCGAAAGAGATTTTGCGAGAATGGAAGCGCGCGTTTGAAAAGGGGCGTTACGTCGCGTATTACAACGGCGAAGATTGGCGTTGCGGATCCGCGGAGGCGTTGCGCGACGTCCTGCGGGAGATCGTAACGACGAAGTTTCGAACGTCGTTCGATTTTGACGGACTGACCGACAACATGTTAAAAGCGACGCAAACGAGAGCGAGCGTGAAAAACGGGCTCGAAGCTCGGGCGGGAAAAACGAGCGGCGTCGTGGTCGGGATCGAAAAAAAGGTCTTTTCGACGGCGGAAATTTTAACGTTGCCCGATTATTGGAAGGCTTTTCCGAACGAAAAAATTTCGAAGATCAAGATCGCGCTCGACGAAACGATCGCCGCTTCCTTTAAAAGAAACGGGCAGATCGCGCTTTCGGAGATTTGGAATTTTCTTCAAGACGAACGGGGGTTTGCGCGCTGCAATTGTTATTCGTTCCTAACCGGTTTCCTTTTAAAGGAATACGGCGAGGACAGAAAGTTGCGGTTTTCCGATTCGCGCGGCTTGCAGTGCGAAATGAACGTCGATTCGTTAAGCGACGCGTTGCGCACGCTGATCGACGGACAAGCGAAAAACGATTCTTACATCGTGAAGCAAACGCCGGAAGAACGCGCGTTTTACGACGTTTTGCCCGCTTGGGGCGCTCCGAAAAATTGCTCGTCGCCCGCGCAGGGAGCGAGCGCGGTTTCGGCGTGTCTGCTGCGTCGCGGTTTTCCGCTGCGTTTTATCGCAAACGTCGTTGGAAAAGAGATTTACGAAATCGCCGAACGCTTCGTCGACTTGCATAAAAGCGAGGGAGACGCGCAGCTTGAAATCGCCCGGGAGATCGGCGCGATCGCGCTGAAACGCCGGTCGTTGGGCGACGAATTGAAGGAAGCGCTGAAACCGGAAAACTTTAGCGGCGGCGCCGAGCTTTATCTGCGCGACTTCGACGGCGGCGAACTTTGGGATCTCGCCGAAAAGATCGGAGCGCAAACGAACATTTTAAGCGACGTAAAAACGCGGTTTACAAGCGTTAAACATCAGGCGCTTTGGAACGACGAAACGCAGGACGAGGAACTGAGGAACCTGGCGGTCGAATACGCTTTTGCGAACGCGACGAACGAGGTTCTTCGAACGTCGACGAAAGCGAGCTCGAAAAAGGCCGCTCTCGACGCGTTGCGCGAAGCGGCGCGGAGGATTCCGTTTTCGATCGCGCAGGCGGCGGCTCGTTGCGTCGAGTTGGAAAATTTTATCGACGCGTTGAGCCAAATTATTCGCGGTGAAACGATTCAAGTCGATTTCTTGAAGGCGACGACGAACGAAATGAAAGCGCGACGCGCCGAGGTTCGCGAATTGTTGAGCGCTGGAAAAGAAGCGTTTAAAGAGGTTTACGCAAATATCCTTGAAAATTTGAACGACGAAGAAATCGACCGTTTGCGCAATCGCATGCCGCTGGGGATGCTCGAATTTTCAACGTCCGAATGCGAAGCGATCGTCGCCGAAGAAGCGGCCAAGATATCGCGACTTCGTTTAAAGGCGCGACTTGCGAAATTCTGGTTCGATAAAACGGGAACGCGATCGCCGATCGAATGGTCGCAACTCAATAAAACGCCGATTTTATGCATGATTCCCGACGAAGAGTTCGAGGACGCCAAACGCGCTTTCGAGACGTTGAACAAGGCGAATCCGGAAGAAAGCGAGATCGACGAAGCGTTCGAGTATTTGCAAAGCGCCGATTTTTTCCGTTTTTTGAACGACGAAGACCGACGGCGCGACGCGTTTGAAAGGGCTTTTCTCAAATCCGAAGGAGCGCGGCGGCTCGTTACCTGCGATCAGATCCGCGAAGTCCTGCAAACAACGTCGGTTCGCGTTTACGACTGGTTCGGGAATCCCGGCGTTGAAAGTTTAGCGCGCAATATGGTCGACTCCGAATACCGTTCGCAAGGCGTCGAGCGCGTGCTGTTGAAGATCGACAATATGAACGAAACGAAGTTAAAGTCTTATTTGAAAAGGCTTGTGAAAGAGAACGCGACGGTCGGCCTCGAAATTTTGGGAGACGACGAATGATTTCTCAAGCCCAAAAAGCGATTGAAAAATATTTAAGTTCGGACGTCGAGACGCCGTTTTTTTACGTCGTCGGCGACTCCGAATTGAGCGCGGCCAAACGAACTTTGTTGGAGATGGGATTCCAAGTCCTTAAAACAAGCGAGTTCTGCAAGGACGCCGATTGCGAGCCCTGTCTCGATCTGGCGCGGGACAAATTGAAAGGAGCGGATGAAAATCGCGCGCTTTGGGGGCTTGGAGAGTATTTGGCGTTGCGCGGAGAAAGCGAAGCGCGCGTTCAACTTGAAACGTTGCGTTCTTTGACGTTGGAAGGCGAGGGAAAAGCGGTTTTGCTGTTGCGCGGCGTCGCCGAGATCGTTAGGGCGATGCGACGCGACGACCGGCGTTTCGATCGTCCGACGCGTCTTTATTTTTCGGAAGATTGCAGGAGCGATATTCGGATCGAGCTGATCGCTCCCGAGCTTTCGTACGATAATTGCTTGATCGGACTCAAGCGACTGCTGGCCGCTTTCGAGAACGTCGACGGCGAAAGCGCGTCGTCGCAAAGTTCGACGACGTTTGCGGTTAAGACCCGTTTGAATTTGGACGCGGCGCTTTGTTCGACGCGGCGGATCGCGTCGGCGTTCGACCTGATCGCGCCTTATCTGTCCAACGTCGAAGCGTTGAGAAATTGCGGCGACGACGAGAATTGGGGCGCGTTGGCCCGTGAATTTTTCGAAGAAAACAACGATTGGGAAGCGGTTTTTCGCAAGCGCGGCTGGGACGGCGAGCTTGCCGAGACGTCGATTTTTGAACGAGCGTTAAACGGTTGCGAGAGTTGGCTTTATTTCATTGCCCTGCAAATGCGCGTCGATAAAAAGAAGAGCCCGTATTTGCGACGCGTTCTCGATAAAACCAGCAATTGCAAGAACTTAAAGGCGAGCGTCGTCGGCGCGATCCTGGACGTCGACGCGGACGATCCGCAGTTTTGGAGACTTCACGCCGAACGCAAGGATCTGTTGCGAAAGCTGGGGTTCGACGAAGCGGACGCGCGAGAATTTGTCGCGGAAAATCGCCGCGATAAGTCGTTAAAGAATCGAATTAAACGACTTACCGACTTGACGGCGGCGGAGCGGCGCGAAGCGATCCGGCGTCAAGGTTGGTTGGAACCGGAAACGACGAGGCGCGTTTATCCCGACTTGATCGATTACGCTGAAAACGTTTATATAAACGCGGAAAACGATTCGAAATTCCTTGCCGATTATTTTACCGACTATAAACGGCAAAAGTTGGCGGGAAACGTTGAACCGGAGTTTGAACGTCGCGTCGAGGAAATCGCGCAAAGCCGTTTGTATAATCGACTTCCGACGCGCGACGCCGCGATCGACGACGCGTTGCGTCAAGCTAAATCGAACGGAGAAACGGAAGACGAAATCGGTTTGTATTGGTGCGAAGCGCTCGGCGTCGAGTATTTGGCTTTTATAGAAGCGGCGGCGCGCAGGGAAGGTTTGAGCGTTTCGCACCGCGTCGCGCGCTCGGCGACGCCTTCGGCAAACGCTTTAAATGCAACGTGTTGCGACGAATGGAAAGGCGAAAAATTTTTGGAAGGACGGTTGGACGCGATCAAGCGCGACGGAATCGTCGACGACGATTCGAGCGTTTGCCCGACCGCGGCGCCTCTTTATTTGGCCGACGAGTTGGAGGTTGTCGGCGATTTGATCAAACGCGCCGCTCGAAAACTGAAATCGCGGGGACTGCGGCGGATCGTGATAACCGGCGATTGCGGCGCGAGCCGTTTGGCGGCGTTGAGCGCTCAAAAAACGGGCGAAACGCGCGGCGGAGCGACGCTCGAGGAGATTCTGGTTCCCGTCGTCGAACTGACGTTTAACGAGCCGAGCAGATCGCGCGTCGCCGTCGAGTTGTCGACTTTGGAGGTTCGCTACGCTTTCAATAAGGCGCCGACGCTCGAATTCTTTGCAAAACAACCGCTTAAGGGCGACGCGTTCGTTACGCTCGAAACGGCCGGCGCGTCGAAACGGTATCCGGCGCGAACGGACGACGGGCAACATTTTTCCGCCGTTTTGACCGACGTTAAGAAAAAAGGCGTTTACCGGGCGCGGTTTGCGTTGGAGTCGAACGTTTGGGGGCCCTTTGAATTTAAGGCGGTTCCGGGCGGGATAAAGAAAAATTTTGACGGCGATTTTTGATTCGAGAGGCGACGATGATCGATAAATTGCGAAACGTGTTCGACGGTATGGTCGTTTATAAAGACTTGCGCAAAACCTCGTTATTTTCCAGTTTAAGTCTGCCGTCGTTTATGCGCGATTGGCTTTTGGAGCATTTCGAAGTCGACGAAAACGGCGTCGACGTCGATGCCATCAACGCTTTTGTGCGCGAGAGGCTGCCGAACAAAGACGAGTGGAACGTTTTAAAGTCGCAGCTGGTCGCGGAGGGCGAACCGGTTAAAATTTTTGCGAAAATTTCGGTCGACGTGAATATCAAGAAAGGCGAGATCGCTTTCAATTTGCCCGATTACGGCTTGACGTCGGCGCATACGTTGATCGAACCTTCGATTTGGCAAAGCGTTAAGGACGAACTCGACTCCGGGCGCGAAACCTGGGGGCTTTTGAGTTTGGGCTATCGCTTTCCCGACGCCGACGCGAAACCGAAGCTCGACGGCAAAATTAAGTTGGTCGCTTTCAAGAACTTTTGCCCTTACGCGATCGACGTCGATTTTTTCAAGGACGCGCGGCGAGAATTTGAGTTGAACGAATGGATCGACGTTTTGTTGGGCGCAATCGATTATAACGCAAGCGGTTACGACGATAAAGAACAAAAGCTGACGATGCTGACGCGGCTTTTGCCCTTTGTCGAAAAGCGTTTGAATTTGATCGAATTGGCGCCCAAAGGAACGGGAAAATCGTACTTGTACGGGCGCGTCGGTCGTTTCGGCTGGCTCTCGAGCGGCGGCGTAATGACCCGCGCTAAAATGTTTTACGATCAAAACAAGAGAAAGGAAGGGCTCGTCGCCGGTTACGATTTCGTCGCGCTCGACGAGGTGCAAACGATTCGGTTCGGCGACGTCGACGAAATGCGCGCCGCGTTGAAGGGGTATCTGGAACAGGGGACGTTCACCGTCGGCGATTTCGCCGGTCGAGGCGAGGCCGGATTGGTTCTAAGCGGGAACGTTCCGATGGACGCGATGGAGACCGACGGGTACGGCGACATGTTCGAAACGTTGCCGACCGTTTTTCACGAATCGGCGTTAATCGATCGTTTTCACGGGTTTATCAGAGGTTGGAATATTCCGCGAATGAACGACGATTTAAAAATCAGGGGGTGGGCGCTGAATTCCGAATATTTTACGGCGATTTTGCACGAATTGCGCGACGACGTAAGTTATCGAGCGATCGTCGACGAATTGGTCGTCGTTCCGGAACGCGCCGACACGAGAGACGTCGAAGCGGTGAAACGCGTCGCGACCGCTTATTTGAAACTTCTTTTCCCGCACGTTCGAAACGCTTGTGAAATATCGGTTTACGATTTTAGAACTTACTGCCTGCAACGAGCGGTCGCCATGCGCGATCTCGTGAAAATCCAACTTGGGATCCTTGATCCTAAAGAGTTTGGCGGTAAAAATCTGCCGAAGTTTACCGTTCGCGAGGATTGACGATGGCGCGTTTGAAAAAGTGTTGCGTTTGCGGGCGCGAACTCGTGAAAAAAAACGAGTTAGGGTTGAATAAAAAGCTCGTCGATCCCGAAACGAAAAGCTTTTACTGTTTGGATTGTTTGGCCGAATACCTGGAAGTCGACGTCGAGTTTTTGCTCGAAAAAATTCGAGAGTTTCGAGATCAGGGCTGCGCTTTTTTCGACGGAGACGAACGATGATTTACGCCGATGCCGCGGCGACGACGCGCCTTTCGCAAACCGCGTTGGAGAAAGCGCTTCCGTTTTTGCGCGATTCCTTTGGAAACCCGTCGAGCCGACATTCGCTCGGCGTCGCCGCAAAACGAGCGCTTGAAGAGGCGCGCGCTTCGATCGCCGGATCGATCGGCGCGGAACCGGACGAGATCGTCTTCACTTCCGGCGCGTCCGAGGGCAACGCCTGGGTGATCGGGAATCTTGGCGTTGGAAGAAAAAACGACGCAAACCTTGCGAACGCTGACGTTGGATTGAAGCGTTGGGACGGCGGGCGCGTCGCGGCGTCGGCGATCGAACATCCGTCGGCGCGGAAAATGTGCGAAGCGTTGAAGCGTCGAGGCGTCGGCGTGGAATATTTGCCGGTCGACCGCGACGGAATCGTCGTCGTCGACGCGCTGAAAACGATGTTGGCGACTTCTCGAAAAGGAAGCGTAAATCTAGCGACGATAATGTTTGCGAACAACGAAATCGGCGCGATTCAACCGATTGCGGAGATCGGCGAAACGTTGCGGGCGTTCGACGTTCCGTTTCATACGGACGCGACGCAGGCGGTCGGGCATATTCCCCTCGACGTTCGGGAATCGCGCGTCGATTTTCTAACGGCTTCGGCGCATAAGTTCAACGGGCCGAAGGGGATAGGGTTCCTTTTTTGTCGTCGAGGCGCGACGATTTCGCCGACGATCGAGGGCGGCGGGCAGGAGCGCGGGTTGCGAGCCGGAACGGAGAACGTCGCCGGAGCGGTCGCCATGGCCTGCGCGCTTTCGGAAAACGTCGCAACCCTTGCCGATACGTCGGTTAAGACGCGGCGAATAACGACGGAGATCGTCGAGCGCTTGCGGACGGCGCTTCCGCGGGGCGCTTTCGTCGTCGTCGGCGACGAGCGGCGACGTTTGCCGGGAACGATAAATCTTGTGTTTAAAGGCGTTCGAGGCGAAGCGCTCGCGCAGATTTTGAATCTAAAGGGCGTTTGCGCGTCGACCGGATCGGCGTGTTCCGGCGAAGCGGAGCCGTCGCCGACGTTGCTTGCGCTCGGTTTTTCGCCGGAAGACGCGACGTCGTCCGTTCGGCTTTCGTTCGACCGCGACAATTCTCCGACCGACGCCGCCGTCGTCGCGGAAACTTTGTCTTTCGCTTATCGCAAGATCGTCGAAGCCCGACGCGAATAACGCTAAAACCCGACGTCGCGGCGTTTGCGACAAACGGCGGAACGATCGCGCAAAAAAGTTCTCGCCAAACAAACGGTCGACGCGTCGTCGTATCTCCCGATTTTATCGATTTTAACGCGTTTTTGTTTTGTCGCCGGCCGCGACGTTTCGGCTCGAGGTTTCGCGTTTCGCCGTCGAGAGAAAGCCGGGCGTCCGGTCGACCGGTTGCAAAAAAACGGCGACGGGGTATAATCGCTTTCGACGGCGGGCGCGGACGGGAAACGTCGTTCGGCGGCGCGTCGTCTTGCGGACAAATAAATTTGAAATCGGAATTGAAATTTTAATAGGAGAACGTAAAATGGCGAGAACGGCGGCGGTCGAGCGCGACACGAAGGAAACGCAAATTCGGTTGAAGATCGACCTCGACGGAACCGGCGCGTCGAAAATCTCGACCGGAATCGGCTTTTTCGATCACATGCTGACCCTTTTCGCGGCGCATTCGCTCGTCGATATCGAGTTGAAAGCCGACGGCGACCTTGAAGTCGACGGCCATCACGTCGTCGAGGACGTCGGGATCGCGCTTGGATCCGCCTTCAAAACCGCGCTCGGCGACAAAAAAGGCGTTCGGCGCTACGGTTTTTTCCTCCTCCCGATGGACGAAACGCTCGCTCGAACCGCGGTCGATTTTTCCGGGCGCCCCTATCTCGTTTACGACGCGACTTATCCGGTCGAGCGCGTCGGGACGTTCGATTTGGAACTCGTTCGCGAGTTTTGGCAAGGTTTTGCGAACGCCGCCGCCTGCAATCTTCACATCGGCGTTCTTTACGGATCGAACGGGCATCACGTCGCCGAAGCGATTTTCAAGTCGGTCGCCCGATCGATTCGCGCCGCCGTCGAGAGCGACCCGCGCCAAACCGGGGTGCCGAGCACGAAGGGCGTTCTTTGAGACGGAAAGCGTCCGTCGGCGGAGTCGCGCCGGAAATCTTTGATTTTTGAAGCGGGAACTCCGCCGCGTTCCCTTCGTTCGAACGAGCCGACCCGAGCGCCGAAGATCAGCGAACTCGTGTTTTCGCGACGCCGTTCGCTTCGAACGTTCCGCAAGCGGAGAAGACGCCGACGCGAGTCGGAGCGGCGCTCGTCGCGACGGAAGCCGGAACGGACGCCGTTCGCGGCGCGTTCGCGTCGGAGACGCTCGTCGTTTCGACGTAATACCCGGAAGCGGAAGAAGCGTCGGCCGACAATTTGCGGAGCGTCGGCGAAACAAGGGACGACGCGAACGCGTTCGCGCCGGCCGGAAGCGCTTCGAGCTCCGCCGGAGTCGCGAAGTCGACCGCGATCTCGTCGCGCCAGGCCGGGGCTTCAACTTCGGCGAAACTCGGCTCCGCAAACTCTTCGAGCCGCAGTTCGAGCGACCAATCGCGGCGCTTTTCGGCGTCGTCGTCCGCGACCGCCCAAGCGGCTTCGACGAAACGGGCGTCGGCCGGGCGCTCTTCGGGTTCGGCCGGGAAACTTGCGACTTCGTCCAACGGCTCCGGATCGCAAAGCGTCGCGCCGATCGGCGTTTCGTCCGGCGTTGAAAAATTCGCGAGAAGCGTCGTCGATTCGCCGAGCGTCGGCGCCGTTTCGGGAAGCGCGTTCGGTTCCGAAAGATCGACGCGTCGCCCGGAACCGTCGAGATAAGAAAGCGGCTCCGCTGCGTCGGATTGGAAAAGCGCGAGCGCGTCGACTCGAAAACGCCAACCGTCGAACGACGGCGCCGTTTGAGGAGCCGCCGACGCCGCCCCCCAGGCGAGACCGACGGCGAGCGCGGCGACGAAAATTTTCGCGCGGGAAGCGGAGCGACGGGAAAGCGTTTCTTTTCTCATGGGAGCACCTAAAATTTCAACGCCCGCGCCGCTTGAAACGACGTTGGGCGAACGGCGGAGCGTCGACGAATGCGAACGACGGCCCCTTCTGTTATTATACGCGTTATCTTCCCTCGGCGTCGAGAGAAAACGACGTTTTCGAACGATTTTTTGGTTTTTTTTCGTTTTGAGCCCGCTACGATCGATGCAATCGATTTATTTCAACGCGGGCCGTTTTTTTCTCTTTCACTAATTATGAGCGTCGCGCCGCCCAAAATTGGAGCGAAATCGACTCGATTTTTAAAATTTTCTAAAATTTTTTATTTTTTTTGCGCGGCGGTAAAGTTTCGCTCGTCGACGCGGTTTAACTTTTAGAAAGTTGCGTCGAATAAAAAGAACGAAGAAAATGCGGCGTTTTTAATGATTTTGCCGATTCGACGGGGCGTCGTATTACAACGAAGAATTTTGTTATTAGCGCGAGCTTGGGCGAGCGACGATTTTTGTGGCAAATAAATAAAAACGTTGAGAAAAATAAACCGCGATCGAAAATTTGTCGCCGTCGTCGTCGCGGTTTTTCGTTGAAAGAGCGGTTGGGCGGGGATTTTCGAAATCGACGAGCGCGTTATAATAGACGGCGCGAGGCGTTTAAAGGCGCCGGGCGAGCGCGCTTTCGAGGTTCGGAGTTTTTCGAAAGCCGTTCGTCCTCAGGGCGCCCGGCTCGGCGAAGGCGCGCGCCTTGTCGCGTTTTCGTTAGCTTACTTTGCAAGGCGATAGGGAACTTGGACAATGAAGAATTTTGTCGAAACCTCCATTGAGAACATTCGTCGACAGGTCGGCGACGGCCGCGTGATTTGCGGTTTGTCCGGCGGCGTCGACTCGGCGGTCGTCGCGGCGCTGGTTTCGCGAGCGATCGGCTCGCGGCTGACGTGCATTTTCGTTGACACCGGCTTGATGCGCAAGAACGAAATCGACTCGGTCGCGAAAGTTTTCCGCGAAAATTTCGACGCGAATCTGGTCGTCGTCGACGCTGAAGAGCGGTTCCTTGCGTTGCTGAAAGACGTCGACGACCCGCAAATGAAGCGCAAGATCATCGGCAAGACGTTCATCGACGTCTTCACCGAAGAGGCGCGTAAAGTCGACGGCGCGAAATTTTTGGCTCAAGGGACGATCTGGCCGGACGTCGTCGAGAGCGGCGGCGAAAACGGCGAGCCCGCCAAGACCGTGAAGTATCACCACAACGTCGGCGGGCTTCCCGAGGACTTGGAATTCGAGCTGGTCGAACCGCTCCGCAAGCTGTACAAGGCGGACGTTCGCAAGGTCGGGATGGAACTCGGCTTGCCGGAAGAGTTGGTTTGGCGGCACCCGTTCCCGGGCCCGGGTCTTGCGGTGCGTTGTTTGGGGCCGGTTTCGAAGCCGGATCTCGACTGCTTGCGCGAGGCGGACGCCATCGTCGTCGAGGAGATTACGAAAGCGGGTCTTTACCGCAAAACGTCGCAGGCTTTCGCCGTGTTGCTTCCGGTGCGCAGCGTCGGCGCGAAGAACGGCGAGCGCACTTACGAGAAGGCGGTCGTTGTTCGTTGTATTGCGACGCAAGACTTTATGTCGGCGGACTGGTACCCGCTTCCTTACGAGGTGTTGGCGAAGATTTCGTCGCGCATTTTGAGCGAAGTCGACGGCGTGAACCGCGTCGCTTACGACGTCAGCTCGAAACCGCCCGCAACGATCGAGTGGGAATGATCGCGAACGCCGGCGTTCGTTAAGGACGAAACGACGCCCGGACGCTTAGACGCGGAGCTTGCCGCCGTTATCGGCGCGCGGCTCCGCGTTTTTTGAGGTTGTTAAATATATTGTTATCTCTGATAAAGAACGCTGAAATTTGTCGCGGCGTCTTGATCTTTCAATAAATTTCGCGTATAATGTTCCGTTAAGGCGACAACCGCCCGGAATATTTGACTTGCGCTTCCCGGGACGGTTTGTCGCCGCCGATAGAGTTTTGATAAACATCCGTCGCAATAGGGGGAAGCAATGTGATCGGAACGGCGGGCGCAATATCGTCTAAGCAAAATCTTTAGGACGCAAGTTTCCGCGAGGGGCGGCGCGTCGGCTTGCGGAGTCGACGCGCCTATCGGCGGTTAATGCGAATGAAAAACGTCGCGCTTAACGGCGAAGCGACGGAATTATCGAAGGAAAAACATGGAAAATCAGGCGAAAACGAACGCGAACCTTGCGGCGGTGAAAAAGCGGATCCTGGCGGAGATCGCGGCGATACAAACGGATGGAAACGGCTCTTCGACGCGCAAACGTGGGCGGATTTCGGCGCGCTCGGTTCGCGCTTGGCGAATGCGGGCGTCGCCTGGAAGACCTGCGGCGTTTCGGGAAATTTTACCTCGTTTATGGAGAAGGCGTTTTGCGACGAAGCGGAGCGCGGCGTGATTGAACTTCGGTTGAATAAAGCGGGCCGCGTTCGTTTGAAGAAAGCGCCGTCGTCCGCCGCCGCGAAAGAACCGTCGACTTCTGCGAACGCCGTTTCGCCGTCGCAACCGAAAAAACCGTCGACTTCCGCGAACGCCGTTTCGCCGTCGCAACCGAAAGAATCGTCGACTTCCGCGAACGCCGTTTCGCCGTCGCAACCGAAAGAACTTTCGGACGCGGAGTTGAAAAAACGCGTTTTGGCGGAACTTGCGGCGTTGCAAACGAACTCCGCCGGACGTCGCGATCCGAACGCTTGGGTCAATTTTATCGTTCTCGGCCCCCGGTTAAAAGCGAAAGGCGTTGATTGTAAAGCGTTTGGGTGCATGAGTTACGCAAAGTTATTGGAGTCGCGATTCGCGGATTCGCTCCAGTTCGACAAAAGCAAGACGGACGCTCGTCGCGTTCGTCCGAAGACGATGGAAACGGAGACGCGACAAACGTCGGTTCCGGCTCCGGTCGCGGCCGCTCCGTCGGTTCCTGCTCCGGTCGCGGTCGCCCCGACGGTTCCTGCTCCGGTCGCGGTCGCCCCGACGGTTCCTGCTCCGGTCGCGGCCGCTCCGACGGTTCCGACTCCGGTCGCGGTCGCTCCGACGGTTCCTGCTCCGGTCGCGGTCGCCCCGACGGTTCCTGCTCCGGTCGCGGCCGCTCCGACGGTTCCGACTCCGGTCGCGGTCGCTCCGACGGTTCCTGCTCCGGTCGCGGTCGCCCCGACGGTTCCGGCTCCGGTCGCGGCCGCTCCGTCGCAAGCGGCAACGCTTTCGGACGCTGAGCTGAAAAAACGCGTTTTCGAGGCGATTAGAAAGGAGCAAACCGACAAAGCGGGCGTTTGCGACCCGACGAAATGGGTTTATTTCTCCAACCTCGGTTCGCGGTTGAGACAAGAAGGCGTCGATTGCAAAGCGTTTGGTTGCGCGAGTTACGCAAAGTTGTTGGAGTCGCGGTTCGCGGACTCGCTCCAGTTCGACAAAAGCGAGCCGAACGCTTATCGCGTTCGTCCGAAGACGCAGGAAACGGGGACGCGACAATCGTCGGCTCCGAAGCCTGCGGGCGTTTCGTCGCCGTCGCAACCGAAAAAACTTTCCGACGCGGAGTTGAAAAAACGCGTTTTGGCGGAACTTGCGGCGTTGCAAACGAACGAAAACGGCGACCGCGACGCGAACGTCTGGGTGCGTTTCGCAAACCTCGGTTCGCGCGTAAAGAAAGTCGGCGTCGACTTTAAGGCGTTCGGTTGTTCGACGTTTGCGAAGTTGATAACGGAGCGTTTCGCCGCCGAACTTGAATTTGAGCGCGACCCGAACGATTGGCGCGCGCGTCCGAAAAAGGCTCCGTCTGTTCCGGTTCCGGCTCCGGTCGCGACCGCTCCGTCGATTCCTGTTCCGGTTGCGCCGTCGCAAGCGGCAACGTTTTCGGACGCGGAGCTGAAAAAACGCGTTTGGGCGGCGTTGCTCTCGTTGCAAACGGACGCCGCCGGACGTCGCGATCCGAGCGCTTGGGTCGATTTTACCGTTCTCGGCGCCCGATTGAAAGCGGACGGCGTTGATTGCAAAGCGTTTGGTTGCGCGAGTTACCCAAAGCTGTTGGAGTCGCGTTTCGCGGACTCGCTCCAGTTCGACAAAAGCGAGCCGACCGCCTGGCGCGTCCGTCCGACGTTGACGCCGGACAAAAACAACGCGTCGCTGGCCGATTGGGCGATCGTCGATCAGGGACAGATCGGCAAGTTGGCCGCCCTCGCGCTTCCGGAAAAATGGAGTTTCCCAAACGCGGAATCGACGCGGGATTCGCGTTTTCCGATTTTGGAGTCGTATTTAAAATACACGTTCCGCCAACTCGCGTTCGAAGGGAAAGTGCAAATCGCCGCCGTCGGCGAGGACGTCGCCGCGTTCAACGTCGGGTTGTTTACCCGGCAATACGACCCGATTTTCGCGTTTTTCCGCCAAAATAAAGGTTGTAATGCGCAACCCTGGCGTCTTTCGTCGTTTGCCGTCGGCGGGGAAAACGCCGACGGGAAAGAACTGATCATGCGATTCCGACCGCTTCCCAAGCGAGCGCGATATTTCGATCGGCGCGAAGATTTTGTTTTCGACGACGAAGCTGAGATCTATTGCGACGCGGAGCATTGCCTCGTCGAGCGCGTTTACCGGTTGCCGAACAAATTTTTGCGGCGGTGTTGCTCGCCGAAGTTTCTCGAACTCGAGATCGACGGCGAAACGCGAACGTTCGACGAGATCGCCGACAAACCGGAGACGGACGCGACGCGACTCCAATATTTTGAGGCGTTGGCGAAAAAATTGCCCCGGTCGAACGAGCTGGTCTTGATGAACGCCGCTTTTAACGCGGCGGTCGAGCAGGCGAAAAAGCGCGTTGCGGCGAACTTCCGAACGGCGGTTCCGGCCTTTAACCCGATGAAACGCAACGTCTGTTATTATCTTCCGTTGGCGTTGGGCGATCCGGCGTCGAATCGTCCGGACGTCGCGCTCGTCGTCCAATGGATCGCGGAAACGGGCGTTTATCAAGGGCACACTATTTACACGCTCGAGATGGCGTACCAGAGCGCCCGGTTGACGGCGCGTTTGGGCGGCGAAAACTGGCTCGACGGGGGAAATGGGTAAGATTTAACGATTTTGCGCGTCGGCCGGGCGGACGAAGTCGGCGCGCCGTAATTTTTGTCGCGTTTTCTTTCGCTTTTCCCTTGCGTTTTTTCGGTATATCCGGTAAAATCGGAAAAGGCGGCGCCGGGCGCGTTCGGGCCGCTTCGTTTCGAGCGTCGAAATTTTGTCCGAAACGGCGAAACAACGCGAATAGGGGCGCGACGCTTCGAAAAGCGTTGTGAAAATCGAATGAAGTTTGAATATCAAACGGCGACGGTCGACGACGGCGCGGAAATCGCTTACGTCGACGTCGGGGAAGGGCGGTTTCTCTTTTATATCGACGGGTTCGGCGGCTCGATCGCGGCGGCCAACGGGATCGTCAAGCGTTTTAGCCGTTCTTTTCGGACGGTCGCCTTCGATCATCGCGGATACGGGAAGTCGCCGTTCGCTTCCGATTGCGGCGTCGAACGTTCCGCCGCCGATTTGCGCGCGCTGATCGAGCGGCTCGACGCCCGCGACGCCGTTCTCGTCGGGTATTCGATGGGCGGCTCCGTCCTTTTTTCTTACCTCGAACGATTCGGAACCGACCGCGTCGCCAAGGCCGTTTTCGTCGATTCCTGCCCTAAACTCCTTAACGACGGAGCTTGGCGGCTCGGGTATTGCCAAGGTCGTTATTTTGCCGACGATTACGAGCGCGACATGCGGATTTTGAGCGACGATCCGGCACTTTTTAAAACGACTTTCTTCGCCCGTTGCGAAATTCCGTCGGATCCCGTCGACCCGCCGCGTTGGCCGGAACCGTTTGACCGCGAAGCCTGGTTGGCGAAAGCGATCGAGATCACGGGACTGCGCGAAACCCTTGCGAAACGGGTCTTTTTCGTTCCCGTTCCGCCCGAGCGCGCCGCCGCCGACCGCCGTTATTGGGCGTCGATGACGTCCGCCGACTTTCGCGCTTCGTTGGAAAAAATCGACGTCCCGACGCTCGTCTTGTGGGCCGACCCGGGTTCGCTTTACCGCGCCGAGACCGCCGAATTTATCGCGTCGCGGATACCCGGCGCCGAGTTGGTCGCGATTCCGGAGTCGACGCACGTCTTTCCGGCGAAACGTCCCGACGAATTTGTCGCCGCCGTCGTCGATTTTTGCGATCGCTCGACCGCGAAATAGCCCTTATTAATAATGGAGGGCGAAAAAAGCGGCCGTCGAGGGGAAAAACGAAAGCGGCGGGCGCGCGTAAAACGCCGAAAATCGCAAAATTCGGGAAAATCGGCCCGCGCCTTGCGCTTTTTGACGGAAAAGATATAATGGGAAGTCAACGCGCCGCGACGGTCGGAAACGCCGACGAGGCCCGGTTTTGCGAACCGTTGCCTTTTTTAACGAAAAAATCGGTTCGCGCCGAAATTAGGTTTTTGTCAGAAACAACGATTATAAGGAACGCCTTAATGAAAAAAATCGCGACGATCGAAACGGAACGCGGAACGATCAAAATCGAACTCTTCGCCGACAAAGCGCCGCGCACCGTCGCCAACTTCGAAAACCTGGCGAACGACGGCTTTTACAACGGCTTGACCTTCCACCGCGTCATCGCCGACTTCATGATTCAGGGCGGCGACCCGACCGGCACCGGTTGCGGAGGCCCCGGTTATCAATTCGACGACGAATTTCACCCCGACCTTCGGCACGACGGCCCGGGCGTCCTCTCGATGGCGAACGCCGGCCCGAACACGAACGGTTCGCAATTCTTCATCACGCACGTCCCGTGCCCGTGGCTCGACGGCAAACACTCCGTTTTCGGCAAGGTTTTCGAAGGCCAGGACGTCGTCGACGCGGTGCGTCAAGGCGACAAGATGACCTCCGTGAAGGTCGAGATCGTCGACTGAGCCGGAAAACGGGCGACGAAAAGCGCGATTTGCCGGAAATTGGGCAAGTCGCGTGGTTTTTAGCGACGAAGCCGCGTCGTTTGCGTAGAATAGAGAAAACGCGCAATCAGCGCGGCGTCGGCGTCGGACGGCGTTGGGCGAGACCGGGCGGTTTTTAACGGCGGCGTCGAAAACGGCGATTTTGACGGGTTGAGAAGTCGCGGCGTCGGGCGAAACGGCGTAAAATAGGCGAACGGCGGCGTCGAGCGAAAACGCGAAAACGGCGGCGGCTCGAATTTGACGATAATCCGCGCAATTTAGGCAAAATGAAAGGACGCGATGAACGAAATCTCCTTTGAAGAGGCGTTTCGGCGCCTGGAAACGATCGTTTCGACGCTCGAAAGCGGTCGCGGCGAGTTGGAGGAATCGCTCGCCCAATACGAGGAGGGGATTCGGCTTTTGCGCCGTTGCCGTCAAATTCTCGACGGGGCGGAGCGACGCGTCGAAATTTTGAAGGGCGTCGACGAAAACGGCGCGCCGAAGCTCGAACAGGCGGACGAAAACGCGTTGCGGTCGCAAACGGACGTCGCCGGACGGCAAACGCCTCCCGCGACGGCGGCAAAATCGGGCGTTCGAACGGCGGTAAAATCGGAAAATTCGGCGCAACCCGAACCTCCGGCCCGGACGACGACGGCGAGACGAGGGGCGACTTCGGCTCCGGCGGAACCCGTTTCCGGCGAATCGGCGGCGCGAACGGCGCGAACTCGAACGACGACTCGGCGAACGGCCCCCCCGACGCAAGAGCCGCCGCGCGGACGGAGTTTTTTCGACGACGCTCCGCCGTTTTGAACGGAAAAGTCGGTAAAATCGGCGCCGTCGGAATAAATGGAGCGAACGCCGACGGCAAAGCGAAACAACGCGACCAACGAGAGGCAAAAAATGGCGACCGAACGAGAGGAAAAATCGACGCCGACGGAATATTTAGCGACGTTGCGGCGAGAGATCGACGCGGCGCTCGACGCTTTTTCGCGTTTTGACGACGACTCGCCGAAGCGATTGACCGACGCGGCGCGGTATTCGCTTCTCGCGCCCGGGAAGCGGTTGCGTCCGACGCTCGTTCTTTTGGCGGCGGAGCTTTGCGGCGGCGATCGGAAGGCGGCGACGCCCGGGGCCGTCGCGGTCGAGGCGATTCACGCTTATTCGTTGATACACGACGACTTGCCGGCGATGGATAACGACGAGATGCGCCGAGGTCGCCCGACTTGTTGGCGACGTTTCGACGAAGCGACGGCGATTTTGGCCGGCGACGCGCTTCAAGCGTTTGCGTTCGAAGCGTTGGCGAAAAGCCCGGTCGAGCCGAGCCGCGTCGTTCGTTGCGTCGCCGAGTTGGCGCGGGCGGCGGGAGCGTCGGGAATGGTCGGCGGGCAGGCGGACGACGTTCTTTGGTCGGCGGTCGCGTCGGCGACTCCGGGCGTTTCCGATTTGGTCGCGTCCGTTTTGCGAACGGCGTTTTCCGACGTCGGAAACGAGCCCGACGGCGCGAAAAACGACGAAAATAGCGAAAATAGCGAAAATAGCGAAAAGGCGGCGCGCGACGCGACGGCGGCGTTTTTGCGCAAAATTCATCGACGCAAAACCGGGGCGATGATCCGCGTTTCGCTCCGGTTGGGCGCGTTCCTTGCCGGAGCGTCGGAAGCGGCGGCGGATCGGCTCGATCTTTTCGGGCGTTATTGGGGGCAAGCGTTCCAAATTTCGGACGATCTGCTCGACGCGGTCGGCGACGAGGCGGCGCTCGGAAAACGCGTTCAAAAGGACGTCGAGGCCGGAAAGTTGACCTATGTTTCCCTTTTTGGCGTCGACGGAACCCGACGGTTGCTCGCCGAGTGCGTCGAAAAAGCGAAAGCGGCGCTGAAACCGGATATTGTCGCGGAAATTAACGGCCCCGACGCAAGCGGCGCGTCCGATTCGACGTTCGCGGTCGACTCGGCGGCTTGGAACGCGTTGAATTATCTCGCCGATTACGTCGCGGAGCGGGACAGATGACGAACGGAAAAGAAAACGGAAAGAAGGCGGCGGGCGGCGGACGCGGCGCGGCGTCGCCCGGGATCGAGCCGCGTCCGAAGGTCGAACCGACGATTTTGCGCGAGTTGCGTTCGGCGGAAACGTTGAGATCGATGAAACTCGCCGATTTGAAGCGGTTGGCGACGGAGATTCGGTCGACGATCTGCGATTTGGCCGAGCGTCGCGGCGTTCACTTCGCGTCGAATTTGGGCGTCGTCGAGTTGGCGATCGCGCTCCATTCGACGTTCGATTTCCGGCGCGACCGGCTCGTTTGGGACGTCGGGCACCAGTGTTATCCGCACAAACTCCTCACCGGGCGCTTCGCCGATTTCGGCGGAATCCGAACGCGCGCCGGGCTTTCCGGGTATCCCGATCCCGACGAAAGCGAATACGACCTGTTTCGAACCGGGCACGCGGGATGTAGCGTCGGCACGGCGCTCGGACTCGCTCGCGGCGACGAGTTGGCGGCGCGTTTGAACGGCGATAAAACGACGGAAAAATCCTCAAAAACGGGAAAATCGGACGGCCCGCGCTATTCGGTCGCGGTCGTCGGGGACGGCGCCTTGGCGGACGGCCCGATTTTTGAGGCGCTGAATCACGCGGGCGGGTTGCGGCAAAAGATGCTCGTCGTTTTGAACGACAACAAAATGTCGATCTGCCAACGCGTCGGCGGACTTGGGCGAACGCTCGACAAAATGCGGACGGCGCCGGCGTATCTCGGCGCTCGCACGGCGTTTCGGCAGTTCGTCGAAAAGACGCCGAGCGCGTACCGTTTTCTGACGCGACTGCGCGACGCGGCGAAAGCCGGGCTCGTCGGCGGCATGCTCTTCGAAGATTTCGGGTTCCGGTACGTCGGGCCGATCGACGGGCACGATCTCGCGATGTTGCGGAAGTATCTCGAGCGGATCAAAACGATCGACGAGCCGGTGTTGCTGCACGTTTTGACCGAAAAAGGGCGCGGGTACCGTCCGGCCGAGATCGACCCGGCGCGTTTTCACACGACGAGTCCGGAGCAGGCGCTCAACGCCGAAAGCGTCGTTTTGCTCGACCAATGGGCGGACGACGGGTTGAAAACGTCGAAACGTCGCCGACCGACGACCGCGAAAGCGAAGCGGGCGAGCGAGCTCGAAGCGGCGATCGCCGCCGCGCCGAGCGCCGCGCGGGTCGTCGAACTGATCGACGCGGACGGCGCCGGGAAAGAGCGTTCTTTCACCGATTGGGCCCGTTGCGCGATTTATCGGGAAATGAAGCGGAATCCGCGCGTTTGCGTCGTCGTCGCCGCGATGACGCAGGGGAATATGCTCGAAACGGCGCGGGCGGAGTTTCCGGATCGCTTTTTTGACGTCGGCATTTGCGAGGCGCACGCGGTCAACTTCGCCGCCGGGCTCGCCAAAGCCGGGATGCGCCCTATCGTCGACATTTACAGCGGGTTCCTGCAACGCGCTTACGATCACCTTTTTCAAGAGGCGTCGCTTCAAAATTTGCCGATTATTTTCGCGATCGACCGCGCCGGACTCGTCGGAGCGGACGGCCCGACGCATCACGGCGTTTTCGATTTGAGTTATTTGCGGCCTTTTCCGAATATAACGACGATCGCGCCCGGCGACGCCTGCGACATGGCGCGCGCTTTCGAGTTCGCGACGACGCTCGACGGCCCGACGGCGATCCGTTATCCGAAGACGAAAGCGGCGCTGATCCGGCGTTCGGTCGCGCCGTTCGAACTTGGACGGGCGGAGGTTTTGCGCGACGGAAACGACGGCGCGTTCGTCGTTTGCGGCGGCGGTATTTTGAAAACGGCGTTCGATTTGGCGGAGGATCTCGCTCGCGGAGCGGTTCCGGGCCGCCCGGCGCTCGACGTCGGCGTCGTCAACGCGCGGTTCGTCAAGCCGCTCGACCGCGAACGCGTTTTGCGGCCGCTTCGGGAGGGGATTCCGACCGTCGTCGTCGAAGAAAACGCGTTGGCGGGCGGGTTTTCGTCGGCCGTTTTGGAGGCGGCGAACGACGAAGGGCTCGACGCGCGGTTTGCGTTGCGAAAAGGCGTTCCCGACGCGTTTATCCGTTGCGGCTCGCGGGACGAGCAGCTCGCCGACGTCGGGCTCGACCGGGCCGGACTTTTGGCGGCTTTCGACGAGATCCGCGAGCGCGTCGCTCGTTTGAACGGAGCGCGCGGCGCCGTTTGTTGGGGAAAAAACGACGATTCTATCGTTAAAATCGACAAAATCGGCGCTCGTTGACGGAAATCAACGGAAAAACGGACGAAGAAAACGGCGGCGCGTCGAAAGACGTTTCGCCGTTTTTGCGTTCTTGGGGCGAAAACGGAGACGGACGCAACGCCGCGTTGACAAGTTTTATCGAATAAAACGATTTTAATGTTCATCGCGCCGTTGGAAACCCGCCGTTTTCGACGCTTGCTGAAGACGGCGTTCGTCGAATCGCGGGACGGATGAAACGGTTCTGATGATTTTAACGGTTTAAACGGCGGGACGGTCGATCTTCGCGTCGCGGAGCGCGGCGTTCCAACGAGCCGTTTCGTCGGCGGAAAGCTCGACCCCGGCGAAGCGCGCCCGGTAATACCGCTCGACAAGTTCGCGGAGGAGGCGGCGAGTCGCGATCGGCGTCGGTTCGAACGGCGCGGCGGTTTTGGCGTTTGCGGAACGCGACGGTTTTAACGATTTTGCCAACTTTCCGAAGAGACGACGCGGAGTTGGAACCGTTGCGTCGACGGGGCGCGAAGGCGGCGTCGATCCGGTCGCGCCGTCGGCGACGGTCGCGTCCTCCAACGCGAAACAACGTTCGAGAAATTCGAGCGGCGTTTCGTCGAGTCGACGCTCCGTCGCAAGCCGCTTCGAAAGCGTCTGTTCGAGCCGGTAATAAAACGCGAATTCGCGCCGCCGACGCCGGGCCCGTCGACGCGCTTCGCCGATCGCGGTACGACGGATCCGCCGCCGACGACGAAGGAAAAGGACGAGACGCCAACCGATAAACGCCGCGAGCGTCAACCGCGCCGCCAACGTTAAGAGCCGCCCGATCGCCTCCGCGCTCCAGTCGCCGGAACAAATCCGGGCGAACGCGTCCCGAGTCCGCTCGAAAGTCGACGCGACGGGACGGAAAACGGCGCCGAGCGAACGAACCGCGTCGAACGCGTTTTTCGCCAACGCCGCCAACGGCCGGTAAAACGCCTTGGCTTGACGAGCGCCGTTGAAATCGAGGACGTAATCGCGCCAAATCGAACTGAAAAATTCGAGACTCAACGCGGCGCCGTCGATGAACGCGTTCGCCGGCGTCGGCGTCGACGGGGGCGTCGCGTCGAGACGGAGCCAAGCGCCGTCCCGCGTCCAACTTGAATCGACGGTAACGACGCTCGTCGATTCGGCGAAAGCGCCGTCGAGAAGGCGGGCGGCGGCCGAGTTCGCGTCGGAAAGATTGGACGGCGGAATAAACGCTTCCGTCCAAGCGTGCGCGCACGACTGCCGAACGACCGTTTCGTTCCCTTTTTCGTTCGGGAAAACGAGAAAGCCGACGACCGTTCGCGACGGAATCCCGACGGCCCGCAACATCAGCGCGAGCGCCCCGGCGAAATATTCGCAGTGCCCGCTTTTGTTAATCGAAACGAAATCTTCGAGCGGATCGAGCCCCGGCGTCCGCGCGCCGCCGCTTCGGTCGTACCGGTATTCGCCGACGTCCCGAAGCCGCGACTTTAGGTAAAGAGCGCGTCCGGCGAGATCCGCCCGAGGCAAGCCGGACTCCGCGTCCCAACGCCGCGCCGTCGCGATCAGCTCCGGAAAACGCTTGGCGTCGAGAGCGAGATATTGATCGAGGAACGGCCAAACCGCCTCCTGATTCGGCGTCAATTCCGTTTGGCGACCGTCGGCGAAAAAGGCGTTCGTCGCGAAACGAAAACGAGCGGGGCGCGAAGCGGCGCGTCGCGAACGGCGGGCGACGTTTCCTTCGAAATGAAAATCTTGCCGTCCGAAATAGAAGGGCCAAGTCGCGAAAACGACGCCCGTGTCGAGCGGTTCCATTTCGATTTCCAACCCGAGAAGCCGGGTTCGCGCGTCGAAAAGACGAACGGGCGGAACGTCGCCGCCGTCGGTCGGCGCGGGCAGGATCGTTCGCAGGTCGTCGAAATCGTCGAGCCGATCGATCGAACGCGTCGTTTGCAGGAAGAGCGTTTCGTATAAAAAAGTCGGTCGTCTAAGACGGTCGAGCGCCGTCGTTTCGTCGACGTAACGCCGCGAAGCGTCCCGCGGGTAAAGGGGCGTCGACCAAACGTCGGCCAACGTCGGGGACGACGCTTTCGACGAACGCGACCCGCCGGGAGCGCCCGGGTAACGAGGCGCGCCTTCGAACGCCGGCGCTTGCGGCGGAGGGGAAAAACGCGGCGTTTCCGCGAAGAACGGGTCTTGCGTTTGCCGACGCGGATCGGAAAAACGGGAGCGAACCGGGCGCCTTTGTCGTTCGAGCTCCCGGCGTTCGCGGTCGATCTTCTCCAATTCGGTTCGCAACGGAGCCAATATTTCGGTCGGGTCGGTCGGCGACGTTCTGCGGATCGCTTCGGCGAGTTTCGGCAAGTCGAGACGCGGCGCGTCCCAATCGACCTGCCGCCAAACGCGGTCGGAATAACAAGCCGTCGGGATTCCGCGCAGGTAGATCGGCGATTGCGGCGCGACCGGGTTTTCGCGCTCCGGGTCGAGAACGTCGAAAAAGCGGACGGACAACGTTTTTTGACGGGAATCGCCGCTCGGGCCGAGCTCGCCGAGTTCGATCTGCTCCGAGAATCCGACCGTCGAGCGAACGGCCCCGAGCGAGCCGTTCCAGTTTTCGCGTCCGAATTGGAGCTCGCCGATTTCGAGCCGATGAAAACGGGGAAAAAGGCAAAAAAAGACGAGCGCCGCCGCGAACGCCCCGGTCGACGAAACGACGAAACGTCGGAAAAACTCCGCGTCGATTTCCGCCGATCGCGCCGGAGTTCGACGGCAAAAGAAGAGCGCGTCGGCCGATTTTTCCCGCGTCGCGACCGCTTCGAGAAGAACGAGCGAACTCGACTCCGACGTCGCCGCCGAAACCGACGCCGGGGACGGGGACGAAACCGGGTCGGACGGCGAACGGCGCGGCGCTTTCAAACGGGAACGGCCGACGAAACGCGGCCGAAGCGTCGCGTTGACGGCGTAATAAGCGCGCTCGCCCTCCAACATCAAGAGGGAAACGGCGGCGAAGAGCGAAAGAGCGTAAAGGGGCGTCAAGAGCGCGAAGAGCCCGTTTCGCTGAAAAACGCTGCCGACCGCGACTTCGACGAACGAAATCGTCAAAATTTGATAGTAAACGCGGCGCGTCTTCTCCTGAAAAAAGAGGAACGTTTGAACGACCGCCAAAATGTTCGCGATCGAAAACGCCAAAAACTCCTGTCGCGAACGCGCCAACGGGCCGAGGTGCGCCAAAACGACCGCGACGATCAGGACGTTCGTCCAACTTTTCGGAAGCGCGAAAAATCGTTTGCCGTCGACGAAATAAAGGGCGCCGAGGATCCCGAAAAACGAAAACGCCGCGACGAACGCGCCGGTCGCGTCTTCGCCGCCGAGTTGCAACATAAAGGACGCGAGGATCGCCGCGACGGCGAGAACGGACGAAATAACGATGTTCATCGGAAAACCTGATTTTCGTTGCGTTAATTAGCGCGCCGCCGCTTCATTCGTTCCGCGTCGGAAACAAGCGGGGTTGGCGGCGATTTCCGCGTCCGCCCGCTCGTTTGCGTCGACGTTTGAAACGGCGCTTACTCGAACATCGCGTCGACGAAAGCGTCCGGATCGAAGACGGCGAAGTCGGTTTCGGACTCGCCGAGCCCGACGTATTTGACCGGAAGCCCGACCTTTTGCCGGATCGCGACCGCGGCGCCTCCTTTCGCGGTGCCGTCGAGTTTCGAAAGGAAGATCCCGGTGCAGGCGACCGAATCGGTGAATTTGCGCGCCTGGCTGAGCCCGTTTTGCCCGGTCGTCGCGTCGAGAACGAGGAAAACTTCGTGCGGCGCGTCCGGGATCTGCTTCGCGACGACGCGCTTGATCTTTTCGAGTTCGTTCATCAAATTCGTTTGCGTTTGGAGACGGCCGGCGGTGTCGATAACGCAAAGATCGGCGCCGACTTCGAGCGCTCTTGCGACCGCTTTGTGCGCGACGCTGGCCGGGTCGCTTTGCGGGGGGCCGACGACGATCTCGACGCCGAGACGGTTCGCCCAAATTTTCAGCTGATCGACCGCCGCCGCGCGGAAGGTGTCCGCCGCTCCGAGAACGATCTTGTTCCCGGCGTCGCTCATCGCCTTCGTCAATTTTGCGATGCTCGTCGTTTTGCCGCTTCCGTTGACGCCGCAGAAGAGGACGACCGTCGGGCCGGATCGCGCGAAACGGATCGGCGGCGCGTCTTGCGACATCAGCGCTTTGAGCTTCGTCTTCACCGCGTCGACCAGCTCTTCTTTTTTAACGACGCGGCCGCGGAAAAGTTCCTTGATTTCGTCGGTCGCCTCGCGGGCCGCGTCGACGCCCATGTCGGTTCGAACGAGCGTTTCGAAAAGCTCGTCCAAAAACGCCGCGTCGACGAGCCGCCCCTCTTGCTTGAAGAGGTCGCGGACGTCCGTTTGCAGGACTTGGACGGTGCGTCCGAGCCCTTTCTTGATTTTATCGAAAAAACCCATTGCGATTGTTGCTCGTTGTTTGCTAAATGGCGAGCGGCGCGACGAAGCGGACGCTCGGAGGCGGAGAGACCGGATCGCCGACGGCTCCGATCAATCGACGCGGTCGAGGACGCCGTTGAGGAAGCGCGGCGTTTCCTTTTCGCCGAACTTTTTGCCGAGTTCGAGCGCCTGCGAAATGACGACCGCTTTCGGCGTTTTAATGAAACGAATTTCATAAGCGGCGACGCGCAAGATGGAGCGGGCGACGACGTCGACGCGGGCGAGCGTTCGCCCCGTCAACGCGGCGTCCAACAACGCGTCGACTTCGGCGCGGCGGTCGCGGTATCCTTCGTAAAGACGGCGAGCGAAATTGAGCGTTTCGGCGCGTTCGGAACCGGTCAAGTTCGTTTGGGTTTCGTCGCAAAACGCGTCGAGCGGCTCCGCGAACGGGTCGTAATCCGTTTCGGATTCGCGGACGGTCGCCTGCGCTTCGCGTTGTTCGCGCAACTTTCGGTCGACCTGGGCGCGGATCTCCTCCTGATACGCCGCCTGGAACGCGACGAGGCGTCCGATGGAGCGGAGTCTGTAAAGATTGCGATTATTGTCGTTGGTCATTGTTTTTCGTTGAAAATTTTAAAGCGCGACGCCGATTTTGCGAACGTTTGCCGATAATTGAAACAAACGTCGTCGAACGGGCGCCGGTCGAGTTGCGCGGGCGGGGAACGGAGACGGGGCGGATCAGCGGCCGAATTTCTTGCCGCCGCTCTTTTTGCCGCCGTCTTTGGAGCCCGGTTTGCCGCCGAATTTCGATTTCGGCTTGCCGGCGCCGAAACCGCCGCCTTTTTTCGCCGGTTTGCCGCCGTTTCCGCCGCGTCGATCGCCGCCGTCGCGCTTGCCGGAAGGGGCGTCCGATTTACGGGCGAAGTCGCCGCCGCGGAAGAACCAATCGCCGCCGTCCTCTTCGTCTTCGTCGTCGATCTCGATCAAGTCGTTTGGGTCGACGTCGACCGGTTCGAAGTCGCCGCGAACGTACCGGGCCGCGTTGCGATCGAGCGTTTCGGCGGCGAAATCGTCGTCTTCGTCTTCGTATTTCAGTTCCGGGAGCTTGCCGAACAGGTCGATCATTTCAAGCGCGGCTTCGGCGGCTTCGGCGCCTTTATTTCCCGGTTGAACGTCGACCGCCTTGTCTTTCGAAACTTCGAGCTGACCGCTGCGCGCCAACGCCTGATCGACCGTATTGCAGGTGAGAACGCCGAAAATGACCGGAAGCCCGTACTCCGCTCCGATGCGGGCCAACTGAGAGCTGACGGCGCGGTTGATGTGCTCGTCGTGCGACGTTTCGCCCTTGATGACGCAGCCCAGGCAGATGACGGCGACGTAATCCTCGTCGCTTGCGAAACGCTCGGCGAGCGTCGGAATTTCAAAACAGCCCGGGACGCGAACGACCGAGATCAGCTCTTCCGAAACCATGTGCTCGCGGAGTTTGGCGAGCGCGCCTTCGAGGAGCTTTTCGGTGATCGTTTGGTTGAAACGGGCGACGATGATCGCGATTTTGCCGGCGTCGCCGGGCGCGCAGACGTAACCTTCGTATTCGTTCATTTCGATTCGTTCATTCTTGTTTCGAGGGGGGAGCGGGCGCTGAGAAACGATTCGCCGAGCCGCCGTCGGAAAGGCGGGCGCTCGGGCGGGCGCCTTCGACAAGCGCGGAGCGCGTCGCCGAAACGCCGTCCCCTATATTCTAACCGAAAAATCGAGGACGGCAAGGGAGGGCGCCGCGCGGCGATCCCGTCGAAAACGGCGTCGCGACCGTTAAAATCGAAACGTTCGAAATCGCCGACGCAATTCGCAACGACGGCGGCGATTCAAGCGAACCGCGCGTTTGATTTTAACGGTTGGAGCGGTTTTGACGGCCGGACGTTGGGCGGTCGGACGCCGTTAAAACGACTTCGGATCGATTTGGGCGATAAATTCGGCGTTCGACGCGGTTTGCGCCAACTTTTCGCGCAACATGCGGATCGCTTCGACCGGATCCGACGTCGCCAAACGCCGCCGCAACGCGTCGACGCGTTCGGTTTCGTCGGCGCCGACGATCGATTCGCCGCCGGTCGCGCCGCTTTTGGCGACGTTGATCGCGGGCCAAACGCGCTTTTCGGCAAGCGAACGATCGAGCCAAACTTCCCAGTTTCCCGCGCCCGTAAATTCTTCCAAAATTTGATCGTCGAGCCCGCCGTTTTCGTCGACGCGAGCCGTCGCGAGGATCGTCAACGAGCCGCCGCCCTCGATCTTGCGAGCCGCCCCGAAATATTTTTTCGCTTGAAGCGTCGCGGCCGGATCGAGAACGCCGGGCGTCGTCGCCGCGAGCGTCGCCGCCGAAAGTTCGACGTTCCAAGCTCGAATCAGCCGCGTCAGCGAGTCGAGAAAAACGACGACGTCGCGGCCGTACTCGACCATTCGCTTCGCCTTTTCCAAAACGATTTCGGCGACCTGAACGTGTCGAGCCGGGGGTTCGTCGAAGGTTGTGCCGACGACTTCGCAACGCCGCCCGCGCAGTCGCCGCTCCATGTCGGTCAGCTCTTCCGGGCGCTCGTCGATCAAAACGACGAAAACGTAAGCGTCGGGATAATTCGCGAGGATCGCCTGCGCCGTCTTTTGGAAAAGCGTCGTTTTTCCGGCGCGCGGCGGACTTGCGATCAGGCCCCGTTGTCCGAAACCGAACGGAACGAGCAGGTCGAGGAGACGCAGATCGAGGTCGGCGTCGGCGCCGCAGTCGACGCGCTCGGTCGGAAGCGCCGGCGTCAGGTCGTCGAAAAACGGTTTCGACGCGAGAACGCTCGGGGCTTCGTCGTTGATCGTTTCGACTCGAAGGAGCGCGAAATAACGTTCGCGTTCTTTCGGCGGGCGAATTTGGCCGAAAATCGTCAAACCGTCGCGCAACCCGAAACGGCGGATTTGGCTCGGCGAAATGTAAATGTCGTCCGGGCAGGAAAGGTAACGCGAATCCGCGCCGCGGAGGAAACCGAATTCGTCCGGAAGGATTTCGAGCGTTCCTTCGCCGTACATGAGGCCGTTTTTGCGGAGGCGGGCCCGAAGAACGCGGACGATCAGATCGCGCCGCCGTTCGCCGTCGACCGTCTCCAAATTTTGCCGACGCGCTTCGGCGACGAGCTCGCGCGGTTCGAGGCGTTCGAGTTCGACGATCTCCTGCCGTTCTTCGTCGGTCGTCCCGTCGAGCGTCTCGAGCTCGCTTTCGAGGGTTTCGAAGCGTTCGTCGTCGTTCGGATTCGCGCCGGCGTCGGGATCGCTTCCGTAACGCGGCTTGCCGCGACGCGCCGCCAATTCTTCGGCCAACGAAAGCGGTTCGCCCCGTTTCCCGAGCGCGCCGACGGTCGGCTCCAAATTTTCGTAATAGTCGGGACGGCGGCGACGGGGGCCGCGCGGCGCGTAATAATCGTCGATTTCGCGCGGTTCGTCGTCGTAACGTCGATAATCGTCACGATAATTCCGCCGACGATCCGGGCGATAATCTTGACGGTAATCGCCGTTCGGGTTTTGGTAATCGCGACGCGGCGGACGTCGGAAGTCGCGGCGCGAACCGTCGTTTGACCCGGCGTCCCGATAATTTTCGCGCCGTCCGTTTTCTCGATAATCGTCTCGACAACGGGGCCCGCCGGGACGCCGCTCGTCGCGGAAACCTCCCCGATAATCGCCGCGTCCGTCGTTTTCGGCGTTCGGAGCGCGATCTCGAAAACCGTCGCGATAATGGGGGCGGTAAGAGAAACGGCGATCCGGCCGCCGTCCGTCGCGTCGCTCGTCCTGGAATCCGCCGTCGTCGCGCCGCCGTTCGTCGATCGGGCCGTCGAATCCGCGTTCGTCCTGCCGATAACGCCGCGGGCCGCGTTCGCCGTCGGGGCCGTCGCCGTAATCGCCGCGATTTTGTTGAAAACCGTCTCGATAATTCGGGCCCGGGCGCCGGTCTCCGCGACCGTTCCGGTTCCATTCGCCGCGATTCCAAACGCTTTTTTCTCGATATCTGGAGCGGGTCTCGTAATCTTCGTCGAACTTGTCGCCGTCGTCGTAAGAGACGAGGTAAGCGCCGGGGCGGCTCGGTTTCGGTTCGGCGGGACGGGGCGTTTTTTCCGCGTCGACCGGGTCGGCGTCCGTTTTTTTCGCGCGACCGCTCCAAGGGAACTCGGCGTTCGAATCGAAATCGAAGGACTCGGCGTCGTCGATCCCGGCGGCGATTTTGTCCCAGGCGTCCATTTCGTCGAGAAATTCGTCGACCGTTTTGCGGGGGCGGGGGCGAGAAGAGGGTTCGTCGTTGCGGTTCATCTAAAAGCTCCGAAGGGGTTCGCGTCGGCGGCCGACGGGAAGGCGCGCTCGAAGGCGGCTCGTTGTTAAATAAGGTAAAAAGGCGGGTTAAGGCGGGATAAAAGGCGGTTTCGGCGCGACTTCGACGGCGCGAAAACGCTAAGCGGGATCGGAAAAGGGCGTCCGTCGAGCGTCGCGTCGGCGTCGGGCTTCGGCGAGGATCTCGGCGATTCGCGCCGTCGCGGCGGCGTTCGCTTCGTTCGGCGGCGAATCGTCGTCGTTAACGAGAACGAAATCGGCTCGTCGGCGTTTGACGTCGAGCGGAAACTGGTTCGCTTCGCGGCGGTCGAGTTCTTCCGGCGCCCAACCGCGAGCGGCGACGCGGCGGGCTCGGGTCGCTCGGGACGCTTCGACGAAAATAACGAAGTCGACTTCGCTTTCCCAGCCGACCTCGAAGAGGAGCGGCGCGTCGAGAACGGCGAACTCGGCGTCGGAGGCGCGAACGGCGTCGAGCCAACGGCGGAAACGCTCGAAAAGGGGCGGTCTCGTCGTTCGATTCAAAAAATCGAGTTCGGCTTTCGCTTCGTCGGTCGGCGCGAAAACGAGCTCGGCCAAGCGGCGGCGGTCGACGACTCCGGACGGCGAAACGACGTCGCTTCCCCAACGACCGCGGAGCGCGTCGAGGATCGACGGCTCGTCGAAAAGGCGACGCGCTTCGACGTCCGCGTCGAAACAGGGGAAGCCGAACGCTCGGAGCGCGGCGGTTGCGAAACTCTTGCCGGAGCCGACGCCTCCGACGACGCCGAAAAGGAGCGCGCGGTCTTTTGTCATTAATATATAAGGGCGGTTTTTGATCGAAGGGAAACGGCGGACGACGAGCGACGACGTTCGACGAAAAGCGCGCGAACGAAAAGGAACGCGACTTCCATTCATTATGACCGAATTGGGCGCAATTTGCAAGCGCTTTTTTCCGCTTTTTTCGAAAACGGCGATTTTTCTCGAACTTAAAGCGTCGACGCCGCGGTTTCGAACGCTCTTAACGCTAATTTTAACGGTTGAAACGGTTTTAACGCCGCGTCGACCGCCGCTTTTCAACGGGTTCCGGACGAAAAAAGTTCCTGCGAAACCGCCGCGTCGGGAAAGCGGGGGGCGGCTCTTCAACTTTTTCGATTTTCCGGTATAATAAGGCGTCGGCGACGCTCGGCGCGAACGTCGAATCAAACTGGAACGAAAAGAAAAACTCAACGGGCGGCGGCTCGAAGAGATTTCGCGCGAAAACCGCATTTTTGAAGCGCGATAGAAAATAGAGGCGAATATGGGAATTTACGACCGCGATTATTTCCGCGACGACGACGGCGGACGTCCGCGACGCAAACGATCGGGCGGCGGGTTGATTCCGGCCGGTTGGTCGGCGAGCGCGATTTTTATCGCCGCGAACGTCCTTTGTTATTTTATCAACGCGTCGAGCGGCGGGAAGCTTTTCGAGAAAATGGCGCTTATCGGCCCTTTGGTCGGGGATCCGACGCAGTGGTACCGCTGCCTGACTTACGGGTTCGCGCACGATCCCGGCGGTTTGACGCACCTGCTTTTCAACATGCTCGCGCTTTTCTTTTTCGGCCCGCCGGTCGAGCGACGGCTCGGACGCGCCGAATTTGCGTATTTTTACATTGGCGCGATCTGGGCCGGCGGCGTCTCTTGGAGCTTTCTTAACGCCGGAGCGAACGCCGTGTGCCTGGGGGCGTCCGGCGCTATTTCGGCGGTCGTTTTGCTCTTCGCGTTCTATTATCCGCGGGCGCAAATTCTGGTTTTCGGGATTATACCGACTCCGGCCTGGCTCGCCGGGGCGCTTTTCGTCGTTTACGACGCGATCGGCGCTCGACGCGGCGTCGGGGACGTCGCGCACGACGTGCACCTGGCGGGCGCCGCGTTCGCGCTCGTTTATTATACGGCGGGGCTGAATTTCTCGGAATTCGCCGTCGGGAAGGGGCGAAATCGCAAGTCGTTGAAGGGTTGGATCGAAAAGATCGCCCGGGCGAAGAAGGACGCGAAAGGCCCGGCGACCGTTCCGTTCGGGCGCGACGCCGCGAAGAAAGCCGCCGACGATATCGCGTTCGAAAAATTGGAGGCGGAAGTCGACCGGTTGCTGTTGAAGATCGGCGAATCCGGCGAGGAAAGTTTGACGGAAGTCGAGCGCGAAACGCTTCGACGAGCCAGCCGCGAATATCAAAAGCGGCGAAAGTAGCGAACGAACGGCCCGGGCGCGTCGACGATCGGCGGCCTGCGTTTGATTTTATTAACGGTTTTTGATTTTTAACGAAAGGAACGCGTCGCAAATGGATAATCGTTGCGAAATCGCGGCAAAGCTCGCTCGAGAAGCGGGCGATTTAACGTTGCGTTATTTTAATCGGGACGATTTGAACGTCGAGCGCAAAAGCGACGGCTCGCCGGTAACGTTGGCCGACCGCGGCGCCGAAGAGTTTTTGCGCCGGAAAATCGCCGAATTTTTTCCCGACGACGCGATCCTCGGCGAAGAATTCGACGACAAAGAGGGAACGAGCGGATACCGGTGGATCGTCGACCCGATCGACGGAACGAAATCGTTTATTTCCGGCGTCCCGCTTTATTCGAACCTGATCGGAATCGAAAAAGACGGCGAGCCGATCGTCGGCGTCCTTTGGCTCCCGGCGCTCGGGCGCGGAATTTGGGCGGCGCGAGGGCGGGGCGCTTGGCGGTTCGGCGACGTCGACGAACCGACTCCGGCGCGCGTCGACGAAAAAATCGACCGGCTCGAAGACGCGCTCTTTTTGACGTCGGACGCGTTCGATTTTGATAAAGTCGGCCGCGACGGCGCTTACGACGAGATCGAAAGCAAGGTTCGGCTGACGCGCACCTGGGGGGACGGCTACGGGTATTACCTCGTCGCGACCGGGAAGGCGCAGATCATGATCGATCCTTATTTTGAAATTTGGGACGCCGCGCCGCTCAAAACGATCATGGAGGAAGCCGGCGGATTTTTCGGCGATTGGCGGGGGAATCCGACGATTCGAGGCCGCGAAGGCGTCGCGACGAACGCCGCGTTGAAGGACGCCGTCGTCGAGATTCTGCGCCGTTACCCGAAAACGAAAGAGCCGAAATAACCGAGTTTTCGCTAAAATTGGCAAAAGCGTCGAACGTCGCAAGAAACAAAAAACGCGGAGCGTCGAAAAGCTCCGCGTTTTTTTAGCGTCGAACGTCGAACGACGTCGCAAAACAACGCCGTCGACGCGGGACGACGGATCAGGCGCCCGCTTCGGCGACGCCTTCTTCGATTTTTTCGCCGACTTTGAACTCGATTTGGTTGTCGCCTTCTTTAATTTCGGCGGTCAAACCGGAGGTCTTCGGGTTGTTGAATCGGGAGTCGACGTACTTCACGCGGCTCTTGACGACGGCGGAAGCGCCCGGTTCGTCGCCCGCTTCCATTTCGGTAATCTCCTTCGAAACGATCGCTTCGTAGGAACCCGCCGGAGCGCCGTCCCAGTTGCCGTTCGTCTTGAGAACGAGCTTGCCTTGCGCGTCGGTAACGCCCGTCAGATTCCACTTGGAGGCGCCGCCGCCCGCCGTAAGAAGGGCGACCGTCGCTTCGGCGACCGGGGTTCCGTCGTCGTAAACGACCGTAACGGTCGCCGGGTAAAGCGTCGGGAGGTCGACCGGTTTTTTCGGGCCTTGCGAGCAACCGACGACGACGGCGCAGGCGAAGGCGAGCGCGAAAGCGAAAAAGCGTTTCGTTTTCATGTTAATGTTCCTTTTGTGTCTAAGCGTCGTGAAAATCGCGGACGCCGAATGGGGTGGGAACCAAAGAAAACGCGGGCCCGAACGAGTCCGCGTTTCCGTGAAGATCTAATTAAGCGCGAACGCTAAAATCATTGCGTGTCGGTTTCGCCGCCGGCCGCGGAGCCCAAAGCGCCCCAAACGCCGTACGGGGATTTGCCGCTGGTAACGGCGTTGGCGTAAGAGTCGCCGCAGTCGATCGTTTCGCTGATGAAACGAACGGAGCCGTCGAGCATCGCCGCGTTGACGCCGCCCGAGTGGTTCGATTGAGCCGTCGCCGCGCCCCAACCGTAGTCGCCGCTGTAGGTGCAGATCGGGGAGTTCGGCGGAAGGACGGTGTTGAAACCGCTGATCATGACCTGACCGTCGGCCCAACGTTGGCCGCGCCATTGGGTCGCGAGGCCGTCCTGGCTGAGTTCCGTCCCGTTTTTCATCGCGAGGCACGGGCCCGGTTTCGAGTTGCCGTCGTACATCGAGCTGAGGCCGCCGATCATGTTCCCTTTGATTTCACGACCGTTCGAACCGATCGCGCTGACGCATTCGGACCAGGCGACGGTGTTCGAGGTGCCGTCGGTAACGGTCGCCATCGACGGGAACGACGGGCTGATGTGGAAAACGCCGCGGTGAGCGGTTTTCGCGCGGGCGTTGGCTTCCGAATTCGGGTGGCGGTTATTGTTCCACAACGAGTCGCCGCGGCTCGACATGTAGTTGCAACGACCCGAGAAGTGCTCGTCGGTCGACGGTTGCGTCGCGTTGCCGTCGGACGGGCAGAGGAACGCCGTGATCGTCGCGGCGAGCGCCGGATAATCGGCGGGGAAATTGCCGCTCCACGGATGTTCGAGGCGCGGGGAACGGTTGGGATCCGTGTACGAGACGAGTTCCTGATAGATAGCGCCCTGTTCGACGTAGGGGAGCAGGTGAACGGTTGCGCTCCACGGCCCGCCGTAACCGTCGGTAAGCCAACCGCTTTGGCCGAGTTGCGAACGGGCCGCCGGAAGAGCGTTGTTGGCGTCGTGGTAGTTTTGGACGGCCAACCCGAGTTGTTTCAGGTTGTTCGTACACTGCATGCGGCGAGCGGCTTCACGAGCGGATTGAACCGCCGGGAGCAGAAGCCCGATGAGAATGCCGATGATCGCGATGACAACCAGCAACTCGACGAGCGTGAAGCCTTTGTTAAAATAGGGGGGGGGGGTAATCTGATTGCGTTGCGCGGACATTGTCGCTTTCCTCTTGCGAAAACAAAATGAAGTGTTCCGAAAGATCCGCGCCGAAGGACTCGTTCGGGCGGATCCGGCTGATTCTAAGAAAACGTAAAAATTGCGTCGGCCGTCCAGTCGGTCGCTTCCGACTCCGGCCCTGTCCCATCAAGCATAATTTCCAACGCCTTTTTGTCAAGCGGCTTCGGAAATTTTTTGCGTTGTTTTTTTCGAGAACGGACGGCGAAAACGGCGGAAACTCGCCCCGTCGGCGGCGACGCTAACGTAGTGTAGAAAAACGGGTTAAACGCTTTCAAAACGCGGCGTCGAACCGCGATTGGCAAGAATTTTGAGCAAAATTTAAAACGCGAAACGATTTTGACGGTTCGAAACGAGGCGCCGGTTTTAACGGTTTTTCGGGCGCGGCGGTCGAAAAGCCGACGAAAACGAGCGGAAAAATCGGGCGTCGGAGCCGCGAACGGCGTTTTTTGACGAAAAAGTCGATTTATCGCCAAAAAAACGAAAAATTTTTGGTCGGCGCACTTGAAAGGGCGGGCGGTCGCTGGTATAACGGTAGTCGGCGAGTCGCGGTTTCTGTGGCGGAGACGCGGCTTTTACGATTTTAACGGTTTTGACGAAACGACCGCGAAACCGCTTCACCTTTTAAACTCGGAACGACGACGATGGCCTCGAAACTTACGCGCAACGTCATTTTGAATTCTCGAACGATCGCCGGGACGGTTTTCACCGGCTTGACCTGGGGCGCCGTTCACGCGGCGGAGCGGAACGAGCTGAAAATCGGCCTCGTCGGGTGCGGCGGTCGCGGTCGCGGGGCGATCGTCAACGCGTTGAACGCCGACCCGAACACGAAGGTCGTCGCGTTGGCCGACGCGTTCGAAGAAAACGCCAAAGCCGCCGCCGAGGGGTTGCAAACGCAATTCGAAGACCGCGTCGACTTGAAAGACGGGATCTTTTGGGGATTGGACGCTTATAAGGAAGTCGTCGATCGCGTCGACGTCGTTTTGCTCTGCGAAGTCGCCGTTTTCCGTCCGCGTTCGCTCCGTTACGCCGTCGAGCAGGGAAAACACGTTTTCGCCGAAAAACCGAACGCCGTCGACGCGCCGGGCGTCCGCTCGGTCGTCGAGTCGGCGCGAATCGCCAAAGAAAAGGGGCTCACGCTCGTTTCCGGGCTTTGCTGGCGCTACGACCTGAACGTTAAAGACATGATGCGGCGCATTTTGGACGGCGCCATCGGCGAAATCACGTCGGCGCGTCTGAATTATCTGGCCGGAAAACTCTGGACGCGTCCGCCCCGGGAAGGCGACACGGAGCTGATGCGGCAAGTTCGCAACTGGTACAACTTCGCGGGTTGCTCCGGCGACTTTATGCTGAGCCAGCACGTGCACACGCTCGACAAGGGCCTTTGGGCGATGCGCGACGTTCCGCCGTCGTCCTGCTTCGCGCTCGGCGCCCGTATGCAACGCGTCGAACAGCCGGAATACGGCGATATTTACGACTCCGCCGCGATGGTTTTCGAGTACCCGAACGGAACGACGCTCAACACGTTCTGCCGTCAACAGGACAACTGCTGGAGCGAAAACGAAGCGTATTTCACCGGAACCAAAGGACGCGCCGCCGTCTTGCGCGACGCCCGCATTACCGACCTCGACGGCAAGGTGATTTACCGTCAGGAAAAAGTCGAGTCCGACATGTACGAACTCGAACACCGCGAAATGTTTAAGTCGATCCGCGGCGAAATCGACGCGATCAACAACGGCGACTACATGGCCAAGGCGACGGCGATGGGAATCATGGCCCGAACCGCCTGCTATACCGGCGCTCGCGTCGGCTGGGACGAAGTCTGGAACAGCGACGAAACGTTCGGCCCGAGCGAGTTTAATTGGGACGGCGTCCCGCGCAACGTCCCGGACGAAAACGGGCGCTACAAAGTCGCCGTCCCGGGCGTCGGGCTCGTTTACCACTCGGTGAAACGCTGAGTCGCGGGAAACGCCGGGCAAATTGGGCGAGGTTCGCAAGCTTGGAAAGCGATTCCGGCGCGAACGCTTGCGGCGTTAACGCTTTTGACGTTTTTAACGATATTTACGAGGGCTCGGCTTCGACGAGTCGAGCCCTCCCGATTTTTTCGCGCGTCGCAAGACGCCGTTTTATCCGAATTAATGAAGGAGAATCTGATGAGCAATTTTTCTCGACGCAACTTCCTGAAAACCAGCGCCCTCGGCGGCGCGGTCTTGGCGGCCGGTCTTCCGAAGGTTCACGCGGCGGAAAACGACGGCGTTTTGAAAGTCGCTTTGGTCGGTTGCGGCGGTCGCGGTCGCGGCGCCGCGGCGAACACCCTCAACGCCGACCCGAACGTTAAAATCGTCGCCGTCGCCGACGCGTTCGAACCGAACGCCATGAGCGCCGCCGAAGGGCTCAAAGCGCAATTCGAAGATCGCGTCGAACTCGAAGACGGCGTCTTCTGGGGCCTCGACGCCTACAAACAGGCGATCGACAAAGCCGACGTCGCGCTCCTCTGCGAGACCCCGGCCTTCCGCGCCCGTTCGCTCCGTTACGCCGTCGAGCAAGGGAAGCACGTCTTCGCCGAAAAACCGGTCGCGACCGACGCCGCCGGGATCCGCTCGGTTCTCGAATCGGCGCAAATCGCCAAAGAAAAAGGACTTACGCTCGTTTCCGGGCTCTGCTGGCGCTACGACCTGAACGTCAAAGACATGATGCAACGCATCCTCGACGGCGCGATCGGCGACGTTACCTCCGCCCGTTTGACCTACCTGACCGGCAAACTTTGGACGCGTCCGAAGCAGGAAGGCGACACGGAAATGATGTTCCAGGTTCGCAACTGGTACAACTACGCGTGGCTCTCCGGCGACTTCAACGTCGAACAACACGTTCACACGCTCGACAAAGCGCTGTGGGCGATGGGCGACGTCGCTCCGGCGACCTGCTACGGCCTCGGCGGACGCATGCAACGCGTCGAACAACCGGAATACGGCGACATTTACGACTCGATGGCCGCCGTCTTTGAATATCCGAACGGAACGACGCTCTACTCCCTCTGCCGCCAACAAAACGGCTGCTGGGGCGAAAACGACGCGCACTTCGCCGGAACGAAAGGCTACGCGACCGTGCTCGGCAGCGCTCGCATCACCGACCTCGACGGCAAAGTGATCTACGAACAAAAGAAAGTCCCGTCCGACATGTACACGCTCGAACACATCGAAATGTACAAGTCGATCCGCGGCGAAGTCGACACGATCAACAACGGCGACTACATGGCCAAGGCGACGATGATGGGGATCATGGCGCGCGAAGCGTGCTACACCGGCGCCAAGATTACCTGGGACGACATGATGAAGAGCGAAAAATCTTACGCTCCGTCGTCTTACGCTTGGGACGGAACCCCGTGGAACGTCCAGGACGAACAAGGCCGTTACAAGATCCAAGTTCCGGGTCTCGGCCAGGTTTATCACACGGTCGCCCGTTAGTCGACCCTTTGACGCGTCGAAAAAAGTCGGCGTTTCGAGCGTTCCGAACGACGGGCGCTTGAAACGCGGCGCGTCGGTTTCGCGTCGCTTCGGCGGCGCCGCGTCGACGCTTTGAAAAAGGCGTCGGCGCGCTTCGGTCTCTTATTAGTATCGATTGTTTTTTAACGAGAAAGGTTGGGCGGCGTTCGACGTAACGCTTGCGACGACAAACGATGGAGAACCTTGCAAAGGACGGGCGGAGCGCCGCGGTCGACGCGACCGGTTCCGAATTTCGACTCGACCCGGCGACCGGTCGCTGGGCCCTGATCGCGGAAGGGCGCGGCGCGCGTCCGACGAATTTGGAGTCGAGCGGCTCCGGCGGAACGACCGACGCCGTTAAGGAGCGCGGCGGAGCGACGATCGACGGCCCCGATTCGTTTTGTCCTTTTTGTCCCGGCTCCGAGTCGATGACGCCGCGCGTTCGTTTGATCGGAGCGCGACTCGACGACGGAAAAACGCTCTTCCGCGAGGCCGAGTCGGACGACGAAGTCGACGGGTTGCGTTGGAACGTTCGCGTCTTTGAAAATAAGTTCCCGATGTTTCGTTCGGAGGAGCGTCGCCTGGGCGCGTCGTCGGAAACGTTGCCGCCGGAGGCTTTCGACGACGACGGCGCGGCGGCGCTCGAAGCGGGCGCGCTTTATCAAACGGCGGCCGGGATCGGCAGACACGAGGTGATCGTCGATTGCGACCGGCACGCTCGCGGGTGGAGCGATTTTTCCGACGCGGAAATCAAGTCGGCGTTTTTGGCGTTTCGGCGGCGACTGCGCGCCTTGCGCGACTCCGAGCGCTACGCTTACTCCTTTATTTTCAAGAACGTCGGTTCCGAAGCCGGCGCGTCCCAGGGACATTCGCACTGCCAGCTGACCGCGACGAATTTTCTCCCGCCGGACGTTCGCGTCGAGGTCGAGCGGCTGATCCGATACGAGCGAGGCCGCAAAGCGCGCGGCGAGGAACTCGGGTTTTGGGACGCGCTCTTAAAAGCCGAATTGGCCGACGGTTCCCGCGTCGTCGCCGAAACGGAGCGGTTCGTCGCGCTCTGTCCGTTCGCGAGCCGCTTCCCGATGGAAGTCGCGATTTGGCGGCGAAGCGACGGTTTCTTCGAAGATTTCGACGACGCGACCGTTTCGGAACTTGCGATCCTTGCCCGCGATCTGATCGCCGCGCTCGAACGGGCGCGCCGCCGTTTCGATCCGGGCGCTTCGCCGGAATTGGCGCACAACGTCGTTTTTCGCAACGCGCCGAGCCGACTCGACGGCGCGCTTGCCGAGGGCGTCGGGCTTTTTCGACCGCGTTGGTTGATTTTGCCGAGTTTGGTGAAAAAAGCCGGGTACGAGCAGGGAAGCGGCGTCGACGTCAACCCGATCGCGCCGGAGACCGCCGCCAAGCGGCTTCGCGCCGTTTGGAACGACGAAATTTAGCGGGCGCCGTTCGGTAATTCGGCCTCGACGCGGTCGAAGGCGGCGTTCGCGATTCGAGCGACGTCGTCGATAGCGCGGCGTTTTCTCGACAAAACTTGTCGATTTTAACTCGTTGAAGGAGAGGAAAATGTCGCGTTCGTCGTCGAGCGAAAAGCGCGTTCCGGACGTTCCGCGTTCGGCGCGTCCGGTTTCGTCGTTTTACCGTTGGGAGCTTCTCGCGCTCCTTTTTTTGGCGTACTTTTTTCATCAGTCCGACCGCGCGATTTACGGCGTCGTCGCGACTTCGATCAAGTCGCAGTTCCAGTTAAGCGACCAGGCGCTGTATATGACGCGAACGATCATGTTCGCGCTGATGGCGCTGGTCGTGCCGCTGGCCGGGTTCGTCGGCGACAAAGCGAACAAGCGCAAACTCCTGATCGGCTGTCTTTTCTGCTGGAGCGCGGCGACGTTGCTGACCGGGTGCTCTTGGAGCGTCGCGGCGCTGATCCTTTTCAACAGCGTCGGTTTGGTCGTCGCGGAGGCGTTTTACGGCCCGGCGTCGACGAGTTTGATCGCGTCGTATCATAAGGAAACGCGGTCGATTGCGCTCTCGATCCACCAAACGGCGGTGTATTTGAGCGTTATCTTTTGCGGGCTTGTCGGCGGCTGGCTGAGCGAGCGGTTGAGTTGGCGCGCGGCGTTTTGGGCGTTCGGTTCAGTCAGCGTCGCGATCGGCTGCCTGCTGATTTGGCGGCTCCGCGACCCGGCGAAAGACGGCGGCGCTTCGGACGGCGAAAGCTCGAAAGCGAGCGCGGACAAGGTTTCCGTCGTCGAATTTCTCGGAATGATCTTCCGCAATCCGTCCGCGTTGTGCCTGACGGTCGGCTTTACCGCGATCGTGTTCGTCAACAACGCGTACCTGAACGTCGTGCCGAAGTTCCTGCAAGACCGCTTCCAACTGACGCCGACGAGCGCCGGGTTCCACGGGATGTTTTGGCATCATATCGCGGCGCTGATCTGCATTTTCGTCGGCGCTTGGATCAGCGACCGGATCGCGAGCCGTCGACCGACGTTTCGGCCGAAGTTGCAGTTCCTGGCGATGGCGGCGGGCGTTCCGGTCGTCGCGGCGATCGGGCGGGCAGGTTCCCCGGAGGCGCTGTTCGGACTCTTCTTTTTAATGGGCGCGTGCCGGGGGTTTTACGAGTGCAACACGCACGCGGCGATCTTTGAAACGGTTCCGGCGAAGTACCGCTCGACGACGGTTGGCTTCATGATTATGTTCGCGTTCCTGATTGGCTCGTGGTCGGCGCAGATGGTCGGCGCGTTCGTCGACTCGGCGGTCGCGGCGTCGGTTGCGAAGTTGGGCGAAGCCGGCGCGGCGCAAGGGTACGCCGACGGTTACCGAACCGCTTTTACCGCCTTGGCTTGCGCTTGGTTGATCGGCGCGATCTGCGTCGGTTGCGCGGCGTTCGGAACCTTCGCGAACGACCGTCGAAAACGCGTCGACGCCGAAAAAGCCGACGAAAACGCGTCGTGAAAAAAACGAATGTAAATCTTGCCTTTATTGACGATAAGCGAAAGGAAAAACAATGGAGACTTCGTTCGAACGCGCGGCGACGCCGTTGGAAAAGGCCGAGGATTTTATTCAAAACGAGACGCAGTTTCACTTGGGCGCGCTGACGACGGAACAGTCGCACCCGAAGACGCGGACGCTTTCGCAAACGCTCGAAACCGACGTCGCGGCCGGGATGCGCCAACTTTTTTCGGTCGACGACGATATTCCGCCGGTTCTTAAAAAGACGATCGCGTCGCCGGAGTACGCCGCTCTCGAAACCGCGATTTACAAGGCGTTAAGCGCCGGAGGTCGCGTCTCGTTCAGCGGATGCGGCGCGACCGGGCGCCTTTCGATCCTTCTCGACGCCGCGAACAAAAAATTCTGCGGAAGGTGCGCGGAAGCGTTGCCCGAGCGCGCCGGGCTGTTTCGAGCGCTCGCCGCTCAAACGAACGCCGTTATGACCGGCGGCGATTTCGCGCTGATTCGTTCCGTCGAAAGTTTCGAGGACTTTATCTCCTTTGGCCGCAAGCAGTTCGAACAAGCGGGAATCGGCCCGAACGACGTTCTCGTCGCGATCAGCGAAGGCGGCGAGACCTCGTCGGTCATCGGGACGATCTTCGCCGCCGTCGACGCCGGGATTCCCGCGTTTTTCCTCTTCAACAACCCGCGCGACCTGATGGCTTCGCGGGTCGAACGGTCGCGCCAAGCAATTGAAAACGAACGAGTTGTCGTCGTCGACTTGACGACCGGCCCGATGGCGATCGCCGGGTCGACGCGGATGCAGGCGACGACGATCGAGTTGCTCGTCGCCGGTTTTGCGTTCGAATCCGCCGTCGTTAAACGACTTAAAGAAGAACTTTCCGCCGACGAGTTCGCCGCGCTCGGTTTCGAAGAGAAGTCGCCGGTCGAAAAAGCGGAGGCGTTCGACGCGCTTCTGCAAGCGATTCGTTCCGACGCAAACGTCGAAACGGCGGCGGCTTACGTTGAGTTTGAAACGGACGTTTATCGGCGCGGCGGGCGGATTACGTACTTTGCTCGCGATTACGAACTCGACATTTTCACCGACACGACGGAGCGTTCGCCGACGTTCAAGATCCCGCCGTTCCGTTCGCTCGACGAGTCGGAAGCGCCCGCGCCGTGGGCGTTTGTGAAGGATCCGCTTCGTTCGGCGAAGGACGCGTGGATCTGGCTTCTCGGCGGGATCGAGCCGCGTTGCCTGGAATGGACGCCGGACGATTACCGCGCGATGGGCGGAACGTCGGCGCAAATCCTTGATCCGCCGAAGATTGGACGCGCCGCGGTGTATCGTTTTCCGATCGGGAACGAGCCCGATCCGTCGCGAACGGAGGTTTCGCCGAACGCCGCCGTCGCGGTGTTGGCCGACGCGGAGACGCGAATTTGGGGGGACGCCGCCGACGAGTGGTTCGCCGCGTTCGAGAAAGGCGCGGAGCCGTTCGAGCGAAAAATCGCGTTTTTGATCGAAAATTCGCTCGACGTAAACGCCGATGAAAAAACGGCTTGCGGCGGATCTCGCGGCTGTTCTTGCGGAACGGGCGAACGCGGAACGGGCGAGGGCGCCCGCGTTTTCAGGTTCAAGGCGCCGATGCTTGCGACGCCGCTCGACGTTTTCGCGCACATCGCGTTAAAGTTAGCGCTGAACAATATTTCGAGCGCGACGATGGGCAAGTTCGGCCGCCTGAACGGGAACTGGATGGCGCACGTCGACGCGACGAATAAAAAGCTGATCGACCGCAGCGTTCGTCTTGTTTCCGAAATCGCTAAAGTCGATTATCGAACGGCTTGCGTCGCGATCTTCGAAGCGCTCGACGAAATGGAGAGTTGGCCGCTCGACCGCAAAAAGACGATCTCCCCGGCGGCTTACGCGGTTGAAAAATTGACGCGCGGCGCCGCCGGAAATTGAGCGTAAACGCCGTCGCCGCAACGTTTGCAAAATTGCGGCGCGGCGGAGACGGCGTTCTTCGGCGCCGTCGTTATTTTGTCGCGGCGTCGATCGGCGAAATTTCATAAAAGACGACGCCGTGTCGCGCCAACGTCGTTTGAAGCGTTAAGCGCCCGTCGGCGCCGACTTTAGCGGTTCGCTCGGTCGAGTAGGGCCGGTTCGCGATTTCAACGTATTTCGGACGCAGGTTCTCGAAGTAAAGTCGGCGCGCCGCGGCGTCGTAAATCGCGGCGTCGAGGCACCCGGAGTCCGGCGACCAGGGGAAAACGTCGTCGGAAATCCCGAGTTCCGCCTGATCGCGCAACCATTGCGGGAAGAAATTGATCCGGTCGTCGATCGTTTTTTCGACGATCTTCACTTCGCGCCCGGCCCAAAACGGCGTCGAAACGGCGAACTCGGCGGCGAGCGAATCGGCGTATTCGAGATCGTCTTTGAAGTTAAACGCCGTCAGACGAAGGGTTTGCGTCGTTTCGTCGAACGCGGCGACGGCGTCGCTTTCGACGCCTTCGGCGAGCGTTTTCTCCGCCGTCGTTTCCAAACGCTTCGAATCTTTGAACTTAGCGACGTTTTCCGCGACGCGACAGGCGACGAGCGGGTACCCGTTCCAAGCGGAGCCGCTCGAGTAACTCCAAGCGGAGAAATACTTTACGTCGTTGTCGAGCAACGTCTTGAAGAGCCGCGCGTCGTAAGCGGCCTGATACGTTTGCCCAACGACGCGCCAGGTGAGATCGCCCGCTTGCGCCCCTTTTTTCGACGCGAGGATCCGCCCTTCGTCGACGCCGAAAACGACGTCGTTAAGTCCGCATTCGCGGGCTTTAGAACGAACGCGGTCGATCGTTTCCGCCAAATTCATCGGGTGCGGCTTGCCGGGCGCGTCGTCGTAAAACGAGACGGCGAAAACGTTTAGGCGCGTTCCGATTTTCCCGGTTTTCGCGTTCGGTTCCCCGGCGCAATGTTCGAAAAAGTCGCGCTCGTCCCAAAGTCCTTCGGTGCAAGCCATTGCGTGCGCTCCGACGCAAACGCCGGGCCCGAGTTCGTCGTCGAGCGCCGCGACCGAATAATCGTACAGTTTAAAAAACGCCGCGCGGCTCGATTCCGGCGTTCCGTCGGCCGCCTTAAACCAGTCTCCGTTCTCGAATTCCGTCAAAACGCCGAACCGCCAGGAACGAACTTCGTCGAGGCCGAATTCGTCGGCGAGCGCCCGGGCGAGCGCGCGGACGTACCGATAATAAACGTCGTAATCGTCCGGCGGCAGGACGTCGACGCCGAAGACGCCGACTTTGCTTTCGCGGGAAAATTTCGCCGGGACGCTTAATTTAATCCAAGGTTTGACGCGGAGTTGCAACGCGCGGCGGCAAGCGTCGATCAACGGGTCGAAGCGGTAATCGTCGAGAACGTCGAGGTTCGTCGGGTCGACGAAAAGGTCGCGCTCCGTCGAGCCGCCGGTCGCTTGCATTAGCTGAACCGTTTCCACAAAAGAACTTAGGTCGCCGCCTTCGTCTTTTTCGGGAAGCGTCAACGAATTGGGCGACCAAACGTTGACGACGGCGACTTTGTTTCCGACGAGCGCGTCGCTTCTTTTTGTCGCGTCGACCGTAAATCGAACGGAGGAAAGCGGTTGCGGCGCCGCGTCCTGACCGGGCGTCGACGGCGCGCAAAACGAGGCGGTCGTTAAGGCGGCGGATAAAACGAAAAATCGCGACAAGGCGCCGCGCCTGCGGGGTTTTTGTCGTATTGCGTTCATAAGTGTTGCCAATCTTGGGGTTGGAGGACGAAGGTGAACGAAATTTTTTCGCGAGAATTTTCGACGAAACGACGAAAAAAAAGAAGCGGCGCCGCGTCGAGCGCAACGGAAACGCTCGTCGCAAGCGTCGCGTTTTGAACGGTTTGCGTTATTCTTCCGGGAACTCGACCGTCATCTTAAACGACCATTCCGGGAAGTAAAGGTTGCCGCCCTTCCATTCGACTTCGCCGCGTTGGAAGTCGACCGGCTCGCTGCGGAAATGCGTTTTCGCCGGGGTAAATTCGCGCCCGATATCGTCGTTGACGACGAGCCGCGTTTGATCGAGCCCGGTGATGTAAAACTCGCGGATTTGGGAGTTATCGCTGTTCGTCAGTCCGTACGACGCGTCGACCGGAACCCAACCGACGCCTTCAAAATAAACCTCGGCCCAGTCGTGCATTCCGCAGACGCCGTTCGGACGGGTGATCCAACCGCTTTGCCACTTCGCCGGGATCCCTTCGCAACGCAACGCGGAGATCAGCAAAAGCGACAGCATGCCGCAGTCCCCGTGTCCTTCGCGCAGAACGTATTCCGGGATGCTGAACATCGTGCCGTATTCGTTCGACGACGCCCAGGGATAGCGTTCGTCGATCGCTTTGAAAATGCGGACGAGCTTTTCAACGGGGCAGGTCGCGTCGCCGACGATTTCGCGCGCCCAAGTCTTGATTTCGTCGGACTTTATCATATGCGGAAGGCGTTCCGCGGTATAGAAGCGGTAAAACTCGTCGTCGAGGTAAGGTTTCGCCTTTGCTTTGAGATAATCCTGCGAAAAATATTGCGCGTAAGTCGTTGTCTCAAAAACGATTGTGAAGACGGTCGGCTCGTCCTGGACGGCGGTTTTTTCGAGATAAACGCAACGTTGCAAGTCGCCGATCGGCGCGACGCGGCAGTCGGCCGGATCGGAGGAGATCCGCCGAACGTCCTGTTGACGACCGCAAGATTCGCGGGGGAAGGGGGCCCAATAACGAACCGTTTCGCCCGCCGGGACGGCGTTCGCCGGTATCGTCGCGACGCAAGTGAAGCGGTTGCGGACTTTATGCGTCAGCTTGCCGGCGCCGTCCGACGCTTCGAGGATCGAGGCGACGTTGGCGACGCGCGCTTCGAACCGTTGCCGGTCGTCGTCGGAAATCGGGCGAGTTTTCGCCAATTCGCGGTCGATCCGGCGCAAATTCGAAACCGCGTGTTTGAAGTAGCGTCGTTGACCGTCGATCGGACGCATTTCGAGCGATTTGGCCGCTTCCCAAGCGCGCATCTGCTCGTCGCTCGAATCGAGGCCGGCTTCCCGCAACCGCTCTTTGATCGCCGTTTCGTCGTAGGGAAATTCGATCCGAATGCGGCGCGTCAACTCGACGAGCCAATCGCGGCGGGTTTTTTCGGCGTCGGAAAGCCCGTCGAGAGCGGAAAGTTGGGCGACGACGGCGGAAAATTCGTTGTTTTCGATAGATTCGACCGCCTTTTTTTCCCAGTCCTGCTGGGCAAAGGTCGATTTTAGAGGTAAAATAACGGCGGCGAGCGTTCCAAGCGCGAACGCGGCGCGGCGAAGCGTCGTTTTCATCGGGTTCCTTTCGTTGCGAAGTCAAGGCGGAGCGGCGACCGTCGCGCTCCAACGTCCCAAGTATACCCGATTTGCGGCGCGTTCGCAAGCGTTTTTCATCGGGCGTTCGAAGTTCCGACTTCGACGTTCGAAAACGCAAAACGAACGGAGAAAACGACTTAACGAAAGGCGGCGAAGGAAGATGCGCGTGAAAAAAACGAGGAAAATCGCGAGGGCGGCGACGCGAAAAGGACGGATCTTGACGATCGCGGCGATTTTGACGGCGCTCGGCGGCGGTTTCGCGGACGGGGGCCCTTTCGGCGACTCGCAAAACGAAGCGCGACGGGGGGAAAACGTCGCTTTCGCGGCGGTTGAAACGGCGGTTGAAACGGCGGTTGAAACGGCGGCGGTCGAAAAGCGGCTCGGCGAGTTGCGCGAACAAACGACGCCCGACTTGCGCTTGAACGTTTTCGCTTGGAAGCTCGACGCGGCGTCGCGAACGATTCGGCTCGAAACGACGCTCGAAACCGCCCGGGCCGCCGTGTGTGAAACGTTGGCGGCGGAGTTTCCTAAGTGGAGCGTTGAAGCGACGTTGCTACCGGAGGAAAACGCCGAACTCGACGGAAAATTTTTCGGTTGGGCGAACTTTTCGACGATCCAGATCCGCAAAGAGCCGCGTTATTCGGCGGAATTGACGACGCAGTCGCGGATGGGAACGCCGGTGAGAATTTTGAGGCGCGAAGGCGGGTGGATTTTGATCCAAAACGCCGACGGTTACTTGGGTTACACGACGTCGGGAAGCGTGAAGGCGGCGACGCGGGACGAATTTAACCGCTGGGTCGACGAGAAAAGGCTGATCTGGCTCGACGCGTTCGGCTCGATTTACTCGGAACCGGACGAAAAATCGGCGCCGATTTCCGACTTAACCGCCGGAAACGTAATGGTTTGGAAAGACGAGGAAACGCGCGGCGATTTTTATCGCGTCGAAACGCCGGACGGGCGGCTCGGCTGGATCCGCAAAAGCGGCGCGACGGAGTGGAACGCCTGGCTCGACGCGAATAAAGAGTTGAGCGCGGAACGTTTGATAGCGACCGCAAAGCGTTTTCTAGGAACGCCTTACGTTTGGGGCGGAACCTCCGCGAAGGGCGTCGATTGCAGCGGGTTGACGTCGCTGGCCTTTTACCTGAACGGTTTCGACATATTGCGCGACGTCAGCCTTCTGCAAGGCGAGGGCGTCGAGGTCGATACGACGCGAGGTCGAAGCGCGCTAAAGCCCGGCGATCTCTTGATTTTCGGATCGAAACGGGCGGACGGATCGACGTATTATCGGCATGTCGCGATTTATCTCGGCGACGATCGGTTCGTTCATTCGGCGACGAGCGTTCGCATTAACAGCCTCGACCCAAACGCGCCTGATTTCGACGCTTACAACGCTTCGCAGTTGCTCAAAGCGAAGCGGTACGTCGGCGCGGAACCGGGCGAATATTTCCAATGGATCGGCGACAACTCCTTTTATCGCAAAAGATAAGAGCGGACGAAGACGGTTTGCCGTCGCGTTCGTTTGACGGCGTTGGAATTTTTCGGCGTCGCGTTTTTTAAGTGTTTTCATTTCAAGGTTTATCGGAGATTGCGAGGTTTAAAATGACGACTCGTCGACAATTTTTGGGCGGAATCGCCGGAGCGACCGTCGGGAGCGTTTCGGGAATTTGGAGCGCGAAAGCGGCGGACGATTCGACGGCGAACGTCGGTAAGTCGAATAAAATCGGGAAGATGCGACTTTCGTTCCGACCGTATCGGCTCGAACTGCGCCGCGCGTTCGGCGTCGCGGGATCGACGCGTAAAACGACGGCCGGCGTTCAGGTTGAGATCGAGCTCGACGGCGTCGTCGGGTACGGCGAGGCCGCGATGCCGCCTTATTTGAGCGAGTCGACCGAGTCGGTTCTGGCGTTTCTGGAACGCGTCGATTTGTCGCAATTCAAGAGTCCGTTTGAGATGGAGGACGTCCTGGCGCACGTCGACGGTATTTGCGAAAACAATTGCGCGGCAAAGGCTTCGGTCGATATCGCCCTGCACGATCTGGTCGGAAAACTGATCGGCCAACCCTGGTGGCGCATTTGGGGGCTCGACAAAGAAAAGACGCCGCCGACGATGTACACGATCGGTATCGACAAGCCGGAAGTCGTGCGAGAAAAGACGTTGGAAGCGGAGCGATTCGCGGTTTTGAAGGTGAAGCTCGGCCGCGACGAAAAAAGCGACCGCGAAATGATCGAATCGGTGCGCGCCGTTTCGGACAAACCGATTTGCGTCGACGCCAATCAAGGTTGGAACGACAAGGTTTACGCGCTGGAAATGGTCGAGTGGCTGAGCGAGCGGGGCGTCGTTCTCGTCGAGCAGCCGATGAAAAAAACGCGCTGGGACGATATCGCGTGGATTACCGAGCGCAGCCCGCTTCCGATCATGGCCGACGAATCGTTGCAACGGCTGACCGACGTCTCGAGAATGAAGGGCGTTTTCAGCGGCGTCAACATCAAGTTGATGAAGTGTTCCGGAATGCGCGAAGCCTGGAAAATGCTGAACTTAGCGCGGGCGCTCGATATGAAAGTTATGATCGGTTGCATGACGGAAACGTCGTGCGCGATCTCGGCGGCGGCGCAGCTTTCGCCGGCGGTCGACTGGGCCGATCTCGATGGCAACTTCTTAATTAGCAACGACTTGTTCGACGGCGTCGGACTCGCGCCCGACGGCAAACTGTTGTTGAACGACCGGCCCGGCTTGGGGCTTGTCAAATTGGACGCGCCGAAAAATCGTTTGGGATGACGCTGTTAAAGGCGTTGGAAGTAATTGTCGTTTAACGAGTTGCGACGCGTCGGAGCGGCTCTTTGAAAAGGGGGAAAGCGCGATGTTCGAATCGATTTGGAACCGACCGGGTTGGGAAATTTTTGCGTTTTTTGCGTTCGGAATCGTCCTGGCCGCAACGGTTTGCGCTCGAGGCGCGTTGCGATGCGGCGTCGATCGTCCGCGTCGGCGACCGGTCTTATTTGGCGCGGAAGTCGGCGCGATTCTTGGACTTGCGCTCTGTTTTTATTTTTTCGTTTCGACGAATCCGACGTTTGACGAGATCGACGGATCCGCGCGGAGCGTTTGGGAGAAGGCGCGGATCGCCGGCTTTCCGACGTCGGCGGTTTTAAGTCGTTTGAGCGGAACGAGTTGCGAGTTCCTCTTCGGCGCGGCGCTCGTCGCCCAAACGACGCTTGTCGGCGCGTTTTGGGGAGCGACGGGGCTTCGACGTTTCGCCGTCGGCTTGGAAAAAAACGACGGCGACGACGCGGACGAACGATAATTGTTGAGAGCGTAAACGACGAAAATAAAGAAGTTGCGTTATGATCGTCGGCGCGGGAATCAAAGGGCGGCGACGACAATTTCGCGAAAAAAAGAAAGGAAAAAAGACGATGGGCGAACGGATCGAGGGCGCGCCGAGTTGGTTGTACGACGAGTTTCAACACGCGGGCATCGATTACGCAAATCTTGAAGTGGCAAGGAAATACGAATCGCGGCATTTGAAGTTTCGCGACTTTGACGCCGAGTTTGAGCGTATCCGCGAACGGGCCGAGTTGAAACGTTCCGACGTCGTTTTGGATTTGGGATGCGGAACCGGCGCGTTTGCGATTCCGGCGTCTCGTTTTTGCGCAAAGGTTTACGCCGCCGACGTTTCCGCGCCGATGCTCGGGCTTTTGCGGCAAAAGATCGAGGAGCAAAAAATCGAAAATATCGAGACGTTTGCGGCCGGTTTTTTGACGTTTCCGCCCCTTCCGACGCCGGTCGACGCGGTCGTTTCGTCGTTGGCGTTGCATCATTTGCCCGATTTTTGGAAAGTCGTCGCGTTGAAACGGATCGCCGACGCGTTGAAACCGGGCGGCGTTTTTTATCTTTCCGACGTCGTATTTCATTTTCCTGTCGAGACTTGGCGCGAGGGAACGCAAGCCGTGCTCGACGAAATGGAGCGCGACGCCGGCGGGGAAGCGAACGCGCACATCGCCCGCGAATACAGCTCGTTCGATTGGTTTCTCGAGGCGGCGTTCGAGCGAACCGGGCTGGTCGTCGAGCGGACGATCGACGACGCGGCGTTTATTCGCGTTTACGTTTGTCGCAGAAAATAACGGAACGTTGGAAACGGCGTGAAACAAGGAGTTGCGCGCTTAAAAACAAAGAAAAAAACGGAGGAAAATATGAAAACGGCGTCTTGTCGCGAGGTTCGCGAGCTCGACGCTCGGGCCGTCGCGGAGTGGAAAATTCCGTCTCTTTTGCTGATGGAGAACGCCGGGCGCGGTTTGGCCGAGATTTTTTGGGCGAACGCGGCCCGACTGAACGGCGGCGCCGCGCCGCGTCGGGTCTTGATCTGTTGCGGCAAAGGGAACAACGGCGGCGACGGTTTCGTGCTTTTTCGGCGGCTCGAAATCTTTGGCGTCGACTGTCGGCTGCTTGTCGTCGGAACGCCGGAAACCTATAGGGGAGACGCGTTTACGAACCTTGAGATCGCGCGCGCCGCGACGTCGCAAAGGCCGGAGAAAATTTTCTTTTTCGACGGTTCGGCGCAAGCGTTCGACCGGCTCGATCGCGAGTTGGCGCAAGCGGATTGGGCGGTCGACGCGCTTTTGGGAACCGGCGCCGTCGGGCCGTTGCGCGTTCCGTTCGACGGGATCGTCGACGCGCTAAATCGTTCGAAAAAGCCGATTTACGCGGTCGATATTCCCAGCGGATTGAACGCCGACGACGGAACGGTCGAGACCGACGCCGTTCGAGCGCGGTTGACGACGACGCTCGCCGTCGCGAAACCCGGGCTTCTTCTCGACGCGGCAAAGCCTTTTGTCGGCGAACTTTACGTCGCGGATATCGGCGTTCCGGTCGAACCGTTTTTGCGTCGGGACGAACGATGAAAATTGCGAGACGCGAGCGCGTCGCGAATTTGGCGGACGGCGCCGGATCGCTTGGTCGAAAGACGACGGAAGTCGAGCAAACGCAAGACGTTGCGCTTGGTCGACGGCGCGTCGTTTTGGGCGCGTTGGCGTTTTGCGGAAGCGTCGCGGCGAGTTGGGCGGCGCAAACGTCGAAAATTTTCGGAAACGAAGAAACGCAACCGCTTGAAAATAAAGGGATTGCGGATAACGCGGCGGGCGGAAAGGCGGACGTCGCGTCGGTCGATTGGTTCCGCGAAGATTGGAATTTCGACGCCGAGTCGTTTTCGCTTCCGACGGCGGCGCTCGACGCGCTCGACGCAAGTTTAGAAGCGTTGGCGGCGCGTCAAAACCCCGACGGTTCCTTCGGTTACGCGTCGGAATTGTTCGGACGCGATCCGGGCGTCGCCGGTTTGTGCGGGTTGGCGTTTTTGGCCGCCGGAAGTTTGCCCGGTCGCGGCCTTTTCGGGCGGGAGCTCGAAAAAATCGTCGATTACATTTTGGCGCGCTCGTTCGACGCGAATTCAACCCGGGCGACGAACGACGAAGCGGTTGTTAACTTCTTGGAAACAAACGAGTTAAGCGCGGAAGAAATCGACGGTCTCGTCGTTGATTTTCGCGAAAAAGGGGGGAAGCCGACTTACGGGCACGGGTTCGCGACTCTTTTTCTCGCTTCGATCCTCGGCGCGACCGACCGGGAAGCCAAGGCGCGCGATCGCGTTCGAGCGGCGGTCGAGCTGATCGTTCGCACCCAAAACGCCGACGGCGGTTGGCGTTACGAACCGAAACGCGTTTTGGTCGCCGATCTTTCGGTTACGGTTTGCCAACTTTCGGCGCTGCGGGCGGCGCGCGACGCGGGAATTTTTGTCCCGAGCGCAACCGTCGAAAAGGCGGTAAGTTACGTCAAAAAATGTCAAAATTCCAACGGCGGGTTTCGTTACATGCTCGTCGACGGGCCGAGCGGAATCGCAAGAACGTCCGCGGCGATTTTGGCGTTGCAGGCGGGCGCCGACGACAATTCCGAAGCGATCGCGAACGCTTTTCGCTATTTGGAAAAAGCGGCGCCGTTGGCTTCGTCGGGAAGCGCAACTCGTTTGAACGCAACGGATAACGTTAAGACTAACGAGATCCCGCGCCTGCCGACGACGCGGATCGAGTATTATTTTTACGGCGAATTTTACGCCGCGTTGGCGTATTGGCGAAGCGCCCGCGACGCGGCGTCGAAAGAGCGTTGGAGCCGTTGGGCGAGGCGCGCTTACCCGAATTTGTTGTCGCGACGCGGCGACGACGGCTTGTGGCGCTCGAACGTTTCGGTCGACGCGGAAACGGCGCTCGTCCTCTGCGCGCTCTTAACGCCGTTTGAGCGGACGCCGTTCTTTTTGCGCTAACTCTTGTTGTTAAACGGTTTGCGATAGGACGCGGCGCGGGGATTTCGGCGGGGATCGGTCGAGGCGTCGAGTCTCGTCAGTCTTCGAGCGGAATTTCCGACCACCGCTCCGCGAGCCACGGCGTTTTTTTGACGGCGCGCAACCCCCAGGCGCCGCGCCATCCGGTTCGAACGCCGTCCGGGTGCGGGTTCCCGTGAAAAACGACGATCTTAACTCCTTGTCGCTGCTTGGGTTCGAGAAAATATCCGAGCGGAAAGCGGCGCATGTAATGTTTCTTAAAACTCAAACACCAATTCGCGTCCCAATAATCGAAGAAGCCGCCGCGTCGCGCCGCCCAACTCAGGTAAGCCTGTTCGTTGCGGTGTTTAGCGCACACGGCGTCGCGGTTTTTCAGGAAATAATCGAGAATTTCCGGATGCGCGCCGACTTGGAAGCGGAAAACCGAGGAATTGCCGATGTTTTTGCCGGGCAAATTCCAGTCTTCGACGATGCGGAACTCGCCGGGAACTTCGAAAAACGGGTCGAGCGAGTCGAGAATCACCACGTCGAGGTCGAGAAAAAGCGCGGTTCCTTCGACGTCGGCGAGTTTTTCTTGAAAAAGCGTCAACTTACGCCAACCGCGCTCGGGGCGGCCGTCGAGTCCGCGCATTTCCGGCAGGGGGCGGATTTCGACGTCGCGGCGCAAACCGGTCGGGTCGTCGGTGAAACAAACGAAGCGGTGCGGGCGCGACAAATGCCGCTTCACCCGCGACGCAAGGATATTAACGTATTCGGCGGAGAATTTAGTTCCCCATTTCATGCAAAGAACGTTATCCATCGAGCGACCTTTCATCGATGCTGGAGGAAAGTGGGAGAGACGCCGACGATAATAGCGAATTTTACGACGGCGGGCAAGAGGAACTTATAAGAAGGCGGGACGAAAAAATCGATTTTAACGATTGCTTGGGCGGAAATTAAGTCGGTAGGACGCCGGACGTCCAAGCTTTGCGGGGCGACGTGTTGAAACGCCGGAATTTTTGGGGTAGAATGACGGAAGGCGCGTTGAAGAAAACTGAAACGTAATGTAAAATGGGCCGGCGACCCGGGGGGCGGAACGATGAAGCGGTATTTCGTTTGGAAGAAGGCGGCTCGCGTTTGGCGTAAGTTTGTTCGCGGGTTGATTCGCAAGCGTTTCGGACGCAAAAGCAAACGGCAAGTCGTTGAAAAAGAAAGGCTTGCGTCGGGAGCGCTCGACGACGGATCGGCAAGTTGCGGTTGCGACGCGGCGCCGTCGAACGGAAAAACGGACGCGGAGATCAAGGGGAACGCGTCCGAAAAGGCGGCGATTGCGACGGAAAGCGCGCTCGATAAAACGAATGCGAAAGAGACGTCGCCGGACGATTCGCAACGCGTTGAAAACAAAGCGGATAGCGATTCGAACGCGGCGAGCGAAACGACGAAAAACGCCGTCGCGGACGGGAATAAAATCGAGGTCGCGCCGTCTGATTCCGTTGCGGACGCGACGAGGAACGACGTTTCGCAAACCGAGTCGCCGCAAACGTTTAGAACTTGGAGGAACGGCGAGGGAAAGGCGGTCGTTCGGGCGGCGCTCGAGGTCGAGTTGAGCGCGGGTTCGACGGAATTTGTCTTTCTCCGGACGGCGACGGGGGCGCTTTACCGTTATCCGACGCGCCGGTTGTCGTTGGCCGACCGCGTTTGGGTTCGCGAAGCGTTGGACGCAAGTCTTGGCGTTGAAAAGGTTGCGAACGACGGCGTTTGGCTTGAAACGTTGGGCGCGGCGGAAGTTGAAACGGAAGTTGAAACGGAAGTTGAAACGGAAGTTGAAACGGAAGT
>CAZIJJ010000004.1:169207-207549 GCA_964539525.1 uncultured Planctomycetaceae bacterium | reverse complement strand
GAAGCGGAAGTTGAAGCGGAAGTTGAAGCGGAAGTTGAAGCGGAAGTTGAAGCGGAAGTTGAAGCGGCAGTTGAAGCGGAAGTTGAAGCGGAAGTTGAAGCGGCAGTTGAAGCGGAAGTTGAAGCGGAAGTTGAAGCGGAAGTTGAAGCGGAAGTTGAAGCGGCAGTTGAAGCGGAAGACGTGGTCGGCTTGTTCGATCTTCGCAAATCGGAATCGTCGCAAACGTTGCTGGAACAAGAGTTGAACGATGACGACGCGGATCTGCGCTTGGATTTTGGTGAGGATTGCGAAGACGATCCGGCGCCGTTAAACGCGTCGGATTGGCGAGCGGCGAACGAAAGCGACGACGCGACGGCGGACGATCTGCGCTTGGATTTTTGGGACGACGAATACGACGCCGAGAACGCGCCGTCCGAGCGAACGCCGTTTGACGAAAGAACGCAACTTCGAGAATTAAAAGAGTTAGAGAAATGGCGCAAGTTGAAGCGGCGGCTCCGCGGAACGCCGACGCGAGAAAGCGAACCGCAAGATTGCGAAGATTGCGAAAACGGCGCCCGTCGCAAAAAAGAGAAGAAACGAAAAAAGCTAAAGTCTTCCGCCGACGCGTATTACGAGCCCTTTTCGGGAATGAGACCGGAGGAACTCGACGGCATACTTTACGATTATTGCGATAATTACGACGACGTCCGCGACGAAATCGAGGCGGAGCGCATCGTCAATTATTACGACTGGACTTACGGCGACGCGCGTTATCGGGACGACGACGAATGAGGGCAAAAAGCGGAACGAACTTGCGCAAGCGTTGAAAATAAAGAGGTTGCGACGTTGAAACGTCGGCTTTTCGAAACGGCGCGCGAACAAACGACGAAACGTTCCGACGGAAAACGTCGGGCGCCTCGTCGTTCGACGCTTCGTTAAGTCAAGCGATCACTTGGTTTCGAGCGCTTGCGCAAGGTCGGCGATCAGGTCGTCCGCGTCTTCGATCCCGCAGGAAAGGCGAATCATGTCCGCGCCGACGCCGCACGCTTCGAGTTCGGCTTCCGAAAGTTGACGGTGCGTCGCGTTCGCCGGGTGCAAAACGCAGGTGCGGGCGTCCGCGACGTGCGTCGCGATCTGGGCGATCTGCAATTTCGACATGAACGTTTCGGCCGCGTCGCGACCGCCTTGGAGCCCGAACGAGACGACGCCGCACGTGCCGTTCGGCATGTATTTTTGCGCTAACTCGTAGTAAGGATTGCTTTTAAGTCCGGCGTAGTTGACCCAGGCGACTTCCGGGCGCGCTTCCAAAAATTCGGCGACTTTTTGCGCGTTTTCGCAGTGCCGCTTCATGCGCAGGTGGAGCGACTCCAGCCCGAAGTTCAACAAAAACGCGTTCATCGGGGCGGGCGACGCGCCGAAATCGCGCATCAGTTGGGCGACGCACTTCGTAATGAACGCGCCTCCTTGCCCGAATTTTTCGACGTAAACGATCCCGTGATAGCTTTCGTCCGGCGTCGTAAGTCCCGGGAATTTATCGCGTTGCGCCGTCCAGTCGAACTTGCCGGAATCGACGATCGCGCCGCCGACCTGCGTTCCGTGCCCGTCCATATATTTCGTCGTCGAGTGCGTAACGATATCGGCGCCCCATTCGAACGGCCGGCAGTTCACCGGCGTCGGGAACGTGTTGTCGACGACGAGCGGAACCCCGTGCGAATGCGCGGCTTGCGCAAAGCGTTCGATATCGAGAACGGCGAGCGCCGGGTTCGCGATCGTTTCGCCGAAGACCGCTTTCGTGTTCGGACGGAACGCCGCTTCGAGCTCGGCGTCGGAGCAATCCGGCTTCACGAACGTGAATTCGATTCCCATGCGTTTCATCGTAACGGCGAAGAGGTTGAACGTGCCGCCGTAGATCGCCGACGACGCGACGACGTGGTCGCCGGCCGAGCAAATATTGAAGATCGCGAAGAAGTTCGCCGCTTGACCGGACGACGTAAGCATCGCCGCCGAGCCGCCTTCGAGTTCGCAGATCTTCGCCGCGACCGTGTCCGCCGTCGGGTTTTGCAGGCGCGAATAAAAGTACCCGGACGCTTCCAGATCGAAGAGCTTGCCCATCGCGGCGCTCGATTCGTAGCGGAACGTCGTGCTTTGGACGATCGGAATTTGGCGCGGCTCGCCGTTTTGCGGGCGGTAACCGGCTTGAACGCATTTCGTGCCGATTTGAGTCATCGGAGGGCTCCTTGGGCGAATCGGCGCTTTCAAATCGTCGGCGCGTCGATTCGTCGATATTGGTTAAGTGTTGCTGTTAAACGAGTTGCAATGTCGCCGCCGTCGTTTCGAGAAGAAAAGGGACGGGGCGATTTTTTCGCGAAAACGTTTGCGAACGGCGTCGCGACGGGGACGTCGGCGGGGAAAACGGCGCCGAAGACTTGTCGTCGCGGCTCGAACAACGCTATTATACGGCGTTCGCGCGGCGTCAAAAGGGGGACGGAGCGATTTTTTTCGCGATTTTTCGCAAAAACGGGCGTTTCGCGGCGTCGAGGCGGCGGCGATCGGACGCGATTTTTGGGGAACGTCGCCGGTCAAACGAAACGAAAAAACGCGCAAGTTCCGTTCGTTAAACGAGTTGCGAATATTGGCGAGCGGCGCGAAAAACGTCTTGCGCGATTCGGCGATCTTTCGTATAATGCGTCGAGGGAGTCGGCGGGCGGCTCGGCGATTCGACGCTTAAACGAGCGTTTGACGTTGAAAAATAAAGGGTTGCGTTTAACGGCGGCGGTGGAAATTGCGGCGAGCGACGAAAGAGCGGGGCGAGAAGACGATGACGGCGAATAGTGCGAAACGGCGCGGCGAGGGCGGTTTTCGGCGGCGGCTCGGCGTCGCGGCGATCTGCGCAAGCGCTTTAACGGCAACGGTTGAGAACGCGTCGGCGTTCGACTTTAAGATTTCGTTGCCGACGTTGGTCGACGCGTTCAGAAGAGAGGCGCCCCCGACGCAAGCTCCCGACGCGTCCTTGGAGCGGGGCGGCGCCGACGACGCGAACGAACGCAAGTTCTTTACCGACGGGAGTTGGGAAAAATCGGCGACGTTCGGCGAAACGTCGGGGGAGCCGTCGACGTTTCGAAACGATTTAAGTCCTTCGTTTTCAAGGTTTTTGCCGTATTCCGTCGCGTTGGGCAAGGTGGTGTGCGAGTCGAATTTTCCGCTCGACGAAACGACGGGTTTGGAGGCGGAGATCGTTCGTTTGCAACGCGATCTGGTCGGGTATCTCGGCGTTCCGGAGTCGACGGAGAAGATTTCGCTCTGCCTTTTTCGCGACCGAACCTCTTACGTCGTCTTCATTAACGAAAACTTCCCGGGAGCGCCGACCGATCGGCCCGCGCTTTACGTCAAGGAGCCGAACAGACCGGGCGTTTTGATGGTTCGCCGCGACGAAAAAATGATTTTGAACGTGCGGCACGAGATGGTGCACGCGTACCTAAACGCCGCGCTTAGGAACGTTCCGATTTGGATCGACGAAGGTTTGGCGAAATATTTCGAGACGCCGCCGGGAGAACGCGGCTTTCGCAATCCGTTTTTGGAAAAGGTTGAGAGCGACGCGTCGTCGTTGTTCGCGTCGCCGCCGTCGTTGGCCCGACTCGAAAAATTGACGCGCGTCGAGCAGATGCAAAGCCGGGAATACCGCGAATCCTGGGCTTGGACGCATTTTTTGATCCATTATTCTCCGGATACGCAACGCGTGTTGGCGCTGTATTTACGCTCGCTTCGGCCGGAGGCGCAAGAGGGGATCTCGTCGCAGGAGGCGGCGCGTTTGCAACGGAACGCCCCGTTGAAGCGGCTGTTGGAACGTTGCGTTCCGGAGTATAAAGCGAAATACGTCGAGCACTTCCGCGGTTGGACGGAGCGCCGCGAAGCTTACGAGAACGGCGGACGTTGAGCGATCGAGCCCGAACCTTTCCGCGCCGTCGGGCCGCTCTCGCCGAAAACGTCGAAACGAATCGCAAACGCTGAAATATCGCGACTTGCGAAAACGCCGTCCAAAAAACGACGACAAACGCGAACGTCGTTGAAAACGGCGTCAAAAGTGCGAAAAACTAACGGAACGCGACCAGCATTTCTCGCCGCCGCGCCAAATTTCAGGCTTCACGCCGTCTTTTTTAAGCGCGGCAATAAGCGGCGCCAGGTAATTAACGTTCGCCGACCTTTTGCTCTTTTCAAAGCAAAGAACGACGGGCTCCGGCAAATCGTCCGTTTCAAGGCTGATCTGATAACGCGGTTCAGGTTTCGGCTCCGGCTTCGGCGGCGTCGTTCCCGTCGCGGCGGCGACCGCGCCCACGGCGGAACCGACCGCCAAACCGACAAGCGAACCGGAAAACCCGCCAAAAAACGCGCCGCTCGCCGAACCGTCGAACCCGTAATCGAACGCGCCTTCGATCACGCGACCAATGAAGCCGGGTTTCCTCGGATCCACGTAAACGATATCCAAATGAACGCGACGCGCGTTTTGGTAATAAACGACTTGTTTGCCTTTTCTCAAATAGGTGTGGAAAAGCTGAAGGTCGTCCTGCGCCCAAACGAGCTCTTCCCGCGGCGGTTCCGGCGTCGCGGGCTCGGGAGTCGGCGGCTCGGCCGGATTTAGAAAATTCTCTTTAATCTTCTCGCCGAGCGCGTTCGCCGCGTTCGTTGCGTTTTCGGAGATCTTTTTTAAAAGTCCTTTGTCGGTAAAGTCCTTTGTCGGTCGTCGCAAACGCCTCCTTTCTCTTAAAACGTTGCGGTTAATAACGCGCTGATTTGTTCCGGCGCGCTTTTCTTTCAAACGTTGCCTTCCGTTTGACGAAAATCTTAAAATTTGCCGCCCGGCGGCGCGTTCGTTTTTTCCGGCGGCGGTTTCGATTACTCGGCTGTTTCCGGCTCCGGCGGGAGCGCGCTTAAAATCAGTTCGCGCAAGACTTCGCCGGTTTCTCGATCGCCGACGTAAGCGCGAACGCGGTATTTATTGACGCGACGTCCCGGGCCCATTTCCCGGCGTCCCGAAAAAGATCGCCGGTCTCGTTAAACCGCGCAAAAACAAGAGTTAACCAACAAAAAAAGGTTTCCCCAGAAACGCTGGAGAAACCTGACGAAACACGCCTGAAGGGATTCGAACCCCCAACCCTCGGTTCCGAAGACCGATGCGCTATCCAATTGCGCCACAGGCGCTCGAACGGCGAAGCAGACCTCGTCGACTCGAAAACTAATCTCATTATAATGCAAATCCGAGTTCGCGCAAGGGGAAAAAACGGATTTTTCGGAAATTTTTCGACGTTTTGCTTTTCGCGTCGAACGGGAGAGCGGGAAATTTCAGGTTTCGCGCCGACTGTTCGAAGTTGGGCGGCGTTGCGCGGGGCGTCGGACTTCGGCCGCCGTTAGCGCCGGTCGGAGCCGGGGAAACGTTTCGCCAAAAGCGCGCGAAATTCCGCTTCGCCGCTCAAAAATTCGACGCCGATTCCGAGCGCGAAAATCGGACGCCCGCCCAGTTTCGGCGCGTTCCATTTGACGAAATCTTTCGTCGTCGTCAAAAACGCCTCCGCGTCGACCCGTTGCGCTTCCGCGGCCAACGTTGCGAAATCGGACGCCTCGTAAGCGCGATGGTCGGGAAAAGCGACGAACGACGACGGCGTTAAGTCGTTGTTTTCAAGCGTTTTACGAAGACCGGCCGGGGCGCCGAGACCGCAAAACGCGACGAAACGCCCGCCGCGTCGCGACGCCGCCCAAGCGTCGAAATCTTCGCGAAAGAGCGTCCGAACGTCGGCGCGTTCGCTATTATCGTTGTTTTCAGATTTTTCGTTTGATTCGTCGACGTCGTCGGGGGGAGTCTGGCCGTTTTGAGCGGTTGACGGGTTTGCGGCGTTTGCGGGAACGGCGCTTGAAACGCGAGAATAAACAAAGCGGGGGATTTGGGCGATTTCAGCAAAAAGCGCAAGGGGCGCCAATCGGCGAACGCGTTCCTGGATCGCGTCTCGCGTTCGCTGCGAAACGAGGTCGGCGCGGTTGAGAAGAACGGCGTCGGCCCGCGCCAAACCGGAAAGCGGCTCGCGCAGAAAACCGGCGGGAAAGACCCGTCCGCCGCCGAACGGATTGAGCGCGTCGAGGAGGACGACGTTCAGGTCGCGCCGGATCCGCCGATGTTGGAACGCGTCGTCGAGGAGCAAAACGTCGACGTCCGGACGCGCTTCGACGAGCGCCGACGCAACTTCGACGCGGTTCGGGCCGAGAAAATGCGGCGTCCTCGGCAAACGGAGCGCAAGTTCCCGCGCTTCGTCGTTGAATTGGAGAAAACGTGAAAAACGCGTCGTTTCCAAAGGACAAAGCGGCGGAGAAGACGGGGAAGATTCGGGGAAACGGGCGGTTTGGGCAAACGGAGCCGCCGACGATTCCGCGTCGAGACGGGCGAAAAGTCGGCGTTGACGTTCGGCTTGGTAACCGCGGCTGATAAGACCGGGGGTTTGGCCGGTTTGGAGAAAATATTCGGCCAGCCAACCGACGAACGGCGTTTTGCCGACGCCGCCGAGCGTCAGGTTGCCGACCGAAATCGTCGGGCGCGGCGCCGGGAACGAACGCAAAATTCCGGCGTCGTAAAGACGACCGCGCAGTCGAACGACGCTCGCGTAAGGGAACGAAACGAGCGTCGCCGCCGCGCGAAACGCCGACGCCGCCGGACTTTGCGTCGAACCGTCGATCCAACCGCGCGCCGTCGCGGAAAACGTCTTGTTCATAAAACCTCGTCGATTACTGACTCGATAATCGAAACCGTTGGAAAACGCGCTCAAACGTCGAGCGGGTCGATTCGATTTTGTCGATATATTAATAGAGGCGAAAAAAGCGGGAAGCGCCGCTCGAAGGCGAGCCGCGACGAACTGAAGCGAACGCCGGAACGCGTCGCCGGGCCGCCGTTAAAATCGTCGCGACCGCGACTTTCGGCTTCCGCGCCCTTATTATAAGAAGTTTTTTCGTCTTTTACAAGGGCGAGTTGCGATTCGCTTCTTGCCAAAAATGGATTTTGACGTTAAAATATAGTGGAGTATGAAGGACGGGGTTTCGACGCCGCAAGACGCGCCGCTTTGGGCGGGCCGCTCCGTCGACGGCGACGCGGCGGGTCGAGACGTGTTTCCTTGCGCGAACTTTTTTGATTTTGAGGAGTTTAACGATAATGACAACCGCCGTTAGCGCGCTTCAGTGGACTTCGGCCGCCGCGACGCCTCTTTTTGGGATCCCGGCTTGGCTCAAAGCGTCGTCGCAGATCGACCTCGCCGCGCTCGTCGTCGTCGCGATTTTTCTCGTCGTCGTCGCGTTGATTCGTTTTTCGGCGCCGAAGTGCGGCGCGATCGCCTGGGTAACCGCGAAGGAAACTTTGCTGCAGCCTTTGTTTCTGATTTTGACGCTTTTCGGGCTCTTCGGGCTCTTCATTTTTCCGTTTTTGCCCTATCACACGCTCGGCGAAGACGTGAAGCTCGTCGTGTCGCAGGGGCTGACGTTGGTGAAGCTCGTGTGCGTCTTCCTGGCGATTTGGACGGCGAGTTCGTCGATCGCCGACGAGATCGAGGGAAAAACCGCGCTGATGATTTTGGCGAAACCGGTCGGACGCCAGAAATTTGTGTTCGGCAAGTATTTGGGCGTCATGATCGCGGTTACGGCGTTGTTTTTGATTCTCGGAATCTTTTTCATGAACACCGTCGCCTACAAATTGGTGTACGACGCTCGCGAGTCGGCGAAAGAGCTGCCGACGGCGATCGAGTGTTACGAAAGCGTTATTAAGAACGCGCCGGGGCTGTGTTTAGCGTATTTTGAAACGGTCGTCCTGACGGCGATCGCGATTGCGATCTCGACGCGGCTGCCGTTGTTGCCGAACCTGACGATCTGCTTGACGATTTACGCGCTCGGGCACGTCGCGCCGATGTTGGTCGCCTCGAACGCCGTCGAAGGGATGCCGATCGTCGGTTTCTTCGCAAGTTTGATCTGCGCGATTTTGCCGATTCTGGAACACTTCAATATGGAAACGGCGATCGCGATGAACCGTTCGGTTTCGTGGGGGTACGTCGGGCTGGCCGGCGTTTATTCGCTCCTTTTCGCCGCCGTCGCGATGTTGCTGTCGCTGGCGCTCTTCGAAGACCGCGACCTTGCGTAATTCGCCGTTTCGTCGGCGTTTAGTTTGAACGAACGCTCCTCGCAGCTCGCGGGGGGCGTTCGTTTTTTCTTGCCGCGTCGACCGCGAAAAGGCCGAAGCGGAGACGGATCGAGCGTTCGAAGAAGACGCGAAAACCGGGCGAAAGTCGGCGGTCGGCGCCGGGACGCCGAGAGAAAGGGAGCGTCGGCGCTTCGCTCCGAAAAGAAACCCGAACGCGTTTCGCCGTTGTTCCGACAAGGGGCGAGCGACCGTCGGCGGCGGAAGAAGTCGACCTGAGATTCTTGACGCGACGGCGACGGAAAGTCGACGGGAAGGGCGCAAAAAAAAGCCGACCGTCGAAAAACGGTCGGCGAAAACTAATCGAACGGGACGAAACGCGGATCAGGCGAACGGATCCTCTTCGTCCTCGTCGGCGAACGGATCGTCCTCTTCGGCGTCGGCGGGCGCGGCCTCTTCGGGCGCTTCGTCCTCGTCGGCGAACGGATCGTCCCCTTCGGCGTCGGCGGGCGCGGCTTCTTCGACCGCTTCGGTCGCTTCGGCATCTTCGCCTTCAGAACCGAGATCCCAATCGATGTCGTCCGATTCCATCTCCTGCGCGGACTTCGTTTCGACGCCGCCGAAGAGCGGAACGAGCGCCGTCGCGTTTTGCTTCAAAACGTCGAGATCGAAGACGAACGCGGCCTTCGAACCGGCGGTCTGCAACTTCAACTCATTAAAAACGGCGTCGACGAGCGGCGTCAGATCGGCGTCGACGTCGCCTTTGGTCGCGGCGATCAAGCTTTGCGCGGCGAGCGGTTTCGCGAGCGCAAGCGCGGCGGTCGCGGCGTCGACCGATTTCTTCGCGCTTTCCGGCGAATCGAAAGCGACGACGACGGCGAGTTTCGGCGAACCGACCAGCGACGCGGCGAGGGTCGCCGTCTTAAAATTCTCGAAATACGGCTGAGACGCGATCTCTTCCGGATCGAACGCCTTTTCCTCTTCGTCGACGGCGGTTTCGTCTTCGGCGAAAGAACCGGCGAGGACGGTCGCGGGATCGTTTTTCGGCGCCTTCGCCGTTTTCGAGCAGAATTCGAGCCCGGCTTGAAGCCCGTCGGCGCCGACGACGACCGCGAACGCGGCTCCGTCCGTTTGCTTCAACGCGTCGAAGAAGGGCGAACCCGCGTCCGCCGGTTTTTCGAAACGCCGACGAACGAACGGCAAAACGCTTTTACGCGATTCCGCCTTGGCGTTCGTCCGCGATTCCTCGACGGCGACGGCGTACTCGCGGTAAAGAGCGTCCGGAAGATCAAGATCGTTCGGGACGTCCGACTCCGTTTGCGAACCGTTCGCGCCGCGTCCGAATGAGCCGTAAGCGCCGTAATTCGGAGCGTTGGAACCGCCGTAACCGCCGCCGTTTTGAGCGAGTTGCGCTTGCGCCTGCGCGAGAAAACTTTCCTGAATCGTCTTCATGTCGGGGCGGACGGCGTTGGCGTGGTCGACGACCGCGACGATAAAGCCGTAACGATTGAAAAGCGTAATCGGTTTCAACCGCGCTTCGAGCGCTTCGAGCGCAAGTTTTTGATCGGCTTCGCTCAACCCGTCGGTCGGAACCGCGACGACGGCCGTTTCGTCCTGTTCGCCGAGCGCGTACTTGACGAAATAAGCCTCGTCGATCTTGTTCGCGAAAAGCTCTTGCGACGCGAAATTTTGAAGCGCCGACAAAATCGCGCGGAACGACGCTTTCAGCTCGCTCTTCTGATAATCGCGGAGCTTAACGCGGTAACCGTCGCTCGATTGGATCGAGCCGACGCCCTTGTCGACGACGCCGTCGAAAAATTCGCTCAGTCCGACGTAATCGATTTTAGCGAAATTAACGCGCAAAACCTGCTTGACGTCCGAATAAAGGAGCGCCTGGAGCGGAACGACGCTCGAAACGTCGGAGCGGTTGATCCCGCTCGGGACGTTTTGCAACGCGCCGGAATTTTGGCCGTTCGCGCCGGAACCGTAACCGCCGGGAGGCGCGGAACTCGGATAACCGGACGGCGCCGAAGCGGGGGGTTGCGCGAACGAACCGACGCCGGCGCCGAAAAGACAGGCGGACGCAACGACGCCCGAGCTCGCGATGATGCGAAGGGGACGTAACGACGATAAACGCGGCATTGTATTTCTCCGAACGTTGGAGGCTGCGATTCTCATGTGGGATTTCGAATCTTTTTTAGTGTTCCGTTTCGACGCCGCGCGCTCGAAGGTTCGACGGTGCGTCGCGTCGCGCCGTTTTTCGAGGCGGCAAAAACCGACGAAACGGCGAAATCGACCGAGCGAAAGACGACGTTCCTTTATTATAACGACGCGGCGGCGTTTTTTCCAGCGCCAACTTGCCGTCGGAACGATTTTTCGCGGATTTTTCTTCCGTTTGAAACGCGTCGTTCCTACGATCGATACAACGCGCAAAACGCAAACGATCGGAACGCTCTCGACGCGGCGGAAAGACCGGCGAAACGGCGCGTTCATTAGTTAACGTCAATTAATATAAAGGGGAAAAACGGGCGAAACGCTCTTCAAGCTTGCCGACGACGGCGCGCGGCGAGCGTCGAAACGACGAAAAACGCCGCCGACAGGACGAAACCGTAAAGAATTGGGACGCGATAACGAATCGACGAAACAAAAATCGAATGGAGCGCCGAAACGTAAAGCGCCGGTACGAGGAGCGTCCAAGCGGCCCCGCGACGCCGGAGCGATCGGAAAAATCCGCAAAGTCCGCCGACGAGAAGCGGGGTAAAACTCGCCGCCAAAAGCGTTTGAAGCGCCGGGGACGAGAAGGCCGGTTCGCGCGGGATCGGGCTCCAAAGGCGGGCGAGTTTGACGACGGCAAGACGGACAACCGCGTCCGGATTCGACCGCGCCCAATCGAGCGCCGCGTCTTTAAGTCGTTGATCGAGAAGGACTTCGAAGTGTTCGCTCGGCGGGCCGGACGGCGATTCGAGTTCGAGGCGGCGGAACTCGTCGACGAAGCGCATGTCGCTCGAACCGTCGGCGTCGGGGCGCCAACCGTCGTAAAGGCTCGCGCCCATTTGGAGCGACGTCGCGATCGGCCGCCCGGTCAACCGATAATTGCGAAGCGTCCAAGGGGCGAGCGCGGCGGCGAAAACGAGCGCGACCGTTCCGGCGACGCCGAGGAAACGGGCGAAAACGACGGCGTCGGAGCGATTGACGTAAAACGGGAAGGACGCGGCGTCGGGGCGGTTTGCGCGGGACGGGAGGTTGCGCCGTCTTTGACGACGTTCCGTTTCGAAAACGAAAAATCGAAACGAGAAGGCGAAAAACGTTGCGAACGGGAGGAAATAGAGCCAACTCGGGCGCAGGTAAACGGTCGCCGCCGAAAGAACGCCGAGCGCGGCGCCGGAAAGCGCGAGTCGACCGAACGACGGCGGCGCGTCGACGGCGAAAAAACGGAGCGGTTTTGTGGGTTTTGACGATTTTGACGGCGGAGCGAAGTCGGCGTCCGGCGGCGCGAGGAGACCGAGTCGGCGGGCGACGTCGAGCGCGACGAGGTGTTGAAGGAGCGCGAACGTTAAAAACGGTTCTTCCGACAAAACGAGAACGCTTTCGAAAACGAGCGTCGGCTCAAACGCCGCGACGAAACCGGAAAGCGCCGCGATCGACCGGCGCCGGAAATAAGCGAACGCAAGGAGCCCGACGAGTCCGACGTTCGCCGTTCCGAAAAAAACGCCGAGAAGTCGCGCCGCAAAAACGGGCGGATTCTCGCCGAAAATCCAAAAAAGCGGAGCCAAAAGCGCCGGGTAACCGGGCGTCCGAAAAATTTCCCAACGCCGTTCCGCGTCGAAACGGTAAGGCCGCCCGAACGCCAACGCGCGGCCGAGTTTCCAATAGGAGTCGCTGTCGCCGAAGAAAAACGGGCCGTCCGACGGCGACGTCGGCGCGGGCCGGGCGGTTTGGCCGGTTTGGAACGTCTGGGAAGATTCGGAAAGCCGAACGGGTTCCGTCGACGCGGCGGGGCGGGGGACGGAGACGGCCGACGGCGCGACGCCGGGGACGAACGCGGCGCTTCGAACCCGATCGTCCCAATAAAAAGCGGCGGCGAGGCGCGTCAGGAAAGCGACGAGGAGAAGGAAAAACCAAAATCGTTTCATCGGCGGCGACGCGGAATCGTTAAAATCGTCGCGACCGTCGCCGTTTACGCGCAAACGAGAGACGGGAACGAACGAAAGACGGACTCAAAAGGAACGCGGCCCGGTTCGAGGACGCTCGGCGACGAGACGGGCGACGGCGCCGGAATCGAGCGCGTCGCGGAACGCGTTCAAATCGGGATAGATCGCGTCGCTCAAAAATTTGATCGCCCAATTCGTCGCCATCGGCGAAATCGTCAGGATCAACGCGCCGTTGCGCCAGGCTTCCCAAATTTCAATCGCGGTGCCCATCGACGCTTCCGGAACGAACGCGACCAAAACGTCGATTTCTGTTCCGCACATGCGATTGTGTCCCAAAAAGACTTTTTTGCCCGTTTCCGGCGAATAAAAGAGCGAATCTTTGTTCCGCTCGAACGGGTCGTAAACGTCGGCGTCGGGAAAAGCCGCCCGCAACGCGCTTTTGATTTCAGCGCGGTAATCTTGCGAGTGGATTTCCTCGCGAACGATCGAGCCCTGCATCAGCCCGGCGATAAAAAACTTCGTCATCGGAACGCTTTCTAAGCGGAACGCGCTTTCAAGAAGAAAACGACGGACGTCCGGCGCCCGTCGTCGTTGGAAACCGTTTCGTCGCCGTGTTGCGAAAATCAATCGACGTAACGACGCACCAAAAGGGAAACGTCCTGTCCGCCGAAGCCGAAGCTGTTGCTCAACGCGACGTCGATTTTGACGTTTCGTTTGACGTTCGGAACGTAATCGAGGTCGCAGTCCGGGTCGCGGACTTCGAAGTTGATCGTCGGCGGCGCGACGTTGTCGCGAATGGCGAGAAGGCAGTAGGCGCATTCGGTCGCGCCGGCGGCGGCGATGAGGTGGCCGGTCATGCTCTTCGTGCTCGAAACCGGGATCTGGTAGGCGCGGGGGCCGAAAACTTCGCGGATCGACAGGGATTCGACGCGGTCGTTGACGCCGGTGCTCGTGCCGTGCGCGTTGATGTAGTCGACGTCGTCGGGGGTCAGCCCGGCGTCTTCGATGGCAAGCTTCATGCAGCTGATGGCGCCGCGTCCTTCCGGGTGCGTGTCGGTGATGCGATAAGCGTCGGAAGTCGCGCCGTAACCGGCGATTTCGCCGTAAATTTTCGCGCCGCGTTTTTTGGCGTGTTCGAGTTCTTCGAGGATCAGCATCCCGGCGCCTTCGCCGAGGATGAAGCCGTCGCGGCGTTTATCGAACGGTTTCGAGGCTTTTTCGGGCTCGTCGTTCGAGACGCTCAGCGCGGTGATAAGATTGAAACCGGTAACGCCGAACGGGTGAATCATCGAGTGCGCGCCGCCGGCGATCATGACGTCGGCTTCGTCGCGGCGGATGAGTTCGGCCGCTTCGCCGATCGCTTGCGCGCTCGCGGCGCAGGCGGTGAGGCAGTTGACGTTCGGGCCTTTGGCGCCGAAGTAGGCGGCCAGGTGGGCGGCCGGCATGTTCGGTTCCTGCTCGAGTTCGAGAACGGGGTTGAGGATTTCGAGACCTTTGGCGATGAATTTCGCTTCGTCGAAACCGCCGTCTTCTTCGAGTCCGGCGAGGGTCATTTCGGCGAAATCGTCGAAGTTTTGCGCGCCTTCGCCGGCTCCGGTGTAGACGCCGAAGCGTTCCGGGTCGAGATTCGTTCCGTCGTCGCCGAGGAGTCCGGCGTCTTTCATCGCCTGATAACCGGCGCCGATCGCGAATTTCGTGTGGCGGTTTTGGAGTTTCCAATCTTCGGGATTTTCGCCGATCGCGGAGATATCCCAATCCTTCACTTCGGCGGCGATTTGCGTCGCGAAATTCGACGCGTCAAAGAGCGTGATGCGTCCGACGCCCGACTCGCCGTTGAGGAGACGGCGCCAAACCGTTTCGACGTCGGCGCCAAGCGGCGTAACCAAACCAATACCCGTAACGACAACTCGACGACTCATGTATCGAAATTCCTTGTGTTAAAAAAACTTCTTAGGGGGGACGTTCGCGGCGTTCGCTCGAAAAGGAGGGCGGACGAGCGCGCCGACGCCGATTGAAGCGCGGCGGTTCGAAACGAGGAACGACGAACGCGGCGAAGCGGCGGCGGGCGTTAGACGAGGGACGGATCGCGGAGCGGTTCGCCGTTCGCGTCGACGCCGACGTCGTACATGCCGTAAGCGCGCACGAGGTCTTCGAGGTCGCCCTCCGCGAATTGTTGTTTGTCGACGAACTCGTTTCCCAGGTGGGCGAAAACGAGGACGCCTTCGGCGATTCTTTTGCCGCCGCGCGTTACGGAGACGGTCGCCATCGAGCCTTCTTCATTGATGTAATCGGCGACCGCTTCGTACTCGAGAACGTCGCCGGGAACGATTTCCGTCTCAAAAAACGTGATTTTCGGGATCTTGCCGAGCACGACTTTTTTCTCGAATTTCGTCGCTTCGTTGACCATCAGACCGGCCGTTTGGGCCAAGCCTTCGACGATCAGCGAGGCGGGCGCGATCGGGTGAAAGGGGAAGTGATCGCGCAGATGCCCTTCGGCTCGCGTGATCGTTTTGAGGGCGCGGGCTCGTTTTCCGCTTTCGAAAACGGTAAACCGATCGATCCAATACCAGTTCATAACGTAGGTTCGCTTTTCGCGTTTTCTCGCCGACGTTCGCCGTCGAGGGAGGGCCAAGGGCGTAAAAATCGCGGCTCGGAGTCGAACAAGGAGGGCGACGGCGAGCGCGCGATCAAAGAAAAATCGGCGCGAATCAGGCCAATTTTTGCTCGACGACGTTGCACAAGTCGCTGACGGTCAAAATCTTCGCGATGTTTTGAACCATCGGGTTTTGTTTGAACGCTTCGAGGTTGGCGTTCGGGAGGCGTTCTTCGAGGATCGCGAGGCCGGCCGGGGTGAGTTTGCCGTCGACGACGTATTCCGCGTTCGAGAAGAGGTCTTCCGGGATCAGTTCGCTGCGGTCGATCTTGACGTCGAACGCTTTTTCGAGGTTGAAGACGATTTCGAGCAAGTCGATCGATTCGGCGCCGAGGTCGTCGACCAGGGTCGCGTCCGGGGTAACTTCTTCTTCGTCGACGGCCAACGAATCGACCAGGACTTCCGCGACCGCGGCAAAAATTTCTTCTTTCGTCGCCATTGAAGGCTCTCCTTATTGTTGGTTGGTGGCGAGCGTCGCGAGGGGAACGCTCGAAAACGAGTTAATCTAAAACCGCGAGCGTCGCGCTCAATTGGCGAGCGGATCCGGCATGTCGGGCCAAAGCAACGCCAATTCTTCTTTCAGGCGACCGACGATCTTCGCGTCGAAACACGCCTGATGCTCCGAGCTTTCGCCCAGATTGTATTTGGCGAGCGTCAGCTGGGCGCGAATGCGGACTTGGCCTTCGATCGCGCCCTGCGCTTTCACAACCGTTTCGTGCTCCGAGTCCGAAACGATCTTCGACGACACGACGAGCGTCTGACCCGGTTGCAAAAATTGCCCGAATTTGACGTTTTTCGTCTCTTTCAGCACGACGACGCTATGCGCGAAGTCTTCGCTCACGCGGACGAGCCAGGCGGACGCTTGCGTCATCGCCTCGATCATCAGCACGCCCGGCATCACCGGGAATTTCGGGAAGTGATCGCGCAAGTACTCCTCGGCCATCGACAGCGATTTCGTCGCGACGATCGAGTCGCCCGGTTTTAGTTCGTCAATTTTATCGATTAATGAAAAATGCATCGAAACGTTTCCTTCAAGGCGACGCGGCGAGGTGGTTTTTGCTTTTGTCGGCGATCGGCGGCGAAAAATTCAACGTTTCGAGCGAAACGCCGCGTTTTTTCCGCGATTTTCAGCGTCGGGCGCGAAAAATCGGCGAAAGCGTCGACGCGTCCTTAACGGTCTGCTCGTCGACCGACGGCTTCACGGAACTCGATTATAGTCCATTTTGAAAACGACGCAAGCGCCGCTTCCGATTATCTTAGCGCGACTTAATAATTTTTGGCGTTTTTTTCCGAACGATCGATTTTCCGCGAACAATCCGTTTTTTTTAACCCTCGACGTCGCCGACGGCGGGTAACGGTCGACGGGATTTTGACGATAAAACGAATTGAATCGACGACAAACGCCCGGCGAGGCGCGAAGAATAGCGTCGCGGGGAAACGGCCCCCTTTCTTTTTTCCGTCCGTTTCGGTATAATTGAGAGCGGGCCGACGAAGCGCGAAGGACGTCGGTTTGCAACGAGGGAAAATCGCAAGGGAGAAATTGTCGATGATTTGCGTTACGATCGGGTGCGGAAGCCACAAACGAATGATCGAGGAGCGTCAAAAGCTGGCCGACGACGGCGTGAAATTCGTTGAATTGCGACTCGATTATCTGCGGAAAAAACCGGAGCTTTACCGCCTTTTGAAAGATCGGCCGAACGTCGCCTTGGCGACCGCCCGGCGCAAAGAGGACGGCGGACAGTGGCGCGAAAGCGAGGAAGCGCGTTTGGCGCTCCTGCGCGAGCTGATCGTCTGCGGCGTCGATTACGTCGATCTGGAAGTCGACGTCGCCCCGAAAATTCCGAGATTCGGCAAGACGAAGCGCGTCGTCAGCTATCATAATATGAAGGAAACGCCGCGGGATCTCGACGGTTTGCGGCGAAAAATGATCGACGAATGCGACCCGGACGTCGTTAAAATCGCGGTAACGCCGAAAAATATCGGAGACGCGTTTCGACTCGTCGACTTCCTGCGCCGCGCCAACGCGCCGGAGCGGATCGCGGCCGGCGAACCGAAAACGCTGGGGATCGCGACGACCGAATACGGCTGGTTCACCCGCGTTCTCGGGAAAAAGTTCGGCTGTCCTTACACTTACGCCGGGTTCTCCGAAAAGCGGATCATCGCGCCGGGTTTGCTCCCTTATAAAACGTTGCGCGACCTTTATCGATACGACGATATTAATGCGGAAACGAAAATTTTCGGCGTCGTCGCGGATCCGGTGACGCATTCGCTCAGCCCGGCGATTCACAACCGTTCTTTCGTCGAGATGGGGTTGAACTGCGCTTACGTGCCGTTTCGCGTCGCGCCGGAGGATTTGAGCGAGTTTATCGACCGCGCTCCGGATCTCGGCGTTTGCGGCCTGAGCGTTACCATCCCGCATAAAGTCGCGATTATGGAGAAGTTAAACGGAAAAGTCGACGCCGCCGTTCAGGCGACCGGCGCCTGCAACACCGTCGTTTGGGGGCCGGACGGCAAGCTCAACGGCTTCAACACCGATTATATGGCCGCGCTGTTGGCGATCGAAACGGCGATGGGGCGCAAAGCCGGCGCTCCGAGTCCGCTCCAAGGGGCGAGCGCGATGGTGCTCGGCGCGGGCGGCGCCGCGCAGGCGATCGTTTGCGGGTTGAAAGATCGCGGCGCTCGAGTGATCGTCGCGGCCCGTTCGGAGGAAAAGGGGAACGCGCTGGCGAAACGGTTCGGTTGCGAGTTCTGCCGCTGGGAGAATCGCGGCGGATACGTCGTTCAAGTGTTGGCGAACTGCACGTCGGTCGGCATGTTCCCGAACGTCGACGAATCGCCGATGGAGCAACAGATGTTGCGTCCCGGAACGGTCGTTTTCGACGCGGTGTACAACCCGGAAACGACGTATCTTCTGCGGATGGCCCGGCAGCGCGGATGCAAAACGGTTTCCGGCGTCGAAATGTTCGTCGGGCAAGCTTGCCTGCAGTACAAACTTTTTACCGGCCAAAAAGCGTCCGGTTCGTTTATGCGTTCCGTCGTTCGCGGCGCGCTGAGCGCCGTTCGCGTCGAGGAATGATGGAAAAGGGCGATTTAGGCAAGATCGGCAAGAACGGCGGTTTGGACGTTCCGCTTGATTTCGGAGAATCTGGAAATTTGGGCGTTCCGCTTGATTTCGGAGAACCTGAAAAAACGGGCGAACCGAAGCGGACGTCGGCGCTAATCGCGTTTGGGTCGAATTTGCCTTCCGATTGGGGCGCGCCGGACGAAAATATTCGACGCGCCGTCGAAACGCTCGCCGCGGCGACGGGGGAAACGACGACGATACAAACGGTTAGCTCGATTTGGCGAACCTTTCCGGTCGGCGGCCCGAGCGAGCAGCCGATTTTCGCGAACGCCGTCGCGGCGTTGGAAACGACGCTCGACCCGTTCGATCTGCTCCGCGCGTTGCAGGACGTCGAGCGGGCGGCGCGGCGGGTTCGACGAGTTTTTTGGGGCCCGCGAACGCTCGATCTCGACGTAATCCTTTACGGCGACTTGATTTTGACGTCGTCGACGCTGACCGTTCCGCATCCCCGGGCGCTTTGGCGCGATTTCGTTTTGGGGCCGGCTTGCGAGATCGTTCCCGACCGGCGTTGGCCGACGACCGGCGCGACGATCCGCGAATCGCGCCGCCTTCTTTGGGCGAATTTTGAAAATTTCGAGTCGGCCGCCTTTTGGACGCGAGCGGTCGCGACCGGCGCGGCGGCTTTTCCGACGTCGAAAGAGCGTCGGCGACGGGAAATTTGAACGTCGAATCGACGGACGCGGCGCCGCTAAGTCGCCGAACGACGGGGTTTAACGGCGTTGAAGAAACGCGGCGGAGTTTTTTCGCGCTTAACGGAGCGTTCCGAACGGGCGCGTTTCCGGACTGGAAAATTGAACGAGAAAACGTTCGAGCGTCAACCGCGGGTCGCTCCGGCTCCCGCCTTTGAGGTCGACGTCGGCTTGAAGGAGCGCGGCCGCCAACCGTTCGCCGCGGCGTCGGCCCAATTTTTTGAGTTGATCGGCGTATTTCCCGCGAAAGAAGGGTTTAACGCCGACTTTGTCGAGTATCGTCGTCATGTTTGGAACCGCGCCCGCCGCCTCCGTTTCGACGAAAAGTTCGGTCGCCGCCGCCAATTTCCGTAGCGTCGCCGCCGTTTGAGCGAGGATTGCGATCGGCGCTTCGCCCGCGGTCAGCAATTTGTCGAGTTGTCGAAGCGCTTCCGCCGTTTCGCCGCCGAGCGCCGCGTCGATCATGTCCCAAACTTTCTTTTGCCGCCAAGCGCCGACTTGCGTTTGAACGAGTTCGACCGTCAATTCGCCGGGCGGCGACGCAAGAAGCGCGAGCCGTTTCGTTTCCTGATCGAGCGCGCCGAGATCGTCGCCGACCAGCTCGACGAGCGTTTCGGCGGCTTCTTTTGAAATTTTTGCGCCGCAACTCTTGGGAACCCAACGGGTTAGCCAACCGGAGATCTGCTTTTGCGGGATCGCTTTGCAATCGACGACGAGTCCCTTGGCGACCGCTTTTTTGTAAAGGCGCAGGTTGCTCGGAAACGAATTCGGTTGCAAAAGAAGAACGCCCGACGCCGCCGGTTCGTCGAGGTAAGTCTCGAGCCGGTCGCGGTTTTGCGAGATAAACGGGTCGGCCGATTCGATTTGAACGAGCCGTTTTCCGGCGCCGAACATCGCGACCGTCGACGTTTCGCGGATCGCTTCGACGAAACTGACCGTCGCGCCGTCGTATCGGGTCAACGAAAAATCGGCCTCGTCGTCCGGCAGAACGAGCGAGCGGATCGTTCGAAAAACTTCCGAGCGCAAAAACGCCTCGTCGCCGAAAACGACGCAAACGGGCGAGATCGGATACTTTTCCGGATGTTGGAGAAAATCGAGCGCCGCGACGGCTCCGGTCGCCATAACTCCCGTCCTTTCGTCGTTTGCGAGCGCCGCGTCGAACGGGAGCCGACGCCGCGTCGCTAAAAAGAGCGCCGTTGGAATCGAAAAAGAAACGCCGGACGGCGCGAGAACGCCGAGCCGAGTCGCCGACCGCGCTTAAACGAGCGAGTCGGCGGTCGAACGCGAAACGTCGTCGACGTTACTTGTTGGCGCGGCCCAAAAATTCGCCGGTGCGCGTGTCGATTTTGATGACTTCGCCCTGTTCGAGGTATTCCGGAACTTGAACGACGAGGCCGGTTTCGACCGTCGCCGGTTTGCTGCGCGACGTCGCCGAGTTGCCGCGCGCCGCCGGGTCGCATTGCGTAACGAGCATCTCGACCGTCGTCGGGAGGCTGATCGCGACGCAACGGTCTTCGTAAATGAGCGCGAAAATCCCTTCGAGACCGTCCTTGACGTAATTCATTTCGTCGGCGATATCTTCCTTCGCAATGTCGTAAGTCTCGTAATTTTCGGCGTCAAGGAAGAAAACGTCGGACGCGTCGGCGTAGCTGAACGTAACGGCGCGACGGCGGAAGTCCGCTTCGTCCATCATGTCCGTGCCTTTGAGTTTGAGGTCGACTTTGTCCTTCGTGATCAGGTTGCGGCAACGGAATTTGTAAAGGGTCGCGGCGCCGCGGGCGGACGGGGTTTGGACTTGGAGGTTTTCGACGATAATCGGCGCGCCGTTGTAAACGACGATATCGCCGCGTTTCATATCCTTCGCGATCATTGCAAGGGGCCTCTTTGAGAGCGGAAGTTGTTGTTTTTAAACGGTTTGCGGTCGAGCGTTCCGGACGCCCGACTCGCCGAGCGACGCGGAGTGAAAGCGGTCGACAAACAAAATATCGGCGTCGATTATACCGCGTTTCGCCGATTTGAAAAGCGGGAGAGCGGGTTTGTCCGAAGGTTTTTGCGCCTTTTGCGTCTCCGGCCGACCGATTTTAACGGTTTTGACGGTCGACCGGTTGCGGATCGCGAATTTCGTTCGACGGCTCGACGGCGCGGAAAACTAAGTCGCGTCGTCGATTTCGTTATCTTCGTCGTATTCGTCGCTTTCAACGTCGAGCGGCGCCGCCCAAGTCGCGAGTTTGCGAACTCGCGCGCTCAAAAACTCGACCCAACGTTCGAAAAGTTCGCGGGTCGCCGGCGCGAATCCTGCGTCGAGGCGGCCCGAACCGGCGAAACGCGTTCGCTCGGCTCGACGGAAAAAAGCGCGCAACCGAAGGAGCGTTTCGGCGTCGTCGGGGTCGTCGGGAGAACCGAATTCGCGCTTGAGAAAGTCGAGCGCCTCCGCGTCGGTGAGCGAATCGGCCGGGCGACCCAAGCGCCGAGCGACCAACTGCAAAAACGCAAGTCTTGTCGTCGCGACGGTTGCGCTGGGATCGCTTGCGGCGAGACGCAGTCCCGTTTCGAGCGTTTCGCGAGCCGATTCGACGATTCGGGCGTTTCCGGTCGCGACGCGGCGGGCGTTGAAACGAACGCAAATTACGACGCCGTAAACGATTGCGGCGATCGCGGCGAGAACGGCGAGCGTCGCGGCTCCGACTTTTAACGTCGAACGCAACGCGCCGGACGTCGCGCCGTCGTCGGCTTGTCGCGCCGATTCGTCGGAAGCGTTTTCGTCGTCGGGTTGGCGCGGCGTCGCGGCGCCCGGTCGAACGTCGATTTCAAGCGGTTCCGTCGCAAGCGTTGCAAAATCGCCCTTTTCGACGTCGAAATAAGAAACGGAGAGCGGCGGGATCGTCAAACGTCCGGGCGAGAGCGGACGCAACGGATATTCGAACGCGATTCCGTCGTCGAGCGTTCGTTCGCGAGGCGGATAAGTTTTGAAAGCTTCCGCAACGGCGGTAACCGATTGAATATTCGGCGCTTGCGCGGCGTCGAAAAGCCCGGTTCCGCGAAGCGAAACGACGAGCGTCAACGCGTCGCCGACCGTCGCCGTCTCCGACGAAATTTGCGCCGACGGGACGATTTTTCCGACGACGCCGACGTAATCGTCGGGCGCGTCTTCTTCCGGGATCGGAGCGACGTCGATCTCGAGCGTTTTGGAAACGGCGTAAACCTCTTGTCTCTTTGGGTTTCCGTTGTCGAATTCTAAAAAATCGCCTTTGAGCATCGCCGCTTCGAACGTCAATTTTCCGATTTTCGAGGCGCGAAGCCGTCGTTTGAACGAATATTTCCAATAGGTTGTCGGCGTTCCGTTTGCGTCGGGGCGTTCGACTTTTTGGGGCGTCGGCAGAAACGTCGTCGGGCGCCGCGAGCCGGAGAGAAGGGAAAGGCCCGAAACGAACGACGAATCGGCGAACGAATAGACGTTGAGCGCGAATCCTTCGTCGGCGATTTGATTTTCGAGCCAATCTTCGAGGGAAACGCTCGAGACCGTCGCGTCGGCGACTTGGGGCGAATCCAGCCAGGGAATCAACAAATGAGGCGGATTTATCGCCTTGGAAATCAACGAGATAGGTTCTTGGTCGCTGTAGTCGCCGGGAAGCTCCTTAACGAAAACGTCGACGCCGATTTCGAACGGCGTCAACGGAAAAACGCGCTTCGGCGCGACGAGCGACGTTTCGAGCAAAACGAGGCCGGCGCCGGTCGGCGGAAGGACGGTCAGCGTCGTCGGCTCGGCGGTCAAAACGTTGCCTTCGTTGTCCGTAACATTCGGCGCTCCAAAGGTTAAGAAACCGGTTCTGCGCGGCGTCAAACGGTAGCGAAAGAGGATCCCCTGTTCTTTGAGGACGCGGCGAACCCCGTTTTCGTAAACGGTTTTCACGTCCGAAAAACGCGTCGCGCCGAGCGATTCGAGTTCGAAATTCTCTTCGAGCGCGCTAACGTCCGGCGGGTCAACGGTTTCAACGCCGTCGACCCGCGTCGTAAAAACCGTCGATTCGCCGAGATAAATTTGCTCCGGATCGACCGAGATCTGCAATCGAGGGCGCGACTCGACTGCAATTTCTTCGTCGTTTTCCTCGTCGACGATCGACGACGCCGTTTCGTAAAACGTTGCGTTTTCAGCGGTTAACGCGCTTGTTGCGGCGAGCGAAGAGGTGGCGTTCGTCGCGCCGAAAACGACCGCCGCCGTCCAAAAAACGACGCGCAAACCGACGGCGAGTCGAGCGAAACGAACCGCCGCCGAAATCTTGCGTCGACGGCGCGTTGCGAGCGACGGCGCGGCGCGGAATAAATTCGAAAATCGCGAAAAAAACGACCTGAAAAACGAAACGCCCGTCAATGTTTGAAACATGTTTAACTCGTTTGACGATAATGGTTAAGCTTGACGTTGCAATTTACCAATCTTTGCCGACGGAGTCGCGGCTCTGCAGCGCTTTGCGAACGGCGCGACGCGTTTCTTCGGCGGCTTGGCGACGGCGGCGAACTTGAAGCGTTAATTCGTCGGCTTTTTTTTGTTCTTCCGTAAGTTCTAAAGGCTGCGAACGCTGGGGTTGCGTTGGCGTTTCCGCTTTCGGCGCGTCGGTTTTTTCGTCCTTGCCGTCGTCGTTTTTTTCGGGATTTTCGGGTTCGTCGGACGCGTCGGCGTCGTCTGAACCGTCGGCGTCGGTCGGCGGCTTCCGATTTTGCGAGTCGTTCGCGTCGGAGCGGTCGTCGTTCGCGTCGGAATCCTGATTTTTATTTTGGTTTTTATCGTCTTGATTTTGTTGGTTTTGCGACGAGGAATTTTGGTTCTGATCGCTCGATTCGTCGTCTTGATTTTGTTGGTTTTGCGACGAGGAATTTTGATCCTGATCGCTCGATTCGTCGTCGGGGTTCGGCTCGTTTTCGTTTTCGTCGCGCAGCGGCCGAACGATTTTTTGCAACGTTTCGACGAGGCGCTTTTCCGCGTCGAGAAGCGAACGGTTCGCGTCGGAAGAATCGTTGGACGCAAGTTCTTGCGTTTCCTTGATTAAGGAGTTTAGTTCGTCTTCAAGCTCGACGGCCAGCAGCGCGGATTCGCGTATTTTTTTCGCGTCGAACCGGGCGTCGGAAGGCGCCGCGTCGGGGGCGTCGGATTCGGACGGCGTTTGAGCGACGATTCGCCGAGCTTTGCGAACCAGTTCGGCGGCCGACTCGCGAAGCGTTTCTCGACTGGCGCGGAAGTTGTTGCTAATAAAAGGTTTATCGCCGTCGACGCTTTCTTTTAACTCGCCGTCGCGTTTCGCTTCGTCGTCGGCCAAGCGGAGCGCGAGCGTCGGGTAAGGCGTCGCGATCTCCTGCATCGCCGCGAGTCGCGAATCGGCGCGGCGCAATTCGTCGGCGCCGGCGTCGCCGTCGAACGCCGCGAATTTTTGCGCGGCGCATTGCCGTCGGCGCGAAAATTCGGCGAGCGCGTCGCGGATTTTGGACGCCGCTTCGGGATCGCAACTTACTGCCGTCGCGTCGGTTGCGTTCGTCGATTCGCATCGGGCTGCAAGCGCTTCGGCGGCTTCGACGGCGTCCGCGTTCCAAGCGTCGAGTTCGTCGCCGAGCGTCGCCAAATCGGCGTAATACGCGGCGTCGCGCTCGGGCGTTTTCGATTTTTCGACGCGACGGCGAATTTCGTCGCGCAACCAGCGAAGGCGGGCGTCGGGATCGGCGAGAAGTCGCCGTCGTTCCTCGACTTCCGTTTGGCGAGCAAGGTCGCGTTGTTCGGCGAGCCAAGCGCGAGTCGATTCGGCGGCCTGTTCGGAACGTTCGCGGATCGGGGAGCGCGACGCGGCGTCGATGAAAAGTCGCGCCGCGTTTTCCAACTTTAACTCGTTGCCTTGTCGCAAGTTAAAACGCTCGTCGCGCTCTTGACGATAACGTTCGACGGGATCCGACGTTTCGGAAGAAGCGGGCGGCGTCGACGACGGCGCGTCGTTGGAAGGAGAAGAATTCGCTTCGGCGACGGCTTGTTCGACGGTTTCCGCGGCTTGGTTAAATCGCGTTCTCGCAACGACTTCCGGCGACGCGGCGTCGAGAAGGATCGAGCGCAACGCCTCCGCTTCTTCCGAACGGCCGTTGCGCGCGGCGTCGACGCAACGGTTGAACGCGTCGATTTCCGAACGGCGATTTTTTAAAATCGCGTCGCGATCCGGAAGATCGGGCGGCGAAGCGGGGGAAGCGGCGTCCGCGTTTTCGTTTTTTTCAACGCTTTGAGCGCTCGGCGACGGCGTTTCGTTTGCAAAAGCGGAAATCGCGTTAAAATTTTCGATAAACGCCAAGCAGATAAGCAAAGTATTGGCAACGCGTTGCGAACGCTTCGTTCGACGTTTGAAAGAGAACGAAACTCGCGTTGGAACGCAACGCGAAAGCGCGAAGGCGACGAGTCCGAAAACTAAAAAGGGGCGGTAACGGTCTTGGAGTTGGGAACGCGTCGCGCCGTCTTGCGCCGAACGTTTTAATTTGTCGATTTCCTCGTCGTAAACGTTTTTCATATCGAAGTTTGCGTCGGCGTAAAAATAGCGTCCTCCCGAGATGCGCGCGATTTCTTGCATTGTGGCGACGTCCGGTTTGCTCAACGTTTCGACGCCGTCGAAAATTTTATAGCCGACGCGGCGTCCGGCGGCGTTGAAAACCGGGATTTTCGCTCCGGCGACGTCGCCGATCGCGACGGCGTAAATCGGGACGCCGAAAGACTTTGCGCGATTTGCGGCCTCCAACGGCTGGGACGAGTGATCTTCGCCGTCCGCGACGAGAACGATCGCTCTTTCTCGACCGTCCGAACCGTCGCCGAGCCGTTCGACGGCGAGTCGCAACGCGTCGCCGATCGCCGTTCCTTGAAGCGCGACCGTCGTTTCGTCGACGCTTTGCAACATTTCGCGGAAAAGGGCGCGGTCGTTGGTCGGCGGAATTTCGACCTGAGCGGAACCGGCGAACGCGATAAGGCCGATTCTGTCGCCGACGGCGGCGTTCAGCAAGTCTTCAACGTCAAGTTTGGCAAGGGTTAAGCGATTGGGCGCGACGTCTTCGGCGAGCATCGATTCGGAAACGTCGAGCAAAACGAAAATATCGCGGCCGAGTTCCCGACCGGACGTTTCGACGACTCCAAATCGCGGGCCTGCAAGGGTTAAGACGAACGCGATCAAGGAAAGGGCGAGGAGAGCGCGTTTTACGAAGACGAGCGCCGGAGAAACGGGGGGCGTCGCCTGCGAAAAAAGGCGTTCGGAAAAAAGCGCGATCAATTCGGCGCGGCGCTTTTTCGATCGACGAGCGACGAAATAAAACGCGGCCGCTATCGCCGCAAGTCCTGAAAACGCAAGGGGAAATGTCCAAATCATGCGAGGCTCTTTTGCAATGCGCGTTTCGCAACGGGGGAGTTTTCGGGCTCGACGAAACGAACCGTCGAGAAAATAAACGCAACTTCTTTAATTAAACGAGTTGCGAGTTAAGGGAAGGCGCGGAAACGCGTCGCTTCGAGGAGGGCGAGCGCCGAAAGCGTCGCTATTCCCAACGCCGCGAAAACGACGTAAACGTCGCGATATTCGGCGTAAGAGCCGCTTTCAAACGCGTCTCGTTCGAGGCTGTCGATTTCTTCGCAGACTTCTTTTAGGGCGTCGACGTCGCTTGCGTAAAAATACCGGCCGCCCGTTTCCTCGGCGATCGCTTTGAGTGCAACGTCGTTAAATTCAAGGAGTTGCATCGTTATCGCGGTTTCTCCGTTCGGCAGCGTCGTCGGAAAGGGAGCCGGCCCCGACTCGCCGAAACCGATTGTGTAAACCTTGACGCCGTAAGCGTTTGCGACGGCGATTCCTTCTTCCGGCGTCAGCGCGCCCGTCGTTTGCATCCCGTCGGAAAGAAGGACGGCGATCTTCGTCGACGTCGGGGCGTTCTTGAGGCGTTCGACGGCGATCGCCAACGCGTCGCCGATCGCCGTGCCCGACTCTTCGTCGATAACTTGCGTTCTGACAACGTTTCCTTGCGAATCGAACAGCGGTTTCGGCGTTTCGATGTTATCGAGCGCGTCCAAAAGCGAAGCGTGATCGAGAGTTAGCGGCGAACGCGAGTCGACGAAACCGCCGAAAGCGATCAGCGCGATCAAGTCGCCGGGGCGGCCGGGAAGAACGTCCGAACCTTTGATAAAGTCTTTGAAAACGGACTTTACGGCGCCAAGTCGGTCGACGCGACGACCGCGTTCGTCGAAACAATCGAGCGCCGCCATCGAGCCGCTGCGGTCGACGCACATCGCGATCGCGATTCCTTCGCCGCGAATTTTCGTTTCGACGACGCCGAATTGCGGACGGGCGAGCGCGACGACGAGCAACGAAGCGCCGATTATGTAAACGACGGAAAGCCAAGGTTTTAAGCGTTGCTCGAACGTCGGGCGAATATTTTCCAATTCGAAAGTCGTCGAGAACAAAAAAGTCGGCCGCTTCGAACCGCGACGGCGCCAAACGGCGTAAATTTCGGCGGCGAAAATCGGCGCTAAAAGGAAAAAATAGGACGGATTTTCAAAACGAAAGGCGTTCATCGGCTTTGATCGGGCGGGAAAAATCGAGTTGAAATCGTTCGTTAAATCGCGTCATTTCGGCGTTTCGGAACTTTCCGAGACGTCGGCGGCGCTTTCTTGAGCCGCTTTTTCGAGTTCGGCGGCGAGGCGTCGCGACACGGCGGCGACGAAACGTCGCGTTTCGGCGAGGAGGCGTTCCGCGTCTTCGAACGTCGTCGGGCGCCGCGCGAATTTGACGAGATCGGTCGCCGTCAGCGTTCGTTTGATCGAAGCCTGAACTTCTTTATTTTTAAGGAGTTGGAGACCGATCGCAAGTCGTTTTTGTTCGTCGGGCGCCGTCGCGGAATCGGCGAGGATCGGCGGCGACGCGACGGCGAGGAGCGTTTCGCGCGTCGTCATTTCTTCCGCGTCGATTCCAAATTCGGCGCTCAGATAACGCCTAAGTATCGACGCGACGGCGGGATAGAACTCGGCGTCGTTTTCCGAATAAAGGCGCGAATTTTTCAATTCGTCGAGACGGCGCAACGCTTCGACCGACGGCGATTCGGCGGCGACCGTTTCGACGGCGCGTCGTCGCTTGCGCTGAAAAATCAAAACAGCGGCGATTGCAAGCGATGAAACGACAACGGTTAAGACGAGAAACAGCGCGACGGGAAAAACGCGGATCGGCGAATAGTCGGGCGCGATTTCGGCGACGTCGAGCGGCGGCGCGTCGCTTTTGGGAATTTCGAGCGTCGCGGCGGGAAGGAGCGCCGTCGTCGTCGATTGGCCGGCGTCCGCGTTCGCCGGGGAGGCGTTTTCGGCGGGCGAAAATCTCAGCGGAAAAGGCGGAAAAACGAGCGTTCCGCGACGGCGCGGGTAAAGCGTCAGGCGGCGGACGAGAATTTCGCGGTCGGGATCGGTCGCGTCGCGACGAGTTTGTTCGCTGTCGACGACTTCGAAGTCGCCGAAAACGTTGGGGATAGCGTCGTCGAGCGGCGCGAGTTTTCGGGGCTTTTCGATTTCAAGGGTCAGCTCGATCGGCGCCAGGGACGCCGGGCGTTCCGTTTGGGCGGCGGACTTGACGACGAGCGTTCCAAACGGCGACGAAACCTCGACTTGGCGCGCAAAATTTTCGAGCGAGCGCGGCGTTTCGGCCGCTCGAAGGCTCGACGAAAACGCCAAGGCGCCGAGAACGACGCAAAACGCCGCGACGCGTCGCAAACGGGCGCGGGCAACGGAACGAAAAACGGGCGAAACTGAATTTTGCATCGGCGTTCTAAAAACCGTCGTTAAAGAAGTTGAGTAAAAAAACGAGCTAGCGGCGCCGTTCCCGAGAACGAAAATAGTCGCGCAACGCCGACGCGTAATCGCCGCCGTTTTCGACGAAAACCGTGTCGATCCGGGCCTCTTTCAGGCGAGCCGCCGTCGCTAGACGACGGTTGGCCAAGCGTTCGCAAACGGCCGCGCGCACTCGTTTTGAGCCGGAATCGATTTCAAGCGTCGCTCCTGTCTCCGGGTCGCGAAGCGTTACGAAACCGAGGTTTGGAAAGGCGTCTTCGAAGGGTTCGGAAATGGAAATCGCGACGATATCGAGGCGGTCGCGGCGGCGAAAAACGGCGGAGCCGACGCGCGGAACGAAAAAATCGCCGACGACGAAAACGGTCGTTCGCCGCTTCAACGTTCGAGCGATAAAGTCAAGCGTCGCTTCGAGATCGGTCGGCCCGGGCTCCGGAGAAACGCTCGCCGCTTCGCGGATCAGACGGAGCGCGTTGTTTTTGCCTTTGCGCGGCGGAAAAAAGGAGCGAACCCCGTCGGCGAACGTCAGCAAACCGATTTTATCGTTGGACTTAAGCGCCGAAAACACCAGCGTCGCCGCGATTTCGACCGCCGTTTCCAGCCGCGACGTCTTCGAGCCGAAAAGCGTCGACGCCGAAACGTCGAGCGCGATTAGAACGGCGCGTTCTCGCTCTTCGCAAAACGTTTTAACAAAAGGCTTTCCGGCTCGCGCCGTTACGTTCCAATCGACGGCGCGGACGTCGTCGCCGGGAACGTATTCGCGAGTTTCGGCGAATTCGAGACCCTGTCCGCGAAAAACGCTGCGATAACGGCCGGCGAACAGGTGGTCGGCGACGCGGTTCGCCGCGATTTCGACGCGTCGGATCTTTTTTAACAGCGTTTTAACGTTAAGGTTAGGATCGGAAAACGACACGGGCGGCCTTTCAAAAAAAACGACGGACGCGGAGAAACGCTCGCAACTTTCGTTAAAACAACGGTTTGCGATTACGGCACGGGGATCGTCGCGAGGATTTTAGCAACGACGTCGTCCGGCGTCAGCTCGTCGGCTTCGGCTTCGTAAGAAAGCGAGAGGCGATGACGCAACACGTCCGGGGCAAGGTCTTTAACGTCTTGCGGCGTCGCGTAATTTCGACCGTCCAAAAACGCCAGGGCTTTCGCGCCTTTGCCGAGACAGAGCGTCGCTCGCGGGGAAGCGCCGAAATCGATCGCGCGGCGCAACGCCGCAAGTCCGTATTCCGCGGGGTTTCGGGTGGCTCGAACGACGTCGAGCAGGTAATCGCGCACGCTCGGGGCGACGTAAATTCGGTCGACGGCGCGTTGCAACTCCAATATTTCAGCGACTTGCATTACCGGACTCGGTTGGTCGGCGAAGTTCGTCATGCCGCGTTCGAAGATCTCGCGCTCTTCGTCGAGCGACGGATAATCGAGTTTCACTTTGAGCATAAAGCGGTCGACTTGCGCTTCGGGGAGCGGATACGTGCCTTCCTGTTCGATTGGGTTTTGCGTCGCCATCACGAGGAACGGCGCTTCGAGGCGCCACGTTTCGTCGCCGATCGTCGCCTGGCGTTCCTGCATCGCTTCGAGAAGGGCCGACTGCGTTTTCGACGGGGCGCGGTTGATCTCGTCGGCGAGCACGAAGTTGGCGAAAATAGGGCCTTTGCGCGTTTGAAAGGAACCTTGCGACGGGTTGTAGATCATCGTGCCGATCAGGTCGGCGGGGAGCGCGTCCGGGGTGAATTGGATCCGGCTGAACTTCGCGTCGAGAGCGTCGGCAAGCGCTTTGATCGCGGTGGTTTTCGCAAGACCGGGAACGCCTTCGAGGAGGATATGGCCGCCGGTCAGGACGCCGACGACGAGGCGCGAAATCATCTTTTCCTGACCGACGACGACGCGTCCGATTTCGGCTCGCAGTCGAGCGATCTTTTTCGAGTAAGCGCGAACGGCGTCGAGCGAAAGCGCGGAAGTGGGAGGCGTCATAAAGTCAACCTTTACGTCAAGTTAAAACGGCGGCGAACGACGAAAGCGGGGCGATTTTGACGGCGCGGCGCTTCTATTAATGACTAACGTTGCCGCCGAGCGCGGTTTGTTGCGCGGGCGGGAAATTTTTTCGGCGCGGCGACCGGTAAAATCGGCAAACGCGACGACGCTTTCTTATTTTAACGTCGCCCTAAAATTTGAAAAGGGGGCGAAGCGTTTTTCAAACGTTTTTTTCGTTTGCGGGCGTTAAAATTTGCCAGGTTTCGTTTTCTTTAAAATTTTGTTCTTTTTTTGGATATCGCGGCGTCGGCTTGTTGATTTTTCGCGACGAGTTTAGTAAAATGGGCGCGTCGGGCGCAAAGGCGCGCTTTGATTTTATTATTTTAGAAACGAAAATTGTTTCGACGACGTCGCGCGGCGTCGCGGGTAGGAGGCGATATGTTGTTGTCGAAGAAGTTGCGTCTGTTTTTGACCGGAACGACGCTGGGCGTCGCGGCATTGGGGATCGGCTCGTTCGCGGAGGTCGGCGCCTTGGAAAACGAGGCGCAAAAGCCGGCGTTTCTCGTGGAAAAGGGGCTTCTCGAAGATCCGGAGGCGATGACGCGAACGAAGTTTTTGGCGGAGATCGACGCGGCGCGGGACGCCTGGATCGCGGAGTACGAGAAGATCGAAACTCCCGACGACGTCAAGACTTATCAGGCGAAAAAACGCGAGTATTTCTTGAACGCGCTCGGGCCGCTTTGGGAGCGAACGCCGCTTAATCCGCAAATTACCGGGCGCCTGACGAAGGAAAAATTCCGCGTCGAAAACGTTATTTTTGAAAGTCTTCCGGGCGTTTACGTTACCGGAGCGCTCTTTTTGCCGCTCGAAGAACGATTCAAGGGCCCGTATCCGGCGATGCTTATCTCTTGCGGACACTCGACTAACGGCAAGGCTTACGAACTTTATCAAAGCCTCGGGATCCTCGCCGCGGTCAACGGTTTGGCGGCGTTCGTCGTCGATCCGATCGACCAAGGCGAGCGTTTTCAACACCTTAACGAAGACGGGAGTCCGGCGTCGGTCGGCGTGCAGGCGCATAATCTCGTCGGGGCGGGCGCGGCGCTTGTCGGGAGAAACTGCGCGACTTACGAGGTGTGGGACTTGATGCGCGCCGTCGATTATCTGCAAAGTCGAGACGACGTAATTCCCGATAAAATCGGCGCTTGCGGCACCAGCGGCGGGGGAACGCAAACCGCTTACCTCATGTCGCTCGACGACCGGATCGCCTTGGCTTGCCCGTCGTGTTATATTTGCAGTATTTACGGCGATTTAACGCGTAATCTCGGGCCGCAGGACGCCGAGCAGAACATCTTTGGGCAGGCGGCTTTCGGGCTCGACCACGCCGATTATCTCTTTCTGCGCGCGCCGATTCCGACGTTGATGTGCTGCGTTACGGACGACTTTTTTAACGCCGACGACGGTTGGCTTTCGTACCGCCGCGCGAAGCGGATTTTTTCGCGTATCGGTTGTTCCGAAAGGCTTTCCATCGTCGAGCAGGATCAGGAACACGGGTACGGCGAGCAGTTGCGCGTCGCGACGATCCGCTGGGCGTCGCGTTGGCTGGCGGGGCGCGACGAGGCGATTCAGGAACACGATCAACCGCTGTTGACCGACGAAGAGCTTAATTCCGTCAAGAGCGGAAAGGGCGTTATGAGTTTGCCTAACGCTCGAACCTCGCACGACTTAACGCGGGACTTGGCCGGGGAGCTCGCGGCTCCGCGTCGCGAACGTTGGGCGAAAGCGGACGCCGAGGAAGCGGCGCAAATCGTGAGAAATCGGGCGGTTATACGAACCGGAAAAGACGCGCCGGTCGCGAAGATCGTCGCGCGGGACGGTTCCGACGTCGCGTTCGAAACCGACGAAAATATCTTTCTGACCGCGAAAACGAATTTTGCCGCCGACGAAAAATTTGAGTCGATGACGCTCGTAATTAGCGACGTTGGAAGGACTTCCGAACCGACGAACGCGCTTTTCGCCGCCGCGGAAAAAGACGGGGACGCGGAAAAGATCGCCGCCGTCGAGTTACGCGGGTACGGAGAAACGCAAGCTAAAGGCCGCGATTATTATCGTTATTCCGATTTCGGAACGGACGGCTCCGATTTCTGCTTGGCGTATCTCCTTGGAAAATCGTATGTTGGGCTCCGCGTCGACGACTTGCTGGCGGTCGCGAAATTTTACCGCGAAACGACCGGGGCGAAGATCGCGTTGAAGGCGGAGGGGCTCGCCGGAACGGTCGCGCTTTGCGCCGCGGTCGTCGAGCCGGAGGCGTTCGCGTCGGTCGAGCTGATCGGCGACCTTCCGACGTGGACGGAGCAAATCGAGGCCGCGCCGACGAAAATCGTGATGACGAACATTATTTTCGGCGTTCTTAAAGACTTTGATATCGACGACTTGCGTTCGTATCTCGAGAAGCGCGGAACGTTGAAATAACGGGAAAAAACGCGCCGACTTTTAGCGACGTCGGCGCCGGGAAGGCGGGCGGCGATCCGGCGTTCGAAGCGTCGTCGTCGCCGTTCGCCGTTGGGCCGACGTTGGACGCGTCGCGGTTTAACTCCGCGATATCGTTGGGTTTAGCAATCGACGCAAAGAAGGAAAAAACGGAGAAAAAACGATGGACGCCGCCGCGCTTTTTAAGATCCAGTACGGGCTTTTTTTGATTTCGACGCGGGAGAACGAACGCGACAACGCTTGTATTGGCAACGTGTTGGCGCAAGTCGCGTCGTCGCCGCTTCGGGTCGCGCTTTCGATTTCGAAGCGGAATTTCACTTGCGAAACGATCGAGCGAACGCGACGTTTCAACGCGTCGACGCTGACGGTCGAGGCGCCGTTTTCGTTTTACGAGCGTTTCGGATTTCAAAGCGGGCGCGACGTCGACAAATTCGCCGGGCTCGACGTCGTTCGGGCGGCGAACGGAATCGTTTACGAGCCGCGTTTCGCGAACGCTTATTTGTGTTGCAACGTATTGGAAACGCTTGATTTAGGTTCGCATCGGCTCTTCGTCGCCGAGACGGAGGACGCGAAAATTTTATCGAACGTCGAATCGGCGACTTACGAGTATTACCGCGAGCGGACGAAGCCGAAGTCGGCGGCCCCGGCGAAAAGCGTTAAAGGTTGGCGTTGTTCGGTTTGCGGTTACGTTCTCGAGAGCGAGGAATTGCCGGACGATTTTGTTTGTCCGGTCTGCAAACACGGCGCGGCCGATTTCGTCAAAATCGAGGCGGACGACGCGGCGTCGGCAAACGGTTGACGGCGTTCGAGTTGCGAACGCGTCGCGCAAGAGCGAACGGCGTTTTCCGAATTTTTTTTCCTCTTTTTGAACGCGGACGCTTGCTTTTCGGCGCGGTTTCGGGTAAACTTGTCTCTATAGAATAAGGGCGAAACGGCTTCGGCGACGCTGTGCGCGGCGGCGGGGCGGGGCTCGTCGGGAATTTTACCGTTTAGGCAAACTGTTAGCGTTGAAGGGGTTGACGTGAAAAAGTCGTATTTGGCGATCGATATGGGCGCGTCGAGCGGGCGTTGCGTCGTCGGGCGTTTTGACGGAAAGAAAATTGAGCTGGAAGAGCTTTATCGGTACGAAAACGGGCCGGTCGACATGAACGGGTCGCTTTATTGGGACTTGCCGGGGCTCTGGAAGAGCGTTCAAAACGGCTTGCGAGCGGTCGGGGCGAAGTACGGCGCCGAAATTTCGAGCGTCGGCGTCGACACGTGGGGCGTCGACTTCGCGTTTCTCGGGCGCGGCGGCGAACTTCTCGGGAACCCTTATTGTTACCGCGATCCGAGAACCGACGGCGCGATGGAGCGGGCGTTCAACATCGTTTCCCGCGACGAAATTTTCGCCCAAACCGGCTTGCAGTTTATGCAGTTTAACTCCTTGTATCAGTTGATGATAATGAAGGAGCGAAAATCGCCGATCCTCGACGTCGCGGAGCGTTTCCTGCAAATTCCCGACCTCTTCCACCTGCTCCTTTCCGGCGTCGAAAGCAACGAGTTCACCAACGCGACGACGACGCAGTGTTTCAACCCGACGACGCGGACTTGGGCGACGGAACTCCTTGAAAAATTTGGGATTCCGACGAATATTTTCGCGCCGATCGCCGAACCGGGAACGACGCTCGGAGCGTTGCGCAAGCCGATCGCCGACGAAACCGGTTTGACGGCGGCCAACGTTGTTTTGCCGGGAACGCACGACACGGCCAGCGCGGTTCTCGCCGTTCCGTCCGCAAGTCCTTTGGGAACGCCGGATTGGGCTTACGTCAGTCTCGGAACCTGGGCTCTCGTCGGGATCGAGTCGCCGCGACCGGTCGTCGACGCAACCGTTGCGAAATATAACTTTACGAACGAAGGCGGCCTCTGCGGAACGACGCGGATTCTGAAAAACGTTTGCGGGATGTGGCTGCTTCAAGAGTGCCGTCGCGCCTGGTCGCAAGCGGGGAAAACCGGCGCGGACGGGAAGACGCTCGGTTGGGAAGACCTGAACGCCTGGACGGCCGCCGCGAAGCCGTTCGGCGCGTTCGTCGATCCGGACGCTCCGGAGTTTTTGGCGCCGTCCGACATGCCGCGCACCGTCGCGGAATTTGCCAAGAGGACGGGGCAAGCCGCGCCGGAAAACGAGGGCGCCGTTTTGCGAACGATCGTCGACAGCTTGGCGCTTAAGTTCCGACGCGTCTTGGAGATGTGCGAGGAGATCGGCGGACGGAAGATCGAAACGCTCCATATCGTCGGCGGCGGCGTTCAGAATAAATTGCTGATGCAGGCGACCGCGGACGCGACCGGACGCCGCGTCGTTTGCGGCCCGATCGAAGGAACCGGCGTCGGAAATATTTTGATGCAGGCGATCGGAGCGGGGGACGTCGCGAACGTCGTCGAGGCGCGCGAGATCGTCCGCAACAGTTTCGAGATCGTCGAATACGAGCCGAACGCCGCGGCGCGAGGCGCCTGGAACGACGCGTACGAGCGCTTTTTGAAAATTTTGAATTAATAATGATTTTCAAAGCGGGAACCGCGAAGCGCCGAAGCGCCGGGAGAACGGGCGTTTCGGCGTTTCGCGTTTGGGCGTCGGTTGGTCGAACGTTTGCGCGCGGTTCCCAAAAATTTCTCTTTTTTTGAAAATTTTTCAACAATTTTCGCCAATTTTTTTCTCTTGGTATTGGAAATTTCAACTTTTATGCGAAAATAGGGCGAGGTTTCTTATTTTTCTTTTTTGAATTGTTAATCGATTTTGTCGAGTTTGACTGAAATGAAAATCTTTTTTCGTTTTTTGACGTTGGTTTGCGCGTTTGCGTTTGCGTTCGTCGAACTCGCCGCTCAAAACGTCGACGAAGGAAACGGCGGCGCGTCGAAAAATATCGTCGGCGGAGAGAGCGATGGCGCGACTCCGGCCGGACGCAAGGCTCTTTTGATTTCAGTTTCGGAATATGTCATCGACGAGAGCGTTCCACCGCTTCCCGGCGCGGCGAACGACGTCGCGGCGGTGTTCGAGCGTCTTTTAAAAGTCGGATTTAAACCGGAAGATATCACGGTTTTAAGGGAGCCGGGGGGGGGGGGCGCCGTCACGAAGGAAGATTACCGGAATATGCCGACGCGCCTCGCCATCGAGGATCGGTTCGAAAGGTTTCTTAGCGGTTTGCGGCCGGACGATTTCGCGTTGATCTATCTGTCGGGACACGGTTTTCAAAAAAAGAACGAAAACGGCGACGAAGAGGCGTATTTTGCGTCCCGCGAGATCGAAAGCAGCGATCCTTGCAAAAACTCGGTTTCGATCAACCGGATGATGAAAGCTTTCGCGGCGAGCGCGGCGACGTACCGCTTGATGATCGTCGACGCTTGCCGCGACGTTCCCGACGTTCCTGGGAAAAAATCGATTTTCGGACGACCGGCGCCCGGCGAGACGCGAGCGAGAGAGCTCGGCGTCGGCGCCAAGGCGTTGAAAGCCGTTGAAAACGTTCCGGAATTTATCGTGTTGCTGCAAAGTTGCGCGTCGGGGCAGCAGTCTTTCGAGGGGGTGATCGACGACGGCGGCGAGCCCGAGGGTTTTTTTACGCGCAGTCTGTTGGAAGCGCTCGATCCCGGTTCTTCGCCGGCGGATCGAAACGCCGATAAGCGCTTGACTCTTAAAGAGATGGTCGAATACGTTCAGGAACGAACGGAACGGCTTGCGGAGAGGGACGGCAAGCGGCAGACGCCGGATTGTCGGCTGAACGATCCGCAAGTCGCCAACGTCGCTCTTTTGAGTTTGAGCGCGCCGGGGTTGACGGACGGGCCGAGCGGGAATTTGGCGGAGGCGGTCGCGTCGCCGAAAATGGAAACGTTGGTTCCAACGTTAATTCCGCGTTTTCCGGCGGCGTTGGGAGCGTTGGCGATCGGGACGATTTCGGCGTTTGCGGCGGGACTTCTCGTTTGGACGGCTCGTTCGAAAGCGGGCGAAACGTTCGACGCGTCGGCTTGGCGGACGTCCGGATTGTCGAAGCGAGCCTGGCGGCAAGCGCGGCGCCATTACGCGGCGGCTCGAGCGGCGGCGGACGACGAAGAATTCGAGGACGCGTTGCGCGAGATCGGCGCGGCTCTTGCGTTCGACGATAAGAACGCGGATTATCAATATTTGAAGAGCGTCGTCGAAGCGCGTTTGGACGTCAAGCGGTTGGAAGAGGCGCGACTGGAAAAGTTGGCGGCGGCGCGTCGAGCGGAGGCGGAACGGGACGCTCGCGAAAAAGAGGCGGCCGAGCGGGAAAAGCGGCGGCTCGAGCTCGAAAAGTTGGCGGCCGAACGCGCCGCGGCGGAGGAGAAGGCGCGACGGGCCGAGGAAGCGCGGCGGGCCGAAGAGGAGCGTTTGGCGAAGGCGGCGGAGGCGGCACGACTCGCTCGAGAAGCGGAAGAACGGCGCCTGGCGGAGGAAGCGCGACTCGCTCGAGAAGCGGAAGAGCGGCGCCTGGCGGAGGAAGCGCGACTCGCTCGAGAAGCGGAAGAGCGGCGCTTGGCGGAGGAAGCGGCCCGGCGAACGGAGGCGGAGCGTCTGGCGAAGGCGGCGGAGGAACGCCGGGCGGAAGAGGAGCGTCGCGTTCGGGAGGCGGAAGAGCGACGTCGGGCGGAGGAAGAACGGCTTGCGCGGGAGGCGGAGGAACGCCGGTTGGCGGAAGAGGCGGCGCGTCGAGCCGACGAAGTGCGTCGTTTGGCGGAAGAAGCGGCCCGCCGAGCGGAAGAAGAGCTCCGTTTAGCGGCGGAAGCGTCGCGCCGGGCGGAGGAGGAACGTCTTGCGCGGGAAGCGGAAGAACGACGTCGGGCCGAGGCGGAACGTTTGGCGCAAGAGGCTGAAGAACGTCGTTTGGCGGCGGAGGCGTCGCGTCGAGCGGAGGAAGAACGACGTCGGGCGGAGGCGGAACGGCTTGCGCGCGAGGCGGAAGAACGGCGTCGAGCGGCGGAAGAACGGCGTCGGGCGGAGGAGGAACGGCTTGCGCGCGAGGCCGAGGAACGGCGTCGGGCGGAGGAGGAACGGCTTGCGCGCGAGGCCGAGGAACGGCGTCGGGCGGAGGAGGAACGACGTGCGGCGGCCGAAGAACGTCGTTTGGCGGCGGAGGCGTCGCGTCGAGCGGAGGCGGAACGGCTTGCGCGGGAGGCTGAAGAACGGCGTCGGGCGGAGGCGGAACGGCTTGCGCGGGAAGCTGAAGAACGGCGTCGAGCGGAGGAAGAACGGCTTGCGCGCGAGGCTGAAGAACGGCGTCGAGCGGAGGCGGAACGGCTTGCGCGGGCGGCCGAAGA
>CAZIJJ010000004.1:114720-169107 GCA_964539525.1 uncultured Planctomycetaceae bacterium | reverse complement strand
ACGGCGTCGAGCGGCGGAAGAACGGCGAGCGGCGGCTGAAGAACGGCGTCGAGCGGAGGCGGAACGGCTTGCGCGGGCGGCCGAAGAACGGCGTCGAGCGGCGGAAGAACGGCGAGCGGCGGCTGAAGAACGGCGTCGAGCGAAGGAAGAACGCCGAGCGGCGGCTGAAGAACGACGTCGAGCGAAGGCGGAACGTTCGGCGCAAGAGGCGGAAAAACGGCGTTTGGCGGCTGAAGAACGGCGAGAGGCGAGACGGCGTCGGCTCGCGACTCCGCCTTCTCCGCCGGACGTTTGGGACGGCGATCGTTGCGAGCCGGGCGCGCGGCGAACGCTGACGGTTTTCGGCGTCGAACACTCGTTTCGTTGGTGTCCGGCCGGAACTTTTACGATGGGAAGCCCGACGTCGGAGCGGGGGCGCGACGCCTCCGAAGTCTTGCGCGAAACGACGTTGTCGCAAGGATTTTGGCTTCTCGAAACGCCGACGACGCAAGGGATGTGGCGCGCCGCGCTCGGCGAAAATCCGAGCGTCTTTTCGACGACCGGCGCCCGAGCCGGACGCGTTCGAGGGCGAAACGTCGACGATTTTCCGGTGGAAAACGTCAGCTGGAACGATTGCGTTCGTTACGTCGCGGCGCTGAACGAGAGCGGCGCCGCGCCCGAGGGATGGTGGTTTCGGCTCCCGAGCGAAGCGCAGTGGGAACGCGCGTGTCGAGCCGGCGGCGACGGGCCGACGCTCGACGAATCGGGGTATTGGGGCGAAAACAGCGCCGGACGACCGCATCGCGTCGGGGAAAAAGCGGCGAACGCCTGGGGGTTCCGCGACATGTTGGGCAACGTTTGGGAATGTTGTTCGGATCGATTCGGCGTTCCGACGCCCGGGCCCGCGGTCGACCCGGAGGGCCCGAGTCGAGGGACGGCGCGAACGGCCAAGGGGGGCGGATGGCGGAGCTCCGCGTCGTATTGTCGGCCGGCGAGTCGCATCGGCGTCGATCCGGCGGGTCGCGCCGAGTACAACGGAATGCGTTTGGCGATGGTTCGCGCCGCCGAGACGGTTGCGGACGACGCGAAAACGCCGCTTTGGGCGGGCGTCGGCGCGTTGTTTCGGCGTTGAAAGCGGCGTCCGGCGAATTTAAGAAAACCGTGTGAAAATCAAACGGTCGCGGCGAAGGGGGCGGAATGAACGGGAAAAATAGGAAAAATGGAAAAACGGGGAGAAAAGAGGAAAAGGCGAAAAAACGTCGACGGACGGCGGCGTTCGCCGTCGGCGCCGCGCTTGGATTCGGCGTTTTGGGGACGTTCGGCGCGTTCGTTCGTGCCGAGACGCCGCGCGAGTGGAAGAATTTTCGCGGCGAGACCGTCGTCGTCGGAACGCTCGACGTCGACGGAACGATCGAAGCGTTTCCGGAGGGCGCGACGAGACCGAAAGCCGTTTTTATTAACGGAAACGGCGGGCGCTTTCGCGTCGCTTATTCGGGGTTGAGCGCGGCCGACAAGGCGCGGGTCGACGCGGAGCTGGGGCTGACGGCGGAAAACGTCGGCGACCCGAACGGCAATTCGGTCGGCGAACGCGGAGGAAAAGCGAAAGAAAACGACGGTTCGCAAGCGTCGAAAAACGTTGCGAACGGCGTTCGCCGCGCGGTTTTGATCGGCGTCGACGAATACGAGGAGTTCGGCGATTTGCGTTTCGCCGGGGCCGACGTCGAGCTGATCCGCTCGCGGTTGCTCGAACTCGGTTTCGCGCCGGAAAACGTCGTCGCGCTGACGACCGCCGCCGGGGAAGAAAACGCCGACCGCGCGCCGACGAAGAGGAATATCGAGCGGGAGTTGAAGCGGATTCTGGCGGCGTCGCGGGGCGGCGACATGATTTTCGTCATGTTGAGCGGACACGGGTTTCAAGTGGAAAAGTACGACGGTTTCGAGCCTTACGTTGGGTTCGCTCCGGCCGACGCGAAGGCGAGCGTCGAAACGGGCGTCGAGTTCGCGTCGTCGATTTCGCTGTCGCGTTTTTTTGCGGAGTTGAAAGATTGCGACGCGACGTTTAAATGGGCGCTGATCGACGCCTGTCGCGAAAATCTGGACGAACCGTCGCCCGACTCGCAAATGAGAACGCGGGGAGCGGGGGGCGCCGCGCGAGCGAAAGCGTTGCGGGAATTGGAGGCGCCGCGCGGGGTCGCGATCATGCAAAGTTGCGGCGCGGGCGAGTTTAGCTGGGAAGACGCGAAATACGGACACGGACTTTTCGCGCGCGCTTTCGCGGAGAGTTTGACGGAGCTCGGCGACGCGAATCAGGACGGCAAAGTAACGTTTTTGGAAGCGTCGACGAGAACGATCCGCGAGGTGAAAACGGAAACGGAGACGAATCGCGAGCGGTACGCGACCGTTCAACGGCCGTATTTGAGCGGCGATTTGACCGATTTCGTCTTGACGGAGGTCGAAACGTCGGCGCCGAAAGCGGGAGCGCGCAGAACGGCGACGATCGGCGGCGTCGAGTTCGCGTTTCGTTTTTGTCCCGCGAACGAAGGGGGCGCGCCGCCGACCCGCGATTTTTGGATCTTGGAAACCGAAGCGACGCAAGCGATGTGGACGGCGGCGACCGGCGAGAATCCGAGCCGGTTTTCGTCGGACGTCGTCGGTTTCGACGCGAGCGAGCTGCCCGTCGAGTCGGCGACTTGGGGAGACTGCGAAAATTTTATCGCGAAATTGAACGAGTCGCCCGATTTGCCGGCCGGGTTCGTCTTCCGGTTGCCGACCGAAGCCGAGTGGGAACGCGCCGCGCTGGCCGGCGGGGAAAGCGGCGCGGCGACCGGCGTCGCGGCGGCGAGAACGGATCGACCGTCGAAAGTCGGCGAGCGCGGGGCGAACGCCTGGGGCGTCGCGGACGCTTTCGGGAACGTTTGGGAATTGTGCGCGACGGAAGACGGCGAACCGGTTTGGCGCGGCGGAGGCTGGCGCTCCGACGGCGAGAGCGTCGGCCCCGGCGCCCGGCGGTCGGGTTCGAAGAAAAGTTGGGGCGACGACGCGGGCGTGCGGCCGGTTTTGGTTCGAAAAGACGAATAACGAACGTTTTCGCGTCAACGACGGCGCGAACGCGTTCCTTTCGGAGAAAACGAAACGCCTCCGACGGCGCAAGCTTAACGTTGGGAATTTGGGAAGTTTGCGAAAGATGAACGGGTGAAAAACGGCGGGCGGATTCGTCGCGACGAAACCCAACGAGACGGCGGCGGGGGGCGGCTTGAACTTTTTTCGCGTCGGGGTATAATGGGGGCGTCGCGTCGCGGCGTTTGGGGATCGCGGCGCCCCTGTCCACGCATTTTTTGCCGTCGAACGACGGTTGGGAGCGAATCCTATGCGCGCGTTGAAACGCACCCCGTTATACGAAAAACACGTCGAACTTCAAGGTAAAATCGTCGATTTCGGCGGTTGGGAACTCCCGGTGCAGTACGCGACCGGCGTCTTGGCCGAACATCGCAAGACCCGCGCCGACGCCGGACTCTTCGACGTTTCGCATATGGGCGAAATCGTCGTGCGCGGCAAGGGCGCCGAGGCGTTTCTTCAATCGATTTTGTCGAACGACGTTTCGAAGATCGCGCCGAAAGAAACGCAATACAATATTATGTGTTACGAAAACGGCGGTTGCGTCGACGACCTGATCGTTTACAAGTATTCCGAAACCGATTATCTGCTCGTCGTCAACGCGTCGAACGCCGACAAAGATTTCGATTGGATCGCTTCTCGAGCGCCGGAAACGCTGACGGTCGAGAACGTTTCGGAGCAATTCGCGCAGCTTGCGATCCAGGGCCCGAACGCCGAAAAAATTCTGCAAACGCTGACGAGTTGCGATCTTAGCGCGATCCGTTTCTTCCACTTCGAAGCGGACGTCGTCGTCGCGGGCAAAATTTGCGTCGTCTCGCGCACCGGGTACACCGGCGAGGACGGCTTCGAAGTTTACTGCGATCCCGCCGACGCGGTCGAGCTTTGGGACGCGATCCTGAAAGCCGGCGGCGACGGAATTTGCCCGGTCGGCCTGGGCGCTCGCGACTCGCTCCGCTTCGAAGCGAAGCTGCCGCTTTACGGACACGAGATTTCCGCCGATATTTCGCCGTTGGAAGCGCGGCTCGGCTTCTTCGTCAAGCTCGACAAAGAGGCGGATTTCATCGGAAAAGAAGCGTTGAAAGCGCAGAAAGCGGAAGGACTTAAGCGCGTTTTGTGCGAACTCGAGCCGATCGATCGCGGCGTTCCGCGGGCCGGGTGCGACGTTTGCGTCGGCGGGGAAAAGATCGGTTTCGTTACGACCGGCGTTCCCGCTCCGACGCTTGGGAAAAATTTGGCGTTGGCGCTTCTGCCGCCGCAATACGCCGAGCCCGAAACGCAGGTCGAGATTATGGTGCGCGACAAACCGATCCGCGCGCTCGTCAAAAAAGGCGTTTTTTACCGCAAAAAGACGCTCGCTCGTTGAAAAATGGAGCGAAAACGCGTTTCAGTTTAAAATAAGGCGGAAGCGCGTTCGGAGTCGAGACGCGTTCGACCGGAACGACGGCGTCGATTTTGACGATTTTAACGATTAAATTTTACGGAATATTCCATTTTTAACCGCTAAGGAGTTTGCGATGAACACGCCGAGCGATTTGTTTTATTCGAAAGAACACGAATGGGTTCGCGTCGAGGGGACGAAAGCCTACGTCGGGATCACCGATTACGCGCAACACAGCTTGGGCGACGTCGTTTACGTCGAGCTGCCGGAAGTCGGCGCCAAGGTCGCGGCGGGCGACGAAGCCGGCGTCGTCGAATCGGTGAAGGCCGCGTCGCCGATCTACTCCCCGGTCGCGGGCGAAATCGTCGAAACGAACGCCGAGCTTGAGGACGCGCCGCAAGCGCTCAACGAAGATCCGTACGGCCAATTCGTGTTCGCCGTCGAGCTCGACGCCCCGTTCGAAAAGGGCGAGCTTCTCGACGCGACGGAATACGCCGCGATCTGCGAGGAATAATTTTCGCCGCGTAAAAGAGCGCCGATCGCAGCGGATTTGCGCTCTCGAAAACGTTGAAACCGAGCGCCGTCGTTAGGCGCGACGCTCGGCGCGGTCGCGTTTCGTCTCGACGGAAGAAAAAAACGCGATTCGAGAGAAAACGCGACGAAACGATAATTTTTTTGCGAGGATGCTAAATAGATGACAAGGATGACAAGCGAAATCAAACGCGACGATTCGCCGATCGTCGAGAAGACTAAAAAAGTCAACCCGATTCTTTGGCCGTTCGTCCAGTGCCAACGCTTTATCCGATTTTTGTACGATTGGGTCCTTTCGTGGGCGCACTCGCGTTTCGGAACGGCGGCGCTCGCGACGTTGTCGTTCGCGGAGAGTTCGTTTTTCCCGATCCCGCCGGACGTTTTGCAGATGGCGCTTTCGATCGAGCGGCCGAAGCGTTCGTTTTATTACGCGGCGGTCAGCGCGGTCGCGTCGGTGTGCGGGGCGGTTCTCGGCTGGTACATCGGGCATTTCCTTTGGGACGCGGTCGGGCCGTATTTCGTGCCGAATATCATTTCGCAGGAAAATATGGACGCCGTTGGGAAATTTTTCGCCGAATACGGTTTTTGGGCGCTCTTCGCGGCGGCGTTCACGCCGCTTCCGTTCAAGGCGTTTACGATCACGGCCGGCATTGCCGGGATGTCGATCCCGGTTTTCGTCGTCGCCAGTTTGATCGGACGGAGCGCGCGCTTCTTCCTGATGGGCGGCCTGATCTACGTCTTCGGCCCGACGATTAAAGCCTGGATCGACAAATACTTCGGCCTGCTGACGTTGGTCTTTCTCGTCTTGTTGATCGGCGGTTTTTACTGCGTGAAATTTGTCCTTTGACGGCGGCCGAGTCGCGAAAATAAGGGAGAAAAAACGGCGGCATGGATAAAACGAAAATCGACGCGACGGTTCCGGAAACGGAAGATCTGTTCGACAGCACGGACGCGGTTCGCTCGGGAAAACCGCTCGCGCACGTGAAAACGATCGTGTTTCCGGGCCCGATTTCGCTCCAAAACGGCGGAACGCTTCCGGAAATTTCGGTCGCTTACGAAACTTACGGCAAGTTGTCGCCGCAGGAAGACAACGCGGTTCTGGTTTTTCACGCGCTTTCCGGCGACTCGCACGTCGCTCGGCGCGACGAAAACGACGATCCCGGCTGGTGGGACGCGCTCGTCGGGCCGGGAAAAGGAATCGACACGAACCGGTATTTCGTGATCTGCGCGAACGTTCTCGGCGGTTGCCGCGGAACGACCGGGCCGGATTCGATCAATCCGCAGACCGGGCGCAAGTACGGAATGGATTTTCCGTCGATTTCTGTCGCGGATATTGTCGACGTGCAACATAAACTCGTCGGCGCGCTCGGAATCGACCGGCTTTTGGCCGTCGTCGGCGGCTCGCTCGGCGGGTTGATGGCGCTCGATTGGGGGACGCGTTATCCGGACGGCGTCGCGGGCGTCGCGGCGATCGCGACCGGGCCCCGTATGACGACGCAGGCGCTCGCTTTCGACGTCGTCGCTCGCAACGCGATCATGAGCGACCCGCACTTTTACGGCGGCCAATATTACGACAAGGAAACCGGGCCCGCGACCGGCCTGGCCATCGCGCGGATGCTCGGGCACATCACCTACCTGTCGCAGGAGTCGATGAACCGCAAGTTCAACGCCGACCGCAACGTCGGACGCAAGATCGACACGTCGTTCGAGACGAAATTTTCGGTCGGCTCGTACCTTGCGTATCAGGGCGACAAGTTCGTCGACCGCTTCGACGCGAACAGTTATTTGACGTTGACGCTCGCTCTCGACGCGTTCGATTTGGGTTCCGACCGCGAACGGCTGATCGCCGCGATGCGCCGCTCGATGTGCCGTTGGCTCTTCGTCAGCTTCACGTCCGACTGGCTTTTTCCGGGGCGGCATTGCCGGGAGCTGGTCGACGCCGCCGTCGCCGGGGACAAACGCGTTTCCTACTGCGAAGTCAAGAGCGACGCCGGGCACGACGGTTTTCTGCTCGAAGACGAAATTTCGCGCTACGGGGAGCTTTTGCGTTCGTTCCTGCACGATTTGAGCCTCGAATGGAGCCCGGTGGACGCCGAGCGTCGCCGTTCGTTGAACGAGAGTTACGGAGCGCCGCCGACGTCGCCGAAGCGCCGCGTCGATTACGACCGCATTTTGGCGTTGATCCCGCCGAAAACGAAAATCCTCGATCTCGGGTGCGGCAAGGGCGACCTCCTCGCCCGGTTGAAAGCGCGCGGACACGAGCGGCTCGTCGGCGTCGAGAAGCGGGAAGATTACGTCGTGAAGTGCGCCGAAAAGGGAATCGACGTCGTTCAACTCGATTTGGACGAGGGGCTTAAATCGTTTCTCGACCATCAGTTCGATTTCGTCGTCCTTTCGAAGACGCTGCAAACGATCCGCAACGTCGAGGCGTTGCTCGAGGAAATGCTCCGCGTCGGAACTCGCGTGATCGTCAGTTTTCCGAACGTCGGGCACAAGCGGTTCCGCGAGCGGCTGGCCGCGGGACGGGCGCCGTCGACCGATCCGAAACGGAAGTGGTACGATTCCGACGACGCGCGATTTTTGACGATCGCCGACTTCGAGGAATTTTGCGCTGAAAAAGGTTACAAAATTTTCCGCAAAGTCGCGATCGACGCCGAGACCGGCGAAACGGTCGAGACGGACGAAAATTTGAACGCCGACGTCGCGATCGTCGTGTTGGGCCGCTGACGGCGAGGGCGGCGGGAAGAATCGGCGAAAATTTTGGTAAATTTTGCGTTTTTTAACGTCGCCGCGCTTGACGGCGTCCCCGTTTTGCCTTAAATTTTATAGATGAACCGTTGTGTTTCCCGGCGGGCGCGCTCTTTCGCGGCGGCGTCCGTCGGGGATGCCTTATTTTGCGTCGAGCGAAAACGCGTCGCGAACGGCGAGCGCCCGCGCGTCGGCGTTTTTCGATTAAAGGATTTAGATTTATGACAAAGAAAATTGCGAACGATAAAAACAGTCTCGAACAACTTTTGATTCGCGGAAAAGACGGCTTGACGCAAAATAAAGCGAAGGCGGGTCGGGGACTTCTCGTTTTCGTTTTGGTTCTCGTCGCTATTTGGGTCGTTCGCGCGAAGTTTACCGGCGTCGATTCGCGACTGACCGCCGCCGACGCGGTTCGCAACGCGGCGACCGATCCGAAAGAGCTGGCCGACGCCGCCGCGCTCTTCAAGGGCGAAACCGCCGCGTCGCTTTACGCCGACGCCGGGGAAACGTATTTGAACGTCGGTTTGAGCGAAATCGCTCGCAAAAAGGCGAACAGCGTCGCCGCGAAGAACGACCCGGAAGCCGCCGCGCTCGACCCGAGCGTCAACTTTGGCGAAGCGATGAAAGCGTTTGACGCCGCGTTCGGACTCGGTTCCGCGGACATGAAAGCTCGCGCCTCGTTCGGCGCCGGGGCCGTTCAGGAAGCGCTCGCGTCGGTCGCCGCCGACGACGCGGCCGTCGTCGCCGCGCTCGAAGAAGCGAAAACGCGGTACGCGAAAGTCGCCGAAGTTTGCGCCTCGTCGCCGTATTGCGAAGCCGCGGCGGAACGACTCGCCGCTCTCGAACGCGCCGTCGCGGGCGATTTTTATAAAGACGCCGCGAACCGATTCAAGAATCTTCCGGTTCCGTCCGAAACCGAATCGATCTTGAGCGGCGACGGCGAACTGAAACCGGGCGAAACGCCGAACGTCGAAGGGTTCGAGTTGAACGCCGACGAACCGGCCGTCGACGAAGAGGCGACCGAAGCCACGGCGGAGGAAGCGGAAGCGGCCGAAGCGGCTCCGGCGGAATGATTTCCGACGCGTCGCGTTGAATTTCGAACGCCGTCGATCTTGCGTCGACGGCGTTTTTCTTTTCTTGACGCGGAGAAACAGGGGGGAATGCGGCGGGTTTAATGATTTTGACGTTTTTAGCGGTTTTAAGCGCGCGGATGACAACGACGGTGCGTTTCCCGAAGCCGCGACATGTCGACGCGAGTGTAAATTTGCGTCGTCGCGATACTTTCGTGCCCGAGCATTTCCTGAACCTGGCGCAAGTCGGCGCCGCCTTGAAGAAGATGCGTCGCGAAACTGTGGCGCAACGCGTGCGGGCTGATCGTCGGCGGCGCCCCGACGCGGAGCGCGTATTTTTTGACGAGTTCCCAAAGCGCTTCGCGGCGCATTCGGCGGCCGCTGCGGGAAACGAACGCGAACGGCGAGTCGAGCGGGCGAACGTCGCGACGTCGGCGGCGTTTTGGCGCGGGGGAAGCGTCGCGACCGTTTTTTTCGTTAAAATCGGACGCGGCGGCGAGCGAGTTCGCGTCGAAACGCAATTCGTCGACCGGCCCGTTCGACGGCGCGTCGAGGGAAAAATCGGCGTCCGCGCGGCGTCGTTCGACGCGGTCGAGTCGATCGGCGGCGGCGAGAAGGAGTTCCGAGCGCGGCCCGGCGATCCAATCGCGGAACGCTCGAATCGCGCCGTCGCCGAGCGGAACGATCCGCTCTTTCGAGCCTTTGCCGAAACAACGGCAGGCGCGGCGATCGATCCAAACGTCGTCGAGACGGAGAGTTACGACTTCCGACGCGCGACATCCCGTCGCGTAACAAAATTCTAAGATCGCCCGATCGCGGATCCAAAGAGCGTCCGTTTCCGGGCGCGGTTCGACGAGAAGCCGCTCGACCTGGCCCGGCGTCAGCGTCGGCGGAACGCGATCCCAATTCTTTTGCGTTCCGAGAAGCGCGGCGGCGTTGCGTCGCAGGACGCCTTCGGTCTGCAGGAAGCGGAAAAAGACGCGGAGCGACGTCAAACGCCGCGCCAACGACGCCGGCGTCAGGTTTTCGGCGCGCGACGCGGCGACGTAATCGGCGAGATCCTGCGTCGAAAGCGCCGGGATCGAACGATCGCCGAGCCAACGGTAAAACGCGATCAAGTCCGAGCGGTACGCGAAGCACGTGTTCGGCGACAACTGTCGCTCGTTCGCGACGTATTCGAGAAACGAGCGGAGCCAGGAGCGTTGCGACGGTTGCAACGACGCGACGCGCGGCGTTAGTTGGCGGCGAGGAGGGGACATAATCGAGCGAAAATTGAAAAACGGCGGAGAAACGGCGCCGCGTCGCGGAAAATGCGGCGCCGCGCTCGTTAAAATCGTTAAATTAGGCGCGACCGGGCGGTTTAAACGTCGAAAATATGTTCGTAAGACGGCTGATCGCCGCGTCCTTCGACGACGATCCGGTCGGGGCGAAGTTCGACGAAAGCGAACGCGTTCGGGCGCGCCTCGACGACGCCGCGGAACGCGACGTGCGCGACGTTTTTGCGGACGCCGTAGGCTCCTTCGTGCAAATGCCCGGCGAAAAAGGCTTTAACGCAAGGGCGGCGGTCGAGAATCTCCAAAATTTCCGGGCCGTTCCACGTCGAAACGCCGAGCGCCGCAAAATAAACGTCGAGATTAAGGAATTTTGCCGCAAGGCCGCGTTTTTTCAGCGAACGCGACTGCGCGAACAGGGGAAAATGCGAGCAAACGATCGCTTTTTCGCCGTTTTTTTCGGCGTCGGCCAAGCGTTCGTCGAGCCAGCGGAGCTGCGCGTCCGAAACGGCTCCGACCCAGGCGGCGGGCGTCGCGCCGTTCGGGAGCCGAACCGATTCGCGAAGACGCTTCGCCGCGGCGCGGGCCTCGTCGGTCGCGGCGGCGTACTCGCCGACTTCGTTTCCGTTCAAGACGACGAAACGCCAACGGTTCGCCGCGTCGTCCGGATCGTCGACCGTAAAATCGTAATAACCGTTAATTCCGGCGTTAAAATCGGCGCAAACGGACTTTTTTCGCTCGTCGGGAACGCCCCAATCGTGATTGCCGAGCGCGTGCCGCCAAACGACGCCCGCTTTTTCGGCGGCGGCGAGCATTTCCTGAACCGCGAGATAATTCGTCAAGCCGCCGTCGGTCGCGTCGCCCAGTTGAAGAACGAACGGAACTTTTTCGGCGACGAACATTCCGGCGGCTTCCAAAAATTTGCCGATCGAAGCGCGGTAAGAGCGCCCGATCGCGTCGTCGCGGTCGGCGTATTGAACGTCGGCGATCGCTCCAAAACGAATCATTGGCGGAACCTCGGTAAAATAGGCAAGGGAGAAAAACGAATCGAGCGCCGGTCGACGGCGGCCGAACGTCGGGAAAACGAAGCGACGCGCGGAAAACGAAACGCCGCCGCTTTATTATACCCGAATCGCCCGGTTTTGTCGCGACCCGTCTTCGAAAACGAACGCGTTTTTCCGAAAAAGAACGAACGCGAAACGGCAAAATCGGACGCGACGCTTTCGACGCCGGGTCGAACGAAAACGAGCGTCCGGTTGAAACGTTTTCGCAACAAAAAACGCCGACCGTCTCCGCAAGGGAAACGGCCGACGCGTTTGAAAAAGAGGACGCGGCCGAACGCGTCCGAAACGTCGGGAAATTAACGGTCGCTTCCGGCGTTCGCCGATTCGGCGACTTGACCGTCGACCGGACTCGCGACCGGGTCGCTCGCGACGCGCGGGGCGGCGGAATCCGCGTCGACGCCGGGACGGTAAACGGCCAACTCGTCGATCCCGTCGCCGTTGAAGTCGCCGACGACCGGGATATCGCCCGCTTGTCCGAAGCGGATCGTCGCGTCGAAACGCCGGTCGCCGTCCGTGTCGATCAACCAGTCGCCGTTCGAGAAGAGCCCGATGGTGTCGACGCCGTCGCCGTTGAAGTCGCCGACGATCGGGTAGTAGCCCGCGCCGCCCATGCGTTCAAGCCGAACGTCGCCGTCGTCCCAGCGTCCGTTGCCGTTCATGTCGAAGTACCAGTCGCCGTTGCGGTAGACGCCGATTTTAGCGACGCCGTCTCCCGTCCAGTCGCCGGTCAACGCGATATCGCCGTCGTTTCCGTATTGGAAGACGTGGTCGATCAGGTCGACGCGAACTTGCCCGGCGTCGCGGTGTTTCGTCGCGCGGAGGTTCAGCTCGGTTCGGCGGAAAAGCTCTTCGCTCGGCGGAACGTTCTTGGCGCGGTCGACCGAAACCGATCGGTTGTGGTCGGTCGGGAGCCCCGGTTCGACCGAAATCGCCAGGGGATCGCTCGCCCATTGCGGGCCGAAGATCCCGACGTCGGTTTTGCCGTCGCCGTCCCAGTCGCCGGAGACCGGCTGATCGCCCTTCGAACCGAGTTCGGCCCAAAGGTCTTCCTCGTCCCAAACGCCGTTGCCGTTTCTGTCGAGGAACCAACGACCGTCGACGAAGATCCCGACGCAATCGGCGCCGACGCCGTTCCAGTCGCCGACGATCGGTTTCGCGTCGCGGGCGCCGAATTTGTAATTGGCGATAACTTCGCCGTTTGCGCCGCGCACGAACCACTCGCCGCCGTCGATTTTGTCGTCGAGCGACCAGGAAACGTTGACGTATTTATACGCGCCGTCGCCGACGTTGTAATCGCCGCGGAACCCGAAGGTCGTCGTCAGCGCGTCGATCGAACGCGGATAACCGCCGTTGAGGACGCTAAGCCGCCACGACTGCGCCGCCGGGAGTCCGCCGCCGCCGAAAAGCGTCGTCGTCGAGCCGACGAGGTACGGTTGCGCGAACGTATACGGGAAGTGGGTCGGCGCCGCGCTCCAAAGGTTCGACGGAATCGAGAACGGGAACGAATTTCCTCCGGCGTCCGGGATCGTGTCGCGCGGCGGGGTCTCCGGCTCGGGTTCGGGGATCGGGAGCTCGCCGAAGTTGTAATCGACGCCGGCGTCGCCCGGTCGAACGGAGATCGCGAACAGGTCGTCGTTTTTCATTTCGCCGCCGAGCGAACCGACCGCGTCTTTGCCGTCGTTGTAACCGTCCGGCTGCGTTTCGACGACGCGGTAAATTCGGCTCGGTTGGAGGTTGTCGAAGAGGTATTCGCCCTTCGCGTTCGTTTCGGCGGTTCTTCCGGTCGCGACGTATTTTCCGGTTTCTTCGTCGAGAATCCAAAGGGTTAAAGTCGCGCCTTCGACGCCCGCTTCGCCCTCGTCCTTGACGCCGTCGTCGTTGTCGTCTTCGTAAACGTAACCGGCGATCGAACCCGCGCGGAGCTCGCCGAAGTTGTACTCGACTCCGGCGTCGCCCGGTTGGACGGAGATCGCGAACAGGTCGTCGTTTTTCATTTCGCCGCCGAGCGAGCCGACCGCGTCTTTGCCGTCGAAGTAAGCGTCCGGTTGCGTTTCGACGACGCGGTAAATTCGGTTCGGTTCGAGACCGTCGAAGACGTATTCGCCCTTCGCGTTCGTTTTGACGGTTCTTCCGGTCGCGACGTATTCTCCGGTTTCTTTGTCGAGAACCCAAAGGGTCAAAGTCGCGCCCTCGATGCCCGCTTCGCCTTCGTCCCTGACGCCGTTGTCGTTGTCGTCTTCGTAAACGCTGCCGGCGATCGAACCCGCGCGGAGCTCGCCGAAGTTGTACTCGACGCCGGCGCCGCGGCGCGGAAGCTCGATCCCGCCGATTTCGTCGTTCGCGGCGATCGTTCCGACGGTCGCGCCGAAGATCGTTCCGACCGTTTCCTTGCCGTCGAAGTAGGCGTCCGGTTGCGTTTCGCGGACGACGTAAACGCGTTCCGACTCCAAGTTGTCGAACTTGTAAAAGCCGTTTTCGTCGGTTTTTTGCGTCGCGACGAGCCGCGCCGCGCCGTCTTCTCCGACGACGTAAAGGCTGACGACGACGCCTTGAATCGGCGCCTCGTTTTCGTCGCGAACGCCGTCGTTATTGTCGTCTTCGTAAACGTACCCGCTGAGCGAACCGGGCGGAAGGAGTTCGCCGAAGTTGTACTCGACGCCCTGCGCGTCCCAGTAAACGTCGACGTTGTCGATTTTGTCGTTCGTCGCGGTTCCGCCGAGCGAACCGACCGAATCTTTGCCGTCGTCCCAAGCGTCCGGCTGGATTTCCTTAACCGCGTAGGTTCGCTCGATATCGAGGGAGTCGAACTTGTAAAAACCGTTTTCGTCGGTCGTCGTTTCGGCGATTTTGACGTATTGCTCGCCGTCGAGGCGGTAAAGTTCGACGACGACGCCGGAAATACCGGGTTCGTTTTCGTCGCGAACGCCGTCGTCGTTTTTGTCGTTGTAAACGTAACCGCTTACCGAGCCGAGCTTTAGCTCGCCGAAGTTGTAATTTTCGCCGCGTTGATCCCATTGAACGTCGATAGAATCGATATAATCGTTCGCAAGGTTGCCGCCGAGCGAGCCGACCGCGTCTTTGCCGTCCGAGTACGCTTCCGGCTGCTTTTCCCGAACGGCGTACTGACGGTTGATATCGAGGTTTTCGAAGACGTAAGAGCCGTCCGCGGCGGTTCGCGTTTCGGCGATCTTGACGTAATCGGAGCCGTTCCATTGGTAAAGCTCGATCGCGACGTCGGCGATCCCCGCTTCGTTCGCGTCGAAAACGCCGTCGTCGTTTCGATCTTCGAAGACGTTCCCGGCGATCGAACCGAGTTTTAGCTCGCCGAAGTCGTAATTTTCGCCGTGTTGATCCCAGCCGACTTCGATTTTCGAAACGTAATCGTTTTCAAGGCTTCCGCCGAGCGAACCGACCGCGTCTTTGCCGTCGGCGTAATCGCGCGGCTGGACTTCCTTGACCGCGTATTCGCAAGTAATGTCGAGGTCGTCGAAGCGGTACGCGCCGTTTTCGTCGGTCGTCGTTTCGGCGATCTTGACGTAATCGGCGCCGTCCCAACGGTAAAGCTCGACCGTCGTTCCGGCGATCCCCGTTTCGTTCGCGTCGAAAACGCCGTTGTCGTTTCGGTCTTCGAAGACGTTCCCGGCGATCGAACCGAGTTTGAGCTCGCCGAAGTCGTAATCGTAACCGTGCTCGCCGTATCCGACGAAAATATTGCCGAACGCGTCGTTCAAAACGTCGCCGCCGAGCGTTCCGACGTAATCCTTGCCGTCCGCATAATCGGCGGATTCGAAAATTTCGCGCAATTCATACGTCTTTTCGACGAGTTTGCGCAACTCGCCGTTTTGCCCGTAAGAGCCGTCCAGAACGAACCGGTAACCGCCCGCCGCGTCGACCGTTTGCGTTTCCATCAACGTTTTGACGACGTTTCCGTTTTCGTCGACGTCGACGCGCCAAAGTTCGACCTTGGCCGGATACGCCAGGCCGTCCCAGCTTTCGCCGTCGTTTTTACCGTCCGCGTCGTTTCGGTCTTCGAAGACGTTCCCGGAGATCGAGCCGACGAGAGCCTTCGCGAAGTTGTTGTCCGACGCGACGTCGCCGCCCTCCATTCCCTCGACGACGATGCGCAACGGGTCGACCTTTTCGCCGAACTCGCCGCCTTTGGCGCAGAAGTCGAAATACGAGAGGCCTTCCGGGGACTTGACGGAGCTTTGCGAAACGATCTCGTATTCGCCGGGCAAAATGTCTTCGGCGTTAAATTCGTAATAACCGCAAACGTCGGTCGTCGTCGTCCAGGTTCGCCCGTCTTTCGCGACGAGGGTCAGCTCGACGTTGGCCAACGGGTCGTCCTCTCCGACGTCGTAATTGCAGTCGAGATCGCGGTCGCCGTACACGTAACCGCTGATAACGACCGGTTTCGGCGTCAGGTCGACCTGCGCGTAAACGCCGGCGTGCCAAATGCCTTCGTTGTTGTCGTCGAGGTCGTACGGAAGATCGACGGGATCGTAGGCTTCGGTCAACGCCGCGGCGCGCTCGTACTCGCCGTCGTAATCGTCGACGAACGAGCCGACCCAGGTTTCCGTTTGGTAATGTTCGGAGCTGAAAGTCGCCGAAACGGTCGATCCGGCGATCCCCTTGACGATGGAGCCGCCGAATTCGCCGCCTTCGACGATCGAGTTGTCGTTCGAGTCGCCGTCGACGCTCGTCTGATATTCGTCGACGTCGAGCAGGAAGACGAATTTGTCGCCCGCTTTGAAATTTGTGAACGAAATCGTCAGCGTCATGCCGCCGTCTTCGACTTCGTAAGAATAGCCGATCCCCTCGGTCGCCTCGACGACGGTGAAGGGAACCGAGCTGTAAACGCCGGGGCCGCCGGGAGAAACGTCGAAAAACGTTTCGCCGTCGTCGAGCGTTCCGTTGCCGTTTTTGTCGAGATTAATCGTCAGGCTGTCGAGCGTCGTCGAACCCGCTTCGCCGCCGACCCAGGCGACGTAAAATTTATCGCCGAGCGACTCGACGCCCTGTTCGGCGTACACGACCCCGACCGAGATCGGATCCGCGGCGAGAAGTTCGCGTTTTTCCAGCTCCTCAACGCGGCAAACGCGACGGTTCGAGTCGCGTCGAACGTCGTTTTGCGAGCGTTTGCGGTTTCTGCGATCTTTTTTGGACGAGGCGTTTTCGATCGCGCGTTTCTGCGTGAAGAAGGACATCTTTCGGCCTTTCGTGCGCTGGGATTTGGAAAAAGTTGTCGCTTTTTTCAATATTTTTTCGATATAATATATTAAATCGACAAAACGGGCGTTCGCGGACGAAAACGTCGCGACGTCGTTCGGCGGGGTCTTCGACTTCGCTCGGCGAAACGCCGGAGAAGCGCGCTCCAGTCGACGCGAACGCGCCCTCGTCGGTCGTTATCGACCGCGGGAGCGGCGTTCGTCGGCGAAAAAGCCCGATTTTTTCCGCTTTTTTCCCCGACGCGAACGGTCGGAACGACGGCGCAAACTTTAACGGAAACGCCGAACGTTCCGAAAAAACAGGCGCCGCGGAAAAAACGAACTTTCCCCACAACGTTTCTTATCGACCGCGTCGCGCCGTTACGATAGCGGAAAATGGCGAAACTTTACCGTTTTTTTGCATTATCCCGTATAAACGCGCTTGGGCGTTCGAGACGAAAGAGCCGGTCGCGAGGGATCACGGGATCTTCCATTTGACGACGGTCGTGTCGAAACCGCCGCTTAACAGGGTCGAATCGGTCGCGTCGAATTGAAGGACGGCGACGGTGCCGGTGTGTCCGACGCCGCGGGCGATCTCCGTTTTCGAGGCGACGTCCCAAATCCGAACGGCGTTCAGGCTGTCGCCGGTCGCGATCTTGCCGGGGCCGCAGAAGGTCAGCGAGAAGACGCGGCCTTCGCCGAGCGTCGTTTCCGCGACTTTGGCGCCGGTCGAAACGTTCCAGATTTCGACGAGCGAACCGTCGCCTCCCGCCGCGACGAGCGAACCGTCCGGACTGAACGCGACGGCGCGAACGCGACGATTGCCGGTCGACTTAAATTCCCGGGCGACCTTGCCGTTTTCCGTCGTCCAAACGCGAACGACGCCGTTGCGTCCGCCGACGGCCAAAAGCGAGCCGTCCGGCGAAAAACGGATCGACGTCGAGCTTTCGCCGGGCGCGCGCCAAACGGTTCGCAGGTCGAGCCCGTCGGCGTTGAAGACGTAAACCCGCGACTCGAACCCGCAGACGGCGATCACTTTGCCGTTCGGCGAGAAGGCGAAGTCGCGAGCGCCGAGAACTTTGTCCCGCGCCGAGCGGAGAAGCGTTCGCGATTTCGGGTTCCAAATTTTCAGGTCGCCGCGTTGCGTCAGCGTCGCGATTTCGTCGACCGTCGGCGAGAAGGCGAGCGCCCGCGTCCAGTCGTCGAGTTCGGCGAAGACCGGAACGACTTCTTTCGTCGCGACGTTCCAGGCGTAAACGCGCCGGTCGTCGCCGCCGACGTAGATCGTCGTTTTGTCCGGGGCGACCGTCAGCGCGCCGACGACGGGGCGCAGGTCGACGTTTTCGAACGGAAATTCGTAAATTTCGAGCTGTTCGAGCGCCGGAACGTCGTTTTGAGCGCGAACGGCGCCGCCGAGGAAGCCGGAGCAGACGAACGCCGCGACAAGGAGCGAAAGCGAGGCGCGTCGGAGCGTCTCGAAGGGTGCGAACCGCGTTGACATCGATGGAAGTCCTTTCCGCGCTCGAAAGCTCGCGCCGAATAAACGGCTTTGAGCGATTTTGCGCTTTGTGTCGGTTTTAACGTTTAACGCTAGCGCGTCGAATATCGGAGGGGAACGGGCGAACGGCGACGGGAAACCGTTCGAAGGGGGCGCGGAAAAGCGGCGAAACCGGGGGCGTTTTTCGCGTCGTCGTCGAAATTTCGGAAAAATCGGCGACTTTTCGGGAACGACGCGGAACCTTCGACGGGCGCCGACGGTTAAAAGTATTTAGTTTCCGCTTGAACGACGCTCGACCGCCGCGGCTGGAGGGCGGCGGTTCGCCGTTTCTTATCGTCGAACGCCGACGCGCGAAAATTTAGCGAAAGACTCCGGGAACGCGATTTGCCGTTAAAACCGATTTTAACGACGAACGGGGTCGCGCCGGTCGACGGGCCGAAAAAAGAATTGCGCGTTTTTGACAAAATTTTTGTCGACAATAAATTGCGGTCTTGACGTTTCGGCGTCGACGCGGTAATTTATACAAGATGGAGAAGCCGCGAACGCGTCGGCGCGTCGCGGGACGGCGGTTTCGGCAAGATCGGCGTCGTCGGCGCGACCGTTAAGATCGGAAGACGGCTTCGAAGAGCGAAGAATTTCAACGTTAAAATTTTAACTTCCCATTAATATTAATGGCGGCCGCGCCGTCGCGACGCGCGGCTCCGCATTCGACGTTTCAAAAGATAGGGAGACCCTATGTTCCATCGAACGCAAACGCAAGGCGTTGGGAAACGACGCGTTCGCCCGGCCTCGCCTCGAAGGCGCGGCGGCGCGGCGAAGATCGTCGTTGTTTTATTGGTTCTCGGCGGGCTAATCGGCGGCGGGTACGCCTGGCGGGCGAACCGCGCGAAGACGACGAAAAAAGTCAACGTCATTTACGCGGTCGCCGAACGCGGAACGTTCGTTCACGAAGTCAACGGCAAGGGAAGCGTCGAAAGCGCGAAAAACGTCGACGTCGCTTCGCAGGTCGAAGGTTCCGCGACGGTTATTTACCTCATTCCGGAAGGCCAGGACGTCAAGAAGGGCCAGCTTCTCGTCGAGCTCGACTCTTCCGACATCGACGAAAAATACGACTCGCAGGTCGTTACGACGAACTCGGCGCTCGCGACGTTGAACCGATCGCGGGCGACGTTGCGCTCGGCCGAGATCTCGCTCGAAGAGTACGTCGAAGGCACGTTCAAGCAAACGTGGATGGAGTACGAAAACACCATCTTCGAAGCCGAACAGAACCGCAAGCAGGACGCCGACAGCGCCGCGTACACGAGCCGCCTCGTTACGCTCGGCTACTCGACGGAACAGCAGTACGAAGTCGACAAAGTCGCGGTCGAAAAGGCGAAAAACTCGCTTGAAGTCGCCAACTTGAAAAAGACGACGCTCCTGAAATACACGAGCGAAAAACAGATCACGTCGCTGATGGCCGACGTCGAAACGGCGCGCGCCGACGTCGAATCGGATCGCAACTCTTACGAGATCAACAAGCGTCGCGAAGAGCGTTACAAGGAGCAGTCGGAAAACTGCAAAATTCGAGCGCCGCAGGACGGCCAGGTCGTTTACGCGAACCAGGATTCGCGCCGCATGTCCGAATCCGACATGATCAAAGAAGGCGCGACCGTTCGCAACCGCCAGGTGCTGATCCGTCTGCCGGACAAAACGCAAATGCGCGTCAAGGCGATGATCAACGAAGCGAACATTTCCGCGGTCGCCGTCGGGCAACGGGCGAAGATCACGTTCGACTCGATCCCGAACCGCGTCGTCGCCGGCGAAGTCGTCAAAGTCAATCCGTATCCGGAAATCGTTTGGATGTCCTCCGCGAAGGACTACGTTACGATGGTCAGGATCGACGAGGAGGTTCCGGAACTTCGCTCCGGCTTGACCGCTCAGGTGCGCGTCGTCGCCGACGAGCAAAAAGACGCGCTCATGGTGCCGGTGCAATGCGTCGTCGAACACGGTAAAAAAACGTATTGCCTTACTTACGACGAAAGCGGCTGGGGATGCAAAGAAGTGCTTCTCGGCGCGTCGAACGAAAAACAGGTCGTCGTGCTCAAAGGTCTGAACGAAGGCGACCGCGTCGTCAGCGGCGCTCGACTTTACCGCGACGACGCGCCGTTCCCGGAGATCGACGCTCCGTCCCAATTTGAGGACGACCCGATTTATCAGGAACGCGTCGCGTCGACGAAAGCGGCGGAAGAAACGGCGGCCGAAACCGAAGCGAACGCCGTCGCGGGCGTTCCCGGCCCCGGCGGAGCTCCCGGCATGGGCGGCGGCCCCGGCGGAGCGCCTGGAATGGGTCGCGGCCCCGGCGGAGCTCCCGGCATGGGCGGCGGCCCCGGCGGAGCGCCCGGCATGGGCGGGCTTCCCGCCGGCGTTACTCCGGAAATGATCGCGCAGTTCCAGGCGGCGGCCGGTCGCGGCGGACGAGGCCCCCGAGGCGCGGACGCCGATCCCGAAGCCGCGGCGCGACGGCTGGAAGAAGCGAACGCGATCGCCGAAACGATCGAAACGCGCTTCGCTCGCACGGCGAAGATCGCGGCGATCGCCGGTTTCTTCGACCGGTCGGCGATGGAAATGCAACACGAGCTTCTCGGCGCGATCAAGTCGAAAGTGGCGGAGTTGCAAGCGCGCGTCGCTCGTCGGCAAGGCGAAATCGTTCGTCGGCAGGAGGAAATCGGCGTGCAACGTCGCCTTGAAACGCCGGACGAAGCGAAGATCGCGACGTTGATCGAGGAAATCAAAACGCTTCGCGGCGATTCCGACGCGGATCCGCTCGAACGCGTCGCGTACTGGGATCTTATCGATTGGAACAAATACGTCCGCGATAACTCCCGGTCGGTCAATCGCGACGCCGACATTACCCGCGAGGGCTTGGAATTCCTCGCGCAGGATCTGGACGAGTTGTTCGCGCAGGTTTTCCCGAATTCGAGCGAGGTCGTCGCGTCGACCGTCGCGAACGACGAAACGTCCGCGGATAAATCCGTCGATTATTCCGTTTTCGCTCCGCTTTTCGACGACTGGGACGCCGACGGCGACGGCGCGCTCGCGCCGACCGAGTTCGTGATCGGGTTCTTCAGCGACCGCAAAACGTTCCAGGACGCCGAGGAAAGCTCCGTCAGCGCCGAACTTTTCGCGCAATGCGACGCCGACGGCGACGGGTTGGTTCCGGTCGACGAGTTGGCGGCGAAGTTGAACGTTCGCGGCCCGCGACCGGGCGCCGAGCGGGCGGACGACGCTCCGGAAATTCCGAACGCCGCGCCGACGGTCGCTTCGTTGGGAGAGGCGAACGATCTGAAGCAGGCGCTCGCGTTTTACGCCGATTCGCTCGACCTTAACGGCGACGGCGTCGTTTCTCAAACCGAATTCTCGATCGGGTATTCGCTCGTCGACGAATGCGCCGGCAAACTCCTCGCCGCCGGCGGGAACGGTTCTTCCGGCGACGCGGGCCCCGGTTTCGGCGGCGGGCCGCGCGGCCCCGGCGGCCCTCCTCCGGGCCCGTGATCGCTTCGACGGGCGGCGGACTCGGCGACGAATCGCGTCGAGTTCGACCGCGCTTTCCTCTCTTTCCGCTCTTTTGCGCGACGCGGCGTCGGCGACTCGGCGCCGCGTCGAACGAAAACGATAACGATGAAAGATAATAAGAATAAAAACTCGAATCCGGTCGACGAAGCGGGCCAATTTTTCGCGGCGAAGCTGACCGGCGTCAAACGCGAATACGTTCTTAAGGGCGAAACGGTTTACGCGCTTCGCGGCGTCGACTTGGAGGTGCCGCGGGGAGATTACGTCGCGATCATGGGCGCTTCCGGTTCCGGAAAGTCGACGATGCTGAACCTTCTCGGCTGTCTCGACCGTCCGACGCACGGCAAAATCTGGCTCGGCCGCGACGACGTTACGTCGCTCGACGACGACCGCCTTTCGGAGATCCGCGCGTCGCGCATCGGTTTCGTTTTTCAATCGTACAACTTAATTCAACAGCTGACGGTTATCGAAAACATCGAGGTGCCGCTCTTTTACCAACGGAACGCGAAGCTCCGCTCCCGCAAACGTTGCGTCGAACTGGCGAATCTGGTCGGGTTGAGCAAGCGCCTGAACCACCGGCCGACGCAACTTTCCGGCGGTCAGCAGCAGCGCGTCGCGATCGCTCGCTCGTTGGTCAACGACCCTTATTTTATCCTCGCCGACGAGCCGACCGGGAACCTCGACTCGAAAACGACCGCCGAAATTTTGGATCTTCTCGACGAACTGAACGCGCAAGGGCGCACGATCATTCTGGTTACGCACGAAGACGACGTCGGCGCGCGGAGCAAGCGGATCGTGCGGCTTCGCGACGGTTTGATCGAGTCGGACGTCCGTTTGCGCCCGAACGATCCGCCGAAGCGCGACCCGGATTCGCTCGTTTGAGCGGCGTTCGGGAAAGCGTTAAACGTTGCCTTTAAAGCGTTTGCAGATAGAAACGAGATTATGAGACACGCGTTGCGAACCCTCCGTTCGGGGGTCAAAAGCCTTTATTTGCACCCGATGCGGTCGCTCCTGACCGTGTTGGGGATTTTCATCGGCGTCGCCAGCGTTATTTGGCTCCTCGCCATCGGCGAAGGAATCAGCCGCAAAGCGCAGGAACAAATCGAGAGTTTGGGCGCCGACAACATCATCGTCAGCACGATCAAGCCGCCGAACGAAGCGCTTTCGTCCGGAACGGGCGGACGCATGCAGTTCCCGGAGTACGGGCTTACGCGGGCCGATTACGCGCGCTTGACGGAAACGATCCCGACGGTTGTTAAGTCCGCGCCGTTGAAAGACTTCCAGGAAACGTTCCAGAACGGGCGGCGGAAGATCGACGGGCGTTTGGTCGGCTGCACCGCCGATTACGTCGACGTCGTGAAGATCGAAATGTTCGACGGGCGCTTCTTCACCGACCAGGAAAACGACGAGGCGCGGGACTACTGCGTCCTGGGCTCCGGCGTCGCGGAGAAGCTTTTTCCCTACGAGGAGCCGCTTGGCAAGCTGATTCGCGTCGGCGAAAACTATTATTTCCGCGTGATCGGCGTCGCGAAATCCCGCGCTCCGTCGGCGGCGATCGGGTCGTCGGTGAAATCCGAAGATTATTCGTTCGACGTGTACGTTCCGCTCAAAACGATGGAGACGCGGGTCGGCGACACGGTCGTCGTGCGTCGCAGCGGCTCGATGGAGGGCGAAACCGTTCAGCTGAAACAGATTACGTTGAAGGTGAAAGACGTCGCGTCGGTCATGGAAACCGCCGACCTCATCAAAATGACGCTCGACGACTACCACTCGAAGTTCGAGGATTACGGCGTTACGGTGCCGCTCGAACTTCTCGAACAGGCGAAGACGACGCGGATGATGTTCAACGTTTTCATGGGGTTGATCGCCGGAATTTCGCTCGTCGTCGGCGGCATCGGGATCATGAACATCATGCTGGCGACCGTTACGGAACGCACGCGGGAAATCGGGATCCGACGCGCGCTCGGCGCCAAGCGCGGCGACATCGTGCGGCAGTTCCTGATCGAAACGATCGTTTTGTCGGTCGTCGGCGGCGGGCTCGGCGTTCTGGTCGGGCTGACGTGTTCTCCGGCGACGACGTTTGCGATGAGCGCGATCAAGCGGGCGAATCCGGAGCTGATCGCGAGTTTGCCCCCGATCGTGCAGGAGTTGAAGCCGATCATCGTGTACTGGTCGGTGCCGTTGGCGTTCATGATTTCGATCGTTATCGGCGTCGTTTTCGGCGTCTATCCGGCGATCCGCGCCGCGAAGATGGATCCGATCGAAGCCCTGCGCCACGAGTGATTCGCGGTTCTTAACGCCTTGTCGCGTCGACGTTTGCGAGACGGGCGGTTCCTTTCGTTTTTCGATTTTTCGCGAAGCGGGCGGGCCGTCCGTCTCGGCGTTTCCCGTCGGGTTCGCGACGTTAAAACGGGCGAAACGGCGAAAAGACGGCGAAAAAAGCGATTTTGCGGACGATGGCGTCGCGATTTTGGAAAAAACGTCGCGATTTTGCGGACGGCGTTTGACTTTCGGCGGCGCGTCGATTACAATGAAGACGTTTGCGCCGACGCGTTGGAGTCGGCGACTCGCCCGTGTGTCGAAAATTTTTTGGGAGACGAATATGTCGAAATTCTTCGCTTTTGGCGCCGCGTTGTTGACGTTGGCCTGCGCTCTTCCGTCGTTCGCTCAAGACGACGCGTCGAAATGCCCGGAAGGGTTCGTTCAACTCTTCAACGGCAAAGACCTGACCGGATGGAAACCGTGCCAACGCGACTTCCACCCGTACCCGTTGATCGAAATGAGCGACGCCGAGCGCGCCGATTTCTACGCGAAACATCAAGCGGAATTTGAAAAATGCTGGACGGTCGAAAACGGCGAGCTCGTCAACGACGGAAACGGCCCGTACGCCTCGACGGAAAAGTTTTATAAAGACTTCGAACTCCGTCTCGAATACAAAACGGTCGCGCTGGCGGACAGCGGCGTTTATCTCCGCGGCAACCCGCAAGTTCAAATTTGGGACACGACGAAAGAAGGCGGCAAGTGGGATCTCGGCGCGGACAAAGGTTCCGGCGCGTTGTGGAACAACTCGAAACACGAGCGCATGCCGTTGGTGTTCGCCGACAAACCGTTCGGCGAATGGAACTCGCTTCGCATCACGATGAAGGACGACGTCGTGAACGTTTGGCTCAACGGCAAGCAAACGGTCAAAGACACGGTGATGGAATACACGTGGGACAAGAGCCGACCGGTTCCGCCGATCGGCCCGGTTCAACTGCAAACGCACGGCGGCGAAATCCGTTGGCGCAATATCTTTATTAAAGAGCTGTGATCGCGGACTTTACGCTTGCCGTCGAACGGCGGTCGCGTTCTTAAAAATCTCGAAGGCGTTATCGTTGCGATAACGCCGTTCCGCCGAAACGCGTCTCGACTAAACGGTCGGGGCGCGAACGGCGGCGAAAATTTTTTGCGAAAATTTTTGAAAAATTCGCAAAATCGCGTCGCGGGGGGCTTGCAATTTTGCTCGACGCGATTAAACTAATGTCAAAGTTGCGAGCGGGAAGGCCGGAAACCGAACGGTTCGTTTTTTGCGCGTTCGCGTCGCGGCTTGCGGTGGAAATCTAACGATGTTTTGCATTTATCGACAATTTTATTGGCGTTCCTGGCGTCGCTCCAAGTGAAGCGTTCTTGAACCGTTAGCTCCGTCGAGGGCGGCGGCGTTCGAGAACCGCGAGCGTCCGTTGACCCGAATCGTGTCGATATTTCTTTAGCAAAATTCAAAACGGAAAAAGCCGTTTGTCTCCGCGTCGCGGCGAGCGACGCAAGGCGGCGGCGAGAAATCGACGTCTTTTTGAGTGGATCCGACGTTCGCGTTCTGGGTTGGGCGTTTGGCGGCGTTGCGTCGTCGTTAAAGAGCGGCCCGACTTTAAAACAAAGCAACTTTAATAATATCAACGTTTAGCGAACGAGGAAAAAATGAACTTTCGCGATTATCTGAAAAATTATCCGGACGAAAACGGTCGTTACGGCGAATTTGGCGGCTCCTACCTTCCGCCGGAACTCCAAAAAGCGTTCGACGAAACGACGCAGGCGTACCGCACGATCTGCTTGTCGTCGCGTTTCATCGCCGAGTTGCGTCGCATTCGTCGCGACTTCCAGGGCCGCCCGACCCCGGTGACGCACTGCGAAAATCTGTCGCGCGAACTTGGCGACGGGTCGTGCCAGATTTACCTGAAGCGCGAAGACCTGAACCACTCCGGAGCGCACAAGCTGAACCACTGCATGGGCGAAGGCTTGCTCGCTAAGTATATGGGAAAAAAGCGTTTGATCGCGGAGACCGGCGCCGGGCAACACGGCGTCGCGCTGGCGACGGCGGCGGCCTACTTCGGTCTTGAGTGCGAAATTCACATGGGCGAAGTCGACATTGCGAAGCAGGCGCCGAACGTCGCGCGGATGAAGATCCTGGGCGCGAACGTCGTTCCGGTTACGCACGGCTTGAAAACGCTGAAAGAGGCGGTCGACTCCGCTTTCGAATCTTACGCAAAGAATTATAAAGACTCGATTTACTGCATCGGGTCGGCGCTCGGCCCGCATCCGTTCCCGATGATGGTGCGCGACTTCCAGGCGTGCGTCGGGTTTGAGGCCCGCGACCAATTTATCCAGGCGAACGGTTTCGGCCCGGACGTCGTTTGCGCCTGCGTCGGGGGGGGGAGCAACTCGATCGGGATGTTCTCGGCGTTCCTTGAAGACTCGTGCGAGATCGTCGGGATCGAGCCGCTCGGCCGCGGCCCGGAACTCGGAAATCACGCCGCGTCGACGGTTTACGGTTCCAAAGGCGTGATGCACGGCTTCGAAAGCATTATGTTGAAAGACGAGCGCGGCGAGCCGGCGCCGGTTTACTCGATCGCCAGCGGGCTCGACTATCCGGCGGTCGGCCCGGAACACGCGTTCTTAAACTCCGTTGGGAGAACGCGTTACGAAGCGATCGACGACGAAGACGCGGTCGAGGCGTTTTACAGACTGTCGCGTTCCGAAGGGATCATTCCGGCGCTCGAAAGCGCGCACGCCGTCGCGTTTGCGATGAAATACGCGAAGGAACATCGCGGCAAGACGATTTTGGCGTGCTGCAGCGGTCGCGGCGACAAGGACGTCGATTTCGTCGTCGAGAAATTCGGTTTCGGCGACGAGTTCCTGGCGCGACGCGTCGCCGAGGGTAAACGCTTCTAAAATAAGCGGTTAAGACGGTTTCGAAACGGTTGGCGACGCGTTGAAACGACGAGTCGACCGGCAAACGACGCGACGCCGTTCGTTCGAGAGAGCGATTTCTCGAGCGAGCGGCGTCGTTTTTTTGCCGACGACCGACGGCGGCGTCGCGAACTTTTTTGAGAAAATTTGGACAAAACGGGAATTTTTTCGTCAGGTCGGACGCCCGGCGTCCCGGCTGCGCTTGCGCGATCGGGAAACGGCGCTATAATGCCGTTACTTTTGCGAGGACTCGATTTATGTTGAGCGCGCCGGTAGCGTTAAGGCTCCGTGTTAAGGCGGCGTCTTAACGCCTGAAACGGGACGGCTCAAACGTCGACTTGAAACGGAAGTCCTTGATTTTATTGACGATAGAGACGAGAATGAAAACGATTGTGAAATTTATTTGGGCGTTTGTCGGCGCCGCGGCCTTCGTTTTGCCGACGCGTGCGAACGTTTGGGCCGACGACGATTTTGCGCCGGTTCGCGAGGAAACGGTATTAAGCTCCGAGCAAATCGAGGAGCTGCTTAAACTTAGCCGAGAGCGCGAGAAGTTTTCGACGACGAAAACGGCTTTTTCCGCTTCCGAAACGAATGAGTTTTCGATTTATCTGACGGCGGTTTTCTTTGTGGAGTTCGAGCGTAAGTTGGATGAATACGAGCGTTTGTTTCATAAGGCGGACGCGCGAAGGCGCCTTGAACTCGATTACGAATATCCGTCGTTGCGGTCGGTTTTTGTCGTGTCGTCGGAGGACGTGAAGGGGTTGGCGGAGAAAATTTCTCCCGACGCTAAGCCGTTCGTGCGTATTTACGCCAAAAAAGGCGCGGCTAAGAAGATGGAAAGGCTTGTAAAATCGTATTTTAACGACGACGTTGATTTTGGGGTTGAATCGTTCGATTCCGTTTTCGACAAGGCTCCGCTTGTCGTCGCTTGCAATCCGAAAAAGCAAAAATGGACGGTTTGGCTGGAATCTGAGTGGCTCGGAACCAACGATACCGACTTAAATCTTTATTATTTGTCGGAAGGCCCGGTCTTTGGCTCCGAATTTGAGAGCGAAAATAAGGAGCGGCACGTCGTCGCCCTGAAACGACGCTTGAAAAAAGAACGCGAACTGTCGTTGACAAAGCAACGCAACGCCGAACGGAACGCTCGCGCTTCGGCGCGCAACGCCGATCGCGTGTCGCGGCAAAACGCGACGATCCAAAATTCGTTGGAGACGCAACGACGTTTGTCTCATTAACGCTAAAACGTTGTAAACAAAAGCGTTAACAACCGCTTAGACGTCGACGACAAGAAACGCCGCGTCGCGTCGGTCGGGAAAGGCCGGACGCGACGCGGCGTTTTTAACGCTTGCCGATAAAAGAGTCGCGTCAAAACAGCAAAACCGACGCCAACGCGACGCCGCAGGGGATCGCGAAAAGGGGGACGACTTTCCAGCCGAAACGCGCGCCGCCGATGGAAAAAATGACGCCGACTTTGAATAAATAGCTGAAAATCGACGCGACCATGATCAGCTTCCAGCCGTCGAGCATCGTTTCCGGATCGCTCGTCGCCAATCTTGCGACCGACAGCGCGACGGCGTTCATTTCGACGAGACCGGAAATCGCGACCGAAGCGAACGTTCCGACGTCGCCGAAGAGCGCGTTCGACGCTTTGACCGCGAACAGAATGACGACGTAAAGCGCGCCGAAAGTTAGCGCCGTCTTCCATTGCGTCGGGTTTTTCTGTTCCGAAACGTCGCTCGACTCCGAGGGCGAAAAAGGCGGTTCGCGGCGGATTCGGCGCCAGATCCAAAGCGCCGGCAAGATCGACGCCGCGATGAAAGCGATCGACGACGGGACGCAACGATAGAAAAATTCCTGCGAAACCGTCGCTTCTAAAATCAACGCTCGCACCGTTTGCGTCGCCGAAGCCAATAAAACGACGACCGACGCGACGTCCCGGCTCGTCGCGCCGACCGCGACCGCCTTCGAATAGCTTGTCGTCGTCGCCGCGCTCGAAACGGCGCCGCCGACGAACCCGCCGAAGAGAACGCCCGCGTTAGTCCCGTAAAACTTATAGGCGACGTAACCGGCCAAACTCATCCCTACAATCAGCGCGACCGTCAACCACGCTTCGAAAGGATTAAACGCGTCGAACGGCCCGAAAGAACGATTAGGCAAAATGGGTAAAACAACGAAGGAAACGAGCGCGAACTGCATGATCGCGTTGAGGTCGTTTTCGCCGAGCGCCGCCGAAATTTCGTGCAGTTTTCGCTTGAACTGCAGCAAGATCGCGACGACTGCGCCCGCTTCGAGTCCGACGAGCGTCCAAGCGGGGTTCGCCAAAATCGCGCCGACGCAGTAAGTCGCCAACGCGCTGACGAGCGTCGTCGCCCCGAAGTCGCGTCGCGGCGAATTTTCGTCCTCGACCGGCTCTTTGATTTTATTCGTTTTCGTTTCAAATAACGAAGACGCCGGAACAATCGGCAAGACGGTTTCGGAAGCGCTTGCGTTCGAACGAGTTGCGTTAAGTTCGACGGCGCGCGTCCAACGCCGAGCCAGCGAAAACGCGCGTTCGGCGATCCCTATCAGCGCGACGCAAAGGAGCCCCGACGGTAAGATCCAGGTTCCGAACCGCGTCGAAGCGAGAGCGCCGAGCGTTCCAAAAACGGCGATGAGCGGAAACGTGCGAACGCCCCCGAAACCGGAGCGAGCGCTTTCGCGTTGCAAACCGACGAGAAGCCCGAGACCGAGCGAAAGGGCGAGCTGGAAAATAAGGCGCGTTTCGGAAACGTCGGCGAATTGGAAAAAATGCGAGATTTCCGAGACGGGGGGCGATTGAACGGTTTGGAGCGATTGGGCGGTTTGGGCGATTTCCGACGACGGAACGTCGAGCGCGGTCGAGAAAAGCGACGAGGCGTAGCGCATTGGAAGACCTCCGAATAAGCGTCGTTAAAGTTTGAGTCGTTTATTTATTTTACGCAAAACGTCGCCGAGTTCAAGTTTTTTTTAAGGCGAGACGGCGCGAAAACTTCTTTTTCGCCGTTTTTTTCGTTAAAAACGTAAATTGGGCGGCCGGGGCTGAGAAAACGGTTGCGCCGCCTGCGAAACGGAGTATAATAAGGAACGGAGCGGAAAGAAAAGCGGGCGTTCGTCTTGCGTTGATAAAAAAGCGTCGCGAACGACCGTTTTTGAAAAAGAATATTTTCGAGCAAAAATCGAACGCGCGGTTGACGAGCGAAAGCGTCGACGCGCTTTGATTCCATTTTAAACGAAACGGAGAACGATTAAAATGACGAAAATTACGCGACGCGACGCGCTGGCGACCGGTTTCGGTTTGGCGGCGTTTGGAACGGTTTTGAGCGAACTCGGGTACGCGGAGGAAACGGCGACGAAAGACGCGGTTTGGCGATTCGTTCCGCTTGACGCTAAGTTGGTCGGCCGCTTGACTTACGAGAATTACGACGGCGGCGGTTGTCTTTACGGCGCGTTCAAAGGGGGCGTTTTGGCTTACGCGGACGCGGTCGAATCGGTCGACGCCGAGTCGGCGCGGATCGCTCGAAGTTGCCCGTTTGTCGCGTTTCGTTGCGCGCGCGGCGGGTTCGGGCGTTTGAAGGAACTTTGCGGCGCGGTCGCCGGCGCCGTTATGTTCTTCAGTTGCTTCCTCGACGATTACGCGGACGTCTGCAAGTTGGCGGCGGCGCTCGGCGAATACGGTCGGGAAACCGCGCTTCCCGAGTACGTTCCGGAAAAAGACGACGCGCCGAATTTCCTTCGCGTCGTCGCTAACGGCTTGACTTGCCGCGAGATGGGCGGCGCCTGGATGAAGGCCGCGACCGACGAGCAGAAGAAACTTGTCGGCGAGCGTTGCAAGCGGCACACGGCGTCGATTATGACGAAGGCCGCCGAATTGTTGAACGCGCATTTTGCCGAAAAGGCCGCGAAAGCGGAATAAAACGCTTAAACGGACTTTGCGTCGCGGCGTCGTTTAACGCGAGTCGAACGGCGTCGCGAACGGCTGTTTGATTTTTTGAAAACCGCTTTGATTTGTCGCGGTCTTTGCCGCTTTTGACGCGTCGCCGGGTTTTAAGTCGTTGCGTTGAGGGCGGTTGAAGCGTCGGAAGTCGGAGCGGTGCGGGCGCGTTTTGCGACGGAACCGTTTTTCGTCGCGATCTTGCGTCGAAAAGAGAAATCGAGAAAAGAGAAACGACGCCGCCGAGAACGCGTTCGACGACGTCGTTTTGGAGAGTCGGTCGGCTTCGCGCCGCGACGACGGGTAAACGCAACTTATTGCGCCGGAACCATTTGCGCCGCGTCCGCGATCGCGTGTCCGTTCGAGCCTTTGGCGAAGATTTCGATCGTCGCTTTTTTGTCGTCGCCGACTTTGATCTTTCCGATCGAAACGAAGAGACGGTCGATCGTCGGCGCAACCTTTTGATTGACGGTCGTTTCGATTGTTTCGAGCGCCGATTTCGCGACGACGAGGACGTTCGTCGCCCGGTTTTCGTGCGGCGTATAGGAAACGCGGCAGTCGTAAACGCCGGGTTTCGGAAGGTTAAACTCGAAACGAACCGACTTGCCGTCCTTATCTTTATTGTCGTCGTGCAGGTAGCCGTCGTCGACGAACGGACGCGTCGCGGAGCTTTTGACCCAATTTCCGACGACCGTCGCGCGGTTTGCGTCGAGCGTCGTTTGAGCCAGGTGACCCGACCAAACGTTCGGTCTTTCTCCTTGATATTCAAGGACTTGTCCGTCTTCGAGAAGGCGCGCTTTCAGCGTTTCGTAAGGGAGGTTCTGCGGAGCGATCTTCGCGTCGAGGGAAAGGCAGGCGGCCGTCGCGGCGCTTTGTCCGAGAACCATGAAGACCGGTTCCATGCGGATCGAGCCGAACGCGATGTGCGTGCAGCTGACGCAGACCGGAACGAGGAGGTTGTCGCACTCCGCTTTTTTCGGGAGAAGCCCGCCGTAGTCGATCGGATACGGGCCGCCCGCGGAGACCTGCACGTCGCCTTCGTTGCGAACGGTCGGTTTTCCGTCGGCGCCGACGGCGACGTAACGCTGGATGTTGTGCGAGTCCATGGTGTACGAGCCCATCCCGACCGGGCGCGGCGTCTCGTCGAAGTAACGCAAGTGCCGCTCCGACACGACGAAATCGCCGATCATGCGGCGCGCTTCGCGAATGTACATCTGGTGCGACCAGTTGCCGTTGTCGGTGAATTCGTCTTTGGCGAGGCCCCATTTCGAGAACTCGGCGCGAATATTTTCCGGGACGCGCGGGTGGTTTTGGAGCGTCCACATCAGGCCTTTGTGCCAGTCGAGGTGCGCTTGGTAGATCGCTTCGCGCTCTTCGTAAGTCCCGTTGGGATAACCGTAATTGCCGCCGATGTAGTCGGTCGAAACGGCTTTGTTGTTGTTCGAGTCCGTCTTGTGATTCGGCATCGGCGAGAAGGTGGTGAAGACCGTCTGCCCGGCTTCGATGGAGCGGAAAAGAAGCTCGTATTGTTTTTCGTCGTAATTTTCAGGTTTTTCAAACGGCGCCATGTTCCGCTTGTCGTCGGTGAGGCACATGCGGAGGTTGTACGCTTGAATGAAGTCGTCGCCTTCGCCGTCTTCGCCGTTGATTTTCGCGTTGACGAACGGAAGGAGGCCGCTTTCCGGGGCGCCGGGTTCGACGTAAGGATCGACCGGGCCTTCGAATTGGTGATAAACCGAGTTGCCGACCTGGATCCCGTTGAGCGTCTCGCCGTATTGGGCGTTCGACTCGCGCCCGACCGTGAAGGAAACGCCCGCGGCGGCCATCAGGTCGCCTTCGTAAGTCGCGTCGACAAACATTTTGCCGACGAATTTTTTGCCGGAAAGCGTCGCGATCGAGCGGATCGACGCGCCGTCTTTCTCGACGCCGTTTTCGCGGTCGAGGCGTTCGCGTTTGAAGACCGGGATCTCGTATTCGGCGACGAAATCTTCGAAGATTTTTTCGGCGACGCGCGGTTCGAAGACCCACATCGTTTGGGTTTCGTTGTCGACGCCGCGTCCGCCCTGGCCCGGGATGCCGTTTTGACGCGGCATTTCCTGGAACGTCCAGACGTCTTCGTTTTGGTAGTAAAGCCAAAGTCGGTGGTAAAATTCGCGCGAAAGCCCGCCGATCACCGCGCGGTTGCCGGAGTCGGTGGCGCCGAGCCCGCCGCTCGAGAGGCCGCCGAGATGGACGTCCGGCGAGACGACGACGACGGTTTTGCCCATTTTTTTCGTTTGAACGGCGGCGGCGATCGCCGCGCTTGTTCCGCCGTAAACGACGACGTCGTAATCGGTTGCGATTTCCGGCTGGTCGGCGCGAGCCGACGGAAGCGGCGAAAGCGCGAAGAGCGTCGCCGCCGTCAACGCGGTCGCGACGGTTGCGAAGAACGTTTTTTTCATGAAGCGTCTCCTGAAAAAAGGGGGGGAAGCGATCGCGACGGATCGTCCGCCGCAACGCGTTGAAATTAACGAGGTTAAGTCGGCTCCGGTTGGCGAAACGCCGGGGTTGCGCAAAAACTTTGCCTCCGCCGCCATTATACCAGGAGCGACGGCGCCGCGCAAGCGTTTTTTGACGAGAAACGTTGGAGACGACGGCGTTCGCGGGACGTCGGCGGTCGGAAAAAGACGCGTTTTTGATTAAAATGAAAAACGAGCGATAACGGTTAAATCAAAGAAACGGATCGCGCCGACGCTTGGGCGCTTCGCGTTTTGCCCGAAACTTTGCGTCGTAAAAAAAGGCCGAAACGAACGCCCCTTTTCAAGGCGGGAAAGCGCGTTAAAATATCGAAAGAGCGTTTCGTTTTTCGTTGGACGAAGCGAGGCGGCAAAACGGGCGACGACGCGTCGTTCGAAAGCGTGGACGGAAGACAAACGTTGTCAAACGGCGTGTTAGGACGGTTGTTGCGAGGCGCCGATTTTTCGGGCGGAGCGCTTCTCGTCGGGATTTTTTTCGGAATTTTTTGACGCCGCACACGTCGGCGACGTTGGGGGAACGCGCTTACGGGATTTACGTTTGCGCGTCGCTTTTCGCCGGATGGCGCGGGCTTCTCGACGTTGGCGACCGCGCTTTTTGCTCCGGCGTATCTTTCGCAATATCAAAGATTTCGGACGGCGTTTGCGGCGTGCTGCGCGGCGCGTTGCGGCGGGAGCTCGCGGGAGCGACCGTTTTCGTTTTTCGGATTCTGTTCGGCGTCGTCTATTTCGCGATCCTTTTTTGGGGCGGACGCGTCGTCGCGCCGGTCGTTGGAAACGCGGTCTTAACCTTTTTTCTGCTAACGGTTTACGTCGCGACGTTGCGGGCGGCGGTTCCGCGTTTTCGCTTTTCGATCCGCTTTTTTCGTCGCGAGCGGGTTGAAATTTTTTCGATTTTTATTGAAAAATTTCTTGCAATGCGAACGCGGCGACGCTATAATAACGGGAACGTCGACGCGGCGTTCGGTCTGGGAACGAGGTCGCGCTTGAACGTTTCTCTTGATATATAAGGAGTTATTTAAATGAAACGCCGAGATTTTTTACGCGCGACCGCCGCCGGCGCGCTCGTCGCTCCGCTTCTTCCGAGTTTGGCGCGCGACGCCGTCGGGGCCGCCGAGCCGACCGCTCGTTGGTACAAGGGGAATCTGCACGCGCATTCGCAGTGGAGCGACGGCCAGGATCTGCCGGAAGTCGCGCTCGACGCCTACAAAAAACGCGGATACAATTTTTTCGCTTTCACCGAGCATAACATTATGCAAAGCAACGACTTCCGCTTCGACGGGAAAGACGCGAAACCGTTCGAAGGGGAAACGTCGCGCTGGAAGTTGTTGGCGACCGAAGGCGTTAATTCGAGTTTGACCGAAGAGCGTGTCCGCGAAGCGCGCGAACTTTTCGGCGAAGATTCGGTCGTCTTGAAGAAGACCGACGAAGGAACCTTCGTTCGTTTAAAGACTTACGACGAATTGAACAAGCAGTTCGGCAATAAGGACGACTTCCTTCTCATGCCCGCTTTCGAGATGACGACGCCGTGGTTGCACCTCAATTTGATCAACGTCGACGAGAATTTTTATCTTGGCGACGAAAAAATTGGCGGCGTGATCTCGAAGTCTCTCGACAAAGCGCGCGAAATGTACGACGGCGCCGGCAAACCGTGGCTCTTTATGGTCAATCACCCGCTTTGGCAATATTACAACGTGCAGGCGAGCGATCTCATTGCCCGGCCGGAGATTAGGTTCCTCGAGTTTACCAACAACTGCACGCCGTATCCGTTTATTCCGGGCGCCTGGACGCCGGAATCGTTGTGGGACGCCGTCAACGCTTACAGAGCGTCGCACGATCAGGATCTCCTTTACGGAACCGGAACCGACGACTCGCACGGCGTTACGAACACGTCTTTTGTCGCGTTTTACGGTTGGACCGGAGTGCGCGCGACGGAACTGACGCCGAAAGCGATCCTCGACGCCATGAATCGCGGGGATTCCTACATTTCGACCGGACTCGAACTCGAAGACGTAAACTTCGACGGCAAAACGCTTTCCGTTAAGGCGAAACCGGAAAAAGAAGGGAAGTATCGCGTCGAATTTTTCGGAACGAAGAAGGATTACGACCCGACGCCGAAGTACTTCGACGCGGAGTCGGGCCCGAATATGAACCGCCGGATCGAAGGATATTCGGAGAAGATCGGCGAAAAATGGGCGACGTTCGACGGCGTCGAAGGCTCGTATACCTTGAAATCGGACGACTTGTACGTGCGAGCGCGCGTTACCCGAGTCGGCGCCGAGCCCGTTTATTTGGGAACCGGCGCGGATCGAACGCCGTTGCCGACCGACGCCGCTTGGACGCAACCGTATCGCGGCTAAACGGGAAACGAAGTCGCGCCGTCGAACGAAGAGCGACGACAAAACGCCCGACGTTCTCGAACGGAACGCCGGGCGGCGCGGCGTCTTTCTAAGACGCGATTTTAAACGAGTTGCGATCGCGGCGTCAACCGGCGATCTTGAGCGGAATCGAACGGAGCGTCGCGGTTCTTGCGGCGACGTCGCGGATGATCGCGTCGGCGACGGCGACGGCCTGCGCGGCGCGCTCGCCCGGAACGGTCGACGGCGTCGAACGTAAAATCGACGAAACAAAGTCTTGCATTTCAAGCGACAGGGCGTCGAACGGATCGCGGACGAGTTCTTCCGTTTCGTATTCCTCCGACATGAAGGTCGCGACGCGCGGCGCCATTTCGGCGAACGAAACGCGGGTCGGGCCGTATTCGCCGCTAAGTATCGATTTTTTCGGCGTTAAGCGTTTGGCGCTTCGAGCGGCGAAGTCGATTTCAAGCGTTTGCGACGCGGTGCGGAGCGTCGTTTTGCGAACCGGCGTCCGTTCGATTCGAGACGCCGTAAGTCGAGCGACGGAGCCGTTTGCAAATTCGAGCGTCGCGAACGCGGCGTCTTCGCAACCGCCGAACTGCGAATAGCCGAACGCCGAAACGCGCTCGACCGGCGACGGAATCAGCGACAAAACGAGCTCTAAGTCGTGTATCATCAAGTCGTAAACGGCGCCGACGTCGGTCGAACGGAACGTGTAGCCGCTCGTTCGCGTCGCGTCGACGAAAACCGGCTCGCGACCGGAGCGGACGTCGGTCAAAAACGTTTGCGCCGCCTGCCAGGCCGGGTTGTACTGCTCGACGTGTCCGACTTGGAAGACGAGACGGCGCGACGCGGCGAGGCGAGCGAGTTCGAGCGCGGATTTGCCGGACGTCGTCGCCGGTTTTTCCATCAGAAGGTGCTTGCCGGCGTTCAAAACTTCGCGTCCGATCTCCGCGTGCAAAATCGACGGCGCCGCGACGACGACCGCGTCGACTTTCGGGAGAAGTTCCGCGAGCGACGCAAAGCTTTCGATATTCAACTTTTCCGCGACGCGGCGACGGTTCGCTTCCGAAACGTCGGCGACGCCGATCAGTTCGACTTCCGGATTGGCCGCGGCTTTGTCCGCGTGAAAACCGCCGAGACGACCCGCCCCGACGACGCCTAAACGCAATTTTTTCATTCTTTCGCCTTTTCGTTGACGTCGGCGCTTTCTTCTTGATCTCAAACGACTTAGCGCGATTCGGCGAAAAGTCGGCGAGGGGAAAAAAGCGGCGTTGGCAGCGCGAACCCGTCCGCGGTGCGATCGGATCCGCCGAGTCGCGACGCGCCGGGAAAAGACGCGCCGCCGTTTCGTTTCATTATAACCCTGTTTCCAATTTTGGGAACGAGGAAAATACTCCGGATAAGGAGAAATATGCGGATTTTGTCGATTTTTTGTTAAAGTCCGGCGTTTTTACCGGGGAACGCGGCCGACGGTTCCGGATTTGCGCTCCGATTTTCGCGACGCGGCGTTAAAATGGGAAATTTGCTTCGATTTTAACGAACGATTTCCAGCGCTTTCGCCAACGCGTCGGCGTTTTGTTGGTGCCCGGTTTTACGAGCGCGAAACTCGCCGTCCCAATCGACCGGCGCAAGCGCGAAGTCGCCGAACATGTCGAGGATTTTGTGCCGCGCGCACTCGTTTTCAAAACGGAGACGATTTTCAATCGGGCCGTCGGGGCCGTAAACAAGGACGTCGCGCGGCCCGACTCGACCGCAAATTCCCTGTTCGCGGAGGCAATTCGCTTCTTCGAACGTTAAAAAGGTGCGCGCCGGAGCGATTTCGCGGCGGAACGTTTCGGGCGTAAACTCGAATCGCGCCGTTTGGTTCGGGATCGAGCGCGGAGCGTCGTAGAATAATTGATATTCGTAACATTGCAAACCGAAATCATAAGCGTCTTTTTCGGCGAAACCGTTGAAATCGTTGGAATCGGCGTTTTCGTTTAAGTCGTCGATTCGGGGCGCGCTTGGCAGGAAGTCGACGAACGCGGACTCGTCGCCGAAACGACCGGGAGAAACGATCTTAAGTCGCGTTCTTTCGCGGGTTTGCTCGACGAAACCGGCTTCTAAAAACGCTTCTAAAAACGGGGCGCCGGAGCCGTCGAGACCGGGCGCTTCGGGCGCGTCGACCAATACGTCGCAGTTGTCGATTCCGGCTCCGCGAAGCGCCGCGAGCGCGTGTTCGATCATATCGACTTGCGCGGCGCCGACGGCGAGGCTCGTTTGGCGGGGTTTGCGGACGCGGTTGGCGACGCGGGCCGGGATCGGCTCGGCGTTGGGAAGGTCGACGCGGAAAAAGCGGACGCCGGCGTCGTCGTCGGCCGGAAGAAACGAAAAAACGACGTCGCGGCTCGTCCAAAAGCCGAAACCGGCGACGTCGACGCGACGCGCCAACGTTCGTTGACGGCGGGTCGAGTCGACGCGGACGATTTCGGGAAGGGAGAAGGTCAAGGGAAGTCTCCGTCGGCGGTTCGTTCGCAAGAGCGCGCTCTTGCAGGGGGCGGATTCGGGGCGATCGAGCGTCGAAACGGTCGGATCGGGCGGGGCGAACGTCGGCGAGTCGAACGGTCGCAACGATTTTAACGGTTGTTTAAGCGCGAAAAAAGCCGTCGATCAAAACCGGCGGCTTTTTCGGAGAGCTCAAGACGGGGTCTTAGCGGCGCGTCGCGGCGGCCGGGGCGGCGTTGGCGGCGCGCGGAGCGGCGTTCGGGGCGGCGGCGCGAAGCGCTTGTTGACCGACGTTCGAAAGCGGGGTTTGCTGAGCGGCGTTCGCTTGCGCTTTCGGGGAACCGACTTTCGCGGCGAGCTGTTTGATTACCGCGTCGGTAATGTCGCATTCCGGACGGTTCCAAACGATCGGGTTCTGGTCGGCTTCTTGGAGCGCGACGACTTCTTCCGGAACTTTGCCCGCGGCGTCAAATTTGATTTTCGAGTGAACGATCAGGAGGCCTTGTTGTTGCGCGACGATTTTGATCGCGTCTTGGATGTCGGTGTAAGCCTTGTAAAGAAGGCGGGTGCGTTGCGCGACGACGCCTTCCTGCACTTCCTGCGCTTTGAAGGTAACGTCGGAATAACGTTCCTTAATGGCGCGGGTTTGTTCGTTGTATTCTTTGCTGCCGACTTCGAATTGATCTTGAATGCCGGCGAGTTCCTGATCGGCCGTTTTGCGCGCTTCCATCACCTTCGCCTCTTCGGCTTGGAGCGATTTGACGAGGGCCGGCATTTCGTCCGCGACGCTCGGATGGCGTTCGAGAACGGCGCGCATATCGATGACGCCGACGAGCAACGCGGCTTGACGGGCCGGTTGCGCGGCGGGAGCGGCGGCGGCCGGTTGCGCCGCGGCGCGCGGAGCCGCTTGACGAGCGGCCGGTTGCTGAGCGGCCGGTTGCTGAGCGGCCGGTTGCTGAGCTTCGGCCAAACCGCAAACCAGGCAGAGCGAGGCGCAAAGAAGCGAGCGGGAAAGCGAGCGAACGTTTTTCACTTTGAGTTCTCCTTGATACGTCGATAATCGAGGCGGGTCGCGGTCGGAACCGAAACGGCCGACGGACGAGGGCGCCGAAATGTGTTCGTTAAGAAGCGCGGATTGCGTCGACTTTAACGGCGGCAAACGGAGTGCGTCGAACGTCGGCAAAGGGGCGACCCCGGGCGGCGTCGCGTCGCGTTTCATCGTTGGAGGGATTTTGACGATTTTTCCGGTTTATGTAAAGAGCAGTTTGGCGTTTTTTTGTCGACTTGGCGTTTTTTTAAGAAAATTTTTCGCCGACTCGGGCAACCGTCGGAATTTTCGGCGTTGGAAGCGTTAAGGTTCGAGCGATCGGGCGTTTTGCGGAAAGAACGGCGATTTTAACGGTCGGCGAAAATGAGAAGGCTGGGGGAGATGGGCGGCTCTCCGGCGAGACGGCGAAAAATCGGAAGTTTCGAGCGACTTTTCGACGCGGCCTCTTGAAAATCGCGGCGCGATTGAGTAAAATCGGCGGCGTCGGCGGGCGCCAACGCGAAAGGCGGTCGATTTCGACGACGTCGGAGCTAATTTTGTCATTAATATTAATAGAGAAGGAAAAATAATGACGGCGAAGAAAAATAAAACGAAAACGCGGCGCGCTTGGACGGGAGCCGTCGTCGCGGCGGCGCTCGGCGGTTGGGGCGCGGTCGGGGCGCCCGGCGGCTTCGAGACGGCGCTTTGGGGGAACGAAACGGACGCGAGCGTCGTTGCGCTTGGTAAAAACGTTGAAATCGATAATATTGGTAAAAACGGCAAAAACGGCGAGATTGGAGAATCCGACGAAAACGGTAAAGCTGGCAAGATCGGGCGAGCTTGCGAGCCGTTGAACCCGACGGCGCCCGGGCGGCTTCCGGCGACGCTCGACGGCTTGCGGATTGCGCCCGATTTCGGTTGCTTTTGGGGATTTAGCGTCGATGGGGACGATTATCGAACACTTTTCGACGCCGTCGAACCGACCGGCGCTTTCGACGCGCTGACGATAACGCTCCGAAGTTTGCCGCGTTTCGACGGGAACGACGCCGCCGTCGCCGCGACGAAACGGGCGGTTGAATACGCTCGCGAACGGGGCGTCGGCGCGATTATCGACGTCGATTTGCGGATCGCGCGGTACGACTTCGAGGCGGAGCGACCCGATTTGTCGCAGGAACGCATGTACTTCAAAGAAATCGACTTGCGAACGCTCGACGCGGGAGAAAGTCGGGCGGAAGCGGCGTTCGAAGCGCCGAATTTGAACGACCATTACGCGGGCGCCCGGCCCTTTTACGTTCGCGGCGCTCGCTTCGTCAAGGCTTGGCGGTACCGCAAAAACGCCGACGGCGCGATCGATCCGGAGTCGATCGTCGACGTTTCGACGGCGTTCGACGTTCCGTCGACGAACGCGCCGCTTGAAAAGAATCGGGTCGATTTCGTCGACGCGACGAGTCGCAATCGCTTCGTCGTTCCGGTCGAATTGTCGGCGATTCGCGGAATTTCGGCAAACGGGGAAGATTCGGCGGTTGGGGAGGAAAAGGCGAACGGCGTAAAATCGGCGGACGACGGCGACTTTTTGGCGATCGCGGTCGCTTTTCGGTACTCTTGCCCCGACGTTTTCGCCGACGAAACGCTCGCGCTGGAGCGGCGACTTTACGAGCAATACCGCGACGTTCCGGCGCTCGGCGTCGCCAAAGACGAATGGGGGTTTCCGCCGTCGTTCGAGCGGGCGAATCGGCTCGACGATTTTTGGTACTCCGAGGCGACGCGGCGCGCTTATTCGGCGGCGTTCGGAACGGACGGGGTCCCGGTCGATCTCGTCGACGACCTTTTCCTGGCGTTTCGGCCGCAAGCCGGGCGCGAGGCGGAGCGGATCGCGGCGGTCGACCGTTTTTACCGACTTTGCGCCGATCGAATTTTAGAGTACGAGATTCAAAATTATCAAACGACAAAGGAAATTTGGGGCCCCGACGCGTTCGTCGGCGTTCACTGCACCTGGTTTCCGTTCCCGAACGTCCTCGAATTGCGCAAAAACGGCGCGATGTGGTGGAAGGCGCCCCGCGACTTCGCGCAGTCGGACGAGTTCGTCCCGTTCTGTTGCCGCAATTCGTTGGCGAAGGCGACCGATTCGCATTGGATCAACATGTTTTACGCAAGGCAAGTTCCGGCGTACGTTTTCGAGCATTGGACGGCGGCGGCGTCGGGCGGGCGCGCGCACATTCACAACATTTATCCCCGCGACGAAAATTCGCCGCAACATCCGCTCGATAATCGACTTATGCCGATCGTCGATACCGGCGGCGTCGCGCGGATCCGGTCGAAAATTCGAACGCTGAGCTTGATTTCGGACGCGCCGCTCGACTCGCCTGTCGCGGTCGTTTTCGGACGTTTCGGCGCGATGAACCCGTTGCGGCCCGAATGGAACAAGGCGGGCGTCGACCTCTGCGACCGCTTTTCGACCGCGGGGTATCCGGCCGATTTGATTCCCGCCGACGAGATTTCGTCGACGACGCCGACAGGCGAAAAACGTTGGAAGTTGAGCGACGACGGGCGTTTGCAGTACGGGCCGCAACGTTATTCGGCGCTTGTTTTTTGGGGTGAGAACGGAGCCGACGCCGCCGACTTCGCCGCGTTGAAAGCGCTCGCCGGAACGAATTGTCGAACGAAAATTTTTGAAATCAAAGCGGACGCGACCGCCGCCGAGAAAGACGCGCTCGCCGCGGAAGCGCTCGCCGCGCTTGAAGTCGCAAACGTCGAAAAACAAACGCCTTGGGCGCTCGACGAAACGGCGTTTTCCGTTCCGGAGGAGCGGTCGAGTCGTCCGCGACTCGTTTCGACGTCGCGTTTTATCGACGGAACGACCGTTTGGATCGCGGCGCGGGAGAACGCGTTGGGCGACCCGATCTCGCTGGACGGCGCGACCGTTCGACTCGCCGACGGGAGCGATTCGACGCCGATTTCGGCCGTCGCGAACGGCGTTTTCGCGGCGCGGTTCGGAGCGGACGGAACGTTGGACGCAGTCGCCGCCGCCGAGCTTAAGTCGTTGAAAATCGGCGACTTAAACGTTGAGATTCCCGAAGCGGAGATCGGCGGCGATCCGGTCGACGTCGCGATTTGGCGGCGCCCGGACGGACGACTTCGCGGCGTCTTCCAACGTCGAGAGAACGCGCTTCCGCCGTCGCTCGAAGGGCTCGTCGACGATTGGACGTTCCTGAAACGCGAACGCTAAAGCGGCGCGGCGCCGTCGATTAGCGTTTTAACGGAGACGAACGGGAAACGGTCGCGACGCGAAAACGTCGCGACCGTTTTTGCGTTGTCGTTGGAAACGTTGCCGTCGTTGGAGTTAAGAGACGGCGCGACGCGGAAAAAACGCCGAAATTTTTAACGGGCGCCGAGAATCAAACTCCAATCGAGCGCGATCCCAAGAATCGCGTGTTGGCCCCAACCCGAGTAAATTGAACGGGTTCGGAGCGCGAGGAATCCCCAAAAAAGGCCGCCCGCGACGCAACCGAACGTTTCCGACGCGGGATGTCCGAAGTGAAGCGTCGTCGAAATCGCGGTTTGGATCCAAATCGCCGTCGACAAGCCGGTCGTCGGCGCGAGTCCGCGGAGTAAAAAACCGCGAAACATAAATTCCCAAGCGAAATAATAGAGGCAAAAATAAGAAATCGTATGTAGAATCAACGTCGTTCGCGAAATGCCCGCCGCCGGATTGTACGGATAAACGTTGTAAAACGCAAGGTTTCCGCCGCTTGCCCAACCGACCGCCGCGAAAATCGGCGCCATCGTTAAAAACGAGCGAAACGTCCGCGAGCAATCGCCCCAACAGACGCCGTAATCGCTTAATTTTTCGTGAAATACGAACTTAACGATCAGCGCCGGGAAGACGCCCGCCAGGAAAAACGCCGCCCAATGTTTGCGCGCGCCCCAAAGAAAGCGAGTCGGCGTCGTCGCGGACGCAAGCGTTCCGTCCAGCGGTTTGATTGGCGCCGAGTTTAACGATTCCGCCGAATTTTCCACCCGAGACGCAGCGTTTGATTTTTTGAAAATAGCGCCGAGATTGTCGTTTTTGAGCGTTCCGGCGTTATAAACGCATTTTCCTGTTTCCGGATCGGCAAACCGCGGCGCCGGGGGAACGTATTTCCAAAGCGTCAGCGCGAAAACGGCGTAACACAGAATAATCGTCGCTTTGCGATTTTGCGGCGAAATTAAGTCGAAGACGAAATCTAAAGCGCTACGGATCATCGACTTAGAATCGAACGGCGCGGACGAGACGGCTAACGGACGGGACATCGAGACGACCCCCATTGATTAAAGGGAAAAAGGTTGCGTCGAGACGAAGAACGAGCGGACGAAAAGCGGCGCTCTCCCGACGCGTCGCCTTCATTTTAAGCGAAAAAATCGATTTGTCGAGCGAAGTTTCGTCGTTTTGGACGCGTTTTGTAAAAATTTTTCTGTTGTAAAGCGTTGCAATAAAAGGTTTGCGTTGTTGGCGAGACGAAACGGAGCGTCGAACGAATATTGTCGCGTTTCGGCGCCGTCGGACGGAAAACGGCGCGCGTTTAGGGGAGGTTTCGGGCGAAAAAAAGACGGGCTTCTTGACGTTCGCGAAATTTGCGGTATAATATGCGTTTGTCGTAACATCCGAAGAACAACGCTTTACGTAAAATCGTGAAAGGGGGCGCGAGCATGTTTTTTCTTCAAGCGGCGTATTGCCGAGCGTTTCAGACGGCGTTTCGGATCGCGCTTCCGATCCTTCCGTACCGCGAGCCGGAAATTGTTTCGACGCTTGCCGAACTCGACCGCGTTTTGGCGAAAGAAGCCGTTCGCTCCGTTCTAATCGTTGCCGATCAAGGGGTTAGAAACGCCGGTTTGCTTGCTCCGGTCGAAGAGGTTTTGACGCGATGCGGCGTCGCTTACGTCGTTTACGACAAGACGCGGCCGAATCCGACCGTCGACAACGTCGAGGAAGCGTTAAACGTTTACCGCGAAAACGGTTGCGACGCGTTGATCGCCGTCGGCGGCGGATCTCCGATCGATTGCGCCAAAGTCGTCGGCGCCCGCGTCGTTTGTCCTAAGAAGAGCGTTGGCAAGCTTAAGGGACTGTTGCGCGTTTGGCGGCGCCTGCCTCCGTTGATCGCCGTTCCGACGACCGCGGGCACCGGGAGCGAAACGACCGTCGCCGCCGTGATCGTCGACGCCGCGAAACAACATAAGTACGCGATTCTAAGTTTCCCGTTGATACCGACTTACGCCGTTCTTGAACCGGAGCTTACCTTTTCGCTTCCGCCGGGTTTGACGGCGACGACCGGCCTCGACGCGCTTGTGCACGCCGTCGAGGCCTATATCGGACGTTCGACGACTAAAGAGACGCGGCGTCTGGCTTTAGACGCGACGAAACTTATCTTCGCCAACCTTGAAACCGCCTGCGTCGACGGGCGGAACCGCGAGGCTCGAGCGAACATGCTTCGCGCGGCGCACATGGCGGGGATCGCGTTTTCGAAATCTTACGTCGGTTATATTCACGCCGTCGCGCATTCGCTCGGAGGCCGTTACGGCGTTCCGCACGGATTGGCAAATGCGGTTCTAACTCCTTATTTTTTAGACGCTTACGGAAAGAGCGTTTGGCGGAAACTGCGCGATCTCGCTTTGGTCGCCGGGGTCGCCTCGTCTCAGGATTCGCCCCGGGAGGCGGCGGAAAAATTTGTCGACGCGATACGTAAACTCAACGAAAAACTGGGGATACCGAAGCGAATCGCAGCGATTCGGCGCGAAGACGTTCCGACGATGGCGCGTCTGGCGGCCAAGGAAGCGAATCCGCTTTATCCGGTTCCTAAACTGTTGACGGCTAAAGAGTTGGAACGGTTTTATTACGAAGTCGCCGAAGAACGCGACGAAAGGAGCGACGAACGATGACCGCCTGCGAAATTGAAAAATTGCTCGAAAAACAGCGGAATTTTTATCGAACCGGCGCGACGATCCCGGTCGCTTTTCGCGTCGAAAGTTTGAAGAGGTTGCGCTCGACGATAAAAAAGTATGAATCGGAGATCGCCGACGCGTTGCTAACCGACCTTGGCAAAAGCGCTTACGAAAGCTTTATGTGCGAAATCGGACTCGCGCTTTCCGAAGTTTCGCACATGATCCGCAAAACGAAAAAGTACGCTCGTCCGAAGCGGGTTTGGACGCCGCTCGCGCAGTTTCCGGCGCGAAGTTACGTTCAGCCGATTCCGCGCGGAAACGTTTTGATCATGAGCCCTTGGAACTACCCGTTTTTGCTGACGATCGGGCCGCTGATCGACGCGCTCGCCGCCGGAAACGTCGCGATTTTGAAACCGAGCGCTTATTCGCCCGCGACGAGCGCCGTCGTCGCAAAGATTGTCGGAGAAGCGTTTGCGTCGGAACACGTCGCGGTCGTAACGGGCGGACGAGTCGAAAACGCCGCGTTGCTCGATCAGAAATTCGACTTTATTTTCTTCACCGGCGGGCAAACGGTGGGGAAGGAGACGCTGCGCCGCGCCGCCGAGCGGTTGACGCCGGTCGTGTTGGAATTGGGCGGAAAAAGCCCGTGCGTCGTCGATTCAACGGCGAACGTAAAGCTTGCCGCTAAAAGAATTGTGTTTGGCAAGTTTTTGAATTGCGGCCAAACGTGCGTCGCGCCGGACTACGTTCTTTGCGAACGCTCGATTAAGGACGCTTTCGTCGCGGAAGTCGTCGAGCAGATCAAGAAACAGTACGGCGCTAAACCGTTGGAAAATAAGGATTACGGAAAGATCGTCAACGCGAAGCATTTCGAGCGGCTCCTTGGGCTGATCGACCGAAGCAAGGTCGTTTTCGGCGGTTCGGCGGACGCGACGGCGCTACGCGTCGAACCGACGGTGATGGACGGAGTTACGGAGGCGGACGCGGTCATGGGCGAGGAAATTTTCGGCCCGATCATGCCGATTTTGACGTTCAACGATTTCGACGCGGTCGTCGACGACCTCAAAACGAAGGAAAAACCGCTTGCGCTTTATCTTTTCACGAGCGACAAATCGCGCGTAAGGCGAGTAACGACGGAACTTGCGTACGGCGGCGGATGCGTGAACGACGTCGTGATCCACCTAGCGACGACCGCGATGGGATTCGGCGGCGTCGGCGAAAGCGGGATGGGCGCGTACCACGGCGAGACCGGTTTCAACGCGTTTTCGCATAAAAAATCGATCGTCGACAAAGGAACCTGGCTCGACCTGCCGATGCGATATCAGCCGTACCGAAGTCGTTTGTACGCAACGCTTTTGCGCGTGTTTTTGCGTTGACGTTCGCGGCGTCGAGCGAGGAAAGCGCGGCCGTTTCGAGGCGTTTTTTTTGAGCGGACGCTTGAAATCTTGCGAAAAATCGGTATCATTTTCAGTAGCGAGAAAATCGCGGCGCCGTTCGAGCGGCGAGCGGCGCGAACGCATTCCGTTTTTCGAAAGGTTTCTCAAATGCTAAAATCGTTGCGCAAATTTTTCTTTGTCGTCGCGGTTTCGTCGGCGTTCGTCGGCGCCGCGTCGACTCCGTTCGCCGTCGCTCAAAACGATGGAAATCAAACGACTTACGTCGCGCCGGCTCTTATTGACGAGGACTCCTGGACGATGGTCGTGATCCCGGATCCGCAGGCGTATTCGCGGTACGGGCGCAACCAGGGGATCTTCGAGCTTATGACCGCGTGGATCGCCGAAAATAAAGACGCGCTTGAAATTCGCCAAGTCCTTTGCGTAGGCGACTTAGTGGAGTCGAACGGCTTGCAGGAAGCGGACGGCAAGTTCGCGAACCAAACCGGGCGCCAGATGTGGACGTCGTGTTCGCGCGCTTTCGAACGTCTCGACGGCGTAACGCCTTACGTGCTTTGCACCGGCAATCACGACTACGGCCCGGACATCTTCCCGGAGGGGACGCATTATGGCGTCCGATCGTCCGAGACCCGCGACTCGCTTTTCGACGAATTTTTCCCGATCGAACGCAATCCGCTTTGGAAGGACGTCGTGGTCGAGCGTTTCCCTAACGCTTTTGGTAAGAAGACGTTAGAGAACGCCGCTTACGAGTTCGAAGGAACCGGCGGGCAAAAGATTTTGGTCGTTTCGGTGGAGTTCGCGCCGCGACCGGAGACGCTTGAATGGGCGAAGGCGCTTTTCGCTCGTCCGGAGTACGCGAATCACTTCGGGATTCTGTTGACGCACTCGTATCTAAAGCCTTATACGGCGGGACTTGAACGCGATCTTAAAGAAGGGTACGGGATCAGCAAAGCGGGCGGCGCGGCCGGCGAAACGATTTGGCAAAAACTCGTGCAACCTTCGGCCAATATTCGACTTGTGATCAGCGGACACCATTCGACCGCCGACAATATGGAGGGGTGTTGCGGCTTCCGCGTCGACAAAAACGCCGCGGGCAAAACGGTTTCGCAACTTCTCTTCGACACGCAGGCCATGGGCGGCGGCTGGGAAGGAAACGGCGGCGACGGTTGGTTGCAACTCCTTGAATTTTCGAAGGATATGAAGACCGTTAAGGCGCGGACTTTTTCGCCGCTCTTCGCGATTTCGCCGTCGAGTCGAGCGAACGCCTGGAACCGCGAAAAGTATTGCGAATTCGAGTTTTGCATCGAATGACGTTAAGTCGCGATCGATAAAGACGGGCGGCGCCGCGTCGCGTCGAGATCGAAACGGCGTCGCGTAAATCGAGGAGCGTTCGGCGTTTGCGTCGGACGCTTTTTTCGCGCGGCGAGACCGGTTTAGCTAAGCGCCGCTGAAATAAGGATTTGGAGCGCCGTCAGCATGTTGAGAATTAAAACGAAGGGAACGAACAAGCGTTCCGGGATCGCTCGATAAAGCCGCCGTCCGACGAACGCGCCGACGAGGAGCCCCGGCGCGAAAACGAGCGTGAGCGCAAACGTCGTCGCGTTCATGATTTGCGCGTCCGCCGCGTCGAAACCGAGGTTCGTTTTGACCGCCGTCGCCGCGAGCAGAAGCGGGATCTTGGCGACGTTGACGAGGAAAAAGAAAACGGCGTTCGTTCCCATAAAGCGTTGTTTGTCAAGGTTTTGCGAAGCGAAATAGGCCGCCGAGACCGCTCCCGCCGCGTTGCCGAGCATCGTCGTCAGACCGGCGAGCGTTCCGCAACCGATCCTAAAGGGCGCGCTTGTCGATATTTGCGTCCAGCCCAAACGTTTGCGAACGAACTCGAAAATTAGGATCGACGTCGCCAGGATTCCGACCGTCAGTTTAAATTGCGAGTTGTCCATGAAGCACATGACCGCCGCGCCGCCGATCAAGCCGACTCCGACCGGCGTAAAAAGACGTCGCAAAAGCTTGAAATCGCAGTCTTTACGATAAAACCAAACCGCCGCGACGTCGCCGAGGATCAGCAACGGGACGACCGCTCCGGAGGCGAACATTTCGCGACCGGAAAACGCGGAAATCATTAGCAGGCAAGCGAAAAGGCCGACGCCGGGGACTCCGGTTTTCGAAACGCCGATCAAAAACGCGGCGCACAACCCGACGAGCGTCGTCGCCGTCGTTAGCAAAGATTCTAATGGCATGTCTTAACCCAAGAAAAACGCGCCGTTTACCGCCGACGCCGAGCGGGCGCTCGTTCGAGACGGAGCGCGATCGTCGACGTTCGATTATACGTCGTTTTCGATTTTGCGCAAGTCGGGCGGCTCTTTGCGGACGACGACGCGTCTTCTCCATTTTCTCTAAAGTGTCGTTGTAAAAGTTAAATGCGTTAAAATTGTTAAAAACCGAAAAATCTTTATATTTTTCCTGAAGAAAATCGCGTCCAATAGTCGAAGATACTTGCGCTTTCGTTTTTTCATGAAACGACGAGGGCGTTTTTTCGTCGCGGCGCGGATGGAATTTCGGACGAAACGCGATCCGGCTCTCTTTTCTCAATTTTTAAGTTAAGTTACGGCAATGGTTAAGACGGTTGAGCGGCAAGCGGAGCGGGGAACGCGATTGGAGAAACGGCGCGAGATTCGAAAGCGCGTCGCGGCGTTGGGCGGCTTGATTTTTTCGACGAGCGCGGCGGCGTTCGCTTGGGCGGCGTCGCCTGCGACGGAGCTTGAAACGTCGTTGAGCGACGGCGCAAGTCTTTACGCGGTCGACGGTTACGACGTTAAAGAAACGGCGCTCGCGGCGCCGAGCGAGCCGGGCGAGGAACCGACGGCGGGCGCGACTGTCGACGCCGGCAAGTCGGCGATGTTGCACGCGCATAACGTCGAGTCGCACGAAACGCACGTGAAGCACGTCGAGGAAGCGTCGGCGTTTCGCGTTTTGCTCGACAAATTGGAGCTTGGCGCGACGATTACCGCCGTCGGGCAGCAGTCCGATTTCGGCGCGAGCGACTCCGGAATCGACGGTTCGCTGATGGCGGAAGTCGTTGGTTTCGCGGAACTTACGGAACGCGATTCTGTGAGGGCGACCTTTAAAGTCGGGATGGGCGACGGTTTGGGGGAGCGGATTCCGTCGTTTTGCGGGCTCAACGCCGCGTCCGGAGCGACGCGCGACGTCTATTTGAATCAGCTTTGGTACGAACGTAAGTTCGGCGACGGCGAGCGTTGGAGAGTTCGCGTCGGCTATCTTGATTTGACGAGCGACTTCGACGCGAACGCTTACGCGAACGACGAGTATTGCCAGTTTTTTTCGGACGCTTTCGTCAACAACCTGACGTTCGAGTGTCCGGCGAACGCGCTCGGCGGGCAAATTTGGTGGGAACCGAACGATAAGTGGTGTTTTGGCGTGGGTTACAGCGAATCGGATCGCGATTGCGTCGAGATGTTCAGCCGCGGCGCCATTATCGGCGAAATCGACCGCGTCGTTAAGATCGGCGAGCTGGAAGGGACGTATCGAGGCTACTTTACGGCGAATTTTACGCCGCGCGAGTCGCTCGACGGAAGCCGAAACGACCTGACGAACAACGGTTGGGGGCTTTCGTTCGATCAGGAAATTTCGAAATACGTCGGGCTTTGGGGGCGTTACGGCCAACAAAACGGCGAGTGTTGCGAGTTCGACCGCGCGCTGACGGCCGGTTTCGAGCTTCATTCGTTTTCCAAGGAGCGACCGGGCGACGTCCTCGGCTTCGGTTACGAGATCGCTTACGTAAGCGACGAATTTGCGGCGCTTAACAAGGGCGCGGTCGACGAAAATCACTTCGAACTTTATTACTCGATTCGAGTGAACGAGTACTTTTCGGCGACGCCGTCGTTGCAATGGATCGACGGAGCGGGCGGCGACGGCGACGCGGAAGTCGTTTGGGCGCCGGGACTTCGAGCGACGGTCGCGTTTTAAAAATCGTCGGGGACTTCGACGTCGACGAGCGGTTCGACGCCGCGTCCGATGAAAAATTTGCCGAACATGAAGTCCGACAAGAGGTTGCGGCTTAAAATCGAGCGGATCGCCGGGCGGCGCGACGTGGAGACGTACAAAACGTACCGCTCGCGTCCAAGCCGGATCTGCCGGCCGATCGCGAGATCGTCGCCGACCGCGCGCAAGTTTTCGCCGACCGTCGCCTTGTCGACGCTAAACGTTCTCGTCGCTCGACTTGCGTTCCAGTCGAAAAGAGTTGCGACGCAAAGAACGCCGCCTTGCCGTCGGGACTCCGACGCTAAAACGCCGCCGTAAGTCGTTTTAACGGCAAGAGTTTCGTTCGACGAAAGAAGGAAAGCGCGAGCGAACGGGCGCGAATCGGAACCGACGTCGCAAAACGCAACTTCTTTCGTTTCGTCGACTTGCGAAACGAGCGTTTCGGCCGGGTCAAGCGGAAAAAGCGAGCGCGTTCGAAGAAGCGGCGCAGGTTCGGCGCTTTTCGATCCGAGTTCGCCCGCGGCGCGTTCGGCGTTCGAACCGTATAAAACGTCGACGTTTAGGAAAAGTCCTTCCTTGCAGGCGACGAAGAGTCGCCGAGAGAGCGAGCGCCCGCCGGCGAGCGGCAGAAGACGTTCGAGGAACGCGCCGTCGTCGTCGATCTCTTCGCAAAGCGTTTGCCAAGAGCCGGTTGCGTCGAGCTTTTGCCCGTCGGCCCAAACGTCGGTTCGCCAAATTCCGGCGACGACGCGTCGGCGTCCGACGTAAATTTCGAGCGGCGAGCGGAGCGGTTCGCGGGACGAAAATTCGACGTAAACTTCGTTCGAACGGTCGTTTGCGTCGGTAGCGTCGGTCAACAGCGCGAAGCGATCGTCGCAACCGAAAAACGACTTGACGGCGCCTTCGGGAACTTCCGCGCTAAACGCCGCGAGAGCGCGACTTTTGAGCGTCGGAGCGGCGGCGCGGGAAATCGGCGGATTATTCATTGTTTTCTCCAAAACGGGTTGCGGGAGGGCGAAATTTCGCTCGTTCGTTCCATTTTACCCGATTTTTTCGGCTTGGGAACCGGGCGCGGCGTCTTTCGCGATTTTCGCCGAACGATTTGCGAGGCCCTTGCGGATTCGCCGACTTCGGGTATACTTAAGGGGCGGCGTCGCGCCTTCGTCGACTCGACGCGCGGCGCTTGCGAAACCGGCGTTGTTTAAGTCTCTATTTTAAAGAAGTTAGGTCGAACGAAATGAATCGTGAAAAAAGTCGTCAAATTTTTGAAAAAGCCTTAACGCTGATTCCCGGCGGCGTGAACAGTCCGGCGCGGGCGTTCGGCGGCGTCGGCGGCGTCCCCGTCGTGATCGACCGCGCCCAGGGGCCGTTTCTTTTCGACGTCGACGGGAACCGATATATCGATTACGTTCTGTCGTGGGGCCCGATGATTCTCGGACACGCCGATCCCCGCGTCGTCGAGGCGTTGAAGCTAACCGTCGAAAAGGGAACGAGTTTCGGCGCGCCGACGCAAGCGGAAAACGATCTTGCCGAGTTGACGACGAAGTTGACGCCGTCGATTGAGAAACTGCGGCTGGTGAACTCCGGCACCGAGGCGACGATGAGCGCGATCCGCCTGGCTCGCGGTTACACGGCTCGAAACAAGATCGTCAAGTTTATCGGGTGCTATCACGGGCACGTCGACAGTCTTCTCGTGGCGGCCGGAAGCGCGGCGGCGACTCTTTCCGCGCCAAATTCGCCGGGCGTAACTCCTGGAACGGCGGCGGATACGATTCTGCTGGAGTACAACGACGTCGAGGCGGTTCGTCGAACGTTCGCCGAACGCGGCGCCGAGATCGCGGGCGTCATCGTCGAGCCGGTCGCCGGAAATATGGGGTGCGTGCCGGGGAAACCGGAGTTTTTGCAAGCGTTGCGGGAAGAGACGCGGAAAGCGGGCGCCCTTTTGATTTTCGACGAAGTGATGAGCGGTTTCCGCGTCGCAAAGGGCGGTGCGCAAGAGGTTTACGGAATCGATCCGGACTTGACGACGCTCGGCAAGATCATTGGCGGCGGGCTTCCGGTCGGCGTTTACGGCGGAAAAGCGGAGTTTATGGACGCGGTGATTCCTTGCGGTAAAGTCTTTCAAGCCGGGACGTTAAGCGGAAACCCGCTCGCGACCGCCGCCGGGATCGCGACGTTGACGGCGCTCGACGAAGACCCCGATTTTTACGCGAAGATCGAACGCGCGACAGCGCGGCTCGCCGACGGGTTGACGCAAGCCGCAAACGCCGCCGGCGTAAGGGTTTCCGTTCAACATTGCGGCGGAATGGCGACGCTCTTTTTCCTTGGCGACGAAGACGACGCCGTCGTCGACTGGCCGTCCGCGTCCCGATGCGATACGAAAAAATTCGCGAAATTCTTCTGGAAACTCTTAGACGGCGGGGTTTACTTCCCGTGCAGTCAGTTTGAAACGATGTTTACGTGCGTCGCGCATACGGACGAAACGATCGACCGGACGCTTGAAGTCGCCGCCGAAGCGTTCCAAACGCTTTAACGACGGGAGTTAGAAACGGCGCGAATCGTCCGTTGAAAAGCGACGCGGCGTCCCGGGGAAGGGCTCCGCGTCGCGACTTGCGAACCGAAAACGCGTTTAAGTTTTGAAATAGCGCGGCTTAATGAAGGAGAAAATTGGTGGGGGCGTTTCGTAAGGTTTCGCGCAACGCGTCGCGCAAGCTCGCTTTGCCGTTTCGCGGCAAGTCGACGTTTCGCCGAGACGCGCTGATTTTGGCTTTCGCGTGCTTTTTTCCAACGGTTTTTACCTGGACGTATTTCATTTTCGGAGAACGGTTTGCGCCGTCTTTTTCGAAATACGTTTTCGTCGCGGGCAAGACGTTGCAATTTGCGTTTCCGGCTTTCGTCGCGACCTTCGTGTTGCAAACGCGTTGGCTGGTTCGGCGGCCGAATCGACGGGGATTGGCGGCGGGCGCGATCTTCGGCGGCGTCGTCGGGTGCGCTATCTTCTTGATCGGCGGATACTTAACGAGCGACCCCGGCGCGTTCGCGCCCATGATCGAGCAAGCGCGAAACGAGCTGTCGGGCCGTCTTGTTCCGTTGGGGTTGGCGACTCCGAGCGCTTTTTTTGCGTTGACGTTGTTTTATTCCGTCGCGCATTCCGGGCTGGAAGAGTATTATTGGCGGTGGTTTACGTTCGGTTTGTTGTCGGCGCGACTTCCGACGCTCGCGGCGACGCTTCTCGCAAACGCGGCGTTTACGTTGCATCACATTTTGCTTTTAGGCGTTTATTTCGGTTTCGACCAACCGGCGACGCGTTTTTGCGCTTTCGGCGTTTTTGTCGGCGGGCTCGTTTGGCAAGAGATATATCGCCGCAGCGACTCGATTTACGGCGCTTGGCTGAGTCACGGGCTGATCGACGCCGGGATTTTCGGCGTCGGTTTTTTGCTGTTGCCGAAAGGTTGACGCGGCGTCGTTTTTCGCCGTCGAATTTGCCGTCGGCGAGCGGTTAATTGTTGTAATAAATCGGGTTAGCGCGGTTGCGCAAGACGGCGTCGGAAGACGGCGCGAATTGACACGAGAAGAAAAGGGAGGCGCAAAAGATGCGCGTCGTTGGGATCGGGACGGACGCGGCGGAGATCGACCGCGTCGCGAAACTTTACGAGCGATTTCCGGAAACCTTTATGGAACGGGTCTTTACGAAGCGCGAACGGGAGTACTGCCTGCGCAAAAAACGCAATTTTGGCGAATCGCTGGCGGCGCGATGGGCGGCGAAGGAGGCGACGTTGAAGGCGCTCGGCACCGGCTGGGCGTCGGGGATTTCCTGGACGGACGTCGAGGTGGTCAATCGGCCGGACGGCGCGCCGGAACTTTTTTTGAGCGGCGGCGCGAAAAAAATCGCCGACGAATTGGGCGTCGTCGAGGCGAAAATTTCCTTAACGCACTGCAAAACGTTGGCGATCGCGTTCGTTGTGTTGTCCGCTAAAGACGACGATTAAAGAAGTTGCGTTGATTGGCGACGATTTGCCGCTCGCGTTTGTCTTGTTTTTTGCGTCGAGAAGTTTTGCGTCGAGAAGTTTTGCGTCGAGAAGTTTTGCGTCGAGAAGTTTTGCGTCG
>CAZIJJ010000004.1:59177-114501 GCA_964539525.1 uncultured Planctomycetaceae bacterium | reverse complement strand
GCGTCGAGAAGTTTGGCGTCGAGAAGTTTGGCGTCGAGAAGTTTGGCGTCGAGAAGTTTTGCGTCGAGAAGTTTGGCGTCGAGGTTGCGAAAAAAAACGCGCTCCCCCCTTGACTTGTCGCGAGTTGGCGCTATAATTGAGAAAATTGTTTTTGTCGTCGGTCTTCGCGTCGCCCTTTTTCGCGGCGGCGTCGCGGCAAAACACGGGGCCATAGCTCAGTTGGGAGAGCGCCGGCTTTGCAAGCCGGAGGTCGCCGGTTCGAACCCGGTTGGCTCCACTGCGCTAAACGTTGTTATCCCGACGTTTGGCGATTCTTCAAAATCTCGCCGCTTCTCGACGTTTCGGCTAAAAACAGATACGGCGTCTGTTTTTTAGGAGACGTCGGCTATGAAAAAATTGCCAAAATTATGCCGATTCAAGGCGCGCAATCTCGCTTTCGTTCACATCGACGGAGGCAAGCGCAAGCTCTATCTCGGCAAGCGGGGCGCGCCCGAAACCGAAGCCGCTTATCGCCGAATTGGTCGCCGACGCATTGACGGCGAGCGCGGACTTACGTCAACGCGTTAATCAACAGCGTCCGGACGGTCTTTCGTTGGGGCGTCGGTCGCGAACTCGTTCGTTCGGAAACGCTCGTCGCGCTTCAAACGGTTCCGGCGCTCAAACGCGGCAAGTCGACCGCCCGCGAAGTCGAGCCCGGCGAACCGATCCGGGCCCGTTGTCGACGCGACGCTTCCGTTAAAGCGATTCAGACGTTTCCGCCTTTGTTTGGGGCTCGTCGTAATGCTTCGCGGTTGCGACGAGTTGATCGACGTAAGCGAAAAGGTCGTCCGTCGACTGAATTTCGTGACGCGTCGTCGCTTTCTTTTCATCGAATGTGATCAACGTTTTTTTGCGGTCGGTTAACAGCAAGCGGCAAATCGGCTTACGGTTGTTGTCGTCGAGAAGAATCCCGAAATAGGATTCCGTGTCGCGATGAACGACGCGCGACGACGGAATGTGCGGTTGCAACATCGCGCGAATTGTGTAAAAATATTCGAGTTCTTCCGCCGTCGTTACAATTTTCGATCCTTTCGCTTCCGGTTCCTGTTCGACGGTTGCTTCCGTTTCCGCAACCTTAGCGGTTGGCGCCGCGACGTCGTCTTCCTCCGACTTCATCGCCGACGAAAGTCGACCCGCGATCAGCTCGTTGACAACTTGCGCGAACGACTTTTTCACCAGCGGACGAAATTGCTCGACGATTTTTTGCGTAACCCGCGTCGGGTAGACGCGCCGCCCGATATAAGATACAAAGTCGTCCGTCGGCGACTGCATTTCGCTTTTGAGAAGCGCCTTGATCGCGCCGGTGAATTTGAGTTCAGTCGCCGTCGTGAGAATCTCGTCGAGATTGAAATAGCTCTTGTGGAACTTCTTTAATTCTTCGATTTGCGCGTCGTTGATCGTCGTTATATCGAACTCGAGGAACGGCGTTTCGTCCATTTTATTCGGCTCGTCGAGGTCGGAGTAAAATTTATAGACGATTCCGTTCGTGAGAATGCCAAACCGCGCTTTCGAAACGGTGAAGTAACGCGTAAGTTGGCCGACGTGGTTCGTTAAATTCTGGCCCCAATGTTTGCACTCGACGAGAATTGTCGGCGTTCCGTCAAAACAAATCGCGTAATCGATTTTCTCACCTTTTTTTGCGCCGACGTCGCAGGTGAACTCCGGAACTATCTCGCTCGGGTCGAAAACGTCGAAACCGAGAAGTTGAATAAACGGCATAATGAAGGCGTTTTTCGTCGCTTCTTCCGTTTCGACGCGTTCGCGCATTGAGACAACGCGTCCGCCGAGTTGGCGAACTTGATCTTTAAAGTCCATCATAAAACCTCCAAGAAAACAAATAAAGAACAAATACATTATAGGCTGGGGCGCGTCGACGTTACGAAAACGCTTGATTTCTTGCGCGATTTTAGAAAAGAAGGGGATTTCATAGGAGCCTGATTCGTTTTATTCTTTCGAAAACGACGGCCGTTTTAGGTCTTGAACGTTCAGGGGTTGAACGTCGATTTTTGACGCCGTAGATTACTTTTCTTCGAGCCGCAAAATTTCTTGCGCCAACTCGCAAATCGCGTTTTTTTCGTTCGCGCCGACTCGACAAGTTTTGGCGAAATTCAACGGCTCCTTCTACTTTTGGGGATAAAACGCGGAAACGACTAAGAAACCGGCGCTAGCGGCGGCGTCGATTGCGTTAAATCGTGAGGAACGGCGACTTCGCGCAGATTGAAGACGGAGGGAACGACTACGGCGACTAACGAGCGGCGTCTCGAAAACGCGTTGGAGCGGTTTGACTTTCGACGCGCTTCGAGCGTTCGCGCTTGAAATTGATCGAAACGTTGAATTCGAGACGCGCCGAACCTTTGCGACCGATTCCGCTTTCCGACTTGCGACCGGCGCCGACTATCCCGAGTAAAAACCGACGAAGTCGCCGACGTCAAGCTCTTAAAGTAAACGCCGTCCGATCGACGCGTTGTTTCTTACGATTGCGTCGCGTTGGCAAATTGGGGCTTTGGATCGTCGCAACTTCCTGAGAAATCAAAGATTATGCGTCGACAAGCGCTTTCCGCTTTACGCGTCCGACTTCTTGAACGCGAAAATTTATCGGCGACGTTCGAACGCCCGACGGTTTAACGGTCGGACGTCGAACGCTAACGCTTGGCGCGACGGCGCTTGCGTGTCGCCGCGTCGAAAGAAATCGCTTGCCGGCGCGTTTACTGGCGCTTGCGAAGCGCGTCGAGCGCTCGATTGCAAAAAAGCGCGTCGACGACCGCCGGATGGCCGCCGAAAACGTATTTTTCAAGACGAACGAGCGGACGTTCCGAGTCGCGCAGATCAACGAACGCGACGGCTGTCGTCGGTTTCGAAGCGCCGTCTTCGCAAGAGTTAGCGTACGGCGGCGGGTAGGGGCCGACGGCCAGGCAGAACGCGGCTTCCGGATCGAGCGTCGCCAGCGTCGAACGCAACGCGTCCGAAATTTCCGTTGAAACGACTTGGATCGGCCCGAATTTCGACGAATCTTGAGAGGGTTCGCAAGTCGTTGAAGCGTCGGATGTTGCGTCCGTTGTTCGCGGCGTCGGGAAGAGCCGTTCGAACGCGTCGCGCTCCGATTCGCCGAAAATTCTCGCGAACGCCAAAACGTCGGGATCGATTTTAGTCGCCAAAAAACCGCGCGTTCCCCATTCGAAAACGCCGACGCGCAGGCATTGCGCTCTCAGAATGCGACAGGCGACTTCGCCCGGCGTTTCGTTCGCTTCGCCGAAAATATATTCGCCGGCGCGGTCGTATATAAACCTCGACGTTTCCTCGATTTGGCGTTCGCAATCGGCCGCCGTCGCGCCTTCGGCGAGAATCCGCAACGAAATAACGGAGTCTTGCGCGGTGATCCCGACGGTGGGAACGCGATCGCGAGCGATCAAATTCGGAAGTCGCGCTTCGAGAGCGCTTTCGCCCGCGCCGAACGTGCGAATCGTTTTCGAACGATAAACCGGTCGACGACCTTCGAGAAGGCGATCCGCGAACCGTTCGACCGCCGCGCGACCGTCGGGGCCGTTCCACATTTCGCGCAACTCGGCGGGAACGCCGGGAAAAAACAGCGCGATAAAGTCTTTTTTCGTCGACGTTTGCGAATTTGCGTCCGGCGATTGCGGCGCGACGGCGTCAAGTTGGGAACGCGAGCCTTCGAAAAAGAAGCCCGGCGCCGTGCCGTTCGGATTGCGTATGACCTGCGAGCCGCGCGGAAAATAAGCTTGCGCCTTGTTCGAATCGGTCATGACGCGTCCCCGACGCGCGAAAAGCCGTTCGATGCGAGCGCACGAATCGGGATCGAACGTCAATTCGACGCCAAGCGCCTGCGACGCAACTTCCCGCGTTAAATCGTCTTGCGTCGGCCCGAGACCGCCGGTAACGACGACGACGTCGGCGCGGCGCAGGGCGAGCGCGAACGCTTCCCGCATCGCCGCGAAGTCGTCGCCGATCGTCGAATGATAAAGGACGCGGACGCCGATTTCGGAAAGCGAGCGGCTCAAATATTGCGCGTTCGTGTCTAAAATAGAACCGGAAGTTATTTCATCGCCGATAGATACGATTTCGGCGACGACGCGTCGCGGCGTTGCGGACGGAGAAACGGGAACGGAATTTTCGACGGACATTGGGCGACCTCGACGGGGAAAAAAAGGAAAACGGGGAAAAAACGAACGAGCGTAAGTCGTTGCGGCGCTTAACTTCGGTTTTTAGGCAAACGATCGGCGCGGCGGAAAATGCGAGCCGCTCCGAGCCGCGTGAGAACGGCGACGGCGCGAATCGCTTCTTTGCGGTTGATTTTGGAAACGCCGAAACGCCTGTCGATAAAGACGATAGGTATTTCGGCGAAGCGCGCGTCGACGAGGCGCAACCGGTAAAGAAGCTCTTCAAAAAACGAATATCCGCGAGAAACGATCGAATCGAAGTTCAGTTTTCGCAACGTTTCGACGCGATAACATCGATAAGATCCGCTGTTGTCTTTCGTTCGCAAACCGAGCGTCAGCCGGGCGAAAGCGTTGACGCAACGACTGATCAAGCGTCGTCGCAAGGGCCAATCGGGCGTCGCGCCGCCGGGAACGTAACGCGAACCGATGACGACGTCGACCGGTTCCAACGTCGGCGAACCGTCTGTAAGTTGCGTATTATCGGCAGGTTGCGCGGCGTCGTCGAGCTCTTGCCCGTCGAGGCGCGCTAAAAGTCGCGGCGCCGCTTCGACCGGATGGCTGAAATCGGCGTCCATATTGACGACGCGCCGATAGTTGTTGGCGACGGCGAAGCGAAGTCCGGCGACGACGGCGGAACCGAGTCCGCGTTCGTTTTTTCGAACGATGGCGTGGATTCGTAAGTCTTGCGAAGACACGGTTTGCGCCCAGCGTCCGGTGCCGTCCGGGGAGTCGTCGTCGACGATCAGGACGTCGGCGTTCGGAACGCTCGCGAGCAGCGCCTCGACGAGGCGGGGAAGGTTGTCGATTTCGTTATAAGTCGCCAAAACGAACAGAACGTCTTTAACGGTCGAAGTTGCGTCGGCGCCAAGTTGCGGCGAATCGGTCATTTCGGGTGCGATTTTGTAAAAAGTTGCGTGAAAATTTGACGGCGAAAAACGGCTAACGTCGCTTTGCGTCGGAACTTGCGGCGCGAACGCCTTGTAAAAATTCTCGATATTCCGCGTCGAGTTCTTCGAAGGAACGACCGGTCAGGCGTTCGAGCGAATCGGCGCGATCGATCCCCTGATAAACGGCGTAAAGGTAAGCGATAAAAGCGTTTCGGTAAAATCCGGCGCGATGGTAAATGAAAAAATACGTCAAACCGGCGGCTTGCGCGTATAAAAGTTGCAGGTCGTCGGCGGTTTGAAACGTTTGTCGCGACGCGGCGGCGTAACTTCGCAACGGGACGTAAGTTCCTTCGTCAAGACAACTTGCGATCGCCTGTTGCAACCGCGGCGCGTCGACGCCGCCAAGTCTTGCGTTCGCGGCGGTTAGCGAGTACGTCTCCATATAAACCGCGACGCCTTCGACGGCCCAAAAATTCGCGCGGTCGCCGGGTTGCGCGACCGGTTTGTTTCGACCGGAAGTCGCGATATAACACTCGTTAAAGAATTGATGCGTCGCTTCGTGCGCGAGAAGCGAAAGCAGATCGAACTCAAATTCGTCGTTCGGCGACGGTTCGTAAGCGAAGATACAACGCAACTTAGGAAGATACCAACCGATGCTTGCGTCGACTTTTTCGTCGTGTTTGCGCAGTTCGCGCAGGTATTCTTCGCGGTTGCGATACACGATGATCTTAAAACGTTTGGAAAGGACGGCGCCTTTGCCGTTAAACCTTGACGCCCACTGGGTTTCCGTCGCGACAAAACGGTAATAAAGACGCAGCCACGCGCCAAAGTACGTCTCTAAAAAGCGGCCGATTTCGACGCCGCGTTCCAGCGAAACGCGGGAAAGGATCGAAAAGTGTTCGGTGTCGACGCGCCAACCCGACGGGCCGGCGAGAATTTTTTTCGCTTCTTCCGCTTCGGAAATCCAACGATTACGGTAGTTGCGTTCGCCTTTTTCGTAACGCTCGACGCGATCTTTCGGGAGCCAGCCGAAGCGTTCCGTTTCGATTTCGCTCGCGTCGAGGCGTTTGATTTCCCAAGCGGTTCGCCAAACGCCGTCGCGAAGTTCGTAACCGAAAAAACGGCGGGCGTCTTCGCAATCCGGGTCGATTCGGAGCGCCGTTTGCGCGCAGGCGAACGCGTCCCAACCGCGTTTTTCGGCGGCGTAACGCTTTGCCAATTCAAGGGTTTCATCGGCGTAACGACGTCGCGATCTTTGAAGCGCGGCGTACCAGCTTCGTTGTTCGCTCGTCGCGTCGTCGGGGAGCGCCGCCGGTTGCGGCTCCTTTTTAAGCGTCGGAAAAATAAAGAGATAAGGACTCTCCTGATCCAAAAGCGAACGGGTGATCCGCGCTTCGAGCGTCATTCCCCGAGCGTCGCAGATCTTTGCGTTGGCGCGCAGTTTCTCTTGATATTCCGCGTAAATCGTTGAAAAATCGCGAGTTGCGGAACTTTCGCGGCTCGTCGGAGTTCGTTCGGCGTCCCGCGTCGCTGCGGACGTTTTCGTCGCGTCGGAAACTCCGAAAGCGCAACGGTTTGCAACGGATGCGACGAGGGAAAACGGGAGAAGCGCGACGAGCGAAAAAAAGACGAGTCGACCAACGGTGCGAAAACGGTGGCGCGCAAGCATCGGCGGATTCCTAAACGGCGTTAAATAAGGGATAAGGTCGCGCCGTCTCGAACGCGGAGATTCGAATGACGGCGCGACTTCAATTGAAAACGTCGGAAACCGTTATTTTTTAACGATTTCCAGCGCGAACGCTTCGGCCGCGTCGATCGAGAGAACGAGCGATCCGGCGTCGCTTTTCGCTTCGTAACGTCTGATTTCCCGGCCTTTAGAGTCGCGAAGAATTACGTCGAACGCGCCGTCGGCGAAGAAAGGCGTCGTCAAGCGCGCGTCGAATTTGGGCTCGTTCGGAAGCGGGGTCAGCCGCGCCGTCGAGTCGGAGATTTGCTCGAATCGGAACGCGCCGAGCGTTTCGCAAACGCCGAAATCGCTGGGGTTATTGTTGGGAACGAGGCGCAGATCGAACAAGTCGGGAGCGCCGGTCGGCTCAAACGAAACGCGGCGCGCGTCGCCTTGTCCTTCGACGAGGATCGCGCCGAGTTTATAGCGGAAGTCGTCCGTTCCGAAACCCAGGAGCGTCAAGCGGTTGCCGCTGCCGTCGCGGTCGTAAAGACCGGTCAAAAGATCGTATCGGCCCGGTTCGAGATCGGTGGGGAGCGGAACCGCGATTTCGTCGCCAAATAGTTGCGTTTCAAGACCTTGCCAACGATTCGTCGGCTTGTTCGGTTCGGCGAGCGGCAAAACGCGCAGTTCCGGCTTGTCGGCCCACCACGTTTTCGGGCGTTCCAAATGGAGGAAGGGCGCGTAAGGCTTGTCGGTCGGTCGGAGCGCGTCCCAGGCAAACTGCGCTCGCAACTCCTTGTTGTCAACGATCTTAGCGTTGGCGACGAGCGGGCGGATCGGCGTCGCTTCATGCGAGAGTTTTTGCCGACCGTTGACAAAATAACGTCCGGCGTCGACGCGAATTTCGACGACTTGACCGTTGAGACGAACGACTCCGCCGAACGCCGCGTCCGCGCCCGTCTTTTCGTTCGTCGCCCAAAAACCGAATTTCGGCAAAATCAACGGACGATCCGAGTTCGGGTAAGTTCCGATTTTCCAATTGTTTGCGCTTCGGTTGACGTAAACGACGACGCCCGATTTCCACGTGATTTTCTGGCGGTGGATATCGCCGTCGACAAACTCGAAGCCGACGATTTCGTCCATCGCCAACGACCGCGCTAAGTTCTGCATCAGCCAGTACTTGCGCACCGTTCCGCGGATCGACGTCGCGAGGTCGACCATAAGCGCGTGCCCGGTCAGCGCTTCGGACGACAAATAGTCGTCGCTTTCGATTCCGCGGAGGGCTCGGGAAATTCCGCCTTCGTACCGGTCGCTGTAACCTACGCCGTGTAAAATGAAGCGGTTATGGTTTACCGCGTCGAACCACGGAACGTATTCGTAGTCGGCGCAATCGACGACGCCGGTGTAGTTTTCCTGATTTTTCGTGAGTCGACGCAGGATGGCGTCCGCGCCGTCGAGATGGCCGATCAGCGCGTCGCTTCCGGATTCGCTGATCGTTATCGCATTGTTGTCAAACGTTTTACGAACAAGGTCGAAATAAGCGTTCCAGCAGGCGAGCGTGTCGGCGCGGGAGTGGAATCGACCCTGTCGGTCGTAATAATCCATGATGTAAATCGACGAAAAAACGTCCGTAAAGTACGCCGTTTGTTTAAGTTCCGACTTGATAAGCTCTAAATTGCGCTTGGCGTAGGGGAAAATCGACGTCGGGAGGAAACGGTAGCTTTGGACGTCCGGGCCCGGGTTGTACCACGCTTTTTGCGGCTGGCCGTCCGGATTCATGATGATATCGTTGTAATTGAAGCCGTCCGCGTCCGGATAAAAATCGATGTAGTTGTCGTGCAACCCGAACGGTATCCCGTGTTTATCGCAGAAAGCCTGCGTTTCTTTGAGGTCGTCGAGCGTTCCCTGTTCGGAGCGCGGCGGCCAAATATCGGGAAGGCGCACGTCGTAACCGTAGCGTTGCCAAACGTGCTGAATAAGAAGCGAGTCCGTAAGTCCGTAATCGACAAACGTTTTCACGCGGTCGAGCACGTCGCGGTAACCGCCGCCCCAATAGTCGTAAACGAAGCGTCCCGCCTTTTTCGGAACGAGCGGCGCCGCGACTTTGTCGAAGCCGGGGGCGTATTCTCGTGCGCAGGCGAACGCTCCAAGTTCGCTTGAACGAAGGGTTAAGGTCGAATCGGGACGCGTCGCGATCGTGTAAATTCGCCGTTCCGGGTCGACGACGAGACGGTCGACCGGGGCGGTCGTCGCTTGGAGAAGCGCGAGTCCGTCGGCGAACTCAAACGCGACGTGGCTTGTCGAGCAGGCGAAGCCGTCGCCGCTGAATTCAAAGGCTTTAGGTTCGACGACGCAGTAGCCGTGCCCGAAGTAAACGCGCGGCGCTTTTTGGGAAAACGGGCCGAAGTCGAGCCGCTCGATCTCGTTGCGATTCGACGCGACCCAACGGAACGCAAGCCCGCCGGTCGAGCGCGAAACGAAGCAGCAAAGGACGTTTTTACCGGCGTTTGCGTCGAGGAAACGGCGCGCTTCGTCGGCCGAATTTTTCGCGTCGACAAAGCGCGAAGAAACGTCGACCGAAGCCAACGGGCGTTCGAAACCGACGTTGACGCCCTGATATCGAGCGCGGACGCCGTCGATCCGAACGTTTTTCGCGGCGGAACCGATCGTAACGAAACCGTCGCAAACGCCGTGTTTGCCGGGGGTTACGACGGCGAATTGACCGTCGCCAAATTCGAAACCCTGCGACGCGACGCCGTCGACGGAAATCGGAACGCCCGCCGACGGAAGGTTTTGCGCGTTTTGTTTGAGGAACGCCGCGAAACTTTTGGCGTTAATCTCTTGCAAACGCTTGCGTTCCGTCTCCGACATGACCGTTTGATTCGACGGATTCGCGATAAGAGCGACGTCGCCCCAAAACGAGCCGTCGCAAGTCGTGTCGCGCTTGGCGCCGGGGTCGGTTTCAAACGTCAGCAAAACCTTTTGTCCCGCGAACTTAGAAAGATCGACGGTCGCTTCAAGCCAACTTGTTTGCGCGCCGAGTTCCTCGAAAACAAGCGTCGACGGACTCGGCGGATTTTGCGCGAATTTCGAAAGCGAGGCAAATTCGTCGGCGAGGGAAATCGGCTCGACGTAGACGCGGTAAACGACGCCGTCGGTCGGCGGTTCCGGCGGAAAAACGTCGCGCATCGCTCGGAAGAATCGCAATTCCAACGACTTAACCCGGGGAAGCGCAACCGCGTAACGAACGCCGACGACGCCCGGGCCGCCCGCGTACGGCGGGTGAACCGACCAGGCGGAACGTTGGACGCCGCCGCGCGTCATCGAGCAGAGATTAAACGACGCTTTCGACTCCTCTTCGAGACCGCTCCAGCCCGTCGTCAGGGGCGAGTGTTTCCCGCCGTCGCGGCGCCAGTACGCGGCGTAATCGGAGGATTCGACGAGCTTTAGGAAGTCGCGGCCGCCGAAGTCAAGCATTCTCATCTCTTTCGGCAGGAACTCGGTCAACTTTGTCGCGAAGACCGGGACGAGTTCGACGGTCTCGGGCTTGCCGTCGAGGTTGAACGTAAACTTAGCGCGGATAGGGTAATGCGCGTCGCGGTACGCTCCTTGGACGGCGAAAGAAATCGCCGATTCAAAGCGGCCGTTCGGTTCGACGACGATATCCTCTCGCAGGATCGATTTTCCGGGGGGAACTATGTTTCCGGCTTCGCTGTAAAGGTAGACCGAGTCGATGGTTGAGTATTCCATGCGGACGCAAACGGGCGCGTCGGAAGCGTTTTCGATGATCAGCGGCGCCTTGTAAATTTGGCCTTCGACCGTAAGCGCCGGAATTTTCGAGATTTCGAACGTCAGCGGGCCGGACGTCGCGCGGTGGCAGGTGAACGCGAACGCCGACGACGAGACGGCGAGGGCGAAGATCGCGACCGCAAACGCCGCCGCCAATCGAGTTGCGGAACGAATAAAGCGTTGCATAAAGCCTTTTCCTTATTGAGGTTAGGTTGGACGGGAAACAATGCGAGCAAATTCAAGGACGGAATCGAAGCGGCAATTTTCGCGACCTCGGCGGAAACGCCGCCCGTAAAATAAAGGGAAATTTTGAAAAACGGCGAACGCGCGGCGTAAAAAGACGTTCGTTCGCAAGTCGAGCGACAACGCGGTTTGCGCCTTTGAGAAAACGATCGAAAAGATCGAAAATAACGACGACGTCGCGGCGCGTTCGAATCGAAGATTGGAAGCGCCGCGATCGTCGACGGGACGACGCAAAATCAGTCCCATTTCAGGACGGCGCCTTCGTCGGCGCTCGTCGCAAGTTTCGCGTACTTCGCAAGATAGCCGGTCGTGTAACGCGGGGCCGGAGCTTCAAATTTCGCGGCGCGTTTCTTCAATTCGGCGGCGGAAAGTTTGACGTTGATCGACTCGTTCGGGATATCGATTTCGACGATATCGCCGTCTTCGAGGAGCGCGATCGGGCCGCCTTCCGCGGCTTCCGGGCTGACGTGTCCGATGCTTGCGCCCGCGGTTCCGCCGGAGAAGCGGCCGTCCGTGACGAGCGCGACGGAGTCGTCGAGCTTAACTCCTTTAAGCGCGGCGGTTGGAGCGAGCATCTCCTGCATTCCCGGGCCGCCTTTCGGGCCTTCGTAACGAACGATCACGACGTCGCCGGCCTTGACTTTGCCGCTCACAATTCCTTGATACGCCTCGGGTTCGGAGTTGAAAATGACCGCCGGGCCGACGTGTCGCATCATTTGCGGAAGAACGCCGGCCGTTTTGACGACCGCGCCGTTCGGGGCGAGGTTGCCGAAGAGGATCGTGAGGCCGCCTTGAGCGCGATAAGCCTTTTTGCAGGGGCGGATGCAGTCTTTCGGATCGAACGTAAGTTCAAGCTCGGTAACGTCTTTGCAACGGCGGCGAATGCTCATCGCGGTCGTGTTGGGGCGACCGCCCGGCGTCGCGGCGTACATTTCGAGCGCTTCTTCGCAAACTTTGCGCGAGCGAAGGTCGTATTCGTCGACGGTTTGGCCGAGCGTAAGTCCGGAAACCGTCGGGGCTTTGAAGTCGATCGACGGAACTTTGCCGCGACGAAGTTCGCCGAAAATCGTGAAGACGCCGCCGGAGTTGTGGACGTCTTCGACGTGGTAATCGCAGCTCGGCGAAACTTTGCAGATGTTCGGCGTCGTTTGACTTAACTCGTTGAACCGCGCGAGTTTATAATCGAGCCCGGCTTCTTTCGCAACGGCGAGGAGGTGAAGGATCGTGTTCGAGCTGCCGCCCATCGCCATGTCGAGGATCATCGCGTTGTCAAGCGACGCTTTCGTAACGATTTCGCGCGGAAGGATCGGGAAGTCGAGGTCGATTTTTTTCGACGTCGGGCGACGCGGCGTCGTCGCTTCCGCTTTCGTGAGTTCGCCGGAAGCGACTTTTTCGCGCAATTCCTGAATTTTCACCATTTCGACGATGCGTTTGGCGGCTTTTCGGTAAATTTTGCGACGTTCCGAACTCGTCGCGAGGAGGGTGCCGTTTCCGGGGAACGCGATCCCGAGGGCTTCGCAGAGGCAGTTCATGCTGTTGGCGGTGAACATTCCGGAGCACGAACCGCAGGTCGGGCAGCTTTTTTCTTCGACTTGGCGCAGGCGGGCGTCCGAAACTTTGCCGTTTTCGTTTCCGGCGGCGGCGGCGAAGATCGAGATCAGGTCGAGCGGGGAGCCGTCTTCGTCGCGTCCGGCTTCCATCGGGCCGCCGGAGGTAAAGATCGTCGGAATGTTGCAGCGCATCGTCGCCATCAGCATGCCGGGAACGATTTTATCGCAGTTCGGAATGCAGATCATGGCGTCGAATTTGTGGGCGTTGATCATCGTTTCGACCGCGTCGGCGATGATTTCGCGGCTGGCCAGGGAGTATTTCATCCCGTCGTGTCCCATCGCGACGCCGTCGCAAACCCCGATAGTATTGAAGATAAACGGAACGCCCCCGGCCGCGCGGACGGCGTCGGCGACGAATTCGGCGACTTGTTCGAGATGAACGTGGCCCGGGATGACGTCGACGCGGCTGCTGACGATCGCGACGAACGGGCGTTTGAAATCTTTTTGCGAGACGCCGCAAGCGCGGAGAAGACCGCGGTGAGGCGCGCGGTTGGGGCCTTTTTTAATTAAGTCGGAACGCATCGTAAACCTTTGCTGTGTGGAACGTTAAGCTTCGCCGGTCAGGCGTTTAAATCGAAGCGAGCGTCGAACTTGCCGTCGCGAGAACGGCGTCGTCGTCGACGTTGCGACGCGCGGCGAAAAACCGGAATATAAAAACCGCCGTCGTTTATTATAGCGCTGGAAAATTTGACGTCGAGTCCCGAAAGCGGTTTCGGCGAAATTTTTTTCTTTTTTTGCGTCGATCGTCGTTAAAACGGCGGTCGTAAATCGTTGTAATAAAGCGTTTGCGTCGCGAAATTTGGGCGTTTGACTTGCTTTTGCTCGTCGTTTTGCGGACGGCGTTTTTGACGCTTCGCTTTTTCGGCGTTTCGTCGTTCTTCGTAAACGACGTAAAATCGGCGTTTGCGTTCGGAGCGTTTTTCGGAGTTCGACGAAAATAAAGAAAGCACGAAGGAAACGTCGGCGACCGGAAAAACGACGCGTCGCCGCTCGATTCGAAACGTTGGCGCGTCGTTGTAAGTCGTTTGACGACAAAACGTTCGAAACGGCGCTTTGTCGTCGAAAACAACGGCGGATCAGCGCATGGCGGCTTTCACTTGCGAGATCGCGTTCAGGTGATGTTGGCGGTTTTCGGGGAAGGTGAACTTCCACGGCGCCGTCAGGAAGCCCTTAAGTCGTTCTTTCGAAATGTTTTCGCGGCAGAATTTTACCGTGAGGCCGAAGTTTTCGTCGTTCGACCAGTTCGAGCCGGTCGGGATCTGGTCGAAACCGGCTTTGTCGAGGTCGACGTAACACTGCGCGACTTTGTTCGACTGGGGATCGAAGTCCTTGCCGTAGTACCAGTTGGACATTAGGATCGACTTCGGCGCCCATTCCAGAAATTCCGGATGCGCCCAAGCGTAATCGGCCCAGATCCACGGGCGCGAACCGGCTTTTTCGACCTGTTCGACGAAGAAGAGGAAGTCGCGTTTCCAAAGCTCGCCCCGGCGAACGACGACGTAGTTGTAAGTGCTTTGCACGTCGTAGTTTTCTTCGTCGTAACCGAGGTGGAAAAAGCGCGGTTGGTCGAAGATCGCGGCGACTTCCGCGATCAGGTCGGCGCACGTTTGGTAATATTCCGGCGTCGAGACCATCCGCTCGTATTTGCCGAGCCAGAAGTCGTGGCACGTCGAGAAATTCAGCTTGGGAATCGGTTCGATCCCGATATCTCGCAAGCGTTTAATGTCGGCGCGCAACCGTTCGACGCTCCAAGCGCCGTCGATCGCCAGCTCCGGATGCGACTTGTATTGGATCGCCTCGCCGATATCGACGACGACCATGTTAAGTCCCGATTCCGCGGCTTTTACGGTGAGCTCTTCCCAAAGGGCGACGTCGCAGTCGAATTTGTCGGTCGGCGGCGTGTAGGCGGTTTCGGCGTCGCCCCACATATTGTGGCCGAGGTGGAGCAAAACGCCCCAGATCAGGGCGTCGTCGGTTTTTTTCGCGAGCTCGTCGGCGGAGACCGCGGCGTTCAGGAAGGGGGACGAACCGAAGGCCGAGAGAAGGGGCGAGGCGGCGAGCGCGGCGGCTCCGGCCGTTAAAAATCGACGGCGTGTCGAATTGAAAGCGGGACGCGTCATGGATTCTCCTTTATTAACGATCGACGATCGAATGGACGGCGACGTCGGCGGAAGCGTCGAGCGCGACCGACGGCGTCGAAATTACGTTTGCCGTCGATTATAATAAAACGAAGAGCGCGGCGCAACGATTTTCGCCGTTTTTCGTCTTTTTTTTGTTTTTTTTCGGAAAAAAACGGAGTTTCGGGGCGTTCGACGGCGTTGGGAGGACGCGTCGACAAGGCGGCGAGCGCGCCTTCGTCGTTTTTCGCTCCGCAAACGCGAGCGAAATTTCGATTGTATAAGTCGCGCGCATGGAGAGGATTATATCGGCGATAACGAAAGCGCCGGTTCCGCGAAAAAACGGTAAAAAATCGGCGGAAAATGAGCGTCGGGGGCGGGCTTCTCCTTGACGGGAATTTTTACCGATTTATAATGAAATGAATTTAAGGCGCGTTTGCGGGCTCCCCCGTCGGTCGTCCTTCGCCAAGCGACGACGAAAACCGAAAACGCCCCTTGAAAAAATCTCGAAAATTCGTTCCTAAGGAGACGCCAAGATGCCCCGTCGCGACGACGTAAAGAAAGTTCTTATTATCGGTTCCGGCCCTATCGTCATCGGCCAAGCGTGCGAGTTCGACTACTCCGGAACGCAAGCGTGCAAGGCTCTGCGCGGGCTCGGTTATAAGATCGTGTTGGTCAACTCCAATCCCGCGACGATCATGACCGACGCCGTGATGGCCGACGCGACGTACATCGAGCCGCTGACGGTGCCGTCGATCGAACGGATCATCGAGAAGGAACGCCCCGACGCGCTCCTGCCGAACCTCGGCGGACAATCGGCGCTGAACCTGGCGATGGAACTCGAAAAAGCGGGCGTGCTCGAAAAATACGGCGTCCGCGTCATCGGCGTTCAGCTCGACGCCATCGAGCGGGGCGAAGACCGGCTCGAGTTCAAAAACACGATGGCCGAACTCGGAATCGAGACCGCCCGCAGCGAAATCGCCCGCACTTTGGAGGAAGCCGAAGCGATCGTCGAGAAACTCGGTTATCCGTGCGTCGTGCGACCGGCGTACACGATGGGCGGAACCGGCGGCGGGCTCGCGTACAATCCGGAAGAATTTCGCGCCGTCGTCGCCCGCGGGCTGGCCGCTTCGATGGTTTCGGAAGTTCTGATCGAAGAATCGGTCGCCGGTTGGGAAGAACTCGAAGTCGAGGTCGTCCGCGACGCGAAAAATCAGATGATTTCCGTCTGCTTTATCGAAAACGTCGACCCGATGGGCGTCCACACCGGCGACTCGTTCTGCACCGCGCCGATGTTGACGATCAGCAAGGAATTGCAGGAACGCCTCGAACGCTACGCGCACAGCATCGTCGAAAAGATTGGCGTCATCGGCGGCACGAACGTGCAATTCGCGCACGACCCGGTTTCGGATCGCGTCGTCATTATCGAAATCAACCCGCGCACGAGTCGCTCCTCGGCGTTGGCGTCGAAGGCGACCGGGTTCCCGATCGCGCTCGTTTCGGCGAAGTTGGCGGCCGGCATGACGCTCGACGAAATGCCGTATTGGCGCGGCGGAACGCTCGAAAAATACAAGCCTTACGGCGATTACGTCGTCGTGAAATTCGCTCGTTGGGCGTTCGAAAAATTCCGCGGCGTCGAAGACAAGCTCGGAACGCAGATGCGCGCCGTCGGCGAAGTGATGAGCATCGGCAAAAACTTCAAGGAAGCGTTCCAAAAGGCGATCCGCTCGCTCGAAAAAGGAAATTGCGGCCTCGGGTTCGCCAAAAACTTCCACGAGCTTTCCGTCGACGAACTTCTGCAAAAACTGAGCGTTCCGAACAGTTGGCGCTACTTCCTGATCTACGAAGCCCTGCGCAAAGGGGCGACGATCGACGCGATTATCGCCAAAACGCAGATCAAACGCTATTTCCTGGAACAGATGAAAGAGTTGGTCGACCTCGAAGAGCGGCTCCTGGCGTATAAAGGGAAAGCGTTGCCGGACGAACTGCTCAAACAGGCGAAATTGGACGGGTTCGCCGACCGGTACCTCGCGAAGATTTTGGATATCCCCGAAATGAAAATCCGCTCGCAACGCCTGGCGCTCGGCGTGAAACAGGCGTGGAACAAGGTCAACGTCAGCGGCGTCGACGACGCGCAATACTGGTACTCGACCTACAACGCCGCGGACGAAAACGTCGTTAGCGACAAGAAAAAAATCATGGTGCTCGGCGGCGGCCCGAACCGCATCGGGCAGGGGATCGAGTTCGACTACTGCTGCGTTCACTGCGCGATGGCGCTGCGCGCGGCGGGGTACGAAACGGTGATGGTCAACTGCAACCCGGAAACGGTTTCGACCGACTACGACACCTCGAACAAACTTTACTTCGAACCGCTGACGCTCGAAGACGTGCTGGGCATTTACGAAGCGGAACAGCCGGACGGCGTCGTCGTTCAGTTTGGCGGTCAGACCCCGCTCAATTTGTCGGCCGACCTCGCGAAAGAAGGCGTGAAGATCGTCGGCACGTCGCCGGAAACGATCGACATGGCCGAAGACCGCGACCTCTTCCGGAAGATGATGCAGCGCCTGAACATTCCGCAACCGGAATCCGGAATGGCGACGAACGTCGAGGAAGCGCTCGAGATCGCGAACCGCGTCGGGTACCCGTTGATGGTGCGCCCGTCCTTCGTTCTCGGCGGCCGCGCGATGGAAGTCGTGCACGACGAGCCCCAATTGATCGAATACGTCGAAGCGGCGGTCGACGTTTCTCCGGAACGCCCGATCCTGGTCGACCGCTTCCTGAGCAACGCGATCGAAACGGAAGCGGACGCCATTTCCGACGGCGTCGACGCGTTCGTGCCGTCCGTTATGGAACACGTCGAACTCGCCGGAATCCACTCGGGCGACTCCGCTTGCGTCATCCCGCCGATCAGCATCGCGCCGAAACACGTCGAGACGATCCGCGAATATACGAAGCGCATCGCGGTGGAAATGGGCGTCGTCGGGTTGATGAACATCCAATACGCCATCATGGACGACGTCGTGTACATTTTGGAGGCGAACCCGCGCGCCAGCCGCACCGTTCCGCTCGTTTCGAAGGTTTGCAACGTCCAAATGGCGGCGCTCGCGACCCGGGCGATGCTCGGCGAAAAAATCGCCGACATGAAGCTCGAAACGAAGCCGATCGGGCACTTCGGCGTTAAGGAAGCCGTCTTCCCGTTCAACATGTTCCCGGAAGTCGACCCGATCCTCGGCCCCGAAATGCGGTCGACCGGCGAGGTGCTCGGTTTGTCGCCGTCCTTTGGGCTCGCGTTCTATAAAGCCGAAGAAGCCGCGGGTTGCGTTTTGCCGACCCAGGGTTCCGTCCTGATGACGATTTCCGATCGCGACCGCGCCGCCGGAAGCGTTTTCGCGACCGTCGCCCAGGGTTTCGCTCGGCTCGGCTTCAAAATCCTGGCGACCGAAGGCACTTACGCCGCGATTCAGGAACTCGGCGTCCCGTGCGAAAAAGTGGCGAAAATTAACGAAGGCCGCCCGAATCTTGTCGACGCGATGAAGAACAACGGCGTGCAACTCGTTGTGAACACGCCGCTTGGAAAACGCGGACAAACGGACGACTCGTACATCCGCAAGACCGCGATCCGCCTGGGGATCCCGTACATGACGACGCTTGCGGCGGCGTTCGCGGCGCTCAAAGGGATCGAGGCGATTCGCGGCGGGCTCGAAAAAGTTTGCTCGCTCCAAGAGTATCACCGCTGATCGTCGCGTTTTGACGTAAGCGTTTCGCGCCCGGTTTTCCGTCGTGGAAACCGGGTTTTTTTGTCGAAATTCGGCGAACGGACGTTTTTTTGGATATTTGCGAAAAAAGTAGTCGTTTTTCCGGTCGCCGAACGCGAAAAAAACATATAATATATTAATGACAAGCGGCGCGGCTTTCGGCGGTTCGAACCGTCGTCCGCGTTGTTGCGATCCGTGAAAAGAAGCGCCGGCCGTCGAGTCGGGCGTTGAAGAAAATAGGAGAAAAACGTTGTTGCTTTACCTGCTTTTTATCGTTCCGCCGATGATTTTGGCGATGGTCGCGCAAGGTTTGGTTTCGTCGCGGTACGCTCGTGCGAAACAGTTGCCCGCGTCGTTGACCGGGGCCGCCGCCGCGCGTCGCGTTCTCGATTCCGTCGGTTTGCAAGCCGTTGAAATCGAACGGGTTCCGGGGCATTTGACCGACCATTACGACCCGAGCGCGAAAGTGTTGCGGCTGAGCGACGAGGTGTACGACGGGCGCAATTTGGCCGCTATCGGGATCGCGGCGCACGAGGCCGGGCACGCGATTCAGGACGCGAAGCGGTACGCGCCGATGGCGATTCGGCAATGGGCGGTTCCGGCGGCGTCGTTCGGAAGCAATTCGGCGTTTTTGCTCGTTATTTTGGGCGCGGCGATGAACGCGGTCGGCCTGATTTTAGCGGGCGTCGTTTGCTTTGGGATCGTCGCGGCGTTCCAAATTATCAACTTGCCGGTCGAGTTCAACGCGAGTTCGCGAGCGAAAGAGCGATTGGCCGCGCTCGGTTTCGTCGGGCCGCAAGAGGCGCCGGTCGTTCGGGGCGTGTTGAGCGCCGCCGCGTTAACTTACGTCGCCGCAATGCTTTCCGCGCTTATGACTTTCCTCTATTACGCGTTGATGTTTTTCGGCGGTTCGCGGGACGAATGAGCCTTTTTTGACCCGCGTCGACTCGAAAGTTAACGAGCGGCGGCGATTCGGCCGATACTAAAGACGTTCGACGTCGCCGTTTGCGACGCCGGACGGCGTTTCGTTTTTGAGCGCGAGTCGGCGGAGGACATTCGACGCGACTCGTTGAAAAATAAGATTTTACGCGTCGTTCTTAGCGGCGCGTTCAGCCGACCGAGGAGGGCGCGATGCGCGACCGGATTTCCGTCGACCGTTCTATTTTCCGTTTTATTCGTCGAACGTTGCGATCGGTTTCGACGCCTAAATCCCCGTCGAATCGCAAGTTAGCGTTCGACGCGTTGGAGGAGCGGACGCTGTTGGCCGCCGTTTCGCCGTTCGATTGGGACGGCGGCGCGTCGACTTCCGAACCGGTTTTCGCGTCGGAAACCGGCGCCGCGATCGAGAGCGCCCCGGATCGTTTCGACGTCGAGCTCGTCGTTCTCGAAAGCGGCGCCGCGCGTTACTCGACGCAAACCGGCGTCCGTTATTCGTCCTCGACGACGTACTGCGCCGTTCCGGATCCAGCGTATCTCGAACTTCTCGACCGGGCCTTGGCGCGCTGGGAAGAGGCGATTTCCCAAGGACTTCCGGACGTCGAAGTCCCGTGCGCTAGCGAAGACGGCGAAACGTTGCGAACGGTCGACGATATTTGCGTAACCTTCGGCTTTTCAGACTCTTACGCGTCGGCGAGTTCCGGGCTGGGCTCCGCGTACGACGCCGCGTGGCGTCGCGACGGCGGAACGGGGCTCCCGGCGACCGGGTCGCTCGTTTTCAACGCGAAATATTTTACCGCGGATCCGTCCGAAACGATGAAAACGGTTTTTTACAACACCGCGCTGCACGAACTTGGACACGCGCTCGGTTACAATTTGACGACGTTGAAAGCCGAAGGGCTCGTCGTCGAGTCGAGCGAGGCGCCGCTTGCGCTCGACGATCTTTTTAACGACCGCGATTATTGGGTTTACGTCGGAGAAAACGGCGTCGAAAATTGGCGCGAAACCTATCCGAGCGCGTTGACCGAGCGTTCTCCGCTGGGATTCGCGATGGAAACGGCGTCGGCGAGCGGAACGTTTGGAACGCACCCAAGCGCCGCGTACGGAACGTTTTACGCGAACGTCGGCGGGCGCGACGGGATGACGTATTCGATCTCGACGGCGTACGAGGCGACGATAACGGCGACGACGCTCGGCGTTCTCGAAGATTTGGGGTATTCCGTCGATTACGATTTCGCCGATCCGATCGATTCGCCCGTCCCAACTTCTTTAACGGCGGACGTTTGCGGCGCGTCGGTTCGCTTGGAATGGACGGCGTCGAAAGGCGATTTTTCGGCGAACGTTTCGTCGGCGAAATCGGCGGTTTACTCGATCGAACGCCGCGACGCGACGGACGAGAACGCCGTTTGGACGACGATCGCGACCGGCGTCGACGGAACGTCGTTCGTCGATTCGTCGGTCGAGCCGGGGACGACCTATCGGTACCGCGTCGTCGCGACCGACGTTTTTTCGGCGGTCGACGTCGGCTTGTTCGAAGTCGCGTCGGGAGAACGCTTTAGCTGGGATTCGGACGGCGTTCTTTTTCAAGTTTACGCGCTGGTCGGAAACGGTTCGAACGGCGTCGTCTGGAAGTCGCAAGGCACGACGCGAGAACGGTTTTGGACGGCGAACAGCTTTTCGACGGCGCCTGGAACCGGCGCGACGCTTTATCGCGTCGTCGAGGTCGGCGCCGTGCTCGACGCGACGTCGCCGAGCCGCGCGATTTCCGTCGAGATCGCCGCCGACGCCGACGATTTCGTCCCGAGCGGATATTCGGCGGACGATTGGAACGCGCTGAAACGCTTCTTGGAAACCTCCGATTCGCAAGGAGTTAAGAACGGAGCGAAAGTCGACGCGCAATACGGCGCCGGGTTTCTCGACGAGGTTTCCGGCGTCGTTTGGAAGGCGGACGCGGCCGGCGTCAAGCGGGCGACGGCGATTTCCTGGCCGAGTCGCGGGCTTGTTGGAAATCTTGATTTAACGGGACTTAGCGCGCTTGAACGGCTCGACGTTTCCGGAAACGAGCTCGTCGGGGCGACGGTCGACTCCGCCGTTTTGACGGAACTGAACGTTTCGAATAACTCGTTGTCGTCGCTCGACTTAACGGAACTTCCGGCGCTCGAGTCGCTCCGGTGCGCGGCGAACTCGTTGTCGTCGCTCGATTTGTCGCAAAACGGCGAGCTGATTTATTGCGACGTTTCGCTGAACGCGTTGGAAAATATCGACTTGCGCGGCGCGAAGTCGACGACGACGCTGAACTGCGCCGAAAACCGATTGATTTCGCTCGACTTAACGACGTGCCCGGCGCTGAAAACGGCGATCCTTTGGAACGCGACGCTTGCGCAAGTCGCTTTGCCGCAAGGTTTTAGCGGAGTCGTCGACTTGTCGAACGCGTTGGAGAATTCGATCGGCGAAACGGCGTTCGCGGCGATCCGTTGGACGGACGAGAGCGGCGCGACGCTCGACGGCGGTTTCGCTCGAACGTTCGACGGAAAAAGCGCGACGGCGGTTTTGAGCGCGGCGGAGAACGACGGCGCCGCGGCGCAAAACATCGCGTTCGACGTCGCGTCCCCGATCTTTTTGGCGGCTCCAACCGATTGGAACGTCGGGGGTTACGCGAACGGAAACCTTGAGACGAGCTGGGTCGACGCGGCGGTCGGCGAAGTCGGTTACAAGGCGTTTTATCGAATCGGCGACGGCGCTTGGCGTTTGGCGGCGACGATTTTGTCGTCGGAAACGACTTCGGAGACGACGGGGAACAAAGTGGAACGCGTCGCGACGCGAGTTCGGCCGGAAGCGAGCTATTCCTTTAAAATATGCGCCTTTGCGTTCGACGCGGCGGGGAACGAGATCCTTTCGGAGCCGCTGATCGCGACGTTCGAGCCGAGCGCGGCGCCGCCGACGGTCGAACTTGACGGCGCGATCGGCGTCGGCGGAGCGGTTTTCGCGTCGGTCGAATCGGGCGGCGTCGACGCGACGCAAGTCGCGGAATATCAATGGTTCCGCGTCGATTCCGAGGGGAGGGAAACGTCGATCGACGGCGCGACCGGCGCGACGTATTTTCCGACGACCGCCGACGTCGGGTTCCGGTTGAAGGTGGAAGCGCGCGTCGCAAACGCCGAAGTTTCAACGGTTTCAGAGACTTTCGTCGTCGACGCGGAGACGCTTCCGGCGCAACCGAGCGATTTTCAATTCGGCGCTTTCGTCGACGGGCGGCTCGAAACGAGTTGGCGGGACGAAGCGATAAACGAAGACGGTTACAGCGTTTACTATCGAGTCGACGGCGGCGAATGGCGTTTGGCGGCGACGTTGAGATCTTCGGCGTCGGTTTCGGCGACGAAAGGGAGCGTCGTCGAGCGGATCGCGACAAAAGTGCGGCCGGAAAGCGTTTATACGTTTAGGGTTAGCGCGTTCGTTTTCGACGCCGGGGGGAATAAGATCGAGTCGCCGGCTCTCGAAGCGACTTGGCGCGCCGAGCCCGACGCGTCGGAAATCGCGGCGCCGTCGGCGTTTGCGTTCGGCGAATACGACGCGACGGCTCGAACGCTTCCGCTGTCTTGGGGCGCGGTCGACGGGGCGTTGGGGTACGAAGTCGAGTATCGGGATTCGAGCGACGGCGGCGCGACCTGGCGGCGCGATTGGACGTCGGCGCAAAGAACGACGGCGACCTGGCGAGCGGCGACGGCGGTTTACGCGAATTATCGTTACGAATTTCGCGTTCGAGCGCTCGGCGCCGGGGCGGTTTCCGATTGGACGACGATTTCGTTCGCGGCGACGGACGCAACTTCCGAGAAACAACGAGATAGCGAAACAGCGGCGGCTCTTCTCGACGCGTTGTTCGCTTCCGAAGACCGGGACGACGTTTGGGAAACGCCGCTCTTTTGACGTCGCCGGGAGCGCCGCGCCTCGCGTCGTTAGGAGACCGCGTTGGATCGAGAGAGCGGGCGCGCCGTTTCGAGCGGGGCGAGTCGGCGCGTTCGGGCTTTCTTGCGACGTTGTTAAATCTTTGAACGACAAGCGTTAGCGGAGCGAGTCGCCGACTTTGAGCGGATAGCCGCGCAGGAACGTTTCGGACGCGAGTTGTTTTTTGCCGGCCGGTTGGACGCCGAGAACGGCGAGCGCGCCGTCGCCGGTCTTGACCCAAAACGTCGTTTTCGAGACCGCGACGACCGTTCCCGGCGCGGCGTCGGACGGAACGATTGGCGCTTCGCAAGTCGTTGTCGCGTCGGAGGTTGCGAACGGGCCCAAAACGAGGCGAACCGGCGGGGCGTCCGGCGTCGCGGCCTTCGTCCAATCGGAGTAAACGCGCGGCCAGGGCTGGAACGCCCGATATTTGTCGACGAGCGCCGCCGACGGGAGCGACCAGTCGACGCGGCCTTCTTCTTTGCGCAATTTTGGCGCTTTCGTCGCTTGCAAGTCGTTTTGCGGCAACGGTTTAATTGTTCCCGATTCGACGCGGTCGATCGCGTCCAGGACGAGCGGAGCGCCGATTTCCGCGAGGCGAGCTTCGATTTCGACCGCCGTTTCGTCGAGCGTCGGGCGGTAAGAGTCGACCGCGACGATCGGCCCGGCGTCGACTTGCGGCTCGACGAAGATGACGCTGACGCCGAGTTCGCGTTCGCCCGCTTCGATCGCCCGATTGATCGGGGCGGCGCCGCGGTATTTCGGCAGGAGCGAGCCGTGAAGGTTGACGCCGCCAAATCGCGTCGCGGCAACGACTTCCGGAGATAAAATCTTGCCGTAATCGCAAACGAAAATCAGGTCGGCGTCGAAACTTTTGACGAGCGCGACGCCGTCGGGGGCGTTGATATCTTCGGGGTCGAAAAGGGGAACGTCCGCCAGAAAATCGGCCGCGGCGGCGCGGATCGGCGGGATTCCTGATTTTTTGTCTTGGCGTTTGGCGCGAATCGGCATGGCGACGAGCGCGACGATTTCGTGTCGGGAAGCGCGGAGCGCTCTGAGCGTGGGAAGCGCGAATCCGCCGTTGGCCATCGCGACGATTTTCATAACGTCGTCCTTTCGTTGGGGGGCTTGAGCAAATGCGACGCCGTTGGGGCGCCGCGCGAACGTCGATTGCCGTCATTATAACTAAAGGGGCGTTTTTGACAACCGGCGCGACGGATTTTGGCGGATCGAGGCGGAGGCCGTTTGGCGCAAAATTGGAAAAAAGTCGGTTTCTTTGCGAAAAGAGCGTTGATTTTGGGCGCAGCGTCGGGTAAAATGGGGGCGTTTCGACGGTTTGCGTCGAGTTTGTTTGTCCGCTATTAATAAGGGGAAGAAAATGTCGCTGAAATTTTGGAGAGGCGCGGCGGTCGCCGTTTTTCTTGCGTTGACTTTGGGTTGCGTCGTCGGAGCGTCCGCTCAGGATAAAATTCGCGCGGTGATTGTCGACGGGCAAAACAACCACAATTGGGCCGAAACGACGCCGTATCTTGCGAAGATCCTTGAGGACGCGAAAATCTTCGACGTCGACGTCGCGACCGCGCCGGGCAAAGGCGGCGATATGTCGAAGTTTAACGTCGATTTTTCGAAGTACGATCTGGTCGTTATGAATTACAACGGCGACCGTTGGAATCCGGAGATGGACAAGGCGTTTGTCGAATTTGTCAAAAACGGCGGCGGCTTCCTGAGCTATCACGCCGGAAACAACGCGTTTGCGGATTGGCCGGCTTACAACGAAATGATCGGGCTCGGCGGTTGGGAAGGACGCGATGAAAACAGCGGCCCGTATCTTTATCTCGACGACGACGGCAACGTGATCGTCGACGCGGTCGAGCCCGGCGTCGGCGGCGATCACGGCCCGCAATGGGCGTTTCCGATCGACGTGCGCGCGCCGGAACATCCGATTATGAAAGGACTTCCGAAAACGTTCCGACACTGCGAAGACGAGCTTTATCAACGGATGCGCGGCCCGGCGCACAACGTTACGGTTCTCGCGACCGCTTACGCGCCGGCCGAAAAACGCGGTTTGAATCGGCACGAACCGCTCCTCATCACCGTTCCGTACGGCAAGGGCCGGTGCGTCAACTACATGCTCGGACACGCCGGAAAGCATTGCGAAAGCGTGAGTTTCATCGTTCTTTTCCAACGTTGCGCCGAGTGGGCCGCGACCGGAGCCGTAACGCAAGAGGTTCCGGCCGATTTTCCGGGCGCGGACGAACCGACTTTCCGCGACTTGCTGCCGTGAAACGAGGTTTGTTTTAAAACGTTGCTAAATATCGATTTAGCGTTTAAGCGGCTCGGCTCCTTCGCGGCGTCGAGCCGTTTTTTGCGGCGAGCGGCGCGGAACGAAGAGAAAAACGACGCGGCGGCGCGTGAAAATTTTTGAGGAAAACGAACGAGGAAAACGATATGGAAACGCCGACGGAACAACGACTTCGCGAAAATTCGGAACGGCTGTTCGACTGGTTCGACCGGCGAGATTGCGCGGTCGCTTTTTCGGGGGGCGTCGACAGCGCGACGCTTGCCAAGGCGTTGGTTCTCGCGACGGAGCGGCGACCGACGCTGACGACGGAAAACGGGACGCCGTCGGGAGTTAGGAAATCGCCGCCGACCGGTTTTTTCGCCGTCGGCGCGACTTCGACCGACGAGGAAAAGCGCGACGCGGAACGGCTCGCCGCCGAAATCGGGATCGCGTTGCAAACGTTGGAAACGCAAGAGCTTAACGACGAGCGGTTCGTCGCCAATTCGCCGGAGCGGTGTTATTGGTGCAAGAAAATTCGGTTCGCGGAGTTGGGGCGGCTTGCGATCGAAACGCTTCGGCAAACGGGAAAAAACGAAGAAAAAGACGCGTCGCAAACTGTTGCGAAAAAAGAAGTCGCGATTGTTCTGGTCGACGGGACGAACGCCGACGACGCGAACGATTTTCGACCGGGAACGCGCGCGGCCCGGGAGGCGGGGGTTCGGAGCCCCTTCGCCGAATTGGGGATAACGAAAGCCGAAATTCGAGCGCTGGCAAGGAGTTGGGGGCTTTCCGTCGCGGAAAAGCCGTCGAATCCGTGTTTGGCGACGCGGATCGGATACGGGCTCCCGCTCGACGTCGCGACGCTGCGTCGGATCGAAGCGGCGGAACTTGCGGTAAAACGTTTTGGTTTCTCGACTTGCCGCGTTCGTGTCGACGCGTTGCGAACCGCTCGAATCGAGGTTCCGGAGGGCGAGATCGACGCGGCGTCGAGGCCGGAGACGCGCCGGGCGCTGGTCGCCGAATTGCGAGCGCTGGGGTTCGCGTTCGTTGCGCTCGATCTCGAGGGGTTCGCTTCCGGGAAGGGAAATCGGCTGCTCGAAACGACGTAAACGACGGTAAAACAACGGTTGCGAGCGGCGAAAGACGCGGCGGAGCGAACGTTTCGGCGCGACGCGAACGCCGGCGCGGGAAAGCGAAAACGGCGCGATCCGACGAGGAAATCGCGCCGTTTTGTCGTTGTAACTCTTAATATTTAACGAGTTGGCGGCGCCGCGTCGCGTCGGGAAAACGGACGAACGAGGACTCGGCGCGAACCGATCCAATATTGCGCGCCGTCGGTCGCCGCGACGCGAACGACGCATTCGCCGGAAAATTGGGCCGGAACGTCGACAACCGCTTGAAATCGCCCGTTTTGCGTCGCGACTTGCGTCGAAGCGACGACGCCGTCGTTCGCGGCGCGGTACGTCGCGTCGAATTCGGCCCGCGCTTCTTCCGATTCGACGAAAGTCGAGGAACGACGCGGTTTAGCGACCGGCGAACGGAAATCCGCGAGCAAAAGTTCGACGCGAACGGTCGTCGGACGGGCGGACGCGTTCGGAACGACGCCGGAAACGGGGAGCGGTTTCGTCGAATAGGCGATCTCCGGCGCCTCGACTTCGCAGCGTTCCGGAAATTTGACGCGCAACAGCGGGTCGCCTAAGAGGTTAAAGAGCGCGACGTGATCTTCGAGCTGCGCGTCGAGGCGGCGAGCGGTCGGGTCGAAAACCTTGGCGGCGCGATCGAGCGTTTCGCGGAACGAACCGGCGGCGCGGCGGCGTTCCGCTTCTCGAGCGTTGCGTTCGAGGCGGGCGTTCAAGCGGCCGAGTCCGGCGTTGATTTCGGCGACGCGACCGCGTTCTTCGGCGATTCGACGTTCGGCTCGAGCGATCGCGTCCTCGGAATCTTCGCTAACCGACGGCGTCGCAACGGGTTGCGTTTGTTCCGCCTCGACCGGCGGCTCTTCGTCGTCGAATCGAATTTCGACGTCGGCGTCTTCTTCCGGCGGCGACGCGACGGTTCGCGGCGGTTCGAGCGTTTTGCGTTGAGCGCGCAAAAAGATTTCGCCGAGCGTCGGCGCGCCGTCGTTTGACGTTTCGGCGTCGCCGAACGCGGCTTCGAGAAGGGACGCGCCGAGAACGCACATGCCGTACGGCGCCGCGCGACGGCTCGCCGCGATCGCCGCGACCGGCCCGTTCGGCGAGAGCGCGACCGCTTCGGCGAGACAAGGTTCGTTCGCGTCGTAAGCTCCCGCGTAACAGGAGAAAAAGAGCGCGATCGGCGCCGCGTTGGGCGAGCGCAAACGGGGCGCGTCGTCGATTTCGAAAACGCCGTAATCGCCGCCGGACGCCGTCGTCAAACGGTCGAGACCGAAAACGCGGCCGTGTCCGAGGTAAACGAGGAAAAGCGCGCCTTCGTTCGCTCGTTCGAGGAACGTTTCGCCGAAACGGGGCGGATACGGGCAAAATTCGCTCTTGAGCGAGCAACGCGTCAGCGACGTCGCGTATTCCTGCGGCAAAAATTCGGCGAAAAGTTGGCGCGACATGTTGTCGACGACGGAGTCGACGAGGGACGAAAGACCGGCGAGCGCGAAGGACGGAGCGTTCGACGCGTCGTCGGGGGACGAGCCGACGACGCCCAGGTCGAGGCCGTTTGGCCCGACGACGACGTTGATCTTGCGCGTCCAGTCGCCGACCGGCGACGCGGTTTCGTAGCGGGCGATCTTTTCGACGAGCGCGGTCAATTCGGCGGGCGTTTCGACCGGAAAACGACCGAGCGGAACGTCCGGGACGCCGTCGTCGTCGAGGTCGGAGTAAAACGAATCGGCCGCGATGTGATCTTCAGAGCCGAAATATTGAACGACTTGCGGCGAAAGACGCGGCGCTGGGACGACGTCGCGCCAACCGAACGGCGCGTCGAGCGTCGGGGCCCCGTCTCCGACGAGAAGGATCGCCGCGACGGAATCCGGCCCGGGAGGGGCGAGCGCGAAACGGCGGATCTGCGCGCGCAACTCGTCCGGCGTCGCGACCGGGGTCGTTCGGATCCCGAAATCGACCGAATCGTTCCGACGCGCCGCGACGCTAAGACGCGAAATTTGATAACCTTGCGCTTGACGGCGTTCGATCCAAGGCTGAAGCGCGGCGTCGAAAACCGGCGGTGAAACGACGAGAACGCGACGCGGCGCGGCGGGCGGCTCCGCGCCGAAAACGTCGGACGACGAAACGGTTGGAACGATTAAAATGGTTGAAAATGCGAAAGTCGCCGCAATTTTTGAAAACCGTTGTAAAAATCGGCGAAACGGCGAACGAAGGCGGGGCGCGTCGTGCATGGGGGCGAGGGGCGTTGAAAGCGGCGGCGTTTAACGTCGAGTCGGTAAAAAACGCGGTTCGACGAACTTGGCGGTTGGGCGAAGCGTCGGAACTCCGGTCGTCGGCGCGGGTTCGACCGGCGCTTCGGCGAGCGGAACGGCTTGCGGAATCGGCGCCGCGACGGGTTCCGGCTTTTTCGATTCAAGCGGTCGCGGCGATTCGGCGGTTTGCGGCGTCTCGGCGGTTTGCGAACTTTCGGACGATTCGGCGGTTTCTTCGGGCACTTCTTCGACGAGGGACGCGGCGCCGGGGAGGCGAACGAGATCGGTCGAAAGAAAGACGCGCGGCGAAAGGCGCAACGCGTTCGGGCGGGTCGGAAGGAGGAACGCGGCGAAACCGTCGTCGGCGAGTTCGAGCGGGGCCGGTTCGAGCGCCGACGCCTGGCGGATCTTCGGGCGGTTGGCGCGGGCCGCGTCGAACGGCGTTTCGACGTTTTCGCGGACGAACTCGGCGCGTTCGCGACTAAAAGCGGCGCGGCGAGGCTCCGTTTCCGGCGTCGACGAATCGGCGATAAGTCGAAGAGGCGTCGGCGCTTCGAACGAGTCGAGCGGTTCCGGCGATTCGACGGCGTCGGCGGCGAGGGCGCTCCGGCGCGAATATTCTTCGGGACGACGGGCGGCGAGGATCGCGTCGAGTTCTCGGAGCCGGCGGCGACGGGCGGCGGCGATTTCTTCGTCGGTCGTCGGGACGGGTTGCGAAAGCCGCGAAGAACGGGAGAAATCCGCGGGTTGCGAAGTTTGGGCGGTTTGAACGGATTGCGGCGAGTCGGGGAGCGGGCGAACGCGTTCCGGCGTCGACGTTTCGGGGCGACGGGCGAACGCGAATTTCGGCGTCGCGACGGGGCGATCCGGCGTTCCGAAGAGGAAGGAGGCCCAAATTTCGGCCGCTTGCGAACGCGCCGTCTGCGAGCGTTCGGCGGAGGCGGGCGCTTCGGGAAGCGTCGTCGCGTTCGGACGGCGGACGGGGGACGAATAATCGTTGCTTTCGTTATTTTCGATTCGAGCGGCGAAGTCGAACGTCGGCGCTTGCGCTTGCGCGGGTTCGATCGCGACGGAAAAAAGGGCGCCTGCGCTCGAAACGGCGAGCAAAATCGACGGGAAGCGCGAAAAACGAAGGAGCGTCGGCATAAAAACCTCGACCGGCGAAACGATTTTAAAAAACGGCGACGCGAAACGGTTTGTCGTTGCGAAAACGTCGCGTCGACGGCGATCCGAGCGGCCCGACGATCCGAGAGAGCCCGGAAGTCGGGGAAGATCGGTCGGATCGGCGAGCGGGCGAATCAAAGCGGGATAAGCGGGAAGGGCGATTTAAAGCGGTGTCGGCGAACCGGGCGAATCGGGTAAATTGAGCGAATCGCGAGGGTTGCGGAAGCCGCGCAAATTGAGAAAAACGGCGAAAAGTTTCGCTCAACCGCCGCGATAAAAGCCGGAGTCGAGAAGACGCGGCTCTTGCGTCGGCGCGGCGTTTTGCGGTTGCGGCTGTTGCGGAACCGCGATCGAGGCGGCGCCTTGAAGGCCGTCGTTCAGGCGGGCGTACGTCCAAAGAACGATTTCGCCTCCTTCGACGGCGAGGTCGCGTTCGTTGGCGCCGGGGAGCGCGTAAACGAGAACGACGCCGCTGTTGATTTCCGCAACGTAAACAAAGGCGTTCGAGAAACCGCCGCGCGCGCCGACGTTGCGGACGTCCGTTTCGCCGGTTACCATCAGGAATTTCGGCGTCGTCGGAACCGAAATTTGAAGTTGACTCGCGGCTTCGACCAGGTCGTTTTTCACGTTGCGCGAGAACGTTTTTTGAAATTCGGGCGCGCTGCGAGCGAGGAGCGCCGCCGAGAGTCGACCGCTTTGCGAGTCGAGATAGTACATCGCTTCGGCGTTCGAACCGAACGCGCCGGTCGCAAGAACGACGCCGTCGCTTTCGCTCGACGACGCGGCGAAGACCGGAAGCGCGGTCGGGCGCGCTTCGTTTTGAGCGACGCGGCCCGTCATATAACCGCCGACGGCCAAGCCCAACGAAAGCAGGGCGGTTCCGAATCCGAATAAGATCGACTGTTTCATCATTGTTAGGTCTCGTTAATAGTAAAATCTCGTTGACGGAACGCGGGGCGAGCGCCGAGAACGCGTCGAGCGAACCGAAACGGCGAACGACGAGCCGTTAAAATCGGTTTTATCGTTAAAATCGAAAGGGCGACGACGGCGGCAAGGCGTTAAAATCGTTAAACGCCTAAACGCAAACTCGCGACTCGGGGAGGATAGCCGTTTTTCGTCTCGGCGTCCAGACGTTTTTGGCTTCTTCGCGCCGTTTGTCAAGTTTTTTTCCGATTTTTCTGATTTTATCGGAATTTTTTTTACGCGTCGCGGCGGAAAAGGGCGGGTTGCGAAGACGGGCGAAGATAGCGAAACGAGGCGGTTTGACTCCGGACGGCGATTTTTCCGCGAACGAGAGCGACGGCGAAGGAATGTGAAATCGGCGTTTTCGTTATTATCGTTGCGACCGGAACGGCCCGCCGCGCTTCTATAAGTTTAGCTTATACAGCCAAGTAAAAAAATGAGCTTTTTTAAAAGATTGAGCGGTTTAAGTCTTTTCAAAGGGCGAATCGTCGTTTATAATGTAAAGGCTATCGTCGGACGAGAGAACGTTTTCGTCGCGGCCGGTCGGGCGTTCGGGCGCCGAGACGTCGTTTTTGCCATATATATTAATGAGGGGGCGAAAACGGCGGCGCAAGGGGCGCGGAACGCGACGGCGCGACGACTAAAGACATTTAGGAAGCTTCATTTGCGAAGAAGGAGAAGTTATGTCGGATCTGCAAGACAAGGCGAAACTTCTGATCGACGGGAAAGAAATCGATTTGAACGTTTATACCGGGGTCGAGGGCGAGCGTTCCGTCGACGTTACGTCGTTGCATAAGGACCACGGGCTGACGACTTACGACCCTTCGCTCGGGAACACGGCGATCTGCCGCAGCTCGATCACGTACATCGACGGCGAACGCGGCGTCCTCCGTTATCGCGGGATTCCGATCGAGCAATTCGACCGCCCGAACCCGAACTTTATCGAGGTCGCTTGGGCGCTGATTTTCGGGCGCCTGCCGGATAAGGACGAATTGGCGCAGTTCAGCGACATGCTGACCGAGCACGAGCTCCTGCACGAGGGGTTGCGCAGTCAGTTTCAGTCGCTCCCGGTCGACGCGCCGCCGATGGCGATTCTGTCGGCGATGATCGGGATGATGTCGTGTTACCATAAAGAATTTTTGTACTTTGAAGACGAGGCGACGCTGATGGAAGCCGCCGCTCGCGTCATCAGCAAAGTGCGCACGATCGCCGCGTTCACGCACCGCCGCGCCTCCGGGTTGCCGTTTATTTATCCCGACCCGAGCTTGCGTTACTGCGCGAACTTCCTGCACATGATGTTTTCGATCCCGTATCGGCAATACGAAGTCGCGCCGGAGATCGAAGACGCGTTGAATCTGGTCTTCATTTTGCACGCCGACCACGAGCAGAACTGCAGCGCGAACGCCGTCCGCGTCGTCTGTTCGGCGCAAGCGAACCTGTTCGCGTCGTGCAGCGCCGGGGTCAACGCGCTTTGGGGCCCGCTGCACGGCGGCGCGAACGTCAAGGTGATGGAGATGCTCGAACGCATTCACAAGGGCGGCTTGCGTCCGGAAGATTGCCTCGAAGCGGCGAAAGACAAGACGAATCCGTTCCGGTTGTTCGGGTTCGGACACCGCGTTTACCGCAACTACGACCCCCGCGCCAAAATCCTTAAAACCGCTTGCGACCGCGTTTTCGATAAACTCAAACTTTCCGACCCGTTGCTCGACGTCGCGCGGAAGTTGGAGGAGAAAGCGCTGAAAGACCCGTACTTCGTCGATCGCAAACTTTACCCGAACGTCGATTTCTATAGCGGTATTTTGTTAAGAGCGATGGGGATTCCAACCGATATGTTCACCGTGATGTTCGCGATCGGCCGCCTTCCCGGTTGGATCGCGCAGTGGAAGGAACAGCACTTCGCCGAGGGCGCGAAGATTATGCGACCGCGTCAGCTGTACGTCGGGAACCCGAAAACCGACTACATCGAAATGGAGATGCGCTGAAACGGGGCCGCGTCGTTCGAACGGTTGAAAAATGCGCTCGGCGCGACTCGAAGGGGGACGCGTCGGGGAACGACGAAGGAACACGGGGATGAACGGCGCGAAAAACGACGGCGATTTTAACGATTTCGACGGTTCGACGGATTGGAACGACGGCGAGCGAGAACGCCCGTCGTCGGCGTCGGACGGCGAGGGAACGCGTCGTTTCGTCGCCCCGCCGATCATCGTCGGCGAAGACGATTTCGACGAAGCGGAGTTGGCGCGGCGCGGCGTTTCGAGCGACTCCTTTTCGCCGGAGACGCGACGTCGGCGCCGGTTGGGGAAAAAGGGCAAAACGCGCAAAGTTTTTGGACTCTTTCCCGTTCCGGCGCGTTGGCGGGAGCTTTCGACGGCGCAAATTCTTTGGCGTTGGGCGACGACGCGGCGGAATTTGGGCGCGTTTGTTAGCCTTGTCGTACATTTGATTTTCGTTTTGATTTTGGCGTCGATCGTCCTGCAGGTTCGCGTCGGAACGCTCGGTTGGACGGAAAGCGGGTTCTCGCCGGAGCCGGGCGAGCTCGACGTCGTCGACGAAGTCGGCGATTCGGCGGCCGCGGAAACGACGCTCGAAACGATCCCGGACGCGAGCGTTTTGGCTGAAGACGCGTTCCAGGAGCTCGAGGAGACGCTTGCTGAAGAAACTTTGCGGTCTTTGACGGATTTGACGGCGGAAACGGACGGCGCGACGGAATCGGCCCCGCTTTCGGACGTCGGCGACTTCGCCCCGAGCGAGAGCGGCGGAGGCGTCCCGTTTTATTCGGCGACCGGAACGACGCGGGCGCGGACGCCGGCGGCGCGGCGGCGCGGGGCGCCCGGACGAGAGGGAGACGTTACCGACGAGAGCGAAGACGCCGTCGAACGCGGGCTCGATTGGTTGGCGCGGCATCAGCTTCCGGACGGCGGTTGGGCGTTCGACTTGACGGCGACGGATTTGAACGGACGCGGCGGCGCCTGCGAAGGTTGCTCGAACTCGACGGCGACGTCGGCGTCGGTCGGCGGCCCGACGTATCGGGCGGCGCTTCACCCGAGTCGCAACGCGGCGACGGCGATCGCGCTCCTTCCGTTTTTGGGCGCCGGATACGATCACGTAAAAAAGAATAAATATCAAACGACGGTCGCGGCGGGGTTGCGTTTCCTGTCGTACCGCGCGAAACGGATGGAAAACGGGGTCGACTTTCGCGATTTTGCGCCCGGCGCCGATTTGGCCGCGGCCGGGTCGTCTTACGTGCAGGCGCTCGCCGTCATTACGATCTGCGAAGCGTTCGAAATGACCCGCGACGAGACGTTGCGCCCGTTGGCCGAAGGCGGGCTCGAGCTGATCGTCGCCGGACAGCTGGACGACGGCGGTTGGCGGTACCTTTATCCCGGCGACGTCGGGTTTCATCCGAACGTCGCCGGCGACACGTCGGTTCTCGGTTGGCAGTTGATGGCGTTGAAATCGGGCGTTTCGGCCGGATTTGCGATAAAACCGTCGCTTGCGTACCGCGTCGGGAGCTTTCTCGACTCGGTGATGGACAAAAACGGGCGCACGTACCGATATCAGAAAACGACCGGCGAAGACGTTTCGAAGCGTTGGGGGACGACCGCCGTCGGCGTTCTGGCGCGCGAGTACGTCGGCGCGACGCCCGGAACCCCGGTTCTCGACGCCGGGGCCGAACAGATCGCCGATTGGATCGACGACGCGAACGCGATTTGGAAAAAAGCGCTAAAGGGTTCGCGAGGCGAGCGCGGAAAGACGTATTTTCGCGGCGATCGGTTTATCCATAATCTCTATTTTTCCTATTACGCCGCGCTTGCGCTCCACCATTACGGCGGAAAACTTTGGAGCGAGCGGTTTGAGAAGTTGCGCGATTTTTTGGTCGCGACGCAGGTTCGGGGCGGCGGGCTCTCCGCGGCGGTCGGCGTCGACGATTGCGAACGCGGAAGTTGGCTTTTTTACGACGTTTACATGAACGACGGCGGTCGCCTTCTCAACACCGCGCTGGCCGTGTTGATTCTCGAAACACCGTACCGTTATCTTCCGATGTACCGTTAATCGAACGTCGACGCCGGTTGCGTCGGTTGTAACGGTCGCGCTTTACAGAACGTTGAAAAAAGTGAAAATTGTTGGCGAAAAATATTGGAGAAGCGCCTTCTCGAACGTCGATAAAGTCAACGGAGGGGCGCGGTTTTGCCGCGTCGGAACGTTTGCAGCGAATATAACGATTATAATTTTTCCCCGGGAATATCGAAACAATGACGCGTTTTTCGACGTTAAAATGGGCGACGGTCGCGGTTTGCGCTTGGGCGACGTTGGGTGCGGTTTTTTCGAGCGCCGCGCGCGCCGCCGACGACAAAATCGAAATTAGCAACGCTTGGAACGAAGGGCGTTACGAGGCGTTGCAGGAAACGTCGATCTCTTACGTCGAGTCGAGTAATCGCAAGGTTTTGACGCGAACGCAAACCCGCGCGACGTTCGATTGGTTCGTCGAATCGACTCCGCTTCGAGACGACGGGGTTCGCGTCCTGAAATTGAGAGCGGGCCGAGTGATGATTCGCTTGCAAAACGACGGCGCGGACGTCGCTTATTTCGACAGCGGAAACCCGCTTCGCGGCGACGGGCTGATCCAAAGCGTGTTTGCGAATTTGCTGAAAAGCGAATTTACCGTCGAGCTTAAAGGCGGCAAAGTCGTTAAAATCGACGGTTGCGAAGCTTTTATGGAAAAGCTCCCGACGGGCGAAAGCAAAGACGAAAAGATTTTTATCGCGAATATTCAATCCGTCGCGACGCCGGATAATATCGCGCAGGTTTTCGAGCCCCTTTCGTATCCGCTTCCGGGCAAACCGGTCGGCGTCGGCGATAAGTGGACGACCGAAACGCCCTTCGCGCTTCCGGTCGTCGGCGAAAAAACGTTGGTTTTGGACTGCTCGTTGAAGGCGATCGCGCGTCGCGAAGCGAAAGCGGACGTCGCCGCCGAATCGATCCTCGACGTCGATCTGACCGAAGGCGCGAGCGCGACGATTAAAATCGAGATCGACGGGAAATACGACCTGAACGACGGCGTCGCGAACGAATTTTCGTCCCGCGCGGTCGCGGATTTCGAATTGCCGCGAAAGAATAAAGACGGCGAGGAGGTCGTCGTGAAAGCGGTCGGCTTGATAAGAAATAAATTGACGGTTGCCAAACGCTAGATTTGGGGTAAAATAATAAGAACGAACGTCGTTGCGAGGACGAAGGTTCTCGTCGCCGGCGCGCGACCGTCGCGGTCGCGCGCTTTCGCGCTATTAATAAACGAGAGAAAGGAAGTAACAAGGTAGTCATGAACGATCCGATTCCGATGACTCGCGAGGGATACGCTCGTCTTAAAAAAGAGATCGAACGTCTTGAAAACGAAGAAATGCCGCCGATTTTGGAGCGTCTCGCCAACGCGCGGGCCGAAGGCGACTTGAAGGAAAACGCCGAGTATCACGGCGCTCGCGAAAGCCAGGGGCTCCTTCAAGCCAAAATTAACGACCTGAAAAGCCGCGTCGCGCGCGCCCAAATTATCGATCCGTCGACGATTCCGCAGGACGAAATTCGTTTTGGCGCGACGATCGTCGTCAAGCGTTTGAAGGACGGGCGCACGTTGAAGTACACGCTCGTCGGCGCGGGCGAAGAAGACTTCGATTCCGGCAAGATCCTTTGCACCTGCCCGTTGGCGCAAGGTTTCCTCGGCAAAAAAGTCGGCGATATCGCCGAGGTGAAAGTGCCGGTCGGTTTGATTAAGTTTGAGATTAAAGAAATTAGTTACGATTTCTAAGAGCCGAAAACTCCGCGACGCTCTCGAGAGCCCGACGTTTTTCAGGAACGTTGGGTTTGAGAGCGCGTCGCGTTGTTGGAAGCGGAAAAAACGCCGCGTCGTCGCCGACGTCGGGCGTTGGAAGACGCGTCGAGGTCGGCGAGCGGGCGAAAAATCGTTAAATTGCGTTCAAACGCTCAAACTTCCCAACCCGGGCGGCAGTATTGTTTGATGTATTGATCCGCTTTCGGGCAGTTCGTCGCCTTCATGTTTTCGGCGTCGTAAATCAGTTTTTGGCCGCAACGATACGCGAAACATCCGAGCAAAACGGTTTCCGCGACGCGCCCGGAGTAACCGAAGTCGCACGTCGTCGAACCGGCCCCGGCGCCGTCCTGGATCGCTTTGATCCATTCGGCGTGATGCCCGAGCGACTTCGGAATCGACTGCGCCGGACGTTCGAAGCCCTCGAACTTTTCTTTCGGCAGGAGCGCGTGTTCCGTATACGTCGAGAAGAGGATCCCGTCGGTTCCGAAGAAGAGAACGCCGGCGCCGTATTTTTCGAGCCCGAGTTCCTTCAAGCATTCCGGGCGCGCTTGCCCGTCCTGCCAGGACAGCGTCAGCGGTTCGGAGCCGCCGTCGAGCGCCGCGAACTCGTATTTCGCGGTCAGGTCGTATCCGCAAAGCTCTTCGTCGACCGGGTTCGGGGAGGTCGTTTCGGCCGAAAGCGGATAGCCGAGTCCGAGCGCCCAGAACGGCAGGTCGAGATAATGGCAACCCATGTCGCCCATCGCGCCGTTCCCGAATTCCCAGTAACTGCGCCAGGTGCCCGGGACGAGCCGCGGGTCGTATTCGCGTTCGGCGGCCGGGCCGAGCCAGGCGTCCCAATTCAGCGTTTTCGGGCATTCGACTTTTTCGGCGGACTTCGGTTTCCCGATATAACGGTTGCCGCACCAGACTTTAACGTCTTTGACGGTTCCAACGGCGCCCGCCTGAACCAATTCGACGACGCGGCGGTAGTTGTCTTCCGCGTGAATCTGCGTTCCCATTTGCGTAACGAGATTCTTTTCTTTCGCGGCTTTCTGCATCGCGCGGATTTGGTAAATATCGTGGGCGAGCGGCTTTTCAGAATAGCAGTGGAGCCCGAGTTTCATCCCGGCGATCGCGGGGGCGGCGTGCGTGTGATCCGGCGTGCAGACGACGATCGCGTCGAGTTGGTCGCCCATTTCGTCGAGCATGTCGCGGAAATCCTGGTACATTTTGGCGTCCGGATAGGTCGCTTTCGCCGCGTCGAGATGCTGCGAGTCCGCGTCGCAAAGGGCGATCTGATTTTGGCTTTTGCAACCGTTGACGCTGTAAGCGCCCTGGCGGGAAATGCCGACGTGCGCGATATTTAGCTTCGAGTTGACGCCGACTTCGCGGGCGATCGCCGGAACGGGGAAACGGGAAAGGCCGAGCGCGCCGACCCCGGCGGCGAGAGTTGTCGTTTTGAGGAAATCGCGGCGAGTGGGACGGGCGTTGCGCAATGTCATGAGACGCTCCTTTCGGCTTTCTGGGGCCGAGTTTGACGTTTTTGTCGGTCGCACCGATGAAATGCAAATAAATTGGGAGCTCGGGACGTTTCGCGCCGTCGCGACGCGGCGTTTCGCCGAGCGTTTGGGGCGATTTTACCAAACGGCGGCGTCGATTGCAAGTTTTTTTTGCGGCGACGAACGATTTTTTTCAAATTTTTCCTCTTTTCGTTCGAGAGGCGAGCGAATCGAACCGCGCCGTCGTCGGCGATATTTTATCGAAAAAGCGCTCTTGTTTCGAAAGGAAAATCTTGCTATCTTTCCCGGGTCGACGCGGAAAATCGTTATTGTCGTCGCGTCGCGCAAAGTTTCCCCAATTTACGTCTTTTGAGATCCGCATGAAATCGTTTAACGAATTTCCTCGATTCGGTTCGCGCCGCGACGATTTTTTTTCGTCGAATTTGTTTTCCTCGGACGCTTGCAAGGAAAACGCGCCGAACGACGAGGCCCCGAGCGTTTTTTCGTCGTTTTTGGACGCGTTTGAGTCGCGTTGGAACCTTCGGAGCAACGGCGGCGAGCGAAAAGACGAAAAGCGCGGCGAGTTTGCCGATTTTAACGCGGAGGAAATTTCGCGTCGCAAGGAACGGCGCGAACGAAACGAATTAAACGGGAACGACGGTAAAACGCGTTTTAGCGAAAATATTGAAGACGGCGAAAACGATAAATTTAACGTTTTTAACGACGACGCGTTCTCCGACGCCGAAGATCGCGCCGAATTCGAGCGTTTGCGTCGTTTGGCGGGCGATCTTGCCGGACGGGAAAACGTCGAGCGGGAAAACGAACGGCGCAAAAACGTCGCGAAGGCGTTCGCGGCGCCGTCGTCGGAAAACGCGGTTCGTCGGGACGCTCGTTCGAACCGCGCCGCCGAACGGGAAAACGTCGAGAACGCGTTTCGGCTCGACGGCCCGCCCGACGCGACGGCGACGATCGACGGCAAAACTTACGTTTATTTCGGCGGAGACGGTTATCTCGGGCTCCAAGCCGATCCGGAAATGTTGGCGACCGCTTGCGAAGCGGCGATGAAATACGGGCTTGCGTCGGCGACTTCGCGGCGCTGTTTCGTTCCGGCCCCGGCGCGCGACGTCGAACGGAACGCGGCGGAGTTTTTCGGCGTTTCCCGCGCTTTTTACGCTTTGAGCGAAGCGACGACCGCGGAGGCGACGCTCCGTTTGCTCGACGGTTCGTTCGATCGCGTTTTCGTCGACGAGGCGTCCGCGTCGTTTTGGCGGCCGCTTCTCGAAAAACGTTCGCTCGACCGCAAAGGGCGGAAACGAAACGGCGGCGCGGAGGCGGACGTTCGAACGCCGATTTTGTTCCGGCATTGCGATCCCGACGATTTGGCGAAACGACTTCGAGAAAATTTGCCGCCCGGCGCTCGACCGCTCGTCGTCGTCGACGGCGTTTTCGCGGACGACGGTTCGATTTCGCCGCTCGACCGGTACGAACGGGCGGCGCGACTTTATCCCGGCGCCGCGCTGTTGGTCGACGACTCGCACGGCGTCGGCGTTTTGGGCGAACGGGGGCGCGGAACGCTCGAACATTGCGGGCTCGATTTGAGCCGCGTCAACGAAACCCGTTGGGAAGCCGAGTTCGACCCGGAAGCGTTCGACGACGATTCGTTCGACGAAAGCGGACGATCGACTGACGTAAAACGGGACGGCGTAAGACTTTACATGTTTGCGTCGTTGGCGAAAGCGGTCGGCGGGTTCGGTTGCGTCGCGCCGGGAAGCGAGCATTTCGTCGAGAAGTTGGGGGAAATTTGCGAAGAACTTTGCGGCGCGATTCCGTCGAATCCGATCGCCGCGGCGACCGCTCGGGGTTTGCGGATTTTAACGACGGCGCCGGATTTGCGGATCCGTCTGCGCGAAAACGCCGCCCGTTTGCGCTCCGGGTTGCGTTCGTTGGGGTTCGACGTCGCCGATTCGCCGTCGCCGATCGTTTCGTTGCGCGTCGGCACTCCGCAAAATATGCGGCGGATTCAGCGGGCGTTGGCGAACGAGCGGATTCTCGTTTCGTTCCTGCCGGCTTGCGGCGACGGGCGGCGCGGCGCGATTCGGATCGCCGTTTTCGCGACGCACTCGCCGGAAATGATCGACGCGTTGGTCGAAAAATTGCGCTCGTCGCTTTGACGCCGACCCGTCGAGCGACGGAAAAGACGAAAAACGAACGTCGTTCGTCAAAAACGGGCGACGTTTTTTTGCGTTGAATCGATTTTTGACGTAAAAACGAATTGACGTTCTTAAAAAATCCGGCGAAACAAGCGGAACGCTCCGAATAATCGCCCCTCGACGGAACCGCGAAACGAGAAAAGCGGGAATATCGGCGGCCCCCCCCTAGTGGAAAAAGAAAACGGGTCTACTATTAATATAATTGGGCGTCGAAAACTTTCCTAAACGACCGCGACGCCTCCGCGTTGAGCGACAAAGTTTAGCGATTTTGATAATTTTGACGACTCGAACGATTTTGACGGCCGGTCGCGCCGCGCTTGCGAACGAAATTGATGAAACCGATGACGAAATTTGAATTGAACGACGACGAGCGGATTTTTGTTCGCGATATTTTGGGGTATTTGAATTTTTCGACGGGAAGTCGGGACGTTCGCTTCGCTTCGGCTTGGAACGCGCTGTACGAGGCGCTCGCCGAACGCGGCTCGACCGAAATTTGGCGCGACGCGCTTGCGACGTTGCGAACCGAGCTTGCGACGCTCGCCGAAACGTCCGACGTTTTTCGCGACTCGCGGCAGGCGACGCGGCTTTTGGAACTCGTCGAAGAGACGTTGAGCGAATATCGTATTTTTCACCGCGATTCGCTTTTTCATCAGAAAAACGAATTTTTATTCAATTCGTTCTTTTTGGCGCGAATTTGCCGCTTGACGACCGCCCGTTTCGCGTTCGGCGACGACGAAAATCTGGTCGCCGACGTCGTGCGGCAGGCGAACGATTTCCTTGGGTATCGGCCGATTCCGACGCTCGAAGGCGCCGAGCGGCACGAGCCGAACGAACGCGAATGGGTCTCGCTCGTCCCGCTTTACCTCGAAGGCGTCGGCGCCGCGTTCGGGCCGTACCGCGAGGTCGTCGAGAAAACGCTCGAAATTTTGCGCTCGACCGACGACGACATTTTGCGCGAAGCGTCGTTCGATCCGACGAAACTGCGCGAGTTCGCGCTCAATCCGCGGGCTTACGATTTTGATCATCCGGTCAATCGGCGCCCGAATTACAGTTTCGGCTCTTGGGACGATCGCTGCATCGACGCGGACGGGCGCTATCGGCGTTTCGTCGTTCACCAAACGACGCTCGACGCGATCATGGCTCGCGTTTGGGAGGAAAAAGACGAAAAACGACGGGCGGAGTACGTTTACGAAGCGGCGGCGGTAACGGCCGGAACGGCGCTGATGGCGTCCGGGGTCTCCGGCGGTTGCGTTCAGGCGCACGACTCGACCGTTTCGCTTTCGACGCTGATGCCGGCGATCGCCGCGTACCGCGACGCGTTTTACGAACGGCTGATCCTGCGCGTTCCGGATCGAGCGCACCGCGAGCGCCTGACGGCCGAAGCGGCGCGTCTTTTCCAACCGTTCGCCGGGGCGCGGCAGTCGTTGAACCGTTCGTTGGCGAAGCGTCGGGCCGACCAGTTGCAACGGTTCAGCCTGGCGCGGACGTTCGCTCGCATGGGGTATTTTAAGGAGGCCGAGCGTCAGGCGCGCATTATCGAAACGCCGTCGGCGCGGATTTTGTCGCGGATCGACTCGCTGATTACGAAGGCGCATTTGGCCGCCGATTCCGGACGCGTCGCCGAGGGTTCGAAGTGCGTGGAGGAGATCGAGGATCTGCTTCGGCGCGGCCTCGCTTGCGGCGCTTTCCCCGATCCCTGGTCGATTCTCGGGTTCGGCGCGCAGTACAGCCTTTTTCCCGGCGTCGAATCCGTCGTGCACGACCATCGGCTCGACGGGTTCGTCGACCTGTTGAACGATATTTTCGACCTGTACAGCAGACTTCAGAAAGAGGCCGCGGCGACCGGCGACTTCGACCTGCGCGTCGATCTGTCCGACAGAATGAGCGACCTGGCCGGTTGGTGGGATCAGTTCGGAAGCGACGAAACGTCGAGCGTCGAAGGGTTTTCCGGCTTGGCCGTTTGGGAGTCGGCGGCGAAAGTCTCGACCGCTTTGGCGGCCTGGCGGCAGGCGGGCGGAGCGGTGGGCGACGTCGCGTTTTGGCGCCGACACGTCGAGCGGTTCGGTTCTCCGAAGGCGTTCGTGCTTCTCGCCGAAGCTCTGCTCGACAAAAACGACCTAATTTCCTCCGCGTCGCTCCTTATTTATTGGCTCGACCGCTCCGAAACGATCCCGTTGACCGAGGGCGATTACTCGTTCTGCTCGATCGCGTTCGCTTGGATCGAGCAGGTTTGGGGGGGGCCGAGCGGAACCGAGTCGAAACGCGAAACGAAACGCCTGTCGGCCGGGCGTCGGGGCGGCGCGGACGCCGAGCCGTCGCGGGACGAGTATTTGCGCCGTTGGAATTTGACGAAAAGCTTTCTCGATCGGCTCGAGGCGAACGCCGGGGAAAACTGGACGATCCCGACGTTGCGGCTCGATCCGGATCGCTTCGACAAAAAACTGGCTTTCCGGACGGAGAACCCGATTCTCGCCGACTTGGCGCGACGACTGATTCTTGCGACGAAATTCGTCGGGTATTCGCCGATCGGAACGCCGAAACTCGTTGTGAAAGCGACTTTTAAAGACGCGGCCCGAGCGATCGACCCGGAGAATTTGCCGTCGCCGGAGGAGTTCGAGCGGTTTTACGCCGACAACGCCGACGTTTTCCCGAAGTTCCTGACGTACCGCGTCTTCATGCAGATCGCGCTGAACGAGCTGCGCATGTCGGCGAGCGAGCGGCGCCGCTATCAGGAGTATGTTTTCGGCGTCGGAAAGTCGATTTCCGTTTCGAATCCCGATTTCGACGCCGACGCCGGAAAAACGGCGCGGAAAAACGACGGCGCGTCCGCTCCGACTTCCGTCGAAGAGGAAAACGAGCGGCGCAAAGCGGAACTTTGGAACGAGGTGATCCGAGCTTTCGAGGAGAACGGCGACGAGGAAAGTTTGACCGCCGCCGAGGAACTCCGCGCGTCGAACGGGCTCGAACCGGAGGACGTCGAGCGGTTGATCCGCCGGTTGCTGGACGACGATCTCGACGACGCCGAAGACGACGAAACGCGGAAAAACGACGAAACGGCGCGACCCGGCTCCGCGGCGGTCGAGTTTGAAAGTTTCGACGACGACGGCGAAGTCGACGATCCTTGGAGCGACGACGGCGAAGACGACGAGCGCGAACGCGGAATCGACCCGTTGTACGGCGCGGCTTACGACAACATGTCGTTCCGCGACAGCGCCGAAGACGGCGTCGACGACGACGTCGTCGAGGGAAAAGGGGCGAAGTTTAGCGACGAAGGGGACGATTACGAATTTGCGCAAGAGACCGATCGCGTCAACGAGGCGCTTTCGTTCGTCTATTCGACGGCGAAATTGTGGAAGTTCGCGGCCGGAAAGTCGCCGATCCTGCGCGGCGCGGCGGCGACCGCCTCGAGCGAGCCGTTCGACGACGAAACGCTGAGCGACGCCCGACTTCGGCTCGAAGGCTGGTTGGAGCAGGCGAACGTTTTCGAACGCGACCTTTACGAATTGCTCGATCAGGCGTCGCGCTTCCGCATCCCGAAACCGAACGGAACCGCCGAAGCGCTGGCCGAGTACGACCAACTCCGCGGAACGAAGGAAATACTGCTCGACCGCGTGATCTGGACGATCGTCGAAGTCGAGGACGCCGTCGTCTTTTTGAAGGCGGCGCTGCGCGACGAACGTTCGGAAAAATACGCGAAACCCTGGAAGTCGAAGGCGTTGGAAACGTTCGGGGCGATGTTGCGCGGCGATTCGAAGCGAACGCGCCGCCTTTGGCCGGAGCTGATCGCCCGGTTCGAAAACGAAACGCTCCTTTACATTCCGACGTCGCGGGGCGGAGACGCGAAGGCGATCGTCGACTGCCGACGGTTGCAGCAGGTCGTAACGCGGCTTTTCGAGTACGCGCCGCGGCTCGGGCTTTTCGTCGAGACGTTCCAACTCCTCCGCTGCGTTCAGAAAATGGAGCGAGCGCGGCTTTCGGCGCCCGGTTCGATCACCGAGTTCGACCGCCTCGTCGAAACGGCGACGCGCGGTTTGACCGAAACGCTCGCCGAGTCGTCGAAATATTGGCGTTTGAAACCGGACGGCCCGTTCGCTTCGAACGACGAAGCGCTCGTCGCTTACCTTGAGCGGACGATGGACGCGCTTTTGCGCCGTTGGCTTTCGCACAGCCAGCACATTCGCATTTCGTCGGTCGAGGCGATCTCGACGTCGGGTCAGTGGAACGCGCTGAAAAACTTTATTCAGGAATACGGCGCCGACCTGTTTACGCAGTCGTTCCTGAATTTCCGCAACATTCGAGCGATCTTGCATCAGGGAACGCGCGTTTACCTGACGACGCTTTGCGATCTGAAACGGGAAAACGACGAGGTCGAGTTCGGCGACAAGCTGGCGACCCGAATCGTCGAAGGCTCCGAAAATTTGGATCGAGCGGCGGGGCTTCTCGAGATCGCGCTCGAATGCGTTGCGGAAAATTATTCCGAATACGTCGATTATAACAGCACGACGACGCAGTCGGATCGCGGCGAAAACCTGTACGCGCTTCTCGATTTCCTCCGCGTTTTGGCGAATTACGAGCGGATCGCTTGGAATTTGAAGCCGGTTTATTGGGCGCACGACGCCTTGATCCGCGCCGGACGCCGGGAAGCCGCCGAGCTTTGGAAGCGCAACGTCAAAACGAAAAGCGCCGATCTTTCGCAGGAAAGTTTGCGCAATTATAATAATTTAACGGAGCGGTACGGTTTTTGTCTCCAAAGCGCGCGGGAACGGTTGTCGGAGCGGTTCGTGCGGCCGCTCGACGTCGCGCAAATGTGCGGGCTTGTTTTCGACGCGATCACCGAGGCCCGGCGCGGCGACGAGTCGAACCCGGTGTTCCAGGAGTTGAAACGGCAGATCGACGAGTTTGCGAAGGCTCCGGGCGGCGCCGGGTTCGAGACGCCCGAATGGCTGAACGCTTTGCAGGACGAGGTCGTCGCGTCCCGAGTCGATTCGAAGGAAGAACGGCGCGAACGGGAAATGCAAAACGACGCGTTCAATCCGACGCCCGTTTTCCCGATCGCGCGGACGCCCCGAGACGAAGTCGAGCGCCAATTGCAGCGCGTTTTGAGCGAATGGGGGCTCGACGACTGACGCGGCCCCGCGACGAGCGTTGAAACCGACAACGTCGTTAAGATCGTTAAAATCGGAGCCAAAAGAAGGCGCGTCGAGTTCGAACGGCTCGACGCGCCTTTTTTCGCGGGCGCTTAACTTGCGTCGCCGTCTCGACTTGCGAACGGGCGTCGAGACGGCGGACGGTTCGGGAAAGACGGCGTTACTTCGAAAGTTCGACGTTGAAAACGAACGAGTGCGCGCCGTCGCGCTCGGCGTCGGTCATCTCGTAAACGCTCGTCAGCGTTTCCGGAAGGACGATCGCGCCGTCGGCGTCGATTTTAACGGCGAGCGGTTCGATCGCGGAACCGTCGTTCTTTTTCGAAACGAGAACGTTCGGGCCGAGTCGCAACACCGTTTCCGGAAGCGTTTCGGTTTGCCCGGCTTCGAGCGCCGGAAGTTCGACGCGATGGAAGCGGCGGTCTTCCAAAATCGGCTTCGCGTTGAAAACGATTTGAATTTCCGCGCCCGCTTCGACGCCGGCCAGAACGCGGCGCCCGTTCGCAAGTTCGCTCGAAAACGGAGTTTCGGAAGCGACCGACGTTTCGGCCCAATCCGGGATCCGGATCGAAAGGTCGATCTTTTTCCCTTGGGGGCCGGCGACTTTGATTTTAGCGCCGAAAACGGTTTGCGCGCCGACTTTTTTCGGCTCGAGCGGTCGCGACGAAACGCTCCATTTTTCGCCGTCGAGGGTCAGCGGAACGTCGAATTCGAGCGGGAAATTGTAGTAAATCGTCTTCGAACCGTCGGCGGCGACGGCTCCGACCGCCAAAAATTCCTTCAATTCGTAATAACCGAGCGGGCCGTGGTAGCTGCAGCACCAGTACGATTCGGCGTAGCGCGGCTTCCAGGAGAACGGGCCCTTTTCGTCGACGCCGAGATGACGGTGTCCGAAGCCGCCGGTCGCCCATTGGTTCGCCTGGTACGCGTTGTAAAGCATGCGTTCGGCGAAGTCTAAGTACTTGGCTTCTCTCGTGTTGCGCCAAAGCATGAGGTTGAGCCGCATCCAGTCCGCCTCGCTGCAGCCCTCGTCGCTGGGGTACGACACTTCGAATTTTTCGGAAACGCCGCCGCACGGGTTGACGTAGCCGTTCGCGACCGCTTCCGTCCAACGGTTGGCGACGCGGTCGAGGTATTTTTTCTCGCCGGTTTCTTCGTAAAGCATAATCAACGCTTCGTGGGCGCTGATCGAGCCGTGGCTGTGCCCGACGGGGAGCGTGTCGAAACGTTCGTGGAAGTCGGCCATAACCTTCGCCGTTTCAAGGTATTTCGCTTCGCCGGTAACTCGATAAGCGCGGACGAGCCCTTCGATTCCGTGGTAAACGCAGGTAACGTAAGCGGCGGCGTATCCGGCGGCCTGCTGCTCGTATTCGTCCATCCGCGCCGGATCGCAGAAGCGCTTGACGACGATATTGACGTAAAAATCGGCCATTTTCACCGCCGCGGCGAGCGCTTTTTCGTTGCCGAAACGTTCGTAAGCCGCGAAAAGACCGAGGATAAGGCGACCGTTCCCCCAAAGGATCGGCATTTCAAGCGAACGATCCGTCGCGCCGGCGATGTCGATCGGTTTATCCCAATCGACGTCGCGGCCGAAGTGCCCGTCCGGCTTTTGGTATTGAACGATTTCGTCGATCACCCGCGGCAAAATCGGCGCGACCAGGCGATCCGGACGCGACGCAAGGGAAGCGATTTCGATGTAACGGCCGGAAATGTCGCCGCTGTAGTTCGTGAAACGCCGCTCCTGGTTGAAGTTGACGTCGGCAAGGACGAAGTCGACTTTGTCGATCGGCTCCTGCGAAAGACGTTCGAGCGATTTTTGATAGCGAGCGCCGAGGAAACCGCCCCAACCGACGTCGTTCGACGCGGCGAAAACGAGCTTTTCGTCCCCGAACGCGCCGGTTTTCGGAACGAACGGGACGGCCGACGCGCCGTCGGCGAAGAGCAGGTCGGGACGAACCGCCGACAAAAGCGCGGTCGCGAGCATAAACGTTCTGCGTGTAAGTTGCATAAAGGCAATCCTTTATAAAAACGGGATGGAACGGCGACGACGGCGCGCGCTCCGAACGGAACGGACGACGCGTCGGGATAAAACGGAAAAACGGCGGCTCGACGAACCGCGTTTCGATTGTTGAAAAACGTTGTGGAAACAGGCGTTTTCAAACGGCGTTCGAACCGGCGTTTAATCGCGGTAAATCGCCAAATAACGGTAGTAAACTTCAAGGCAAAGGATCGACAGCGTCGTAACGTAAAGCCGCCCGCCGCCGAAACCGTATTCGTCGTATTTCGGAGTCCAACTTCCGGCTTCTTTCGACGGTTTTTCTTCTTGCCGTTTGGGCAGTTCGGAACTCAGCGCGGCGTTCCAGCGCCGCCAATATTCGTCGTAAGGGCCGAGATGTTTCAGCGCCATCGAGGTCGAGTACCAGCCGTAAACGTTGCTGTAAAACGCTTTTTCCTCTTCCTCGTTTTTCGGGAAACGAACCAGATTATCCTCATGCGTCAGCTCTTTCGCGCCCCGTTCGAGCGCCGGCGCGTCGCGTTCCCAACCGAGATACTCGCGGCAAAGGAGCCCGGTCGCCGTCATCGACGGACGCATTTTCTCCACGCTGATTTGGCCCCTTGCGTCAACTTCGTAAACGTATCCGGCGCCGTCGTCGTATTGAACGGAATCGAGAAATTTTGAAACGCGTTCGAAATGCGATTCGGGAATCTCGATTTTCGCCGTTTGCGCCGTTTTTAGCGCCATTAAACACCATCCCGTTACGGAAAGATCGGAACCGACGCCGGGAAAGTATTTCCAGCCGCCAAGTTCCGGATGTTGATTTTCGAGCAAAAAATCGACCGCCCGCCGGGCCTGCTTCCGGAGCGCGACGTTCGCTCCTTTTTCCATCGCGAGAAGTTCGCAGATCCCGATCGAGCAAACGGCGTGCGTGTAAAAAAGGCTTTCCGCCGAGACCCCGTCGGGGGTGAAACAGCCGTCGTCGCGCTGTTGTTTCAGGAGCCAAGCCCAACCCCGGCGAACGGCCGACGCGTGCTCGCCGTCGGTTCGACTGTTGCCGTCCCCTTGAAAAGCGAGGAGCGCGAGCCCCGTCGCGGCGACGGGATTGTCCGGCATGTTCGCGGAAATTCCGTCGGCGTACGGGCCCTGCAGACTCCAAGAACCGTCGCGGCGCTGTTGTTTTGCGAGCCAGGCGAGCCCGGCGGCGACCGCTTCCCGCGTCGATTGATTTCCGCCGTATTTCGCGATCAGGTCGTTTTTCGTCCCGGGATCGACGCGGCCGGAAAGGGCGTCGGTCATGTCGATCCGCGACTGCTCGAAGAAGGGCGCGTCGACGTCCGGGATAAACGGCAGTTCTTTCTCCTCAAAAACGACGGCGTCCTCGATTTTGAGCTCCTGCGGAACGTCGAGCGCGTATTCCGCCGCTTCGTTCGGGTTGAGATTGCCTTCGTCTTCGGTAAAAATTTCGAGTTGGTCGCCGATTTCCGTCGAGAAGATCGCCTCGACGGTCGGTTGCGACGGTTTCGGGAAGAAGATCAACGCGAGAACGATCGTGAGCGCGACGTGCAGCGCGAGGCTGACGAGCCAAGACGAGACCCGCCAACCGGTCGGGAGTTTTCCGACCGATTCGGACGGCAGGCGCGACTTTTTTTCGCCGTCGGAAGCGGGTTCGATCGAGCGGTCGAGCGAACGGAACGCTTCGGGGGACGTCGGCGTCGGAAGCGGAGCGCGGCGCGGCGGCGCTTGCGGGCGTTCAAACGGCGACGGTGGGGGCGGGATCGGCATTGCGTCGGCGGTTAAAACGGGGTGAAAGGGAAAAACGGATAAACGGGCGAAAAACCGCCGGACGGCGCGGTCGCGACGGTTTTAACGAACGACGCGGTTGAAACGGTTTTAACGGGCGCCGAGTTCGCGACTGCGGGCCGTCGCACGGTCGACCGCTTCGATCAGCGCGGAGCGGAAACCGCGTTCTTCGAGCGCGGCGACGCCGGCGATCGTCGTTCCGGCGGGGCTCGTTACCGCGTCTTTGAGTTCGCCCGGATGTTTGCGGGTCTGCAGGTAAGTTTCGGCGGAGCCTTTCAGCGTTTGCGCGGCGAGTTCAAGCGCGATCGGGCGGGGAAGGCCCGCTTTCACTCCGCCGTCGGCGAGCGCTTCCAACGCGAGATAAACGAACGCCGGGCCGGAACCGGAAAGACCCGTTACCGCGTCGAGTTGGTTTTCGGCGAGTTCGAACGCGCAACCGACCGAGCGGAGCAATTCGCCGACGAAGGCGCCGTCTTCCGGCGTCGCGTTTCGGGAACGGGCGAACCCGGACGCTCCCGCGCCGACGAGCGCCGGCGTGTTCGGCATGACCCGAATAAGCCGAATTTCCGGAAAAAGCGTCGACTCGAAGTAAGAGATCGGGAGCCCGGCGGCGATCGAAACGAGAAGCTTGCTCGACGGCGCGGAGGCGAGGGCGGCGCGAACCGGTTCGAGGGCGGCGCTCATGTATTGCGGTTTGACGGCGAAAAAGACGACGTCGGCTTTCGCGACCGTCGCGGCGGCGTCGGCGCAAAGAGTCGCTCCGGTCGTCGACGCGAAACGGGCGGCGGCGTCCGACGAAACGTCGAATCCGAACAATTGCTCCGGCGCGATCAACTCCGCGCGGAGGAAACCGGACGCGAGCGCGGTCGCCATTTGACCCAAACCGATGAAGCCGACGTTGCGAGAAACGAAATCGAGATTGCGAGATTTTGTCATTATTACTATAGGGGCCGTTCGAGCGGCTCGAATGGGACGCGGCGACGACCGGAAAACCGTCGAGCGTCGGGGGCGAGGGGGCGCGACGCGTTCGAACCGACCGAGCGCGACGTCGCGGCGTCGGACGGCGACTTTTTTTCGACTTTTTTTGTCGGAAGCCGCGGTTTCCGCCGTTCGAGCGGTCGGGGGGTTGGAAAATTCCGAAAGCGCGGTTATAATAAGGAAAATCGCGTTTCGCGTCGACGCCTTTTCTTAAGATTATAATCGCTTCCGTTTTTTTTTAAAGTTGGAGGCGGCGTTCGGCGCGGCGTTTTCTTCGATTTCTTGCGTTTTCGTCCGGAAAACGGCGCCGCGTCGTCGCGGAGCGGGGAATCGAACGTTAAAATAAAGAATATACGTAAAAACGAGAAAATAACGAAAGCGAGCGTCCGACGCGTCGGCGCGGGCGTTCGCGGAGAAGAAAGGCGCCGATTATGTCGATTTTATCGTCGTTCAACTCGAAAAAAACGGAAACGCGACCTTGCGTCGAGCCGTCGAGCGTCGGAGCGTCCGGAATCGCGGCCGAAAAAAAAGAAGGCGACGGAACGAATAAAACGGGCGAAACGGGTAAAATGAGCAAAACGGGTAAAAAACGCGAGCCGGAACCGGCGCCGTCGACGTTCGTTCAAGTCCGCGAGATCTGCGAGTCGCTGGCCGTCGCGCTCTTTTTGGCGTTCCTTTTTAAAACCTTCGAAGCGGAGGCTTACGTTATTCCGACCGGCTCGATGGCGCCGACGCTGATGGGGCGGCATAAGGACGTCGTTTGCGACGAGTGCGGGTTTCCGTTCCAAACGAGCGCGAGTTCCGAAATGGACGGCTCCGCGAACGCGCGCAGCGGCGAGCACGTCGTCGCCGGAACGTGTCCGCAATGCGGTTTCACCCCGTATTTCGGCGACGAGGAACCGGATCCGAAGGAGGACGAAAAAGCCCCGTCGTTCGCGGGCGACCGCATTCTCGTCAGCAAATTGGCGTTCGACCAACGCGAATTGCGGCGTTGGGACGTTTCGGTCTTTCGCGCTCCGGCCGAGCCGAAAATCAACTTCATCAAGCGGATCGTCGGGCTTCCGAACGAGCGGCTCCGCGTTCAATACGGCGACCTTTTCGCGCAACCGTTGACCGGGGAAAACGCCGCGACGCTCGCCGGTTCGCCGTCGAACGGGACGGACGCCGGGCGCGATTGGGCGGCGGACGGCGATCTGTCGGACGCTCCGGCGTCGTTCGCCGGTTCCGTCGCCGCCGAAACGGCCGCCGCCGCGTCGGGAGCCCCGTTTGAAATTTGCCGTAAAGATTGGAAATATTTGCGACAAATTTTACAGCTTGTGTGCGACGCCGATTATTCGACGCCGAAACTCGCCGCGCTCGGTTGGCCGGAGCCTTGGACGGACGATTTGGCCGCGAAAAACGAAGGGCGCGTCGCTTGGGCGGCGTTCGGAGAGCCGGGCGCTCGCGGATTCCGGTTCGACGGCGGCCCGGTCAAAGCGGAGACGCGGGAGACGTTGCGGCTTGGAACCGAGGCGGACGTCGCGCCGGTCGCGCCGGAGGACGTCGAGGCGAGTTGGTTCCGTTATCGCCGCGTCGTTCCGACGTCGCGAGATTGGTTTTACCTGACGACCGGCAAACTGCCGCCGGAAGTCGAGCGCGACGGCGTCGTCGCGAACAATCCCCGGTTGATCGACGATTTTTCCGGTTATAACGCCGGAATTTCGCGAGTCGCCGAAACGAACCGGGCGACCGGGCGGTACGAATGGTCGCGAGACGAGCGGAGCGATTTCGAGGAATTGGCGCGAACGGTCGTCGACCCGGACGGTTCCGAGCGGATCGTTTGCGCGAAAAATCCTTACGGCGTCGGGTACAACTGGGTCGGCGACCTGGCCGTTTCCTGCGCGCTGACGGTTGAGAAGACCGCGTCGGAAGCCGACCGAATTTATTTCGATCTGGTCAAAGGGGGCGTCGTTTTCCGCTGCGTCGTCGCGCCGCGTTCCGGATCGATAACGCTGTCGATCCCGGGCGTTCCGGAGTTCGCGCCGACGTCGGTCGACTTCCCGTTCGTCGAGGGGCGTTCTTACGACGTCGTCTTTTTGAACGTCGACGAGGAGATCCGCGTCGTCGTCGACGGAAAGGAGCTCGCGTTCCCGAACGTCGCTCTCGGCGAGGCGACCGGCGGCGGACGGTATTCCGCGTTGGCGGTTCCGAGCGTCGAAACGGGCGTCGCGCCGATTCCCCGCAACCGCGACCCGAACGCTCGCGACCTGGCGCCCGTCGCCGTTGGAGCCGTCGGGGCGACGGTTCGCGTCGAGCGGCTAAAGGTTTTGCGGGACGTTTATTACATCGCGCACGGAGCGCTCGAAGATTGGGATTCGCGCCGTTTTTCGGACTCCCGGAGTTCGCGCCGTTGCGACCGGCTGTTCGAGACGCGTCCGCCGTTCGGCGACGTCGGGAGCGCGGAAAGTTTCGAGGAAGAGTTGGCGCGGTTTATGTCGTCGCCGACGCTTTGGCGCGGGTACGGGAACACGAAGTCGGCGCTTTTCCGCCAAAACGCCGGGCAATATATCGCGCTCGGGGACAACAGCGGTTTCAGTCAAGACAGCCGCTATTGGGGAACGGTCGATCGCAAGTACTTGATCGGCAAGGCGTTCTGCGTTTACTGGCCGCACGGGAAGCCGCTTCCGATCCTCGGTTGGCGGTTGTTCCCGAGTTTCGAGAAGATGCGTCGCGTCGATTAAGCGGACGGGACGGGTTGAAACGGTCGAAACGGTTTCGCCGTTAAACGCGAAATTTTTTCCTGATTTTTTCTCGACGCCGAAATCTTTCGCGTTGCGTCGTTCGTCTTTTGAGGCGAGGGGCGCGGCGACCGGTTTCGGCGATTCGATTCAAACGGACGTTAATTAATAATGACGACGACAACCAAAAGACGGCGGATCGTCTTTCCGGACGGCGACTCGGCGGCGCGAACGCCCGCGGAGTTGAGGCTGGAGGACGCGTTCGTTCGTTTCGAGCCGGAGTTGCTGGGGACGCTCCGCCATTTGCTGGGGAACGCCGACGACGCGCGGGACGCCTTGCAGGACGGGTTCGTCCGTTGCTGGAAAAATCGCGACAATCTCGACGAAATCGTCAATTTGCGCGCTTGGGTCTTCCGCGTCGCGTACAACGTCGGGCTCGACGTCCTCAAAAGCGGATGGCGGCGCCGACGCAAGGCCGTTTCGGTCGAGGAGCTCGAACCGACGACCGACGGCGGGGCGGATCCGGAGGCGCGGGCGCTCGAAAGCGAACGGCTCGCCGCGTTGCGCGACGCCGTCCGACGGCTCGAAGGGAAGGAAAAGGACGTTTTTCTTTTGCGCCAAAACGGCGAGCTGACTTACGAGCAGATCGCGCAGGCGACCGGGTTGCCGTTGGGAACGGTCAAAACGACGATGCGGCGAGCGTTGGCGAAGTTGCGAGCGGCGGCCGAGGCGGGCGTCCGACCCGACGTCGCCGAAAACGCCGAAAACGCCGAAGTTGGCGAAATTAACGGAAATAGCGAAAAAATCGAAAACGACGGCGGGGAAAACGCGGAGGGCCCGACGAGCGGCGGCGAGTCGACCGAAAACGACGCGGCGGAGGCGAAACGATGAAAAGCGAGTTTTCCGAACGGGAATTAAAAGAGCGCGCCCTTGAGTTGTTGTACGGCCTTCTCGACCGGGACGAAGCGGAGGAAACGCGGCGGTTGATCGCTTCCGACGCGACCGCCGCCCGGCTTTTCGACGAGGCCCGGGAAACGGTCGAGCTTTTAAAACGGGCCGCGCGCTGGGAAGAGCCGGAGATCGAAAACGACGAGGCGACGGCGAAAAACGTCGCGGTGGAAACGGCGGCGTTCGACGACGGCGCGTCGTTTTTCTTCGCCGCGGCGGGAGCGCCCGAGTTGAACGACGCGTCGCGGGGCGCCGAATCCGCCGAATCCGGAGGAACCGCCGCGCTTGTCGAGAACGCGTCGAGCGGTTCGAATCGGAGGCGGGCGAAACGTCGGTTGAATTTGACGCGAAAATCAAATTCGGCGGAAAAATCCGAAAAGCTGGAAAAGTCGGAAAAATCGGAAAAGTCGGCGAAGCGGGAAAAAACGGCGAAACGGGCGCCGGCGTCTTTCGGCGCGGAGGTCGGGAACGTCGGCGACGCGAGCGCTTGGGCGACGGTCGGACGAACGGCGCGCGGTTCGCGGCGTTCGACGGCGCGTCGGTTGATCGAGCGGCTTCCGCGAACGACGCTCTTTCAAAAGTTGATCGTCGCGCTCGTTTTGGTCGCTTTGACGACGACGTTCGGATTTTGGGCGCAGGAAACGGCGTTGCAAGCGCGATTTCGGGACGATTTCCGGATTCAGATCGCGGCGCCGCCGACGTTGGCTCGGGGCGCGTCGCAAACGATTTCGGCGACGACGACCGGCCCGAACGGGAAGCCCCGGCGCGTTCCGATTCGGTTTTCTTTTTCGGACGCCGCGACCGGCGAGCCGTTGCTCGCGCATACGGAGAGCGGCGACGCGAGCGGCTTCGCGCGGTTCAAGATTCCGGACGTCGCCGATTTTCCGGAGCGAACGTTGCTGACGATTTCCGCCGGCGAGCGCGAAACGGAAACGGTTGAAACGATTTTAACGGTCGTCGACGCGCCGACGACGGGCGCCGCTCGGGAAACGGTTTTAACGTCGGCGTCGAAACGTCGGGAAGTCGGCGCGCCGCGGAAAGATGAAGCGGCGTCGAAGGCGACCCGTCGATCGGCGGGCGCGGGCGATTCGCCGGTCGTTTTCGACGCGCCGGAAACGGACGCGGCGGCGTTTGCTTTGAGGGAAACCGCGGTCGCCGCGGCGGCGGACGCGGGCGGCGTTTCGGCTTTTTCGTTGGCGGAACCGGTTGAATTGTCGGAATCGTCGGAATCGTCGGAATCGTCGGAATCGTCGGAATCGTCGGAATCG
>CAZIJJ010000004.1:0-59077 GCA_964539525.1 uncultured Planctomycetaceae bacterium | reverse complement strand
GTCGGAATCGTCGGAATCGTCGGAATCGTCGGAATCGTCGGAATCGTCGGAATCGCGGCTCGACGTTCGGTTTTATCCGGAGGGCGAGCGTTTGGTCGCCGGACGCGAGAGCGTTCTTTGGTTCAAGTGCGTCGACGGCGCCGGGCGACCGGTCGTCGGCGAGTTCGCGTTAAACGACTCCGAAGGGCGCGTCGCGACGGCGAAAACTTCCGAAGCGGGCGTCGGCTCGTTCCGTTGGACGCCGGACGCGGACGAAACGTATTTGCTCGAAACGGCGTTCGACGGCGCGACCGCGAAAATCGTTGAAGACAACGAAATCGGTAAAATCGATAAATCCGATAAAATTGACGACGACGCGGCCGTTAAGGCGGAATCTGCGGCGCGCGACGCGTCGGGAGCGCCCGCGTTCGAAACGCTCGTTTTTCCGACGCCGACGGCGAGCGTCGAACGGGTCGCGTTTTCGCTCGCTTCGCCGATTTTGGAGTCCGGACGGGACGTCGTGTTCGACGTTTGGGCCGAAAGCGACGTTCCGTTGGCCGCGACGGTCGAGAAAAACGGCGTCGCGTTGGCGCAACGCGTTTGGACGGCGAAACGGGGGCGGCGGCGCGTCGCGCTTCCGGTCGAGCCGAACGTTTCCGGCGCGTTGACCGTTTCCCTTTGGAATTGCGAGAGAACGCCGTTCGAAAAACTCGGCGCCGCGACGGTTTATCGCAAGCCGACGATCGCGCCGACGCTCGACGCGTCGCTCGAACGGGACGCCGCCGGACGCCGTTCGTTGCGGTTGGCCGTCGAGCCGGAGACGCTCGGGGACGCGAAGTCGGTTCGGATCGACGCGTTTTGGGCGCCGACGCTCGACGCCGCGCTCGGTTCGCTCGAACTCGACGAAACGCTCCTTTACGCGGACGACGAGCGCCGCGCCGAAACGCTTGGAACGCTCGTTCCGGCGGAGGCGCAACCGCCGATTCTGTTCGATAATTTGCTCGAAATGAAGGCGCGAACGCTCGAAAAATTGAACGCGTTTTGGCTCCGCGAAGCGCCGATCGCCGAACGCGTCGTTCGACTCGGTTTCGTCGGATGCGGCGTTTTGGCGCTGTTAACGACGTTTTGGGTCGTTTTCGGCGCGTTGAAAGCGAGTCGCGGCGCCGTCGTCGCGCTCTTTTGCGTCGCGCTGGCGACGTTCTTTTACTTCGAACGGCGGCGGATCGACTTTTCGGAGTCGCTGTCCGCGGCGATCGCCGTTTCCGTCGACGAAACGCGAGCGGCTCGAGCCGGAACGAACGGCGGAGCGGGCCCGAGCGCGGCGGATCTCGACGGCGGCGCGGAGAAAACGGCGCCCGACGACGCTCGAAACGCGGAGAACGTCCTTCTTTGGCGGGTCGAAACGTCGAAAACGGCGCTCGATTCCGCGTCGAGTTTCCCGCTGGAAGGCGCGTTGGCGACGACCGAAGCCGGAGCGATCTTGACGAAGATCGAGGCCGACGGCGTTCGCGCTTGGGCGGTCGTTTCGTTGGGCGACGACGCGGAGGAAACGACGAGCGAACGGTAAAACCGGCAAAACCGGCAAAGTCGGCGGCAAACGAACGAAAAAGCCGTTCGTCGAGCGTTGAAAGCGCGTCGGCGAGCGGCTTTTGGCGTTTCAAGAAAGAGCGAAGACCGACGAAAAACGACGGTTAAAACGGTTGAGCCGGTTGGGCCGGTTGCGACGTTGGGGAAGTTGGGGAAGTTGGGGAAGTTGGGGAAGTTTGCGGCGTCGGCGGGGACGGTTCGGGCGAGCGCGTCGAAAAAGCGTCGAGGCGAGGGGGCTCGGCGTTCGACCTGGCGTCGGAGGGCCGGGGAACGGCGCGTTCGATCGGGAGGTGGTTGAGCGCGGCGCGGGTCAACGGCGTCCAAAATTCGCGGGCGTCCTGCGTTTCGAAGAGCGCGCGCAACGGCTCCGAGTAAGGGAGCGGGCGTCCGGCGACCGACTTGTCGAGGTGAAACTGGTACGTTAAATCGCTTTCTTGATAAAAGGCGATGATTTTGTTGTTGTAGCGCGAATCGAAAACGATCCCGTCCGGGCGCGTTTCGAAAAGGATTTCGAAAATGTTGAACGGCGTCGCGTCGTTCATAAAGCGGTAAGAGAGCGTTTGCGGCGGGATAACGCGCAGGCGGCCTTCGGCGCAAAGTCGGCTCCAAAAGGACTGCGGGAAGGCGCCGTCGACGACGCGCAACGAGCCGGAGCCGAGAAAAACGCCGCGTCGCGTCGCTCCGCGCTCGACCAAAAATTCGGAAACGACGCCGGAAAAACGGGGCAAATCGACTCGCGCGGTCAACTTTTTCAAGTCGCAACGGAAGAGGCGGAAGCCGTCGAGCCGCGTCGTCCAAACGCGTTCGACCGTCGGCGCGGCGTCGGCGGCGTCCGCGTCGCGAACGGGCGAAATCGGCGACGTCGGGAAAAATTCGGCGCCGAAATCGGGCGCGTCGCTCGCCGCGACGGAACCGACGAACCAACTTTCCGGGCTCAACGAACGGAAAAAGGGGAAAAATCGCGCCGCGAAAACGCTCGGCGTCGGCGTCGCGCCGGACTCGAACGCGAACCGGGCGCCCGGGGCGTCGACCGCCGTTTCGAACGAAACGAAGAGCGGACGGGCGCAGGAAATTTTGCGCAACTCGAAAAGCGCTTCGACCCTTTCCCGATCCGGCGAGTCGACGAAAAGAGCGCGAAACCGTTCGAGCGTCGGCGCTTCCGACGCGAACGAGACGACTTCCCGTTCCGTCGTCGACTCGGAAACGTCCGCGGCGCCGCGATCCGTTTGCGTCGCCGCGACGCGGAAAAGCGATTTCAAGTCGCTCGTCGAACGGGGCGTCGGCGGATCCGAAGCGAGCGTCGCGTCGAGCGTTTCGCGGAAAGCGGGCTCGTCTTGGAAAACGACCCGCTCGGCGACGACGCAAAGGGCGAACGGGCGTTTCGAGGGCGCGTCGGCGGCGACGAGACGTAAAAATTCGTCGCAAAAACGGTTTTTAACTTGAAAAATATCGCGGTCGCGACAGTAAATCGTCGGGACGACCGCCAAAAGCGCGTCGCCGCGCGGCTCGCCGGTCTCGTCGAAGAGAAGCGAAAGGGTCGTCGGCGCGGCGGAGCGGGACGGGGAGTCGGCGCTTTCGTCGGCGCTTGCGGAATCCGCGTTTTCGTTGGAATCGCTAAAATCGGCGGGCTCGGCGCGACCGGAACGCTCGTCGAACGAACGGGCGAACGTCGCGAGCGTTTCCTCGTCGACGGCGGACAAAAGGTAAATTTCGGGACAAAAAACGGCGGGCTCGGCGCTCGACGGCGTCGAAAAAGTCGCGTTTTCAAGGCGGCGGACGCCCGGGCGGAGAAAGCGGCGATCGGCGAAATCGACGTCGAAACGGGTCGCGGCGGTCAAGCGCTCCTTTTCGCGATCGAGCGCCGCGTCCGTCGTTCGCCAATAAAGACGAAACGCGACGAACCCGAGAAACGCCGGGCCGCCGAGAAAAAAGAGGAGCGTCGTCCAAAAACGCCGCGTTCGGTCGCTCAGTTGCGTCATTGGGAAAAGGGAACCGTTAGGAAAATCGACGAAAAGCGGCCCGACGGCGCGCTTTGGAAACGTTTTAACCGGAAAATTCGTTAAAATCGTTCGGGACGGCGCGCCGTTCGAGCGGCGAAAACGGTTGAATCGGCAAAATCGGCGCTGACGGGAAATTTGCTAACGCCGATAAGACCGGTAAAATTGACGCGACCGTTATTTTGTCGCGGCGTCGGCGGCTTTGATTTCCTCGACGAAAGCGCGGGAGGTCAGCGGCTCGCCGGTCGAACTTTCGACAAATTCCGGCCAAGGCAGGGAGGCTCCCGGCGCGAACACTTTTTCTTTCAGGAGGGCGCCGAAGCGTTTCGGGTCGCCGGCCGCGCTTTTTTCGAGCGAAGCGCGGATTTGCGCTCCGTAAAGTTCGCCGAGCATGTAGTTGTGATAATACACCGGGGCGATGACGAAGTGCGGTTTCGACGCCCAGTCGGCGCGGTTTCGGCCGGTCAACGGGTCGAGGAGTTGGAAGCGCGCCGTCGTTTCGCTCCAAAGTTTGTTCAGGTCTTGCTCCGGATTCTCGTAGAGCGCTTTTTCGAAATACGTCATGACGAGCGTCCAGCGGCAGAAGACGAGCTGTTCGCGGAGGCGTTGCTCGCGCAGGGCGTCGGCGGCGGCTTCGGCTTTTTTCGGGGCGACGCCGACGTTGTCGACGATCCAGCGCGGGTCGCGGGCTTTCGCTCCGAACGTCATCGCGATTCCTTCGGTCGTGAAGATGTGGCAGGCGGAGCGGACGTTCGCCGGGAGGTCGCGGGCGATGTTGTAGTCGTAGATCGCGTGTCCGAGTTCGTGCAGCTGGGTGTCCATCCACTCGGCGGTCGGCTTGACGTTGCAGAGAACGCGGACGTCGCCTTCGAGGTTCATGTCGTTGCAGAACGCGTGTTGCGTTTTGCCGTCTTTTTCGTAAAGGTCGCTGTTGGCGAGGATCGGGCGGACGTCGACGCCGATCGAGTCGTAGAAATCGATCGAGATATCGACGATTTGCTCTTTCGTTTTATCGGCGTAGAAGACGTTCGCGTCGATCGCTTTCGAGGCGGGCGCCTGTTGGAAGAACGGGTTGTCGTAGTGCCAGGGCATGATCGCGTCGACGCCGAACTTTTCTTTCAGCTCGCCGTCGAGTTTCGCTTTCATTTTCGCGAAGTAAGGCGCCGTCGAGCGGTCGAGTTCGTCGAAGATCGCGAGGAGTTCCGCCGGTTTGAAATCCTGGAACGAGACGGTCATTTCCCAATAATTTTTGTAGCCGAGCGCCTGGGCGGCCCGGTTGCGGAGTTTCGCCAACTCGACCATTTTCGGCGCGACGACTTCGCCGACCTGTTTGAGCGCGTCCCAAATTTCGTAACGTTTTTGCGAGTCCGTTTCTTTTTCCAACGCTTCGAGAAGCTCGTTGTTCGTGCGCTCTTCGCCCTGGTAGACGGCGCGGTGCGTTTGGAAAATACGCTCGATTTCCGACGAAAGCTCGACGATCGCCTTCGTCAATTCCGGCGGAAGCTGCGATTCTTCGAAAGAGCGTTCGGCGACGTAAGCGGCGCGTTTTTCCAGCGGCGTCGCGTCGACGGCGGCGGCTCGAAGTTTCTTGAGTTCGGCGTATTTCGCGGCGTCGGCGTGATAATTCGACATGGCCAACGACGCTTCGGCGGACTTCGCGAACGCTTCTTCGGAGCCGGTCGTCATCGCGTCCCACCAGGCGTAGGAGGACGCTTTATACATTTTGGCGTAATCGTCTTGATATTGGCGCATGAACGCGGCGAGGCGTTCTTCCGGTTCGCCGGCGACGGCGTTCGAGGTCGTTAAATTCATAGGGACTCCCGTCGATAAAATCAAACCGCCGACAAGCGCGGCGAAGTAAGGGGCGAGTTTTTTCATCTTTTCGCTTTCTAATAAGGGCGAGTTTCGGCGTCGCTTCGGACGTGGCGTTCGGAGACGGACGCGTCTCTAGTATAAACAATTACGCGCGTCGGCGCAACGGAACTTGACGCGTTTTTCGACGTTTTTCGTCGTTTCGGCGGCTTTTTTGTGGAAAATAGCGAAAATAGAGGAACGGCGGCGAAAAAAAAGACGGTGAAGAATAAAGGGAAAAGCGAGAAAAAAACGACGGCGCAGATTTTAACAATAAACGTCGAGAAGGCGGCCGCGTTCGTCGTCGGCGCGTCGGGGAGCGTCGGCGGGCGTTTCGGCGGACGGCGTTGGCGTCGGGCGTCGTTCGAAGCGTTCGCGGCGGTCGGGCTCGTTGTCGACCCGTTTGCCGGGAGCGATTTTTTGCGCGTCGCGAAGTTTTTTCAGCGCGGCGTTCGTTTCCGTTTCGCCGATCGGGTCGCGGCGCGTTTGGGCGGCGACTCGACGGGACGAGAAGGCGATCGAAAAGTCGGCGACGTTCATCGAGGGGCTCCGCGGTCGTCGGCGTCGACGGGGACGTCGAGCGTTGGGCAATTTGAAAAAAACGGGAAAAAGCGGCGGGAACGTTCTTATCGTCGACGGGATCGCCGCGCAAGGTTAGCGAAAAGGCGTCGATTTGAGCGATTTTGAGGCGCGACGCGTCCTTTTTTGCGGGCGGCGCCGGTTATTCCGGCAAATTTTTGGATTTTTTCCCTCGTTTTCGCTCCGAAGGCCCGAGCGCGGGAATTTTTGTGAAAATGCGAAAAAGATTACAGCGCGACGACAAGAAGGCCGAAAAAAGAACTAGCGCGAGTTTTACCTCGTCGGCGCGTCGTTATTTTATGCGCGACGTCGCTTTTTGAGGAAAATTTTTAGATTGCGGGCCGTTTTTCTGAAAGTTGTGCGAAAAACTTGCCGATGATTCTCAGGAATCGCGGAAGACACGCCGGGACGAACGGAATTTCGAACGGCGAACGACGGCTCGCGTCGGAAATTTTTCGCAAGGTTAAGGATCGGTGCGGATCGGGCCGCGAGCGCTCGATTGGAGATGTAAGGACACATAACAATGAAGAAAACAATAAAGGCGTTTTGCGCGTGTTTATTGGTTTGCGCGACGACTACCGGATGCCTAAGTATTCCGAACAGTCAGACCGTTTCGCCGCGTTACTTTAAAAGCAAGGTGCACGGCGGCGTTCGCAGCGAAATGGAGCAGATCAACTTCGTGAAGTTGCGAATGGACAAACCGACCGAAGAACTTTTGGGCCCGAACGACGTGTTGGGCATTTACATCGCCGGGATCACCGGCGCCGTCGACGAAGCCCCGCCGATCCACAACATCGGCCCCTCCGTCTCGGTGAACGACAAACCGGCGTCCGGGTACCCGTATCAGGTGCGCTCCGACGGAACGCTGTCGTTGCCGATGTTGCCCGAGCCGATTTACGTCGAAGGCATGTCGCTCGTGCAAGCCGAAGAGGCGATCCGCGCCGCGTACACGTTGAAACGTCAGATCGTTCGCGCCGACGCGAATATTTCGGTTTCGATGATCAAGCGCCGCACGTATCACGTTACGGTTATCCGCGAGGACATCGCCGCCGACGACATGCGATCCACGACGATCAGCTCGACGATGGGCGGCAAAGGCGCGGGCTACATGGCCGGGATGAGCCGCGGAACGGCGACTTCGCTCGAACTGCCGGCGTACCGCAACGACGTCCTCGAAGCGTTGAGCCAAACCGGCGGACTTCCGGGGTTGAACGCGAAGAACGAAGTCGTTATTTTGCGCAAAGCGTACAGCGAAGCGTTCAGCAAAACCGACTATATGGACGACGACTTCAACGTCGGCCGCGCTCAAAGTCAGGTCGCCGACCGTTACAACGAGACCGGCGCCATCAACGATCTGAGCGCCGAGCTGGGGATCGTCCGCATTCCGTTGCGCGTCGGGCCGAACGAAACGCCGCCGCAGCTGACTTCGGAAGACGTTACCCTGTACGACGGCGACGTGGTCTACATCCAGTCCCGCGAAGCCGAAGTGTACTACACCGGCGGACTTATCAAGGGCGGCGTTTACCCGATCCCGCGCGACTACGACCTCGACGTCATGGGCGCGATCGCCACCGCCGGCGGCACGATCGGCGCCTCGGCGGGCGCCGCGGCGAACAACGCGACCTCCCGCGTCGGAAGCCTCGTGCCGGCAAGCCGCATCCTCGTCCTTCGCGAGGTCAACGGCAAGCAGTACGCGATCCAAATCAAACAAAAGGACATGTTGAGCGACCCGTCGCAACGTATTTTGATCGAACCGAACGACGTTATTTTGGTCGAATACACGCCGCTCGAACTGTGGTTCAACATGATGTACAACGTGATTAACTTCAGCGTCAGCCCGAGCGATTTCGACTAAACGACGCGCCAAGCGTTCGTAGTTGCCGCAGAGCAACGCGGCGACGATCCGAAGTCGACGTCTTAACCGGAAAGCGCGGAGCCTTGCAAAAGGCTTCGCGTTTCGGTTTTTCTTGGCCGGACGCGCCCGCCGAAGACCCCGGCGACGAACGTCGGGCGAGAAAAAAACGTAATTTCAAAAAAAATCGACGAAAGAGGCGAGGGGGCCCGTTGACGAAAGGCCGGGATCGGGGTAAAATCGCGAAAAATCAGTTTGCCGTCCGTTGGCCCGACTCGTTCGCGCGCTCTCCGGCGGTTTCGCGTCGCTCTCGTCGGTTCGGGCGCTCGCGTCGTTGAAAGAGAACCGACCCGGCGGGCGTTCGGCGTCGTATTAATGACGTATTAATAGCGGACGAACGGCGCTCGTCGAAAACTTTAACGTTTGAATCGCGTCGTCTAAACGTCGACGGGGAAACGCCGGATCGCTTCGTCGCGACCCCCGGTTTCCGTAACGATGTGCCGAACGACGACGAGAAAGGAAGAAACATGGCCGACGCTCCTCTTTCCATTAAAGCTTTGATCGAATCCGGCGTTCACTTCGGGCACCGCGCGAGCCTCTGGAATCCGAAAATGCGCCCGTACGTTTACGGTCGTCGCAAGCTGATTCACATCATCGACGTTCGCGAAACGGTTCGCGGCGTTCTCCGCGCTCGCAAATACCTGAAGCAAGTCGCCGCCGAAGGCAGCCTGATTCTTTTCGTCGGCACGAAGCGCCAGGCGTCTGAAACGATCGCGACGCAAGCGCAACGTTGCGGCATGCCGTACGTTTCCGAGCGTTGGCTCGGCGGCACGCTGACGAACTTCAACACGATTCGTAGCCGCCTGAAGCGACTCGAAGAGCTCGAAAAGGTCATCAACGGCGAAGAGCTCTCGACCTACTCGAAGAAAATGCAAGCGTCCCTGGCTCGCGAATACCGCAAAATGTACCGCAACCTGAACGGTCTTCGCGACATGAACCGCTACCCGGCCGTCATGGTCGTCGTCGACCCGCGCAAAGAAAAGAACGCCGTTCGCGAAGCTCGCAAACTTGGCGTCGTCTCGATCGCGCTCATCGACACCGACTCCGACCCGGACGAAGTCGATTTGCCGATCCCGGGCAACGACGACTCGATCCGCTCGATCGATTTGATCGTTTCCTACCTCGCCGACGCGGTCGTTGAAGGCGTTAAAGAACTCGAATCCCGCAAATTCGAAGCTCCGGCGGAAGAAGTCGCCGAAGACGCCGCCGCGGACGAAAAAGCGGAAGCGGACGCCGAATAATTTCGGTTCGTTTAGAACTCGCCGCGTTCGTCGCTCGACGGCGGCGAGCCGGACGTTTGCGTCGGACGGCTTGAAACGAAAAACGACGTCGCCCTTCGCAACGGGCGGCGCCGTCGCTTTTTATCGTTCGCCGTCGACGATGAAGAAGATAAAATACGAAAAAAAGATAATTTAAGGAGTTTATAATGGCCGAAATTACCGCCGCGATGGTCAAATCGTTCCGCGCCAAGACCGGTTTGCCGATGATGGAATGCAAAAAAGCCCTCGAACAAGCCGACGGCAACGAAGAACTCGCGATCGAACTGATCCGCAAAGCCGGTAAGAAAACGATGGAAAAACGTTCCGACCGCGAAACCGAAGCGGGCCGCGTCGCGATCTGCGCGACTCCGAACGCCGTCGCGATGGTCGAATTGCTCTGCGAATCCGCGCCGGTCGCCAACACCGTCGAATTCCAAACGCTGATCGCCAACATCGCGAAGCAACTCGCCGAGGGCCCGGGCGCCGCGACGCCGGAAGAACTCCTCGCGCAAGGCGACCTCCAACTCCAACTCGACGACCTCGTCAACAAGATTCGCGAAGTCTTCAAGCTGAACCGTATTTGCCGCGTCGGGGCCGCCGCCGGTTCCTACGTCCACCACAACCACGTCGACGGCGTCGTCGTCGAGATCGAGGGCGACAACGCCGAGTTGGCCGACCAAATCGCGATGCACGTTTGCGCGATGAACCCGAAAGCCGTCTCCGCCGACGACCTGGATCCGCAGGTTTTGGCGAAAGAACGCGAAATCGCCGTCGAGCAAACGAAGCAACAAAACGCCGGCAAACCGGAAAACATCATCGAAAAGATTGTCGAAGGCCGCATCAAGACCTACCTGAAGGAAGTCTGCCTCCTTGACCAACCGTTCGTGATGGACTCCTCGAAGACCGTCGGACAAGCCGCGGCCGAGGGCGGTTTGAAGATCAAGAGCTTCACGCACTGGGTCGTCGGCAAATAGTTTTGCCTCGATTCGGGCGTTTGAGACGCGTCGCGACGGGAGAAAAGTCGGCGACGGCGGCGTTTTGTCGTCGTTTCGTTCGAGCTTTTCCGTTTTTTCGCGGCGCGGCGCTTGACAAATGGGAAACGAAACGTTAAAAAGAAGGGAACGGCTCTTCTTGGAGACGTTTCGTTTTTTTATTGGCGGCCGCGCGCCGCGACCAGAGGAGGAACGATGAAAATGATTCGTTGGGGATTTTTAACGGCGTTGGCGACGGTCGCGACGTGTTTGACGAACGCGACGATCTTAACGGCGAACGAACCGGCGGAAGACGCGAAAAAAAACGACGATATCGAAGTCGTCGCTTATTATTTCGGCAATTATCACGTCGACGCTCGAAACGAAAAGAAGCACGGGCCCGGTTGGACGGAGTGGAAGCTGGTGAAGGAGGCGAAACCGCGCTTCGAAGGGCACCGACAGCCGAAAGTTCCGCTTTGGGGCTACACGGACGAGGCGGATCCGAAGGATATGGCGCAGAAAATCGCCGCCGCGAACGAATACGGCGTCGACGTCTTTCTTTTCGACTGGTATTATTACGACGACGGGCCGTTTTTGCAGCGAACGATCGACGACGGTTTTCTGAAAGCGGAAAATCGGGACAAAATTAAATTTGCGCTCATGTGGGCGAACCACGATTGGGTCGACATTCACCCGAAACGCAAAGACGTCGACGCCGCGCTCCTTTATCCGGGCGCCGTAACGCCGGAAACGTTCGACAAAATTTGCGATCATGTCATAAACGACTATTTTAAGCGCCCGAATTATTGGAAAATTAACGGCGCGCCGTATTTCTCGATTTACGATCTAACGCAATTCGGGAACAGCTTCGGCTCGTTCGAAGCGACGAAAGCCGCGATCGAGCGGTTCCGCGAAAAAACGAAGGCCGCCGGTTTCACCGACCTGCACCTGAACGCGGTTTATTGGGGTTACCCGAACATTCCCGGCGAGAAAAAGTTGACCGATCCGGTCAAGATCGTCGAGGAATTGGGCTTCGATTCGGCGACGTCCTACGTGTGGATTCACCACGTGCCGCTGAACGAACGCGAAGTCGATTTTAATTGGGTGCGCGACGAGTACTGCAAACATTGGGATCGCGCCCGCGCCGATTTTTCGATCCCGTACATTCCGAACGTTTCGATGGGATGGGATTCGAGCCCGCGCGCCTGCCAGGACGATCCGTTTGGGAATTACGGTTACCCGTTTACGAACATTATTGTGAACAACACGCCGGAAAACTTTAAGCAAGCGCTCCAAATTACCAAAGATCGCATTCTTGCCGACCCGAAAGCGCCGCGGATCATGAACATCAACTGCTGGAACGAGTGGACGGAGGGAAGTTATCTCGAACCCGACGTCGTCGACGGCTTTAAGTATCTCGAGGCGGTGCGCGACGTGTTCGGCAAATGACCGTCAACTTCGTAAAAGTTTAACCGACCGGAAAATTTCGCTTTTTCGGCGCGGTCTTTCCGCTTGCGACGCGTTCGACTCGTTAAAACGAAGGCGAACGCGTCGTTTCTTCTCGCTTTTTTTTCGCTAAACGTCAAAACTCCTCTATCTTAATTTCCAAAAAATCGTTATAATCCGCCCGAAAGTTCATCTTGAGCCGAGCGAACGGCGCGTCGAAGAGCGTCGGAAGCGTCGGCGTTGGCACACGAAAGCGGTACGGAAATTATGGGTAATTTTTGGCGAGCGCTTAAAGTAACGTTTAAGTATAAATGGAACATCGTCGGGATCGTTCTGTCGTCGTTGTGTCTCGCGCTTTGTTGGGGCGGAAACATCGCGACGGTTTATCCGCTCGTCCAAGTTTCGTTTCAGGGCGACACGATTTCGACGTGGCTTGAAAAAGAGATCGCCGCTCAAAAAGAGCGCGTCGCCAAATTGCGTTCCGAACAAAACGCGGCGCCGAGCGAAACGGATCCGGCGTCGGTTGAAGAAAATTCGATCCAACCGGCGGAAACGGAAAAATCGGGCGGGGAAAACGGCGAAGTCGACTCCCGACAAACCGCGGCGCTCGATTCGCAGATCGTCGAAGCGGAGGAATTGTTGCGGCGCTACGAGTTCGCGCTCCCTTACGCCCGTCGCTGGACGCCGAGCGATCCGTTTATGACGGTCGTTGCGTTAATGGCGTTTGTAATGATTGGAACGGTCGTGAAGGGCGCCTGCACTTACGCGCACTCGCTCCTTTCATCGCGCATCGGGCAGCTTGGGGCGTTCGAATTGCGCGCGCTTTTCTTTCGCAAACTTCTCGGCTACGAGGTGAACCATTTCAGCCAACGCGGCGTCGCCGACGCGACGAGTCGATTTACGTCCGATATGGGCTCGCTGTCGGGCGGGATTGAATTAGTTTACGGAAAAACGATTCGCGAACCGTTAAAAATGATCGTTTGCCTCGTCGGCGCGGCGTTGGTGAGTTGGCAGCTGTTGCTTTTCACGTTCCTTTTCGTTCCGTTGGCGGCGGTTTCGATCCGTTGGCTGGCGAAGTCGCTCAAGCGCGTCGTGCGCAACGCGATGCAGGAGATGGCGCAGCTTTACGGCCGCGTCGAGGAAACGTTTCGCGCCGTCAGGGTTGTTAAGTCGTTTAATCGCGAAGGTTACGAACTCGCTAAGTTTCGCCGGACGAACAAGCAGTATTTTAAGCGCGGGATGAAAACGGCGAAATACGGCGCGATGACGAGTCCGATTACGGAATGTTTAGGGATTATGATGCTTGTGCTGACGATTTTGGTCGGCGCGTATCTCGTCATTCACCAGCAAACGACGCTTTTCGGGATCCCGATGTCGTCCCGGCCGCTCGACCTCGGGTCGCTGATCCTGTTTTACGGGTTTTTGATCGGCGCTTCCGACCCGGCGCGTCGGTTGTCCGACATTTTCGCGAATCTGCAGGGCGGGTGCGCCGCCGCCGACCGCGTTTTCGAGATCATCGACCGCGAACCGGCGATCAAAAATTGCGAAAAACCGAAACGATTGGAAAAATTCGAAAAGTCGCTCGTTTTTGAAAACGTTTTTTACGAATATCCGGTCGCCGAAGCGTTCAAATCGGCGCCGCCGACGAAGAAAATGAAGCCGCGCGACGCCTTGAAAGCCGCTTGGAACGCTTGGAAAGAAAAACGAACCGCCGTTAAATCCGGCGAAAACGATAAAGTCGCCGCCGAAGCGTCCGTCGTCGAAACGGCGAGCGCGCCGAACGTTCCGACGACGGCGAAAGGACGCGAAAGCCGCCTCGTTTTGAAAAACGTTTCGCTTGAAATAAAGTACGGCGAAACGGTCGCGATCGTCGGGCGCAGCGGTTGCGGAAAGAGCACGCTCCTGAGTATGATCCCGCGTTTCATCGATCCGACGCAAGGGCGCGTCCTCGTCGACGGGATTCCGATGACGGAAATCAAAATTTCCGACGTTCGCGACCAAATTGGGCTCGTCGCGCAAGACTCCGTCCTTTTCAACGACACCGTTTTTGAGAATATTCGTTACGGAAAACCTTGGGCGACGCGGGAAGAGGCGATCGAGGCCGCGAAAAAGGCTTACGCCGACCAATTTATCCGCGAAGAACTTGCCGACGGGTACGATACGAACGTCGGGCCGGGCGGGGCGCTCCTCTCCGGCGGGCAACGGCAGCGGATCGCGTTGGCGCGCGCGATTTTGAAAGATCCGCGAATTTTGCTTCTCGACGAAGCGACGAGCCAAATCGACCTGCAGAGCGAACGCTATATTCACCGGGCGCTGAAAAATTACGTCGGTTCCCGCACGACGATTTTGGTAACGCACCGTTTGAGCGCGATCAAGTTGGCCGATCGCGTCGTCGTGATGCAGGACGGCGTCGCGCAGTTCGTCGGAACGCACGAGGAAGCGTTGAAAAACTCGCCGTTTTACGCGAATCTTTGGGCGACCGAAGCGCTCGACGACGATCTCGACGGTTAAAACGCGGTGAATTGAGCGAAATTTAACGAAAAAAGTGTTTATGATTTTCGGAAAAACGACGCGTTTTTGACGCGTCGTGACAAAAATAAGGAGAAAACGCCGTGAAAGCGAACGAAACCGCGATTATCTTTATCGAGTTTCAAAACGATTTTTGTAAAGAAGGCGGAAAATTGAACGGATTGGTTCGCGACGAAATCGCGCGCAACCGAACGCTCGAAAACGCCGTTCGGCTCTTGAACGGGGCGCGGGAAAAGGGCGTCAAAATCGTTCACTGTCCGTTCGTTCTCGATCGTAAGTGGACGCTCGACAAGAACTTCGAGGGAATTTTGAAGGGCGTCGTCGACGGCGACGTCTTTGCGCCGGAGAGTTGGGGCGGCGCGATCGTCGACGAGATGGCGCCGCGCGAAGGCGAAACGGTTCTCGTCGGCAAGCGGGCGCTCAACGGCTTCGTTCACACGAATCTTGCCGAAATTCTCGCGAACGCGGGCGTTAAAAACGTCGGCGTCGCCGGTTTCCTGACGAACGTTTGCGCGCAGGCGACGGCTTGGGGCGCTTACGATTTGGGTTATCGAACGCGTTTGATCCCCGGCGCCTGCGGCGCCGCGACGCGGGCGATCCAGGAATACGTCGAAAACGAAGTTTGTCCGCTCTTCGGCGGCGCGCCGACGGTCGACGAATTTTTGGCCGAAATCGACTGAACGGCTCCGAACGCTCCTGTTTTTTTCGCGTCGACGTCGAACGGCTTGCGCTTATCATCTTAAAGCAAGCCGTTTAGGCGTCGGCGAGCCTTGACGCGGCGTTAAAGCGACGTTAAAGTCGCTTTTTTCTTTCTTTGCGCTTTTAATGTTTTTCGTCTTTTTATTATTGGGAATCAAACGACGGCCTGTCGTCGGGGCGGTCGCGACGACGAAACGGGCGCCTGCGTTGGGATTGGCGAGCGCGGCGGCGGGTTAAACTTGTTAAAATGTTCCGATTTTATCAATTTTTTGGATTATTTTGTAAAACTTTAACGGTTCGCGGTCGAAAATATAAGTAACGAGGCCGCAAGGCAGCCGACCGCTCAACGTCGAAACGAAGCGGAGGCGCGACGAAGGCCTTCGAAAACGGTCGCCGAATGTTGCGGCGCGATCTCGACGTTTCGAGCGTCGACGGTCGAACTTGTCAGGTGTTGCGCCCCGCGTTGGCGAGCGTCTTATCGAAGATAGTGATGAGGATGACGATGAGCGATTTGAGAAATTGGGAAAAGAATAACGGTTACGCCGGAAGCCAAACGAGAACGCGTCGCGGCGTTTTGGAAACGTTGGCGCGTCTTATAAAGGGGAAGAACGTCGGCGCGATCGGCGTTTGCTCGGCGATTTTGCTTGCCGTCGGTTCCGGTTTCGCCGCCGAAAACGCTCGCGCCGCGTCGAGCGACCTCGATTCGATCCCGGTCGCTTCGTCGTCTTGGACGAGTCCGAGCGGACGGGTCGCCGTCGATTTGAAAGCGCGATCGGCCGCGAAAGTCGGGAAGCGCGCTCAATATCCGATCCGTCAAACGCAAGCGCTGACGCCGGCGCCGGTCGCGTCGCCGGAATTTGCCGAACCGCTTCTCGGCGACGACGACGCTTTGCTCGCGCCGCCCGCCGACGGCGAACTTCTCGATCCGACGCTCGGCGAATCGCTTATCGACCCGACGAGCGATCTTGGCGGCGAATCGTTTTCCGACGGCGAGTTGATCGCGCCCGAAGCGCCCGCGCCGACGCAACTTGGGACGCCGGAAGAAATTCCGACCGCTCCGACGCGGCTCGAAGCTCCGGCGGCGACGATCGACGCTCCGGTTTCCGCTCCGACTCCCGCTCCGACTCCCGCTCCGACTCCCGCTCCGACTCCCGCTCCGGCCCCGGCTCCGACTCCGGCGCGGCAAGAAACGCGAACGGTTCCGGAACTTTCGGAATCGCAACCGACGCCGCTCGCTCCGGCTCCGCTTCGTTCGACGCCGCTCGTCGCCGAAGACGCGCCGCAAAAGCCGAGCCAAAACGGTTCGCAAAACGCGTTTTACGGCGGCGTTTCGGAACAGGCGCGCCCGTCGAACAACCCTTACGCCCGCATCGGGCAAGCGGAATATCATCCGAGCCAATTTTACGGTTGGGGCGCCCCGATCGCCGGGAACGCGGTTCCGCCGACCGCCGCTTACGGGCAGAACCTTTGGGGCGAGCCGACGCCGAACGTCGATTGCCCCGGATATTGGGGTTGTTGCGGTTTCCTCCAAAATTTGCAGCTCGAAACGGGCGCTCTCGCGATGCGCAACCCGCTCGATTTCGAGGATTCCGGCAACTTCGGCGCTCAATTCGCGTTGAACTGGGCGAGCGCTCAACCGCTCTTTTGCGGGCTGAACGTTCAAGCGGGCGCTCGAGCGACGCAGCTCGATTTTAACGGAACGGCGGCGAACGGGTTCGAAACGAGCAACGCGCGGACGCAAGTCTTTTGGACGGCGGGCGTTTTCTTCCGGGCTCCGGCGGGAGCCGACGGTTGGTCGGCGGGCGTCGTTTACGATTCGCTGATCGAGGATTATTACCGCAAATACGAGTTGAGCCAACTCCGCGCCGAGCTGTCGTATTCGTTCGGCGGGCTCGTCGATATCGGGTTCCGCGGGGCGTTCGCGCTCAACGAAGACGAATTCGACTTCCTGCGTCTCGACGACGAGTTGACCGTCGAAGCGACCGCGACCGCGACTTCGTATTATACGATGTTCCTACGGACGAACTTCGATCAAGGCGCGCAAGCGACGGTTTTCGGGGGCGTTACCGAATGGAACGAGGCGGTCGTCGGCGCGTCGGCTGAAGCTCCGCTTTCCGATTCCTTCGCGGTGAAAGGCGGCGCGACTTACATTATCCCGAGCGAACGCGGCTTGGGGAGCCTGCGCGACGAGGAAACCTGGAACGTTTCGGCCGGGTTCGTCTGGTACCTTGGCGGCGGCGCCCGCGCCAACCTCTCCGGCGGAGCGCGTCCGCTCTTCGACGTCGCCGACAACGGAACGTTCCTGCAGAACTTCCTTCGCTGATCGAAACGGAAACGGCGGCGGTTTAACGACTTAACGTCGACGACCGCCGCAAGCGAAACCGTCGCGTCGCGCCGACGAAGAGCCGAAGTTCGGCGCTTTTGAGCGGAATTCGACGAACGACGATCTTTGGAAACCCCGCGATCTTGCCGAAAAGCTTCGCGGGGTTTCGGCGTTTCTTGACGCCCGATCGACGGCTCGGCGAAGGCGGGCGGCGAAGGCGACGACGGTTAAGAGGAATTTGCCGATTGCGACGATTGACGGACTTTTGATTTTTAGAAAAGCGTCGCGAGAACGTCGGCGCGGCGAAAAACGAAAGACGGTTTCCGAACGGGCGGAAACTTCCGGCGGACTTTCGGAGGGAATCGCGCAAGAAAACTGGGACGGCAAGAAATGGAAAAGGCGGCTTCCAAACGGAAACCGCCTTTTTTATCGACGTGTTTAACGATTTTGCCGGTTTTAATAACGGCGAACGCCGATCAGTCGACGTCGAACGGGACGTCTCCCGGGTCGAACGCGAAGTCTTCCAACGGCAAGGGATCCGGAACGGCGGCCTTTTTGGTCGTTCTTTTCGCGGCGGTTTTCTTCGTCGCGGTCTTTTTGACGGCTTTCTTGGCGGTCGTTTTTTTGGCGGCGCTCGTCGCGGTCGGCGTTTCGGTCGACGCGGCTTTTTTCGTCGTTTTCTTAGCGGCGGCCTTTTTGACGGCGGTCTTGCGCGTCGTTTTCTTGACCGGCGCTTCGTCCGTTTCGACGTCGTCGGCTTTGGACTCCGCCTTTTTGGTCGCTTTTTTCGTCGTTTTCTTGGCGGCCTTTTTGGTCGTTTTTTTCGCCGCTTTCTTTTTGCGCGTCGTTCCCTTGGCGGCGCGGTCGGCGAGCAACTCGAGCGCCCGTTCGAACGTCAGCTCGTCGGTCGGAAGATCGCGCGGAAGCGAGGCGTTCGTTTCGCCGTCGGTAACGTAAGGGCCGAAACGACCCGGCATTAGGCGCACTTCGTTCCCGGTGACGGGCGACTTGTCGAAGAGGCGGAGCGGCTCCGTTTTTCTCGACGCTCCGCCGCGACCGCCGTATTTCGGCTTCGCGAGCAATTCGAGCGCCTGTTCGAGCGTTATTTCCAACGGGGAAACGTCCGCCGGAAGGGAACGCGACTCCGTTCCGCGCTTGACGTAAGGGCCGAAACGACCGTTGCTAACGACGACCGGCTCGTCGCCGTTGTCCGCGTCGACGCCGAGCGTTTTCGGAAGGCTCAACAGCGCCAACGCCGTTTCAAGGTTGACGTCGCCGACTTGCATTCCGCGCAGCAGCGAAGCGTTTTGCGGCTTTTCATCGTCGTCGGCGTCGCCGCGTTGGACGTAAGGGCCGAAACGACCGATTTTAAGGTAAACCGGTTTGCCGGTGTCGGGGCAAATTCCGAGCGGGTCGTCCGTTTTTTCGGCGTTCGCCAACATTTCGAGCGCTTTCGCAAGGGTCAATTCGTCCGGCGGGAGGTCTTCCGGGACGCTCGCCTGCCGCTCGCCCTGTTGGAGGAACGGGCCGTAACGTCCGACGCGCAAAACGACCGGTTCCGCGCTCGGCGAATCGTCGCCGGCTTCGGGCGTTCCGATCTCGAACTGGCTGACGGCGCGGGCGTCGATCTCGTCGATCTTGCTTTGAATTAAGTTCTTTAATCCCAACGCGAACGACGGCGGGAAGGGGAACGACGCGTCGACTTTCGCGGCGCCGTTTTCGTCCGTCGTCGCCGTCGGGTCGCCGAAGTAAAACGCCCGCAGGTAGGGCAGGCGCTCCCGTTCGCCGCGGCTGATCGCGTCGAGTTCGTTTTCCATGTCGGCGGTGAAGCCGTAGTCGATCAGCTCCGGAAAATGCGTTTCCAAAAGACGGCAAACCGCGAACGCCGTCCAGGTTGGGACGAGCGCGCCCCCTTTCTTGAAGACGTAACGCCGATTCAAAATGACGTCGATGATCGACGCGTAGGTGCTCGGGCGGCCGATCCCTTTTTCTTCGAGCGCTCGAGTCAACGCCGCTTCCGAATAACGCGGAGGCGGAGCGGTCGAATGGCCCTGCGGCGTCAGTTCGTCGCAACGGAGCGACTCGCCGACTTTGACGTCCGGCAAAATCGTTTCCTGGTCGGCGAGCTCGGCGCTCGGGTCGTCTTTTCCTTCGACGTAAGCGCGGAGATAACCGGGGAACTCGATCGTTTTTCCGCCGACCTGGAAGCGCGCGTCGTCGACGGCGGCGACGAGCGTTTTGCGTTTGCCGCGGGCGTCCGTCATTTGACTTGCGACCGTTCGCTTCCAAATGAGGTCGTAAAGTTTGTATTCGTCGCCGGTTAAAACGCCGCGCAACTCCTCGGGAAGGGCGAAGCGCGAACCGGCGGGGCGGATCGCTTCGTGCGCTTCCTGCGCGTTTTTGACTTTCGTTTGATAATAGCGCGGTTTGTCCGGCAAATATTCCGGGCCGTAGTGTTCCGAAACGAGATCGCGGGCCGCTCGCAACGCTTCCTGGGAAAGGTTCGTCGAGTCGGTGCGCATGTAGGTGATGCGACCGTTTTCGTAAAGGCTTTGCGCGACGCTCATCGTTCGCCGCGCCGTGAAATTCAGCTTGCGGTTCGCTTCCTGCTGGAGCGCGCTCGTCGTAAACGGAGCGTAAGGCCGCGTAACGTAAGGCTTTTCTTCGACCGATTCGACGACCGCTTCGCGATCCCGGAGCCGCTCGACGAGCGCCCGGGCCGCCGCTTCGTCGAGAAGCGCGAATTTCTCCGGTTTAACGAGCGTCCCGGTCGACGGGTTGAAGTCTTTTCCGGTCGGGATCGATTTTCCGCCGAGCGACGTCAGCGTCGCGTGGAACGAGCGCTTGTCTTCGGGCGAAAAGACGCCGAGAACGTCCCAGTAATCCGCGCTGTTGAAAGCGACGCGCTCCCGTTCGCGGTCGACGACGAGACGAACCGCGACGCTTTGAACGCGGCCGGCCGACAGATTATTTCGAATTTTGTACCAAAGGAGCGGCGACGCTTCGTAACCGTAAAGTCGGTCGAGAACCCGGCGAGTTTCCTGCGCGTCGACAAGCCGCTCGTCGACGTCGCGAGGATTGCGCAACGCTTCGAGAATCGCCGTCTTCGTGATTTCGTGAAAAACGAGCCGCCGCACCGGAACGCGCGGCTTCAACGTTTCGAGCAAGTGCCAACTGATCGCCTCTCCTTCGCGGTCTTCGTCCGTTGCGAGGTAAAGCGAAGAGGCCGTTTTCAGGAGACTTTTCAGCTTCTTGATCTGTTTCGCTTTTTCGTCCGGAACGACGTAAATCGGCTCGAAATTCGACTCGACGTTGACGCCGAGGCGCGCCCAAGGCTCTTTCTTGTATTCGTCCGGAATTTCCTTGGCGCCTTTGGGGAGGTCGCGAACGTGTCCGACGCTCGCCTCGACGACGTAGCGGTCGCCGAGGTATTTTCCGATCGTTTTCGCTTTCGCCGGGGACTCGACGATCACCAGCGCGGTTCCGTCGCCGTCTTTTTTGCTTTGAGTCATTGCGTCGAAAAGTTGTGTTGCGGTAAAGTGGGTAAAATGGAGGAACTGGACAAGCCGGGCGACGCGGCGACCGGCCGGACTCCGCCGCGAAGGAACGCTCGACGCGTTCTTCGAATGTTTTTCATACCCCCGGGCGCGATTTTTGTCAAGCGCTTTCGTCAAGATTTTGTTGAAAAAATGTGTTTTTGCCCGTTTCGCGCTTCCAACGTCGGGCGGAGATGAAGATTAACGGCGCGAAAATTTTGAAACGACGCGAAATTGCGTTTTTGCGCTAAAAGAACGCGTCGAACGAGCGGCTTGACTTTAACGATTAAGGTAAAAGGGAAAACGGGGCGAAATCGGCGGACCGCGTCTTTGCGCCGTTTTGACGATTTTCGCAAAAAGACGCAAGAAAAAGGGGCGCGGGCCTTTGAAATCGAGCGCGTTTCGATATACTTAATAAAAAGGGCGCGACGCGGACGTTGCGTCGGCGTCCGAGCGGCGGCGCGGCTTGCCCGTCGAGCGATGAAAACGAAGAAAGAGCGGAAAGCGATGAACGAAACGACGACAAATTGCGAATCCTGGACGGCGGAAATCGCCCGCGACGGCGCGGCGATCGTTCCGTCCCTTTTGGCCGCCGACTTTGCGAATCTCGAGCGCGAGGTTCGCCGTTTGGAAGCGGGAGGCGCGAAGGTTCTGCACGTCGACGTGATGGACGGGCGGCTCGTTCCGAACATCAGCGTCGGCGTCCCGGTCGTCGCGTCGTTGCGCAAAGTCGTCGATTTGAAACTCGACGTTCACCTGATGATCGCCGAGCCGGAAAAATATTTGGAGGCCTTCCGGAACGCGGGCGCCGATTCGCTGACGATTCACGTCGAGGCCGCGCCGGATCCGACGCCGCTTTTGCGCCGGATTCGCGAACTTGGCGCCGCGCCGGGGCTCGCGCTCGATTTGGGAACGCCGGTCGAGCGGATCTTGCCGTTCGTCGACGAAGCCGATATTCTGCTGACGATGAGCGTTCGCGCCGGATTCGGCGGTCAGAAATTCTGTCCGCAGGCGCTCGACGTCGTTCGGAAATTGCGCGCCGTCGCTCGGCCCGACGTCGCGCTGGAGATCGACGGCGGGATCGATCCGACGACGATCGGGCTCGCCGCGGAGGCCGGCGCGAACATGTTCGTCGCGGGCACCGGCGTCTTTCGGGCCGACGATTATGGCGAACGGATCGCGCTTTTGCGGCGGAACGCGATCGAAGCGCGCAACGCCGGACGTTAAAATCGGAACGATCGGAACCTTTGATTTAAACGGCGCCGAGACAAAAACGTCGATGGTCGAGATGAAATTTAAAAACGAAACGTTATTTAGGAAAACGAACGGATGAGCTGGCAAGATTCCGACGAAACGAAACGTAAGCGCGGCGTTCCCGAGGGGCTTTGGGTGCGGTGTCCCGGTTGTCAAGCGACGATTTTCCGCAAGGAGGCGCAACGACGTCTGGGAACGTGTCCCGAGTGCGATTATCACTGGGCGATTACCGCGCAGGAACGGATCGCGCAAACGCTCGACGAAGGAACCTTCGAGGAGTGGGACGCCGGCATGATCGCCGCCGACCCGTTGAATTTCCGCGATAGAAAAGCGTACAAAGACCGGCTCCGCGACGATCGGGCGGCGACCGGCCTGCGCGACGCGATCGTTTCCGGGTGCGGGCGGGTGCGAGCGCGCAAAGTGGCGTTCGCCGTTACCGATTCGCGCTTCATTATGGGAAGCATGGGCTCCGTCGTCGGCGAAAAATTGACGCGAGCGATCGAGCGGGCGCAAGAGCAAAACTTGCCGCTGATCGTCGTTTCCGGTTCCGGCGGCGGCGCGCGGATGCACGAGGGGATTCTGTCGCTGATGCAAATGGCGAAAACTTCGGCGGCGCTGGCGCGTTTTCACAAGGCGGGCGGCCTCTTTATTTCCGTCTTGACGAACCCGACGATGGGGGGCGTCGCGGCGAGTTTCGCGGCGTTGGGCGACCTCGTTTTCGCCGAGCCGAAGGCGCTGATCGGTTTCGCCGGCCCCCGAACGATCAAGGCGACGATTCGGGCGGAGTTGCCCGCGGGGTTCCAAACGAGCGAATTTTTGCTCGAACACGGCTTTATCGACCGTATCGTGCCGCGTCGGGACATGAAGAGCGAATTGGCGCGCGCCGTCGATTATTGTAGCAAATAACGGCGGCGACGCCGAGTCGATATTAATAAGGGGAACGATCGCGACGGTTTGAACGGCGAACGGCGAAACGACGGGAGTTGATTTTGAGCGCAAAAAAGCGAAAAAGCGGCGGATCGGCGAAAATTCGCGTCGATTTCAAACGCAACCGCAACGACCGAACGCGGGTCGTCGACTGGACGCGGCGGTACAACGAGAACCGCGCCGCCGCCGAAACGTTGGGAAACGACTCGAACGAGTTTGACGATTTAAACGATCCGGCGGAGTTTAGCGGTTCGGCGAACGCCGTCGAAGACGCGTCGAACGGGGAGCGCGTCGTCGGAAAGAGCGAGGCGACCCGGCGGCGAACCGTCGTCGGAACGTTCGTCGGCGCCGAAAATCCGTCCGGCGAGGTCGGCGACTTCGCGGTTTTGCCCGACGTCGATTTGAGCGTTTGCCGCAAAGGGCGCGTCCTCCGGGTGCACGGGCTCGTTTCGTACGTCGAGGACGAGGAAGGGCGCGTCTATTCCTGCGCGACGCGGCGGATTTTGAAGACGTTGTCGACGAATCAGCGGCAGGTTGTCGTCGCCGGAGACCGCGTCTATTTTCAGGACGCGCGGCTTCCGGACGGTCGTTTGGAGGGCGTCGTCGAGCGGGTCGAGCCGCGTCGGGGAACGTTGAGCCGAACGAGTTGGAAGCGCAAACACGTCGTCGTCGCGAACGTCGAGCAGGCGCTGATCGTTACGAGCGCCGCCGAGCCGCGTCTCAAGCCGAATTTGATCGACCGTTTGCTCGTTACCTGCGAGCGTTCCGGGATAAAACCGGTAATCTGCGTCAATAAAATCGACCTGGTCGATCCCGCGTCCCTGCAGCCGTTGGTCGGCGTTTACGCAAAAACGGGGTGCAAAACCGTCCTTTTCAGCGCGAAGACCGGGTTTAATCTCGATCGTTTGCGTCGCCTTTTGGTGGGCAAGGAAAGCGTCGTCGTCGGGCAAAGCGGCGTCGGGAAGTCGTCGGCGCTCAACGCGATAGACCCGAGCTTGAACCTGCGCGTCGGCGAGGTGAGCCGCGAAAATCATAAGGGAAAACACACGACGACGACCGCTCGACTGTTGAAGTTGTCGTTCGGCGGGTACGTCGTCGACACGCCCGGGATTCGCCAGTTTATGCTTTGGGATTTCGCCCCGGAGGAGGTCGTCGGTTATTACCGGGATTTGCGCCCTTACGAAAATTTGTGCAAATTTCCCGATTGCGCGCATATTTGCGAAACGTCGTGCGCCGTGAAGGACGCCGTCGCCGACGGGCGGCTCGACGCGCGGCGTTACGAGAGTTATTTGGCGTTGCGTTCCGGCGAAATGGAGAAAATGGATAAATTGGAGTAGCGGCGGAACCGGGTTTTTCGCGGAAATCGACGAAAAACGGTCGCGGTCGAGCCGGGGCGGATCGAGTCGGGACGCGCTTGACAAGCGTTTTTTCTGGCGTTTTTGAAAATAAATTTTTAGCGACGAGGATAAGAAAATGAAACGAAATTCGACGCGACGCGCTTTTTTAGGGACTTTCGCCGGGGGGCTCGGAGCCGCCGCGTTGGGCGTTTCGAGCGTCGCCGGGGCGGCGTCGGCGCAAACGGGCGACTCGACGAACGCGGAAAAGACGGCGCCGAAGTTGGACGCGAGCAAAGTTCGTTTTTGTTTGAATACCGGAACGATTTTGTCGTATAATTTGTCGTTAACGGAGGAGTTGGACGTCGCCCGCGACGCCGGGTTCCGTTCGGTCGAAATTTGGCTGTCGCGCCTTCAAGCGTATTCGGACGGTTATTCGCCGAAGAAGCTCGCCGAGTTGCGCAAACGGTTGGACGGCGAGGGGATGCGCGTCGAAGGCGGGATCGGTTTCGCGCCTTGGATCGTCGACGATTCGAAGCGTCGCGCCGCCGCTTTGGAGGAATTGAAGCGCGACGCGGAGGCGTTGGCGGCGATCGGATGCGCTTGCGTCGCGGCCCCGGCGTCCGGAGCGAACGAAAAGATCCCGGTCGACGCGGTCGCCGAACGGTATCGCGCCGTTTTGGAACTTTGCGAACCGACCGGCGTAAGGCCGCTTCTCGAAATTTGGGGCCCTTCCGCGACGTTGGGGAAACTCTCCGATTCGTTGGCGATCTGCGCCGAAACCGGGCGAGCCGACGCCGCGCTTTTGCTCGACGCTTATCACCTGTACCGCGGCGGCAACTCCTTTGCGAGCTTGAACTTAGTCGCCGGAAAAGCGCTCCCGGTCTTTCATGTGAACGACTACCCGGGAACGCCGGAGCGCGAAAAGTTGAACGATTCCGACCGCGTCTTCCCGGGCGACGGCGTCGCGCCGCTGCGCGAAATTTTGGCGACGCTCTTTGCGAACGGTTTCGACGGCGCTCTGTCGCTCGAACTTTTCAACCCGAATTATCGCAAGACGATGAGTCCGCTTGAACAGGCGAAAGTCGGCTTTGAGAAGATGCGCGCGCTGTTCGCTTGAACGCGGAAGACGGCGGCGATGCTCGTAAAACGCCGAGCCTTTGAATAAATAGAAAAACGGACGAAAACGCCGCTTCGAGAGTTTCGGGGCGGCTTTTTTTGTCGACGCGGCGTCGTTTTTCGGCGTTTTCAACGGGCGATCGACCCCGAGCGCCGAAGGATCGACGAAAAAATCGCGCGGAGCGGCTTGCAATTTGGGCTCCGACGCCCGATAATGGAGGCGTTCGCAAGCGTCGGCGTCGCGTTGTTCGACGCTTGGCGAACGCTGGAAATTTTTTCGATTTGCAAGGAGAGACAATGCGAATTTTGACGCAAACTCGATTATTGTTGACTTTAGCGGCGACGTTGGTCGCGTCGTCGGCGTTTGGTTTCGAGACGCTGAACGTTTGGCCGTCGACTCCGCCCGGCGACAAAGCGGAGCAATACGAGGCGAACGGCGGGTCGTATTACGCGCCGACGCTCGAATTTTGGGCGCCGAAGGAACCGAAGACGGACGCTTGCCTAATTATTTGTTGCGGCGGCGCTTACAACGGCGTCGCTTACGATTACGAAGGCGTCGCCCCGCGCGATTTCTTCGTCGAAAACGGCGTCGCGGTCGTCATGTTGCGCTATCGGACGCCGCGCCGGCCGGGCGTCGAGAAGCACCGCGCCGCTTGGCAGGACGTTCAGCGAACGATTCGGATCGTCCGGTCGAAGGCCGGCGAGTGGGGAATCGATCCGGAAAAAATCGGCGTCATGGGCTTTTCGGCGGGCGGACACCTGACGCTGATGGCCGCGACGACGAGCCAAACGGCGGCTTACGAGCCGATCGACGAACTCGATAAAACGCCTTGTCACTTGAACTTCGCGATTCCGATCTACCCGGCTTACGCGCTGAGCGACGGCGTCGACGGCGAAAACCAAAATCGCGGGAACGACGCGACGCTCGTCGACGATTTCGCGTTCGACGCCAAGACGCCGCCGATGTGTTTCATTCACGGCGACGGCGACGGGTATTCGCCGGCCGGGTCGGTCGCGGTCTATTTGAAGTTGCGTAAAATGAATATTCCGGCGGAGTTGCATGTTTACGCCCTGGCCGATCACGCGTTTCGCAACCAACCGCAAGACGCGCCGATCCGCAAATATCCGAGCCGCGTTCTCGAGTGGTTGCAGTCGATGAAAATCGTCGAAAAACCGGCGAAATGACGCTTCGCCGAACGCCGCCGCGACGCGAACGGGTCGAACGCTCGTTCGCGTCGCGGCCCGTTTTTTAGCGGGTCTTTGAATTTCTTGAATATCGAGCGGAATTTTCGCCGCGTCTTTTTTCTCTTCTTTTTGAAAATTTTGAATAACGTTAGAAAATCGGCGCCGCGTCGCGTCGAAAGCGAAGGCGGCTTCAAATTTTGGAAAAATTTTGGCAAAAATGTAAAAAATAACGAGGGAAACGGTTGTTTTTCGCGGCGCGTTCCTTTATAATGGAAGCATTCAACGGAACGCCGCCCGGGGCGCAAACTGTGACTTCGTCGGTTTTCGGTTCGGCGGGCGGCTCGGCGACGTTCCAAACGACGTTTATTCGGTTTTGCAACGCCTTTTTTCGCAAGACTTGCGATAACGTTTCGCGGCGCTTTCTTTCGGCGTCGCGGCGTTCGGTCGGCGAGAGACGGCCAAGGTTGGGACGATGAAAAATAAGCAAATGAAACTCAATCGCCGCAAGTTTTTAGCGGCGTCGGCGAGCGCGATCTCCGCTCCGCTCTTTCTGCCGGGCTCCATTTTCGGTTACGACGGCGGCGTCGCGCCGAGCAACAAGCTGACGACGATGTTCGTCGGGATCGGAAACCGCGGAGGCGAGCTTCTCGGCGGGTTCCTGAACAACTCAAACTACCAAATCGTCGGGGTTTGCGACTGCTACAAAGCGCATCTCGACCGCGCCGCCGATCGCGTTAACAATCACTATAAAAACGACGCCGTCGCCAAATTTCACCGTTACGAGGACATTCTCGCCGACCGCGCCGACGTCGACGTTATCGTTTGCGCGACGCCGGATCATTGGCACACGAAGATCGCGATCGAAGCCTGTCAGGCGGGCAAAGACGTTTACTGCGAAAAACCGTTGACGCTAACTATTGCGGAATCTCGACTTATCGTCAAAGCGGCTCGCAAATACAACCGCGTCTGCACCGGCGGAAGCCAACGCGTCATGGAAGATTACGGCTACATGGCGCCGATCCTCCAAAGCGGCGCGATCGGGGAAATTAAGGAAGTTTACTGCGGCCTTGGCAACCCGCCGAAATATTGTTATTTGCCGGAACAACCGATTCCGGAAGGGTTCGACTGGGATCGTTGGCAGGGACAAGCGCCGGTCGCGCCGTACAACAGCGAGCGTTGCAGCGGCAATTACGGCGGCGGTTGGCGCAATTACGGCGAGTACTGCACCGGTTTCCTCGCCGACTGGGGCGCTCACAAGTTCGGCGGCGCCATGTACTGCCTCGGCGTCGACAAAGAAGAGCCGGTCGCGCTTTACCCGGCCGGTTACGAGGGTTCCGAATACGTTTGCGCCGTCTATAAAAACGGCGTCCGCTTCTATCACGCGTGGAACGGCCCGCACGACGTTACGTTCAAGGGAACCGAAGGCGAATACCGTCATGCCCAAACGAAATTGAACCCCTTAAAAGCCGTCGACGTAAGACGTTACGCCGGGGGCGCGACGAACATCGCCGACGATTTCGCGTTCTGCGTCCGCAATCGTTTGCGTCCGTTCCAGGATTTCGAGTACGCCGCCGCGACCGCGACGCTCTGTCAAATGATGGCGATTTGCCATAAAGTGAAGCGGCCGCTCAAATGGGACGCCGAAAAGATGGTTTTCGTCGGCGACGGAGAGGCGACCCGAATGGTTTCGCGCCCGCAACGTTATCCGTACGTTATTCCGGAAGTGTGAGACGGCGCCCTTATTAATTGTCAGCGAACGCGGCGTCGAGGCGTTCCGCGATTTTTAAGCAAACGCAACTCGCTTAAAATAGCGATTTAGAGAATATTGGAAACGGTGAAATGAAACTGAATTGGAAAACTTACGCGCTTCTTTTGTCGGCGCTCGTCGCTTCGTCGTCGTTGAGCTCGTCGACGTTCGCGCAGGAAGCCGCCGCGAAATTGGCGGAGTTCGCGCCGAAAATGACGGCTCAAAATATGGCCGACGGCGGTCAGGTCGGCGAAATGGAAAAGGCGCAGCAGGACTGGATGAGTTACGTTCTCGAAACGGCGTCCGACGAGCCCGCGACGCGCGCCGAAGCGAACAAAGCCGCGCTCGAAGCGTTGGCCGGCGATTATCCGGTCGTTACTAAAGCTTGGCTGCTGCACGTCTTGCAATGGACGGCGGACGAAACTTGCGTCGACGGGATCGCCGCGTTTCTGACGAGCGAAGACGCGCGCCTCGTCGACGCCGCTTCCCGCGCTCTGTCGGAAATTCCCGGCGACGCGGCCTTGAAAGCGCTCGAAAAAGCCCGCGACGCCGCCGACAGCGAGAAAAAAGCGGCGTTCGAGCATTTTATCCGCTTGCGTTCCGTCGATTACTCGCCCGCGGCGGCCGAAACCGAGACGATTCAGGCACTTCCGTATGTTTCGGACGAAAAATTTGCCGAATACGCAAACGGTTTCGACAAGTTGTCGACCGACGATAAAGCCCGCGTTCTCGGCGCTTTGCGCGTTCGAAAGGCGAAGGATTACGTCGACGTCGCCGTGAAAGCTCTCGATTCGGAATCGGTCGAAGTCAAGCGCGCGGCGATACTTGCGCTCGAAAAGATCGCGTCCGCCAAGGAGTTCGACGTTCTTTACGAACAGATGAAAACGTTCGATCGCGGGCTCGTCGCCGACGCGATGAAGCGGATCCCGGGCGCCGATTTCGACGCCGCCGTCGTCGCCGCGTTGAAGAAGGAAACGAACGCCGAAAACGCGGCGACTCTCGCCGACGTCGTTAGCGGGCGCTTCCTCGTTTCCGAAGTTTCGGCGCTCCTCAATTTGGCGAAAAAGGACGATTGCTCGATCCGACTGCAACTCTTGACCGCGGCGGAACGTCTTGCGACGAAAGAACATATCGCCGATTTCGTCGACGCTTTCGTCGCGATCCCGGCGGGCGGCGACCGCGACCGCGCCGAACAGATCGTCGCTCGTCTTTGCGACGGAGACGCGACGCCGGTTATCGCTAAGATGAACAACGCCAACGGCGCGACGATCTTCCCGGCGCTCGGGCGGATCGGCGGCGACGCGGCGTTCGCTCAGATCGAACGCGGGTTGAAGTCCGGGAACGCGCCCATGATCGCGTTGTCCGTTCGTTCGCTTTGCAACTGGCCGAACGCAAAAGTCGCCGACGAACTGCTCGCCGCGGCGAAGAACGAAGCGTATCCGGAAAGCTTGCGGATTCAGGCGTTGCGCGCTTACGTTCGCGTCGTTTCGCTTCCGGACGATCAGGACGGCGTCGACATGTCCGACGCCGACAAGCTTGCCGCGTTGAAAAACGCTTTCAAGCTGGCGACCCGCGACGACGAACGCAATTTGACGCTTGAACGCGTTGGCGCCGTTCGCGAACTGGATTCGGTTAAATTCGCCCTTGAATGCGTCGACAATAAAGCGTTGCAAAATAAGGCGTTGAACGCGATCCTCGATCTCGCGCATCAGGACTTTTTGCGTAAAAAGGACAAAGAGCTCTTCACGAAAGCGCTCGACGTCGTCCTCGAGAAGGGGGATCAAGAGCAAAAAGACCGCGCCGGACGTTATAAGGACGCAATGCGCTAAGTCGTTGTTTAACGCCGTTTAAGACGGGTTTTGGCCGCGCTCGACGGTTCGCGTCGAGCGTCGGCGAAACATTTTTCGCGTCGAGGCGAATTTTCGCGTTCGGCGCGAAAAGCGTTTTTTATTCCAACGCCCCCGGGTTGCGCGGCTTGGGAAGTCGCTTTTTTCGAGCCGCGGACGCTCTCGGGACGCCCGCCGGGCGAGATCGGCGGGCCTTTTCGTTGTCGGACGGCGGTCGGATCACTCCGTCGGGAGGCCGAGCCGCGCCGCGTCGGCGAGAAAAGCGTCGTGATCGACGTAGTGGATCGTTTGAAAACCGAACTCCGCCGCCGCGACGACGTTCGCTTCCAAGTCGTCGATCAAAAGAATCTCGTTCGGTTGCAGATCCGGAATCTCCTTGCGCGCTTCGGCGAGAGCGATTTCGTAAATTTCGCGGAACGGCTTCAGCGCTTTCGCTTCGAAACTCGCTATCTTGTGCGCCGGGAAGTAGTTCCAAAAACGCGGAAACGCCGTTTCGACGTACTTCCAGTGTTCCGGATTGGTGTTCGAAAGGACTCCGCGCGGAAAGTTTGACTTGGCTAATCGACGAACGACCGGGAGCATCGGCTCGTTGACCCAAAAAATATCGTTCGTCGCCGCGACAAAATCCTCGACTTTCGGCGTCGCGTCGAGCTGCGCGCAAACTTCGGCGAAATATTCGGCGGCGGTGAGATCGCCCTTTTCGTAACGATAATAACGCTTGTCGTCGAAAAGAACGGCGCGAATCTCCGCTTCCGGTTTTTCGGTCAACGCGGCGACTTGATAAAGCATCCGCTGAATACTGAAACGAATAAGAACGTTCCCGAGATCAAAATAAACGAATCGAACGGCCATAGGATTAAGCGGGGCAAGATAGGAAAGGCGGGCGGGGTAATTTCGCGTCGACGGCGCCGCGTTGCGCGGTCGGCGACCGACGCTATTATTATACGCGATTTCGCCGCGTTTGGAAATAGCGTTTCAGGTTTTTCCAAAAATTTTGTCGTCAAAACGCGAGTTCGGCCGCGATCGGCGGAAAAAAACGGCGACTTTGACGATTTTAACGACTAACGGTGAAACGGGGGGCGACAAAAAAGCCGCTCCCGGGCGTCGACCCAAAAGCGGCTTGCGGTCAAGCGACCGAAACGGGTGAACGGCGAACGCCGTCGCGAGAAGATCGGCTCAATAAAGCGAGGCTTCGCGGCCGAGTTCGAAGATCCAGGGCGCGGTTTCTTCGAAGTCGCCGAGACGGCCCTTCGAACATTCGTAATTCAAGCCTTCAAGGGAGTTGCGTTCGGAGTTTTCGCCTTTTTGCATGCGAGCGACGAATTTTTCGGCCGACGACGCGACGTAGATCGCGACGATCAGCGTTTTCTTGCCGTCGCGGTCGTTCGCCTCGACGACCGGTTTGACGTTTTGAGCGAACGTTTGGCCGATCCCGCAAAACGCCGAGTCGACGCGGTCGAACCCGAGTTGCGCCGCCGCTTCGAGCGCGTCCTTGCTAAGCGAGTCGACAAGACCGGCGTAACTCTCGTCGCCGTGGGCGATTACGAGGAGCCGCTCGTTTTGCGGATCCTTCGAAATCGAGCGCGCTTCGGAAAGAACGAAGTTTTTCAGGAGATCGCCCGAAGCGAGCGTCGGCGTCGTAACCGCCGGGATTTTCGAGCGAACGATCGCGATCCCTTCGTCGGCCAACGCGGCGCGAGTTTTGGCGGACGCGTAAATTCCGAGGATCGACGCGACGTCGAATTGAACGTGGCTCGTCGGATAAATGAAGACCGGAACGGCGACGACCGCGTCGCAAGTCGCTTCTTCAATGCGTTTATAAGCGGAGGCGACGTCGTTCGGCGCCTTGCTGAACTCCATGTTCGCGCCCTCGACGACGGCGAAAACCGGGTTCTTTTCGTTCAGCCCGCGGACGCGTTCGACGATTTGGTCGGTCAATTGCGTCCAGGTCGGGGACGGTGCGCCGTGGAAAACGAGGAGAAGCGCGATCTTTTCGCCGCGCGGAACGAGTTCGACCTTCGGCGCGACGGATTCCTTATTCGGCGAATGAGCAAACGTTTGCGAACCGGCGGCGAAAAGCGACGCGAAGGCGGCGGCAAGCGCAAAAGTAAGACGAAACGAATGAAGTTTCATTGGACTAACCTTTCGTGATGTTGCGGTTGAAGTGAAAACGGAGACGGAAAGCGCGTCGAGCGCCGTTCGTTCGACGCGCCGCCGTCGTAGGTTAAGGTGACGAACGACGAGCGAAGGCCCGCGTTCGTCGCGGCGGAACGGGAACCGCGCCGCCGTTGGTCGGTTTGAATTTGCGAAGCGTCTTCTAACTTGCGAAGGCTGTTCTAGTTTTTGAAGGCGTTTCTAATTTTGAGCGCGCCGCCGTTCGTTCGACGTCGCGTCGACGGTCGGTTTAAACGGCGCGAAAATAAACGCTAAAACCTTAAAGCGATTGGGTTTCGCCTCCGGCGACCGTCGCGGCGGCGCGCCAAACGTCGAGGTTGATCGAGTCGCCGACGAAGCGAACGCTTCCGTCCGCCATAAGCGCGTTGACGCCGCCCGCGTGGTAGCTTCTCGCGGCGTAAAAGCCGTAATTCATGAAGCTGCAGCTGAATTCCGGGGCGTTCGGAGCTAAGAACGCGCCGAACGTCGAGTAGGCCGGCGAACCGGAGATCCAGGTTCCGCAACGCGTCGTTTGCCAACTCGGGGACGCGATTCCGTTTTGGATCGCGGCGACTTCCGCGGGCGTTTGGGCGGTAAAGTTAGAAAAGGCTTGCATTCTGAGCATGACGCGTTTGATTTCCGGCGATTTGCGGAGTTCCTCGACCGTTCCGGAGATCGACGCGTCGGCGCCGGGCCCGATTCCCGCTTCCGAAAACATCAGCGTCGAACTTGTTCCGTCGACGACGGCGGCGAGTTTGCGGTTCGCGCCGTAATAAAATAGGCCGTTTGAGGCGAGTTTGCCGTCGACTCTCGTTCCGATTTTCGCGCAATCGGAGCCTGTGCAAACGACGTAGCTCGACGGGTAAAGCTCCGCGGTTTCGGCGTTTGCGTTCGCCGCGTCGGTGAAAATTTTGAAATCGGAGCGAAGAAGCGTTCCGGCGAGCGGGTCGCTTGGACAGGCGAGGAACGGCGCGCGCTCTTTGGCGGCGTCGGCCAGATGGTTGAGGATCCCGAGCGTTCCGTGCGAGATCGTTTTGTAAACCGGTTGGGAATAATCGATTAGGTTTGCGATGTTCGCCGCCTCCATGTAAGGGAAAAGGCGCGCCTGAACGGAGTAAACGGTCGCCGAGGAATCGCCGAGCGGCGGGAACGAGTCGGCGTTCGTTCCGACGTAGTTGTGAACCGCTAAGCCGTATTGTTTCAAGTTGTTAGCGCATTGCATTCGACGCGCCGCTTCGCGAGCCGCTTGAACCGCGGGGAGCAGCAGGCCGATCAGGATCCCGATAATGGCGACGACGACCAGCAATTCGACAAGCGTAAAGCCGCGTCGTTTTTCAAGTAAACGAAACATGGAGCCGTTTCCTCAAAACGCGGGGCGCGGGGCGAACCGGCGCGACGAAATTAGATTAATCTAACTTTGCGAGCGCGAAAAAAGTTCGGAGCGCGTCCGAGTGAAATTTTAGGGGTGAAAACCGAACGTCGTCGACTCGGCGAAACGTCGAGTGCGGCGCGCGCCGTCGTTTGAATTTTCGTTTTTTCGGACGACGAAAGGGCGAAAAGCGTCGGACGGCAAGGGGGACGCGACGGTCGAAGCGGAACGCAACCGTTGGAAAAGCGGAAGTTGCGTTTCGGGCTAAGATCGCGAAAATCGATCGCGTTGAAAAACGCGTTCGACGCGACGAACGTCGTCGCCAACGAAAGTGAGTTTAACCTAACTTTGAAGAATGTCAAGCGCAAATGTTAGATTAATCTAATTAATTTTTGGGCGGACTTGCTTTGGGCCTTTTCGTCCCGTCCGCGGAGGCGCAAGCGGTCGAAAGTTGGAAAAATGAAAACAGACGGAAAAAATTTGTCGACGGTAACAATCGGTCGCTTCGGTTCGTCTTTAAGTTTGTCGTTCGACGCTCCGCGACGGGGCGAAACGATCGGCGGTCGCGGCGAAGTTCGAACGGATTGAACGGCCGCGCGTCGAACTTTTTCGATAGTTTGCAAGGAGTAAGGGGAAGGAAATGAAAACGTTTTTGATGAGCGCGGCGCGTTTTTTTCTGTCGGGGGTCGCGTTGGCGGCGTCGATCGCTTCGTTCGGGGCGGTTAAGGCGCAAGATTGCCCGTTCGCCGACGATTCCGCGATTTTTTATTACTCGCCGTCGACGATCGGCGGCGTCGGCGCGTTGGCGTCGGTTTGGCAAACCGAGGAATTCGGCGCCTGTTTCGAAGAGGCGACGAAGAAGGTCGACGCGGAGCTTCGATGCAGATTCGCCGACGAGATGAAAAAAGACTGTTTTCCGCGCGAAAATTTCGAATATCTTGAAGACGCGTTGACGAAGGCGCTCGGCGAGAAACCGAACGCGGCGAATCTGGCGAAGGCGTATTTCGAGCGCGTCGACGGCGTCGCGTTGGCGGTCGAACTCGATCGTTCGTCGACTTCCGAGCCGCGTCCTTCCGGGGGCGTCGTCGACGGGAGAAAACCGAAAGCGGTTTCGTTGACCTGGATCCTGAACTTCGATCCGAGCGGGCTCGATTTGAAGAAGCTTTGCGGCGACGATTTGGAAGTCGTCAAAGACGAGGGCGGCGTCTACGAGGCGAAGTTGACCGTCAAGGGAGACGGCAAGTCGGAAGTCGTTTGGCTGGGCGCGGTTAAGATCAAAGATCTGGATAAGCGCGCCGTTGTTTTGGCCGATTCGCAAGCGACGCTCGAAACGAAACTGACGCGTTTTCAAGCGTCGAACGACTTTGTCGTCAAACGACTTAGCGGCGAAAGCGTTTATTCGGAGTTGATTTTGAAGCCCGCGTTGTTCGAAGTCCTTTCGAGCGAGTTGGCGAAAGACGAGCGCAACGAGAAAGCGCAAACGGCCAAGTCGTTTATCGATAAGATTAAGTCGCTTCGCGTCAAGAGTTTGGACGTCGACGGAACGTTCGTCGCGACGGTCGAACTCGAGGCGGGCGACGCGAATTTGGCGAAGGAATTTAACGATTTGGCGGCCGGCGGCGTCGCGTTGCTGAGCTTGACGGCGGCGAAAAAAGAGTTGAAACCGGAAGAAAGGATCGCGCTCGAACTCTTGAAATCGGTTGAGTTTAGGAGCGAAGAAAATTCCAATTTTGCGACCGCGACGTTGAAGATCGACGCCGAAACGCTCCGAACGATTGCGAAGCGAGCCGTCGGCAAAGCGCGTGAAAAAGCGAATTGAACGCGCTTTCGAACGAGTGAAAACGCGAATGCAACCTGTTGAATTATAAACGTTTAAACGAGATGAAGAACGAAAGCGACGAACGCTTGGTCGAGCGATTTCAAACCGGGGAGCGCGCCGCTTTCGACGAGATCGCCCGCCGGTATCGACCGCGTTTGCTCCGATTTTTGCGCCTGCGAACGCGGTCGGTCGACGACGCCGAAGATTTGACGCAAGAGACGATGGCAAAAGCGTTTGCGTCGCTCGGCGATTTGAAACGCGGCGCGTTTTTAGCGGGTTGGTTGCGTCGAACGGCGTTCCGAACGCTCGTCGATTCGACGCGGCGGCGCCGATTGGACGTCGTTTCGTTCGACGAAAACGGCGGCGATTCGTCGAGCGGGAACGGGGGCAACTCGGTTTTCGCGACTCGAACGCCGCCGCGTCGACCGCGAGGAACGGCGTTTAGCGCGTCGGCGCCGGAAGCGTCCGTCGTTCGAGCCGACGACGCCGAAAACGTTTGGCGCGTCGCGCGGGAAATCTTGACGCCGAAAGAGTTTAAAACGCTTTGGTTGCGTTACGTCGACGAACTTTCGGACGTCGAGGTCGCCGTCGCGCTGGGAGTCGCGCCCGGGGCGACGCGAGTCGCTTTGACGCGGGCCCGGCAAAAACTGATCGTTTATTTTCAAGCGAAAGCGAAACTAAACGACGGCGTCGCAACCGTTGAAATTAAAGACGATAGATTGGGTCGAGACGGGAGCGGCGACGGCGGAAACGCGGCGTCGAGCGCAAACGTCGCCGACGGCGAAAAATAAAGAGGAGCCGATCGCGCCGAACGTTCGAACTCGACGTTAAACGTTAAATAACAACGAGTTGCGAACGATGCGGCGCGTCGCTCGACGGAGGTTTCGAAAGATGACGCTCGCATCGAAAAAGTCGCTAAAGCGCGAAACGAACGACGATTGGAACGCTTTTCTCGAACGGCGTTTGGCGGCCGATTTGGACGCGTTTCTCGAAAGCGCCGACGACGAAACTTGGACGCTTCTCGACGACGAGTCGCCGCGGATCCGACGGGACGAACGTTGCAAACGTCGAATTTTCAAGAGGTTAAGCGTTGTCGCGGCGTCTTTGGCGTTTTGCGTCGTCGGCGCGACGACGGCGTTTTACGTCGGGCCGCCGTCGAATAATGGAAGCGAAATCGCGACGAAAAACGCGGAGAAAAACGGGGCGTCGGAGAGCGCGAACGTTGCGGCGAGCGAACCTGGCGGCGAGGCGTCGCTCGTCGCGTGGGGCGTCGAAAATTGGGGCGCGTTCGAAAAGGCGGAGATTGCAAGCGCCGCGATTTCGAAACTTGCGAGCGTCGAGACGCTGATCGTCTGGAACGAAAAGGAAGCGCGTTCGCCCGACGGCGCAAGCGTCGCGTCGGCGGCGGAAGACGGGCGAAACGATCGGGAAAAATCTGACGAAGCGACCGAAGCGGCGGAAAAATGGCGCGACGTTCTCGCTCTCGACGACGATTCGCTTGCGCCGTTGAAATACGATCCTGTTTTGTTTTTTGTAACGGCGTTGCATTGATCGCGGCGTCGATTTCTTCGGCCGATCGGGAGCGAAAACGGCCGCGCGTCGCGTTCCGGGTCGGCTTGGGGGCCGAAACGAGGCGGACGAACGGCGGTTGAGCGCCGATAATCGACCGTTTTTGTCGCGATGAAATAAACCGCAAATTTCGAACTTGCGGAATTCTGTAAATTTTATTGCGGAAATCAAATTTTCTTGTCGATAAAGTCTAAAGGCGTTTGCGCGTCGCGCGTCGGCGACGGGAAAAAACGTTTGTTTCTTGGAATATTGACGTTAAAAACGTTCGTTTTTGCAAAAATTTTTCAGATTTTGAGAAAAATGCGAACCAATTTTTTCGTTGCGGCGGCTCTTATAAGCGGAAAGAAGAGACGGCGGCGAACCGCGAGAGTTCGTCGATTTTAACTAACCGTTAAAATTAAAACGTTTGGAGCGCTCGAAGCGAGCGAGGGGATCGGCGATGGACATTACGGAACGGGTCGCGATTTGCGTTTTGGTCGTTTTCGTCGCGGCGGTCGGGGTCGGCGGAGGCTCCGGAAACGCCGATTTGGACAAGGTTTATCGTTGCGTCGCTTACGCGCCGGGAGGCGGCGTCGCGGTCGTTCGAGCGAACGGCGAGACGTTGGGGCGCGGCGTTCCGAGTTCCTGCATCGCTATTTTGCGCGATTTGCGGCGGGAAAATAAAAAAGCGACGGCGATCGCCTTTCATCCCGACGGCGGTTGGGTCGTCGTTTACGGCAAGCGCGGATACCGGGCCCGGCGGATTCCCGGCGACTTGGCGTTCGAATTGGCCAAGGCTAACTCCCAAGGCGAAACGATTTACAGCGTCGCTTTCGCCGCCGACGGCGGTTGGGTGCTTTTGACGTCGAAACGTTGGCGATGGCGGGGCGACGTGCCGGAAACGTTGCGCGCTCGAATGAAAGCGGCGAGCGACGCGGGATGTTCGTTGCAAAACGTTTCGTTCAACGCGAGGAACGGCTGGCGTTTGATTTGCATCGATAAGAATTGCAAAACAATATCTTACGAATCGGGCGCCGACAAAGCGCAAAGAATGATCGGCCGTTGTCGCAATTGGAGTTGACGGCGAACGACGGCGGTTTTTCTCTCTTTGAAAAGTTTGATTTCTGTTTGAGTTTTCAGTCCGGCGAACGCGTTAAAGACCGAGTTCCGGCGCTTCGAGGCGGAGGCGTTCGACGATTTCGGCGCCGACTTCCTCCAGCGAGCGCGACGCGTCGACGACGAAAACTTTGCCGGGAACCGAAAAACGCTCCCAATCGGCGACGGCTCGCAGAAAACCGGAGCGAACGCGGCGATGAAACGCGTCGCCCTTCGATTCGACGCGGTCTTTCGTCCGAACGATCCGTCCGAACGCGACGTCGACCGGGCAGTCGAGAACAAACGTAACGTCCGGAAGAAGCCCGCCGGTTAAACGCGCGCCGAAGCGCCAAATCGTCTCGACGTCGCCGTCGACCGCGTAACCTTGGTAAACGACGGTGGATAGGAGAAATCGGTCGACAAGAACGGTTTTGCCGGACTCGAGGGCCGGGCGGATTTTGTCGCGAATCAACTGCGCTCGGGACGCCATAAAGAGCGCAAGTTCGCTCTCCGGGCAGATTGCGAGGTCTTGGCGAGCGAGCAGAAGCGAGCGCAACGCGTCGCCCAGCGGAGTGTCGCCCGGGTCGCGAAAAAAGGCGACGTCGCGGCCGCGGTCGCGCAGTAATTTCTTTAATAAGGCGATTTGGGCGCTCTTTCCGGCGCCGTCTCCGCCGTCGACGGCGATGAACATCGGGTTTCCTTTCTTTCGGGGAAGCGCTCGCCAAAGGCAAGCCGTTCCATTATAGCGCCAACCGGCGTTCGAACAAGGCCCCGGGCGCGATTTTGGCGTCACGGGAACGAGCGATTTTGACGAAAATGGGCGCAAACGCTTGAAACGCTGCGTCGCGAGCGCTAAAATGGGGCGTCCTCGGCGTTGAGTCGAAACGCGGGGGCGGCGTCGGCGTCCGCTTGGGGGCGTAGTTTCGACAAAAACGCTCGAACGCTCGACGCGAACGAATGAAACGCAACTTCTTGAAAGGAAACGGGTTCCGATGAGAGCGGATAAAACGAAACGACGGCGGCGGCTTGCGGGCGGCGAACGAGAACGAACGAATGCGAACGACGGCAAACGTTGCGAAACAAAGGGTTGGGGAAAATTTGCGGCGCTCGGTTTCGCGGCGGCGCTCGTCTGGGGAGCGGCGAACGAGAACGAGTTGGGGCGAACGCTCGGGTTTTCTTCGACGTTCGCGGCGGAAGCGCAAAAAACGGAACCGGCGACGGCGGATGGGTTTGCGGAGGTTTCGCAAGCGGAGGTCGACGCCGCCTTCGAGCGATTGCGTCCGGCGCCGCGGCTTCTTCTGACCGACGAAGCGTTGGCCGACGTCGCGAAAAAAATCGACGCCGATCCGCGTTGGCAAGCGTTTTACGAAGCGCTTAAACGTCGCGCCGACAAGATGTTAAGCGAACCGCCGCTCGAACGGAAACTCGAAGGGATCCGATTGCTGAGCGTTTCGCGGGAAGCCCTCGAACGGATCTTCGATTGGGCGTTTTTGTACCGATTTACCGGCGACGCGAAGTACGCGGAGCGGGTCGAGCGGGAAGCGGTCGCGATCGCCGAGTTTTCCGATTGGAACCCGTCGCACTTTCTCGACGTCGCGGAAATGACGACGGCGATGGCGCTTGCGTATGATTCGTGCGGCGAAACTTTTTCGGATGAAAATCGAAAAAAGACGCTCGAAGCGATCCGCGACAAGGGCGTCGAAGAGGCCCTGAAGATCCGCGGCTGGTGGAAGAAAAACAACGCGAACTGGAATCAAGTGTGTTGGTGCGGAACGCTTTACGGCGCGTTGGCGATCGCCGACGACGAGCCGGAGTTGGCGCGCGACGCGGTTCGGCAGGCCGTCAACGGCGCGACGTGGAGCATGGCGGCTTACGAACCGGACGGAAATTACGTCGAAGGGCCCGGGTACTGGGGGTACGGAACGGGGTTCAACGCGTTGATGCTGGCGGCGCTTAAATCCGCGTTGGACAACGACTTCGAACGCTCGAAAGCGCGCGGATTTACCGAAACGATCCGATATTACGAGCACGTTTTTGGGACGACCGGCGACGCGTTCAATTACCCGGATTCCGGCGGCGGGAGGTTGTTCGAGCCGACCGCTTTCTGGAACGCGCTCAATTTGGGCGATCCGGGCGCCGCGTGGAACGAAAATTTCGCCGTCGACGCGGCGTATGTCGCGATGACAAAACGAGTTAAGTTCGGGGGCCGGTCGATCGATTCGCTGGTCATGGGACGCCTGGCCGTCTGCGCTCTGCTTTGGGGGCCGGTTCGCGAGATTCCGTTCGATTTGTCGAAGATCGATTCGCAAACGCCGGTCGATCCGAGCGAATTTGGATTCGGAAACGTTGCGCCGAAAGAACTTGGGTACGTCGGCGTCGGGGACGGGCGCAACGCCGTCGCGTTGCTCCGAACGGCTTGGAAACGCGACGCGGCGTATCTGGGGATCAAGGCCGGGGCGCCGAACGCGCCGCACGGGCATATGGACGAAGGCGGGTTCGTGTACGACGACGCCGGCGTTCGTTGGATCGTCGAGCTCGGGCCGGAAAGTTACTGGCAAGTCGAGTCGCGCGGCATGAATCTTTGGAACATGTCGCAACGATCCGATCGCTGGAAGTTGTTTCGGTACAATAACTTAGGGCACAGCGTGTTGACGTTGAACGGAAAGCCGCAACTTGTCGACGGAACGACGAAGATTATTGAAACGAAAATCGGCGGCCCCGGCGAAGCGTCGAGCGCGACGCTCGATCTGACGCCGGTTTACCGCGACGAAGCGAAGTCGGTCAAGCGCGTCGCGACGTTGAATCCGGACGGTTCGCTTGTCGTTGAAGATTTTGTCGAAGCCCTTGCCGATAAAGCGATTACGCTCGAGCGGCGCTTTATGACGAAAGCGAGCGTCGAGGTCGTCGCGGACGGCGCCGCGCGCTTGACGGCGGGTCGGCCGGTTCATTGCGGGACGGGAAAACTGCGGAAAAACGTCGAGTCGCAAAGCGACGCGCCGACTCGATTTAGCGTCGTCGCGGCCGAAACGGAAAACGACTTCGACTCGAAGAATCCCGGCGTTTCGATTTTGATCGAGACGGCGACCGTCGAGGCGGGGAAGTCGGCGCGGTTTAAAACGATTTTTTCGGCGACGACGTCCGTTCCCGAGGCGCGTTGACGGCGTCCGGGCCCGTGCGACGACGCGGAAATTGCGGAAAAACGTCGCGCCCGGCGTTGCCTTTTCGACGGCGCCGCGTATAATGAATTAACGTCGCGACTCTTGATTCGAACGTCGCGGCGCGACGGGAAAAACGATAAACGCAATTTTTAAAGCGAGAAATAACAATGGATTACGTTTACAAAACTTCGGGCGTCTGCTCGACTCAAATTCATTTTCGGATCGAAAACGGCGCGCTGCGCGACGTGCGTTACGTCGGCGGGTGCAACGGCAATCTGCAGGGGATTGGGCGGCTCGTCGAGGGAATGCCGGCCGAAGAGGTCGAGGCCAAGCTGAAAGGCGTGTCGTGCGGCGGGCGTCCGACGTCGTGTCCGGATCAGCTGGCAAGGGCGATCCGCGCCGCGCTCGAAGCGGAAAAGAAAGAATGAGCGGGTCGCTTTAAGTCTCGATAAATAAAGCGATTGCGCCGTCGCCCGGCGCGAAAAACCGCCGCGGATCCGACGAGGAAACGCGGCGGTTTTTTATTGTTCGACGCCAAACGGCGGCGAAAAAGACGGCGGCCGTTTAGTTGAAAACGTCGGCGGAAATCTTGACGACGATCGGCGCGTGGTCGGACGCGACCGGCTCTTCGACGACGCGCGCCGAAACGACCGCTTTCTTCCAAGCGTCGGCCGAAATTTTGCCGGTCGGATCGGCGGCGCAAACGTAATCGATGCGAACGCTCGGTTTATCGGCCGGGAAGGTCGGCGCGTCGGCGGAGAGAATCGCCCAATCTTTCGCGAGTTCCCGAATCGACGTTTCGCTCGGTTCCGCGTTGAAGTCGCCCGCGATGAAAACCGGTTTTTTCGCCGATTTCATCTTTTCCGCAACGATTTTCGCCGTCTCGTCGCGGTCTTCCGGCGTCAGCGACCAGTGCGAGCAGCAAAAAACGTAACGCTCGAACTCAACCGCAAGAAGACAACGGCGTTCTTCGCGTCCGGGAAGTGGAAAATATTCCGATTTTAACGGTTTTTCCTTCGAAAGAACGCCGATACCGTACTTTCCGCCTTGAAAATCGATCGCCGGGCCGAACGTCGCGTTCATTTTCGCTTCCTTGGCGATTTCTTCGAGGACGTCGCGGCCTTTCGAACGCGTCGTTTTCGAGTCGAGCTCTTGGAGCGCGACGACGTCCGGATCCAACGCGGTCAGCGTTCGAGCGATCCGCGCAAAATCGGTTTTGCCGTCGAGACCGATCGCGTTGTGAACGTTGTACGAAACGAGCGTCAACGTCGACGCCGGTTCCGCCGCGAAAAGAGACGAAACGGCGGCCGCGCAAAAAACGACGACGAACGCCGCGCTAAACGCTTGTTTTAAAACGAGTTGCGAAATTTTCATGTGCGTTTCTCCCGACGCGATCGGACGCCGCGTCGAGCGGGATCGCGGAACGTTAAAGTGAAAAAATGGCCGATTCGTTAAAATCGTTAAGATCGGCGCTCGGTCGGCGCGTCTTTTTCTCGCGATTTTTCGGCCGTCCATTCCGCCAGCGTCGCCTCGATCTGTCGGTCGAGTTCGTCGATGCGGCGGAGAAGTTCGTCGTGTTGCGCGTCTAAACGAACCATCATATCGTCGGTTTGCGCTTGCGTCATTCGGCGGCGTCCTTAACGTCAGGCTGGAAACGTCGTCGGCGCGGGATTCGAACGTCGCGATAAAACGAACGAAAAACGCCGACGGCGCGGGAAGTTCAATATTCGAGCGAAAACAAAACGAAAAAACGGGTTCCGCGGGGTCGCGTCGCCGCGACTGTTCGAATATCGGTTCCTTAAACGCCGAACGACAAGTTTTTTTCTTTTTATCGCGACAACCGTTAATTCAGGAAAAGTCGACGCGTTTTGCCCTGCTTAACAGAAGCGCGATAAAAGAATAGCGAAGAAAGCGCGTAAAAAAACGCCGTCGCTAACCAACGACGACGCAAAATCCCCGTCCGCCGACCGTTTGCGTTGCGCGACGAATAAACGGCCGACGTTGGCGGAGATAAAATCGGTAGAAGCGTTAAAATCGATCAGATCTCAACGCGGCAACGTTTTTGAACCGATTCGATTTCTTTGTGGCAAATCGTCAAAGCGTCGCGGGCGAGGACGCCGTCGAGAATCGCCGACGGTTGACCGGAAACGAACGCGTCGCGAGCTTCGGTCAGCTCGTTGACGAACGGCGTAATATCGTCGCCGGCCGGAAATTCCGGTTTTTCGACTTTCGCGTCTTCCTGAGTTTCGCCGGTGATCACGGTAACCGGGGCGCCGGTGAAGGATTCGCAAAGGATCGTCGCTTTTTCGAAGTGAACTTCGTAACCGTGCGTGAACGGGCGGCCCTGTTGCATGATGCACCCGCTCGTCGCGGTAACGACGAGTTCCGGATCGTCGAAAATGAATTGCGTGTTGAAATATTGCGGGGCGTCGCCGCGGAGCCGTCCGACGCTTTGAACCGCTTTCGGCGTCCCGAAAAGGGCGCGAATGAAGTGCGCGTCGTGCACGTGCAAGTCGAGCATCGGGCCGCCGGCGCCTTCCATCGAGTAGAAGCGGTCGAGGTTGAGCCAGAAGGGGTTCGAGATGACGCGCGTGAAGTTCCCGCCAAGGAGTTTGCCGTATTTGCCGGATTTAGCGGCTTGGAAGACGAAATTGTGCGAATCGAAGAAGGGAAGAACGTGTCCGATGAGGAGCATTTTGCCGTTTTTCTTGGCGGCGTCGACCATCGCGACCCCTTCTTCGGCTTTCAGCGCGATCGGTTTTTCGCAGAAAACGTGTTTTCCGGCGTCCAGCGCGGCGATCGTCGCGGCGGCGTGTCCGGACGGCGGAAGGCAAACGTCCACGACGTCGACGTTTTCGTCGGCGAGCATCGCGTCGAGATTGTCGTAAGTCGCGATTCCGGTCAGATCCATTTGTTGGCCGGCCGGGCCGAAGTTGCCCTTGATCTTCGTCCAGTCGCCGGCTAAGCGTTCTTTCGCGAACGATTCGCAGAGCGCGACGACCTTCACGCCGGGAATGCGCTGATACGCAAGGTAGTGGATCATGCCCATGAAACCGATGCCGACAATACCGACTTTAAGCATTATGCGAGCCCTTTTCGTTATAATCGTGAAAATTTCGTTAAATTCGCAAGCGAGGGAAACGGCGACGCGTTCCGAGACGGGACGGGGAACGGAACCGTTCGCAACGACGGGGCGAATTTTCGGTTCGCCGAGGTTTTCGCCCGAAAAAAAAGCGAAAATCGACCGTCGCGCTCCAAGCGTCGCCCTTAGTATACACCTTGCGAGGGGGGAAAGTAAAGCGTTTTTTTCCCGTTTTCGCGATTTTTTCCCTTTTTTTTTCGTTTCGATCCATTCGACCGGCAAAGTTTCTCGTTCTTGCGGGGAAATTTGTTGGAAACGGTCGAAACGACGTTTTCTTGCGGAATTGGGCTGGACGCGGCAGGCGTTTTTCGGTATCGTTGCGACGTTGCGGCGAAACGGAGCGACGTTGTCGTTTCGCCGCCCGCGGTCTCGCCGTTTTTAACGATCGATTCGATTCGAACGAAAAAACGAGATTTTCCGATGTTAGGGAAAGGACGGCTTGGGTCGAATATTTTCCGGCGGCGAGAGAAAACGCGGCGAAAATCGAAAAATCCGCGCTAACGAAAGGTTTTGAAAAAACGATGCGAAACGATTTATCGAAAGAATCGCGAAATTGGCGGCGACTCGGCTTGGCGGCGCTCGCTCCAACGGCGTTGATCGCGACGATTCCCTGGGCGATTTCCGAAGCGTCGGCGGAGGAGGCGCGACCCGTTCGGCAAGCGGTCGCCGTCGAAGCGGACGACGCGGCGCCGAGCGCGAAAATCGTTCAAACGGCTGCGCAGACCCCGATTTCCTCCGAAGCGGGCGCTCGACTCGGTTCGGCGCGGCGGAAAGAGGGCGAGCGCTCGAAAGGCGGGCGCTTGGCGGAAGAGCTGGAAAATTTGCCGAATTTAGGGGTTCGAGCGGTCGAGGAAGGGGAAGTCGAGCACGCTCCGCACGGCGCCGCGCTTTTCGAGGTCATGCCGGGCGCCGCGAAGTTCGCCGACTTGAAAAAGAATCCGATCCTGTCGAGCCCGGTCGCGGAAGAGGTGGTCGACGGCTACCAGGTTTCGACGTATCAGGTGCCGACGCTCCCCGACACGACGATCCAAATCGTCGGGATCGACGGCGTCGTCGAGGCGATCATGATCAATTTGAGCGAACCGCGCACCGAGGCGGACGCCCGCAAGGTCTTCGCCGAAGAGATTAAGGATTCGCGGCCGATCCTCGTTCCGGATGAAATTGGGAACTTTAGAGAAGTTTTTCCGGAAAAAGGGGTCGCGTTCGTTTTGGAAAAAGGGGACAATCCGGCGATCCCGAGCGACCGCGTCGTTCAGATCGTCGCCGAAACGGTGAAGGCGGAATACTTCATTTTGCGCGCCGAGCAGGAGCTGCGGACGTCGCTGAAAAACGCTCGCGACGACGCCGAACACGCGTTGCTTCACGAGAAAAATTCGCCGGGCGCGCATTGGATCCTGGCGAAAACGCACCTTGCGGTCGGCGATTTTACGAACGCGCGCCGCCATATTTTCCAGGCGATCAAAATGAACGATTCGATGGCGCAGTTCCATTTGACGCTGATCGACGCGCTGATCCGTTCGGGCGAGATCGACGCGGCGTCCCGTTACATGGAGGCGGTCGAGGACGCGTTCGTCGAGCACCCGCTTTATCAGATCGAAGGCGTTTTGCTCGGCTCGGCGCTCAAACGCGAAGGGGCTCAACCCGATTACGACCTGGCGATTTCGCTCGGCCAACGCGCGTTGAAAATGTTGCAAACGCTCGGCGAAGCGAATCCGACCGCCGACGTCGTCGAGGCGGGGAAGGAACTGGAAATGCGGGCGAACCTCGCCGTCGCGCAGGCCGTCGCTCGCAAGACCTGGAAGAACGCGAGCGATCAGGAAAAGGCGTTCGAATGGCTGGAGGCCGCCGACGCCGTCGCGAAGGAAATCGACAAAACGCGCGGCGAAAAATCGGAGTTGGCGAGCGCTCGACTCGAAGTTTGGCGAGTCGGGCTCGAACTCGGGCTCGAAATGCCGGACGCGAAGCAACTCGACCAATACGCTCGAGATTTGCGCTCGACGGTCGACAAGTATTTGGCGAAGACGCTCGACGAGGTTTCCGCCGCCGCGGCGCGTTGGACGGCCGGGCAAGCGTTGGCGAACGCCGTTAAAATTTTCGAAGCCCGCAAAGATTACCAACAGGCGATCATTTCCGGTCGCAAGGCGCTCGAATATCTTGAAGTTGCGCTTCAATTCCGCCCGGAAACGGATCGAACGATCGTCGGCGTCTTGAACGCGCGGCTCGGGGCGGATTTCCTCAACGGCCTGAAAAACGCCAAGGAAGCGTCGGCGCACTTCGCGAAAGCGGACGCGCTCTTCCAAAAGATCGAAGGCGAGGTCAAGCCGAAAGACGCCGCGGAGATCGGCGCGCAGCTGGCCGCCGTCGGCGCGATCTATTGGAAAAGCGGGAAAAAAGAGGACGGCGTCGCGATGTTGAAGCGCTCGGTCGCGGTCTTGGCCCGCGCGGTCGAGGACGGCGTCGTCGATAAAACGGCGCTTTACGTTCCTTACGCCAACCTTGCGACGATGTCGAAAACGCTGAAAAACGCCGCCGACGCCGCGAAATACGCCAAGTTGGCCGAAGCGTGCGCTCCGAAAAAATGAGTTTCGCCGATTTTAGCGGTTAAAATCGTTGAAACAATGGAAACGGTTTTAACGATCAAAACGTCGTTCGTCGCAAGGCGAGCGGCGTTTTTTTTGCGTCGTCGCGGCGATTTTGCCATTATTACTATAGGGGACGTCTAGGGGGCGTCGTCGGAGGGCGAAAAAAAGCGCGAAGTCGACGAATCTTCGCTTCGCAACGACCGGGCCCCTTGACGCGACGCGCCGCAAATTTATAATGAACGGTATTATTCGCGAAAACGAAAATAAGCGAAGCGCGGTTTCGACGCGTCGAATACCGTCGCGTTTTTGGGCGTTTGTCGCCAAGGAGCGTTGAAATGTCGTTGATTTTACCGTCCGGGTATGTGCCGAAACTCGTGCCGGAATTGATGGAGCAGGCGATCTTCTTTTTGAAGGAGGATTTTCAAGAGGGACTTGCCGCCGAGTTGAACCTGCGACGCGTTACGGCCCCTCTGTTCGTTCTCTCCGGAACCGGCGTGAACGACGATTTGAACGGCGTCGAACGGGCGGTTTCCTTTCCGATTAAAGATATGAACGACCGCCGCGCCGAGGTGGTGCATTCGTTGGCGAAGTGGAAACGGATGAAGTTGGCCGCGTACCAAATGCCGCCCGGTTACGGGATTTACACCGACATGAACGCGATTCGAGCCGACGAGGAGCTCGACAATATCCACTCGCTTTACGTCGACCAATGGGACTGGGAGCGGACGATCGCGCCGGAAGATCGCAATCTCGACTACCTTTGCGACGTCGTCGAGGCGATTTACGACGTTTTTAAGGACGTCGAACGGGGGGTTTATAACGAATATCCGCATATTCGCCCGATTTTGCCCGACCAGATTACGTTCGTGCAAGCGGAAGATTTGTTGAACGAATATCCGAATTTGTCGCCGAAAGAACGCGAAAACGAGATCACGCGCAAATACGGCGCCGTTTTCCTCATCGGCGTCGGGCACAAGTTGTCGAACGGCGAAAAACACGACGGGCGCGCTCCGGATTACGACGACTGGAGTTCGGAAACCGAGCCCGGATATTTTGGGCTTAACGGCGATATTCTCCTTTGGAACCCGGTGCTGAAACGCTCGTTGGAACTTTCGTCGATGGGGATCCGCGTCGACAAGCGGGCGCTGTTGAAGCAGCTGAAGCTCGAAGGTTGCGAGGAACGGCGCGAGTTGGCGTTCCATAAAGCGTTGTTAAACGACGAGTTGCCGCTTTCGATCGGCGGCGGGATCGGGCAGTCGCGCCTTTGCATGTTCTTCCTGCGATGCGCTCATATCGGCGAGGTTCAAGCGTCGATTTGGCCGCCGGAAATGATTCGAGAGTGCGCGAAATTTGGGATCGCGTTGCGATAATCGTGATTTGAAACGATAAAAGCGTCTCGGCGAACGGTCGGGGCGCTTTTTTTACGTCGTTGCGTAAAAGGCGCCGATTTTAGCGATTTTAACGGAGAACAAAAAAACGGAAAACGGCGGTAAAACGAACGCGGCCAAGTCGACTTTAACGTTAAAATAAACGCGGAAAGAGACGCGACCGCCATTAAAAAGGACGAGAAACGAACAAGAAACAAAAAAGTCTCGCCGTTAAAGCGAGACTTTCGGAGCGGAGAGGACAGGATTTGAACCTGCGGAGCCCTTACGGGCTCACGGGTTTAGCAAACCCGCGCATTCGACCACTCTGCCACCTCTCCAAGCGACAACCTCATTATACCCGATTTTGAAAGCGGCGCAAGGCCCCGTCGGCGTTTTTTTTCGTTTTTTTTGAACGCGCCGGACGATTTTGGGTGGAAAATGGGGAAAATAGGGGAAACGGCAAACCGCGATCCGCCGACGACGCGGAAAGGGGCGGGCGAGAAAACGAGCGGGGCGACGACGAGCGGCCGACCGCGCGACCCGGGAACGGGGTCGACGGAAAAAGAGCGAAAAAACGACCGACGCCGCGACGAACGGAAACGCGGTTTAAGCCGAGTTTAACGGCGATCTCGACGGCGGCGCGTTCGGAAAATAAAAAAAGTCTCGCCGTTAAAGCGAGACTTCCGGAGCGGAGAGGACAGGATTTGAACCTGCGGAGCCCTTACGGGCTCACGGGTTTAGCAAACCCGCGCATTCGACCACTCTGCCACCTCTCCAAACTTACAAAGTCTATTGTATCCGATTTTAGCGCAAACGCAAGCGCTTTTCTCAAAATTTTCTCGATTTTAGCGAAATTTTCCGTCCGCTCGACTCAAAGAGGAACGACGCGAAGAAACGGAACCGGCTTCGCGTCGTCAAAGCGGAATCGTCGCGACGTTTTCAACTAACGCGATTTTTTTACCGCTTTCACGGTTTTCGTCGATTTGGCGGCTTTCTTCGCCGGCTTGGCGGCGCGCTTTTTACGTTCCGTTTGAACTTGCGAGACCATCATTTTGCCCGGCTTGAAAGCGACGGTTTCGTGTTCGTCGACCCAAACTTCGACGCCGGTGCGCGGGTTGCGGGCGTTGCGGGCGGCGCGACGTTTCACGGCGAAAACGCCGAAATTGCGGAGTTCAAGACGGCCGGACTTCACCAAAACTTCGATGATCGAATCGAACGTCGTTTGAACGACGTCTTTGGCTTCTTGTTGCGAAAGTCCGGTTTTTTCGGAGACCAAACGAACGATTTCCTTTTTGGTCATGTTCTTCCTTTCTTAATGCGCGTCGGCGAAAAGCCGTCGTTAAAAACTCGAGGACGACGCGTCGTCGAGCAAAGCTATCGGTCTTAAGTTCAATATACCAAGCATTTTAAAACGAGCGCCCCGCTTGTCAAGCGGCTTTCGTCGTTTTTTTTCTCTTTTTCGGCTTATTCTAAGTTATTTTCGCAAAACGAGTTGTCGATTTGCGCGAAAACGAGCCGCTTTTCGCTCGACGGAGGAACGCCGAGCGAAGGGCGGACGCGGCGGCGGACGACGCGTCAATCTTTTTTAACGTAAAAGCGTTCGATATTAATGCCGCCTTTCAATTCTTCTTGGAGGAGCTGAACTCGATGCTCCAACTGCTCGACTTGGCGGCGCAAATCGCGCAACGTAAATTCTTCCCGTTCCTCCGCGCGGCGGATTCGGGGAACCGCCGGATAACCGAGGTGTCTTGCCAACGCCGAAAAGAGGAAAAGCGGGTCGCGTCCCCGCGACGCCCGGGCGATTCGGCCCTCGCGTTCGCCGAACAAGGTCGCTTCCGACTCTTCGCCCGCCTGTTTTTCGTAATGCGCGCTCCGAACGTAAATCAAATCGGCGACGTCGACGAATCCGATCTGCCGGCGAAGAACGACGTTGATCCAACGCCGCCAATCGTCGTCGAAAATCGGGTCGTTCGCGATCGCCTCCAATCCGCGGTCGAAACCGAGACGATTGCGGCTGAGCGTCTCAAATTGGTAAAAAAACGTCCCTTGCGGCGTCGGATCTCCGGAACGATATTCTGCTTCCTGTTCCAATATGTTAAGCGCGACACGGAAATCAAAACGCCCGTCTTCGCGCTCCGCTTCTTCGAAAACGAACGTCTGAAACGGCGAAAAATAATGGGGAAGCCGCCGCGTCGCCAAATACATCTTCCCGGAGAGCTTCACTTCCGTTAAAACGATGGAAATCGCGGTCGGAAGATCCGTTGCGGCGAGAATTTCATTTTTCATCCCGAGAAGGATCTCCTGGGACGAAAAACCGGCGTCGAGGCGCTCGCGAAACGTTCGGAAAAAAAACGTTTGTTCGACGTATTCTTCTTTTTTTAGGAGCATCGCGCGAAACGAACGTTAAACGGGTGGGATTTGCGGCGGAAAGGAACGACCGGGCCCGACGGATCGCCGCCGGAGCGGTCGCGAAAACGGAACGTCGACGAAAACCGGGGCGAAACCCGACGCGCGGACGCAACGATTCGCGTCGACCTATTTCTATTGTGCCGCTTTTTTTCGGTAGCGCAAGACGTCGCGGCCCAAAAAGTCGCTTCTTTTCAAATATTGCGTCCATTTGTTCGTTCTAATCGGAGGAATCGGCGCGATTTGCGGCGTCGGAACGCGCCGAGCCCTTTTTTTTCGGCAAAATTTCGTCTAAAACTCGTCCAAAAAGAGGCGCGACGCGTCGAGCGGGGGCGCGTCGTCGGCGACGATTCAAGAGCGATCTTCGATAAAACGCGAAAATTCGGAGTCGACGCGTCGGGCCGAGACGCCGACGTCGCGCGGTTCTCGACTTTGACCGACCGACGGCCAAGCGGGCGTCGCGGCCAATTCCGGCATCAGCTCGATCAACTGTTCGACCAACGATTCGGCGACGCGTTCGAGGCGGCTTCCGCGGCTCAATTCCTGCAGTTGGCGAGCCGTTTTCATCGTTCGAAGGAGAAGGGCGCGATTGCGGATCGGATCCGGGACGACGTCTTCGAGCGGGAGCAACTCGGCGAGCGGAACGTCGAGCGCGGCGCGCCAAGCGTAAAGTTGCGACAACTTGAGGTCGGCGTCCGGACGCGCCTGTTCGGCGGCTTCGGTCGTCGAAAGACCGAGTCGGCGAGCGCAACCGACGAGGGGCGCGCCCTGTTTTTCGAGCGTTTCGGCGATAAAATGAAGCGGTCGCGTCGATTTTTCGGGCGAACGCGGTTCCGACCGCGAAGATTGCGGCGACTTTAACGAGCGGCTTTTCGCCGATTTTTCCGGCGGCGCGTTAAAAACGACCGCGTCGTCGAGGCGCGGCGAGATCGGACGAACGGCGGTCGACATTTTCGGCTCCCTGAACGAAAAGCGGACGGCGGCGGAAATCGCGAACAGGCGAAAAGCCGTCGAACGACGCGTCTTGCCCCCGCGTCGCGATTTTGGACGAAAAAAAAGGCGCGAAGTTCCCGAAAATAAAGAATTTTGTCAAAAACGAACGAAAAAAAGCCCGAAAAACGGAAACGCCGCGAACGGATCGACGCGATTGGCTAAAATTGAGAAAATGGCGAGAATAGGTAAAATAACGAAAGCGGCGAAAAAACGCAAGCGCCGCCGATCGAACGATCGACGACGCGCAAAAACAAAGCGAAAACGGCGTTAAAACCGTTGAAACCGCTAAAACCGGCGTCAGGTAACGCGTTTGCGATCGATCTCGTCGGTCGAATCGTCGTTTTCCCGTTTCCGGAAGAGAAGACGAATCGGAACTTCGCCGATCGGCAGCTCGTCGCGAAGAACGTTCAGCAGAAAACGGCGGTAGCTCGGCGTGAACGCGTCCGGCATGTTGCAGAACAAAACGATCGTCGGCGGCGCGACCGCGACCTGCGTCGCGTAGTAAATTTTCGGCTTTCGGTAGTGGAAAAGCGGCGGCGGCGTGTGGTTCATCGCGGCGACGATCAACTTGTTCAGCCGGTTCGTCGAAACGCGCATCCGGCTTTGACGCTTCAACATCTGCGCGTGTTGCAGGAGTTTGCTAACGTTTTTGCCGGTCATGCCGGTAATAAAGGCGATCGGAACGTGCCACATCGTCGCGAACGTCTCGCGGAGGTACTCGCCCCAACGCTCGGTCGGCATGTGTTCCTGCATTTTGTCCCATTTATTGACAACGAAAATGCAAGGTTTGTTGTGTCTTTCGATTAATGAAACAAGTTGCTTGTCCATCCGGCCGATGCGTTGCGAGCAGTCGAAGAACATCAAAACGACGTCGGCGACTCGAATGCTCCGCTCGGCGCGAGTCAGCGCGTAAAAATCGAGGTCGGACGAAAGTTGCCGCCGCCGCATGAAACCGGGCGTGTCGATGGCGACGAACGTTTGCCCGTTCGCTTCGAAGCGGACGTCGACGCAGTCGCGGGTCGTGCCGGGCGTCGCGCTTGCGATGACGCGCTCTTCTTGCGCCAAGGTGTTGACGAACGTGCTTTTTCCGACGTTGCGTCGGCCGACGATCGCCATTTTCATCGCCGGATCTTCGTACTTTTCGCGGCCGTCGAAGAACGCGGAGATCGGAAGGGCTTTTTCGATCTCTTCCATCAGGCGCACGCGTCCGCGCTTTTGCTTCGCGCTGACCGAAACGACGCCCCAGCCGAAACGGTGGAACTCGCGGGAATCGAGCTCCTGCGCGTCGCCGTCGCATTTGTTCGCGACGAGCAGAACCGGAACGTTCAATTTGCGCAACCGCTCGGCGACGTATTGGTCGAGCGGGGCGATTCCGTCTCGAGCGTCGACGACAAAGAGGATCAGATCGGCCGCGTCGAGCGCCGCTTGAATCTGCTGTTCGACGTCGGCGGAAAGGTCGTCTTTATCGACGATCCCGATCCCGCCGGAGTCGGTCAGCTCGATCAACCGCGCCGAAATGCGGGGCGGCGCCGGTTCCGATTCTTCCGGATTTTCCGATTTTTCCGCGTCGTCGGCCTCGTCGGATTCCGAATCTTCCGGTTCTTCCGAATTTTCGTCAAATTCGTATTCGTCCGCTTCGACAAACTCGCCGTCTTCGTCCTCTTCGGCTTCGTCGACGTCGGCGCCCGGTTCGAACGGCGCGTCTTCGTCTTCAAAATCGAGGAGCGCGTCGTCTTCGGAGTCCGGCGTTTCGGTCGGTTCGAGGAAAACGACGTCGTCCGTTTCGTCTTCCGACTCGGCGATCTCCGGCGCGAGATATTTTTCGTCGACGCCGTCGAGCCCAATGTCGAGAAGGAACGAAACGCGGTCGCGGGTAACGCCGGCGACCGAGTCGACGATCGAAACGCGCTCGCCGATCAGCCAGTTAAAAATGCTCGATTTGCCGACGTTCGGTCGGCCGATGATCGCAACTTTTGCAACGCCCATTAATTAATAACGTCTTTCAAGCGTCGGCGTCGTCGGCGCGGCGCTCCGGCTCGATGCGACGGGAAGCGCGCCGATCCGACGCCGAAGCGAAAAAAGCCTCGGTCGTCAAAAACGACAAAAACGGATAAAACGGAGGAGGAAACGTTGAAAATCGGGTTCCGCGTTTACGGAAAAGGCCGATTCCGCCGTCAAAACGAATTTTAACGACAGAAATCGGCTCGCGCGGGGAACGGAACGCTTTTCCCGAAACGTCTTCGCGAAAAACGCCCGTTCTCGACTATTTTTCGAGAACGACCGCGAAGGAACGCCCGCCGTTCGTGTGGTTGACCTTCAGGAAAGTCGACTTTTCGAGCGGTCGCGGCGCGCCGCAAGCGACGTTGATCGGGCAGTCGGCGGCGACTTCGGCGCAGTTGCGCGTCGCCGGAAGCGTCTTGTTTTCGACGGCCAAAAGGGAAGCGGCCAACTCAACGGCGCCGGTTCCGCTCCCGAGATTGCCGAACGAACCCTTGGCGGAGTAAACCGGGACGTCGCCGACGACCGCGGCGAGGGCCGCCGCTTCAATCGCGTCGTCTTTCGTCCCGAGACCGTCCGCGTTGACGTGCCCGAGGTCGGACGCCGTTCGCCCGGCCCGTTCGAGCGCAAGACGAGCGGCCCGTTCGACCGCGGCGCCCTGAATCCCGAATTTCGCCGTCGGTTCGAGCGATTCGGCGAATCCGAGCACCGTCGCCAACGGCTTGGCGCCGCGAGCGAGCGCAAATTCTTTGCTTTCCAAAACGAAGGCCGCGCCTCCTTCGCCGATGATCGTGCCGGCGCGGTTTTTGTCGAACGGACGCGGCTGATCCTGCGGCGTTTCCGTCCAAGGCGCCAAATCGTAGGCGGCGCCGCGAGCGTAGATCGTCGGGTTGATTTTGTTTCCGACGCCGCCGCAGATCATGACGTCCGCGTCGCCGCGCTCGATCACGCGGCAGGCTTCCATCAAGGCGGCCAAACTCGACCCGCGGTCGAGCGTCGGCGTGTTGTTCGGGCCCCGGGCGTCCAACGCGATGGCAACGTGGCTGGCGATCATGTTCGGGAGGTATTTCAGCATCCAGAGCGGCATGATTTTCGCCGCCGAAGCGGCTCCCCACGTCGAAAAATCGTGCTTGCCGTCGACGACTCCGGCGCGGAAGGCGTCGAGCAGATAATCGAGTTCGAGCCCGATCAAGTCGCAGCCGATCATGCAGCCGAGACGCTCCGGATGAACCGAGCGGTCGTCTCCCTCGACGACGAGATTCGCGTTTTTGCAAGCGTGAGCGACCGCGACGACGCCCATTTGGATGTCGCGGCTCATCACCTTGATGTTTTTCTTCGGCTTAACGTAATCTTTCGGACGGAAGTCCGGAACCGCGGCGCCGATCGGGCGCTTCTCCAACGAGGTCTTAAGCGATTCGAGATACGACACGCCGCTTTTGCCTTCGAGGAGCGCGCTCCAAAAAGAATCGAGGTCGACTCCGAGAGGACTCAAAACGCCGAAACCTGTTACAACGACTTCTTTTTTGTTCATAATCGAGAGGATTCCGGAAAATTTAAGGTAACTTGACGACCGCGTTTTCGGACGCTTCGCGACGGGGCCGATTCGACGGCGAACGTCGGGCGCGAAAAAACGCTTCGCGCAAACGACGGTTCCTCTTAATCCTAATCGAAATCGTCGCTTTAACAAGGCGCCCAAAGCGGAATTTTTTAAAATGTCGCCGTTTTTTTGCGTCGCGACAATACCTTTTTTACTTTTCGACCTTTTTTTCCGCCTCTTGCGACGAATTTTCGCGATTTTTCGAAGGAAAAATACAACGGCGGCGACAAAGGAAGAGATTGAACGGGTTTGACTGGAATTTTTGTTTATAACGATTGCGCGGATTAAAGCGGTTGCGACGATTTTAGCGGCGGGCGGCGGTGGATCAAGGAATTTTTTGGCAAAAAACGGCGATTTTAACGAAACATTCTTGCGATAAGCGCGTTTAAAACTCAATTTGAGCGGGCGTCGCGGCGCTCGTTCGGTTGAATCGGGGGCTTTCGATGATCGACGGCGACGACGGCGGCGCGTTTTGTCGGCGACGTCGGCCGCGACCGGCGCGCTCGAAAGACGCCGCCGTTGCGAAAACGGTTCGAAAATGTTGCTTCTTGACGCTTCTTAAGGATGTTTGCGATGAAAAAAGAGTTTTTAACGTTTTTGATTTTCGGGCTCGGCGTCGCTTCGGCGCTTCCGGTCGACGCCCGGCAACGCGCGGCGCAAAACCGTCGGCGTCCGCAACCGGCGGCGACCGCTTCCGCTTCGGCGGACGCTCCGACCGCTCCCGATCGACCGGCGAACCGGCCGGAGGGGGCCCCGGAATTTCCGGGATTCGGCGGGCGTCCGGGCGCTTTCGCTTTGAATTTCGTTCGAATGGAGGCGATCCAAGCGGCGCGGGGCGAAGACGGCAAGATCGACGTTAAGAAATTTGAAACGGAATTTGCGAAGGGGGCGAAGGCGCTCGACGGCGATTCGGACGGCGTTTTGTCGACGGAGGAACTCGCGCCGAAATTCGACGGCCCGCAAGGACGACCCGGCGCTCCCGACGAAGGCGCTCCGAACGCGGAACGGCGGCGACCCGGTCGCTCGAACGGCGGGGAAAACGCCGCGTCCGCTCCGAACGCTCGTCGCGAACGTCCGCAAAACGGGGCGCCGGATCGACGCGGCCCGGGCGGTTTCCAGAACGCTCCGAACGTTCCGAACGATCGACGCGGCCCGGACGCTCCCCGCGAATCCGGTTGGGACGTCGCGATCGCCGCCGCGACCGCCGAGGACGGTTCCGTCGAATCGACGAAGTTGATCGCCGAAGTTTCGAAGGCCGTTAAGGCCGCCGACGCCGATTCCGACGGTTTTCTCGACGACGTCGAATCGCGCGAATTTAACGGTTTTGGCGGTTTTCCGGGATTTGACGGCCCGGGGATGGCCCCGCCGGTCGGCGCGTCGACGCGAGCGGCGGTCGAGGCGCGGCGTCGAAGCGCGACCGAGGCGGCGACGAACGAAGACGGCTCCGTCGAGATTGCGAAATTCCGTTCCGAATATCAAACGCTCTTGAAAGCGGCGGACGCGAACGGCGACGGGAAACTTTCGTCCGACGAAGCGCAAAAAATGCGGGAAAAAGAGGCGGAGGAAGCGCGCAAACGTTTCGAGGAAGCGCGAGCGAACGGCGAAGCGGGCGGCCCCGGCGGATTTGGCGGCCCCCGCGGCCCGAACGGTCGCGGCGGGCCCGGAATGTTCGGCGCGAACGAAAACGGCGAGATCGTCTTGGCCGACCTGCCGGAGCAAATGCCGGAGGAAATGCGCGCGGCGATGAAAGAGGCCGATAAGAATAACGACGGAAAACTCGACGCCGACGAAAGCGCCGCGATGCGCGAGCAGTTCCGGCAACGCGTTGGACAAAATAGACAAAATGGGCAAAACGGTGAAAGCGGGCGGCCCGGCGCTTGGAATCGGCGCGGCCCCGACGGCGAAGAAAACGGCGAACGCGGGCCGGGTCGCGGCGGCGCGCCGGGCGGATTCGGCGGCCCGGGTTTTGGCGGGCCCGGCGGATTCGGCGGCCCGGGTTTCGGCGGGCCCGGATTTGGCGGCCCGCGTCGCGCTTCGTCGACCGCCGTTCAAAAAGCGTTGAGCGAAACGATCGACGACGAAGGTTCGCTCGATTTGGCGAAATTTGACGCCGCGCTTGCGAAACGTCTCGCCGATTGCGACAACGAAGACGACGGGGTTCTCGACGCGTTGGAACAGGAGGAAGCGTTCGGACGCTCGCCGTTCGGGCGTCGCGGTCAAGGCGGGCCGAACGCCGGGCCGGGCGGTTTTCCGGGAACGCCGGGGCGTCCGGGGGCGGGGGCTCCGAATCAACGGGGCGAACGTCCGAACGCCGGGGCGAACGACCGCGGACGGGGCGAACGCTCGAACGCTCGCGGCGCCGAAAATCGCCGTCCGGACGATGATCCGCGAATGCAAACCCTGGGGATCCCGACGCCGGACGAAACGTTCGTCGCCGTCGCGGCCAACCCGAATTTCAAGTTTGGCAAAGGCGCGAAAAACGAGGGCGTCGGGGAAAAATCGCCAATCGAGGCAAATTACGCGATCGGCGTTTACGAGGTAAGAAATCGCGAATTTAAGGAATTTGTCGACGCGACCGGTCGCAAGGAGTTGCCCAAGGGCTGGGTCGACGGAACGTATCCGGCGGGAACGAAGAATTGCCCGGTCGTCGGCGTCGTTTTGAAGGACGTCGAGGATTATTGCGCTTGGCTCGCGACGAAACACGAGGGCTGGACGTTCCGCCTTCCGACCGAAGCGGAGTTCGAGAACGCGGCCGGCGGCCCGAAAAAATTGCGTTATCCCTGGGGCGCGAACGGCGATTTCGCTTACTCGAAGGGCGAATTAACGACGAAATGCCAATATAACGGCGCCGTCGTCGTCGATTTTGCCGACGTTGAAATCAGCGTCGGCGGTAAAACGGGTAAAGCGGGCGATTTGGCGAAACTGAACGTTCGCGGCGCCGTCTCGAAAGACGGTTGGCGCGACGCGAAAACGAAGTCCGGTTTTACTTATTCCGCCGATTTTGCGGAAAAATCGGCCAATGGCGCCTTCCTCGCGCCGGTCAATAAATACGACGCTGAGAGCCCGTACGGACTGATCGGCGCCGCCGGGAACGCGGCTGAAATGACGTCGACCGTCGTCGGCGGAAAGAACGTCGTCCGGGGCGGCTCCTGGTATTCGAGCGCCGAAGAATGCGCGACGACCTGGCGCGGCGAAACGATCGATCCGACGAAAGGCGATCCGCGCGTCGGGTTCCGAGTCGTCGCCGTTCGCGCCGACGCTCCCGATCCGAGCGGCGAATGAGCCGACGGCCGTTCGACTTTTTCGGTTGCGTCGACTTTGGCGAGCTCCGCTTGAAACGACGACGGCGGAACGTCGGACGTTGATAAAATCTTGAAAACGCCGCAAAAAAGCGAGCCCCGACGCGGTCGCGCCGACGTCGGGGCCTTTGACTTCTTGCCGTTTTGTCTTGAATTTTCGTCTTTCCTTATTTTCTCCGCCGATTTCCCGCCGATTTTGACGCTTTCGAGGACGAAAAAGGGCGAGCGTTGGCGACGAAGCCGGAGAAAACGGCCGGGAGCGCTTAAAAAATGCGTCCGGGTTGCGCATGCTCGGCGGAAATTTTTATCGACGCGGCTTTAAGACGAAGCGGCGTAAATCGCGTTGATAAACGAGATGCGGCGCGTTAGGAAACGGCGTTTGGAAAACGTGAAAGGGCGGGGGAAAACTTTTTTGGGAAAATTTTGAAAAAGGGGGTTGCGGGATTTTGATTCTCGGGTATATTCTTAC
>CAZIJJ010000003.1:224030-228765 GCA_964539525.1 uncultured Planctomycetaceae bacterium | reverse complement strand
AACCGCAACGGAATCGAGCCGTCGAACGTCGTAACGGCGTACCGGCGGCGGAACTCCTGAACCTGCCAGTCGTCGATCTGCTCGTACAAAACCAGCTCGTCGTAATTGCGGTCGGCGTCCGAAACCGACGCGTCGACGACGAAGTTCATCTTGTGCGCCAACCCGTTCAGGTACCACATTTTACTTTCGACGTTCGAATCGACCTTCCAAACGGGCAAATTCAGCCGCAAGCCGAGCCGCCCGTAAAGCCGCCCGACGTCCGATTCCGAGACGCCTTGGCTCCAAAAACCGTATTCGCCGAGGGCGTAAGGCGTCGCCTTGACCGGGCCGAGTTGGAACGGAGCGTCGATTTCGTGGCGCGACGTGAAGACCAACCCGTCCGCGGAAAGCGTTCGCGTTCCCGGCGAATAGGGCGAATTGCTCGTCGAATCGGGCGCCAACTCCCAATCGAGATAGCGGAAAAGCGCCTTGTCTTCGTCGGCGTAAGGCACGTCGGTCGTTTTGAACTGCCCGTAGCCGATCTTCGTATGTTCGTACCAGGTCAGGTTCGAGCCGAAAAGCGACTCGCCGAGCCAATAATGGTCGAAGCGCGGCAGCCAATTCGTCTGCGTGTAAAAATCGTTCGTCCGGATCGCCCCGGTCAGCCCGAACGAGCGGTTGTTATAAATATTTTTCAGCTCGACGCGGGTCTCCGGGTTCGAGTTCGTTTGCCACTCGTTTTCGAAGTATTGCGGGATGAAGTTGCGGTCGCTCGACCGGCCGAACTGCGCCGACAGGAGCCAGCCGTCGCCGAGACAGCCGAGCGTTCCCAATTCCTGGCGGTGCTTCCAGATCGCGCGGTATCGGTACGAATCCGGGAACGGAACCGAGCGGCGCCCAAGCCCCAAATTGTCGAGCCCTTTATCCGAAATGCCGTAAAAACTGAACGCGCCGACGGCTCGCGAATCCCACCCCCAAAGCGAATCGCGATTGTAAACGAACGTCGTTCCGTGTCCGAGCCCGCGATCGGAAAGGTAGTCGAGGTTCAAATCCCAGTCGGTTCCCTCCGGACGCAGGCGCTCGTTCAACCCCAGGAGCTGATAAGGGTTCCAGCGCGTGCGGATCTGCGTTCCGAAGACGGAGTCGCTCCCGACTTTGACGTTGCGCAGGTAAAACGACCGTTCCTTCAAATCCGTCGCGAACCAGGGCCAATAGAAAACCGGAACGCTCCCGATCGAAACGAGGTTGTCTTCGGCGACAAGATAGCTCTCCTCGCGAAGCGCCGGTTTTCCGGTCTTCGGATCGATCGCCTGGCGCCCGGTCGCGACGTCGTACAGCGGCGTTCGACGCGTTTCGGCGACGAGCGATTTCGCCGAAAGTCGATACGTCGGCTCGCCCATCGAGCTCGTCGAAACCCAGGCGTTCGACGCGAAAAGGGCGTCCGGGCCGCGTTGCGTAATTTTGTCGGCGGAGATGCGGAAAATCCCGTCTTTCGTCCCGGGAACCCGCGCGATCATTTCGGCGTCCAAAACGATCCCGACGCGATTTTTGACGTCGTAATACATTTTGTCCGCGTAAATAACGTTGTCGCCCTGCCGAAAGACGACGTCGCCGTCCAGATAAAGCTCGAGATCGAGATCGGCCGCCGTCGTTTTATTCGCCGCGTTCGCAAAGTCGACGCTTTCGAGCCCGACCGACCAGATTGTCGCCTGATCGGCGGACAATTCGACCGCGTCGCCGACCGGGCGGTCGTTCTCGTCGAGCCCTTGAACGACGACGGTGAAGCCGTTCGATATCAGCCAAACGTCCTTGCCGTCGCCGTCGGACGACTCGCTCGAATTCGGTCGCAACTTCACGTCGGTCGCGCGGTCGTACCGTTGATAAATCTGGAAGCTGCGCCGCGGCGCGTTCGCGACGACCGCCGTCTTTTCGAAATAATCCGTAACTCGCGACGTTTCCGGGATTTCGACGATTTCGCCCGACCCGTTTTCGCTCCACCCGACGCCGATTTCGCCGTCGAGAGCCGCGCCGCTTGCGGAAGAAACGGCGCTTTCGTTATTTCCGTTGCTTCCGTTATTCCCGGAATTTTCGCTGTTTCCAACGTTTTCGGCGTTTACGTTCGCGCTCCCGACGCCCGCCGACGCGTCGCGCGCCGTCGCCTTCGCTCGAAAATAGATCTCCTCCGGCGCAAGCCGTCCGTCCCCCGGCGACGCGATCCGCAAATCGACGCCGCCGAGCGTTCGAAACGTCCCGAACCAGGTTCCGTCCTTCGCTTTCGCTTCGACGAACGCCGACGTCGTCTCGACGCGCGGCGCCGCCGCCCCGTCCCCTTCGAGATAAACGAGAACTCGCGCCCCGCCGTTCGGCTCGAACAAACGCCAAACGACCGCCTTCGGAGCCGAAACGACGTCGCCTCCCCGCGAAACCCGGCAGTCTCCGCAAAGAACGTAAACCTCGCCGAATTCGTCGTTTTCGCCCTTCCAACCGAACTCGGCCGAAACCGCGATCGGAACGCTCGACGCGGCCGTTTTCGGCGCGAAAATCTTAGAATCGCCGACCGCCCGCTCCTCGAGCCGGGCCGCTTCCGCCCGTTCCTCCTCCGACAAATCGAGCGCGTCGGCCCGCGCTTCGGCGAGCCGCTCCGCCTTAAAATCCGCCCCGAACCCCGCGTCGATAATCCCGTTCGACGGCGCCGGAACCGAACGCGACGCCGCCGCGCCGTCCGCAAAATCGTTGTTTTCCGCAAAACCGATCGGTTCGACCGGCGCGTTCCCGCTCCCGTCGTCCGCAAGTCCCAAAACGCTTCCGGAAATCGGCGACGCCCCGAGAAAATCCGAGCCGAACGCGGCGCCCGGCGTCGCGAAAATCGCCGCCGCAAGAAGATTCAAAACGCTCGAACGAAAGCGAACGCCCCCCCGGCGCCGCCGTTTCGTCGAACGGCGACGCGACGCGGAAACGTCGTTTCGCAAAAATCGCTTCAAATCAAAAAAAACGTTCAAAATTCTCAATCCAACGAGCCGGAGCCGCCCGGAAAACAAGCTGAAAAAACAACGGGCGAAGTATACGAAGAACCGCGAAACGAATCAAGACCAAAAGAGAAAAACCGCCCGAAAAAGCCCGCGAAAAGAACGAAAAAACGGGGCTCGCCGAAAGAAGAAATCGCCGTCGAAAACGAATTTCGTCGCGACGCGCTTTAAACGTCGCGTTTTCCCGACGCCGCGACGCTAATAAAAAAGCGACGACCTTTCAAGCCGCCGCTTTTTCGATTTTTGACCTTAATTTTCAAAAACGCGCTCGCTCGTCGCGGCGTTCATGAAGGCCGAGTCGGGAGCGAACCGAAGCGTTTGCGCCGCCTCCGGGTCGCCGCAGAGATAAACGCGCCAAAACAACGTCGACGCGGAGCGGATCGCCGCCTGATACGGAGCGTCGTTCGCATGTTTCGCCGGGCGCCGGTGTCCGCCGTAAACCATGTGGTCGCCGCCCTGCAGAGTGAAGTGGAAACGGTCGACGCCGCTCGCGCAGTCGAACGGGATCCGCCGTTGCTCCGCTTTCACGTCGCCGACGACGCCGTCGTCGTTCGTTCCGGCGAAAGTCGCCAGCGGCGCGTCGATCAACGAGTAAACGACGCGTCCCTGCTGACGGTCGCAGTAAACCGGCGGCGACAGCGCCAACGCCGCCGCGACGCGCGGGTCTTTCAGCGACGGGCCGTTGTCCGGCGGAAGCTGCCCGGCGACGAGCAACGCGGCGAGGGCGCCCAAATCGTTCCCCGCGACGCCGATCCGATTCAAATCGAGATCGCGCCCCAGCGGGCCGTCGGCGTTTTGCGTCGTCGTCAGAAAATCGATCGCCGAACGAATCGCCAGCGCCCGGTCGCGCGCCGTCCACGAATGCCGATACGCCTCTTTCAACTCGCCCATCGGCCGCAACTTGCCGCGCCACACGGTTTCGTCGCTCTCCGGATGCCGCAGACACACGGTTACGACGCCGCGCCGCGCCCACGATTCGCCCAAATAAGCGAACCGATCCGCCGAACCGCCGAGCCCGTGCGAGTACACGACGACCGCGAACTTCGTTCCGGCGACGGGCGGGGTCGCCGGATAAAAAACGAGCGCCGAAAGAACCGCGCCGCGCGGATCGCGCCAGCTAACATCCCTACTTGCAACCGGATAAACGGCGTTCGTCGCAACCGCCGTCGGAGCCGCGACCGTCGTCGGAGTCGCTCCGCCGATCGGCGTTCCCAACGGCGCGGCGGCGACGACGCCCGGGCCGTTCGCGTCGGAACGCGGAACCGCGGCGCTCGCCAACCCGCCGACGCAACCGACCGTCAAAAAACCCAGCGCCGCCCGCGACGCCGCTCGTCGAAATATCGCGTTCATGAGTCGTTCGATACGTTAAAATAAAGGAAACCCCGCTCGAAACCGACGCGCCGCGCCGTTCGAACGCCAACATTTCAAACAAAAAGCGCGGGGCCGTTCTCGCCGCAACGCGAAAACCGTCCCTTTCGTCGCTTTTTTCCCTTTTTTTTCGACTTGCGCCGACTCGACGTCGAGTCGAGAACGGACGAGGCGGGATTCGAACCCGCGGACGGGGAAACCGTCGCCGGTTTTCAAGACCGGTCCCTTAAACCGCTCGGGCACTCGTCCTTAACGCACAAGCTCCGCAAACGAAAAAACCGCTCGGGCGCTCGTCCTTAACGCACAAGCTCCGCAAACGAAAAAACCGCTCGGGCGCTCGTCCTTAATTGTTCGGGCTCCGC
>CAZIJJ010000003.1:18653-223930 GCA_964539525.1 uncultured Planctomycetaceae bacterium | reverse complement strand
CAAACGAAAAAACCGCTCGGGCGCTCGTCCTTAATTGTTCGGGCTCCGCAAACGAAAAAACCGCTCGGGCGCTCGTCCTTAATTATTCGGGCTCGCCAAACGAAAAAACCGCTCGGGCGCTCGTCCTTAATTGTTCGGGCTCCGCAAACGAAAAAACCGCTCGGGCGCTCGTCCTTAATTGTTCGGGCTCCGCAAACGAAAAAACCGCTCGGGCGCTCGTCCGTTCGGTTCGCTCCGTCGCCGCAAACGGTCAAATTTAACGGCTAAAATTTCGGGGAAAAGCGCTCGACCGCCCTAAAAATTTTCCTTATTGTACTCGAATATTTTTCGCCGTCAAGCGGGGGCGCCGCGATTCGGTTTGACAAACGATTTTCGACGCGGTACAATGAGGGCGCTCGCCGACGTTTCGGGAAACCGCCTCGTTTTCCCGTTTTCACTATTTTAAACGTCGCGTCGAAATTTTGCGTTCTTTCCTTCGCCGCGTTTCCGTTTTCGACGCCGACGCGGCCTCGTTTCGTTTGAATTTAGGAGGTTTTTATGCGTTCGCGCTCTTTGCGTCGATTTTTCCGACGCTTTCCCGATTTCCGGTCGCCGTTCCCAACGCTCGCGCCGATTTTAACGATTTTAACGATTTTAACGATTTTAACGATTTTAACGGCGACTTCGTCTTTCGCGCCCTTCGTTTCGGCGAAATCGCTTCCGATCGCCGCTCCCGTTTCGACCGCGCCGACCGGGCTTCTCGTCGATTTGCTCGAAAAAACCGACGTCGTTTGGCGCGACGGCTACCCGACGCAACTGACGTTGGCCGACGTTCCGCAAGCGGTCGAACGGCTGCAGATCGCGGAGATTCGCTCGTCGAAACCGGCGTTTTCCTGGATCGTTCCGGTTCGCAAACGCGGCGCGACGCAGAGCGCTTGGCGGATCCAGATCGCGACCGACCGTTCGATCCTCGCCGAATCGAAAGGCGCGCCGGACGTTTGGGATTCCGGCAAAACGCCCGGCGCCGAATCGACCGCGGTTCCGTTCGGCGGGCCCGAGCCGTTGCGTCCGTCGACCGTTTATTATTGGCGCGTCCGGTGTTGGGATCAAGACGACGCCGCGTCCGACTGGTCGGCGATCAAAGCGTTCCAAACCGCCGCGACGCTCGAAGAAACCGGGACGAGCCGTTATCCGCTCGTTAAAAAAGTCGACCGCCCGCAAAGCGCGACGCCGCTCGACGCCCGAACGACGTTTTACGATTTCGGACGCGCTTCGTTCGGGCAAATCCGGGTTGAGATCGACTCGAAAGCCGCCGGTCGCGTCGCGCTCGTTCGGATCGGAGAACGGGTCGCCGACGGACGGGTCGACCGCAACCCCGCCGGGTCGACGCGCTATTGGGAAACTCGCCTTCCGCTCCAAACCGGGCGCCAATTTTACTCGCTCAAAACCCGCGTCGATCGCCGCAACGCGAGCGGATCCGCCGTCCTTATGCCCGATTACGTCGGCGAAGTTATGCCGTTTCGTTACGCCGAAGTCGAAATTTTGCCCGCGTCGACCGACAATATCGACAAAACCGGCGCAAACGGCTCGACCGGCTCGCTTTTCGACGCGGCCCCGGAACCGGTCGTTCTTTCGTTGGCGCGCGAAACGGTCGTCTACCCGTTCGACGTCTCGGCGTCGTATTTTGACTGCGACGACGACCGCCTGAACCGCGTTTGGGATCTTTGCCGATACTCGATCCCGGCGACGTCCTTCGCGGGCTATTACGTCGACGGCGACCGCGAACGGATCCCTTACGAAGGAGACGCGCTTCTCAACCAACTTAGTCATTATTGCGTCGATCGAGAATTTTCGCTCGCCCGGACGACGCTCGAACACCTCGTTTTCAACCCGACTTGGCCGACCGAGTGGAACCTGCAGATTCCGCAAATCGCCTGGTTCGACTATTTATACTCCGGCGACGCCCGGCTCGTTCGGCGCTATTACGAAGATATCAAAGCGAAAACGCTCGTCGCGCTCGCCGAAGAAAACGGCCTGATCAGCGTGAAAAAAGGAAAAACGACGCCGGAATTTTACCGCTCGATCCACTTCCGCGGCTCGAGTTCGAACTTCGGCGATATCGTCGACTGGCCGCACAAAGGCCTCGCCGGGAACGAAAACGCGGAATCCGGAGAGACGGACGGTTTCGTTTTTAACGATTTTAACGTCGTCGTCAACGCTTACCATCGATTCGCGCTCCGTTCGGCGAAACGGTTCGCGGAGATCCTCGGAGAAGAGGCGGACGCGGCGTTCTTCGCGGCGCAGATCGAAAAACACCAAAAATCATTTCACGAAACGTTTTTCGACGCCGAAAGGGGCGTTTACCGCGACGGCGAAGCGACCGATCACGCGTCGCTGCACGGCAACATGTTCCCGTTGGCGTTCGGGCTCGTTCCGCCGGAAAACGTCGCGAGCGTCGCGGCGTTCGTTCGCTCCCGAGGAATGCGCTGCAGCGTTTACGGCGCCCAATTTCTGCTCGAAGCCGTTTACGAAGGAGGCGACGGCGACTACGGGTTCGAGCGGATGACGGCGGACGACCTGCGCGGTTGGCTGAACATGCTCCGCGTCGGCTCGACGATTTCGTTGGAAGCCTGGGACGACCGTTACAAGCCGAATCAGGATTGGAATCACGCCTGGGGCGCCGCGCCGGCGAACGTTATCCCGCGCAAACTCGTCGGCGTCGAACCGACGAGCCCCGGGTTCGCGACGCTGCGGGTCAAACCTCAAATCGCCTCCCTGCGGCGCGTCGACGCGATCGTTCCGACGATCCGCGGCCCGGTCGAAGTCCGGATCGCCCGCCCGACCGACGCCGTTTACTCGCTCGCCGTTTCGATCCCCGGCAACGCGAAAGCGGAAGTTTTCGTCCCGGCGCTTTCGGACGACGACGCGCTTTTCGTCGACGGCGTCCCGGCCGCGGAGTCGAAGACCGGCGTCGAGTTCGTTCGCGACGGCGCGTTTTGGAAAGCGGAGAACGTCGGCGCCGGCACTTGGCGTTTCGAGCGCCGCGCGCCGGAACCGGTCGAACCGCCGCGAACGGAATAACCGAAACAACCGTTAAAACCGGCGAAAACGTCGCGAACGTCGGCCGCCGTCGACGGGAACGGAAGCGCGACGCGTTTCCGAACTCGCCCCGAACCGGCGGCGACGACGGCGCTTTCAATCGCCGTCAAAAAAGGCGCGATTCGTCGATCGTCAGCGGCTCCCGACCGGACGTCGCCAACCGGAATTTCAGCTCGCCGCGCTCTTCGTAATACGACGCGATCGACTCGCTCGTCAGGCGGTTGACGTCGTCGAGCGTTTCGTCGAGCGAACGGATCCGGCCCAAATACGTCCAGTCCCGGGCGATCGCTCCGGCTCGCGCCGTCGTCGATTCGCGCTGCATCACGAGCCCGCTTTTCGCCCGGATTTTCATTCGTTCCATCTCGCTTTCGGTCGGCGGGTCGACGCGCAGTCGGTCGATCTCGCCGACGATCACGTCGAGCGACTCCCGCGCCCTCTCCGCCGTCGTTCCGCAATAACAGAAGACGCCGCCGTAATTTTTGTGCGTGTTGTACGACGCGAAGACCGAATAGCAGAGCCCCCGTTTTTCGCGCGCTTCCGTGAAGAGCCGCGAACTCATCCCGCCGCTCAAAACCTCGACGCCGCCCCAGGCGCGCCGGTACTCCGGATCGCCGAACGGAACCGCTTCGAAAGCCAACCCGATATGCGTTTGCGCCGAATCGGTCTCCCGCGCCGCCGTCGAGCGTCCCGAGTCGGTCGGAACGATTTCCGGCGTCTCGATCGGTCGCCAATCGCCGAAGAGCGCCTCGACTTTCGCCCGAACGCGCTCCCAATCGAAACGGCCCGAAACCGCGACGACCGTTCCGTTCGGTCGGAAAAAGCGGCGGTGAAAGTCGCGAACGTCGTCCAACGTCAGCGCGTTCACCGTTTCGACGTCGCCGAAACTCGGACGGCCGAACGGATCCGGGTAAAAGATCCGGCCCAGATCGATCAGCGTTTTGCGGGCCGGCTCGTCTTCGATCGCGGCGATCTCCTGCAGTTGAATTTGGCGACACGATTCAAATTCTTCTTCGGGGAACATCGGGTCGCGGAGTTGCGCCGCCAACAGTTCGAGCGTTCGCTCCCAATGCTCCGCCAAGCCGACCGAGCCGACCGACACGTAAGACTGCGACGTCGATTCCGACGACTCGACGCCGAGATTTTCGAACGTCTCCAAGAACTCGCGGTTGCCGAGTCCGCCCGCTCCGCGCGTCGTCATTTCGCACGTCAGACTCGCCAACCCGGCTTTCCCCGGCGGATTGTAGATCGACCCGGCGGGCGTCAAGATCGCGAACGAGATCGCCTCGCTCCACGGCGCCTCTTCGGCGATTAGCGCGAGCCCGTTGTCCAACACTTCCGTTCGATTTTTCGCTTCCATTGTCGTCAATCCGTTCGATCCGGGGTTATTTTCGTTAAAATCGGCGCTTCCGTCAAACACCCGACGCTTCGTCCGCCGCGCCCGTTCAATTATCGGCGCTTCGACGCGCAAAATGCAGGAAAAGCCGCCGGAAACGCCGATTCGTCGAACGCTCTCCGCCCGTTCCGCCGCTCGAACCGTTACGACGACTTCCCCGTTTCCACGAACGACTCGACGTAAGAAACCCGCGAAACGACGAACCCCAACGACGCGTACAACCGCACCGCGCCGACGTTCTCCGCGGTCGCCTCGAGCGACGCCCGAACGCAACCGACGTCGCGAAACCCCGCCAACGCCTTCAAAACGAGCGCCCGGCCGAGCCCCCGCCGTCGAGCGCCGGGAATCACCGCGACGTTCAAAATCCCGCCGCAAGAGCCGTCCCCCTTCGTCATTCCCTGAATCGTCGCGCAATAATCGATCTGATCCGACGGCCCGGCCCGACGCCCGATCAGCCAGGTCGCCTTCGGAACGAAATCCTTTTTCGACGCGACGGCCCGCATCAGCCGCTCGCACGCGTCGTAAGAACGAAACGTCGGAAAGACGCGGGCGTCAAGATCGCGGTGAAACGCGGTGTAAATCAGCCGAGCGTGCGTCGCCGTTTGCGTCGCGCTCCAAGGAGCCCAAAAATAACCCGACGGCAACGTCGGCTCCGGAAGCTCCGCGCCGTCGTAGTCGAACCGCATTTCCAACCGTTTAACGTATCGAATTTCTAACGTCATACCCTCGACGCCCGTCGCGCCCCGACGCAATCCCGCGAAAAGAAACGGCGCGCCGTTCCGACGGCCGCCGCGCTCCGATTTCGCCCGTTTGCCCCGCGCCAACGGCGAAGCACGATGAAATTATAGTCAAAATTCAAATACTGAACAGGTTCTTTTTTGAGAAATTGAAAAAATTTTCGCTTTTTCGAAAAAAAACGCTTTAAAACGGCGCCGACTTCAGTTAAGATATGAAAAAGCGGGAAGCCGCCGCGCGCCGCGCTTCCGGCCGCGCGCTCGACTGTTTCGTTCCTCCGACGCGACCCGCTCGCCGCCGGATCACCTACGTTCAAAGGAATTGCCAATATGAAAAAATCGCTGAATTTCGCGGCGTTCGTCGTCGGCGTATTGGGCCTGTCGTTCGCCTTCGGCGGCGCGCCGTCCCTTGCGTTCGCGCAACCCGCCGTTTCCGAAAACCTCGCCGTTACGCTCGAAAACCGCGATATCGACCGCTTTAAGCAACAAGCCGAGCGCATGGCCCAGGGAAACGTCGACCTCCTTTGGATCGGCGACTCGATCACGCACTTCTGGGAAGGCGCCGGAAAAGACGTTTGGGCCAAATATTACGGCGACCGCAACGCGATGAACTTCGGGATTAGCGGCGACCGCACCGGGCACGTCCTTTGGCGCCTCGAAAATTCGCCGGTCGATAAAATCAATCCGAAAATGACGATCGTCATGATCGGCACGAACAACATCGGGCACTTCGTCGACAAAATGGACGGCGACGACAAAATTCAGGCGCAACACAGCTCGCCCGCCGAAACGGTTCAGGGCGTCCAAAAAATCGTCGACAAAGTGAAGTCCCTCTACCCGACGACGAAAATTCTCCTCCTGGAAGTCTTCCCGCGCGACCACAAAGCGGGCGACAGATTCCGCAAAGACGTCGACGCGATCAACGCCGGTCTTCGCGAAATCTACGCCGGCGGGAAAGTCGAAAACGTCCAACTTTACAGCATCAACGACCTGTTCCTGACCTCGGACGGAACGCTTCCGGAAGAAATCATGCCGGACATGCTCCACCCGAACGCCGCCGGCTACCAAATTTGGGCCGACGCGCTCGAACCGATGATCGCCGACGGCCTCGGCGAAAACCCGGTCGACACGCAACCGGTTCCGCGCCCCGACCAATGGTGGACGAGCCGCTTCGAAGAAAAGAAAGAACTCCTCAAGAAAGGCGACGTCGACGTCCTGATGGTCGGCGACTCGATCACGCACTTCTGGGAAAACGACGGCAACAATGACGTTTGGGCCAAATATTACGGCGATCTGAAGGCGATCAACCTCGGCGTCGGCGGCGACCAAACGGAACACGTCCTTTGGCGCCTTGAAAATTACGACTGGAGCAAGGTCAACCCGAAACTGGCCGTCCTTCTCATCGGCGTCAACAACACTTGGAGCCGCGACCGCGAACCGGCGAACGTCGCGCTCGGCAACCGCCGCATCGTCCAAAAACTCCACTCGCTCTTCCCGGAAATGAAGATTATCGTTTTGAAAATCTTCCCCTGCGCGAGCCGCGACGGACAACAAGCGGAAATCGATAAGATCAACGCGCTCCTCCCGTACGCCGTTCGCGACCTCGATTACGTCGAGTTGCTCGATATCGGCAAGGTCTTCCTGAACAAAGACGGCGTCCTCACGAAAGACGTGATGCCGGATCTCCTTCACCCGAACGCGGTCGGCTACGAATCCTGGGGAGCCGCCCTTTACCTGAAGATTCAGGAAAAACTGGCGAAATAAGCCGATTTTAGCGTTCAAACCGATTTTAACGGTTTAACGTTGTTCGAAAGCCGCTCGCGACGCGACGCGGCTCTTCGGACGCCCTGTCGGTTCGCGCTCCGCCCGTCGGAAGCGCGAGCCGTTTTTGTCGTCGCCGCCGTTTTGTCATTAATATTAATAGCGCCGACGCCCGTTTCCCTTGACCGTCCGCCGCCTTCCCGGAGTTCCGCCGATGAAATTCGCGCTTTGCAACGAAATGTTTTTGCGTTGGTCCCTCGAAAACCAGTTCGCCGCGTTCGCCGCCTGGGGATACGACGGCGCCGAATTGGCCCCGTTTTCGCTCGACTCGGCGTTCGTCTCCGGCGCTTCGAAAACGACCGACGTCGCGCGGATCGACGCCGCGATTCGCCGCCGCGTTCGCGCCGCGTCGACCGCTTCCGGCGTCGCGGTTTCCGGACTCCATTGGATCCTTGCGAACGCGTCCGGGCTACGCTTGACGACGCTCGATCGCGCCGTCCGCCGTCGAACCGCCGACTATCTGATCGCTTTGGCCGAACTTTGCGCCGAGTTGGGCGGCTCGTACCTCGTTTTCGGCTCTCCCGCGCAACGTTCGATCCCGTCGGAACTTACGTATTCCGCCGCCGAGGAGTCCGCGCTCGAAACGATTTCGCTCGTCCTCCCGACGCTCGAACGAACCGGCGTCGTCCTCGCGCTCGAAGCGCTCGCCCCGACCGAAACGAACTTTTGGACGACCGCCGACGAAACGCTCGCTTTTATCGACAAACTCGGCGCCCCCGAAACGGTCTCGCTCCATCTCGACTGCAAAGCGGCGGCGGGCGGCGAAAGCGCGTCGATCCCCGAAACGATCCGCGCCGCGCTCGGTCGCCGAAACGCGCCGACCTTTCACGCGAACGACCCGAACCTTCGCGGCCCCGGTTTCGGCGATCTCGATTTCGCGCCGATCCTGCAAGCGCTCGCCGACGTCGGCTTCGACGGTTGGATCGGCGTCGAACCGTTCGACTATTCCCCCGGCGTCGTCGAGTTGGGCCGCGAATCGCTCCGCTATTTGAAGAGCGTCGCGACGCCGACCGCCCGATAAACCGCCCCGCCCGCGAACGTCGACGGCGCGTTCGTCGGCGATTCGAAGCGCCTTTTCTCCGCTCGACGACGCCGCGACTCCCAAAAATCGCCGCCGCGCCCGTCGCGACGTCCCCCTTTTTGGAGTTTTCCCGATGCAACGTCCCGCTCGCCGCCGTCCCGTTCCGTCCGTCGTTCGCAACGACTCGACCGGCGCCGCGTCGCGCCTTTTCCCCGCTCTTTTCGCGTTCGGATTCGCCGCGACGCTCGTTCCGATCCTCGTCGCCGCGCCGGAAGGAGCGATCCGCGAAGGCGACTTCAACCCGGTCGCGCTCCCTTTCCTCCTCTTCGCCGCCGCCGTCGCGGTCGTCGGACTCCTCGTTCCGCTCGTTTCGCCTCCCGCCGACAAAACCGACGTTCCCCCTAAAACCGACAAAACCGCCCCTTTTTTCCGCCGCGCCGTTCGCGTCGCCGACGCGGCGCTCGGCGTTTTCCTCGTTTGGGCGACCGCGTCCTACCTTGCGCTCGTCGTTGGAAAGTCCGGCGACGTCCGCCTTGCAACGAACGCTTATTGGGCTTTCGCAACCCCGGCGCTCGCTTATTTTTTCGCGAGACGTTTCCGCTCGTTTTTCAATTTTCGTTTAACGCTTAGCGTTTTCGTTTTGATTTTCGCTTGCGCCGTCGCCGAATCGGCTCATTCGTTTTACTCGCTAACCGTCGCGACGCCGCGACTTCGCGCCGCCTATCGCGCCGATCCGGAGGGCGTTCTCGCCGCCAACGAAATGACGTTTTCGAGCGACGCCGAACGAACCCGTTTCGAAAACCGCCTTCTCGAAAGCTCCGAACCGACCGGAACGTTCGGGTTGGCGAACACCTTGGCCGGTCTTCTCGCCCCGACGCTCGTTTTCGGCGGCGCCGCGTTCGTTTCCGCCGTCTCTCGACGCCGCCGCAAAACCGGCAAATCCGTTAAAACCGTCGATTCCAACGCCGTCGCCGCCCCGCCGGACGCCGACGTTCAAGCGCTTTCGCCCCCCGCGTCCTCCCGTCGTTCCGTCCCGGGCGTCCCGGCGCTCGTCGTTTGGGCCGCCGCTCTCGGACTCGGCGTTTTCATTCTTCTCGCGACGAAAAGCCGCTCCGGTTTTTTAGGCGCGACGTTCGGGGTCGGCGTTTGGGGCGTTTTAACGTTTCTCGCCGCTCTTCGACGGGCCGAACGGAAAACGGCTCGGCGCGTCGCGTTTGGAACCGCCGGAGCGTTCGTCGGCGCCGCGCTTCTTCTCGTCGGCGCGTTCGCGACCGGTCTTCTCGACCGCGAAGTTTTCGCCGAAGCGGGCAAATCGCTCGGATACCGGCTTGATTATTGGCGTTCAACGGCGGCGATGATCGCCGATTTTCCGCTTTTCGGCGTCGGCCCCGGCGAATTCCAAAGCGTTTACGCCCGTTACATTTCCCCGACCGCAAGCGAATTTATCGCCGACCCGCATTCGTTCGCGTTCGAGCTCGCCGCGCTCTTCGGACTCCCGGCGCTCGCCGCGTTCCTCGTCTTCCTCGCGGCCGTCGCAAGCGCCGCCGTCGCGACCGTTTTAACCGACGCGCCCGACGCCGCCGACAAAATCGACGCGACCGCTAAAAACGGCGTCGACGTTCCGTTCGTCGGCGGCGCGTTCGTCGGCCTTGGCGGCGCGTTCGTCGCGTCGCTTTTCCAAACGGCCCCGCTCGCCGGCGCTTTCGTCGGGTCGGCGTTCGTCGCGTTCGCCCTTATTTTCCCGACCGTTTCGAACGCGGCGCTTCGTTCCGACTTTTCGAACGCGGCGATTCTCGGCGCCCTCGCCGCCGCCTTCTTAAACCTTTGCGCCGCCGGCGGAATCGGTTATCCGGCGTTGACTTTCCCGATCTTCCTCCTCGCCGCGTTCGCCGTCGAGCGTCCCGCCCAATCGCCGCGCCCCGCCCAACTTGCCGAAACTTCGCGACCCGCCCAAACTCCGCGCCGACGCGCCGACGCGCCCCTTTTTTTCGCGCTCGGAGCGGTCGCCGTCGCCGCCGTTTTCGACGCGACGGCGTTCCGTCCTTGGGCGGCCGTTTTTTTCTTCTCGCTCGAACCTTCGGCCCCCGGCGTCGCGGTCTTCGAAACGGGCGATCCGGGCAAAATCGACGCGGCGTCGCACAAAATCGTTTCGCAATGTTATTATTTCGCCGGAAATTCGTTCGCGACGCGTCCGACGCTGGAAAATCGCGCTCGTTGGGAACGGCTCCGCGCCCAAGCGCAGTCGGTTTCGCCGAACTCGGCCTCTCTCCGCGAAAGTTGGGCCGATTTCGACGCCGCGCTTTTCGCCGACGTCGCCCGCCGTTCGCGCCGCGAATTTCTCGATTCGGCGATCGATTTTTACCGTCAAGCGGTCGACCGTTCGCCGACCGACGCCGTCAAACGCGCCAAACTCGTCGCCGCGCTCCGCGACGCCGCGACGCTCGTCGCGCAACCGCCCGCCGATTCGCCGCTCCCGGCGGTCGATCCGGACGCCGCGCTCGCCGACGCCCGTCGAGAAGCGAAAATCGCGCTCGAACTCGACGCGAACACGCCCCACCTCGACCGCAAACTCCCCGACGAAACCCGCGTCGAATTGGCCCGTTTCCTCGAAACCGCCCCTTGAACCGCCGCCAAAATCGACGCGACCGCCAAACTTTACCCAACCCGCCGACAAAAAAAGCGCGCTCGGCTCAGGAACGCGCTTTCCTCGGCTTTTTGCGTCGCCGCCAACTCGTTAAAATCGGCAAACTCGGCGTTTTTCAACCGACGGCGTCAATCGATCGCGACGCCGAAATCGGTCAAAATCGCGTCGAACTCCTCGAAATCGTCGGCGGAAAACCGCGCGTCTCCGGCGCCCGCGGCTTCAAGCGCCTGCTCCGGCGTTCGAGCGCCCCAAAGAACGACCGCCTTCTCGTACCGCGACGCGACCCAGGCGGCGGCCAACTGCGAAACGCTCAAGTCGAGCCGCTTCGCAATGTCGGCGGCCTCGGCCAACGCCGCGTTGACCCGTTCGACGTTCGCCTTCGCAAATTTCGGATTCTCCGCGCGGAAATCGCCGTCGCCGTAAACCCGCTCCGGATCGAGCCGCCCCGTCAAAAGGCCGTTTTCCAAGGGCGAATACGCCAAAAACGAAACGCCGCGCTCCCGGCAAGCGTCGAGAACGCCGTTCTTCTCGACCGTTCGATCGAGCGCCGAATACCGCTCCTGCGCGACGTCGATCCGCCCGACGGCGCAATATTCGTCGAGTTGCGAGCGCGTCGCGTTCGAAATTCCAACGGCGCGAATTTTCCCCTCCCGGCGCAGATCCTCCAAGACGCCGACGGCGTCCGCGACCGGAGTCGTCGAGTCGCCGACATGATGAATTTGCATCAAATCGATACAGTCGGTTCCAAGCCGCCGCAACGAATCCTCGACGCCGCGCCGAACGACGTCCGGTCGCAAACACCGATAAAGATAATACTTCGACGGTTCCGCGCTCAACCCGACGTCGTCCGCGAAGCAGTGAAATTCGCCGACGCCGGGCGGGAACGGCTTCGAATCCCAGGGAATCCCGCATTTGCTCGCCAACACGATCGAGTCGCGGCGGCGGCCTCGAATCGCTTTTCCGACGATTTCCTCGGCGCGGCCGAACCCGTAAATCGGCGCGGTATCGACGATCGTAATCCCGGCGTCGAGCGCGGTTTGGATCGTTCGGATCGCCTTGTTTTCGTCGGCGCCGCCCCACATCCAGCCGCCGATCGCCCACGTTCCAAGCGCGATCGCCGACGTTTCGATTTCGGTCGAGCCAAGACGTCGAAATTGCATCTTCGTTTCTCCTTTTCGCTACGTTATTCTAGTTCGCCGCCGCGCCGCGACGACGTTTTTCCCGTTTTTTTTCGCCTTTTTTTCGCCGTCGTCGACAAACATTAATAAAACGTCAAAATCTCGACAAAAAAAGCGCCGCTCCGTTGATTTTCCAACGCGTTCGCGTTAAAATTACAAACGTTCGAAGCGGAAAGCGCGCCGACGCCGATCCGCTCGTTCTCGACGACGCCCGCGGCGCCGTCATTATACCCGATTTCAGCCCAAAAAGCCAACGGTTTTTACCCAAACCGCGCGCGAAATTTCCAAAAAACAGATTGAAAGGGTTGCTTATGTCCTCCATTTTACGTCTTTTCACACTCGCAGCGACCGCCGCGACGCTTCTTTCCGGTTCGACCGCCTCGTTCGCCCAGGATATCCCCGCGCCGAATTACGACGAGTCGAAAGTTCCGAAATTCGAGCTTCCCGACCCGCTCGTCGCCGCCGACGGAACGAAGATCGAAACCGCCGACGCCTGGCAAACGAAGCGCCGTCCCGAACTCCTCGCGCTCTTCGAACGGGAAATGTTCGGGAAGCGCCCGTCCGTCGCGCCGGAAAAAATCAAGTTCGAAGAGTTGTCGTCGGTCGACGACGCGCTCGACGGCAAAGCGACTCGCAAACAAATTCGCGTTTACTTCGACGCCCCGAACGCTTCGCCGAAAGCCGACCTGCTCCTTTACGTCCCGAACGAGCGAACCGCCCCGGCGCCGGTCTTCGTTATGCCGAACTTCCAGGGCGTTTGGACGACGACCGACGAACCGGGCGTCGCCGCGTACGACGTTAAAGGTCGCGGTCGCAACGCGAACGACGCTCCGGAATCGAAACGCGGCGTCGCGAAAAGTCGTTGGGCTTACGACAAGATCGTTTCTCGGGGTTACGCGATCGCCACCGTTTATTACGAAGAAATCGTCCCCGACAAAAACGAAGGTTTCAAAAGCGGGGTTTACCCGCTCTTCGGCGAGCGTTCGGACGCGGGCGACGAACCGGGCGCGATCGCCGCTTGGGCTTGGGGTCTTTCCCGCGTTCTCGACTGTCTCGAAACGCTTCCGGAAATCGACGCGACGAAAGCGATCGTCGCCGGGCATTCGCGCCTCGGCAAAACCGCTCTTTGGGCGGGCGCTCGGGACGAGCGTTTCGCCGCCGTTATCTCGAACGACTCCGGCTGCGGCGGCGCGGCGCTTTCGCGTCGCGAATTTGGCGAAACCGTTGCTAAAATCAACAAATCGTTCCCGCATTGGTTCTGCGACAACTTCAAGAAATACGGCCCGGCCGTCAATTCGCTTCCGTTCGACCAGCACGAGCTGATCGCGCTGATCGCGCCGCGCCCGGTTTACGTCGCGTCGGCGACCGAAGACGCTTGGGCCGACCCCAAAGGCGAATTTCTCTCCGCGCTTTACGCCGATCCGGTTTACCGACTTCTCGGAACGGACGGCTTCGGCGGCGTCGAAGAACAACCGACTCCGGACGTTTCCGTCGGCGCGACGATTCGTTATCACATCCGAACCGGCAAGCACGACATAAAGGATTTCGACTGGGAACAATACCTCGATTTCGCCGACGAGACGGTTTCCAACCGTTAAAATCGGCGCGACCGCTTTAACCGATTCGCTCGACGGCGCTCTTTTTCCGCGCGGCGCCGTCGAGCCGTTTCGTCGGGAAGCGTTTCGGCGAACGCTTCTCGTTTTTCCCTCGTTTTTTCCTTTTTTTCCTTATTAATTTCGTTTTTTCCCCCTTTTAATAACGTCAATTCGGAGCCGCCGCATGTCGCCGCCCGCCCGTTCGAAACGTCGCCCGTCCCCCTTTTTCCTGTTGATCGTCGCGGCGCTCGTCGTTCGCGGCGCCGTCCTTTTCCCGGCGCTCCGTTCGTTCGACGCCGACCCGGACGATTATCGTCGCTTAGCTGAAAACTGGGCCGTTTACAACGTTTTCGGAACGGAAACAACGCCGACCGCGTTCCGCCCGCCCCTTTACCCTTGGACGCTGAAAACGTTCGTCTTTCCGCTGACTCGCGCCGACGAGCGCCCGACGGACGCCGTTTCGCCCGATCCCTCCGATTTACCCGACCTTCCCGTTTCGCCCAACTTAACGCGACGTCCCGCCGCCGACGCCGAAAGCGGCGCGTTCGACCGTTATTTCGCCCTCTCTCGCAACGCCGCGTTCGCGCTTTTTCATTGGATCCTCGGCGTCGCGACGGTCGCCGTCGTTTACCGTTTCGCCCGCCGACTCGATCTTTCCCCGAAAAGCGCCGCCGCGGTCGGACTTTTGGTCGCCGTCGACCCGATCCTGCTCCAACAGTCGCGCCTCGCGATGACGGAAACGCTCGCCGCGCTCTTCGCCGCCGTTCTCCTCGACGCGACGGCGGCGGTCGTCGCCCGGCGCTCGGCCCCGACGCCCCTCGCGTTCGCGGCGCTCGGCGTTTTATTCGGCGTTTCGACCCTTTGCCGCCCGGCGTTTTTCGCCTTCGCCGGACTCGTTTTCCTCTTTTTCGCCGTTCGAGCGTTCGCCGAACTCGCCGCGTCCCGCAAAACCGGCAAAACCGGCAAAAACTCAACGTCCGGCGAACTCGCCGTCGACGCGCCCCGCCCCGACCGTTCGAACGCCCGCCGCGATCTCCTCGGCGCCGCGCTCTTTTTAGTCGGGATCGGCGCCGCCGTCGCGCCTTGGACGCTCCGCAACCTCCGGGCGTTCGACCGGCCGATTTTGACGACGACGCACGGCGGTTACACCCGCTATTTAGCGCACAACCCGGAAATTTACCGTCATTTTGAGTTGTCTTCGCGCCGACTTTGGGATCCGGAGCCGTTCCATCGCCGTCGAGCGGTCGAATACGCCGCCGCGCTCGCCGACGCCGGGCTCGAACCGGAGTCGCCGGAAGCGGAGCTTTTTCAAAATCGTTGGACGTCCGAACGCGCCGCCGAAACGATCCGCTCCGCGCCGCGAACGTTCCTTTACTCGGTCGCTTTTCGAGTCGGCGAACTTTGGCGGGTTCTCCCGAACGCCGTCGACGCCGAAGGCCGCCCGCTCGCTTCCCCCGATTTGGAACCGCCGAAACGCCGCCTCGCCCGCTTCGCCGTCGCCGCGTTTTACTCGGTCGAGTTGACCGCCGCGCTCCTCGGCGCCGTCGTTCTCGGCGTCCGAACGTTCCGACGCCGCCGCGAAACGCCGCTCGTCGCCGCGATCCTCCGCTCGCCTTGGACGCTCGGTTTTCTGCTCGTCGCGTCGGTTCAAATTCCGCATTTAGTTTATTGGACGAATATGCGAATGCGCGCCCCGCTCGAAATTTTCGTTCCGGCGCTCGCGATCTTCGGCGTCGCCGCGCTCTTCGTTTTCCGCCGCTCCAACGCCGCCGGGTTGACAAAATTTAACGATTTTTCGCAAAATTCCCAATAAACCGGTTCGTTTCGTTCCCCGCCGAAAAAAAAGTGAAAAAAGCGTCCCCGCCGCGCTTTTCCCGTCGAAACGCCGACGCCGCCGAAAAAAACGCCCGCGCGGCGCCGGAACGACCGTTAAAATCGTCAAATCGCAACTTTTATCGGCTTAAAACTTCGAAAATCTCGGAAAAGGGTTTTACTTTTTTTGAATTTTTTATAAAATGGAGTAAAATATAGTAAAGTTCGGCGAACCGTTGTCCGACGCGTTTTCTCCCGCGCGCTTCGAGAAGCGCGGTCGCGGGTCGTCGTCGCCGTTCGCTCACCCCGCCCGCCCCTTCGAAGGAGCTCCTATGTTTCGATTTTTCACGTTCGTTTTCCTTTTCGCCGCGTCGACGTCGCCCCTCTTCGCGCAGGAAATCGTCTTTGAAGATCGTTTCGAAGGCTCGCTGAAGCCGGGCTGGGTTTGGCTCCGCGAAAACGCTCCCTGCCGTCGTTTCGTCAATAATTCGCTCGAAATTCTTTTCGAGCCGTTCGGCGACGGCGAAGCTCGCAACGCGCTGACGCGGCCGCTCAGTTTTTTCCGTTGGCGCGACGGCAAGGCGGTCGGCGCTTACCGCGTCGAAACGATGTGCGCTTTTTTGGAAAAACCGACGGCGCAGTTCCAGCAGTGCGGCCTGTATTGGCTCCAAAACGACCGCGTCGTCTTTAAGCTCGTTTACGAATGCGTCGACGGAAAAACGTACATTTTCCCCGGCAAGGTTCCGGTCGAAGCGAACGCGGTGAAGTTGCGCCTTACGATCGTCGGGCAAAACGTCGTCGCGGAATTTTGTCGCGACGGCGAATCCTCGTTCCGCCGCGTTTACGAAGGTCGGCTCGACGTCGGCCCGAACGACCGGATCGGCGTCCAATGTTGGAACGGCCCGCGGGACAACAAAACGCAATGGGCGCGGTTCAATTATTTCCGCGTTGAAAAATTGAACGATTGACGGCGTTTCGCGTCGCGCCGTCGACGCCCCTTCGCCGTTTTCTCGCCGTTCCGCCTTTCGAGCCGTTCGCGACGCGGTCGACTCGCTCCCCTTTCAAACGCAAAAAAGATTTGAGTTCAATAATGTTCGGCGGCGTCGGAATCGTTTGTTTTGTCGCAAGTTATTTCGTCGTTTTCGTTTTGGAGATCGCCCGTCTCCGCGTCGGCCGTCGCGGAAGCGTCGAAATCGCGTTCCGTTGGGGAGCGCTCGCCGTCGCCGCGCTCGGAGCGGTCGCGCACGCGGCGTTCCTTTACAGCAATCGCCTTCTGCCGCACGGGCGATTTTTAGCGACTCCGGACGGTTGGTTTTACCTGTTGGCGCTCGGAGTCGTCTTCGTTTACCTTTATTTAGCGTTCGTTTCGCCGAAAGCGCGTTTCGGTTTGTTCCTCGTTCCGTTGGCGCTTCTCCTTTGCGGCGTCGGCGTCGTCGCTCCGGAAGGAGCGTTTTCGCCGGACGCTCCCGACCGTTGGGCTCGCGCCGCGCACGGCGTTTCGTTGTTGTTGGCGACGCTTCTTTCGCTCGTCGGCTCGGTCTCCGGCGCGATGTTTTTCCTGCAACGTTCGCGCTTGAAGCGGAAAGTGTTCGTCGCCGGTTCGACCCTTCCGACGCTCGAATGGTCGCGCAAAGCGACGCGATTTTCGGCGAACGGCGCGCTGCTTTTCCTCGGCGTCGGCGTCGCGAGCGGCTGTTACCTGAAATTTTTCGCGTCGAACGCCGCCGAAACGTCGTTTTTCGGCGACCCGATCGCGCTCGGAGCGACCGTTCTTTTCGTCGCGACGGGAATCCGACGGCTCGCGACGGCGCGCGCAACGGTCGACGACGGCGCCGAAGCCGCGTTTTTCACGATCGTTTGCTCCGCGACGCTCGCCGTTCTGCTCGTTTTCGTCGCGATCTCCGGCCGGGGACATTGGCGCGTTTTGCTCGAACGGCCCGCGCTCGACGCTTTTGAATCGGAGGAAAGCGCCCCGCAAACGCCGGACGACGCGGCGACGCTTCCCTCGCCGACCGACGTCGAGCCGGTAAAATCGACAGAATCGGGCGATCCGGCGTCGTTGGAAACGAGCGCGACGAGAAAATCCGCTCGAAACGCGTCCCCCCTCCTTGTCGACGCCGCCGTTTGGCGCCAAAATGGAAGGACGCGTCCGTTCGGCGAACGACCGTTCGTTTCGTTCCCAACGTCCGCCGCCGTCCCGTCCCCGGCGCTCGCGGTCGCGCCGTCGTCGTTCCCTAAGGAGTCTTTTTCGCGATGATTCGAATCGTCGGCCTGAATAGTCGCACCGCGTCGATCAAGACGCGGGAGCTTTTTGCGTTCGACGCCGCCGGAGTCGAAAAAGCGTTGGCCCGTTGGCGCGTCGCCTTCCCGAACGTCGAGGCGGCGCTCGTTTCGACCTGCAACCGAACGGAACTTTATTTCGCGTCGGAAAAATCGGCGCTTCCGGACGATTCGACGGCGCTGAAAACGGTTCTCGCGTCGCGGACGTCGGAATCGGACGCCGACGCGTTGCTCGCCGAACACGGGGCCGCGCTCCGCTCGTTCGGCGAACGGGACGCCGCCGCGCACCTCTTCGCCGTCGCGTCGAGTCTCGACAGCATGATCCTCGGCGAACCGCAAATTTTATCGCAAACGAAGCGCGCTTACGAGCTTTCCGCGAAGGCGAAAACGACCGGGCCGATCCTCAACGAAGCGTTTCAAACGGCGTTCAAAGCGGCGAAACGCGTTTCGGTCGAAACGGAGGTCTTCAAGCGCCGCGTCAGCGTTCCGAGCGTCGCGGTCGTCGATTTCGCGCTGACCGTTTTCGAACGGCTGACCGACAAGAAAACGCTCGCGCTCGGCGCCGGCGAAATGGCCGAGGAAACGCTGAAATATCTCGCCGATTACGGCGCGAAGTCGCTCGTCGTCGCAAACCGAAGCCGCGACAAAGCGGAGAGATTGGCCGCCGTTTGGAACGCCGCCGTCGTCGATTGGGACGCCCGTTTCGACGCGTTGGCCGACGTCGACCTGCTCGTCGCCGCGACCGGAGCGCGCGAGCCGGTCGTCAAACTCGACGATTACCGCAAAATCGAGTCGCGCCGCCGCGGCCGCCCGCTCTTCATTCTCGACCTTTCGCTTCCGCGCAACGTCGAACCGAGCGTCGGCGACCGCCCGAACGTTTATCTTTATTCGATCGACGATCTCGAAGCCGCCTGCGTTCGCAATCGGGAAATTCGCGACCGCGAGCTTCCGAAAGCGCTCCGCCTCATCGACGAGGAAGCCGAACTTTTCATGTCGGAGATCGAGTCGCGCCGCCTGATCGACGCGATCCGCAAACTTCGCGACGGTTGGAACGAGATCAAAGAAGCCGAAGTCGAGCGGCTGTTGCGCAAGATCGACGGCGACCCGCGCACGGAAAACGAAATTCGTTACGCTTTCGACCGACTCGTCAACAAGCTGCTTCACTCGCCGACGACGACGCTACGAACCGGCGCGCAAGAGCCGTCCGCGCCCGCCCTTCTCGACGCCGCTCGTCGACTTTTCCGAATTTAACGGTCAAACGCCGAACGCCGCGCCTCTTTCTCCGTCAAAAATCGCCGCTCGAAAACGTTTTTCCGGAACGCAGCGTCGAGACGCGCATTTTTCCGACGCCGTTTTCCGGCTTCTCCGGGTCGCGTTCGATCTCGACGAGAACGCGGCCGTCGTCGAGCGTGTGCAAAACGCGGCGTCCTTCGGCGCGGAGCGCGTCTTCGGTCTCGCGGTTCCGTTGAAAACTCCCTCCGCTGACGACGACCCAAACCGGGTCGGCCCAATCGAGCAAATCGCGGTAATTTTCCGACTTTCCGCCGTGATGCGGCGCCAAAATCAGGTCGAATCGCGTCGGCGGCGTCCGCAAAAAGAGCGCGTTCGGAGCGTCGAGGTCGCCGGGAAACAGGATCCGCCGCCCCCGTCGTTCGAGCGCGACGACCAAACTGTTCGGGTTCGACTCGTCGCCAAGCGGCCCGGCTTCGAGCGTCGGGTGAAGCGCGACCAGCTCCGGAAAGCCGAACCGCTCGAACGATTCCCCTCCGACGACCGTTTCGATCGGAATTTCGCGCCGTTCCAACGCGTCGCGCAACGCGTCCAGCTCGACGTCGCGTTTCTCGAACATCGCCGGCGAAACGCAAAGCCGCCCGATATCGACCGTTTCGACGAGCGTTCGCAACCCGCCGTAATGATCGAAGTCGGCGTGCGACGCGACGACGAGATCGATCCGCGTCCGCCCGGCGTTCCAAAGCGTCCTCGCGACCGGCTCGGCGGCCTTTTCCGCCCCCGAAACGCTTCCGCAGTCGAAAAGCGCCGTCCGCCCGTCCGGAAAAAGCGCGAGGATCGAGATCCCGTGTCCGACTGAAAAAATTTCGATCCGCGTCGCGTCTCGAGCGACGATCCGACGCGCCGCCGCGACGTCGGCGACGAGCCAAAGCGCCAACCAAACGGCCAACGCCCGCGCCGCCGTCTTTCGCGTCGGTCGAAACTTCGGAAAAAGCGTCCAAAAAATCAACGGCAGATAGAACGCCCAAAGCGCCCAAACCGGCGGGCTCGCCGTCCGCGTCGTTCCGAACGGAACCCGGCGCAACGCGTCGAGCGTTCCGAGAAAAACGTCGAAAAGCCGGTCGGTCGTCGGGCCGAGCGCCGCGACGCCCAAAGAGCCGATCGCGTCGAGCCCAAACCCGCGTCCGGTCGCCGCCGCCAAATCGTCGCCGAACGAGCCGAGCGTTCCGAACGCCGCAAGCGCGAGCGCCGCCAAAAGCGCCAAAGTCGCGGGGCCCCAAACGAGCGGGTTCGCCAGAATCGCGACCGGCGTAAAGAAATTTGTCGCGCTCAAAATCAACGGCGTCCCGACGCCCCAAATCACCGCGCCGACTTTCGTTAGCGCCGCCAATTTTCCGAAGATCGTCCGTCCCGCTCGTCGCGCCGCCGACTTCGCCGCCCGACGCCGCCGCGCTCGCGCCTCGTTTTCGTCGCGCCCGTTCGCAACGTCGCGATCCGTTTTTTCGTTAGATCCGGCGTCTTTTTTCGCCGACGCCATCGTTCGCCGCCGTTCCCGGATCGCCGCGAGTCTCGCCGACGCCGCCGCGCCGCTATCGCGAACGTTTCCCCGGCTCGACCAAAGAAAAACGCCGGTCGCCAGGAACGAAAGCCGCGCGCCCAACTGGAAAAGTTCGCAAGGATTCCAAAGGAGCAACGCGACGGCCGTCGTCGCCAACGCGTTCAACGAAACGACGCGCCGTCGCAAAATAACGCCGCCGCAAAGGATCGCGATCAAAAGCGACGCCCGCCAAACCGGCGTCCGCATGTCGGTCAGCCCCAGGTAAGCGAAGACGAAAGCGACCGTCGCGACGGAAATCCAACGCGCCGAAACGCCCGCCAGGCGCAACAGAACGCAAAACGCCGCCGCGACTAACGACACGTGCAGCCCGGAAATCGACAGCAGATGGATCGTCCCGGTCGCTCGAAACGCTTCGTTCGTTTCGTCGTCGATCCCGTTGCGAAACCCGAACGTCATTCCGGACGCGACGGCGGCGTTTTTCGGCGACAGTTCGTCGTTCAGCGTTCGAGCGGCGCGCAAACGAATCGATTCCAACGCTCGAGCGACTCGGATCGTCCAAGGTCGCGGGCCGGTTCCCGGCAAAATCTCGACGTCGGACGCCCCGCCGACGGCGATTCTTGTTAAAATACGTCGAGAGCGCAAAGAATAACGGCGGTCGTACTCGCCCGGATTTCCGACTTTCGGCGGACGAGTCAACTTCCCGGAAACTCGAATCGCGTCGCCGATCCGCAAAAACGTCGCGTCTCCGGCGACCGAAACCGCGATTCGACCGTCAAACTTTTCCCAAACCCCGCCGTTTTTCGCCCGCAAGACCCGCGCTTCGAACGTCGTCGTTTCCGTCGCGCCGAATCTTGCGCCGATCGCTTCGTCGCGAACGTAAAGCGCCGGAGTCGTCGCCGTCCGCAACTCCAAAGTCGCCGGCGTTCCGTTCCCCTCCGGAACGAAAAAAGCGATTTCGCGATCCGAAAAAACGTTGAAACAAACGTCGTGCCGCCATCCGGCCAACGAAGCGACGGCGACCGCCGCCCAAACGGTTCGCCAGGGAATCGCCCGAACCCAAGCGACCGCCCGATCGCGTCGACGCCGCAAAGCCGGCGCCGCGCTCTTCCGCAACTTCGCCCGCCAACTCGCCGGATCGTCGGAACGTTTCCCGGCTTCGGGCGCCGCGCTCCCGGAAAACGACTCGCCGTCCCAAACGCGAAACTCGTCGAACCCCTCGAAATCGAAAAGGAGCCGCTCCCGCTCGGACGCCGCGTCGAACTCGCCGCCGTTTTCTCCGGCCCCGTTAATTTTACCGGGATCTTCTATTTTACCGGATTTAACGATTTTATCAACGTCGTCGAATCGCGCGGCGCCGACGAACGGAAGCCCGCGACGCCGACGTTCGGTCAAAAACCGGCGGAGAGCGTCGTTCCAATCCTGCGACTCCGGCGACTCGCAGTCGTTTTCGCTCCGCTTGTCCGGCTTTTCGATCTCGGCGTTCGCAAGCCAGGCGTTCCAAAAGGCCGCCCGATCCGGCGTTTCGACGCGCGACGACGGTCGCGCCGCTCTTTCCTCCGTCGAAAACTCGCCGTTCTTTCGCCCCGCGACGTCCGCAAACTCCGCGCATTCCGCCCCGTTTAACGTCGACGCGTCGTTTTTCGCCCGTCCCCGTCGCCGACGGTCGGCCCAATACAACGCGAAACTCGCCGAAGCGGCCAACAACGCGATCGCCGCCCAAAACGAAGAACCGGGCGAAAAACGGGCGTCCGCCAAAATTCCGAGCGAAACGGCGATAAAATAAGGAACCGCCGGCGCGGAAACGGAACGCTTTTTACTGTCGCGAGAAATCATCGAGTCGTCGACGCGGGAAAACCGAGAAAAAACCAACGGAACGTCGGCGCCGAAACGACGCGAGAACGCCGGCCGCCGGCGCCGACGCTCCCGCCGTTCGTTGGATCGCGAATCACATTTCTTCGAGCCGCGCCAAAATATCCGGCGCGATCGCGAAGTTGGCGGACACTTTTTGAACGTCCTCGTGCTCGTCGAGCGCGTCCATCAACTTCATCGCTTTTTTCGCGGTTTCCAGGTCGTTAATCTCCATCAAGTCGCGCGGAACGTAAGAAATTTCCGCGTGTCTCGGGTGAAGCCCCGCTTTTTCAAAGGCCGCGAGCACGCCGTCGAACGCTTCCGGCTCGCAAAGGATCTCGTACGCGTCTTCGTTCGTCGTCACGTCGTCGGCGCCCGCTTCGATCGCGAGCTCCATCATTTCCTCTTCGCCCTTCTGGTCGACCGGAATTTCGACGACGCCTTTTTTGTCGAAGTTCCAGGCGACGCAGCCGGACGCGCCCATTTTGCCGCCGCACACCTCGAAAATTTTGCGGATCTCCGGCGCGGTGCGGTTGCGATTGTCGGTCAATCCGGCCGCCATGACCGCGACGCCGTTCGGGCCGTACCCTTCGTACAACACTTCTTCGAGTTCGACGGGATCGAGCTCGCCGGTGCCGCGCTTGATCGCTCGAATAATGTTGTCTTTCGGCAAACTGACCGCTTTCGCTTCGTCGATCGCGGTGCGCAACCGGATGTTGTCGTCGGGATTGCCGCCGCCCTGTTTCGCCGCGACGATGATCGCCTTCGCCAATTTGCTCCACAGTTTACCGCGTTTCGCGTCGATCAACGCTTTTTTGTGTTTAATACCGGCCCAGTGGGAATGCCCTGCCATGAGAATCTCCTCGGCAAAAAGAAAAATATCCAATTAATTCAACGCGTCTCGCCGCGGCGTCGCTTTTTTCAAGCGCGCGACGCGGCGTCGTCGCGTCTCGTCGTTTATTAACGGTCGCCGTTCGCGCTCGACGGCGCGTCGCCGCTCGGCTCGTCTTTGTTCGCGCCGCGTTTCGCTCGGGTTTTCGGCTTGCCGACGACCTCGCCGTCGGAACCGCCCGCCGCGTCGGAGCCGCTTTTCGTTTCCTTTTTAGCACTCGACTTTTTCGCGCTTTTTTTCGTTTCTTTTTTCTCCGCTTTCGCGTCGGAGTCGCCGTCGACGGCGCGTTTTTTCCGCGTTTTAACGGTCGGCGTTTCTTCGTCCGCCGCGTTTTCGAACTCGCCGTCCGCCGGCGCCGGTTCGTCGCCGCGACGCTTCCGCTTCGGTTTCGCGACGACGGGCTTTTCGTCGTCGTTTTCCAACGGCTCTTCGAACGCGAAAAGGTCGTCGTCGCTCCCGTAAAAATCGGAAAAAGGAGCGTCGTCTCGCGGCGTCGACGCTTCGTCGCCGACGGCTCCGTCGCGTCCCGGCCCCTTGCGCGCCCGTTTTTTCGGAACGCCGAAGACGGAATCGTCGTCGGAACGCGCGGTTTCGGAACCGAACGTTTCGCCGTACTCGTCGTCGACGTCTTTCGCCAACAGATCGTCGTCGCCGTCCAAATCGTCCGACTCGATCGCGTCGTCGAGCATGTCGATCTCGTCGATCAGCGGCGTCGAAGCGCGTTTTTGCCGCTTTTCCTGCTTCACGACCAATCGGGCGATCTCGCGCGGATCGGTCGGGCCGGTCGGCTCGACAAACGGCTTCCAGGAGCGCTCGTCGACGGCCGCGTCGAGCGAACGCAAAAACTTGATCGCGTCGGGTCGCAACTCGTCGTCGAGCATCTCGACGCCAAGTTCGTGCAACGCGTAAAAGAAGTCGAGCGCTTCGTCCCCTTCGAACGCCCCGTCGAGTTCCGGAGCGATTTCTCGCCCGTCGGCGGAAACGACGACGAAATCGAGCAACCGCAACGCCCGCAACGCGCCCTCGGAAAGGGGAAGCGTTCCCTCGCCGCAACCGAAAAGCGCCGCGTAATCGTTCATGAACGCGGTCGAAAACGGAACCGTTTTCAAAAATTCGACGACGGCTTCGCGCCCTTTGGCCCGCAAATCTTCGAGATCGAACTTGTACGTCGCGTCAAAAATCCATTGGAGGAGCCGCCGCAACCGTTCGCCGACGCGCTGCGCGTCCGGCGTCATGCCGACGACGTCCGCGATCTCGTTCGCAGTGGAGACGCGAATTTCGTTCCAATCGATATAATACCGCTCCATCGCGTCGAACGCGTCGCGAGCGACCTCGCGCTTGGCGTTTTCCAAAAAGACCGCGAAAACCAAATGTTCGAGCAACTTGCGGTCGCGCGACCAGACGACCGAGTCGTCGGGATAACGTTTTTTCAGCTTTTTGTACAGTTTTTTTAATTCTTTTTGACGCGAACTCATTTCTTCTCCGACTTCCTCGCGGCGTCTCGACGCGACGCGCCGTTCGGCTTTTTTGCCGCCGACGCGTCGTTGTTGAACGCGTTCCCGAATTTTTCCTTCGTCGTTCGAGCGTTCGACGGACGCCGAAGGAAGCGCGATCAAGCGTCCGTTTTCTTTTCGTCGGAATCTTCGGCGTCGTCCGACTCGTCTTCCTCTTCGAACTCCTCCTCTTCGAGTTCGTCGACCTCGGGCTCGGCGGCCTCCTTCGCGCGCCGTTCTTCGGCGAGAATACGCAAAACTTCGAGTTGGTTTTTAACGCCTTCGTCGACTTCAAAGGCGAGTTTCGGCGTGTAACGGGCGTCGATCCGCCGCGCGCATTTTTGTTGCAAATATCCGGCGGCGCTCTGCAACCCCTTCAACGCCAAACGTTCCTTCGCTTCGCCGCCGCGGATCATGAAGAAGACTTTCGCGTTGCGCATGTCCGGCGAAACTTCGACTTTGGTGATCGTCGTCGTTTCGACGCGCGGATCCTTCAAGTCCGTCAAGAGGGAGGTCGCGACGACCTCGCGAATCGCTTGGGCCGCTTTTAAGGTTCTTCGGGAAGCCATCGTTTCTCCTTTGCTCCTTTTGATCGTTATCGTCGTTAAAATCGTTCGTCCAAACCGTCGTTCGCCGCGCCGCCGCTTCTCGAAGAGGCGTTTCGCTCGTTTCGACGAAAAAACGCGAATTTAAACGAATTTTCCCCGCGTCGCGAGAAAATCTCGACTCAAATTCGCGTTCGTCGTCGGCGTCGCTTCGCCGCGAACAACGCCGCGGCGCTCGACTCGACGCCCGGGTTCAAAACGTGCGGGCAACCTCTTCGATTTTGTACGCCTCGAGCACGTCGCCTTCTTTGACGTCGTTGAAGTTCTTCAACTTCATACCGCACTCGTACCCGTCGTGCACTTCTTTGACGTCGTCTTTTTCGCGCTTCAAGGTTTCCAGCTGATAATCGCCGATAATCCGGCTGTCGCGGATAACGCGGATCCGGCAGTCGCGCTCGACGACGCCGTACATGACGCGGCACCCGGCGATCGTTCCGACGCGGCTGATGTTGAACGAACGCTGCACCAACGCGCGTCCAAGTTCCTTGACCTGCTCGATCGGCTTGAGCATCCCTTCGAGCGCGGCGCGGATATCCTCGGTCAGCTTGTAAATAACGTCGTAACGGCGCACCTGCACCTTTTTCTTTTCGGCCAACGCGCGGGCGCCTTCGTCCGGAACGACGTTGAACCCGACGATAATCGCGTCCGACGCGTCCGCCAGATAGACGTCCGCCTCGGTAACGCCGCCGACCGACGCCTGCAAAATCTTGACCTTGACCTCGGGATGCTCGAGCTTGCCCATTTCCTTGCGGATCGCTTCGATCGAACCGCGGACGTCGGCGCGAAGAATCACGTTCAGCGTCTGCTGTTTCGCCGAATTCATGCGCTCGAAAAGGTTTTCCAGGGTAACGTGCGACTGCACGTCGGCCAACTCGACTTCCCGCGCCCGCTTCGCTCGCTCTTCGGCGATCTGCCGCGCGACCGAAACGTCTTCCAGGACGACGAACTTGCTCCCGGCCGCCGGCGGAACGTCGAGCCCGGTCAGCGTAACCGGAACGCTCGGCCCGGCTTCCTTCACGTGCTTGCGAACGTCGAGCGTGTCGGTCATCGCGCGCACCCGGCCGTAAGCCGCGCCGCAAAGAACGACGTCGCCGACGCGCAACGTTCCCTTCTGCACCAACGCCTTGCAGACGACGCCTTCGCCCGGTTGCAACGACGCTTCCAAAACGACGCCGGTCGCGCGGCGATCCGGATTCGCCTTCAACTCGTGCAGTTCCGCGACGGTGAGGAGCGTTTCGAGGAGCTCGTCGACGCCCTTGCCGGTCGCGGCGCTCGTTTCGACGATTTCGACGTCGCCGCCCCATTCGCTCGGCATCAGGTCGTTCGCCGCAAGTTCCTGGACGACCTTGTCGCGATTGACGCCCGGCAAGTCCATTTTATTCATCGCGACGACGATCGGAACGCCCGCCGCTTTCGCGTGGCTGATCGCCTCTTCCGTTTGCGGCATCACGCCGTCGTCGGCCGCGACGACCAAAACGGCGACGTCGGTGCAGTTCGCCCCGCGAGCGCGCATCTCGGTAAACGCTTCGTGGCCCGGCGTGTCGACGAACGTTACGTCGCCGCCCGGCGTCGAAACGCGGTACGCCCGGATGTGTTGCGTGATCCCGCCCTTTTCGCCCGAAACGACGCGCAGGTGGAGGATGCGGTCGAGCAACGAGGTTTTCCCGTGGTCGACGTGGCCGAGGAACGTAACAACCGGCGCGCGCGGTTTGAGCGACTCTTCCGGATCGACCTGATCGAACGCGGAATCGACGTACTGCTCTTCGAGCGTGGCCTCTTTTTTGACCGTCGCCTTCAAGTCGAGCGCGACGATCAACAACTCGGCGACCTCGGCGTCGAAGGAATGGTTCAGCGTGAACATGTAGCCGAGTTCCATCAACTTCTTAATGACGACGGCGACGGAAACGCCGGTCGCTTCGGCGAACTGTTTCACGGTGCAAGGCGTTTCAATCACGACGTCTCCTTTGCGCGGGGCCGTAACCGCGGACGCGGCGCCCTTATCTTTGCGGTTGCCTTTCGGGCGAGCCGGTCGGTACGCGTCGTCGTCGTCGCGGAAACGCTGGTTCCCGCCGCGACGGGTCGAATTGCGCATGTCGACGCGCCCTTCGGATTCGCCGCGATCTTTGCCGCCCTTGCCTTTGCCGCGATTTTTCGACGCGCCGAAATCGGGGCCGTTGGAATCGCCGAAACCGACTTTTCGAACGTCGCCGCTCTTGCGATCGTCGCGACCCCGCGACGCGTCGCGGCCGGTCGTTTCCCCGAACTTGGGACGAGCGTCCTTATTTTCCTTCGGCTTGCCAGGTTCGCTCTGACGGCGCCGCGCTTCTTGTTCGCGAATGTGTTCGGTCAGCGGGCGCGCCCCTCGAGCGGCGGCGCGGATAACTTCCGGCGGCAGGCGCATTTCCGGCTTTTGCGGCGCGGGTTCTTTCGTCGCCTTTTTGACCGGCTTCGGCGCCTGCGGCGGAAGCGGGGCGAGGTGAATCGTAACGCTCGGTTTCGAGGCGTTGGAGCGCGGCGTCGCGCCGGCGTCGTCTTTTTTCGGCTTCCTCGGTTGTTCGAAGACGCGCATACGGTCTCCGTGCGGCGGCGTGATCATCGGCGGCCGCTTCATTTCTTCGAGGACTTGCATTCGAGAATCTTGTTGCGCCATAATCGGAGGAATCGGGCGAATCGGGCGCGAATCGATCGGCTTGACGTCGCGACGGGCGGAGTCGCGTTCGCGCGGTTTTCGTTGAGGATCGCGGCGCTCAATCGCGTCGCGCAGAGGTTGTTTTCGATCGGCGACGCTCGGTTTCGCGGGAGCGACGGGCGCCGTCGGAGCGCTTTCGCGCGGTTTTTCGTCGACTTTCGGCGCGACGTTCGCGCTTTCTTCCGACGACGGAGCGGGCGTTTCGACCGCTTTTTGTTCGGCGACGACCGACGGCTCGTCCTTCGTCTCCGGCGCGGCGGCTTCGGAAACGATCGGCTCCGCGGTCGCGACGGGCGTTTCGACGGGCGATTCCGAAACGACGGTCGCTTCGCTCGTCGCCGACGCGGCTTCTTCGACGATCGGTTCGACGACGACTTCGCTCGCTTTCGTCTCTTCGACGACCGGCTCGACGCTCGGCGCGGCGGGCGTTTCAACAACGTCGACTTTCGTCCGCTCCAACTCGGCCAGGCGCGCGGGACGGGCGGGTCGCAACACGGGCACCTTGCCGGAAGGGGGCGAAAGGATCGGCGGCTTGCGCATCGGCGCGGGCTCCGTCTCTTCCAGGAACGAACGAGACGACGGAACGCGCTCGTCCGCTTTCGTCATATAATCGACGACGAGTTTCGCTTCCTCGTCGGTCAAACTGGCCAAGGGCGACCCTTTGCCGTCGAGCCCCATCTTTTTGCAGATCTCGACCAGTTCCTTACTCTCTTTTTTGAGCTGCTTAGCCAACGCGTAAATTCGAATCGACAATGTTACGTTACTCTTTTCTCAAATGGACATCCGCGAGATTCGCCGCCCGACGGCGCGCGAAGCGCCGCCTTAACTCGCGACTATAATTCTTGTTGCCGAGGAAGGTTTGCCGATCAAATTTCGAACAAACGACGACGCGCGGTGCGAACGCCGATTACGCGCGCTAAAAACCCTTAAAATCCTTAAAATCAATTTTCGTTCAAGCCGATCGAAGCCCCGTCGTCGAAAACGGACGCCGTTCGACTTCAATTCAACGCGATCATTCGGTCGGAAGCTCGCCCGACGAACCGAGCCCTTCCGAAAGTCGCTCTTCGGCGGCGGCGCGTTTCGCTTCGCGCGCCTCCTCTTCCATCTCCTCGGCGCGACGCTCCGCCTCGTCGGCGATCGCTTGCGCCTCGTCCTCCGAAACGCCGCCCAGCTCGACCAAATCGGCGATCTCAATCAGCGACAGATCGTCGTAAGACAGGAAGCCTTCGCCGACGAGCTGATCGGCCAGATCTTGCGTTACGCCGTCGATCTGAACGAACGCTTCCATCGCTTTGGCGAGCATTTCGTCCAACTCGTCGCGCGTCATCACGTCGACGTCCCATTCGCAAAGTTTCGCGGCCAGACGCACGTTTTGCCCGCGGCGTCCGATCGCCAGGGAGCGTTGGTCGCGCTGCACGAGCACGATCGCGCGCCCGATCATCGGACACAGGATCACCTCGTCGACGACCGCCGGACGAAGGGCCGACTGAATGAAACGAGCCGGATCTTCGCACCACGGAACGACGTCGACGCGCTCGCCGTTAAGCTCTTCGGTAACGTTGCGGCTGCGAGCGCCCCGGACGCCGACGCAGGCGCCGACGAGATCGACGCGGGGATCGTTCGACGCGACGGCGATCTTCGCGCGGTGCCCGGGCTCGCGGCTGACGCCCTTGATTTCGACGACGCCCTCGACGATCTCCGGCACTTCCTGTTCGAAGAGCCGCTTCACGAAGAGCGGGCGGGAACGGCTGAGGATCACCTTCACCTTCGAGCCGGCTTTGCGCACCTCGACGATCAGGAAGCGGACGCGGTCGCCGACGCGAAGCGTTTCGCCCGGGATCTTTTCGGAACGGGGCAAAATCGCCTCGACGTTCGGCAGAGCGACCAACGTCGCGCCGCCTTCGTTGCGGTGAATCGTTCCGACGATCACGGAGTCGACCTGCGGGAAATACTCGTCGTAAATCGCGTCGCGCTCGGCGTCCCGAATCTTCTGAATGATCACCTGTTTCGCGGTCTGAGCGCCAATGCGCTCGGCGATTTCCTCGGTCGACAGCGGCACGTTGTCTCGATACGCGTTGATCTCGCCCGTTTGACGGTCGATACGCACGTCGACGGTCGCGTCGTCGCCGGCGTCGCTATGTTTGCGCGCCGCGATCGCGAGCGCTTGTTCGACGCCTTGAAAGACGGTTTCTTTATCGATCCGGCGTTCGAGGTGAATTTGTTCGACAATTCGCAACACTTCTTCGGGATTCATGCCGTTGCTTTCAACAAAGGAACGTTATCGCCGCCGACGTTTTAAGCCGCCGCTCGGCTTCGGGCAACACGACGCGCCCGCCGGCGTCGCCGACGGAGGAACGCGAGTAAAAAACTCGACGCGCGTCGTTTATTATAATTTTAAAATTGCGCAAAGTCAAACATAAAAACCGAAACTTTGACGAAAGGGGCGCTCTTTTTTCACGCGACGACGCAAGGTTTTTCCAACTTTAACGATTATTTCGGCGCGCTATCTTTCCGCGACGCCGCGCTTTGAACGCGACGACCGGCGCGAACCAAGCGGGAAACCCGGCGGTCTTTCGACGGAAAAACGCAATTTTACCGCTAATCTTAACTCAACCGTCGAAAAAGTCAAGTAGGCGTCGAACGCCGCGCCCATTTTTCGCGACTTTTTCGAACGCTCGCCGCGCCCGCCGCCTCAAAAAAGCGTCCGAACGCGGTCGCCCCTTTCGCAAGCTCGAACAACCTTTATTTTACCCGATTTTCCCATTTTAACAAGTCGTATTTCAAAAAACTTCGCATTTTCTCTATTTTGTCCGTCTCAACGCGCATTATTTACACAAAAAGGGCGCTCCGTCGACCGAAGCGCCCGCGCGTTTTGTCTATATTTCGCCGTTTACCTCAATCCGCTCATTTCGTTTCGAGCGAATGCGTTCCGGTTTTGCGTCCGACGCCCGCTTTCGTAAAGGAATCGATCTCCGCTTTAATCGGCGATTCCGTTAAAACCGATAAATTCAATTCCCACGGAAGCGACACGGTGAACGCGCTCCCGAATCCCGGCTGACTTTCAAGCGTTACCTCGCCTTCGAGCAGCTTGCAGAGTTCCTTCACGATCGAGAGTCCCAACCCGCTCCCGGAATGTTCGCGCGTCATCATATTCCCTTCGGTCGCGCTCTTTCCTTGACGGAATTTCTCGAAAATGATCTGCCGATCCTCCAACGCGACGCCGACGCCGGAGTCGATCACCTTCATTTCGAGAAACGGGATCGGCTCGTTCGAACCGCCGAACGCTCGCGGATACAACGGCGCCCGGAGGACGCGGTCGACTTCGATCTGAATCCGCCCCCCCTCCGGAGTAAATTTGATCGCGTTCGAGAGCAAATTGTTCAAAATCTGCTGGATCCGCGCCTCGTCCTGCCGCATTTTCGGCAAATTTTCGGCAAACCGCGCCGTCAACTCGAGATTTTTCTTGTCGACGAGCGGCTTGGCCATGTCGCACTGCGCCGAAACGACCGCCTCGATGCGGAACTCGCTCGTTTGCGCCTGCAACAGCCCGGCGTCGACCCGCGCCAGGTCGAGCACGTTGTTGATCATGTTCAGAAGCGCCCGCCCCGACTTATTAATATTATTGACGTACCGCTTCTGCTTTTCGTCGAGCGTTTGGATCGAACTCAACACGTCGCTGAACCCGAGAATGCTGTTGAGCGGCGTCCGAAGCTCGTGGCTCATCGTCGCCATAAAATCCGACTTGACGCGGTTCGTCTCGTAAAGTTGAAGGTTCGCCTGCGCCAACTCGTCGACTTTCTTTTCCAACTGCGAGTTAAGCGACCTTAACTTTTCGTGCGTCGCGACCAGATATTTCATCATTTGATTGAACGCCACGCCGAGAGCCTCGAACTCGTCGCCGGTGCGCAGATCGGCCCGCTTCGAGACGTCGCCGCGCCCGATCGCCTCGCTGACCTCGCGCAAACTCCGCAACGGCTTCACGATCGCCACCCGAATGACGACGTAAAACGCGATCAGCCCCAAAAACGCGACGACGATGGCGCCCCCCAAAAGCAGCGTCCAAAGACGCGCCCTCTCCTTTTTCGCCGGCGGCTCCGGTATCGTTACCTGCACGACGCCGAGCGGCGCCCCCAGATCGATCGACGCGTCGCCGAGAATTTCGCGGTGGCAGTTCCAACACGAACGCTCGATCCGCAACGGCTGATAATAATGATAGCGCCCTTCGTCGTCCGTTCGCTCGATCGCTCGATTTTGCCGTTCCGCGTCGCCTTCGGTCGGCGCGGCGGCGAGCAGATCGTCGATTAACTTTCGCTCGAAATCGTCGCGGGGCCCGTCGTCGACGCCGTTAATATCCGCGGAATCGGACGAACCGGCCGCCGTCGCGCCGCTTCGCATCCGAATGAGCCGCGTTTCAAAACGAGCGCGCTCGGAATGCCCGCCGATCTCTTCGCTTAACGACGCCATCGAATCGATAAAATCGTTAAGATCGGCGCCGTCGCCCGCTCCGGAACCGTCGATTTTCGCCTTCTCCGAAGTCAAGCCTTTGATATGCATCAACAAAAATTCGCGTTCGCTCAACAATTTCCCCATCAGGGTGTTTTGCGCTTCGACCTGCGTTTTTGTCGCTTTATAATAAAGGAAAACGCTAATCAAAATCACGATCGCCAGCGCGACGCCGAAAAAAAAGAGACATTTGATTTCCAAACTCGATTCAAAAATCGAGCGCGGCGAGCGTTTTCCATCCATAATCGACCAAAATTTCCCGTCGTTGCGAGCGTTTGCGCCGTTTTTAACGTTTGCGTCCATTTTTCCAGCCGACCGTTTCGCTCCGATAACGCCGATTTCAACGGTCGCGCCGACGATACTTCGCCTTAAATATAAAAAAGAAACGTCGCCGCGTCAAGTTTTCTTTCCGAGAAAAAACGCCGTTTTTTCCGGTCGCGCCGATTTTAACGCGTCGTTTCCCCGCCTCCCGTCCGCGGTTCGCCCCGCCGCCCGCCGACGCTCCGAAAAAAATTTAGAAATTGCCGTTCCTTCAAACGGCGGTTCCTGTTATACTCTCCCGAGAAAGCGAAACGTCGCGCCGACGACGGCGTTTTCGCGACGCGGTTTGATTTTACCGCTCAAAAATTAATTAACCGACAAATCGCGGCGTTGTCGCGCAAGAAAATATTTCGCGTTATGGTTCGAGTTATCAGCGTTGCCAATCAAAAAGGCGGAGTCGGCAAAACGACGACGGCGATCTCGCTCGCCGCCGGGTTCGCTCGCGCCGGTTCCCGCGCGCTACTGATCGATCTCGACCCGCAGTGCAACGCGACGAGCGGCCTCGGTTTCGACCCGACGCCGCGTCATCCGCTCGTCGTCGGCGCTTCGATCCGCGAAACGCTTCGCGCCTCGACGCCGTTGCTCGACGTGCTCCCCGGTTGCCGCCGTTTCGGCGACGTCGAGCGCCTGGCCGCCGCGGACGACCCGAACCGTTTTCAACGGATGACGCGCCAACTCGCCCGGGAAACGCAGGGTTACGACTTCGTTTTGATCGACTGCCCGCCGTCGCTGGGGCCGCTGACGCGCGCCGCGCTCGCCTGGTCGACGGAAGTGCTGACCCCGATCCAATGCGAATATTTCGCGATGGAAGGCCTCGTCCAAATGATCGAAGTGATCGGCGAGGCGATGCGGCGCCCCGGCGCGTCGCTCCAATACGGCGGCGTCGCGCTGACGATGTGCGACCCGACCCTGGAACTGACGCGGGAAGTCGAGCGCGAAGTGCGCGACTTTTTCGGCGAAATCGTTTTCAAAACGACGATCCCCCGCGACGTCGCCGTAAGCGAAGCGCCGAGCCACGGAAAATCGATCGTCGACTACGCTCCCCGTTCCCGAGGGGCGCGCGCTTACATCGAACTTTGTATGGAGGTTTTGGAACGTGTCTAAGGAAAAACGTTTAGGACGAGGGCTCGAAGCTCTGTTGGGAAAGGTCGCGGCCGCGCAAACGGTCGCCGTCGACGCGTCGGAATTCGGCTCGAACGCCGCCGCCGACGTCGCCTCGCCCGCAAACGCGAACGCTTCGAACGCCGCGGTTTCCGAAACGTCGTTAAGCGCGCTCGACGCCGCCGTTTCCGACGCTCCGGCGACAGTCCCCTTCCCGACGGCGAAGACCGCCGTCGCCGACGCCCCGGCAAGCGCGAACGCAAACGCCGCGAAAACCGACGTTTCCGTCGCGCCGAAACCGACTCCGAGCGCGACGCGAACCGCCGTCGACGCCGCCGAAGACGAAAAAGAACGCGTTCTCGACGAATTCGCCGTCGGCCGCGCCGCGTCGGAAGTCCCGCTCGATCGGATCGACCGCAACCCGTTCCAGCCGCGCGTCGACTTCGACCAGGCGGAAATGGAGGAACTCGCCGCCAGCGTCAAGCGCCACGGAATGATTCAACCGATCGTCTTGCGCCGCAAAGGCGAACGCTTCGAAATCGTCGCCGGAGAACGCCGTTTCCGCGCCGCGAAACTCGCCGGTTGGACGAGCGTTCCGGCTTGCCTTCTCGACGTCGACGACCGGGCGACCGCCGAGCTTGCGTTGACGGAAAACATTCAACGAAAAGACTTAAACGCGATCGAAAAGGCCGCCGCGTTCCGCAATTATCTCGATCAGTACGGCGGGACGCACGACGAGTTGGCCAAGCGGCTCGACCTCGACCGTTCGACCGTTTCCAACCTGTTGCGATTGCTCGACTTACCGGAGGAAATCCAAGCGTCGGTGCGTCGCGGCGAACTGACGCAGGGACACGCCCGGGCGCTCCTTCCGCTCGAAGAATGGGATCAGCTCGAACTGGCGCGACGCGTCGTCGACGAACGGCTGAGCGTCCGCCAAACGGAAACGATCGTTCAGGAATTTTTGGACGGCGCGGATTTTGCGCCCCCCGAACCCGGCAAAAAAGCGCCGGTAAAACAGGAGGTCAGCCCCCGCGTTCGCGATCTCGAACAGCAGTTCCGCGCTTGGCTCGGAATGAAAGTAAAGCTGACGTCGAACGACAAGGGCAAGGGCAAGCTCGTCGTCCAATTCAACTCGAACGACGAGTTCGAACGCGTTTATCAAGCGTTGAAACCGCGCGACTTTTAACGCCGCAAACCGTTGCGAACGCTTAACTTAAAAAGAAAGCGCCGAGCCGCGTTCCGCTCGACGCTTTCTTTTTTTTAACGACGCGAACCGGACGACCGCCGCGTTCGCGCCGTTTCTTTTCCTCGCGACGCCGCGATTAACGACGGCGTTCCGCGATCTCCGCTTTCACGTCGGCGATGAATTTTTCGACGGAAATCGCGCCCATCTCGCCCTGTTTTCGCCCGCGGACGCCGACCGAATCGCTCTCCGCTTCCTTCGCGCCGACGACGCAAAGATACGGGATCAAATCGTTGCGCCCGTCGCGGATCTTCGCCCCGATCTTTTCCGAACGCAGGTCGCACGAAACGCGCAGTCCGGCTTCGCGCATCCGTTTTTGCACCTGCGTCGCGTAATCGTCGAACTTTTCGCTGATGGTGAGAACGCGAACCTGCTCCGGCGCCAACCACGTCGGGAACGCCGCCGCGAAGTGTTCGATCAAAATGCCGGTGAAGCGTTCGAACGAACCGAACGGCGCGCGGTGAATCATCACCGGTCGGTGCAATTCGCCGTCCGGGCCGATGTATTTCAGGTCGAACCGTTCCGCCGACGGCAAGTTGTAGTCGAGCTGGATCGTGCCGAGCTGCCACTTGCGGCCCAGGCAGTCGCGAACGACGAAGTCCGCTTTCGGGCCGTAAAACGCGGCTTCGCCCTCGACGACTTCCAACTTCGGCAGGTTCATTTCGCGGCACGCCCGTTCGAGCGCGTCCTGCGCCTTGCGCCAGTTTTCCGGATCGCCGACGTATTTCGAGCTCGTCCAGTCGCGGAAGCTCAGGCGGACTTCGTAATCTTCGAAGCCCATCGTGCGCAACACCATCAGCGTCATGTCGACGCAGTTCTTAAACTCCTGCTCGACCTGCTCTTCCGTGCAGAAGATGTGCGCGTCGTCCTGAGTGAATCCGCGAACGCGCGTCAAACCGTTGAGCTCGCCCGATTGTTCGAAGCGGTGCACGTTCCCAAATTCCGCCAAGCGCAACGGCAGCTCGCGGTAGCTCCGCGGTTTCATGTCGTAAACGGAGACGTGCAACGGGCAGTTCATCGGGCGGAGCAAATAACGGTCGCCGCCGTCGACTTCCATCGGCGGGAACTGGCTGTCGGCGTAATACGGGTAGTGCCCGGACGTTTCGAAGAGCTCGACCCGGCAGATAACCGGCGAATACATCGGCTGATAATCGCGCTTCAACAGCTCCTGATAGATGAAGTTTTCGAGCTCGCGGCGAACGACGGCGCCCTTCGGGAGCCAAACGACGAGTCCGGAGCCGATCTTCGGGTCGACCATAAAGAGTTCGTGCCGCTTTCCGAGGACGCGGTGGTCGCGTTTTTTCGCCTCTTCGAGCCGCGTCAGATAAGCGTCGAGTTCTTTTTTGTCGAAGAACGCCGTTCCGTAAACGCGACGGAGGCTTTGGTTGTTCGCGTCGCCCTTCCAATACGCCGCCGACGTGGACATGATTTTGAACGCTCCGATGAATTTCGGCGACGGAACGTGCGGCCCGCGGCAAAGGTCGATAAACTCGCCCTGACGGTAAAACGAGACGGTCTCCTCGTCGCCGAGGCCGGTTTCCAGGTGTTCGACTTTCAGCGTCTGTCCGGCGTCTTTGAGAAGCGCGATCGCCTCTTCGCGGCTCGTTTCAACGCGTTCGAACGGCTCGTCTTCCGCGATAATCTTCGCCATTTCGGCCTCGATCTTCGCAAAATCGTCTTCCGTGAACGGCTCGTCCTTCCAAAAGTCGTAATAGAAACCGTTTTCAACGGTCGGGCCGAACGCGAGCCGAACGTTTTTGTAAAGACGAGCGACGGCGCGCGCCATCACGTGAGCGCAGGAGTGCCGCATAATGTCGAGCGCTTCGGCGTCCTTTTTCGTCAAAAGACGCAGCTCGACCGTTCCCGACTCCGGCAAGAATTCGGACGCGGAAATCGTGCGGGCGACCGGTTTTCCGGCGTCGTCGCAAACGCCGGGCGTCGAGACGACCGCGGCGACCGTCGCTTTGGCCAGGCCGGAACCGATCGAAGCGGCGACGTCGATCGGACGAACGCGATTTTCGAAACTTTTTTCACTACCGTCGGGAAGTACGACTTTTAACATCGGATAACCTCGAAAAATTAGAGGATTACGCGCGGGACGGGTTTCTTCGCCGACCGAGCGCCGAACACAAAACGGCGACGGCCCGCTTCCCGTCCGAGGGGCGAAAAGCGCTCGCGTCAATTCCGACATTATACCGCCCCGACGCCGTTTGGGAAGCCCCCCGACGCGCCGACGTTCGGACGTTCTTTTCCGTCTTTTTCTTTTTTTCGTTTTTCCCGCGCTTTTTTCTTGCAATCGCTTTTCGACCGCGTTATAATGTCGCTCGGCGGTCGGTCGGCGGGAGCGTTTCTTCAACGCGAAGTTTCGCCGTTCCGTTTTCTCCCGACGGTTTGTCGTCGACCGCAACGTTTTTTTCGACTCGCTCGAACCGCGAAAAGCGGCGCGTCGGTCTCGACTCGCGCTTCGCCGTTTTCGCGCCGAGCTCGCTAGAAAGGGTTTCGTTATGCGTAAAAGTTTTGTCGCCGCGACGTTTGCGGCTCTTTTCCTCGTCGTCGGCGCGGTCGCGTCGTTCGCTCAAGACGCGTCCAAATCGCCGGTCGGCGTCGAACGCGTCGTTTGGATCGGCTCCGACGGATTCGGCGCGCATTACGTGAATTGGGACGAACTCCCGAATCTCCGCAAAATGCGCGACGGCGGCGCCTGGACGCTTCATATGCGCAGCGTGCTCCCGTCGTCGAGCGCGATCAACTGGGAAACGCAGCTCGTCGGGGCCCCGTCCGAAATGCACGGCTACCGCACCTGGGGAAGCAAAGAACCGGACGTCGAACCGATCGCCAAGGGCGAAAACGGCCGTTTCCCCTGCGTTTACAAGGCGTTGAAAGACGCGAACCCGGATATCGTCTCGACCGCGATTTATTCCTGGGACGGAATCGGCTATCTGTACGATAAAACCGCCGTCGCGGACGACCGCTCGGTCAAAGACGACCCGGCCGTGTTTGCGGGCGCGCTCGAACAATTCGACAAAAACCCGACGTTCTCCTTTATTTACTTCAGCGAACCGGACACGACCGGCCACGGCGTCGGTTGGGGAACGCCCGAATATCAAAAGATGTTGACGACGATCGACGATTACGTCGGCAAGCTCCTCGACGAACTTGAAAAGCGCGACATGATGAAAAACACGCTCGTCGTCTTCACGTCCGACCACGGCGGCACGGGCAAAGGCCACGGCGAAGCGTTGCTGGAACACATGGAAGTTCCGTTCATCCTTTACGGACAAGGCGTTAAGCAGGGCGAAATCGCCGACGTCGTCGTTCACTTCGACGTCGCCGCGACGATCGCCTGGGTTCTCGGCGCTCCGCTTCCGCAAGCTTGGCGCGGTCTCCCGATCGAATCGGCGTTCCAAAAATAAGCGCCGTCCAACCTCTTCGACGGCGAGCGTTCGAGCGGCGTCCGACGTTTCCTCGACCGCTTCCCGTCGTCGTTTTTTGAAAAAGCGCGAAACGCCGAACGCCCCGCGGCGCCGTTAAAATTCCGGCCCCGGGGGCGTTCGAGTTTCTTTCGACTTTTCCAACGCGGCGCTTTCGGGACTTCGCCGTTCGCGTCGCCGTCGGAACGATCACAGCTCGTAACGGCGGTGATAGTTCAACTTCTTCATGCGCTGCACGATCGCGGAGTGCATCTGGCTGACGCGGCTTTCGCTGAGGTCGAGCGTCGCGCCGATTTCTTTCATCGTCAGCTCTTCAAAATAATACAGAATCACGATCAGGCGTTCGCTCTTGCTGAGCCCTTTCGTGCAAACGCGGATCAATTCGGCGCGAGCGAGGCGCTCGGTCGGGTCTTCGCCGCGCTTGTCCGGGATGACGTCCATTTCGGTAACGTCGTTTTCGCCCGATTGATCCTGCCACTTTTTGTCCAGGCTCGACACGTTGACGCGGTGCGAATCGACGATCGTTTTGCGCACTTCGTCGAGCGGTTGTTCGAGAAACTCCGCCAACTCCTCCTCGGACGGGCGGCGTCCGTACTTCCCTTCGAGCACCTTGTACGCTTCGTTGAGTTTCGTCGCTTTCGAGCGAACCATCCGCGGCGCCCAGTCGAGCGAGCGCAACTCGTCGAGCATCGAACCCTGAACGCGCGGAATGCAAAACGTCTCGAACTTGACGCCCCGCGACGGATCGTAAGCCGACACCGCGTCGATGAGCCCGAACGAGCCCGCGGAGATCAGGTCGTCGAGTTCGATTTCGTTCGGCAATTTGGCGCGGATTCGTTCGGCGCGCCGCCGCACGATCGGCATATACCGCTCGATCAACGCGTTGCGCAACTCGTAATTGCTCGGATCGCTCTTATATTCGAACCAAATTTGATCGATTTCGTTCGTCGCAGGCGCCGTCGCTTGCTCTTCCATGCCCCAAATCCTTTAACAGCGTTCTTCCTTCGTCGCGCCGTTTCCGACGCCAAGCGAACTCGCGACGCGCTCCTGCGCCGCCTCTTTCCAGTTGCGAGTACGATACCAACTTTTTCCCGTCGGGGGAAGACGATTTTCGACCTTTCGACCGAATTTTGCCCAAAAAAAGCGGCGAGTTCGTTCCGTCCGAAGCGAGTCCGTCCGTATCCAATAGTATCGGAAAGCGTCCGCGAAATCATCTTCAAACTCGAGAAAATTCGCAAAAAACCCGATTTTTTCCCGCTCAAACGTCTAATCGCGACGGTTGGAAAAAACGCGCAAACGAGCGAAACTTTAACGCCGATTCGCTCGAAAAAAATTTTCCTAAAATTTTCCGCCAACGCCGATTTTTCGCCGCCCCGCCCGTCGCAACCGCGAAAAAAAGCGGTCGTCGAAGTTTCGCCGATTTCCGCAACTTCCGCGTTTTCAGCGTTTTGCGCCGTCGCCGCGTTTTAACGTTTCCGCCCGTTCGCCGCTTCTTTCGTATTTTAACGCGACTCGTTCGTCGCGCCCCGTTCGCAAGAGCGTCGCCGCCCGATCGTCGCGACGGATCCAATCGTCTCAACCGCTCAAGCCGGCAGAATCAATAAAACCGGCAAAACCGTTAAAACCGTCGTCAACCGAACGCTTCGACGCCGGGAAGCTTCCCGGTTTCGCCCGAAAAAAATTCGCGCCCTTTCTAGCAATTTCGCCGAAACGCGGTATAATGGCGGCGACGACGGAAACGCGCGGCGCCCGGTCGTCGCGGCGCGGGCGAGCTTCCGTCTTGCTAACGCTCGTCAATGGAGCACGAAAGATGATCAGAATTGGAATCGTTGGGTACGGCAACCTCGGCCGCGGCGTCGAATGCGCCGTCAAGCAAAATCCCGATACGACGCTCGTCGCCGCGTTCACTCGTCGCCCGCCGGAAACGGTGAAAATCTTGACCGAAGGCGTCGGCGTTTACTCGGTTGACAAACTCGCCGAAATGAAGGACGCAATCGACGTCCTCATCCTTTGCGGCGGAAGCGCGACCGATCTGCCGAAACAAACGCCGGAGCTTGCGCGCCTCTTCAACGTCGTCGACAGTTTCGACACGCACGCTCGGATTCCGGAGCACTTCGCCGCGGTCGACGCCGCCGCGCAAGAAAGCGGCAAAATCGCGTTGATCTCCTGCGGTTGGGATCCGGGTCTGTTCTCGCTCGCCCGACTTTACGGCGGCGCGATCCTTCCGGACGGCGTCGACTACACGTTCTGGGGACGCGGCGTCAGCCAGGGCCACTCCGACGCGATCCGCCGAATCGACGGCGTTCTCGACGCGAAACAATACACGATCCCGATCGAATCCGCGTTGGCGGCGGCTCGCAGCGGGTCGAATCCGACGTTGACGACCCGCGAAAAACATCTGCGCGAATGTTTCGTCGTCGCGAAAGAAGGCGCCGACACGGAACGGATCGAGCGCGAGATCAAGTCGACGCCGAATTATTTCGCCGACTACGACACGATCGTCCACTTCATTTCGTTGGAAGAACTGAAGCGCGACCACTCGGAAATTCCGCACGGCGGGTTCGTCGTCCGCTCCGGCAAGACCGGCTGGAACGGCGAGCGCAAACACGTCGTCGAATATTCGTTGAAACTCGATTCGAATCCGGAATTTACGTCGTCCGTGTTGATCGCCTGCGCGCGCGCCGCTTACCGGCTCAACGGCGAAGGCGTCCGCGGTTGCAAAACGCTTCTCGACGTTCCGCCCGCTTACCTTTCGCCGAAATCGGGCGCCGAGCTCCGCAAGGAACTCCTTTAATCGCACGACTTAACGAACGTCGCTGAAACGGCGGCGTCCGTTTTCTCCGCGCCGACGAAAACGCCGTCCGCGTCTTAACGACCGGGCGGCGTTTTTCGTTTCGTTTTCTCGCCCGCCGACGCGCCGTCTCAACCGACGCGCCGACAAGCGACTAAGCGGGAATCTCGCCGCGATCAGAACATCGGCGAACTGTAATCCCAGTAGATCAGGTAGAGAATCGCCGTCAGCGCGACGACGATCCAACCGCCGATCTTCGCGCCCTTCGATTCCTTCAGGAATTCGGCCTTGCTTTCGTCGACTTCCTGGACGAACGCTTCTTTGCGCGGGCAAACGAGCGACATGAGAACCGCCAACGCGATCAAAACGCCGAACGTAACGGCCATGCGATTCAGGAAGTCGAGCGACGGACAGCAGATCGCCAACGCGCCGTACAAAATCGGGCAGGCGATCAGCGAAATCGCGCCGAAGGAGTTCGGAGCTTTTTTCATCCAGAAACCGACGACGAACGCGGCGAAAATACCCGGCGAAATATAGCCCTGGAACTCCTGGATCGCCTTGAAGACGCCGCCGAATTTCGGGTTCGCCCACATCGGAGCGACGACGCAGCCGATCAAAACGAAAGCGACGACCGCCCAACGCCCGACCGAAACGAGTTTCTTTTGGCGCGTCGCGTCGTCAAGTTTCTTGTCGACGATATATTCGTTATAAATATCCATCGAGAAGATTGTCGACGCGGCGTTCAACATCGCGGCGACCGAACTGACGATGGCGCCGAGCAACGCGGCCAGCATGAAGCCCTTGAAACCGCCGGTCGGAACGACCTTCGCCATCAACAGCGGGAACGCGGCGTCGTAGTCGCACCCGTTGAGCATCGGGCCGACTTTCGCGTCCTTCGCGTTCGCTTGAAGCGCGGCGAGTTTCGCGACTTGCAGTTCTTCCGGTTTCATGGAATCGTGGATCTTGCCCGCGGCTTTCGCGGCGGCGACCGCTTCCTCGAGGTAATCGTCGGCCGAGACGGCTTCGGAAGAATCGCCCTTATTTCCGCGCTTCGCCAGGACGCCGGCGTTGTACGCGAGAATTTCGTCCGCTTTTTCCGGATTCGCCAGCGCGAAACTGCGGTTGAACGCAAAGAGATCGGGATCGCCCGCCGCCTTCGACTCCGGATTCGCCTTCAACGCTTCGAAACGCGCCGCTTCAGTCGCGGACGCTTTGTCGGCGTTCGCTCTCATGTCGCCGCTAAAGAGGTTCAGCGCGATCATCCCGGGGAAGATGACGATGAACGGGATCAACAGCTTCATAAACGCGGCGAAAACGAGCCCTTTTTGGCCTTCGCCGAGCGATTTCGCGCCCAAGGTGCGTTGAATGATGTATTGGTTCAGGCCCCAATAATAAAGGTTCGGGATCCAGATCGCGAAGATCAGCGCGGTAACCGGAAGAACCAGGTCCCAGCTCGGAAGGTTCATGCGGAGTTTGTCGGCGTTAAGCGTCGAGAAACGTTCCCAGGCGCCCATGTCGGCGGTCAATTTCGACGCGGCGTCCGCGCTTCCGGCGGAGAGCGCGCTAACGTCGGCGCTCCCCAAGGCTTTCAGCGAGAAGAAAAGGACGACGACGCCGGCCAGGATCAGCGCAGAGCCTTGAAGCAAGTCCGCCCAGGCGCAAGCTTTCAAACCGCCCGCGAAGATGTACAGCGCCGCGAAAATTCCGATCGCCCAGCAGAAGAAGGTCAGGTCGAGCGCGACCGGGCCGAGCGTCATGCCGTCGAAAAAGACGGCGTAAGCCTTCGCGCCGGCGAACGTAACGACCGTGATGTTGACCGCGACGAGCATGATCATCATCATGATCGACATGATCGAACGCGCTTGTTTATTGTACCGCGTTTCCAAATATTCGGGAATCGTATAAATTCCGGCTTTCAGGAAACGAGGAAGGAAGAAAAACGCGACGATAACAAGCGAAAGCGCCGCGATCCATTCGTAACTCGCGACCGCCAACCCGATATAGTCCGCCGCCTGCCCGGACATTCCGACGAACTGCTCCGCCGAAATATTCGCCGCGATGAGCGAAAACCCGATCAGCCACCACTTCAAACCGCGGCCGGCCAGGAAGTACGCTTCGCTGTCTCCGCCGGAGTTGCGGCTCATGCCGAACGCGACGAAAGCGACCGCCGCCAAAAACGCGAAAAAGACGAGAGCGTCGACGCCGTTGCCGAAGCTGCCCGCCGCTTGCGCGAAGAGAAAATTGGTCATCAAAACACCTTTTCAAAACGTTTTAAAAAGAAAACGAACCGCCGGCCCCGTTCGCCGAGCTCGCGCTCGTCTCTTGGCGTCGCCGCCGCTTTTATTACGTCGCGACCGTTCGCCGCCCTCGACCGCGTCCCCGTCCGCCGTCGAACGACGAAATCGGGAAAACGGTCGAAGGAGCGTCGCCGTCGCGCTATTTGTTTAACGCCGCGTTATTTACTCAAGAAGAGGAAAAGTCCTTTTTTGTTTCCGACCAAAATATCCGGAACGCCGTCTTCGTTGACGTCCTTCGCGGTAACTTGCGTTCCGACGCCGGAATTATCGTCGATTTCATGCGGAATAAACTCGACTTTCCCGTCGGCGCCGCGCTTGGTTTCCCACCAGATCAGGAGCGCCGGATCGTTCGTCCCGACGTCGCCCGTCGACCCGTGCGCCCACCAGCGCTTCCCGGTAACGACGTCGAGAACGCCGTCGCCGTTGAAGTCCGCCAGCGCCATCGAGTGCAGCTGACTCAACTTCGGATAGAAATCGTCGGCCGGCTCCCGCGGGATGAGCCATTGCGCGTCGAACGAGATTTCCCCGGACGCGTCGCGCTTTTGGATCCAGCAGACGAGCCCGTAAAGGTGGCAGTGCCACGCGGTGAACACGTCGTTCAGGCCGTCGCCGTTAAAGTCCGCGACCAAAATGTTCGACGGGGCTTCCGCAAACTTGAACTCGTGGAACTTCCAAGGAACGTCGTTCAAATCTTCCGGTTGTTCCCACCAACCGTCCATTTCGAGGAGGTCGAGTCGCCCGTCGCCGTTCACGTCGCCGACGCCGTTTCCGTGGAAATAACGTTGATATTTCGGATTTTCGTTCGAAACCGCCAGGAACCGCCAGGGCTCGCCGGCTTTTTCGCCGCGATTCGGGAACGCGATCCCGTACCAGTTGTTGCGGTTGAACACGAGCTCGTTCGTCCCGTCGCCGTCGACGTCTTCCCACGCCTGAGACTCGTTTCCGAGTTCGATCGTCGACTCATGCGCCGTCCAAAGGCGATCTTCGCCCTTCGGATTTTCGTACCAATAACCGGTAACGCCGGGATGCGGGCAGAGGATGAAATCGTCCCAACCGTCGCCGTTCAGGTCTTCGACGAAGTTGACGAAAGAGTTCGAATACCCTTCCGGATCGTATTTTTCGTTTCCTTCGTAGATTTTATACGATTTTTTGAAATCGGGGCCGGCGTACCAATAATGTCCGGAAAGCACGTCGACGACGCCGTCTTTGTTGAAGTCGCCGAACGCCGCGCCTTCGCTCCGGTACCCGTCGAAAATAACGATTTTATCGAATTCGGGATTTTTAACAACTTTTTTCGCCTCGTCGGCTTGAACGGAGAAAGCCGCCCCGACGACGGCGCCGAGCGCAAACGTCGCGACGGAAGAACGCAAAATCGAACGTTTCATCGGTGAACCTCAAAAAAACGGAAAATAAAGCGCGGCGAGAAAAACGCAAGGTCGCTTTTCTCCCCCCAAAAAAACGGTCGGCGAAGACGCGCGAATCGTCGCTTATTAATAATATTGACAAAAACGCCGCTTTTCGGCCCGTCGCCCGACGCCGAGCGCCCGGTTCAAGCGCAAAACGCCGACCGAACGGACGCGCCGACCCGACGAAAAATCTTCGAGCCGAACCGCCGATTTCACCATTAAAACAGAGACGGCCGCGATTTTCAAGAGCTCGCGGACAAAAATTTCAAAAAGATTCTCGTTTCGCCGTTCGACAAACCGCGCCGCCGTTACAACGCGCCGACTCACCGCGGCTCGCCTCAACGCCTCAACTCGCCCAGATCACGCAAACCGCCCGTTTCGCCGACTCGCCGCGGTCGACCGAGTTTCCGCCCGTTACCGAGCGATCGTCTCCGAAACGCTCGCCGTTTGCCGCATTTGAAGCGCTCGCGCCCGCAAATTCAGAATAAGCGGATCGTTCGGATCGCGGAGCGCCGCCTCGTTCAACGCCGCCAACGCGCCGTCGATCTTCCCCCGAGCAAGCCGCGTCTCCGCCAAACGCAAACGATATTCGACGACGTCCGGAGCCGACGCCGACGCGACGGCGAACGCCTCCTCTGCTTCAAACGCAAGCCCCAGCCCGCAATACGCTTCCCCCTGCCCGGCGAAAATTTCGGCCGGCTCGCGGTTGACCGGATAAAGCCGCTCCAAGTGTTGCCAAGTCGCCAACCCGGCGTCGAAATCGCCGACTTCGTTCTGAATCGTCGCGATCTCCCGAAGCAACGCGCGGTCGTCGACGGCGAAATGCGCCGCCCGCTGAAAATCTTCCAGCGCCTCCGTCGGTCGGTCGAGCCGTCGCGACGCCTTGCCGCGCAACTCCCAACCAACCGCGCTCTTCGGCGTCAGATCGACGATCTTATTCGCCCAACGAACCGCGTCTTCCGGCCGATTCGTCTCCAACGCCTTCTCGCCGAGCGATCGATAAAGCGCGACTTCAACGTCGATCGTCGCCCGTTTGGTCGCCGCCGCCTCGAGCGCCTCGACGGCTTCGCCCCGTTTTCCAAGCTTCCAAAGCGTCTCCGCGTAATAAAGGCAAGTCTCGACGTCGGAATCGTTAAGAGCGACCGCTTCGCGCAAATTTTCCTCCGCTCGCAACAGGTCGCCGCGCTCGAAAGCGACGATCCCCTCGCGGCTGAGCGGCAAACTTTTCGACGCTTTGCTCGTCATCCGATAGAACGGAACGTTGCGGCACCCGGCGACGCCGAGAACGCTCGCGAACGCAAACGCGAACGCAAGCGACGACGCGCTTTTCCGCAATATCTTTTTCCCTCGAATCATACGAACCGGCGCCGCCGTTTTATTCGTTAAAGTTTTCCTGTTTTCAGCGTCGCCGACGGCGCTCTTGCGCATCGTAACAAATTTTCCGGCTCGACGCCAGAGCAAAACCGTTCTTTTCGTCCCGCTCGCCTTGTTTTCTTCATTTTCTTCGTTTTCTTTTATCGGCGCGACCGTCTTTTTCATCGTTTCCGTCAAACTCGCCGTTTTCGCTTTTTTCCCTTCTTTTTTCCGCAAAAACGAACGCCGCGACGGCGAAAATTCGGGCCGCCCCGCCGCGACGCGATTTTTCAACGCCGACGGTCGACCCCCAAAACAAGGAAACGAACGCCGCCCCCCGGCGTCGCCGAAAAGCCCAACGAACTCGAAGATTCCACGATGAAAACGCGCCTTATTTTTGCGGCGAAATATTTATTTTTCGCTTTTATTGCCTTTACCGTTCCCAAAATGATCGTCGACTCCGGGCGCCTCGTCGCTCCGCTCGAACGCTCGTCGGCCCCGACGGCGAACGCGCCGCCGAAATCCCGTTCCCTTTGGCCGTTCCGTTTCCTCCCAACGTCCGCCGCCCCCCCTCGAGCCGCGTCGAACCCGGAACCGTTCGTCGCCGCGCCCCCCAATCTCGCTCGCTCCCAACGTTTCGCCGTCGGAGGAAGCGCCGATCGCGCCGGTCGAAGCGATTTTAACGACGTCGCGATCCCCCCGACCGGCGCGGCGTTCGGCGACGAACGCGATTTTCCGACGCCCGATCTCGCCGACTTCGAGCGCTCGTCGTTCGCCGACCGCTTCGCGGAATCGGAACTCGCGCCGTCGATCGCAGGTTCGGCCCTCGATCCCGGCGCGTCGTCCTTCGCCCGTTCGTCGCCGCGCCCCCTCGAAGAACTCTTCCGATTCGGGCGCTCCCCCGCCTGGTTCGTCGAAAATTGGCCGCGCGTCGACGCGATCGCGACGGAAGACGGCCTCGTCGGATACCGCGTCGCCGTTTCGACCGGAAACGCAAACGACGACGTCGTCGGAGTTTACGCCGCTTACTTCGACGCGACGTCCGAACGGCGCATCGAATTTTCGGGTCAAACCGGCGATTACCGCAAAATCCTGCAATTTTTGCAACGAGAATACGGCGCGGCGCTTTCGCCTCGCTCGACCGCCGAACGTTTCGTTTACGAATCGACCCTTTCCAACGGACGCGGCGGCGCGACGCCCGGACGCCTCGTCGTTCGCCCGACCCGCGTCTTTCTCCGCGGCGCCGAAAAATCGTTTTTTGAGGTTGACGTTTTCCTCGAACGCCCCTATAATCGGCAATATTAGCACAAAGCGACCGCCGCTTCGAACGACGCGTCGTTAAAAAATCGCCCGAAAACGGAAAACGTCGAAGGAACCGCCGATGCGTTTGCCTATTTTAACGTCTTTAACGGATGCCGCGTTGCAAAATTTCCCGCCGTCTCGTCGTCGCGCTCGACTGACCGGCCGCCCGCGCTCGATCGGCGTCGTCGTTTCAACGTACAACAATCCAGCTTGGCTCGAAAAAACGCTTTGGGGTTACTTAAATCAACATTTTGACCGTTTTCCGTTGGAATTTCTGATCGCGGACGACGGTTCCGGCGACGAAACGGGCGCTCTTCTCGACCGCGTTCGCGCCGAATCGGGCGCTAATATCAAACGAATTTGGATTCCCGACGACGGTTTTCAAAAGTGTCGCGTTTTGAATCTCGCCGTCGAGGCCGCGGAATCGGAATATTTGATTTTTACCGACCAGGATTGCGTCGCGCGTCCGGATCTTGTCGAAACGCACTACCGCGCGGCGCAACGCGGTTGGTTCGTTTCCGGCGGATACGTCAAGTTGCCGCTCGAACTCAGTCGGGCGTTAACTCGCGAAGACGTCGAAACGGGCCGCTGTTTTTCGCTCCGTTGGCTCCGCGAAAGGGGACTTAAAATCCGGCCTTTTTCCGCGCTAAAGCTCGTCGAATCGCCCTTTCTCGCCGCTCTTTTAAATTGGACGACGCCGACGCTCGCCAGTTGGAACGGCTGTTGCAGCTCCTGTTGGAAGGACGATTTTTACAAAGTTAACGGTTTTAACGAAAAAATGCGATACGGCGGGCTCGACCGCGAATTTGGCGAACGGCTCGCGAACCTCGGCGTCCGCGGAAAGCAGCTCCGCTACTCGCTCGTCAACCTTCACCTCGATCACAAGCGCCCTTACGCGACGCGGGAATCGATCGAAAAAAACCGGAAAATCCGCGCCGAAATTCGAAAAACGAAACAAATTCGAACGCCGAACGGAATCGTCAAGGCGGAAGAATCGCCGACCGCCGACGCTCCGAACGACGTTTGAACGCGACGCCCCGGTTCAGCCCCGTCGAGCCCGGCTTTTCGCCAAACGAAGGGCCGCCAACATTCCCCAGAGCGCCGCCGTCCCGACGACCGCCGTTCCCGCGAGAAAGAGCGGATCGGCGAAAAACGGCGCTAAATAAGCGCTAAAAACGTCGCGCTGCGCTAAATAAAGGACGGCGCCGCCGCAAAGGAAGGGGCCGTAAGGTATTTCCGGCGCGCTGTCGGAAAAACGTCGCGACAATCCAAATATCAATCCGAAAAACGGCGCGACGAAGAACGCGACGACCGCGCCTTCCCAACCGATAAACGCCCCGACGACGCCGAGCGCCGCGACGTCGCCGAATCCCATCGCCTCGACGCCGAGCGCCGAACGCCCGACGATCCGCACCGCCCAAATAATCGTCGCGCCGACGAAGAGCCCGAACGCCGCGTTCGCCAACGCTCCGGCGCTCGAAATTTCGCGGTCGAACGCCGTTCTTCCGACAAACGCGTTCCCGGTCGGCTCGATTTCGGCCAACGTCCCGGCGCTCGCGTCCCCCAAAACGACGGCGGCGATCCCGACGAGCCCCAACGCCCAAACGCCCGCGACGATCGGCGTCAGCGTCGAGCGCCGCAGTCGACGGCAAAAGATCGCCGCCGCGCGCCGGACGCCGAATCGCCGCGCCGGAAACCGCCGTTCGAGAAGCGCGAAATTCCAAAACGTCCAAATCGCCGCGATCCCCGTTCCGACAAGCGCCCGCAAAACGCCGGGCCCCGCGCCGAGCCCCCAACGCTCGCCGAGAACCGCCGCGAAGAGAAAAACGTCGTTCGTCGACGTCGCGCCGGAAAAATCGAGCGGCCAGGCGATCGGTTCGAGCGTCAAAAACGGAAAAATCGCCGCAAGCGTCAACCCGACGAACGCGCCCGGGATCACGGCGGCGTCGGGAATGATATAATCGTCAAAGTCAACCAGCGTCATGCAAAGCGCCAGCCAATAAAGAATCGTCTCCGCGCCCCAAAAAACCAGCGCGCGCCCCGCCTCCGCCGCGGAAGCGACGTCGTCGGTTAACGCGAAAAACCGCCAAGTCAGGAGCGCCGCGAAGAGCGTCTCGACGAGCGCCGGTCGCAACCAAAACCAACGGCTCTCCCAACCGGGAAGCGCCGCGAAATCGAACGCCGAATCGCCGCGCGTCTTTTCTCGTCGATTTTTGACCGTTTTTTCATTTTTCGACGCCGCTTTTCCATTTCCGCAACGCAAACGCGCCGTCTCAAGCCAACCGACGATCGGAATCCGCGCCGCCCAACTTCGGCTCGGCGCCTCGACGCCCGCCGGAACGCGCCGCCAAGGAGAACGATAACGCGGCGTCCAACCGAAACGGTCGACGAAATAGTTCGCCGCCGCCGCCAAAACCGTTCCCAAGAGAAAGACGACGACCGCTTGCGCCGCGACGGGCGTTTCCATCGTTAAATTCAGCAAAATCGCTCTCCTCGCCGCAAACAACGCAAACCGCCGGTCGTTTCGGCGATCTTAACGTCAAAAATCCAAAAAGAAAAGTTAAACTTCCCGCCGCGTCAAAAATCAAACGGGTCGCGGCAAATTCGACGGCTCGCCCGCCGCGACGCAAAAGAGCGCGACGTTTCCGCCGCCGCGCTCTTCAAAATACGCCGTTTTTAACGATTAAGCCGGCTCAATCAACAAAAGTCAGCGTCGCCATGATCGAATTGTGGTCGCTCGCCGGACGTTCTTCGCCGGTTTTCGGGTCTTTGTGCAAGTCCGGGTTGATCTTAAACTTCTCGACGACGCACTTGCCGTTGACGAACACAAAGTCGATAATGCTTCCTTTTTCCACCGGGATTTTGTTAAAATTGTTAAAAGTGCGCGGTTGGGCAATATCGCGAACTTTGGCAATTTTATTGGCGTCCTTGAGACCCGGGATATCGTCGACTCCGGCCGTCATCGCGCGGTACGCTTCCGAATGTTCGTCGACGTTGAAGTCGCCGGTAACGAAGAACGGGCCGTCGGCGCCGATAATTTCGTTAAGTTTGCGCATGATCAGCTTCGCGCTTTCCTTGCGGGCGATCGTCCCGACGTGATCGAAGTGCGTGTTCGCGTACGCAAATTCTTTTCCAGTTTTTTTGCAACGGAATTTACCCCACGTAACGGTGCGGTTGCACGCGGCGTCCCAGCCTTTGACGCCCGGTTTGTCCGGGGTTTGGCTCAGCCAGAAAGTGCCGGAGTCGAGGAGTTCGAGCGCGTCTTTCTTGTAAAAGATCGCCATGTGCTCGCCTTTGCGCTTGCCGTCGTCGCGCCCGACGCCGATCGACGCGTACTCGGTCAGCGCCTCGTTGAGGTAATCCATTTGGCCGGGCAACGCCTCCTGAACGCCGAGAAGGTGCGGGTCGTCCCCTTTCACGACGTCGACCAGCGTTTCCTTGCGGAGATCCCACTTGTTTTCGCCGTCGCCGTCGTTGGCGAGCCGAATGTTAAACGACATGACGCGCAAACCGTCGACCGGCTCGTCGGCGCGAAGATTCGTCGAAGAAAAAACGGACGCGACGGCCGCCAACGCCGCGCAAACGCTCGCCCAGTGCATCAAACGCATCGAAAAAATCCTTTCGTTTTACCTATTTTATCTCATCGCCGACGCAACCGAAGCGTCGACGAGTTAAAATCTCTCAATATTTGGCGCAAACGCCGCGACGCGACGGAGAAACGCGCCGACCGTCGACGTCGGCGCGACCGTTTTTTTCCGAGCGTTTTGCGCGTTCGCCGCTATTTTTTCAGGCCGTCCAAAATCGGGCGCAACGCTTTTTCAAGCGCGTCCGTTTGGCGGTACATGCCGAGATCGTTCGGGTGCGACGCGTCGACGGTGCCGTCGAAATCGAGATTTTCGCCCAGCAGATTCTCGTGCCCGAGATAATGAAGATTCGGGTCGTTCGGTTTCAGTTCGTCGAAAACTTTTTTCAACTCCGCCTGATTGCGGCGGTGGAAGTCCCGCGTCTCCGGACGGATCCAGGAGTTCGACATGCAGCGGTCTTCGACGAGCAAGATCGGCGTTTCAGGACGTTTTTCCCGCAAAATCTTCAAAAACGGAAGCGCGCGCTCGGCGACCATTTCCGGCGTCATGTTCGGCAACGCGTCGACGACGTAAACCTCCGCGTCGACTTCCGCCATCAGCTCCGCGATCTCCGGCTCCATCTTCGCCGACCCGGAGAAGCCGAGGTTGACGACCGGATAATCGATTCGGCGGCCCAAAATCGCCGTGTACGCCATCCCCGGCCGCGACGCGCAACCGCCGTGCGCGATCGACGAGCCGTAATAAACGATCGGCTTTTTGTCGGTTCGCGGCGCGAGGGCCGTAAATTTCGCGCCTTCCGGAACGCCGATCGAGAACTCGTCGACGCCGTTGTACAACGGGAGATAAACCATGTAATCGCGCTCTTTACGCTCCATCCCGGAAATCCAGGTTTCCTCGGCGCCCTTCGCCGTCGGCTTCGTGCAGGCGACCCAAAGCCAACGTTGCGTCTCGTCGTCGAACGCGTAAAGGTCGAATCCGGAAACGCCGGTCGCCGGCATGTGCGGCATCGCGAGCCCGCCGGAATAAAGGTTGTAACGCGCCTTGATCTGATCGGCGTCGGTGCGGAAGCGAACGACTTCGCCCGCCGAATGCTGCGACAGCCCCCAAACGGCGTCGGTAACCTTCCCTTCGGCCCGAGCCGGGAACCGCGCGAAATAACGGTCGACGTCGTTCCAACACTTATTTTCGACCGGCCAACGCGTCGCGTCGAACCAAACGAATCCGGCCTGGTCGGCGGTCGGCGCGACGTCGACCGGCTCCTGGGCTAAAACGACCGAAACGTTCGTCGCCGCGACGAAAGCCGCGAATAAAAACGCCGATAATTTTTTCATCGAATCGATTCCTTAATAAAACAAAAATCAAACAACGCGCGTTCCATGAACGCGCCGACAAAAACGGATCGGCCGAAACCGCCGCAAACGGCGATCTCGCCCTTATATATTAATGTATTAATGCGCCGACGAAAGTCGTCGCCGCCCCGCCCGACGTTTCCGAAAGCGAAGCGGCGCGGCTTGCGTCGTTAAAAACGGTTCAACCGTCAAAATTCACATGCGTTCGACCGTTTGGATCCCGAGCAATTCGAGCCCTTTGCGGATCGTCCGCGCCGTCAAATCGCAGAGGAACAGGCGGTTCGCCTTAACGTTTTCGTCGTCGGCCTTCAAAACCGGACATTTTTCGAAGAACGCCGAATAGCGGTTGGCCAACTCGTAAAGGTACGTCGTCAACTGATTCGGGCGGTAGTCGCGAAGGACGTTTTCGAGCGCGCTCTCAAATTTCGAAAGTTCAAGCGCAAGCGCCCGTTCCTCCGGCGCCGCGAGAATCAGCGTTCGCGTTCCGTCGGCGAACTCCTTCCGCAACGCGTCGACGTCGACGCCGCCGCGAGCGAAGATCGAACGGACGCGGGCGTAAGCGTACTGCATGTACGTCGCGGTGTTCCCGTTCATCGCGAGCATTTTATCGTAACTGAAAACGTAGTCGCTTTCGCGGTTTTGCGAAAGGTCGGCGTAGACAAGCGCGCCGATCCCGACGCGACGCGCCGTTTCGCGCTTTTCGGCCTCCGAAAGCCGCTCCGCCTCCGGTCGGTTCGCGTCGTTCGCTTCCAAAACGGCGAGCGCCCGGGCCTCCGCCTCGTCGAGAAGCGACTTCAAGCCGACCGCGTCGCCGACTCGCGTCTTGAACGGCCGCCCGTCGTCGCCGAGAACCGTCCCGAACTTGACGTGCGTCAGCTCGACGTTCCCCATCCCGATAAAAGCGGCGGCGGCGAAAAGCTGCTCGAAGTGGCGCGACTGCCGGAAGTCGACGACGTAAAGGATCGCGTCCGGAGCGAATTTATCGCGACGATATTCGAGCGTCGCCAAGTCGGTCGTCGCGTAAAGGAAGCCGCCGTCGCGCTTTTGGATCAACATCGGCACGTCGTCCCCGGCGAGGAACACCCCGATCGCGCCGTCCGTTTCGCGAGCGACGCCCATTTGCTTCAAACGTTCGACAAGCGGGGCCAAGCGGTCGTTGTAAAAACTTTCGCCGAGCGTTTCGTCGAATTGAACCTGCAAACGGTCGTAAATTTTATCGACTTCGGCGATGCAACGCGGCATGAACTCCTTCCAAAGCGCGACGTTTTCCGCGTCGCCGTGGTGGAGCTTCGACGTTTCGGCCAAAACCGCTTCGCCGATATCTTCGCGCCCTTCGGCCAGTTTCGCGATCGCCGGGTCGCCTTCGACTCCGGCGATCTTTCCGGCGACGGCGTCGTATTTTTCCCGCGCCGCGTCGAACAACTTCGCGACGCGATCGCGCTCTTTATTCGCTTTTTTCAGCGCGTCCTTCGTTTCTTTCGTCGCTTCGGCGTCGACGGCGGCCTTCGCTTTAGCGACGTCGGCGTCGCGCGCTTCGACCGCTTTCTTCGCCGCGTCGAGGAGCGTTTCGGCGGTCGGCAGCTCTTTTTTCGCCCCGCGATAATCGACGAGTTGGCGCGTCAGGCGGTAAAGTCGAGCGAGCTCGTTCACCGGGTCGGCTTCGTAAGCGGCGCGATCGAGGAAGTTGCGGAAGCCGTAAATGATCATTCCGAACTGCGTTCCCCAGTCGCCGAGGTGGTTGTCGGCGATCACGTCGTGCCCGAGAAAACGATGGACGCGAGCGAGCGCGTTGCCGATCATCGTCGAACGGATGTGCCCGACGTGCAACGGTTTCGCGACGTTCGGCGCCGAATAGTCGAGAACGACGCGGCGCGGTTTCGCGACTTTGGCAACCCCAAGTCGCTCGTCGGTCGCCGCTTTTTGCAACGTTTCGGCCAACCGCTCCGACTTGACCTTAAGATTAATGAAACCCGGCCCGGCGATCTCCGGCTTTTCAAACCAATCGCTCCAATCGAGGTTCGCGACGATATCGGCGGCGACGTCGCGCGGCGCTTTCCCCAACTTTTTCCCGAGCGGCATCGCAAGGTTCGCCTGGAAGTCGCCGAATTTCGCGTCCTGACTCGGGCGGATCAGTTCCAAATACGGGCCGGGTTCAACGCCGAGCGCTTCGAGCGCCTTGCCGAACCGCTCCGCGATAATTTTCAACACGTTCATTTTATCTCTCTTCGCTATCTTCTCTATTTTCCGTTTTCAACGCCGCGCCCGCCGTCGACGCCGTCCCGCGCCGCCGTCAAGTTCGCTTCGACCGGAAAAGTCGCCGCCGACCGCTCCGTTCGTCCGGCCCGCGTTTTTGCCTATTTTGTCTAAACCGCGTCGTTCGACTTTTTCCGCTTGCCGATAACGTCGTCGGAATAAACGACCTTCGAGGCGGCGGGCGGCGCGTCGACTTCGCCGGGCTCGGCCTCGAGAGCGACGTTTTTCCCCTTCCCCCAAAGGTCTTCCAAAGCGTAAAACTCGCGAGTTTCCGGCTCGAAAAGGTGAACGAGGACGTCGCCGTAATCGAGGACGATCCAACGACTTTCGCCGTATCCTTCGAGATGGCGCCGCGAGTCGCCGAGCCGCTTTTCGAACACGTCGTCGATCTCTTCGCTCATCGCGTGAAGTTGGCGGCGGCTGACGCCCGAGGCGACGACGAAAAAGTCGCACATTTGCGTTACTTCCCGCAAGTCGAGAATTTTAACGTCGCTCCCCTTGTTGTCGAGGATCGTTTTCGCGGCCAACCGCGCTCGTTCCAGCGACGACGGCAAATTTTTTTCGTTTCGCGCTTCGCTCACTTCGTTTTTTCCCTCGTTAATATAAACAGAAAGACCGCGACGACGCCGAAAAACCGCCGCCCGTCGACCGTCAAAAATTTCGCATTTTACCCAAACGTCCGGAATCGCGTTCGCAAACGCCCCCGAAACGCCGAATCTTCCCCATTATATAACGAACGGCGACGTTTTTCAAGGGAGCGAGCCGCTTTTTCGCGCTTTGCGCCGAACGTCGCGCCCCTTTCGTTCGCCAAATTTCGTCGTCCGACGGCGATCTTTCCCCCCCGCCGCTCGCGCTTTGTTAAAATAGAAAAATTGCGGCGATTTTAGCAAGTCATCTTTCTTTCGAGCGTCTTTCGACGCCGAACGCCGCCGCGCTCGTCGGGAAGCGTCAAGAAACAAAAAAAGCCGCGAAATCTTGCGATCTCGCGGCTTTCAAGCGACGTCGACGGGACTCGAACCCGCAACCACCGGATCGACAGTCCGGGACTCTAACCAATTGAGCTACGACGCCAACGACTTCAAGGAGCGAAAAGCGCGCCGGTTTTCGTCGACTTACCCCTCGTCGTTACAAAAAGCATTCTAACCGAAATCTCGATTTGCGCAAGGGGCGTTTTCAAAATTTTTCGGAAATTTGCGAAAAACTCGAAATCGCCCGCCGTTCGCTCCGCGCCGCCGTTTTGCGTTCGCGTTCCGAAGGGATTCGCCGCCCTCTCGCTCTCCGCCGACGCCGCGCCCCGAACCGGCGTCAAGAAACAAAAAAGCCGCGAAATCTTACGATCTCGCGGCTTTCAAGCGACGTCGACGGGACTCGAACCCGCAACCACCGGATCGACAGTCCGGGACTCTAACCAATTGAGCTACGACGCCAACGACTTCAAGGAGCGAAAAGCGCGCCGGTTTTCGTCGACTTACCCCTCGTCGTTACAAAAAGCATTCTAACCGAAATCTCGATTTGCGCAAGGGGCGTTTTCAAAATTTTCTCAAAAAATTCTCGACCAACCCTCAATTTTCCAAATTCCTCTTCCGCCGCGCCCGTTCTTTTGTTACGATGCCTTCGAAATCGAGGGCTCGCGGCCGCGCGTTCTCCGTTTCGCGCCGTTTTCCTTCGTTTTCCTTCCCGACTTTTTCCCAACAACCGCCTTCAAACCGCCCGATGAAATCCGACGCCGAACGCACCGAACAGGCGACGCCGAAAAAACGGCTCGACGCCCGCAAAAAAGGCGACGTCGCCAAAAGTCAAGACGCCGTCGCCGCGGCCGCGCTTCTCGGCGCCGTTCTCCTGCTCGCCGCGACGGCCCGGTCGCGCTCGACCTTTTTTCTCGACTTTTGGACGGCGAGCTTCTCGACGCCCTTCGCGCTTTCGACCGACGCGGAAACGCTGACGACGCGATTTTCCGACACGATTTTTCTTTTCTTACGCCAATTTTCGTTTTTCGGTTCCGTCGTTGTTTTTTGCGTCGTCGCCGCGAACATTTTGCAGAGCGGTTTCCTCTTCCTTCCGAAAAAACTCGCCCCCGACTTTTCGCGTTTGAACCCGGCGCAAGGTTTCGCTCGCCTTTTTTCGGCGGAAGCGACCGTCCAAATAATCTTCGGAATCGTTAAAATCGTTTGCGCCGTCGCGCTCGTCGGAGCGGCGTTTTGGCGAGACCGCGAAGCGTTGACGAACCTCGGCGCCGGTTCCGTCGCGGCGATCGCGGCGTTTTTTTTCGAATTTATCGTTCGATTAGCGTTCCAACTTTGCGCCGCGCTCGTCCTTTTCGCGGTCGGCGATTACGCTTGGCGGCGGTTCCGTTGGGAACGCGAACTGCGGATGACGCGTCAGGAATTGCAAGAAGAAATGCGCGAAGAAGTCGGCGACCCGCAAATCAAAGGCAAGCGCCGTCAAATTCAACGCGAACGCCGCGACCCCGTCAACCGCTAATTTTATTGGAATCACCAAAACCGCTAAAACCGTTTTTTTCGTCGCCGGTCAAACGGGTTTTCCCGGAAAATTTTCCCCTTATATTAATAAAGGGCGACCGCCGCCCGCGCCGCGCTCATTCCTCCGCCGACAAGCGTTCGACGACGACGCTCCGAACGGTTCCGTCGGCGACCCGCGTCTCCAACGTTTCGCCGATCTCCGCGTCGGCAACGCTCCGCAACAGCCGCCCGTCCCGCGTTCGTTTCGTCAGCGAGTACCCCCGCCCCAAAACGGCCAACGGACTGAGCGCGTCCAATTTCGCCGCAAATTCGGTCGTCCGCAACTCCGCTTTCTTCAACGCCGTCTCGACGCCCGCCGTCAGCCTCCGCTCAAAATCGAGCGCCCGCCGCCGTCTTTTTTCCGTCAAGACCTCCGCCGGCGCGACGAACGCCCGCGCCGTCGCGATCCGTTTGAGCCGTTCGCCGGCCGTCTCGATCCGCCGCTCGACGCCGCGCCGAAGCCGGACGCTCCAATCGTTCAACGCTCGAACGAACGCCTCGTCTTCCGGAACCAACCGCGCCGCGGCGTCGCTCGGGGTCAACGCGTGCAGGTCGGCCGCCAAATCGCTCAGCGAAACGTCGATTTCGTGTCCGATCCCGGTCGCGATCGGCAGTCGCGACGCGGCGATCGCCCGAACGACCGACTCCTCGTTGAACGTCCAAAGGTCTTCGACGGAGCCGCCGCCCCGCACCAACGCGATCGCGTCGAGCCGCAGTTCGTCCCGCAAATCGTTCAGGAGCGTCAGCGCTCGAACGACGTCCTCCGCGGCGCCGTCCCCTTGCACCTTCGTCGGCGCGACGACGACGTCGACCCGTTTCGTCCGCCGTCCCAAAACGTTCAAAAAGTCGCGGATCGCCGCCCCCGTCGCGCTCGTCGCCAACCCGACGCGGCGAATTATTTTCGGCGGCCGCTTCTTCCGCTCCGGCGCGAAAAGCCCCTCGCGCGCCAACTTCTCCTGCAGCCGTTGAAACGCCAATTCGAGCGCTCCGACGCCCATCGGCTCGACGCTCGTCGCAACGAGCTGATACTTCCCGTGCGGCGGGTAAACCTCGATCCGGCCCCGACAGACGACCTGCATTCCGTTGCGCAAATCAAATTTCAACTTCGCCGTCGTCGACTTCCAAATCGCCGTCGAAAGTTGCGCCGTTTCGTCCTTCAAAGTGAAGTACGCGTGCCCGCTGCGCGGTTGCGTGAGGTTCGAAATTTCCCCGACGACGCAAACGTCGAAAAAGATTTCCTCGACGACCGATTTTAACAGCCGCGTCGCTTCGCCGACCGAAAGCGTCGGAGGGCCGTTTTCGCCGTTCGTCGCGCCGCCGTTTTTCGCGCCGGGCGCCGCCGTCTCGAAAGCGCCGTCGCCGTCGTTTCCCCAATCGAACGAAGCCAATTTTACGTCTCCTTAATAAAATTCCGCGACGTTTTTCGTCGTTTCCAGCGTCTTTTATTTCCAGCGCCGCTCAACAAAAAGCGCGACGGTTTTCTTTCCGTCGCGCCCTCTTTCGACGTTTTTTCGCCGATTTTGCCAATATTGATTAATAACGTCAAAAAATCGAACGCGCCCGTTCCCTTTTTCCGTTATTCGGCGGCGTCCGCGACGACGTTCAATTCGAGCCGCTCCGTCGCCGGTCTCGCGTCGGGCCGATTCATATCGACGACTTCCGTTTCGAGGAGGTAAGCGCCCGGCGCCAAATCTTTCGGAAGGGGCGCCGAAACGTTCAAAACGACGTCGCGGAGTTTCGTTTCCGACAAATTCGAGCAGCGTTGCGTCTCGAACGGCGTCAACGGGGAGCCGTCCGCGTTCAGAAGCCGCCAACGACACTCGACGTCGATAAGCCGCCCGTCCTCCGTGTCGCGGCAGGAGACGTATTCGAGTTCGGCGTAAGCGAAAACGGTTTCCCCCGGTCGGAACGCGTCGCTTCGTTCTTCGTAAAGGCCGAAACAGGCGGGCGCGACGACGAGCGCCGACTTGCAGATCCGCAGATCGCAAAGTCCGGAAAGCGAATCGAGCCCGGCTTGCAACCGCTCGGCGACGAACGTCGGGTCGATCTCCTCCAAACGGCTTTGCAGGAGCGTTTCGAGTTCGCCGCGCTCGGTCTCCCAAAAGACTTTCAACGGGTCGGAATCGTCTTCAATTTCCTGGATCGAGCGGTCGTACTCGTCGATCGCGAGGTAAAGGAGCCGCAAGCGAGCGTCGAGCCGTCGAACGTCTTCCCCGGCCGCTTTTTTCGCGTCGCGCTCGGCGACAAGCGTTCGGATCGCCCCTTTGATCTGCCCGACCCAAGCGATCTCGTCGCCGGAAAGCGGCTTTGCGACGGCGGCTTTTTTCCGTTCGTCGGCGGCTTCCTGGATCGCCTCCCCGGCGCCGAGACCGGGCGCGGCGAGCGCAAAATTCGGCCCGGCGACGCCGTTTTCTTCGCCGCCGGCGTTTTCGACCGCCGCAAGAGCGCGCGGCGCCTCTACTTCGAGCGATTCGGGAGTCGGCGTCGAAGTCGAAACCGGAACCGGAGTCGGAGTCGGCGGAAGAGCGGTCGCCGCCGCGACGTTCGTTCCTTCCGGAAGAGGCGGCGGAACTTGCGCGCCGTCGCCGTTCGGCAAAATTTGCGCCGTTTCGCTATTTTCCGCAATCTTCGTCTCTTCCGCATTCTCGACGGGCGCCGCGTCCGGCAAAGTCGCAATCAAATCGACGGAAACAGCCGCTAAATTTTGCGTTTCTCGCCCAACTTCCGGAATAGGCGCGGCGACGCTCGAAACGTCCGTTAAACCCTGCGTCGCTTCCGCAACCGGAGCCGTCGGCAAATTCTGCGCCGTTTCCGCAACCGGGGAAGTCGGCAAATCCTGCGTCGTTTCCACAACAGGGGAAGTCGGCAAACCCTGCGCCGTCTCCGCAACCGGGGAAGCCGGCAAACTCTGCGTCGCTTCCGCAACCGGGGAAGTCGACAAATCTTGCGCCGTCTCCGCAACCGGGGCCGTCGGCAAATTTTGCGCCGTTTCCGCAACCGGGGCGGGAAACGCGAAGCCGTTCGCCAACGCGGCGTCCAAATCGACGCGGCGCGTCGGTAAAATCGTTTCGTTCCCTTCGTTCGTCGCGTTCGGAACCGATTCGACGACGGTCGACGCGCCTTCTAGCTCCAACGTCGCGACGTTCGCGGCCCCTTGCGGACGCGCCGGAGAAACCGCCGATTCAAACCAATCGAAACGGGCCTCTCCCAATTGCGACGCAAAATTGGACGTTTCCCGCGCGGTCGACGGTTCGCTCGCGGTTTCCGGCGATTCGACGTTCGTTTCGCTCGGAGCGGCGGCCGTTAAATTCCCCGCGATCGTCCCATTTTCGCCAACCGTTACCGTTTCGCCGTCGCCGTTCGGAGCCGGAGCCCCGCTCGTTTCCCCCGGCGTTCCCGCCAAGATCCGCGCGACTTTCGCAACCGTTAAATCTTCGTTAACTCCGCCAAATCCGCCGGTTTCGCCAACCTCGCCAACTCCGCCGTTTAAAGCGGACGCCGACGGAGCGACCGACGAATAAACGGGCGAACTCGGCTTGGGGGCCGGCGAATACGCCGTCAAACTTTCCCCAACCCCTTCGTTCCAAACGGGAGCCGCCGCCAAACTCGCCGCCGATTCTCCGTTGGCGTTGGCGATCGTCGCGTCGTTTCGAGCCGAAACATCCGCTAAAACCGGCGCGACCATTAAAGTCCCCGCGTTTTCGCCGCCGACGTTAGCGCCCGCCGCCGTCGTCCCCGCCGGAGCGACCGACGTAAAAACGGGCGAACTCGGGCTGGGCGCCGACGAATACGCCGTCAAACTTCCGCCAACTTCTCCATTTCCTCCGTTTACCTCCGGAATCGCGTTCAAAAGCCGTTCCTCGTCGGCGTTCCAACCGAAAAATCGGTCGCCGTCCGCCTCCAAAACGCGAATCGCTTCCTCTTGTTTGCGCGCGGCGTTCAAATAAGCGACCGTCGCCACCGGCGCTCGTTTCGTCGTTTCGTTCGTCGCGACGCCAATCGGCCGCGTTTTTCCCCAACCGGTCGCCGACGCCTTCGAGCCTTCCCGCCCGCTCTTCGCAAACGCCGCGCCGTCGCTCGACGCCCCCTTTTTCGCCGAAGCGCCGTAAACGAGTTCGCGACCGGAAACGCGCGAACTCGTTCCGTCCGCCGCGACGCGGGCGCCGGATCTTGTCGATTTTGACGCTTGCGCCGATTTTACCGACGCGTTTTTCGTCCCCTCGCGCCGCGTCAACTTCGACGATTGCGCGGAATTTGCGGAATACGCCGGTTGTTCAGACGCGGAAGCGTTCGGCGTCAGGGGAGAGTAATACCGTTCGCACGTTTGAAAACTCGGCATAAAGCGCGATTCGTCGTACTGCGCCACCGGGTCGACCGGAAATTTCTCGCCGCCGCGTTTCGAAAACGAAAAAACGTTTGAAAAACTCCGACTAAACGCCGACCCTTTTTCCGTCGAACGGGCGGTTCGCGACGCGGGCTCCGCCGGTTTCCGCTCTTTTTTGGACGGCGTAAAGAGGTCTTTGACGCGTTCGCCGAACGTTTTCGGGCGCTCCGGCAACTGGGGAATCCCGGTCGACAAGGGCTTGCGCGCCGACGAGCGGCGTTTGAGCGGGGCGTCTTCCTCGTCGTCGCGCATCGCCGAACGCAAAACGGGTCGCGTCGACGCCGGATCGACGGTCGCCGCTTCGCTCGTTTTCCCATTTTTCGCTTTTTCCCCGGCTTCCCCGGCTTCACGAGCGGCGGTTTCCCAATCGCGAACGACGCTTTCGTCGTCGACGGCGTATTCGCCGCGCCCCCGTCGGAACCGATCGTCGTCGGAGCTTCCCAAAATTCGGCAACCGGACGCGACGACGCAAACGCCGCACGTCAAAACCAACGCCGCCGCCGAACGCCGCCAAGCTCGCGAAAGCTCGAAGCCGTCGTTTTTCCGTTCGTTTTTCGCAGTTCGTTTCATAGGAAATTCGCCTTTTCGTTCTTTATCGCTCGGCGACGCGCGTCGCCGACGCCGACTTTGCCGAATTTAACGTTAAAATTTACCGATTCATCCTTTTTTAGCGGCAAGCTTATCAAGCCAAGCGCACGTCCGACGGAGCCCCTCCTCCAACGGGAGCGGGTCGTAACCGAGTTCGTTTTTCGCCTTTTCGCACGAATATTTCCAATCGACACAAAAAGTCCGAACCCAACCGGGCGTGATTCGCGGATAAGCGCCGGTCAAAAGCGCCCAGGCCTTCTGCGAATTTGCGAAAAGGAGCGGGAAAAATTTGTACAACGGGAGTTTGAAACGCCGCCGCCCGTCGACTTTGTCGATTAAGCGGAAAAGTTCGAGAAGCGAAGCGTTGTCGCCCCCCAAAATGTACCGTTCGCCGACGCGTCCCTTTTCGAGCGCCAACATATGGCCGCGCGCCACGTCGTCGACGTAACCGTAATTTCCTACGTTGCGCCCCCAATTTAACAGAAACGGCGCCGTTCCGCGTCGATAATCGCGGATCAAGGCCGCCATCGCGTTGCCCTCGGAGAGCTGCCCGGGCCCGTAAACCCGCGTCGGATTGACGATCGTCAGCGGAAGCCCCTTTTTCACCCATTGCAGCGCTTCGTTTTCCGCGACGCTTTTCGATTCTTCGTACTCGGTGTAATATTTGCTCGTAATTCGCGGCATATTTTCATCGCCGGTTTCGCCGACTTTCGTCGGGCCGAACGTTACGATCGTCGACGTCCAAACGATCTTTTCGAGTTCGAGCTTCTTCGCGGCGGCGAAAACGTTGCGCATTCCGTCGACGTTCACCCGATGAAACACCGCGGGATCCCGGGCGAAATTACGGGCGTATCCGGCCAACGAAATCGCGTATCGGCACCCCTCCATCGCGCGCAGAAGCGAATCGACGTCGTTCACGTCGCCGGCGACCCGTTCAAAATTCGGGTGTTCCCAAAGCGCTTCGAGAGAACCTTCAAATCCGGGCGGCGTCTTCGGTTTTGAACGGCTCATTCCGCGCACGACGTACCCGGCTTCCAAAAGTTGCCGCGTCAAACTGGAACCGATAAAACCGGTCGCGCCGGTTACAAAAATCTTTCCCGTTTTATCCATTTTACCCTCGTTCTACTTAAGTCGACAACAAAAGCGCCGCGCAATCGGACGCGTTGTCGCATCGTACGCCGTTTGCGTCGCGAAGCAAACGAAAAAAGACGAAAATTCGCTTTTTTTCGCTCAATTTTGCGGAACGACCGCGTTATTTTGCGCCGCTTCTCCAGTTTCCGCCGCCGTTTCATCTTGCGCCGCTTCGCCGGGTTCCGTCGCCGTTTCATCTTGCGCCGCTTCGCCGGGTTCCGCCGCCGTTTCATTTTGCGCCGCTTCGCCGGGTTCGTCGTCGCGGATCAGTTTTTCAACGACTTGGCAGTTATATTCGAGATAACTGGAAAAACCGAACGCGTTCGCAACCCGGCGATTGAACGTCAACTCCGTCCGCAACATCAAACCGCGTTCCCGGTCGAAAAGAGCGCGACCGCTGAACAACCGCTCCGCCAACGCGCCTTCGACGACCGGATCGTCGACGAGCGACGTCAGCGTCGTCGTGAAGACGATCGTCGCGAATTTCTCGTCGACGCTCTCCAAACGGAACCGCTCGACGACGCGATACGGCCGCGCGACGTCGTCGCCCCCCTTCAAATAAAGGGCGTACGGAACCGTCCAAACGTCGCCGACCGCGACTTCCTCGGTCGGAAACGGCGCCAACACGTTCGAATCGCCCTCGCGCCCCTGATACTCGGCGACAAGCTTTTTCTTGTTCGACATAACGCCGAACGGGTTGATATCGAACGTCTCCAAAACGACGCCGATCGCCTTTTCCGTTCCGAACGCCGCGATCTCCTTCGGCACGACCAGGTCGCGATCGCTGTCGTAATCGATCGGGTCTTTCCCCTCCTCGTTTTGCCGCAGGATCATGCGGTCGATCTCGTGCCTCGCCGCAAGTTTTCCGTCCGCGCCGCGCTCGCCGAAATCCCAGCGTCGAAACGCCGTCGACGACGTTTCGGTCGTCGTTTCCTTCCCGGCGTACGACACCTTTTTGCGCACCTGGTGCACGACGTTCCAGCGCAACGACGCGTTCGGTTGAAATTTGTACTCAAGTCGATATTTCGGACGCTCGGCGTTTTCGGAGGAACGGGGCGCAAGCGTCGGCGCGACGAGCGTTCGGTCGGCGGCGTATTTTTCCCGCGTTTCCTCGTCGACCAGCGCCTCGTCGAAATCGACGTTTTCGGCGGACGCGCCGTCTTCGCTGAAAATTTGAGCGAAACGATCGGTCGCCTCGCCGAGCGCCTCCGCGACGTTTTGGGACGCGCTCGAGCTTTTTTTCGTCCCCTCGTTCGCCGGGCCGCCGTTATTTTCCCCGTTTTCGCTATTTTCTCCATTTTTCCCAACGTCGTTATTCGCCGCGTTTTCACCGATTTGCGCCCCGGATCCGCCGACGTCCGAAAAATTTTCCTGTTTTTCCACGCATCCGGCGGCGTATAATAACGAGAAACCGAGGAAGACTCGAGCGAGCGCGGCGCGTTTTTTACGTTGAATCGTCATGGGGCGTTCCCTGCGGCGGTCGGCCGTTGGGTCGAAAGCGCGTCTCGTCTCCTCAACGGGACGCAAAATCGACAAAATCGAAAAGTTCGGCGAACTATACCCCATTTTTCAAACCGCGTCCAGAGCAAAAATCGAACGCCGAACGCCCTCGCCGCCGGAAGTCTCGCCCCCGACGCGCGTTCGCGGACGCGTTTTTCCTCCTTCGACGTCGATTTTGGCGCAAAAAAAGTCCCGGCGAAAAAAAAATATCGCCTCGAACGCGCAAAAAAACGAAGAATCGACGTTATTTTTGAAAAAATTTTCGCGCGGCTTTTCCGGGTCGCTGGACGAATCGAGCGAATCGACTACAATAGAAGGGAGACGTTTGCCGTCGAGTCGCCGACGCCCTCGGCCGCTTGCGGTTCGCGTTCAACGTTATACCCCGACGCCGCCGTTTCCCGCCCCGCTTCGCGACGCGTTCCCCCGGGAACGCGAAAACGAACCCGACCCGAAACGACGAGTCGTCCGTATAATAATATATTGGGAAGAAGAAAAGAATATGCCTTACGAGCGATTTACCGACCGAGCGCGCAAAGTCATGCAGTTCGCGCATCAGGAAGCGCTCCGTTTCAACCACGAATACGTCGGAACGGAACACATCCTCCTCGGTCTCATCAAAGAAGGAACCGGCGTCGCCGCCAACATTCTCAAGAAGCTGGGAATCGACCTGCGCGCCATGCGCTTGGAAGTCGAGAAACTCGTCAGCAGCGGGCCCGACTTGGTTACGATGGGACGGCTGCCGCAGACGCCGCGCGCCAAAAAAGCGGTCGAGTACGCGATTCAAGAGGCTCGACGGTTGAAACACAATTACGTCGGCACCGAACACCTCCTCCTCGGCCTGCTGAAGGAACACGACGGCGTCGCCGCGCAGGTCTTGATGAATCTCGGACACAAACTCGGCGACGTTCGCGAAGAGGTGTTGGCGACGCTCGGCCAGGAATCGGAAAGCGGCGACGACGAAGATCGCGGCGGTTTCGGCGGCGCGTCCGACGACGTTTCGCAAACGCCCGGCGCGGCGTCCGGATCCGGTTCGGAACGGCCGACGCCGACCGGCGATTCGACGGCGCGTCCCGGAAAATCGAAGACCCCGGCCCTCGACTCGTTCGGTCGCGACCTGACGGAACTCGCGCGCCAAAAGAAGCTCGACCCGGTGATCGGTCGCGAGGCGGAGATCGAACGCGCGATGCAAATTTTGAGCCGACGCACGAAGAACAACCCGGTGTTGCTCGGCGAAGCGGGCGTCGGAAAGACGGCGATCGTCGAAGGTTTCGCTCAGCGCGTCGTCGAGGGGAACGTTCCGGAAATCCTTATGGACAAGCGGATCGTCGTGCTCGACCTGGCGATGATGGTCGCCGGAACGAAATACCGCGGCCAGTTCGAGGAACGCATCAAGGCGTTGATGAACGAAGTCCGCCGCACGAAGAACACGATCCTCTTCATCGACGAGTTGCACACGCTCGTCGGCGCGGGCGGAGCCGAAGGCGCCATCGACGCGGCGAACGTCCTGAAACCGGCCCTTTCGCGCGGCGAAATTCAGTGCATCGGCGCGACGACGTTCGACGAATACCGCAAGTATATTGAGAAAGACAACGCCCTCGAGCGCCGCTTCCAAACGGTCGTCGTCAACCCGACGACGCCGAAGGAAACGGTGGAGATCCTCAAAGGCCTCCGCGAACGTTACGAAAAACACCACCGCGTTACGATTACCGACGACGCGCTCGAATCCGCCGTCGAGTTGTCGGAACGCTACATTTCCGCCCGTTGCCTCCCGGACAAAGCGATCGACGTGATCGACGAAGCCGGCGCCCGCGTCCGACTCAAGACGATGACGCGTCCGCCCGACTTGCACGACCTCGATCGGCGTTCCGAAGAGCTGCAAAAGCAGAAAGACCGCGCGGTCGCCGACCAGGATTTCGAACAGGCGGCGCTCCTTCGCGACCAGATCGACCAGATCCGCAAGGAAAAGGACGAACTCCAGAAGGAATGGCGCGACAAACTTCGCCAAACGAACGGCGTCGTCGACACGACGGTCGTTTCGGAAGTTGTTTCGCTCGTTACCGGCGTCCCGTTGACCCGCCTTACAACCGAAGATTCGAAGCGCCTCATCCAGATGGAGGACGAGTTGCACCGTCGCGTCGTCAGCCAACACGAGGCGATTCAGGCGATCTCGAAGGCGGTTCGACGCAGTCGCAGCGGCGTTCAAGACCCGAAGCGCCCGATCGGCTCCTTCATTTTCGCGGGCCCGACCGGCGTCGGCAAGACGTTGCTCGCCAAAGCGTTGGCCGAATTCATGTTCGGCGACGAAGACGCGCTCGTCTCGATCGACATGAGCGAATATATGGAGAAGTACAACGTCAGCCGTCTGGTCGGGGCGCCTCCGGGATACGTCGGACACGACGAAGGCGGCCAGCTGACCGAAAAGATCCGCCGCCGTCCGTACTCGGTCGTTTTGCTCGACGAGATCGAAAAGGCGCACCCGGACGTCTTCAACATCCTTTTGCAGGTGTTGGAGGAAGGCCGGCTTACCGACAGTTTCGGACGCGTCGTCGATTTCCGGAACACGATCCTGATCATGACGACGAACGCCGGGGCCGAAGCGATCAAAAACGAATCCGCTTTCGGGTTCCAACGCCCGGACGCCGACGCGTCCTACGACGACATGAAGCGGCGCGTTACCGACGAAATCGAGCGCGTTTTCCGTCCGGAATTCATCAACCGCTTCAACGACGTCATCGTTTTCCGTCATTTGAGCGAGGAAAATCTCGGCGAAGTCGTCGACATGGAGCTCAAAAAGCTCCGCGGCCGCCTGCAGGAGAAAAATTTGCGTCTCATCCTTTCGGACGAGGCGAAAGAGCTTCTCGTCAAACGCGGCAGCAACCTCGATTACGGCGCCCGGCCGTTGCGGCGAGCGATCGAGTCGAACCTCGAAGACCCGTTGTCGGAGGAACTCCTGCGCGGCGCTTTCGACAACCTCGACGTCGTCGTCGTCGAAGCCCGGGAAAACGAAACGCAGGAAGGCGACGCGACGGAACCCGAGAAACGCAAACGACTCGTTTTCATCGGGAAGAAACTTGCCGACCTGACGCCGGAAGAGCTCGAATCGGACGCGATTAAGAATTATTGCGCCAAAAAAGCCGACGCGACGCCGGAATCGACCGACGCGCAACCGGAAAAAACGGACGACGAATCCGCCGCCCGGCAAACCGACGACGCGGAATAATCGTTTCCGCCGTCAAAATCGTTCGCGTTGACCGACTCGCCGTCGTTCGACGCGAACCCGTTTTTTAACGGAAACGCCGCCGCCGATTTTCGAATCGACGACGGCGTTTCGTTATATTCCGCCTATTTTCCCCGTTTTAACGTTGAGAACGCGGCCCGGCGGCGAGTTCTTCGCGATTCAGCAGCTCGAAATCGTTCGCGTCGCGGTTTCGGAACTTCGGCTCGATCCAGCGCGACCCGGCGTCGCTTCCCGTCGCTTTTCGGTACTCGTCGAACGTCAAATTTTGCGGATTTTTCGCGTCGAACCAGAAAAGTTTGTCCCCCGCTTCGCGCGGCAGGATCGATTCGTCCGGCGTCCAATAGACGTTGTCGTCGATCCGATATTCGCCGATTCGGGAGTGATAGAACCAGATAAAATGTTGAACGGAGCCGCAAAAAACGTTTTTGCGAACGATAACGTCGACTTTTTTCGCGTCGAGCCCGTAACCGAGAAGCGCCGTCGCTCTCGGATCCGGCCGTTGCGCGTGTCCCCAGCCGTTCCCCATGTCGACGCAAAGATTCCGCTCAAAAATCAAATTTTCGACGACGGTTTCCGGGTGCGAGAACCAAATTTCAAACGCCTGTTCGCAATCGAAGATCGTGTTGTCGCGAATCGTCAAATTTTTCGAAATCGCCAAATTCGGCCCCTGCGTCGTTACCGCGACGTCGTAAATTCGGGAAAATCGGCAAAATTCAACGACGCAATCTTCGGAACTTTCCCAAAATTCGACGCCGTTTCCGTACCGCGTTCGCCGTCCGGCGCCCCCTTCGCGGGAAAGGTCGCCGCCGCCGATCCAATCGAAATCGCAGTTCCGAACGACGCAGCGTTTCGCGCCGGCGAGCGAAACCCCGTGCGCCGCCGTGTGCGAAAACGCGATATTTTCAACGATAACGTCGTTCGCGTTGCAAACGCAAGTATTCGTTCGCAACAACGCCTCGACGCTCTCGAACGCGACGCCGGGATTCTCGTCGCTCAAAACGTAAAGCCGCTTCGTCGCCAAGTCGAACCAAAAATCGTTCGGCGCTTTCAATTCGTCGAGCGACCAACGCTTGAACCCGGCCCCTTCGCGCTCGTCCGCCGTCGGCAAAAAGCGTTTCGTCGCCGCTTTCGTTATCGGGTCGAGAAATTCGAGCGTCGCGGGCGTCGACGCGGCGTCCCCGTTCCGCCAACGGGTCAAAACCAGGTTCCCGACGTCCTCGACGAGCCCGACCGACCGCCGTTCGACCGCGCGAGCCGTCCCCGGGACGAAGTCGAACCGCGCCCCGTCCGGGATCGCGCCGCCCAAAAAGAAGGTGAGTCGAGCGTCCTCGGCGTCGACGTTCGACGTAACGACGAGTTCGTACTCGCGCCATTCGGGCCCAAATTCGAGCCGTTCGCCGGCGACGTCGCCGTAATTCGTCCAAGGTTTCCCCGCCATCATAAAGCTTGCGACGTTCGCGTCGACGGCGAAGGAAATCGACGAACGAGCGCGGAAACGCCAAGCGACCGACCGCCCGGCGCGCGTCGGAAAACCTTGCGCCGTCCATTGCAAATACGTCTTTTCCGTTCCCGACTTTTCGCATTTTAACGAATATCCGGTCGCGCCGTCGAGTTCCGCAAAGGTCGCCTCGACGCTTGAAGCCTTCGCGTCGACTTCGGAATAAACGCTCCAACCGCCGTCGACGAAGCGCGCAACTTCGACCGGAACGCCTTCGCCGTTTTGCGCGTTTTCGCTATTTTCGCCGACGTTCCCAACCGCTCCCGTCGTTCCGAAATCTCCGACGACGCCTAAAGCGCCCAAATCAACAATCTCGTCCGGCGCGGTCGCCCAAATCGAACGGCTCGGATCGTCGATTTTCGTCCAAAATTCAGGCGAACTCAAATCGACGCTTTGCAAGATTCGCGGTTTCGCCCCGTCCCCGTAATCGGAATAAACGACCGGTTTTCCCTCGCCCCCCGATTTTACCCTGAGCGTCCCCCGCCAAACGCGATCGCGCCGAAAGCGAACGACGTCCCCCGGTTCGAGCGCCGCCTTGTCGAGCCTTTTGAGCGACCGCCAGGCGTTCTCGGGCGACTTCCCGTCGTTCTCGTCGTTCCCGGAAGCCGAATCGAGAAAATATTCGGTCGCCGACGCGATCTTCGCCGAACCGACGCCGTCGTTAAAATCGTTTCGACCGTCAAATTCCCAACCAACGCAACCGACGAACAACGCCGCCAACGCCGCGTTCGCCCTCCGTTTCCACTTTTTCGACGCGTTTGTCGCTTTCCATCTATTCTTTTCAATCACCGTATTTTCTCCATTTTATCGTTTTCACCGGTCGACGCGCCTTGACGTTCCGCCGCTCCGACCTTTTCGTCCCGATCTTGCGTTTCAAACCCGCAAAATAATCGTCGCGTCGCAAAAATCTTGCGAAATTTGCTTGACAAACCGCCCCCCATTTTTTAAAATAAGCGACGGCGCGATTCCCGCATATTGTACCGTTTCGCGACGTTCGGCGCAACGGTCGACGCCGCAAAAGAACGAAAAAGCGGCAAAAAACGTCTCGCCGTCTCCCCTTAAACTACCCAAATTCCCCAAACCGCGCGTCGGCTCTCTCGACGTTCGGACGGAGTTCGAAAAATGATCGAATATTCTCTCGTCGTTCCAGTTTTCAACGAAGAAGAAAGCCTCCGCATCCTTTACGGCGAAATCGTCGCGGTCGCCGAAACGCTCTCCGCCAAAATCGAGTTGATCTTCGTCGACGACGGCTCGACCGACGCAAGCTGGACGATAATCGAAGAACTCGTTCAAAAAGACGATCGCGTTCGAGGAATTCGTTTTCGTCGCAATTTTGGCAAAGCGGCGGCTCTCGACGTCGGGTTCAAAGCGGCGACGCTCCCGATCGTCATGACGCTCGACGCCGACTTGCAGGACGATCCGCACGAGATCCCGGACTTCCTCCGGTTGATCGACTCCGGTTACGACGTCGTCAGCGGTTGGAAGAAAACGCGGCGCGACCCTTGGCATAAAGTCTTGCCGAGCCGCGTTTTCAACGAAATGGTCAGCCGCCTCACCGGGGTCAAACTGCACGATCACAACTGCGGCATGAAGTGTTATCGCCGCGAAATTTTCGACGAAATCACCCTTTACGGCGAACTTCACCGCTTCGTTCCGGTTTTGGCGGCCTCGCGCGGTTACAAAGTCGGCGAAAAGGTCGTCCAGCACCGCCCCCGCAAATACGGTGTCTCGAAATACGGTTTCAAACGTTTCGCAAAGGGCTTCCTCGACCTTTTAACCGTTAAATTCGTTACAGGTTACGGTCAACGCCCGCAACACCTCTTGGGAACGCTCGGCCTTTCGGCGTTCGGCGTCGGCGCCGCGGCGCTCGGCTGGATGGCGTTGCGTTGGGTCGTTTCGCGCCTTCCGGCGATCGGTTGCGGCGGCGAATATTGCCTTTCCGGGCGCCCGGCGGTCGTTTACTCGGCGGCGCTGATGCTGCTCGGAACGCAACTTCTCTCGGTCGGCGCGATCGCGGAACTCCTCGTCGCCTACCAAAATCGCAAAGGTCGGGAATATTCGGTCAAAAAGACGATCGGGCGGCCGTCGAAGGCGGAAGAAGACGCCGATTAAGCCAATTAAACCGATCGCGCCGATTTCAACGCCGTCGTTTTCGCCCTTATTAATAAGCGCCCGACGGTTCCGGCCGCAAACGTTTCCGCGCAGGACGACGGAAAGCGCCGATTAAAGCGATTGCAACGGAAAATAATCGCCGACTCGCTCGCGGCGTCCTAAAGCTCGCGCCGCGCCCCCTTTTGAAAACGGAAAACGGGAGTATAATGGGAACGTCTGATGCGCTCCGTAGCGACGCCCGACGCGCCCGCCGCTCGTTTTGCGAGTCGCGGTCGTTGGCGCCCGTTTTTGGAGGTTCGCAAACCGTCGCCGCAAACGGACGCCGATTTCGTCGCGACGCGGCGGCATTTGTCGCGCAAAGCGCCTAAATTTACCTAAAGAGAAGAAAAATGGCCGACTTAATCCTTTATCACGGCGGTTTGACCGAACCGGTTTGCCGCGCGATCCCCGCCGATCAACTCGACGATTACGCGAAAAAAGCGACGACGCTCGTTAAAGTTCCGGTGAGCGACGCCGACCTCTCCACCGTCTACCGCTGGGGCGACGGCGCCCTGACGCCGCTCGAAGGCCCGATGGATTCCGCGACGTTCAACCGCGTTCTCGACGAATCGGTTATCGAATACAACGGCAAAAAATACGCCTGGACGATTCCGCTTTCTCTCCCGGTCTCGGCGGAGCTTGCGAAAACGCTCAAAGCCGGTCAGGAAGTCGCGCTTGTCGACAAAAAAGACAATATCGTCGCAACACTTGAAATTTCAGACGTTTTTCCCTGGGATAAGCCGCGTTATTTGAAGTCCGTCTACATGACCGAGCGAACCGATCACCCGGGCGCGGACATGGTTCTCGTCAACGACGCGGACAAAGACTACCTTCTCGGCGGTAAAATTAACGTCTTCCCGCAACCGAAAAACCCGGCGTTCGGCAAGTACGTTCTTTCGCCGAAAGAAGTCCGCGCCCTGATCGCCGAACGCGGTTGGGAACGCGTCGTCGCTTTCCAAACGCGCAACCCGCTCCACCGGGCGCACGAATACGCGCTCGTTTACGGGCTCGAAAAGCTTTTGAAGAGCGGTTTTAACGCGGGCGCCTGCTTGAACCCGCTCGTCGGCGAAACGAAGGGCGACGACGTGAACGCCGAAATCCGCATGTCGACCTACGAAAAGCTGATCGCCGATCGCGCGCTTGGCGAAGGCGACTCGGACGGCGAACTTTGGGCGAAGCTCGGCGAAGAGGTTCCGGATCGCGTCGTTCTCCTCGGCCTCGACATTAAGATGTTTTACGGCGGGCCGAAAGAAGCGGTCATGCACGCGATTTACCGTCAAAACTTCGGTTTCACGGACGTGATCATCGGCCGCAAACACGCCGACGCGCCGTACAAAGACGGCTCCGCGATTTGGGGCGATTTCGACGCGCAGGAGATTTTCGACTCGCTCAACGGCGAGTTGCAAGAAAAACCGTTGAAAGTCGGGTTCGCGGCGTATTACGAATCGATCGGTCGCGTCGATTTGATGGAAAATCACGCCGACGAAAAACCGGTCTTCATCTCCGGCAAAGCCGTCCGCGCGACGCTTCAACAGGGCGAGCAGGTCGACCCGCGCATTATGCGTCCGTCGACGAGCGCGATTCTTGCCGCCGCGATGAAACAAAACTGACGTTTCCGCGTTTGTTCGTCTTTTGAATCTTAGCCGTAAACGCCGTCGACGTTTACGGCTTTTTCGCGTTGTTTTCGAACGCCGCGCTCAGCGTTCCGCTTCCTCGGCGTTCTTTGTCAAGCGCTTTTTATTGCGTCGAGTTTTCCGCCGCCGCTTGCCGCGGACGCCGCGTTCGGCGCTCGTTCGTTCTACGTTTCGGAACTTTCGTTAATACCGATTGCGATATTTCGGCTCGGGTTTGAACGGCGGATCCGCGCCCGGCTCCGGGTCGAGCGAAAAGAGGAACGGCGCTTCCGGGAAGCGTTCGCGCACCAACTCGGCGGCTTTCGTCGCGTCTTCGACCGTCGCGTACGGACGCAAATCGAGGAGCCGTATCGCCTCGTAAACTTCGCGCAACAACGAGTTGCGTCGAGTTTCGGGCCGTCGTTCCAACTTTAACGCGACCGATTCGACAATCAGCCGCATATCGCGCTTCGTTATCTTTTTTCTCGTCATTCTCATCCTCCGGTTTTTCGTCAAAAGTTGCGTAAACCGCGCGACTTAGCGCCGTTTTACCGCCGCAAGTCGCCCAATTTAACCCAATTAAAGCAATCGTCGCGCTTTCGCCTCCAAATATTTCTCGATCAACGGCGCCGCCGCGTCCTCCGGAAAGACGTCGAGCGTCAACGCGCCGCGCGCTTCGAGTCGTCGCAACGCGCGCCGTCGTCGGTTGAGGATCTCCGCCGCCGCGCCGGCTCGATAAAAAAGTTCCGTCGGAGTCGCGTTTTCCGGTCGAGTTTCGCGGAGCAAAAAGCGCTCGATCTCGTCGCCGACGCCGCCCGCAAACTCGCGTCGTCGGTTTCGATCGCGCCGTTCGATCGCTTTCGCTCGCGCCGAACCGTCGCCGGGCGTTTCCACCTCGCCGCGCTCCCAAGCGTCGAACCGCTCGACCGCGTCGAACAGAGAACGGTCGCGAAAAAAGAGCCCCAACGGCAAATGTTTCCCCGCCAAACTCGTCGCGACCCGTTCGATCCGCTCCGCGTTCCGCTCGTCCGCGACGCTCGTCGCCAACACTACAAGCGCCCGTTTCAACGTCTTTGACGCTAAATAAGCGAAAGCCCGGTCGTACCGCGACTCGACACGCTCCGGAAAAACGTCGTAAAGAGCGGCGATCAACGCGTTCATTTGCGACATTCCGCCCCGCGGCGCGACGTAACGCTTCGCCTCGTTCGAAAAAACGAGACAACCGACCTCGTCCCCTTGTTCCAAGGCGACGCGCGCCAGCGCCAGCGTCGATTCGAGCGCCGCGTCGAAAAACGAAACGCCGCTCGCCCGGTTCGTCATCGTCCGCCCGGCGTCGATCGCCAAGACGATCCGCTGATTTTTCGTCGCTTGGAAAACGCGCGTCGTCAACTTATTCCGTCTCGCGGTCGCTCGCCAATCGATAAATTTATACTGATCGCCTTCCTGAAAATCGCGAAGTCGCTCAAACTCGTCGTTTTGCCCGATCGTTCTCGTCCGCCGCGCCCCAACGGGACGCTTCGCCCCGACGCGACCGAGCGTTTCGGCCCCCGCCGTCCGGCGCAAACTCGGGTAAGCGCGGAAAACCGACGCGCAAGGCAGGCGCAAATATCGACTCCAAAGCCCGAAACGGCCGAACGTTCGGAGCGCGACGAACTCGAGCGCGAACTCGCCGCGGCGGATCCAGCGGAGCCGATAACGCAACGTTTCCCTGTGCCCGGCGGGAATCGTTCGCCGCTCGAAACGCGCCCCGTCCGGGAGCGGCGCGGCGTCGGCGTCGAATTCGAACGCCGATTCCGATTCGGAGCGCGGCGCCAACGCGACGCCGTTCGGATCGAAATCGTCGACGATCTCCGCCGAGACCGCTTTTTTTGAACGATTTTCGATCGTCAGCTCGACGTCGACGGCCACGCCGACCGACGCCGTCTTCTCGGCCGTTCGCGTCGCCGTCAAGCCGCGTCCAACCCAAGCGACCGTCGCCCAATCGAGCGCCAAAATCGCCGCCGCGATCCCGTCGACCGCCGCGACGACGGGGCCGAAACCGCCGCCCCAACCCGGTTCGAAAGCCGTTCCTTCGATCGCCGCCAACACGAAAAAAACGACCGAAAGCGCGCCGGGAACCGCAACCGCCGCCGTCGCTCGACGCGTCGGATACGTCCCCCAAAAGAACGCCGACGCCGCCGGAAGCGCGATCGCCGCCGGAAACGCCCAATATCCCCAATACTCGAAAAAAATCGCGTCCATTTTCCCTCGCGTTCGCTCGACGGTCGCCGCCGCCTCGCCCCATTATAAAGGATTTTGCCGTTATAATAAAGGATTTCGCCGCAAAATTGTCGCCGTTCTTGAAAAAATTTCGAAAATTTCTCTTTTTCGGTCGCGTCGAAACTCTCGAAGCGCAAGTCGCGCGCCTTCGAGCGGCTCGCTCCAGCCGTTAAAATTCAAACAGATTTCAATATTACGCGACGCAAGAAATAAAAAAACGCGCCGCAAAAAACGCGACGCGTTTCAAAACGCATTTCGTCAAACGACGAAAACGCTCGACCGCTCCAATCAGAGAGCGGCTTTCGCCAATTCGACGACTTTGTCGAACGCGACCGGGTCGGCGACCGCCATATCGGCGAGCATTTTACGGTCGAGAACGATATTGGCCTTCTTCAGACCGCTGATGAATTGGCTGTAACGGAGCCCGCGCATGCGAACGGCGGCGTTGATGCGGACGATCCACAGCGAACGGAAATCTCGTTTGCGAACGCGACGGTCGCGAGTCGCGAACACGTCCGCGCGCAAAACGGTTTCCTTCACGGTGCGCAACAGTTTGCCGCGACCGCCGCGAAAGCCCTTCGCTCGTTTAAAAAGTCGTTTTTTCGCCCGACGACGCGCCGCGCCTTTACTAACTCTCATCTCACAAAATCCTTAAAATGCAAATTTTTGGTCGAAACCAAGAATCCGACGCGCCCGAAAGCCCGCCGCAAACTCGCGTTTGGAATCGACGTTGAACGAAAATCAGGTCCCAAGCGCGCCGCTCGCAAGAACGACCGCCCGGCGTTTCCCACCCGTTTTCAGAAACCGGCGTTTTCCTTCGATCGCGACGTCGAGAAAAAACCGGAAAACGTTCGACGCAAAACATTTCGCGCCGACGCCGTTCGATCAATAACCGCCTTTGCCGAGCGCTTTGATCAAACGTTTTTCTTCGCACGTAGCGACCGGATCCGTGCCGCGCAAGTTGCGGACGCGTTTGCTGGTCATGCGCCAAGCCAAGTGGCTCGTACCGCTATGACGGTGTTTAAGTTTGCCGTTGGCGGTAACGCGAAAACGCTTGGCCACGCCCTTGTGAGTCTTCATTTTAGGCATTTTGAAGCCCTTTCTTCTCGTTGCAAGTTGCCGATGGTCGGAAAACGCGACGCGTCCGACGGCCGAACCTTCGGAGCCGCGCGTTTTTTCGCCGACGTCCCGACGAGTTCGAATCGACCGCCGCTTCCGCGTCGACGACGAGCGTCGAAAAAGCGAGAGTAGAGCGCAAATCCGCAACCTCGGGATAACGCTTAATTATACGCCTCGAAGCGTTCGGCGCAAGGGGGCGAAACCGTCGGCGGCGCGATTTTTAACAAAAAATTTTCATTTTTCGCATTTTTCTCGTTTTTTTTCGCCGCGCCGCCCGGCGGTTTCGCGTCAAATAGCCCAATAAAGCGCGAAAAAGTGCAGAATGCTTCCGGCCAACACGAAAAGATGCCAAATCGAATGCGCCCAGCGGACGCGTTTCATCAGGAAAAACGCGCACCCGACGGTGTACGCGATCCCGCCCCAAAGGAGCGTTCGCCAGGAAATCGGCGGCACCGACTCGTAAAGTTGCCGCGCGACCAACACGATGAACCAGCCCATCGTCAGGTAAAGAATCGTCGAAAACCGTTGCGCTTGCCGCCCGTACGCCGAATACGCGACGATTCCGATCGAAGCCAGCGCCCAGATCGTTCCGAAAAGCCACCAACCCGTCCAACCGTAAAGCGGGCCCAGGCAGAACCCCGTGTACGTTCCGGCGATCAAAACGTAGATCGCCGAGTGATCGAGAACCGAAAAAACCCGTTTTGCGCGCGACGTCGCTAGCGAATGATAGAGCGTCGACGTCAGATATAGCGTTACGAGCGACGCGCCGAAAATCGAGTAACCGACGACGTAACCCGCCGTCGCCCCCTCCGGCGCTCGCGTCGCCGCTCGCACGATCAAAAGCGTCAACGCCGCCAGCGACAGGCACGCGCCGATCCCATGCGTTACCGCGTTCGCAATCTCCTCGCCCAACGTGTAAAGGGGCGCGGTTCCTCCATTCTTCGCAACCGTCGTCTTTGCTTCCATTTTACGCAATTTCTCCGTTTCGCTTAAACTCGCCGTTTTTCCAGTCGACGCCGCTCGAAACGCGGACGCGAAAAACGTTCGATTCTCGCTAATTTTACGCGGAACGCCGTTTTTTTCAAGCCCCGAGCGCCCGTTTTAACGCGGCGCCGCTTCCGCCCGTTTTTCCGCTCGCCCGTTTATTTTCGCTACGTTAACGCCGAACGGCGCGCTTTTTCATCTCAACCCTACCCGATCCTCCTTTTAACGAGAAAAAGATGCAAAAATAACGCGTCGCGCCCCGTTAAAACGCGCAAATTCCGATTTTTCGCAACCGACGCCGTTCTCGCGACGTTTAAAATAAGCAAAGCAGGAAGTTTGGGTAATTTTTATTCGCAACGAACGCGCCGCCGTCAAAAACGCCGCTTGCGAAAGGAAGCAAGAAACAAAAAAACCCGCTCCAAAAGAGCGGGTTCAAGCGGAGGACACGGGGCTCGAACCCGCAACCCCTTACGGGGCACCTCATTTCCAATGAGGCCGCTAACCATTCGCTTATCCTCCAAGCGGTCGATTCATGCCGTTATTATACACGGAACTCCCAACTCTTCAAGCGCTAAAATTGCAATTTTTTTAAAATTTTCGGCGAAATATCACCCGCAAAGTTTCGCCGTCTTCTCCAAAGTCTCGCGTCCCGTTCGCCGCGCCGGAAAAATTTGGAAAATTCCTCTTTACTCGTTCCGAAAAAACGGTTAATCTACGGCGAGTCGTCCCTTCGACGCGCTCGCTCGGCTTCGAAACCGCAAACTCGACGCGTTTCCCCGCGTCTTCCCTGCGGACGACGCAATTTTTGATTATCGACGGTGTTAATCGCTATTGGAGAGAAAAATGAGAAATTTGGACGTTATTTTGTCGAGCGCGTTCCTATTCGCCGCGACGGGAACCGTCGGCTCGGCCGCGTTCGGCCAGGGCTTCGGCGATTACGTCGCGCCGTCGACGCCGCAAGTCGCGACGCTTCCCGCTCAATCCGCGCAAAACTCGTCGACGCCGCAAGCGCCGCGTCTTCCGCAATCCGCGCCGGCTCCTCAAACCCCGCAAACCGCCCAAACTCTTCGCCCGGCGCAAGACGCCGCAACGCGTCCGGTTCGCCGTCAAGCCGCCGCGACGCCGCAAACTTCGCCCGCCCAATCCGCTTATTCGACACAACCCGCGCAACCGGTCGCCGCGTCGACGCCGCAAACGCCGGTTCGCGTCGCGCAAGCTCCAAACGCCGCCGGAACGACGCCCGCAAACGTCCCGCAACCCGCCCGAACGCCCCGCCCCGCGCAATCCGCTCAAACGTCTCGTCCGGCGCAGTCGACCCAAACCGCGCCGATCTCCAACGCGTTCGTCCCCCCGCCGGCTCGTTATAAGTTGACCGAAAACGACCGCTTGAAACTCGACGAATTTTTGACACATTGGGAGAATTTCGGCAAAGGAATCAAACAAGTCTCCTGCAACGTGCACATGATGGAGTTCGACGGCGGCGTTCTGCAACAGGACGCGAAAAAACCGATCGCGCACACCTGGGGGCTCTTCCGTTTCAAAACGCCGAACCGCCTCCTTTACCACGTCAAAGGCGAATTTTCCTACGCGAGCGCCGAAACCGGCAAAGACGCCGTTTGGAAAGAGGGTCAGAACGAAATGAAAATTGTTCTCGACGGAAAAGCGTTGACGCAATACGATTTCGAGAACAAAAAAGCGGTCGTTTACCCACTCGCCGAGGACGAGCGCGAACTCGATCTGACGATGGACAACGGGCAATTTCCCCTCTTTTTCGTCGCGAAGGCCGAAACGCTCAAAAACCGTTTCTATCTGCGGCTCGTAACGCCGGCCGCCAAACAGCAAAGCGAAGTTTGGATCGAAGCCTTCCCGAGGTACGCCCGCGACGCGCAACAATTCCAGTCGATCGTCGTTATTTTAGGGCTCAAAGACATGCAGCCGACGTACATGCGCAAGGTCGGCGTCAACGGCAAGAGCAAAACCGACCTCAAATTCGAAAACGTCGAAGTCAACAAAGGCCGCTGGACGATCGAAGGCGACGTTCCCGCCGATTGGACGAAAGAAGAGCGCGCCGAACGCTTTTCGCTGATTCGTCAACAGCCGGTCGAAACGAATTACGCGCAAACGCCGAACGCGGAGCCCGCGGTCGCGCCGCCCGTTCGAACGGCGACGCGCCCCGTCGACGCCGCCGTCCGGTAAGCCGCGTTTCAAACGTAGAACAATATTCAAGCGCCGACGCTTTTCCGTCGACGCTTTTTTATTTTTGCGACGTCAAATCTTTTTTCGAACAACGCGAACCGCCTTGCCCTCGCTTCGCGGGAGCGATCCCGGCGGCAAAACGTCCCCTTTCGGCGAAAAACCGAGCCGCTCTTTCAGGTGTTTTTCGACAACGAACCCGCTGACGCCGGGCTCCGCTTCGACCAAAACGCGCACGTCGTTGACGCCGTCGCGCTCTTCGAGGATAATTTGGTACTCCGAATGAACGCCCGGGAGCTCGAGCAACGCCTGCTCGACTTGCGACGGGAAGAAATTAACGCCTTTAACGATAAGCATGTCGTCGACGCGCCCGGAGATCGCGTCGATTCTCAAGTGCGTTCGCCCGCAAGCGCACCGTTCGCGGCTCAAAATTCGGGTCAGGTCGCCGGTTCGGAAACGAACGACCGGAAGCGCTTTTCGCGTCAAGGCCGTAACGGCCAGCTCGCCGATCTCGCCGTCCGGAACCGGTTCCTTCGTCGTCGGGTCGAGAACCTCCAAGAAGTAATGATCCTCCCAAACGTGAATGCCGGAATGATCGCGACAATCCATCCCGAGCGTGCCGACGCCTCCCGTTTCGGTCATTCCGTAAATATTGAAAACTTCGATTCCAAGGCGCGCGCGGATCTTTTCCTTCATCGCGTCGGTAACCGCTTCGGCGCCGAAAACTCCGGTCTTCAAATTCGGCAGTTCGACGCCCGTTTTTTCCATCACTTCGATGATTCTTGTCGCGTAAGAGATAACCGCCGCAAAAATCTTCGTATTGAAGTCGCGCGCCAACCGAATTTGCCGCTCGGTGTTCCCGGAACCCGTCGGGATGACGAAAAGTTCCGCCGCCCGCGCCCCGTGATACATCCCGAAGCCGCCGTTAAAAAGCCCGAACGACGGCATAATCTGGATCGGGTCGCCCGGCTCGCCCCCCGCCATTCGGTAACAGCGCGCCATGCATTCGGCCCATTGCGCCAAATCGCTCGCGGCGTAAGGCATAACGACCGGCGTCCCGGTCGAGCCGCTCGACATGTGCATCTCGCGGATCTCGTTTTTCGGAACGCAACACATCCCGAGCGGGTAAGTTTCGCGGAAATTCGCTTTCGAGATCGTCGGCAACTTCGCCAAATCTTCGATTCCGCGGAAATCGCCGACGTCGACGCCCGCTTTTTTGTAAAACTCGCGAAAATAAGGGTTATTTTCCGCGACGTACCGAACGATTCGAATCAATTTTTCGTTTTGCAACGACTTTAACTCGTCCTGCGACGTCGTTTCGATCGCCTGATTAAAATAGAGATCCGTTTCGGTAGACATTATTCGCACCCTCCTCGCCCAAATTCGCCGTCTTCGCTAAACCCCGCCGCTTATCGCGAAACCTCGCCGTCGCGCCGAAAACATCCCCGACGTCGCCCGACGCCGTTCAAAATAAACGAAATCGCCAAAAAATCAAGCGCCCCCGCCCCTTTACGCCTTGAAATTTCCTCAAACTCGTTCAAAAAAACTCTTGCGATAAATTTCGATTATCTTAAAATAAGGAAAACGCGACGCCGAAAACGCGACGTCGGCCCTTGCGACCGGCAGATTCGGCGCTTTCCTTAAACACGTCCCCGTCGACGTCGACCGCGCTTTCGCCGCAAAGCGCCCACCCCCCCCGAATCCCCCATGTTCGACGCAATCATTCTCGCCTCTTACGGCGGCCCGGAAAAAATCGACGACATTAATCCGTTTTTGGATCGAATATTAACGGGAAAGCGCGTTCCGCCGGCGCGACGATCGGCGATTTTCGAGCGATACAAGCGTTTCGGCGGCGTTAGTCCGCTCCCGGGCGAATGCCGTCGCTTTCTCGACCGCCTTGCGGAAGCGTTCTCGGCCAACGGAGTCCCCGCAAAATCATTAAATCCGTCAAACTCTTCCGTCGCGATTCAACCGTCGCCCCGAATTTATTGGGGAAATCTTTACGCTTCGCCGACATTCGACGACGCGTTGGCGGACGCGGAAGCGGACGGCGTTCGGCGCTTGCTCGTTTTCCCGACATCGGCGTTCGGGTCGCCGCAGAGTTGCCGCCGATACGTCGACGCCGTTCGCGACGCGGTTCGCCGTCGGTCGCCGGAGTTCGCCGCTCGACTTCAAATCGCGCAAACGCCGCCTTTTTTCGATCTTCCGGCGTACCGTCGCGCCGCCGCCGACGCCCTTTTAACGGCGCTCGCTTGGGACGAGCTCGAGGCGTCCCCGTTCGACTTTCCCGCCCAATCTCCCCAATGTTCGCAAACGCCGCAAACCTCCGATTTTAACGTCGACGCCGACAACGCCCGGCCGACGCGCTTAATCCTCTTTTCCGCGCATTCGCTTCCGGTCGACGACGCGTCAAAATCGTTTTATTCCGCCCAACTTCTCGCCGCCGCGACCGCCGTTTTGCGCTCGACGCTCGACGCGCCGGGTTTCGGCGGGCCCCTTGCGGAAGAAAAAAACGCCGCCGAGGACGCCGACGCGACGCGGCGTTTTCCGAGTCGCGATCTCGTTTTTCGAGACGCCGCCGATTTTTCGCCGGAATTGCGTCGCCGTTTGCGTTCGGTCGGGCTCGACGCGGCGCTCGCCTTCCAAAGTCGGAGCGGTTCGCCGTCGACGCCCTGGTTGGAGCCGAGCGTCGCCGATTTCGTCCGTCGTTACAAAAAAGAGAACCCGCGTTGGAACCGGCTTATCGTTTCGCCAATCGGATTTTTTCTCGAAAATATGGAAACCGTTTTCGACTTGGACGTCGAACTTAAAGAAGTTTGCGACGAACTCGGCGTTTCGTACCGCCGCGCGACCTGTTGCGGCGCCGACGACCGGCTTGTCTTCGCCGTTCGCGATCTTGCCCGCCGCGAGCCGTCCGCCTTTCCCGTTTGCCGCTCGACGCCCGGCGCTTGCGACTTTTCCTGCCGACGCGCCGTCTTGTAAAAATCCGTAAAACCGCTAAACTTAGCCGTTTATCGTCAAAAAAACGGCGCGTCGCGACCGGGCGACGCGCCGTTCTCTCGTTTCTCGACGCAACTTTTCGGATTTTATCGATTTTCCCGATAAACGCGGCAAGGGTTCCCAAACGCGACGACGTTCGACGGAATATCGCGCGTAACGACGCTTCCGGCGCCGATAACGACGTTGTCGCCGATCGTTACTCCCGGCAATACGATCGTTCCCGCGCCGAGCCAAACAAAATCGCCGATCTTCACCGGCGCGGTCAGCGACTTGCAAAACGCGAACGAACCGTCGTCCTTCGGCGTCCCGAACCGATCGGCGGCGTTCGTCGGATGAAACGGCGTCAAGATCTGAACGCCGGAAGCGATCAGCGCGCCCTTGCCGATCTCAATGCGGTTCGCGTCCAAAAAAACGCAGTTCGTATTGACTTCGCAGTTCTCTCCGAAGAAAATATTGAACCCGTAATCAACTTGAAACGGCGGCGCGATCCACAGATTTTTCCCGCGTCCACCGAGCAACTCGTCGAGAATCCGGTCGAGCGTCTCGCGATCCCGGGTATCCGCGGCGGCGTAATCCCGCGTCAACGCCTTCGCCTTATGCCAACGCGCGATCAACTCCGGATCGCCGCAATCGTATATTTCGCCCGCGAGCATCTTTTCGAGTTCGGTTTTTTCGCCCGCGCCTTTTCCCATTTCGTCTATTTTCTCTATTTTAACCGCCGTTTATCCTCGCCGCCGCTCGACAACTTTCGCCAATCGGCAAAACCGACGAACTCAACGTTTCGGGCCGTCGCCGCTTCGCAAAATCGCGTCGAGCTTTTTCGACAAAGAACCGGCCAACTCCTCGCATTTGCGCAACGCCCCGGCGTCCCCCGCTTCGGCGGCGCGACGGTACCATTTCGACGCCAAATAATCGTTTTTCGCAACGCCGCGACCGTATTCGTAACACTGCGCGAGCCGCCCGATCGCCGCCAAATCGCCCTGATCCGCCGCCGCCTGGAAAAGTTCGAACGCCTTTTCGTCCGAACGGTCGACGCCGAGCCCGTTCAGGTAAAGCCAACCGAGATTCGTTTGCGCCGCCGCAAGCCCCGCCTCCGCCGCCCGACGGAACCAAGCCGCCGCTTCGGTGAAATCGGTTTTGACGCCGAGCCCCTTTTGATAACGCCAACCGAGATTATTCTGCGCCTCGGCCAATCCCGACTCCGCCGCCGCTTTCAGCCATCGCGTCGACTCTTCGACGTTTTTCGCGACGCCAATTCCATTTTCGCAACAATGCGCGAGATTATTTTGCGCTCCGGCGAGCCCTTGTTCGGCGGCCTTGCGGAACCAACGAACCGCCGCGCCGGCGCTCTTGCGAACGCCGAGCCCGTTCAAATAAGCCCAACCGAGATTATTTTGCGCCGCCGCGTCCCCGGCTTCCGCCGCCCGACGGAACCAAGCCGCCGCTTCGTCGAAATCTTGCGGAACGCCGACGCCCTCGTCGAAACAAAGCCCGAGATTATTCGCCGCGATCGCGCTTCCCGCCTCCGCCGCCCGCCGAAAAAGTCGAACGGCGTCGATCGGGTCGCGCTCGACGCCGACGCCGCGTTTGCGCCGCCAAGCCAACTCGCAAAGAGCGTCGAGATCTCCGGCGTCCGCCGCCGCCCGCAACGCGTCGAGCCCGGTCGTTTCGTCGAAAACCGGCGCGGTCGATTCGGCGTTTTTCGCTTCGTTCGCAACGTTTTCTTCGTTTGTCATCGTCGTTTGCTCCTCGACGCCGACGGTCGCGCAAAATTTAACGTTTTTTCCGCGACGCCAAACGTTCGCCGCCGCGCTTCCCCGTTCCGTTTCAACCGGGATCTTCCGACCGAGCCGATCCCCGTCGCCCGTTATTTTACGACGCCGGACGCCGCGTCGGAGCGGCGCCCCTCGTTTTCAGGCGGCGCGCAAAGATTTCGGGTCGCCCGTAAAAACGCCCAAAAATCGTCGACGCGGAGACGCAAAATCCCCGTCGTCGGCGATCTTTCTTCGTCGAACGTTCGTCACCCCGCCGGCGACCGCCGGTCGGGACGCGCCGAGTCGCCGTTTAGACAACGTCGCGACGGCCCGCCCCGTCAAAAATCACCGGCCCAAACCGCCTATTTTCACTCGTCGATACCCGGTTTCTTAAAACCGCGACAAAATTCGGCGACTTCGGCGCGAATCGTCGGCGCAACTTCGTCGATATTGTTGATATTCGAGCAAACGCGGTCGATCCAAGCCGCGATTTTCTTCATCTCCGGCTCTTTCATCCCGGCGCTCGTCAACGACGGCGTCCCCAAACGAACGCCGCTCGTCTTGAACGGCGAGCGCGTGTCGCCCGGCACCATGTTGAAGTTCGCGATGATACCGCACTTCGCCAACGCCTTCGCGGCGTCTTTCCCGGTGAAATCTTCCTTGCGGAAGTCGAGCAAAAGCAAGTGCGTTTCGGTGCCGCCGCCGGCGATCGGACGTCCGAGAGCTTCCAACTCGGCGCAAAGAGCCTGCGCGTTCTTGACGATCTGTTCGCCGTAAGCCTTAAATTCAGGGGTCTTAGCGTATTTGAACGCGGCGGCCATCCCGGCGACGGCGTGCATGTGCGGGCCGCCTTGGAGCGTCGGGAAGACGGCGCGGTCGATCCGCTGCGCAAGATTCCACTTCGATTCGGCGTGATACTTCGCCTGGTAGCGGTCTTCAATCTTCGAAAGGATGAACCCGGCGCGCGGGCCGCGAAGCATCTTGTGCGCGGTGCTCGTAACGACGTCGCAGTACGGAACCGGATCCGGGTGCACGCCCGCGATGATAAGGGAGTTAATATGGGCGATATCGGCGACCAAATACGCGTCGATTTCCTTCGCGATCTCGGCGAACGCGGCGTAATCGAGCTTGAACGGATAAGCGCTCATCCCGGCCCAGATCATTTTCGGACGCTCGCGCAAAGCGATCTCGCGGACTTCGTCCATATCGAGGCGCCCGGTTTCTTGATTCGGACGGTACGGAACCTGTTGGAAATCCATCCCGGAGAAGCTGACCTTCCAGCCGTGCGTAAGGTGGCCGCCGTCCGAAACCGGAACGCCCATCACCTTGTCGCCCGGTTGCAGGAGCGCGCGATAAACGGCGCTGTTCGCCGGGGAACCGGAGTACGGCTGCACGTTGGCGTGTTCGCAACCGAACAGCTCTTTGGCGCGAGCGATCGCAAGATTTTCGAGCTCGTCGACGACTTCGTTCCCTTCGTAATATCGGGCGCCCGGGTACCCTTCGCAATATTTGTTCGTGAAAATCGAACCGCAGGCCTCCAACACGCGCGTCGAGGCGTAACTTTCCGACGCGATCATTTTCAGCGTCGTGTCTTCCATCTCGATTTGGCGTTGAATCAAGTCGTAAATTTCCGGGTCTTCCGCTTTCAAATAAGGATAACGTTCGGCGCTCATTGCTCGCTTCTTTCGTTGACGTTGCGCAAAAAAACTTTCGCATCGAGGACGCGCCTCGACGAACCGCGACGGGACGACCGCCGTCGAAACCGACGCGACAATAACGCTAATTTTACCCTTTCGACGATTATTTTCGAGGGGGGCCCCCCGCCGCGCTTCCAAAATTTACCGATTTTCTTCCAAAAATTCCTCGCTCGCCGCCGTTTTCTCGTCCTCGCTTTTAAAAACAGGCGCTTTGCATAAAATAGGCGAACGCTCGTCGTTTTCCCCGCGCGTTAATATTGGAAAAATTCACGGAAATCGGACGCCGAAACGTCGACGAACCGCGCGGGGCTCCGCCGTTCGAGCCAAGTTCGCCCCCGATCCCCGACGATCGGCGCGACCGAAACGACGAAAACCCGAGCGTCGGCCAAGGTTCGAGGGTCGATCGCCGCCGCAAGTTCCGCCAACCGGTCGCGACGCGGCGGCTCGACGGTCGCCAAACGCGCCAACGCCCGTCGCAACGCGCCGCCGCCCGCCCCGACGCTCCCGATCGCCCCGTCCGTCGCATTTTCGTCGGCAAAATCGCCGTTGATCGCGAGAAGGAATTTTGCGTTTGAGCGCGCCCAACAGTCGAGCGTCGTCGCCGCAAACGAAACGGCCGCCTCAACCGTCTCCGCCCGTCGACGCTCTTCGTCGGCGGACGCGCGGACGGCGTCCGATTTTCGCCTTTCTTCCCAGCTTTCCCCTTTCCCCTCTTTTTCCGAATCGTCGTCGTCCCAACCCGCTGAAACCGCCGGTTTATTCGGTTTTTCCCGATTTTCCGCTCCGTTCGCCAACGTTTCGTCGAAAAAAAGATCAAGAATCAAAACAGCGATGTAATCGTCTCGTTTTTCAAATTCGCGCGCCTGCAACTCGTTGCGCTTAGCGGTCGCCCGCCAATGGATCGCCTTTTTGGAATCGCCAAGCCGCCAATCGCGAATCGTCAGCGTTTCGTCCTGAACTCGCGACGTTCGAGCCGTTGGAAGAGCCGCTTTTTGAGTCGAGGCGCCGCCGACAAGCGCGTTTCCCCGCTCGGTCAAAACGCCGATTTTCGGAAAAACGAGTATCTCCGCCGGCGCGTCGAAACGCTCGGAACTCCGGAAAAAACCGCAAGGAAAGCGCGTCGAAACGGTCAGCGTTTCGAGCCGTCGAACGCCGCGAACCGCGACGAGCCCGCCGTATCGCTCTCGCCGCCGCTCGCCGCCCCGAACGCGCGGAAAATACGCCGTCGGCCGCAAAGTCGCCGCAACCGTCGGCGTCGTCCCTTCTTTTCCAAACTCGCCGACCGGCGTCGTTTGTCTCTTCCGCCTTTTTCGTTCTTTTCGCCCCGTCGCTTTTTCTTTTGTATTTTCGCCATTCTCGCCGTTTTCGCTTGTTTGCGCCGTCGAGGCGCTCAATTTCAACGATTTTAACGAAAACGCCGGTTTTAACAACGTTTTTTGCGCCGTCCAAGCGTCCTCGACGACAAGCCCCCAAGCGGACGAACGCCGCTCGCTCGCGTCGATTTCGATTTCAACGTCAAACGGCTCGCCGGCGAAAATCGCGTCCGGCAAGATTCGAGCGACGCGCAACCGCCGCAACGTTCGCCGCCAGCCCCAATAATCGAGCGCGGCGAACCCGGCGAACGAAGCTCCGAGCGCCATCAGCAAGTTAACTTCGCGAATCGTCGCCCCCAAAAAGAGAAAAGCGGCGACGCTCAACGCGCCCACCCCGTCTTGAAAGAGCGCGGTTCGTCGACGTTTCGCCTTTTTTTTGCGACGTTTTTTTATTTTCAACGTCTTTAACAGCGACAAGTCGACGTTCGTTTCCTCCTCTTTTGCCGGAAGCGTCGATTTTTTCGATTTTAACGACGCGTCGGTCGGCGATTTTTGCGCGTCAAAACGCCGCGTTCTTCTCCAACTCACCCAACCGCTCCTTCCGCCTCGTCTTTTCTCTTCTTCCCCGCTTGTCTAAAGCGCCCTTTTATCGTCTTTTACCTTGTCGGAACCGCCGTCGCCCTCCGCCGTTCCCGCATTTTACCGGCAAAGTCTCGCTAAAGCCCCGCTTTTAACGTCGTTTCGAGCGCGGAGGCCAACCGATCGGCGGCGACGAGGGCCCGTTCCTTCGCTTTATAAACGTCAAGCGCGACGCTCGGACGCTTCGAAACGGCGCCGAAAAACGCGCCGAGCAACCGCGCGGCGCTTTGCGAATCGTCGACGACCCGCCGAACGTCGCGAGAAGCCGCCTCCCCGCAAGCGTCGAGAACAACCCGCAACGGCAAAAACGGAACGTCTCGAGCGGCGCAAACCTCGGCGACCGGCCAAGTTCCGCGATCGCAGATCGCCGCGCCGGTCGACTCGCCCAACCGCTTTTTCTCGCTCGGCTCGACGACGGAACGCTCGACGCTCAGCAAAATTCCGCTCGCCCAACGGTCGAACGGGCCGCCCGCGGACTCGCCCGTCGAATCGGCGGAATCGCCGTCGCTCCAACCGAACGCGGAACCGTCGTCGCGAACGAACCGATCCGGAACGACGAGCGTCCCGCTTTTGAGCGACGGCCGCAACCCCGTCGCGAACCCGACCGAAACGACTCGAATCGGCCGAAACGCTTGAATCAGCGCCTCCGCTCCCTTGCGGGCCCGCGCCGCGCCGACGCCCGTTTCAACAACGGCGAAACGCAAACCGAGCCAGGAGCCGGTAAAATACGTTAAAGAGTCCCCTTGCGTCGTCTTCGGAACCCCCATTTTATCCAGGACGCCCACCAACTCGCGCTTCGTCGCGCCGACGACGCCGACGTCGACGCGGTCGAGCCCGGTCGTTCCGCCCTCCGACGCGCCGCTCCGCTTCTTCGCGTCTTTAAAAAGGAGCCCTTCATAATTCTCCAAACCGCCCAGATCCCCCAAATTTCCGGACGCAACGCGCGCTTTCAACTCCTCGACGACCGATTCCTCAACGCGACTCGCCGCATGAGTCGCCAACCAACTGAAAATCATTCTCGACAAAAAAGGCGTCGGGGACATGCTCGCTCCAAAACGCGACAAAATTCAATATTCGTATTTTTATCGGGGTCGATCCAACCGCTCGACCGCCGCCGTTTTCGCGAAAGGGCGTTTTACGGGGAACGCTCGAGCGATTTTATCGTTGTTTTGCCATTATTGCTACAGGGATCGATTCGCGCCGCCGGTCGCTAACGCCGCGCGGAACGCTCTTCGGCGAAAAATTCCGGAACGCGATCGGCGATTTCCTCGACGATCTCGTCGACCGTTTTGCCGTCGACCGAAACGCTCAGCGTCGCGCATTCGCGATAAATCGGCTCGCGGGCCGCCAGGACTTTCTCGATCTCGTCGACCGGCGATCTCGCGTCGGTCAAAGCCGGACGCCGCGCCGCCGTCGACGCGTCGCCGCTCATTCGTCGAGCGATCGTCTCCACCGACGCCGTCAACCAAACGACGACGCCGCGCTCGCGCAAAATTCGGCGATTTTCTTCGCGCAACGGAACGCCGCCCCCGGTCGCCAAAACCGCCGGACGCGGATCGAGCGCCAACTCGGCGACGACCGCCGCCTCGAGATCGCGGAACGCCGCCTCGCCGTCTTGCGCGAAAATATCGGCGATCCGCTTCCCGGCGCGCGCCTCGACAACGTCGTCGGTATCAAACCAATCGAACCTCCAACGCTCGGCCAGGCGCGCCGCCAAAGTCGACTTGCCGGTCGCGCGGTATCCTACGAGCACAATTTTCGTTCGCATTGTTCCCATTCGACGCCCGAGACGCCGTTTAATCGTTTCAACCGTTTTAACCGTCAACGTTTTCGCTCAAACGCCGCGAAAATTTGGCGAAAGAACGACTTTGGCGCCGTCACGTCGCGCTCGCGGACGCCCGCAAGGCAAAGCGCGGCTCTTCGCTCCGCCGCGCCCGTCGGGCCGCCGGAACGTCGCTCGTCCGTTTCGCCGCTCGCCGCCGATTCAAGACCGCTCGCAACCGATCCGCGTTCCGTTTCAGAACGCGAACGCCTGCCGCGACGCGGTCTCGCAACCGTCGGTTTCGCTTAACTTACGCGTCCTTTTTAACAAATTCGCCGAACGCGGACAAAATCGTTTTGGTGATTTTGCCCGGTTTGCCGTCGGCGATCGAACGCCCGTCGACGCAAACGACCGGGATCAATTCGGCGGCGCTCCCGGTCAGGAAGCACTCGTCGGCGGTGTAAACGTCGTGCCGCGTGAACGCCGCTTCGACGCATTCGAGCCCAAGTTCCTTGCAGATTTCGATCACGACGTTGCGCGTAACGCCCTCCAAAAGGCACGCGTCGGTCGGCGGCGTCTTGAGTTTGCCGTTTTTAACGATAAAAATGTTGTCTCCGGAGCATTCCGCGACGTCGCCCTTGTGATTGAGCATCAACGCCTCTTCGCAACCGGCGCAATGCGCCTCGATCTTCGCCATGATGTTGTTGAGGTAGTTCAACGACTTCACGCGCGGGTTCACCGAGTCGGACGGCGTGCGGATCGTGCTGGCCGTAACGATTTTGATCCCTTGATCGTAGAAATCGGCCGAGTAAAGCGAGAGCTTTTGAACGATAATAACGATCGCCGGGTCTTTGCAGAGGTGCGCGTCCAAGCCGAGCGTCCCCTCGCCGCGGGTTACGATCAAACGAATGTAAGCGTCGCTGAAACCGTTCGCTTCGATCGTCTGGTAAATCGCGGCGCTCATTTCGTCTTTCGTAACGGGAATTTGAATATCGAGCGTTTTCGCGGAATCCCAAAGGCGCTCGATGTGCTGTTTCAGGCGAAAAACCTTGCCGTTGTAGCAACGCAAACCCTCGAAAATCCCGTCGCCGTACAAAAACCCGTGGTCGAAAACGCTGATTTTCGCGTCTTCGCGATCGACCAAACGGCCGTTAATATACACTTTAAGAGACATAAAACGCCTTTCGCAAATACCGCGAACGTCGTCGCGTTCCGCTCGCGCCGGTCGTTTCGTTCGCATCGGTTTTTCCGTTCAAACCGTTCGCGCCGAAAATAACGACCGAACGTCGAGCCGACTCGAAACGCCGACGCTCGATGATCGTGTTCTCAAAAGCCGACGTCGAGACGAGCGCTCGCAACGCGCCGCCGAAACGTCGACGCTTCTATTTTACCCCGTCGCGGAAAATTTAACAAGATTTCGCCGCTCAAGAATTGCGGAAAAGAGCGAAAAAAAGAGAAAAATTTGCGGCGCGCCCCCTCAAAACGAGAAAACGCGCCGCCGCGAACGCCGTCGAAACGGCGCAAAAACGATTTTATCACCAAAAGTCGTTTTTTGCAACGCCTTTCAAGTTCGATCTTCCTCCGGCACGACCAAACCGTCGACCAAACGGATCGCGCGGTCGGCGTCGGCGGCTTGCGACATATCGTGCGTAACCATTACAATCGTTAAATTCTGTTCCTCGTTCAGGCGCCGCAACAACTTCAAGACGCCGGCGGACGCCTTCGAGTCGAGATTCCCGGTCGGCTCGTCGGCCAGCAAGATCCGCGGATTCGAAATCAACGCCCGAGCGATCGACGCGCGCTGCATTTCGCCCCCCGAAAGCTCGTTCGGGCGGTGCCGCAAACGATGCGAAAGCCCGACGAGCGCCAACAGCTCCTTCGCCCGTTCGACGTATTTTCGATGATTGCGCCAATAACCAAATATCGATTCGCGAATCATCAGCGGCGCCAGGACGTTTTCGAGCGTCGTCATCTCCGGGATCAGGTGGTAAAATTGGAAGATCATGCCGATAAAATGGTTGCGCAACACGTCCCGTTGCGCCGAGGAAAGGTTGTCGATCCGCTGGCCGTCGAAATGAATCGTCCCGGAATCGGGCGCGTCGAGCGTTCCCATCAAGTGCAGGAGCGTGCTTTTGCCGGAGCCGCTTTGACCGACGATCGCGAGAAGTTCCCCCTGTTTCGCCGTCAAGTCGACGCCCTGCAACACGGGAATCAATTTTTTCGCTTTTACGTAACCTTTTTTCACATTCGAAACGACCATCAAATCGGCGACGCTCGCCGCGGCGCCCGCGCTTGAAGCGATCGGAGCGTTTTCCGACGCGACCAACTCGACGCGGCGTTCCCTTTTCGCCGATTTCATCGGTTTTACGGTTTTTGCCAACGCTTCCGCTTTTGCGTAAATCGCCGCTTTTTCCGGATCGACGGCGTTCGACGGTTCGACGGTCGCTTCGGAATCGACGTTTTCGGCGTTTTCGGCGCCCGCGTTTTCCCGAAATTCTTCGTTTTCGACGTTTTCAGCGCTTCCGTCTCTTTCGGCTCCGACGTTTTCGTCCCTTTCTTCGGCGCTTTCGGCATTATCGTCTTCTTCGTTTTTTTCGTTTCGACCGTCAAAAGCGTTCGACGCGGTTTCTTCAAGGACGGGCGCGTCGGTCGGCGCGTCGCCGTTCGTTCCGTTCGCCTCCAAGGTCGATTCGAGCAAATCGAGGGTCGCGTCGGCGGCAAAATCGCTTTTTTCGTCGTAAACGGTCGCAAAACTCGCCGCGTCGCCGGTATTCAGCTCCTCGCGCAAGTTCCGCAACGTCGGGCTTAACGCGCTCATCGGTTCCTTCGGCGCGCCTTCGGCGACTAAACGGCGCAACGCCTCCGATCGACTCGCGGCGTCGGTCGGCGTCGGCGGGGCGTCCGGTTTCGACGCGGCGAAATCGGGCCCTTCGAACCAAAAATCGTCGCTCGGAGGAGGAGCCGCGGAACGACGACGGAGTCGAGCCAAAATTTCCGCGTCGTTTTTCTTCGGGGCGTCGCCGTTTCGTTCCATCGTCGTTTCCTTTATTCGTCCTGAAAGCCGCCGCGCGGGCGGCGCTCGACGTCAAAAATATCCGCAAAAATTCGTTTTTCGCCCTTCGTCGCTCGCCCTTATTAATATAAAGGGGAAAATTCGTCGGGCCCGCTTAAATCCGCAACGCGTCGACCGGTTTTAGGCGAGCCGCGCGCAACGCCGGCAGAACGCTCGAAGCGACCGCGATGAAGAGCGATCCGACGACGATCCAAAAAACGGTCGCGGGCTCGATAATCGCCGGCACCTGGTGAAACATGTAGATCGACGGGTCGAACACCTCGCGCCCGGTCGCTCGCGACAAAAAGTCGGCGATCTCCTGAATGTTCGCGACGAACCAAAATCCGAGCGCCATTCCCAACGCGGCGCCGACGACGCCGAGCGTCAGGCCGTACAGGAGGAAAATTTGCATAATTCCGTTCCCGCCGGCGCCAAGCGACTTCAAGATCCCGACGTCGCGCGTCTTTTCGACGACGATCATGAAAAAGATCGCCAAGATGCCGAAACCCGCGACGCAAATCGACAAAAAGAGCAAAACGTTCAAAATCGACAATTCCGTCGCAACCGCGGCCAACGTCGTCGCCTGCTGATCTTTCCAGGTCTCGATCTCGAAAAGCTGCTCCGGGAACTCCTCGGCGGCGCGGAGACGGTCGCGAAGTTCCTCGATCTTAACGCCCGGCTTCGCCTTGACGAGCAGTTGCGTCGCCATTTTCGTTCCGTCGTCGGCGATCATGCCGCGCAGTTTTTGCAGTCGGTCGATCGGGACGAAAACGAACGATTCGTCGTATTCCGCCATTCGGCACTCGTAAAAATCGACGACGGTGAAGCGGTCGCAGACGAACGCCCGGGTCGGATTGTCGAGTCCGACGCCCAAAAACGACAGGGTCGCGTCGACGCCGGGAACGATCGACAGGGACTCGCGCAACTCCTCGCGCCCGGTCGTCGGGTTGAGGTGTCGGCGCCGCAAGCCGGAAACGAGTCCGACGCCGATGATCGCGCCGGTTTCCTGCGTCGTTTCCTTGTCGATCTCCGTTTCAAATTCGGCCAAACCGTCGAACGGCGTCGAGTCGACGGCGATCGGAACGGCGTTTTCCTCGACGGGAAGCGTCGGCGTCCCGGCAAGTTCCGGCGACGCGGCCAGGGGCGCTTCGGCGTCCGGAAAACCGGCGTCGAGCGCGTCCGGAGCGGTCGGCGCGTCGGCTAACGGCTCGTCGATCTCGTCGTAATTCGGCGCTTTCGGGAAATGTTGGAGCGCGGCGGCGTAAGGGTCGACGGCGGGAGCGTCTGATTCGGCGACGTCGACGATCGGCGGCGCGGAGTCCGCTTGAGCCGTCTTTTCGAGGATTTCGCGGCGTCGGCTCCGTTCTTCCCGACGGTATTTCTCGTATTTGGCGTCGGCGCGCCGTTTTTTCCATCCCGCTTCGGCCATGCGCGGCCGCACGACGCCGTCGTCGCCGAAAGTCGGATTTTGGACGTCGTACCCGTCTTCCCGCAGGTCGAACGAGAGCGCTTTGCGGTTTTCCGGGTGCTGCAAATACTGCGCGATCGCCGTTACCCGCTCGTTCGTCGCGGCGTCGATTCCGACGATCTGCACCTGGCGCGTAACGATCTCGCCGCCGCCGAACTCGTAACTGAGCATCCCGGGCGTCGTTACCGTCGGCGTCGTCGCTTCGATGAGATCGCCGGCGACTTTCATCGCGTCGCGGATTCGGGCGTCGACGTCGTCGAACCCGCGCAAACTCGAACGCGAGCTGATCGTAACGTCGGAAAGAGCGCCGTGAATGCGGTTCTCCATTTCGCGGCTGAAACCGAGCATGACCGCGTTCACGACGATCATCGTCGCGACGCCGAGCGTAACGCTGACGACGCTGACCAACGCGATGCGTCGCGTCAAAAGATAACGCCAAATCAGTAACAGTTTATACATCCGGCCTTCCCTGCCGCTTCGTTGGATCTCGCTCGTCGGAACCCGGCGAACGTTTCGCCCATGTTTTTCGTTTCAAAATTCTTCAGTCGCCGCGCCGTTCGCCGCCGTTCGCCGTTAATAACGTCGAAGCGCCGAACGCAGTCGCGAACGCTCGAACGTTTTACGCCGCGGACGAACGCGAAAGCGACGCAAACGCCGAAAATCGACGCGAAATCGAGCCGCCGACGCCGTCGTTTCCGATTTTATCGCTAAAATCGTCGCGATCGTCGCGTTCCAACGCCCCGATCCGACGGTCGTCGAGCCGACGCCTCCCGCGTTCCGACCCGCGCGACCGTTTCAATCGCCGCGTTTTACCCAAACGCCCGACGCGACGCGAACGAAACCGTCCGCGTCGTCGTCAAAAGCGTTTCGACCGTTAAAGTCGCAATCACTCAAAAACTTCCGGTTTCAGCAACGGGAACAGGATCACTTCGCGAATGCTCGTCGTGTCGGTGAGCATCATCGTCAGGCGGTCGATCCCCATCCCAAGCCCGCCGGCCGGCGGCATCGCGTACCGGAGCGCGCGAATGAAATCGTGATCCATCTTCGCCATCGAGTCTTCGTCTTTTTGGCCTTGGAGCTGGTTGCGGAAGAGCTGTTCCTGCAAGTCGGGGTCGTTCAACTCGGTGTAGGCGTTCGCCAACTCGCAACCGCGCACGAAGAGTTCGAACCGCTCGGCGATCGCCGGGTTCGAGCGCTTCCGCTTCGTCAACGGGCAGATGCTCGCCGGATAATCGATAATAAAGACGGGGCCGACGAGCGAATCCTCGACTTTTTCCTCGAAAATATCGTTGCGCACGACGTCGACGTGTTTTTTATCGACGTCCTCGACGCCGATCGATTTCGCGTACGCGATCACGGCGGCGTCGTCGGTCGGGTCGATCCCGGTCGCTTCGGCCAGCGCGTCGAAGTACGTCTTGCGTTCGAACGGCGGCGTAAAGTCGATCTCCTGACCGCCCCAGGAAAGTTTGAAACCGCGTCCCAGCGCTTTGATCGCGTTGACGATGATCTTCTCGGCGACGTCCATCATCGAACGGTAATCACCGTACGCCTGGTAAAGCTCCATCAACGTGAATTCCGGGTTGTGCGTTTGGTCGACGCCTTCGTTTCGATAAACGCGACCAATTTCAAAGACGCGTTCCATCCCGCCGACGAGAAGGCGCTTCAAGTGCAATTCGAGCGCGATGCGCATGTACAGCGTGGCGTCGAGCGCGTTGTGGTGCGTCGTGAACGGACGGGCGGCGGCGCCCCCGGCGACCGAATGGAGCGTCGGGCCCTCGACTTCGACGAACCCTTCGCCGGCGAGCGTTTGCCGGATCGACGAAACGATCTTGGTTCGGTCGAGCGCGCGTTGAAGGACGCCGTCGGTGTGAACGAGGTCGACGTAACGCATGCGCGAACGGAGTTCCGGATCGTTGATTCCCTTAAATTTGTCGGGCGGCGTCTCGAGCGACTTGCTCATAAAATGGACGTCGGACGCGAACACGGTCAGCTCGCCGCGTTGCGTCTTCTTAAATTCGCCGTCGACGCCGACCAGGTCGCCGAGGTCGACGCAAAGCGCGATTTCCCAAGCCTGCTCGGGCACTTGATTTTTCCCGATCATAATTTGGATTTCGCCGCTCCAATCTTTGATCGTCCAGAAAATCAGTTTTCCCTGCTTGCGTTGGAGCATAACGCGCCCGGCGACGCGCACTTGCGGGCCGCTCGTCGGAATTTCGGTTCGCGGCGGAGCGCCTTCGTATTTCGGCGGAAGCTCGATCGGTTCGCCGACGACGATCTCGCCCTCTCGAGCGCGGACGTCGCCGATCAAGGAGCGGTCGTCGAAACGCTCGCCCCAGGGATCGACCCCCATTTCTTCAATTTTACGCAGTTTTTCGCGTCGCGCCGCTTCTAAAACAACGCCGGTTCCAGTCGTTTCCGCTTTCGCCATATTACCCAATTCCCCTAATTATCGTTCGTTTGATAAATTTCGCAAGCCGCCGCCGTTCGAAGCGTTAGAATCGTTAAAAACGTCAGCGTCGTTCAAACCGCTTTCGTCGACTCGCCTTCCGACGCGACCGCGCCGCGTCGATAAACTCCGTCATTATACAACGAAAACGCGTCTTTGAAAACCGACGCCGGGCGTTTTGTCGCTCAAAAAGCCCGTTTTCTCGCAAAAACCGTCTTTCCGTCGTCGCTCGAGCCGTTCGAACGCCGGACGGCGCCGCAAAATCGCCGGATTATAACGACTTTAACGTTTCCAGTCAACGGCGCTTCGTCGACAAAATTCCCCGCGCCTCGACGCCGACGCCCGTTCGCGTTTTTTCGCCCGCATCTCGCTTCGTTCCTCGCCGAAATTCGCTCCCCCCCGCCTTGTTTTTTGCCCCGATCGCCTTATAATATAGGGATGTTTCGGCGACGGCTCGCCCGCTCGGAACGCGTTTCGTTCGCTTCCGCAGTCCGCCGACTCTTCCTCGTTTTCCCATTTTAACGCGCAACGAAAGTTTAATATGTCCGACGCCCCGACGCCTCGCTCCGACGACGTTTCCGTCCGCCTCGACCGCGACGCCGACCTTTCGCCCAACGCTCCGGCTTCCTCCGCTTCGCAATTCGCCGCCGTCGACCTCGATTCGACGAACGATCCGGAACGCGACGCCGAAGCGCGACGGCTCATCGACGAAATGTTCGCCGAACACCGCGAACGGCTCCTGCGCATGATCGAGCTGCGCCTCCAGCCGGAACTGCGAAGCCGGGTCGACGCGAACGACGTCCTCCAAGAAGCGTTTATGGAAGCTTATCGGCAGCTCCGAAACGGAATTTCCGCGCCGAAAGTTTCGTCGCTCGTTTGGCTCCGCCTCATCGTCGGCCAGCAGCTGGTAACGTTTTACCGCCGCTACTGCCAAACGCAAAAGAGGAACGTCGGCCGCGAAATTTCGATTTCCGTTCCAAGAATGCAGGCCGATCCGACTTCAACGTCGATCTTTCTCGTCGGAAAATTGACGTCGCCGTCGGTCGCGGCGCGACGGGCCGAATTGACGATCAAACTGCGCGAATGCCTCGAAAAGCTCGCTCCGGACGACCGGGAAATCCTGTCGTTGCGGCACTTCGAGCAATTGAGCAACCGCGAAACCGCCGAAGAGTTGAACGTCGCGCCGAACGTCGCCAGCGTCCGCTACCTCAGCGCGCTCAAAAAATTTCGGGTCGTTTTGCGGGCGGAAAAACTCGACGAACTCCTCGAATAACGAGCCGACGTTGCGACCGACGACGCTTTCCCAAACCGCCCAAATTAAAATTCTTGCCAAATATTCGCGACAAAAGCGATCGACGCCGCAAATCGCGTACTTCTTAAAGAGCGACGCCGATCGGCGCGTCGACGTTCGAACGCTCCGACCAAAAGCGGTTCGACGCGACGCCGCCGTTGTTTTTCTCGCCAACCCCCTATTTTAACGCCGATATGCCCGACTTCTTCGACGAACGACAAACCGACGCCCCGTTTTCTTCCGCCCCAAATTCCCAAAACGCTCAAAGCGCCCAATCTTCGCCGAGCGCCGACGACGTTTCTTCGTCGCAAACGACGCAAATTTCCCAAAGTCTCCCGGAGCCCGTCGACGCGACGCCCGCTCCCGACGCGGACGAACCCGATCTCGAAACGATTTCGGAACGCTTCGTCGAAGATTTTCGCGCCGGACGCCGCCCGTCGGTCGACGAGTACGCGACGCGTTTTCCGGAGTTCGCCGAAGAGATCCGCGAACTTTTCCCGACGCTCCTTCTGCTCGAAAAAGGCAGCGCCCGCGAAACGCTTTCGAGCCTTTCCCAAGGAGCGTCCCGACAGGGTTTTGCGCTCGCGGGTCTCGAACGGCTCAAAAATTACCGCATCGTTCGCGAAATCGGACGCGGCGGAATGGGCGTCGTCTACGAAGCTTGGGACGAAACGCTCGAACGCGTCGTCGCGCTCAAAGCGATGAAAATTTTCCCGGGCGAAGAAGAGCAGACGATCAAACGTTTTCAACGCGAAGCGAAGACGGCGGCGCGCCTTCACCACACGAATATCGTTCCGATTTTCGATTCCGACGTTCTCGACGACAAGTTTTTTTACGTCATGCAGCTCGTCAAAGGCGTTAATCTCGAGCAATTTTTGCGGATGAAAGAGGCCGAAGCGTCCAAAACGCTGGACGTTAAAAGCGGCTCCGCGAACCGCTCGCGCCGAAACGCCGCTCGCGCCGAAACGCCCGCCCCTTCCGCCGACGCGGTCGACTCGTTCGCCGAAACGACCGACTTGCCGTCGAATTTTACGCCGGATCTTTCGCCGAACTTAGCGAAAAATGTGGAAAATGCGGAAGAATCGGCGCGATCGGACGCCGAACCGCGACCTTCGGACGCTCCGCCCAAGCCGCGCGGTTTCTTCGCTCGCCGCGCCGACGCCGGGCGCCGTCGTCGGGAAACGGTCAATCCGAGCGCGTTCGGCTCCCGATTTCCGGCGGCGAGCAAACCGCTGCTCTCCGTTCGCATCGTCGAATCGAACTATTATCAACGCGTTTGCGACGTCGTCGTTCAAGCGGCGCGGGGACTCGATTACGCGCACCGGCACGACGTCGTGCACCGGGACGTCAAGCCGTCGAACCTGATCGTCGACGAAGACGGAGTCGTTTGGATCACCGACTTCGGCCTTGCGAAATCGACGACGGAAAACGATTTAACGCGCCAGGGTCAGCTCGTCGGAACGCTCCGCTACCTCGCTCCGGAAGCGCTCGAAGGCGATTTTTCGCCCCTTTCGGACATTTACTCGCTCGGCTTAACCCTTTACGAACTCTTGACTTTCACGCCGGCTTTCGACGAGGCGAACTACACGAAACTCCTCGCGCAAGTCGCCGAAGGTCGCCCGGCCCGCCCGCGCAAACTCAACCCGAAAATCCCGCTCGACCTCGAAACGATCGTCCTCAAAGCGATCGAAGCCGCGCCGGAAAAACGTTACGCGTCGGCCGGAGAACTCGCCGACGACCTGCAGCGCTTCCTCGACGACCGCCCGATTCGAGCGCGACGCGTCGGCTTCGTCGGACGCGTTTGGCGTTGGTGCAAGAGAAACCGACTGGTCGCCTGCCTCCTTTTTTCGATTTTCGTTCTCGTTTCCGTTATGTTCGCCGGAATTTCAACCGGTTACGTGAGAACGCTGGCCCTCGTTCAAGCGAAAAAGGCGGAGTCGGAACGGGCGCAAAAGAATCTCGACCTCGCGCTGGCGGCGTTCGACGACGTTTTCGAGTCGCTCGGCGACGCGGCGGCGGTCGATTTCAACTTCCTCAACGACGCCGAATCGCTCGGAACGCCGACCGACGCCCCGTCGATCTCGGATAAGGAAGCGCGCGTTCTCGAAGACCTTCTCGAGTTTTACGACGATTTCGTCGCCGAAAACGAAAACGAGCCGACGCTTCTCTTAAAGTCGGCGCGCGCTCGCGTTCGCGTCGGAACGATCCTCCAACTCCTCGGCCGCTCGCGGGACTCCGACGCGTTCCCGAAAGCGCTCGAACTTTACCGACGAGCGCTCGATTTCGCGCTCGACGACGCGGAACGAGCCCAAATCGCGCTCGAAAAAGCGAACGCCGTCCGCGCGGCTTACGAGACGGCGCCGCTCGCAACGCGCCTCGTCGAGTTCGACAACCTTTGCGCCGAATCGCTCGCCGAATTGGCCGCGATCCCGGACGACTCGACGTTGGCCGAAGCCCGCGACCGCGCGGCGGCGTTTCTCCGTTTCGAACGCGCGGCGCTCCGCCTCGAAGAACTCCGTTTGGGAAGCGTGAGAACAGGCCAGACTCGTTACCTCGAAACGCCGAAAAGAACGCGTCCGACGCCGAAAACGATCGCGGAAATCGACGCCGACTTCGCCGTCCTCGGCGAACGGCTCGAACGCCGCCGCGTCTCCGGAGCGCCGCAAACGGCGGACTACTTCTTCGCGGCGATCAAATTCGAAGCCTTTTCCTCGATTTGGGCCGCGACGCTCGGCCAGTCGGAAAAAGCGCTCGAACTGCAACGCAAAGGCGATCTCCTTTCGCGTCAATTTTCGACCCTTTACCCGAACGACTCGCGCTCCTACATCGCGACGATGCTGCACTGCTTCGTTAAAACGCTCGTCGACGCCGACGCGCTGCCCGCCGACGACGGAGCCCGCCGACGCGCGGAGCTCGACAACGCCGAAAATCGCGCGTTCTCGACCGCCGACGCGCTCGTCGCCAAATTCCCGGCCTCGCCGCAATACGACGCGTTCCGCATCGTCGTCTATTACCACTTCGCCAAACGCGAAGCGGTTCTCGGAAACCTCGAACGTTCCGACCAACTCCTCGAACAAGCGGAAAAACTGACGCTCGGTTTCGCCAAGACGCATCCGAACTTCAACGATTTCAAGTTTTTCGATCCGTTGCGCGCCGCTCGAGTCGAGCTTTTCGTCGCCCGCGGCAAACTCGACGAAGCGGAAGCCCGCGTCGATAAAATGGAAGACGCGTTGCGCCGGGACGAAGAAGCCGCCGCGACGGATCCCGACGCCGACGCTCCCAGCCGCCACGCCCGCCGTCAAGCGACGCAAGAATCGATCGAACGTTTGCGAACGCTCCTGGCCGAAGCTCGCGGGAACGCCGACGCGCCCCCGGCGGTCGAGACTTCCGCTCGCTGACGGTCGTTTTTTCTTTCGCGCGGTCTCGATTTCGGTCGAGGCCGTTTTTTTTGCGTTTTTGTCCTTATTACTATAGGACGCTCTCGGACGCCGCCGACGACCGCTTGACGCCGCGCCGTTCTTTCGTTATTCTACGCGCGGTTCCGAAGCGTCCGCCCGACCGGTCGAATCGGTTCCAACGCTCGAAACGGTTCCGCCGTCGACGGCGTTTTCGACGGTTTCGCCGTTTCTTCCGAAAAAACGAGCGGATTTTGCCGATTTTACTCATCGAGAGCGCCGTTTATGCCGATTACGCTATTGCCGACGCGAATAAAGTTGGGAAAAATTTCCAAAAACTGTTTCGCTCGACGCTTTTTTCCTTAATGAAGAACCGTTTGCGGTACGATTATAGTTATAAGGAAAAAGTTACTTTTACCCGTTTAAGCGGTTACGCCGCCTATCCGGGTTTTCGCGAGTCGTTCGACGCGTTCCGCGCGCCGTCCGCCTCGACGAGCCGCCCGCCGTCGCAACGGAACGACGCCGAAACGACGCGGCTCGGAAGAAACGACCAAGTTTTTGTTTTTCGATGGAGCCGAGTCGCCAACCCATCGGCGTCAGACGAGTCGAACGAACGAAACGCCCTCCGCGAGCGACGGATCGCTCGCCGCGTTTTCCCCTTTCGTTCTTCGTCGCCGACGAAAAGACGATTTTTTTTCACTGATCATTTTTCTTCCGGAGAATCTGGGAGGTCAGGGATGACTAATGGTGCCACTCGTAACACTAAGCGTATAACAGCGAGTCTCGAAAGGAGTATCGTGTTGGAACCAACCAAAAAGATTCAGACTGGTTTGTTGGCGATCGCGTTGGGCTTCGGCTCGGCGGCGTTTTCGCTCGGCGGAGCGACGACCTTTGGAACGGACGCTCTCGCTCAAACCCCGGCGGCTTCGGCCGTCCTCGGCGTTAATTCGAACGCCCCGTCCTATCCGGCGCTTGTTCGGAGTCAAGAACTCCTTTTGAAAGCTCGCCGTTCGCTGATGAGCCGCGACGTCGTCTCGGCCGAACGTTACGCGAAGGAAGCGCAAGCGTTGAACGCTCAATACGGAGCGGCCAGCGACCGTCCGGAATACGTTCTTCCGCTCGTCGACCAATACAAACGCGCCGAAGCGGCGGCCCGCGCTCAGGGGCTGACCGAATCCGTCAAGCGCGAATTGGCGAGCAGCTACCTCGAACAAGCGGAAGGGCTCCGCCGTTGCCAGGATCTGGACGCGGCCGAAAAGCTCGTCGCCGAAGCCCGCGCGCTCAACGTCGTTTTCGACGCCGCGACGCTCGAACGCAAAATGGACGTCGCCTCGGTTCAACGCCGCGTCGCCGACGACCGCCTCGCGCTCGGCGTTTCGAACGCCTCGGAAGCTCCGTTGACCGGTCTTTCGGAAGCGATGAAACGTCAAGTCGCGTCGGCTCAGGAAACGCTTCGTCAAGCGCGCGTTTTGGCCGCGAACGGTCAAACGGAACGCGCCGAACAAGCGGTTCGCGCGCTCCAAGCGCAAGGGATTCCGGAAAACGCCTTCGCGGGCGGCGACTCCCCGGCGCGCTTCCTTCGCGACGTCGCGGCGGCTCGCTCGCAGTCGACGATCCGCCAAGTCCAAGCGACCGTTCCGGGTCTCTCGACGGGCGAAAGCGCCGGTTACCTTTACGTTCAGGAAGCGGAAGCCGCTCTCGCGCAAAGCGATAAGGAAACCGCGTTGACCAACTACCGCGACGCGCTGCGCTACGCGGCCGAACTCGACGCCGCGACCGTTCGCAAGATCAACGCCGAGATCGCCCGCCTGACGGCGCCGGCCGCCGCGACTCCGGAAGTCGTCGCGACCGCCTCGGGCATAGATTTCACGCAATCGCACGAAGCGTTGCAAAACGAGATCGCCGCTTTCATCGCGAAACAAAACCAGGTTCGCGAAACCGCTCCGAAAGAAGCGCTCGCCGACCTGAAACAACTTCGCTCCGAACTCGAAGCGTCGAACGTCGACGCGGCGTACAAAGCGCACTTCGCGCACGCTCTCGACGTCGCGATCGCCGACGCGCAGGCGTTCGCCGACGCGAACGGCTCGCGCATCGCGCTCGAACAACAAAATCAAAGCGTCGACGCGTTCGTCGCCCAAAAACGTCAAGCGGAACTCGAACGTCAAGCGCGCCTGTCCGACGACGTCGAAAAGTTCAACGACCTCCTCGAAGAAGGCCGCTACGACGAAGCGATCCTGCTGGCCGAGAAATGCGCGGACTACTCCGCGGGCGACGCGATCGCGGTTCAAATGCTGAACCAGGCGAAGTTGAAGAAGCAAGTCGCGTTCAACAACTACCTTCGCGACGCGAAATCGGATTCGTTCCTCCAAGGGATGAACGACGTCGAAGACGCCGCGGTCGCCCGCGTCAACGACGCGAACCCGCTCGCGTTCGACCTGGATCGTTTGAGCGTCGCGAACAAACGCAAGTCGCTGACCGACGAAACGACGCGCTCGGAAGTCGACCTCGAAATCCTTCGCAAGCTCGAAACGCCGATCACGCTTCCGTTCGACCAACCGACCCCGCTCGACGTCGTCGTCGATTTCATTCGCAAGAATACGGAAATCAACGTGATGGTCGACGAAGCCGCGCTCGCGGAAGCCGGAATCACGTCCGACATGGCGATCCCGACGAACTTCACGAACATTAAGCTGAAGAACTACCTGAAACACTCGCTCACGCCGCTGAACCTTTCGTACATCGTCGAAGACGAAGTGCTGACGATCACCGGCAAGAACCGACGCTCCGGCAAACACGTTTGGAAGGTTTATCCGGTCGCCGACCTGGTCATCGGCGTCCCGAACTTCGGCAACGTCGTCGCCCCGATGTCGCAGGAAGCGAGCCAACAACGCGCTTTCCAACAAGTCGCGAACCGCGGCATGGGCGGCGCCTCGGCGGCCGGCACGATCCCGGGTCTGAACCAAAACGCGTTCGGCTCGAACTCGACGCTCCTTTCGCCGAATATCGCCGCGCAAATCCAATCGAGCGGCGGCAACGTTCCGCTCACCGCGGGCTCCGGCGGCGGCATGAACGACCCGAGCGAGTTGATCGACCTGATCACCTCGGTCGTCGGCGACGAAGAGACTTGGGAAATGGTCGGCGATCCGCAGTTCTTCGGCCTGAACAACACCCTGGCGATCAAGCAAACGGAAGAAAATCACGAAGAGATTCAGGAACTCCTCGAAAAACTCCGTTCGCTGAACGACTTGCAAGTCGCGGTCGAAGTGCGCTTCATCACGATTAGCGACGAATACTTCGAACGCATCGGGGTCAACATGAACCTGTCGTTCCAATCGGACGCCGACGTTCGCGACCTCGACGACGACCAACTCGTTCCGTCGAAGAAAGGCGTTTACGGTATTTACGACGCGGGCGCTTCCGGCACGAACACGTTCACCGAAAACCTGAACATTAACTTCACGCAGAACAGCTACGGCCTGGCCGTCCCGCAGTTCGGCAACTACGACCCGTCGGTCGGCGCGCAAATGGGTTTTGCGATTTTGAGCGACATCGAATCGTACTTCTTCGTCAGCGCGGCGGAGTCCGACACCCGCACGAACGTGTTGCAAGCGCCGAAAGTTACGATGTTTAACGGTCAAACCGCGAGCGTCAGCGACTTCACCAGCGTCCCGTACGTCAGCACGGTTATCCCGGTCGTCGGCGAATTCGCCGTCGCCCAGCAGCCGGTCATCACGGTCATCAACGAAGGTCAGTTCATGACCGTTCAGGCGACCGCCTCGCCGGACCGCAAATACGTCCGCATGACCGTCGTCCCGTTCTTCTGCAAGATCACGGACAACGATCGCACGTTTAAATTCGAAGGCTCCGACTCCGTTTCGACGAACAGCACGACCGCGAATAAAGGAAGTAGCATCCTCGAAAGCATCACCGACGAACGCGAAACGACCAGCGGCGCCGAAGTCGTCAGCGCCGGCACGACGATTCAAGAGCCGGTTACGTCCAGCTTCTCCGTCTACACGACGGTCAACGTTCCGGACGGCGGCACGGCCCTCCTCGGCGGCATTAAGCGCCTCAGCGAAGGCCGCAACGAAGGCGGCGTCCCGATTTTGAGCAAGATTCCGTACCTCAAACGGCTCTTCTCGAACAGCGCCATCGGCCGCGAAACGACCAGCATGTTGATGACGGTTACCCCGCGCATCATCATCCAGGAAGAGGAAGAAGAATTCGCCACCGGCGGCAACCCGGGTCGCGATTGAGCGGCGACGCTCCGACGCCCCGACGCGCAAACGTCGGGGCCCGCTAAACTCCTTTCGAATTGAAAAGACGGAGAGCCGACGGTTCCTCCGTCTTTTCTCTTTTCTTGCGCCGCGCTCGCTCTTCAAACGAAACCGCTCTTGACCGCCGCCCGAAAATTCGGTATCGTCGACGCGATTTTCCGGCGTTCGACGCGCCCTCAAGGGTTTTCGTTACCTTCCTCGATTTTCGTTTCGGAGTTCGCGCTTTGTCTCGTTCGTTTCGTTTCGGTTCGACGCTCGCAGGCGTTCTCGCGGCGGCGTTCGCGGCGACCTTCGCCTCGACGGCGAAAACGGTCGCCGATCCCCCGGCTTTCGACGCGCCGACGTTCGACGCCGGAGGGTTGGAACCGACGCCCCCCGAGCCCGCTTGGAGCGAACCGTTCGAAACGCCCGGCGTCAGTTGGCGGTATCTTTACCAGGAAGGCGAAATCGAAGTTCTCGAACACCGCCGCGTCGAAGAGTTCGCCGCTTCCGGCAAACGCTCCGAAAAGATCCGTTACGAAGCGAAAAAGCCCGGCGTCGTCGTTTTCGGTCATTACTGCGATTATCCGGCGTTTTACAACGAAACGGCGCCGAGCGTCCGCGTCCGCTCCGACCGTCCCGGCGTTTCGCTCGCCGCGTTGGTCGTCTTCCCGAAAACGCTTCGGCCCGACGCGAAACGCCCGTTGACCGCGCTCCTCCCCGGCTCGACGTATACGAAGACCGGCGAATGGGAACGGCTCGCTTTCCCCGACGATTTCCAGGGCCTGCTCGCCGAAACGGCGCGCGCGCTCCGCGGCGAGCACCGAATCCCGGTCGACGCGGAAGGCGCCTACGTCCGGCAGTTCGTCCTGATAACCGAAGCGCGTCGGGGAACGTACTCCCTTTGGATCGACGACCTGCAGATCGTCGAGCACATCCCGACGAGTCGCGACGCGTTGCGAATCTCCGAACGCGGCGCCCGGTTCGACCCGCTCAACCTGCTGAGTTGCCGACTGCGCTTGACCGAAACGCCGATCTTTTGGCGCGCCGACGACGCCAACGACTCGACCGTTTACGGCTCCGAACCGTTCGCGATCGACCGAAAAGCCGCCGAACGTAACGAACGCGTCCCGTTGACGATCGCTCGCGACGCCGCCCCGTTCGAGCCGACTCGACCGCTTCCAACGGCGCGCCCGACCCCGCCGCCGTCGTTCGACGAAGCGCTCGCCGTCTTGCCGTCCCTTTCGCCCGAACCGTTTTCGACGACGCCGAACGCTCTTCTCGCCTCGACCGAACGCGCCGCCGCGGTCGGACAAGTCGCGTTCGCCGACGCCGCCGACGCGACGCAAACTCGCGTCGCGTCCGCCGATTACGCCGATCCGCAAAACGCCGACGGAACGCCCGCCGACGAACCGCCGATCGACGACGAACTCGTTTCCGGAAGCGGCGCCCTCGCCGACCCGCTCGACGCCGCGACCGAAGATTTCGTTCGCCCCGGAGAACGCCTCGTCGCAAACGCCCGGTTCGGAAGCGGCGGACGGCTCGAAGCGGAAGACGGCCGCGTTTACGCGATTCGAGCCGTCGAACATCGCGGCGAAACGTTCGCGTTCCTTAAAAAACTCGGCTTCAACGCCGCCGTCCTCGCCGCCCCGCCGACCGCCGCCCAGCTCAAAGAAGCGAACGACGCGCGGCTTTGGTTGATCGCGCCCGTTCCGATCGGAGCCGAAACGGTTCGTTCGGTCGATTTCGACGCCCGAACCGCCCCGACGTCCGCCCCGGCCGAAACCGTCGCCGCCGCCCGTCCGCAAACGAACCTCGCCGACCCGAGCGTCCCCGATTATTTCGCCGGAACCGCCGCGCCCGACGCTTACGACCCCGTCCTCGTTTGGCGAATGGGAACCCTGCGTCGCTCGGAAATCGACGCGTTCCGCCGCCACGCCGCGAAAATTCGAGCGCTCGACCAACGACGGCGCCGACCGTTGATCGGATCGGTCGTCGACGGCGTCGACGAATACTCGCAGGAAGGAGGGCTCGACGCGTTGATCCTCGAACGCGAACCGATGCAAACGTCCCTCGATCTCAACGATTACGGCGATTGGCTCGTCGACTTCCAGCATCATTCGACGAACCCGAGCGTCGTTTTTTGGAACAAAATCCAAACGCAACCGGCGTTCGGCGCGGCGCGGCAGCGCCAGGCGTTCGGCGTCGTCGAAGAGTCGCCCGGCGTCGTCTCTTACGAGCAAACGCGCCAACAGGTTCGCCTTTCGACGCGCGCCGGTTGCCGTTGTCTCGTCTTTTCGTCGCGGTCTCGACTCGACGCCAAAGACCGGGCGACGCAGTATCGGGCCGCGGCGCTCGAACTCCTCAACCTCGAACTGCAAACGCTCGCCCCCTGGACGGCGCTCGGCGTCGCGGATCGCTCCGTTTTGTCGTCGAATTCGCCGCTTCTGGGCGCCGTCGTTTCTCGAGCTCGCCGCGCGACTCTCCTCGCCCCGATCTCGTTGGAACGGAACAATCAGTTCGCGCTCGGCCAAGCGGCGGTCAACGACTGGTCGGCGACGGTCGCGACGCCGCGGGGATACTCTCCGGATCTGCTCCTTCCCGGCGCTCTCCGTCAGGTTCCGGCGACGCGACGCGCCGGCGGCTCCGCGTTTTCGCTCGACGAAGGAAGTCTTAATTCGCTCCTCGTTTACACGCGATCCGACCTGACGACCCGCTCGACGGCGGAACGCGCCGCGGCGTTCGGAACTCGCGCCGCCGAATTGGCGATCAAACTGGCCCGAATGCGGCTCGACCTTTACGAAGAAACGGTTTACCGAATCCGTTACGTCGAAGAACACGGCGCCGCGCCCCGTTCCGCTCCGCGGTCGCCGAACCTCGGTTCCGTCGTCGAAAAAGCGAACGCCGCGCTCGTCGAAGCCGACCGTTGCCTTGAACTCGGCGACGCGTCCGAAGCGTACCTCGCCGCCGAGCGCGCGACTCGGGAACTTCGAGCGATCGAACGCCAATATTGGCTCGCCGCGACGCGCAACGAACTCGACCGCCCGACGACGCCCCTGTCGACGTCGTTTTACGATATGCCGGAATATTTGGAGCTTTACGAGAAAATCGTTTCCGGAAAAATTCGCTCGACCGGGCCGAACCTGATCCGCGGAGGCGACTTCGAAAGCCCGCAAACCTGGGACGCCGACGGTTGGCGGCTTTATTACGCCGCGTCGCCGACCCTCGAAGCCCGGGCGTCGTTCGAAAAAACGGCGGCCCGCTCCGGCTCGAACGGCCTGCGCGTCTTCGTTTCGGCGACGGACGGACGCGCTCCGGTCGAAGCGGAAACACCGGCGGCGACGCTGGAAACGTCGTTCCCAATCCGCGTCGGCCAAACGATTTGCGTGCAGGGTTGGATCAAAATTCCGAAAGAGTTGACCCGCTCGGTCGACGGCGTCAAAATTTACGACGACCAGGGCGGCGAAGCCCTCGCGCTCCGTTTCCGCGACGGGCCCGAATGGCGCCGTTTCGCCTTTTACCGACGAGCGACGAACGACGGAACGGCGCGGCTGCGCTTCGAATTCTCCGGGCTCGGCGAAGTTTTTCTCGACGACGTCGTCGCGCAAGTCGTCGAATAACGCCGTTTAGCGCCGTTCCGAAGTCGCTCGAGTCGGCGCGACGGTCGGTTCCGGCAACCTCGACGCCGCGTCGCCGAACGCTCCGCTCGTCGTTTCCTCGACCGCTTCGAACGTTTCGAACGCCGCCGCGTCCGTTTTCGTTTCCCCGTCGTCCAATTTCCCGCTAACTCGCGTCGTTTCGGAAGTTGCGAATCGGGCCGTTTCGACTGTCTTCTCCGTTTTCGTCGGCGAAACGACCGGCGGCGCGACGGCGCTTTTCCCGCTTTCCGGACGCGCCGCCCGGCGAACGTTGGGAACGGCGCTCGGCGCGTCGGGACTCGCCGTCGAATCGCTCCGCGCGATCTCGTAATCGCTCCGCCAATCCGCATTTTGCGAAGCGCCGACGTCTTTCGAACGCTCCGTCAAACTCGGCGCGACGTCGGCCGCGTCCCAATTCTCGCCGACTCTCGACGTTTCGCTCGCTCCGCAACACGAGCCGTCGCCGCCGTTTGCGCTCGTCGTTTCGGTTCGGATCGTTTCGGTCGTTTCGACGGTCTCGCTCCGTTCGAGCGTCGTTTCGCCCGTCTCCGGCGCCGAATACCGCGTCGAAACCGGAACGACCGTTTTATAAATCGGGCGCAACGTCTTCGTTTTCTTCGGAACTTTCCTTGCGACTCGCGCAACATACGGTTCCTTAACGACTTCCGTTACCGTTTTATACGTCGTTACCGGCGTTTCGCGGATCTCTTCGACGGTTCGCGTTCGGAGGACGCGCGTCGGCGTTTTCTTCACAACCCGTTCCGTTACGGGCTTATACGTCGTTACCGGCGTTTCTTCCGTTCGCGTTTCCGGAACGTAAACGGTCGTCGGCTCGATCGTCGTCCGTTCGATTTGCACCGGTTTGTACGTCGTTCGCGTCGTCGGCACGTCCTCGACGACCGTTTCCGGAACGTAAGTCGTTACAGGAACTTGCGTTGAAACGAGATTGGGCCGATAAACCCGCCGCGCTCGATACTCGGTCGGCTCTTGCGTCGGCGTCCAGTAAAGCCCCGGAAGGCGATAACTCGTTCGCCCGGTCGCCGGATCGTAATAATCGCCGCCGCAACGCCAACGGAGACAACACCTTTCGCGGCCGGGAACCGCCGTTATCAGCGTTTCGAAGCCGCCGTAATCGCGCGTTTCGGTTCGATAAGTCGTCGTCGGGCGGTTGACGACGTAACTGCGCCTCGTCGTTACGGTTTCGACGACCGGTTGCCGAACCGTCTCGACGATCTTCCGCTCGCGATTTTGCACGACGGGTCGCAGCTCCGTCCGCGTTCGCGTTTGCATCGACGTTTCCGGAACGTACCGCGTTACGTCGTAAGTCGTTTCTTTTTCGACGGTTTCCCAAACAGGCCGCTCGACTCGCACTTTCTCGCGCTTGATCGACGTTTCCGGAACCAGGCGCGTCGTCGTTTTGTCCCGATACCGCGTTTCCCAATCCCAAACGGTTTCATAAGTCGTTATTTCTTCCTCTTTATACTCCGTTTCAACGCAAGCCGTCGAGTTCGCGCAAGGTTCGCAAACGTCGGAAACGGCCGGCGCCGTCGAACAAACGTCCGAGCAAACGCTCGTTCCGCCGTCCGAACAGCCGCTCGAGCAAACGCTCGAACAAACGTCCGAAACGACCGGCGCCGGGTAAGAACTCGCCGAAACGACCGTCTCCGCGGGACAAATCGGCGCCGAAACAACCGGCGGCGAAACAACCGGAGCCGCGACGGCGATCGTTCGCGGAACCGTCCAAAACGTCGTCGACGGAGCGCTTCCGACGACCGTCGGCGAATAAAACGCCGAGCGCGAATACGGCGCCGGTCGTGCCCAACGCCGCCAAAAACATTGCGACTCGCCGCGATCCGCCGTCCCGAACGCCAGCGCCGCGCTCGCCGCCAACGCGCACCAGGCGATCGACCGCCGACGACGCTTCTTCCCCTTGCGCTTCCGAACCACGTTCGCCGCGTCCGTTCCGGTCGCGCCGTTTATTCCGATTTTTCCGGCGCGTTCCGACGCTTTTTCGCTCGACGGCGCCGCGTCTGCGAAAAATTTTCCTTTTTTCGCCCGGAAATCGGACGCGCGTTTTTCCGTCATGTTGATTTCTCCTTTTTTTGCGGTAAAATAGCGTTGGGGCGACGGCCTCGAGCCGAACCCTCGTTGGGAAAATTCGCGTTCGGAAAATTCCGTAAAAACCGCGAAACCGCCCCGCTCGCCGACGCGGGTAAAATATACGCCCCGAAACGAGCCGCCCGCGACGTCCGCACATTTTACCGAAACGCCCCGTTTCGCCGTTTTTAACGCCCGACGCCCGCCCGCTCGCCGTTGCGAAACGTTATACAACCGAAACGATTATAAGGAAAACTTATGAGCGCGTCCCCCGATCCCCCGCAACCGCGCCCGAACGGCTACCTCGAAGCGGCGACTTACGGCTTTTCCGACGCCGAAACGCTCCCGACGCCCGCGTCCCCGTTCTCGCCGCGTCCGACGGAACCGCGCCTCGACGCCGCCTCGACGCGCCGTTTCGCCGACGTTTATCGCCGTCTCGTCGCCGAAATCGAAAAAGCGTTCGTCGGCCAACGCGAACTCGTCGTCGGCGCGCTCGTCGCCCTTTTTTCCGGCGGACACGTCCTCGTCGAAAGCGTTCCCGGCCTCGGCAAAACCCTTTTCGCGCAAGCGCTTGGGCGCGCGATCGGCTGCCGTTTCAGCCGCGTTCAGTTCACGCCGGACTTAACGTCGTCCGACGTCGTCGGCGCGCTCGTTTTCAACGCGAAAACGCAGGAATTTACGTTCCGCCCGGGCCCGGTTTTTACGCAAATCCTTCTCGCCGACGAAATCAACCGCTCGCCGGCCAAAACGCACGCCGCCCTCCTCGAAGCGACGCAGGAAGGAGCCGCGACGGTCGACGGTCGGACGTATCCCCTTCCAACGCCGTTCTTTACGATCGCGACGCAAAACCCGATCGAGTCGGAGGGCGCGTACCGTCTCCCCGAGGCGCAGCTCGACCGCTTCATGTTCAAACTCGTCGCCGACTACCCGAGCGCCGCCGAAGAACGCAAAATTCTGGTCGAACACGGCAAAAACGTCTCGATGAAAGCGAAACTCGACGCGATCGAACCGGTTTTGACCGCCGAAGAAGTTTCGGAACTCGTCGCGCTCGTCGACGGCGTTTACGTCGCGCCGCAACTTTACGATTACGTCGTCCAAATCGTCCGCGCAACCCGTTCGTTTCCGCGACTTGCGTTGGGAGCGTCGACAAGAGCCGGGCTCGCCCTCGTCCAGGGCGCCCGCGTTCTCGCCGCCTTCGCCGGTCGGGATTACGCGACCCCGGACGACGTCGTTCCGCTCGTCCTGCCGACGTTGCGACACCGCGTCGTCTTAACGCCCGAAGCCGAGATCGAAGGCCGCCGAATCGACGACGTTTTGACCGCGCTCGTCCGTTCGATCGAGCCGCCGCGACTTTAAAGCGAGCGAAACCGCGTCTTAGAGCTTGCGACACGTCGCAACCCGTCATTTTTAACGTTTGCAACAAACATTTTTACGAAAGAACCGCGCGATGGCCGACCCGCTCACCCGCGTTACCGCAATTTCGCAACAAACGGAACGTCTTTTAGAACAACGGTTTGGAGCGCGAGGCCGCGGGCTCCACGAAAAGCTGACGTCGGTCGAGAACCGCGTTCCGGAACCGATCCGCAGAAAGATCCGTTTCATCGCGACCATCCGCAACAAAGCGACGCACGAAGACGTTCGCGTCGCCAGAAAAAACCTTTCGGCCGTTCGACGCGCGTTCGCGGAGATCCTGCCGGCGCTCGACGGCGGCGCTTCGAAACGTCGGGCCGCTCGACGCAAAGCGTTGTTCGCGCTCGTTTTAACGGCGGCGCTGGCGGCGCTTGCGGCGTTGATCGCGTCGCGCTGACGCCGAGTTCCCCGTCGCAAGCGACGTTCGAATTTTCGTCGCCGACGCCGTTGTTTCCGCGTCGACGTTTCGACTTTAAGCGTTATCCAACCACCATTTAGAAAAGCACTCCAATGATCGATTTTTGGGCGCGGATCGACGAAACGGACGTCGAAAATTACGCGAAAACGCTGATCCTTCCCGAGTACATGTCGCATCTAAAGCTCCGTCCTTTCTCGTTTTCCGAACAGGTTGAAAGCGCGAGCGGACGCGAGCCGCTGACGCTCGCCTACGTCGGCGACGGGCGATTGGAAGAGTTGACGCTCGAACCGGAACGCGACGCGGCGGCGCTGATCGCGTCGCTCGATCTCGGCGTCGACGTCGAGAAGATACAAATCGCAACTTCCGGCCCTTGTTGGACTTGGAACGATTTCGGGCCGACGCATCCGTTCTTTTCTCGCCCGCTCGACGAGGAAAGCGCGGAAGACGACGCCGCGGCTCGCCGTTTTCTTCGCGTCTATTTCGAACCCCGCGAAAAACGGTTTTTGCGCGAGCTAACGTTCGATGCTTCCGACGCTTACGTCAGCGTTTCCCGTCGAGAAATCTTCTTTTCCTGGCGCGTTTTGCGGGCTTGCCTGGAAGCGCGTTGCCGGGATCTGCTCGTCGCCGACGGAGCGCCGTCCGACGCCGCGCCTCGCCCCGTCGAGGACGCCGACGCAGACGCCGCCGAACCGCTCGACGACGTTTCCCCGTCCGACGCCGTCGAGTCGCCCGATCGTCCGCGCCGCGTCGATTTCGCTTGGGACGCCAATTTCCGCCCGTTCGACGAAAATTACCTCGAACCCGCGCCCGCCGACGCCGACGTCAACGAGCCGACCGAACCCGCTAAACCTTGCGTTTCCAAGACTTGCGGCGCCGACGCGACGTCGCCGCGCCGTCGAGTTCCGCGAAAAACGCCGAAAGCGCCGTCGAGCCCGCCGACGTTCGAGTTCGAAGTCGACGACCAAAACGTTCGTTTTCGCTTCGGCAAGATCGCCGGTTCGCTCGTCGCGGCCAACGCCGAAACGTTCGAGGACGCGATCCGATTCGCCGGGCTGAAACGATCGCTAACATCTTTATCCGCTTACGTTCGGTACGATCCGCAAAACGCCGCGCCGACGCTCGACGAAACCGGCGTCCGCCTGCGGTTGACGCTCGTCGACGGAACCGACGCCGCCGAAAGTTGACGCCGGTCGAATTTCAGCCGCCGCGTTCCGAAAAATTTGCCGATTTCGCGTCGAATCTTGACGTCGCCGCGCCGTCTGTTATATTAATGGAAAAGCGCGGCGTCCTCGAGCGTTTCGAGCCGTCGCGGCAACGCAAAACACGCAACCCCTTGTTTCGGAGGCTTTATTATGGCGATTTCGCCGAAAATGGAAGCGGCTATCAACAAGCAGATCAACGCGGAATTTTACTCCGCTTACCTTTATCTTTCGATGTCGTGCCAAGCGGACGCGCTCCGTTTGAAGGGCGTCGCCAACTGGTTCCACGTGCAATATCAAGAGGAAGTCGCGCACGCCGCCGGTTTTCTGAACTACCTGCAAGAACGCGGCGGCCGCGTCGTTCTCGAAGCGATCGAAGCCCCGCAAACCGAATGGCCGAACGCCGTCGCGATGTTCGAACACACCTGCAAACACGAAGCGACGGTAACGTCGTTGCTCAACGACCTGGCCGCGCTCGCGTTCGAAGAAAAAGACTTCGCGGCGTCGCAGTTCCTCAACTGGTACGTCAACGAACAGGTCGAAGAAGAGTCGACCGCGGATCAGATTCTCGGCGACATGACGCTCGCTCAAACCGACGGCGGCGCGATGCTGACGCTCGACCGCGAACTCGCCGCCCGCGTCTTCGTCGCCCCGGTCATCGGCTGAACGGATTCCGACGCAAGCGCTTGAAATTCAAGGGTTTCGCTCCGATTTCAAACGGGGCGCGCCGACGCGACGTTTTTCGGAACGCCGCGTCGTTTTTGTTTTCGCCAACTTTAACCGCTGTCGTTTAACGACTTAGATCAAACGCGAATAATATTTCCCTCTTTGCGGGGCGGCGGCGCCGGGAGCGGATCGGCGGCGTATCCGAGCGCGCAGAAACCGACGCCGACGTAACCTTCGTCGACGCCCCACTTGCGCGCCAGCGCTTTTCCGCGTTCGTCTTCGAAAGTTTCCCGAGCGCGGTGAATCCAGCACGAGCCGAGCCCGACCGCGTAGGCGGCGAGCATCATATTTCCCAAGACGAGGGCGCCGTCTTCGACGTAAGTCGGGCGAATGTGTTTTCCGCCGAAAACCGCGACGTAAGTCGGGGCGCCGTAAAACGGATCGCTCGTTACGCCGAGATATTCCGCGTTGATTTTCGACAGTAAAGCCCGAGTTTCCGGATCTTGCACGACGACCAGTTTCGTCGCCTGCATGTTGCGTCCGGACGGCGCGTAAACGCCGGCTTCCAGCACGGCGTCGAGTTCGGCGTCGGCGATCTGCTCCGGTTTGTACGCGCGGACGCTGCGGCGCAACTTCATGCTTTCGAGCGTTTCGAGTTTCATACGATCGATTTCCTTTCTTGCTAACCAACGTTTTTTCAAGAATTAACGTTTCTTCGCGTCGGCGTTTTCGCTCTCTTCTCGAAGTCGGCGGAGCGCGGCGCCCAGCGGATTTTTCGTCGTTTTCGGCGCTTCGTTTTTCGCGACGGCGTTTTCGGCGAGTTCGCGGCGGGTCGCCTCGACGTTTTTCAACGCTTCGTCGTCGGCGTCGTTTCGCGCGTCGAAAACTTTCAACGCGAACTCCAAAAGCTCGTCGACGCAAGGGTTTCCGTTTCGATCGAAAAGATCGCGCGGCAAATTGACGTAACCGCGCATCGCGTCTTTTTCGTCGTCGACGAGCCGCAACGTCGCGCCGATCCGCTTCAAATCGCTCGCCAACTTGTACATCAGATCCGGGGCGCGAAACGAGATCGCGAGCATCCTCGTTTTTTCGCCGTCTCTAAGTCCTTCGTATTGAGCGAGTTGCACCTTGCGAACGCGGTAATCGAACGCTTTGATTCGAATTTGCGCCAACACGAAGAGCCGCTCCGCTTCCGGCGGCAAAGGGCCGAAACGGTCGCGCAACTCGTTGCGCACGTCGACGGCCTCCGGGATCGTCGCGACGCGGTCGAAACGGCGGTAAAAATCGATTTTCGTCCGTTGCTCGACGACGTAATCGCTCGGCAGAATCGCGGTTCCCGGCAGGTCGACCTCGACTTCGACCTTCAACTTCTGCGGCTCGTTTTTCATCGCTCGAACCGCGGCTTCGAGAAACTCGCAGTACATTTCGTAACCGACGAGCGCGACGTGCCCGCTTTGACTCGTTCCCAAAATGTTTCCGGCGCCGCGTATCTCCAAGTCTTTCATCGCGATATGAAATCCGGAGCCGAGTCGGTCGTACTCCTCGATCGCTTGCAGACGCCGCGTCGCGTCTCGAGTCAACGTTTGATTCGCGTCGAGCGTCAGATAACAGTACGCCTGCCTTTTTTCACGTCCGACGCGTCCCCGAATCTGGTGCAGCTCCGCCAGGCCGAATTTGTGCGCCTGGTCGACGAAGATCGTGTTCGCGTTCGGCACGTCGACGCCGCTTTCGACGATCGTCGTGCAAACGAGCACGTCGAAACGCCGCGTAACGAAATCGCGCATAATCTCCTCGAGCTCGCCCGCCGCCATCCGAGCGTGCCCGACGCGGATCCTCGCCTCCGGAACGATCTTGCGCAACCGGTCGGCGACCTCCTCGATATCGGAGATGCGATTATGAAGGTAAAACGTTTGGCCGCCGCGGTTTAGCTCTCGCAAAATCGCTTTGCGCGTCGTCTCCGGATTGAAACGGGAAACGCGGGTTTCCACCGGAAGCCGGTCGGCGGGCGGCGTTTCCAGGTTCGAGACGTCGCGGATTCCGACGAGCGACAAGTGCAGCGTGCGCGGGATCGGCGTCGCCGTCATCGTCAACACGTCGACCAGGTTGCGCAACTTTTTGAGCTTTTCCTTATCCTTAACGCCAAATTTTTGCTCTTCGTCGATCACGACGAGCCCAAGTTTGCGAAACGCGACGTCCTTCTGCGCGACGCGGTGCGTTCCGATCACGATATCGACTTCGCCGCTCCGCAATTTTTCGAGCGTCTCCTCCTGCTCCTTCTTCGGAACGAAACGCGAAAGCCGGGCGACCGTTACCGGAAAAGCCGCCGTTCGCTCGGTAAAAACGCGGTAATGCTGCTCCGCCAAGACGGTCGTCGGCGCCAGGATCGCGACCTGATACCCGGCTTCGACCGCCTTAAACGCCGCTCTTGCCGCGACTTCCGTTTTACCGAACCCGACGTCGCCGCAAAGCAGTCGATCCATCGGTCGCGGGCGCTCCATGTCGCGCTTGATCGCTTCGATCGCCGCAAGCTGGTCGTCCGTTTCGCGGTACGGAAAGAGCGACTCGAAATCGCGCTGCCAAGGCCCGTCCGGCGGAAACGCGACACCTTCGAGCGACTCCCGCGCCGCCTGCAACTCCAACATCTCGGCCGCAAGTTCCCAAACGCCCTCCTGCGCCGCCTTTTTCTGCTTTTCCCAATTCGACCCGCGAAGTTTCGCCAACGCCGGAGCGGTTCTCGCGCCGCCGGGCCCGACGTATCGATGAATTTTTCCGATGCGCGACGCCGGAACATACAGGCAAGCGGAGTCCGCAAACTCCAATTTTAAATGATCTTCGCGCTGATTCGCCTTGTCGATCGTCTCGACGCCGAGATATCGGGCGATCCCGCGTTCGGTATGAATCACCAGGTCGCCCGGCGTCAACTCCATAAAAGAGTCGATCGTTTTGCTCAACGCCTTTTTTCGAGCGCCGCCGGTCGAACGCCGCGCGATGGAACGTCCGAAAAGCTGTTCCGCGCCGATCAAAACAGCGTTCGCCGCTTTCCACTCGAAACCGTCCGAAAGCGTCCCGCGCTCAAAACGCAACCGCCCTTCGCGCAACGGAACCGCCGCTCGAAACGTTTCCCGAAGCCGACGCTCCTCCGCCTCCGACGCGCAAACGATCAGGATCGACTCCTCCTCCGGAGACCGGTTCAACGCCGCTTCGACTTGCGTCGCGTCCCCTTGGAATCGCTCGACCGAACCGCAATCGATGTCGAATCGCGCCGACGCGATTTCGGTTCCGGACGCGACGGCGACCGCGTTTCCCGTCGGACGCCGATACAGCGCGTTGGCGACGTCGTTCGGCGCCGCAAGCCGCGAACGCTCCGCTTCGGAGTAATCGGCGACGAGCCGGTTCGTTTCGGCGATCGTTTCTTCCGCGTTGAGAAAAAGCGTCCAAGCGTCGTTCGGCAAGCGGTCGACGAAAGAACCGGTCGCGACGCCGCCGACCAGAAGTCGAGAAATTTCAATCGTTTCCAACTCGTCGACCGACCGTTGGCTCGCGACGTCGAACGAGCGGATCGACTCGATCTCGTCGCCGAAAAACTCGAAACGAACCGGCTTGTCCCAATCGACCGCGAAAACGTCGACGACGTGCCCGCGCGCCGAATACTCGCCCGGCAACTCGACCGCCGTCGTCGAATGAAAACCGCCCTCGGCCAGCCAGCGGATCAACCGATCGCGCCCAAACTCCCCGTTCCTCTCGACGCGGAGCGTTCCTTCGGCGACTTGCTCGCGACTCGGAACCGGTTGCAAAAGCGCCGCCAACGAAGCGACGACGAACGGCGGAGCGTCGTCGGAAGCGCTCTTCGCGGCGTCCGAAGAAAACGGCGCGGTCGCCCAACGGTCGAGCGCCTTCAAAACGCGGAGCCGGACGCCGAAATCGACGTCTTCGGACAAAAAGATCTCCGACTCCGTCTCGTCGAAAACGGACGCGGGCAAGACCGGGTACTTTAAGACCGGCGCGTCGGAAAAAAACGCCAAATCGGCGGCGACGCGGTCGACGTCCCCCGGCCTTGCGACGACGACCAACGTCGTTTTGCGGAGCGTTTCGGCGACGGTCGCCCCCAAAAACGCGAACGCGCTTCCGACGCAACCGTCCCAAACGACCGATTCGCCGGAGCGCAAGATCTCCGCCGCTCGTTGAAAATCGGCCGTTTCGCGCAACAGGGACTTCAACGCCGCCGTTTCTTCGTTCATCGCTCTCCCCGCCGCCCTTCTATTCCGCTTCGCTTATTTTAAAACGTTACAAAAATCGTTTCGTCGCTCGTTACAAGCCTTACGTCCGTCTTAATTATAACAAAAAAACGTCGTTTGAGAAGTCGACCGGCGCCAGGGAACGCGCTCGAACGTTTTTTCGCGCAAAATTTTCGCGCTTTCGCCGCTCCAATCGCCGCCGAATCCCGTTCCCGGGAAAAAACGCCGCTCCTCCAAAACCTCCAATTTCGCCAATTCCCCCAATTCCTTCAATCCCCCAAATTTCGCCGCCGTCGACGCCCGATTCATCTTTCCGGCGCCCATTCGACGACCGTTTCCTGAACGATTTTCGTCGCTCGGTCGATCTCGTCGAAGGCAAGGATATCGACGTCCGGCGCCGCGCTCCAAGTCGCTTCGCGCAAAGCGGTTCGGACGGCCCCGTCGACGAGAAAAGTCGGCGGAACTCCGTTTTCCCGCAACCGCTCGGCGCTCGCCCTCATCGCTTCCCCCAACGTTTCGAGCGCGGCGGCCGACAGGGTCAACTCGACGCCGAACTCGGTCGTTTCGACGGCGGCCCGCAACGCGTCCTCCGCCTCCGGCTCGAACATCGCGACGCGGAGCGTTCCGTCTTCGTCGCGATTTTTCGCCGACAACGTCCTCGCCAACCGAACGCGCGCCCGGTCGAGGAGCCGATACGGATTCGATTCCCGCGCCGCAAAATCTCCGAGCGTTTCCAAAATCAAATCGAGCGGTCGAATCGAAACCCCTTCGCGCAAAAGGAGTTGCAAAACGCGCTGCGTTTGCGCCAAACTCATCGTCTTCGGGATCAGCTCGTCGACGACGGCCGGCGCCGTTTCGCGAACCCGGTCGACGAGCCGCTTCGTCGCGTCGCGCGTCAACAGTTCCGCCGCCTCTTTTCGCGCCGTTTGCAACAGCCTTTTTTCGACGACGGTCGCGGCGTCCCAAATTTCGTACCCGGCGCGTTCGGCGGCGGCGCGATCTTTCGGATCGATCCAATACGCGGTCGCCCCGTCGAGCGGCGACGTCGTTTGGAGCCCCGGAAGCGCCCCGAACGCAAACCCGGCGTCGACCGCGAAAAGCGACGTCGGATAAACGGTCGAAAGCGCGACCGTCTCCCCCTTGATCTTGATCGCGAACTGCCCGTCGTCGAGTTTCGGGTTGTCCCGCGCTCGCACCTTCGGCAACACGAACCCCAGCTCCGCCGCGATCCGCCGCCGAACGCGCCGCACCCGATCGAGCAAATTTTCGCCGTCGTTCGACTCGGCCAACGGAATCAGCCCGAGCCCGATCTCAAGTTCCATCGCCTCGACCGTCAGCGCGTCGTCGACGTCGTCCGGATCCGCGGCCGATTTTTCCGCTTCTTCGGTCTCTTTTCGCTCTTTTTCCTTCGCCGCCTCTTTTTCCTTATTTCTCGAAACCGCCCAAGCCAACAGGAAAAACCCGAGCGCGAGAACCGTCAACGGCGCGACCGGAAGCCCCGTCGCCGCCAACGCCGCCAAAAAAACGCCGGTCAAAATCAACGCGATCGGACGCCCGAAGACCTGCGCAAGCGTCGCCTCCGAAACGCTTTGCGGCCGCGACGTTCGAGCGACGAGAAGCCCGGTCGCCAACGAAATCAAAAACGCCGGAATCTGCGACGTCAGCCCGTCGCCGATCGTCAGCTTCGAATAAACCGAAAAAGCCTCCGCCGCCGACATCCCGCGTTCGCCGACGCCGACAACGAGTCCGCCGATAATATTGATAAAAACGATCGCAAGCCCCGCGACCGCGTCGCCGCGCACGAACTTGCTCGCGCCGTCCATCGCCCCGAAAAAATCGGCCTGTTCCGCCAACTCTTCGCGAGCGGCCCGCGCTTCGGCGTCGGTCATATTCCCGGCGGCGACGTCGGCGTCGATCGCCATTTGCCGCCCCGGCAACGCGTCGAGCGCAAAACGCGCCGACACTTCGCTGATCCGCGTCGCGCCTTTGGTGATCACGACGAATTGGATAATAACGAAAATAAGGAAAATAACGATTCCAACGACGACGCTGTCCCCGGCGACGAACCGCCCGAACGCGTCGACGACGGCGCCCGCGTCGGCTTGCGTCAGGATCAGCCGCGTCGTCGACACGTTCAACACAAGGCGGAAGAGAGTCGTCGCCAGCAAAACCGTTGGAAAAACGCTGAAATCGAGCGGTTTTCGCACAAAAAACGTTGAAATGAACACCGCGACGGAAAGCGCCAGATTAAACGACAGGAGCAAGTCCATCAACGGCGTCGGGAGCGCGAACAGAAGCGCGAGAACGGCCGCCGCCGCGAAAATCGGCAGAACCGCGTCTTGCCATCGAAATTTTTTCGCCGTTTCTCCCATTTCTCCCGTTTTCCCTCGTCGCTCTATTTTATCTCGAATCGCTCGTCGCGTCGCCCGCTCGACCGTCCGCGTCGCGCCGACAGTATAAAAATTTACGGCGACGACGTCCAGAGAGAAAAACGGCGTTCCCGCGGAAGGCGCCCACCGCGCCCATTTTTTTGTCAAAACCGTTAAAATCCCAACGCCGTTCGACGCCCGACGGCGAAAAATTCGCGTCGAACGCCGCCGTCGCGGGCCGTCGAGCGACAAAAAAACGCCGAACGCTCTTTCGAGACGCTCGACGTTTCAAAGCGGCGCGCAAAAATCATCCGGCGCGACGCTCGGCGACGTCCGCTCGCTCTTTGCGTCGTTTGCGCCGCTCCTTCTTTTCGTCGGCCGCGGTCATCAGGCGCGCGGCGTTGTAAAATAGGCAAAATATCATGCAAACGATCAAATAAACCTGAAAATCGCTGAAATAAACGCCGTTCAAATTGACGCGATTTTCCCGTTTCGCGTCCTTTTCCTCGTCCTCCGATTCCGCCAAGTTTTCCCCGTCAACCAAGTTTCCCTCGTCCGCCGAATCCGCCGACTTCGCCCCGTCGACCGAGTTTTCCCCGTCCGTCAATTCCGCCGAGTTTTCCCCGTCCGCAGAATCCGCAGAATTTTCCCCGTCGTTCGAGACCGGTTGCCAATGCGCGATCGGGCGCGCGTCCGACGCCGCCGCGTCGGGTTCCGATCGGATCGGTTTCGCGGCGACGATCGTCGCGCCGTCGGCAAGAAGCCCCTTGCTTCCCGGCGATCCGTTCGTCGCCGCCAACAACGTCGAATCGGCGGCGACGGCGGACGTCTCCCGCACGCCGTTCGCCGGTCTCGGAGCGCGACGAGCAAGCGTCGTTTGCGACGCCCAATCGGACGTCGCCGCCCAAACTTCGGTCTCCGCGACCTCGGGCCGCACGCGCTCCAACTCCCGCTGCAGAGCGACGAACGTCGGCGAAAACACCGGCGGCGACGGCGGCAACGCGGTCGGCTTCGCGTTTTCGGCGGCGATCAACGCGGTTCGCGCCCGCTCTTCCGCGACGTTTTTCTCCAAACGCGCCAGATTTTCCGCCGTCTCGCGCCCGTCGGCGGCGACGTAAACCGGAACGCTCGAGATCGGATAGACCCGCAATTTTTTCGCCGCCTCCTGCGCCCGAACGTCGGCGCCCTCGGCCTTTTGAGCGCCGCCGTCCGCAAGCCGCCAATTCAGGAAGTCGCCTTCGACCGCGTCGAGTCGGCGCTCCGCTTCCAAAAGCGCAAGCCGCTCGATCGCCTGCGTCAGGAAATACTGAACCCGCGGGCCGTAAGTTCCCATCGTCGCCCGCCCGTTCGAGCCCCAAAGCACGCCGGCCAACTCGCCGTAACGGTTGAAGATCGGGCCGCCGGAATCGCCCGGCCGCACGCCTTTGTCGACCGCCAGCGTTTCGTAAAGGACGCGTTTCGTCGGCGCCGGAGCGTCCGCGTCGCGTTCGCCGTCTCCGGTTTTTTCGTTTTTACCGGTTTTTCCGTTCGCGTCGTCCTCGCCGTCCGAAACGATCTCGGCGTAATTAATGAGTCGTCCCGCCTGAATCTGAAACTCGGTTAGCCCGGCGCTCCATCCGTACCCGGCGACCCAAAGGACGTCGCCGACTTCCGGCGCGACCAGCGAAATCGGGATCGGCGCGACGCGCGGCGGCTTGCGCACGACCAACGCCGCCAGATCCCAATAATCGTCGTACAAAATCACGCGGGCCGGGCTCGAAAAAGTCGGGAATTTGGCGACGATCGAATCGCGGGACTCGTTGACGACGTGCCAGTTCGAGACGACGATTCCCCATTCGCCGACCTCCGCGACGAGCGTTCCGACGCCGTAATAAAGCGGAATCGTCTGCGAACCGTCCTCTTTCGTTTGCGGCTCGTCGCGTCCGACGATCTTCGCGACCGCCGGATACCGCGTCTGCGCGCCGAGCGCGTCGCGACGCAACGGATCGAAACGCTTCGTCGCCGCCGTCGAGCCGTCTTCCGCGCGCAGGACGCCCGCCGCGTCGAAAGCGCCCGCCGCCGCGACGAACGCGCAAAGGCCGACGAGCGCCGAAACCCGCCGCCCTTTCGTTTCGAGCGTTAAAATAAGGAATATTGCGACGCAAGAAAAGAACAAAACAAACTCTATATTTTCGCTGTTTTCACCATTTTAACAACGTCGCGACGCGGCGACGCCCGCCGTTCGAGTCGACGCAACGTCATTATACCCCGCGACGCGGCGACGGCGCGGCTTTTTCGCCCAAAAAAAACGCAAAAAATGACGCTTTCGTCGCGTCGAAGTCGCTACAATCCCGAAAACGCGCCTTTTTTATCGCTCCCGGCGGCTTCGGTCGCGGCGTCGCCCGGTTTTTGCGCCTTACGCTCGGCGTTCCCGGCAAAACGCAAAAAATCGGTAAAAGGCGCCTTCGGGACGTTTTTTCGCAACTCGAACGCGCCGACGGCCGATAAAAAAGAGAGTGAACCCGCGGATTTTCATTGCGAGAATTTCGTTTAATCAAATCCGAAACGCATTTCAATTTAAAGGAAAACCGTTTGAACAAGTTAGTCCTGTTTTTCGCGACGGTCGCGCTCGTCGTTTGCGTCGGTTGCACGGACGACGACGGGCGACGTAAAATTTTGAACGTCTCCTACGACCCGACGCGCGAACTTTACGAAGAATTCGACGCCGCGTTCGTCGAACATTGGCGAGCGACGACCGGCGAAACGGTCGAGGTCGAAAAGAGCAACGGCGGCTCCGGATCGCAGGCGCGGGCGGTCAAAATGGGGCAAGAAGCGGACGTCGTTACGTTGGCGCTCGCGTTCGACGTCGACGACGTCGCGTCGGCGGGGCTCTTCTCCGAGGGCGCCGACGATCCGGAAAATCCGAATTATTGGCAAAAACGGCTTCCGAACAACAGCTGCCCCTATTCGTCGACGATCGTTCTCGTCGTTCGCAAAGGGAACCCGAAAAACATTCGCGATTGGGGCGATCTGGCCCGCGCCGACGTCGAGATCGTTACGCCGAACCCGAAAACGTCCGGCGGCGCTCGTTGGAATTATCTCGCGCTTTGGGGTTACGCGCTCGACAAAGCGCTCGCGGCGGACGGCGGGCTCGACGCGCTCAAAGACCCGGCGAAAGCGGAACGGGTCGAAGCGGCGCAGGCGGAAGCGCGAAACTTCGTCAAAAAAGTCTTTGCGAACGCTCGCGGAATGCAGGCCGGGGCGCGCGCCTCGACCGACGACTTCGTCAAGAATCGGGTCGGCGACGTTTTTATCGCTTGGGAAAACGAGGCGATTTTGGCGAAAACGTACTCGAACAACGAGTTGGAAATCGTCGCGCCGTCGATCAGCGTCAAAGCGGAGCCGCCGGTCGCCGTCGTCGATAAAAACGTCGACGCTCACGGAACGCGCGATTTGGCCGAAGCGTACCTGAAATTCCTGTACGAGCCGGAAGCGCAGGAGATCGTCGCCCGCCGACATTACCGTCCGTTCCTTCCGGAAGTCGTTGAAAAATACAGGGATAAGTTCCCGGAAATCCGCCTTTTCACCGTCGACGAGGTTTTCGGCGGTTGGCTCGCCGCGCAGCGAAAACACTTCAACGCGGACGGCGTTTTCGACCGGATCCTCGAAGAAAATTATCGGGAAAACAAATAGTCGATTTAGGAAAAATCCGGCGGCCCGACGGCGCGTTCGTCCGCGTTTTTACGCAAGCCGCCGTTTTGTCCGCGAACGCTTAGTCAACATAGGAAAAATAGGGGAGATCGATGCGACTCGTTCAACGAAGCGCGCTGCCGGGCTTCGGCGTTACGATGGGCTTCACCGTCGTTTACCTGAGTCTGATCGTCTTGATCCCGCTCTCGGGGCTGTTTATCGTAACGTCGGGCGTCTCGTTCGAAGAGTTTCACAAGACCCTGACGAGCGAGCTGGTCAAGCGGGCGTTTGTCGTTACGTTCCGAACGTCGTTTATCGCGGCGATAATCAACGCGTTCTTCGGCCTGATCGTCGCTTGGACGCTCGTCCGCTACCGATTTTGGGGACGGCGGATCCTCGACGCGCTGGTCGACGTGCCGTTCGCGCTTCCGACGGCGGTTTCCGGCTTGGCGTTGGCGCAAATTTACTCGGACGCGAGCGTCGGCTGGATCGGGCCTTACCTTCCGTTCAAGGTTTTCGGGACGGAAATCGGCGTCGCGATCGCGTTGATCTTCATCGGCGCGCCGTTCGTGATTCGGGCGCTTCAACCGGCGCTCAAGGAAGTCGAGCGGGAACTCGAGGAAGTCTCGGCGAGTTTGGGCGCGACGCGTTGGCAAACGTTTTGGCGCGTCATTTTTCCGTCGATACTTCCCGCGCTGATCGCGGGGTTCACGATGGCGTTCGCTCGAGCGCTCGGCGAGTACGGCTCGGTGCTTTTCATCGGCCGCATGATCGAGGGAAAAACGGAGCTGGTGTCGGGCGTGATTATGCGGAAGTTGAACGAAGAAAACGGCGTCGTCGCGGCGTCGACGGTCGCGTTGGCGATGCTTCTCGTTTCGTTCGCGCTTCTTTTGTTGATCAACGGCGCGCAGGTTTGGGCGCAGCGCCGCGGCGGGAAGCAGGACTGACGCCGCGCTTTTTCCGATTTTGTCATTAATACTATAGCGCCGTTCGAGCGTTCCCGGCGAACGTTCGAGCGGCGCGTCGTTCTTTCTTGCGACGCGTCTTCGCCGACCGGCCCGATCGGCGCGATCCGTTTATTTTACCGATTCTTCCCAACCGCCGCCGACAATTCTATTTTATCAACGACGGAGCGGGCCGCGCGTCGAGCCCGCGTTTTCGCTTTTTTCGTTAATATCGTCGCAAGGAGTCGCCGCATGAATTCGCGCCGCATCGTCGACGTCGTCGGACGTCAAATTCTCGACAGCCGCGGAACGCCGACCTTAGAGGTCGAAGTCGCGTTGGAAAACGGGATCGTCGGTCGAGCGGCGGTTCCAAGCGGAGCGAGCGTCGGTTCCGGCGAAGCGTTCGAACTGCGCGACGACGAAAACGAGGAATACGGCGGACGCGGGGTTTTGAACGCCGTCGCCAACGTCGAGGGCCCGCTCGCCGACGCGTTGCGCGGGTTCGACGTTTGCGACCAGCTCGAAATCGACCGAACGGCGATCGAACTCGACGGGACGCGGAACAAGAAAAAGCTCGGCGCGAACGCGATTCTCGCCGTTTCGCTCGCTTGTTCGAAGGCGGGCGCTCGCGCTTGCGGGCTTCCGCTGTACCGTTATCTCGGGGGCGTCGGGGCGCGAACGCTCCCGGTTCCGACGGCGAATCTTCTCAACGGCGGCGCGCACGCGAACAACAATCTCGACGTTCAGGAATTTATGATCGCGCCGGTCGGGTTCGAAACGTTTTCGGACGCGCTTCGAGCTTGCGTCGACGTTTTTCAATCGTTGAAACAGATTTTGCAAAAACGCGGCAAATCGACGAGCGTCGGCGACGAAGGCGGGTTCGCGCCCAGTTTGCGGTCGAACGAAGAGGGGCTCGCGCTTCTCGTCGAGGCGATCGACGGGGCCGGATACGCTCCGGGTCGGGACGTTTTTCTTGCGCTCGACGTCGCGGCGACGGAGTTTTACGTCGAAAACCGTTATCGGTTCGAAAATCAAAAGTTAACGGCGAGCGAATTTATCGAGATTTTGGCCGCTTGGACGAGCAAGTATCCGATCGCGTCGATCGAAGACGGTTGCGCCGAAAACGACTGGAGCGGTTGGCGGCGGCTGACGGAGCGGCTCGGCGACAAAGTTCGTCTCGTCGGCGACGACCTTTTTACGACGAACGTTCGGCGGCTCCAACGCGGGATCGACGAAAACGTCGCGAACGCGATCCTTGTGAAGCCGAACCAGATCGGCTCGGTTTCGGAGACGCTCGACGCGGTCGAGACGGCGCGGCGCAACGGGTACGCGGCGATCGTCAGTCATCGAAGCGGCGAAACGGAAGACGCGTTCGTCGCCGACTTGGCGGTCGCGACGAATTGCGGGCAAATCAAGATCGGCTCGGTCGTTCGCGGCGAACGGGTCGCCAAATACAACCAGCTTCTGCGGATCGAGGAAGAACTCGGCGCGAACGCGATTTACGGCGGCGAGTATTTCGAGTTCGAGGAAACGGAAAGCGCCGACTGATCCCGGCCGAAACGGGAAAAACGGGCGAAACGGGAAAAATAAGCGAAACGCGCAAAAAACGCAAAAGAAAAAAAGCGGGTCGACTCGGTAAAAAACGCCGTTTGGAGCGGTCGACGTCGCGGCGTTTTCCCGACGGCGTTAAGATGAGCGCGTCGGCGGTCGAGCGGAGCGTTCGCCGACGTCCCGTCTCCTCCGCGTTTTCCTCGACGCAAAGAAAGGAACCCGATGAAAACCCCGTTGCAGCAAGTCGCGAACGTTTATTCCGGGATCGCCGGAGATCGCCGCGTTCTCGTCGCCGTTTTCGAATACGTCAAGCCGGACGAAACCGCGTTCGACGCCGACGAAATCGAAACGATTCTCGACGCCGCCTCGAACGCCGCGTCGGAACTCGGCGCCCAAATCTGCTGGCGCGCGACGAACGGCGAAATTTCAACGCCGACGCTCGCCGACGACGAACGCGTCGCGCTCGAACTCGTCGCGACCGCCGTCAAAATCTCGCCCGACCCGGTCGACGAACCCGACGACGCCGAAATCTCCCCGACGGACGAAACCGCCGCTTAACGCCGTCCGCTCTCTCGATAAAAAAACGGTCGCGCCGAACGAAACCCGCTCGACGCGACCGCGTCTTTCAACCCCGACTCTTCGGGAAAACGTCGATCACCAAGTCGCTTTCAACCCGGCGCTTCCGTTGACGTAAGTCGTGTAGCCGTTCAGCTGAACGTCGGCGCCGCCGAACGCGCTGAAACGATCGTTGAAGTTCCAGGTTCCGCCCAAACCGGTGTAAACCCAGTCGCGTCCGACGCCGTTTCCGACGACGCGGAAGGTTCCGTTCGGGCCGCCGACGAGCGTCGCTTCGCCCTCGGCGTTCGCGTCTAGGAACTCGTGCGTCCAGTTCGCGTAAGCGTTGAAGTCGAAGAGCCGTCCGCCCAGAACGGTCGATTTCAGCCAACGAACGCCCAAGACGCCCTGCAACGAGTCGTACTCGGCGTCCATTCCTTTAATCGAAAGCGCGTTCAGCGTTCCGTTTTCGGCGAACTCGTCCATCTCGACGTGCGTGAACTGCAAGCCGCCGTACGGTTGGAGCGCGGAGGCGCCCAGGTCGAACGTGTAGCCGCGTTCGAGGTAAACCGAGCCGGTCCAGCCGTCCGTTTCGCCGTCGAACGACGCGACCGGGTAGCCGCCCAGGCCGATCCGCCGCTCGAAGTCGTAATCGTTGACGCCGAGGCCGCCGGTAACGAAGCCGTATCCCCAAGCGTCGTTCCAACGGAGGTAAGCGCCGAAATCGTTGGAGTCGATCTCCGTTTCGCCGAGCGACGAGTCGAGTTGGTTGTTATTGTAACTGTAATACAAACCGAACTGCTGCGTCGGGTTCGAGCCGAGTTCGATTCCGAACATCCCGCCCAGGAGCGCGTAGTCGTACCCGGTCGCGCCCTTGCGATCGTCGGCCGAACCGCCGGCGCCGAACGCCGCCGCCCAACCGCTGAACCCGCTTTGCTCTTCGCTCATTTGCCCGCGGAGCCCGGAATATTCGTTCGATCTCAGCGACGAGGCGCGCAGCATCGCGTTTTGCGTCAGCGTTTGCCGCATGAGGTTGCGGGTCTGCGCTTGCGCGTTCATCGCCGACAAGCGTTGCTCGCCGGTCAACTGGTTCAACGCGTTCGGGTCGCGCGCAATCTCGTTTTCCAACGCGGCGACGAAAGCGTTTTGCTCCGAATCGAGCCCGCCGCCGTCGAGCCAACGGTTGAGGTAACCGCCGATCGCGCGTTCGTTCGGGGACGACGCGCCGCTCGCGTAGTCGACTTTTTGCAGTTTCAACGTAAAGTTGCCGTTCGCAAGGGCGTCGCGGTCGACGACGAACCGGTTCCCCGCGATGTTGTCGTAAATCAGGAGCCGGTCGACGTTCGCGCTCATTTGGCCGTTTTCGGTCGAAACGACCGTCAACGCGTCGCCCGCTTTGAGCCCGGCGTCCTTCGCGGAATCGACGTAAACCGAGCCGTTCGAGAGCGAAACGTCCCCGTCGGTCGTCGCGTAATTCGTATAGCGATCGGCGTCGGCGACCGCGACGGACAGCGTCCCGCCGTTCAGCGAAAAGACCGTCCCGGAACCGGTCAGGTCGACGCGCCCGGTTTTCGACAGGGCGAGCGTTCCGCCGCGTCCGATCGAGACCGAGCCGAGCGAATCCGTCCACCCGGTCAGCGCCCCGCCGTTCAAAACGACCGCCGCGTTCGCCGCTTGCGCGTTCGGCGCGTTCGCGCCCGTCCCCAGTTGGAGGACGCCCTGCGAAACGGTCAGCCCGGAAATCGCGTCCGTTCCGTTCAAGACCGCCGTTCCGAAACCGGTTTTCCGGATCGTTCCGTCGCCGTTGATCGCGCTTTTAACGTAAACGAGCGGCGAGCTTGCGTCGAGCGTCAGGACGTTGTTTTCCGCGCCGACGAACGAGATCGCGTCCGTAACGTCGACCGGCGCCGACGCGTCGGCGATCGTCAATCCGCCCTCTCCGTCGACTTTCAACTCCGCGCCCCAAAGGGAGCCGAGCGATTCGCCGTTCGCGGCCTTTTCGTTCGCGTAATCGTAAACGATCGTTCCGCCGTTTTTAAGCGTCGTCGCTTCGCGCCCTTCGGCGACGTTGTTTCCGGCGACGACGAGCGTTCCGCCCGCGACGGTCGTCGCGCCGGTAAAGTCGGCCGCGGCGCCCGCTCCGTTGAGGACGAACGCGCCCTTGCCGTCGATCGCGAGCGGATTCGCGCCGCCGTCGAGTTTGTCGACGTAAAGCGACCGGCGAGCCGCGACCCGCGCGACGGTCGAGCCGCCGAGCGTCAACGTTCCGAGCCGGTTCGTCGCGTTGGCGGTCAAAGTCGCCGAATCGCCGAGAACGATCGCCGAATTTTTCGACGTCGCGTTTTCGGAGTCGAGCGAGATCGACGCGCCCGTTTCGGTCGCCGCGACCGTTCCGCTCCAAGCCGAGTTGTTCCCGGAGAGCGACCAGGTTTTGACGCCGCCGTCTTCCCCGACGACGTTCGCAAGTTCGAGCGTCCCGGCGCCTCGCAGGTTCGCCGCGAGCGTCGTCGACGTATTTTTATTCGACAACCGGACGACGTTGTCTTTTCCGATTTCGATCGCGCCGTTCTTTCGCGCCGCGGAAAAGTTGTCGAGCTCGAGGCTCGCGCCGGACGGGCCGACGAGTTTGAACGTCCCGCCCTGGCCGACGTTGATCGCGAACCCGATCGTTTCGCCGTAATGCTCCGCGCCGAGCGAGAACGCGCCGCCGAGGATCGAAACGCTTTCGACGTTCGAATCGTCGGACAGGTTCGCCGTCCAGGAACCGTTTCCGGCCTTGTAAATCGTCGCGCCCTTTTCTTCCGAACCGACGATCTTGCCGGAATAAGTCAAGTCCGCGTCGTCGAAATCGATCGCCAGATCCTTCTCTCCGGCGACGACCGCGACGTCGTTCCCGCTCGACGAAAGCCCGCCGAGATAAACCTGCGTCGCGCTCGATTTCGAAACGTCGAGCGTCCCGGACGCGAGATCCGTGAAGGCGTGTCCGAACGCTCCGGTCAGTTTGAACGTCGACCCGGCGCCGACGTCGACGCGCAAGCCCCCGACGCCGCCCGTTCGCCCGCCGTACTCGACGTTCGAACCGTTTCCGCCGACCGCCAACCAGCCGGAATTCAGCGCCATATTGTTCGCGAACCCAACCGCGACGTCGCTCGAAGCGTCCGCGTCGAACGAGCGGTCGAGCGTCAAATCAAGGCGATTGTTCCCGTCGTTCGTCAACGTCGCCCCGCCGAGCGCGTTGTACCAGTAACGCTTCCCGGAGTCGGATTTAAAGGTCGTAACCGCGACGTCCAGCGTCCCGTTCTTCAAGACGACCGAATCGAGCGCCGGCGGCGCGACCGACCAGGAATTTTTCGCCGTTTCTTCGCCGGTCGCGGCGTCGACGACGACCTCGGTCTTTTTCCGGACGCCGGTGTACGTCAGATTCAACGTTTGCGTCGCGGCGTCGGAATCGACGACGAGCTGCTTGACTTGCGAACCGTTCGCCGAAATCAGGCCGGAGTACGTCGCCGAAGCGTTCGCGTCGTCGGACGCGACGCCGACTTTCAACGCCGTTTTGTTCCCTTTCAGGACGATATCGTTCGAAATTTCGACGCCGTCGCCGAATTCGATCGCCCGCGTCCGGTCGTTTTGGTCGGTTCGCGAATAAACGATCTTGCCGTCGCCGAACGCGCCGTCGTTTTCCACGCGAACGGTTCCGCCGACGAGATTCGTCGTAAAGGCGTTCGTCGCGTCGTTTCCTCCGCGGCTGTCTCCGGCGAGCGTCAGCGTTCCGGTTCCCTTTTTCGTCAACGCGGCGTCTTTTCCGCCCGCGACGATCCTTCCGTTGAAAACTTCGTCTTCGCCGTCGGCGGCGCCCTGCGACACGGTCAGCGTTTTCCCGCCGAGGTCGATCGTTCCGCCTTCGCCCGAACTTTTCAAGTTGACGACCGTTTGATCCGCTTCCAAACGAACCGTTCCGCCGGCCGCGTCGAGATCGGAATATTGGCTGACGACGCCCGTTTTCGCCGCGACCAGGGTTCCGCCGCGAACAACCGTGTCTCCGGCGTAAGTCGACTTATCGACGGAGTTAAGAACCAACGTTCCGTCGCCGGTTTTGACGATTCCCGCGTCGTTTCCATACGAGCCGTTCGCGTCCGGCTTCGAGTCTTTCGACCCGGCGACGCCGCCGATCCCGTTCGACAGCGTGTAAGTCGCGCCCGCGGCGACGTCGATTTTCATGTCGTTGAGCAGGAACGCGCCGCCGCCGATCGCCTCGCCGTTTTCGGCCGTTCCGCCGCCGCCCAAACCTCCGACCGCGACGTTTCCTTCGATCTTTCCGGTCGACGACTCGGAAACGACAAAGGTAACGTCGGCGCTCTCGCCGATAAAGATCGCGCCGCCGAGCCCGGCGCCTCCGCCGCCCGTTCCGCCGCCTTTAGTATCGTCGAATTTCGAGCTGGTCGCGCCCTCGACGTACCCGCCGCTCCCGGCGCCGAATCCGCCGAGCCCGCCGGTCAACGCGGACGAACCGCCGCCCCCGCCTCCGCCGAAACCGCCGGAACCGCCTTCGAGAGCGCCCGCGCCGCCGCCTCCGCCGAAACCGCCGGAGCCGCCGTTTCCGATCGAACCGCCGCCGCCCCCGCCGAATTCGGAGTTCCCCCCGACCGGGGTCGTAACGTCGCCGCGCCCGCCGAACGAACCGGGATTGCTCTTCGAGGTTTCCCCGCCGTCTCCCGCTTCGACGTAACCGTCCGCCGTCGTCGAATCGGCTTTCGCGTCGGCGCCGTCGTCGACGATTCCGCCGCCGTTCGCGGCGCCGTATTGCAGGAGCGCGCCGTCGCCGCCGTCGCCGCCGATTCCGCCGCCTCCGGCGTAAGAGTAAGAATCTTGCAAAACGGAACCGCCGTTTCCGCCGACCGCCTTGTTGTTCTTCGCGGACACGTCGCTCAAGACGACCTTTCCGCTGTTCGCGAAGATCGCGGCCCCGGCTCCGGCGCCGCCCCCGCCTCCGCTCGCTCCGTCGCCGCCGTCGCCGCCCTGCGCGACGCAGTTGACGAACGTCGTCGACGCGACGGTAACGGCCGCTCCGGATTTTCCGGCGTCGACGACGAACCCGCGGTACGCTCCTCCGCCGTCGATCTTATGCCCGGCGCCGTCGATCGTCAACGATCCGCACGACGCGCCGACCAACGCGGCGTTCCCGACGATCGTCGGAAGGACGCCCTTGACCGCGACGTCGCCGGTCAAAACGATCCTATAATCGTCGCCGACCGACCCGTTGAACTCGTTAATCGCGGCGCTCAACTCCGAATGATTCGAAACGTAACGAACGACCTCGGCGCCGGAGACGATCGGCGCGAAACCGAAGAGCGCGAAATAAAGAATCGCGCCTCTCCACTTCTTCGACGTTTGCGACGTTCTCGTTTTTTTTCTCGACGCCTTCGTCTTTTTCGATGAAAAACGCATTTTTATCCTTCCTTGAATCCTTTGCGTCCTCGCGGAGCGCCGCGGCCCTCGACCGCAACCGCGACGCTTTTTCGTTAAAGGTCGCGCAAAACTTACAAGCGGCGTCTCCATACGCCGCCCCCAAACGCCGAATCGTCGGAGCGCGCGGCCCGGTCGCAAGAAAGCGCCGCCGCGTCGTTCGGGTTCCCTATCGTTCGTATCGACTCGAACCAAAGTAAAGTTTTTACTTTTTTTTCGAATGGTAGGAATTTTTACAAATTTTAGCAAAAAAACGCAAGATCAAACGCCGCGTCTCGGCAAGCCCCGCCCGCTCGCCGAAAATAAACGGAAGAAAAGACGAAAAAACGGCCGCGGAAAACCGTTTCGATTATTCCGTTTTAGAATCGCGTTTCGTTGCAAAGAAAAACGCGACGCGATTTTTACGAATCGCTCCGTTAAGAAAAACGCGACGCCGTCGCCGCTCCCCGCGGTCGGCAAAAAAAGAAAAAACTTTAGCGAGAAACGCCAAAAGTCGCGCAATACGCCTTGACTCCCCCCCCGGTTATAGGCTATTATAGTCGTAATCGTCGGCGCAAGCCTTTCAACCCGTATAGTCTGTCGCCGACGTCAAACCGAAGCGTTTATGCCGAAACGACGGCCCCCGCGTCGCCGGTTCGCGAAAAAATTCCAAAATCCGCCCGAAAAACTTTCGCCAAAACGGATCGAGGAACGTACATTTTTTTGCGAACGACGCTCGTCGCGTCGTCCCAACGTTCCGAAACGCGCCCGTTCGAGCGCGCTCGGCCGCGGCGTTCGCCGCTCCGGTTCCGCCGTTTTTAACGGTTCGACCCTTAACCTGAAATTTCGCGGTCGCTCGCGTTTCCTTTTGCTTTAACTCGTCGAGATATGTCCAACGCCAAAACGCTCCGCCCCAACGTCGTCGCCGCCCCTCGAACCGCCGCCGTTTTCGAATCCGCCGTCGAAAGCTACTCGCCTCGCCGCGGCGGCGACGCCCGGAACCGGACTTTTCCGCACTTCCTCGCGCTCCCGATGCACTACGAGCCGAATTACGCCTACCCGCTCATCGTTTGGCTGCACGACGCCGGTTCGAGCGAAACGGAAATTTTCGACGTCGCGCCGCAAATTTCGACGCGCAACTACGTTTCGATCGCCCCGCGCGGTCTCGCTTGCCGACACACGTCGCTCGCTTGCCGCCGCTCGAACGGCCGCCTGCTCGTCGGCGAAAGACGCGAAGAAACCCGTTACGATTGGCCGGAAACCGAAGAAGGCGTTTCCGAAGCGGAGAATCTCGTTTTTTACTCGATCGACCAGGCGTCGGCGAAATCGAACGTCGACCGTCGCCGCGTTTTTCTCGCCGGTCGCGGCGCCGGAGGAACGACGGCGTTGCGCGTCGCGCTTCGCAACCCCCGCGAATTTGCCGGAGTCGTTTCGATCGACGGCGCGTTCCCGACGTTGGAGCGTCAGCCGCTCCGCGATTGGCGCAACGCCCGCGATCTGCCGATCCTGATGACGACCGGCGCCGGTTCCGCCGCGTCGCGTCCGACTCCGAATCAACTGCGCCTCTTCCACACGGCCGGACTGACCGTCGTCGTTCGCCAATACAACGAGCGCCCGAACGAACCGAACGCCGCCGAAACGCGCATGAAGAAGATCCTGGCCGACGTCGACCGCTGGACGATGAACCGCGCGTTGAATCCCAATTCGTCGATTTCCGAACTGTTCCGTTAAACCGCGACTCTTCGCGCTATTTTAGACGACGCGGCGGTCGCGGCGTTCCGAAAGACCGCGCTTTTTTAACCGTCGAAACGATTTTAACGCCGCGACGGAGTCGACGCGATGAACGAAAGAACCCCCGCGGCGCCCCCTTGGGCCGACTTGACTTCCCGACTCGACGCGATCGTCGCCCGCTCGAACGAACGGCTCGACGCGTTGGTTTCGGACGCGAACGTTCGAGCGTTGCGTCGTTCGCTCGACGCTCCCGAGCCGCGGCGCGTCCCGGCGACCGTCTCTTACTCGCTGGAACTCGGACGCGTTCGCCTCACCGCCGCCGAAGTCGCCGCGTTGGAGCCCGAATCGATCGTTCCCCTGTCGGACGCGACGAGCGGCGTCGTTCAAATTTGGGCCGACGGACGCCTCCAAGGTCGCGGCGTTCTCCTCGTCGCCGACGGCAAGCTCGCCGTTCGCGTCGAAGAGCTCGCCCCCTTTTGACCCGTCTCGTTTCGCCGCTCGCCAAATTCGACGCTTCGCCGCAAAAACGAGCGACGCGCCCGCCGCTTTCGATTGCCGATTCAAATTTCTATATCGTTTCAATAACGGCAGAGCAAGCCGCGACGTCCCGTCGGATACGCGGGCTTCATTTTCGTAACGTAAAGATTCTTAAACCAAACCTGAGAGCCGTGGTCTTGGAGGAAGATCCGCCCGAGCGTCGTCGTTCCGAACTCCTTGACGTCCTTGAATTTACTCTTAGCGACCAGCTCGTTCCATTCGCGAGACCCGACGTCGATCGCGACGATCAGCTCGTCGTTGAGGTAATGCTCGATGCGATTCCCCAAAACGACGATTTTCCCGCGGTTGAACTCGCCCATTTTGATCTTCGAGGTTCCTTCGCGAGGCGAAACGACGTCGTAAAGAGACGCGGTTTGGTAACGCGGCGGGTTCTTCTCGTCGTTAATATCGTCGTAAATCTGATATTCGCACCCAAGTCCGAAACCTTCGGCGTTCCACGAGCGGTACTTGAGGCCGCTGTTCCCCTTTTCGCTGATCTTAAATTCAAATTCAAGGATAAAATTCTCGAATTTTCCGTCGAAATAGAGGTCGCCCCCGCTCTTTTCGCGGAAAATCGTCCCGTCGACGACCTTCCAACCGTCGCCCGGCGCCTCGCCCTTAACGGACGTCCAACCGCTCAGATCGACGCCGTTGAAGAGCGGCGTTTTGATCCCGTCGGCGACGTAAAACGCGGCGCTTCCGCTCCCGACGGGCGCGGGCAAAACGAGCGGCTCGTTCGGCGGCGCGCAAAACGGCGTTTTCCAACTCCAAAGCTCCGGATCTTGCGTCGGCGCGACGATTTCGGCGCTCGACCCGAAGTCGGCGCTCGGCCTCGCCAAACGAGCTCCGCCCAAAACGCGGCAACGTTGGCCGTTAAAAATTTTCGCCTCGACGGCCGGCGACGCGCACAACGCCGCGACGGTCGCTCCCAACGCGACGCGCGCGACGCCGCGACGAACGCTTAAACGAATCATCGACAATCCCCACTCCGTTGACGGCGCCGCGCTTTCGCCTTCCGACAAAACGTCGCCTCGCCCGTTTCGTTAAAATCAACGCGCCGCCCCGCCCGTCAAGCGCGAAACGGCTTATTCCGCTCGGTCGCCAAGACTCGCGACCGTTACAATTATTCTAATCCGTTAATTCTTTTTTTCCAGCGCAATTTCTTTATTCTTCGCAAACGCCCTAAAATAATTTTTTATTTTTTCCTGTTTTACCTATTTTAACAATTATAACGGTAAAATTTGGAAAATTTCGCATTTTCCTCTTGCGCTTTGCGCTGAAAAAACGCTATACTGCGGCGACGCGTTCCATCGGACGGGCGATCGCGTCGCGTTCCTCGGCGTTCGTCGCCGTCAATTTCCGTCCGACAAACAAATTTTCCCGCGTTATAACAGCAACGACGCGGAAACCTTTTTACACGCCGTTTTTCCGGTTCGCGACGTTTTTCTTTTCCGAAACCGCTTCGCGAGCCGCCGTCGGGAGCGTTCATGTTGTCGCCGCGCCTTCCTTTTCGTTCGATCCGTCAAAATCGTCGCGACCGGTGCGTTCGCGCGCCCCTTTTTTTCCTCGCCGCCGCCGGCGTCCTCGGAGTCGAATCGTCGACGCTCGCCGGAACCGCTCGTCTGTTCGCGCAGGAAGCGCCGAACTCCAACGTCCGCGCGACCGCTCCGGTTTTGGCGACCCGCTCCTATTACGACGGGGCGGAAACGCTCGGTCGCGTCGGGCACGAGGCGATTTTACGTCGCGATATTCTTCACCAGATCAAAAAATTCGCGCACATGCAGTACCTCGAGGAGATCAAAAAGATCCCGGAGGACGTCCGCGAGAAATATCGGGAAGATTACAAAAACGGCATATTGAACCAATATTTAAACAACGAGGAAATTTTCACGCAGATTCTCGACAACCACATCCGAAAGCTGTTGTTTTACAACGATTACGTCGTCAGCCGACCGAAAGACCAAATCGAAGAGCAAACGAAGCAACTCGAATCGGAGTTTAACTCGAAGGTGGTTCCGGAGCTGAAAGAGACGTTCGGCTGTCAAACGCACAAAGAGCTGGAAGATTATTTCGAACGCGAAATCGGCAGCGATTACGCGCAGGAAAAACGCATTTTTATGCAGCAGACGCTCGGCGAACTTTGGATGAACTACAACCTCGGCGAAGAGGAATTCGACCCGACCGTCGTCGACTTGCGGCGCTATTACGAGGCGAATCGCGACGTTTATCGAGTGAAACCGCGCGTCCGCTGGCAGGCGATGACCGTCTACTTCGGTCGCAAACGCTCGAAAGAAGAGGCGCGGCGCAAAATCGTTCACATGGGCAACGCCGTGCAGGCGGAACCCGATCCGCGACGCCAGGAAGCCGTCTTCGCCGAAGTTTGCCGCGTCGACTCCGAAGACGTTTTCGCGTCGAACGGCGGATATCGCGATTGGACGGAACGGGGAGCGCTACGTTCGGAAACGGTTGAAAACGCAATCTTTAGCGAAGATCTTCCGGTCGGCGCGCTCAGTCGGATCCTGGAAGACGAGAACAGTTTGACGATCGCTCGGGTCGTCGAGCGCGTTTCGGAACGGGTCAAAACGTTTCCGGAGGTGCAGGAGGAGGTGCGGCAAAAGTTGATCGCCGACCGCCGCGAAGCGATGCGCAAAACTTACGAAGAGCGACTCAGCAAGCGATTTTCGATCGAAATTTACGCGATCACCCCCGAAGAGCGCGAAAAATGGTTCCGCTCCGCCGAGCGCGAAACGGAGTCGGCGACCGGCCGCGACGTTTACTGATCGCCGAACGCCGTTCCCGAGCGGCCCGACCGTCGCCGACGCGTCGAACCGCTCTCGCCGTCGGGCCGAATCTCCCGATTCGCTCGAGTCGTTCCCTCGTCGTTTCCCGTTCCCCTTGCCCCGTCGCCTTTTCTCGTCGTTCCGCCCCCGTGTCTTCCGCTCGTTTTCGCTCGCCGCCGCAACCGTTCGAAACGGCGCTCCTCGCCGCTTTTCCGCTCGACGTTTGGCGCTCCCGTCGCGTTTGCGTCGCCGTTTCGGGAGGCGCCGACAGCGTCGCGCTCCTTCGCGGGCTCGTTCGACTGACGGAAATAACGAATAATCGGAATTTGCGGCGCAATATTTTCGTCGCGACGGTCGATCACCGTTCTCGCGGCGCGGAGTCGGACGGCGACGTCGCGTTCGTCGAGGCGTTGGCGGCCGAACTCGGCGTCGATTTTTTCCGCCGGACGCTCGATCCCGACGAGTTGGAAGCGGAGGCGCGGCGCCAGGGAAGTTGGGAAAGCGCGGCGCGAACGGCGCGTTACCGGGCGCTCGTCGACGCGGCGAAATCGGGGAGCGCTCGTTTCCTCGCGACGGCGCATCATCGGGACGATCAGCTCGAAACGCTCCTTTTCCGTCTTTTCCGCGGCGTCGGGTTCGACGGATTGCGCGGCGTTCCGGCGGTTCGAGCGCTCGACGAATCGCTCGTTCTGATCCGCCCGCTTCTCGCCGTCGGACGCGCCGAAATCCTCGCCTATTTAGCCCAACTTAACCAGCTTTACCGCGTCGACTCCTCGAACGCCTCGCCGCGGTACGTCCGCAACCGCGTTCGCAACGAATTGGCGCCCCTGCTCGACGCGATTTTCCCCGGTCGTTGGGACGCGGCGCTCCTCCGCCTGTCCGAACTCGCCGACGAAACGGAAACTTTTTTCGACGCCGAAACCGCTCCGCTCGACGCCGCGATCGCCGCCGCTCGACGCCGCGACGCGCGCTTCCGCCGAACGCTCGCTTCGCTCGCCGCCCCGATTCCCGACGCCGCGAATTCGCCGAACGTCGTCGTTTTGCCGCTCGAACCGTTGCGAGCCGCCCCGGAACCGCTCGTTCGCCGTTATTTTCGGCAAATTTGGCGCGATCGAAACTGGCCGCTCGCCGCGATGGGAGCCGCCGAATGGCGTCGCTTAACCGCCGCCGTCCGAAAAACGCCCCTTGCGAACCGCGCCGAGCCGCAATTTCCCGGCGACGTCCGGCTGACTTTTCCGGATTCGTCGACTTTGCGGCTCGAACGTCGCGTCGAAAACGCCGATCATTCCGCGTCGCCGTTGCCGCCGCCAAACTGAAAACCGCAACGTTAAATCGCGTCCTTTTCCGACGCCGGGCGCCCAACAAACGAAAACGCGGCGCGCCTCCGAAGCCGACCGCTCCCCCAAACCGCCCAATTTAACATCAAAAAACAAAAAAACGGAGAAAAACAATGCAAATCGGAGAAAACAGCCGCCCCGTCGCCGCGATAACCGGCGCTTCGAGCGGTTTCGGCAAGATTTTCGCTCGCCGCTTGGCCGCCGAAGGTTGCGACCTGCTCCTCGTCGCCCGCCGCGGGCCGCTTCTCGACGAAATCGCCGCCGACTTAACGGCCCGATTCGGCGTCGCGGTCGAAACGCTCGTCGCCGACCTCTCGAAACTCGACGAAGTGGAAAAGGTCGAACGGCGGTTGGAGTCGCTCCCGACGCTCCGCTACCTGATCAATAACGCCGGATTCGGCGGAAACCAACGATTTCCGGACGTTTTTCTCGACGTCGAAACGGCGATGATCCAAACGCACTGCGTCGCGACGATGCGGCTAAGTCGCGCCGCGCTCGTTCCGATGAAGGCGCAAAACAGGAAACGCGGCGCCGGTTTTATCGTCAACGTCGCGTCCGTCGCCGGGTTCTTCGCCGGAGACGGCGCCGCCGATTACGCCGCGACGAAAGCGTTCGTCGTCAGTTTTTCGCGCTCGCTCCAATGCGACGTCGGGCCGATCGGCGTTCGAGTTCAGGCGCTTTGCCCCGGCTTTACGCGCACCGGCTTTCACGACGCCGAGACGATGCGCTTCTCGACGATCAAAGAAACCGTCCCGAATTTCCTTTGGCTCGACGCCGAACGAGTCGTCGACGCGTCGCTTAAAGCGTTGCGCCGCCGTTGGTTGCCGCGCGTCGTTTGCATTCCGAGTTTGATTTACAAAGTCGCCGTCTTTTTCGGGTCGGCGCGAGCGTTCGCCCCGTTGCGCGTTCTCCTTTCTCGCGGTCGGATCCGTTAAAATCGGCAAACACGATCGATTTCAACGCGTTTTACCGCCAACCTCGACCGCTCGAAGCGCCGCGACCGCTTTTTGCAAGTCGCGGCCGCCGCCCGACCGTCAAAACCGTTTCGTCGCCGTTCGACTCTCCGACGTCCGCAAACTCCGCCGCGTTTACCCGATTTAACGTCGTTTTTTCCCGATCAGAAACCGCGCGCGGCTCGGACGTCGTCGAAATCGCGAAGGTGATAATCGATCCCGACGTAATCGAGCGTCCGACAAAGGGCGCGCAACGCGACGCCAAGTCCGTCGCATCCGCTGAATCCGCCGAACTGTCCGCCCCCTTTGACGTGCGGCTCAAGGTCGACGAAGACGCCGGGCACTCCGCGCGTTTTCAAGTTTTCCGTCAACGACGGCGCGATCTTGGCGAAGTCGCGCAAAATCGCCTCGTGCCCGGAATACCCGCGATCGCAAGGAACGAACCCCTTCATTTTGTCCTCGTCCTGGCGGCCGCCCTTTTCGTCGACGACGGTTTTCACGTAATCCTTAACGTGCAACCAGCCGAGCCCCGACTTCATCGCCTCGTATTGCTCGAAGATTTCGGCGGCGGAATACCCCTGCACGACGAGATTCGCCGCGTCGAAGATCAACTTCATCGCCGGATGGTTGACTTGTCGATAAATTTCCGCCAGGATCCACCCGTTGCACCCGATCAGGTTCGCCTCGACTTCCAGCCCGAACGTCAAATCGCTGCGATGGCACGTTTCGGCGATCTTGCCGAGCCGGTCGACCGCCTGCGAAACGTATTTTTTCGGGTCATCCCCCTTCGGCTGATAAAACGAAAAACCGCGAATCAGCTTCGTTTCAAAGAGGTGCGCGACGTCGCAAACGCGCTTCACGTCCTTTTCCAGGTACTTGTCGAACGGAACGTACCGGTCTTTCGACCCGTCCTCGACGTCGAGGAGCTTGATTTTTCCGATCGGCGACCCAATCGACGACACGTTGAGCCCATAATCGTTCTGCGCCTCGACGACGCGACGAATTTCGTCGTTCGACAGCGAAACGACGTTTTTCACGCCGTCGCCGAGATTCACGAAACGAACGCTATAATACTGCAACCCGAGCGCGGCGAAAGTCGCGAACTGCTCGACGAGCGTCTTTTCGTTGGAGCATTCGTCGGAGAATCCGGTCAAAATCACCTGCGGTTTCAGCGTTTTCTTAATCGTCATCTCGCTCGTTTTCCCTTCCTGGCGGCTAAGTTTTCCGCTCTTTCGCCCAAACCACCGTTTCGCAAACAACGCTAAACAAGCGTTTTGTTCCAAAATTCCCGTTTTATTTAGCGTCCGGCGTCCAACGCTCGACGCGCCATAAAAAGCCCGACGAGCGTCTTCGCGTCGACGATCTCCCCGCCGTCGATCATCGCGTCGATCTCGTCCCAGGTTTTCGGACGCAACTCGATCGCTTCGCCGTCTTCGAGCGCGGTTTCGCCGGGCTTCAAGTCGGTCGCCAAGTACAAAATCAGCTCTTCCTGCAAAATTCCCGGCGACGTGTAAATCGCGGTCATTCGCTCGATTTTTCCGGCGGAATACCCGGTTTCTTCCTTCAACTCCCGCGTCGCCGTCGACAGCGGATCCTCGCCGACCTCGCGAGTCCCGGCGGGAATCTCGAAGATCTTCCTTTGCAACGCGACGCGGAACTGCTCGATCAGCAAAACCCGACCGTCCGGCAAAATCGGCGCGATCGCCACCGCGCCGGGATGTTTCACCACCTGCCGCTTCAAAATCTTGCCGCTTCGTCCGACTTGCGTTCGCTCGACGACGTTAAAGATCCGGCTTTGAAACAAAATCGGCTCGTCGCTCATCGGTCTTCCCCGCCCGTTATTTGTTTTTCGTCTCGTTATTCCATTGACGTCGCGTCCTCGTTGTCGTCGCGACGCGAGCGGCGGAAAAAGCCGACGCCGACCGCCTTTCCGCCTCTAACCGCTTAGTATACCCCCGCGAGCGTCGGAAGTCAACGATTCGCCGCGATTCTTCAAAAAAAAGTCGCCGATTCGTCGGCCGCGACGCCGGTTTTAACGGCTAAGAAAGTCCGGCGTTTTGCGCAAAGCTTGACGGTTAGATAAGAAAGAACCGACTTTCGCCGTTATTTCGCCTCCGCGACGCGGCGCCTGGCGCGAGCGTCCCAACGCTTGATCTCGCCCAGATCGTTCGCAAAATAGATCGAGCCGCCGTCGGTCGAAAAAGCGACCGCGTCGATCTCCGCGACGCCCGCCGCCGTTTCGTCGAGCGTTCGACGAGCCGCGCCCTTGCAAACGTCCCAAAGAACGACGCGTTTCCCGGAGCCGGTCGTCGACGCGACCTCCGTTCCGTTCGGAGAAAACGCAAAATCGGAAACGTCGCTCTCGTGTTCGCCCAACTCGACGAGCAGCCGCCCGTTCGCCGCTTGCCAGAGCGTTACGTAACGCGGATCGATTCTCGCCGCAAAAATCGTTCCATTCGGCGAAAAACGACAAAATCGCCGCGAAACCGGCCCGGAGACGGCAATTTGCGCGACTTCCAACGCTTGCAACGGTTTTTTCGCTTTTTCCCAATCGACCGTCTCGGGAACGCTCAAATCCCAAATAACGATCTTAAATCGGGGAATAAAATCGCCGCGACCGCTAAAATCGGCGTTTTTCTTCCATTCCGTCGACGCGGTCTTTTCTTCGCCTTTCCGTTTATTTTCGCCAATTCGCGTATTTTCGCTTTCTTCCCCGTTTTCGCCGTTCGCCCAACTCGGCGGCGTTTCCTCGACGAGCGTCGCGACCAGATCGCCGGCGTCCGAAACCGCCAACGCGTCGACGACCCGCCCTTCGATCGTCTCGCTCGAAGTCGACTCGGCGAACGTCATCTTCACCGATTTCGGAAAACGAACGACGCGCCGCCGATCCCGCCTCAGCGTCAGCGTCCATTCGCCGGGCGTTAAACTCGACGCGTCTTGCGCCGTTTCGCCGTTTTCGCCGTTTTCGCCGTTTTCGCCCGTCCCGATTTCCGGCGCGACCGCTCCGACCCGAGCGACGACCCAACGAGCGTTCGGCGACAACCAGGTCGACTCCGCGCCCTTCGCCGCCTCCGACGTCTTCAAACGAACCGAATCGTTCGCGCTCGCCTCCGGAGTCAAACTCGTCCGCGCAAACGCCCGAGTCGCCAAAGCGCGACGCGTCGTCGGAACGAGCGTCGCCCCGCCGTTTTCCCAATAAAACGCCTTCCCGACGGCGCCCGTCTCCGCGTCGGAAGCCGCCGTCGCCGCGACGGAAGCGATCCCGGCGCCGTTATTTTCCCCGCCTCCGTTTTCCGCTCGTTTTTCATTCCCGGCGCCGCTCGCCAAAACGCCGCCCCGCCCGATCTCCCGCGCCGTCCAAAAAACGCGTCCGCCGTCGCCGTCGAAAACCGCCGATTCGACCCAATTTTCAGCCGCCGCGTCGAACGGTTCGCGCCGCGCTTCGAGAAACTCGACGTTCCAAAGTTCAAGCCGAACGTCCGAATCGTCGCCGATCGCCGCCGATCGCCGCCCGCCCGACTCGAAAAAATCCAGGTACGCGTCGGTCGGCGGGTCGTCGAAATCCCGCAACTCGACGAGAACGCGCCTGCCGTTCTTCGCGAACTCCATTCGCTCGACCCGCCCGTCGACGCAAAGGAGCGTCTCCGTTCGAGTCGGAGCGTCAAACCTTTCGACGACGGCCGATTTATTGCGACGCAAAGAAAATTTCGTTCCGCGAACGCACCCAACTTCGCCGACAAACGTCGCGCCGACGACGAGCGCCGCCGTTAAAAGCCGCGCCCGCCAAGCTCGCCGCCCGCTTTTTTCGCCGGGAATCCGTCTTCGTTCGTCGTCTTTTCGGCCCAAACGCCGTCGATCTTTCCGCATTTTGTCATTATTAATTAATATATAATTTTCCGTCGGCCGCCGGTCGTCGCGATCGACCAAAACGCGCCGCCCGCTAGAATATCGAAACGCCCCGTTCAAGTCAAGAGAAATTTCCGCGTCGTCCGACGTTTTACCCTTGCCGATTTTTCCCAAACCGCCCGTTTTACCGTCGTCCGACGCTCTTTCCGACGCAAACGAAAAAAAGAGGCGCGTCCGCCCGACGCCCGCTTGCGAAAAACGCTTGAAGCGTTATAATAAAGCAGGCTCAAGTCCGACTTGTCGCCCGCCCCCTTTCGCCGCCCGATCGCCCGCGAAAAAGGAGCGTTATTCGAAATTTCAACGCGATTTCAAACAGCGCCGCGTCGTCCCGTTTTTCACGACGCGAAAACGTTTTCGTTTGTAATTCGCTTTATCGTTTGATTTTATCGGAGAGTTTCATGTCCGTCGTTAGAACGCGCTTCGCCCCGAGCCCGACCGGTTACCTTCACATCGGCGGCGTCCGCACCGCTCTTTTTTGCTATCTGTTCGCGAAAAAACACGCCGAAGGCCGCTTCGTCCTTCGCATCGACGACACCGACCAACAGCGGAACGTCCAGGAAGCGTTGGCGCCGATCCTCTCCGGCTTGAAATGGCTCGGGATAAATTGGGACGAAGGCCCGGAAGTCGGCGGCCCGTTCGAGCCCTATTATCAGTCGCAACGCGCCGACAAATATCAGGCGGCGGTCGACAAACTCCTCGCCGGCGGTTTCGCTTACCGCGACTACTCCCGTCCGGAAGAGCTCCAAGCGGAACGGGAAGAAGCGCAGGCCGCGAAGCGCACGTTCGTTTACAGCCGCCGTTTTATGGCCGAAACGGAAGAAGATCGCCGTCGTTTCGAAGCGGAAGGCCGTCAAGGCGTCGTTCGTCTGAAGATTCCGCGCGAAGGCTCGGTCGTCGTTCGCGACCTGATCCGCGGCGACGTCGAATTCGAATGGGCGCAAGAGCAAGACCACGTCGTCCAACGCGCCGACGGCTCCTGCCTTTACCACCTGGCGAACGTCGTCGACGACTACGATCTTCAAATTACGCACGTTATTCGAGCGGAAGAACACCTTTCGAACACGCCGCGGCAGATTTTCATCGCGCAGGCGCTCGGCTATCCGCTCCCGCAGTACGCGCACCTTCCGTTCGTCGCGGAGCCGGGAAGCAAAACGAAACTGAGCAAACGCAAGCTCGACAAATACTTGAAAAATCGCGACTTCGCCAAGCTCGTCGAGCAGGGCAAGCGGATCGCCGACCGCGTCGGTTTGGCGACGACCGCCGACGGTTTCAACCCGGTCATCGTCGATTTTTACCGTCAGGTCGGCTACCTCCCCGAAGCGATCGACAACTACATCGCGCTGCTCGGCTGGGCGCTCGACGACAAATCGGAGCTTTTTTCGCGCGAAGAATTGCTCGAACTCTTTACGCTCGAAGGCGTTACGAAAGCGTCGGCGTCGTTCGACCCGGCGAAGCTCTTCGCGTTCCAGGAAAAACACATGACGCGGCTCCCGGCGGCGGAAAAATACGCTCGCGTTTTGCGTTATCTGATCGCCGCGAAGTTGATCGAAGCGCCGGAATACGCCGACGCGACGTTCGAAACGCTTCCGGAACTCGCCCCGGCGGAAACGGTCGTTCGCCTTCCCTGGACGGACGCGATCTCGCCGGAAGCGGTCAAAACGACGATCGAAAAGACCGTTGCGGCGGCCGGCGACCGCGTTAAAGTCTCGGGCGACATTCTCGATTTCGACGAATTTTTCAGCGACGACGCCGACTTCCCGATCGACGAAAAAGCTTGGAAAAAACGGATCGTCGACGATCCGGACGCCGTCGGTCGGCTCGCCGATTTCCTCGTCGAGTTGGAGGCGATCCCGGAAGACGAGTTCGTCGCGCCGACGCTCGACGCCGCGTTGCACGCTTTCCTTGAAAAGCGCGCCCTGAAACCGGCGCAGCTGATTCACGCGCTCCGCGTCGCTTCGACCGGCAAAGGCGTCGGCGTCGGCATGTTCGACGCGCTTGAAATTTTCGGAAAAGACCGCGCGACGAAGCGGATCCGCCGCGCGCTCGAACTCGCTCGCCAATAAAGCCGAGTTCGCCGACCTTAACGATCGGGTCGACTTAAACGTTTTAAACGGCGTTCGAGTCGGCCCGTTCCGCCCGTTTTCGCCGCGACGCGACCTCCTTTTCGTCGCGCCGGGCTTTTTTCGCGTCGACGGAAGCCGTCGTCGGGACGCCGTCGATTCGTCGCCCTTGTTCCCGGAAAGGCGCCGTCAATGCACGTTCGCATCGCCGTTTTTCGCCGTTTCGCGCCGAACGTCGCGTTTGCTTTTTTAACGTTCGCCGCCGTTTTTTTCGCCGTTTCGCTCGACGCGCAAGCCGACGACGCAACGCGCCCCAACGCCGTCGACGCGTCGGAGTCCAAACCGGCGCCGCCCCGTCGTCGCGTCGTTTTAAAGGAGCCGCTCGCGACGCTCCGCGCCCGTTCGCGGTCGTCCCAGTCGTCGGAAAAGCCCCCTTTCGCCGCGCCGGAATTGAACGCGTCCGCCGCGCCGTTCGACGTCGAGCCGACGACGACCGCCGTTCCCCCGACCGCCGAACCGTCGCCCGACGCCGCGTCTCGAACGTTGCTCGGGCGCGAGATCGCCGACTACCGCCTCCTGAACGGCGTCGGCAACTACGTCCTCGACGAGGAGCTCGGCGAGCTTCTCATCCTTGAAAACGCTTGGATCGAGTCGGTCGAACCGGCCCCGGAACCGGCGCTCGACGCGCTCCGCTCCCGGTTGAGCGAACGTCTTCTCGCCGAGTTCGGGCCCGGTTTCGAAACGATCTCGACGGAGCGTTACCTCTTTGTTCACAACGTTTCCGACGGTTACGCCGAATGGTGCGCCCGCCTTTTTGAGAAGGTCGCCGACGCGTTCGACAAATTCGCCGCCAAATCGAAACTCCCGACGACGGAGCGCGTCGAGCCGTTGGTCGTCGTCGTTTTCGCGACTCGTCGCCAATTCGTCGAGTACGCCGCCCGCGAAACGCCGTCGCCGGACAAACTCGCCGCTTATTACAACATGCAAACGAACCGCGTCGCGCTTTACGATCTCTCCGGCGGGGAGTCGAGCCGCGACGACGCCGAGCCGGAACGCCGCCGTCGAACGTTTCAGGAAACGAAGGAATTTCTCTCGCGTCCGAACGCCGCTTTCAACGTCGCGACGATCGTTCACGAAGCGTCGCACCAGGTCGCTTTCAATCGGGGCCTCTTTTTCCGCGCCGGCCCCCTCCCGTTTTGGGCGGTCGAAGGACTTGCGCTGACCTTTGAAACGCCGAACGGCCGCGCGTCGCAAAGCGGTTGGAGTTTTACCGGCACGTTCCCGAAAAACGAGCGAATGCTCGAAATTTTCCGCCAATACGCGGCGACGACCCGCAAACGCGATCCGCTCCGCTCCGTCGTCGCGGCGCAAAATATCGGCGACGCTCGCGACGACGTCGAAGGCTTTTACGCCGCGTCCTGGGCGCTTTTCTACTACCTTTACCGACGGCGCCCGAACGAGTTGGCGGCCTACCTGCGCGAGACGGCGGCGAAACCGCCCTTCGTCGCTTACCCGGCCGAAGACCGAATCGCCGATTTCGAGAGATATTTCGGCGACGATTGGGAAAAATTGACGGAAAACCTCCTCCGTTTTATTCGCCGCCTTTGATTGCGACCGGCAAAATCGGCGCGACCGCCCCGCTTTAACGCCGCAAACTCAACGCAAACCTCGCGGTTTACCGTCGACGCCGCCCGTTGGAACGCGACGTCGCAAAATTTGCAAAAAAAAGGAAAAAATGCTTGACTTTCGACGCCGCGGCGGGTACAATCGCCGCTATCGGAGCGAAACTGTTCGCTCGGCGCGTTGATTTAGCGTTATTCCCCATTTTGTCCTGTCGCCCGCCGTCGTCGGCGCGCGACGCCTTTTTGCGAGGAGAATTTTATGCAAGGCGAATTTCGTTTCTCGTTCGGGCCTTGGAACATTCACGAAGGCGCCGACCCGTTCGGCCCGGAAGTCCGCAAGTCGATCCCGTTCAACAAAAAGTTGGAAACGTACAAAAAAATGGGGTTCGACGGCGTCCAATTTCACGACGACGACGCCGTTCCGAACATGAACGAAATGACGCCGGACGCGATCGTTAAAGAAGCGACCGAACTGAAAAAAACGCTCGACGATCACGGGCTCGTCGCCGAATTCGTCGCGCCGCGCCTTTGGTTCGATCCGCGCACCATCGACGGCGGTTTCACCTCGAACTGCGCCGAATGCCGCAAATACGCGATCGAACGGGCCAAGCGCACCGCCGACATCGCGACGGCGCTCGGCGTCAAAAACGTCGTCTTTTGGCTTGCCCGCGAAGGCACCTACATCCGCGAAGCGAAAGACCCGGTCGTCGCGACCGAACGCATCGCCGAAGCGCTTCAAACCCTGCTCGATTACAACAAGGATATCCGCGTTATGATCGAGTCGAAACCGAACGAGCCGGTCGACCACGCCTACGCCCCGACGATCGGGCACGCCATCGCGCTCGGTCTTTTGACGGACGCCCCGGAACGCGTCGGTTGCCTTATCGAGTCGGCGCACTCGATCCTCGCCAACCTTTCGCCGTCGGACGAAATGGGCTTCGCGCTCGCGCACAAAAAACTTTGGAGCGTTCACCTCAACGACCAAAACGGCCTTAAATTCGACCAGGACTTGACTTTCGGCGCCGTCGACCCGCGTCGCGCGCTGAACCAAGTGCGCGTTTTGGACCAACACGGCTTCGGCCTCAACGGCGAATGGGTCGGGCTCGACGTCAAAGTGATGCGGACGCAAAAAGACGACGTCGCGCTGAAACACCTTGATTACAGCCGCAAAATTTTCCTCCGTTTGCTCGAAATCAGCCGTTCGCTCGACGACGCCAAGATCGCCGAACTCCAAGCGGAGCGCGACTACGAAGAGCTCAACTGGTACATTCTCGACGCGATGTTGAAATAAGTCGCGTTCGCGATCGTCGCGATCCGGCGTTTTCGACGTTTAACGACGTTTCCGAACGCCGGAGTTCGCGATTCCGTTTCGAGCCGTCCCGTCGGCGCGTTCCTTTATCGACCGAAACGCGCCGACGCCGGGGATTTTGCGCCCTCGTCGAACGACGTTTCGCCGAAGGTCGGTCGCCGTTCGCGCTCCGACGTTCGAGCGGTTCCGCCCGTTTTCCGTCGATTCGTCGCCGACGTTCCGTTTTTTCCTCTCGCAACGTTTTTAACGGCGGGCGCGGCGTCTTTTTGCGTTCGCTCGGCGACCGGATCCGACGCGAGTTCGCGCCGCGCTCGGTCGCTCGGGAACGCGTTTTCCATCCTTTCGTCGCCTTTATTTAGCGTTTAATAAAAGCACAAACGCTAAATGAGAGTTTTACCGTTCCGGAGTTTCCTCGATGCGCCGTTTATCCCGCCGTCGTTCGGCGTCGCGCCGACTTGCGACGCTCGCCTTGATCTTAGCGCCCGGTTTGCTCGTCGCGCCGTCCGCTCTCGAGCTTCCCGTTTTCGCCGACGAGCCGACCGCCGCCGCCCCCGACTTCCAACCCGGTTATCCGGACGACCCGCCGATCGACGTCGTTCCGCAGGAAATCGCCGAATATCGTTCGTTCGTTGTTTTCGATTTCAAAAATCCCGACGCGACCGCCGACGGTTGGGAAGCGGGCCCGACCGCGAAAATCGACGGGATCGCCGACGGCGTCCTCAAAATCAGCGCGACCGGCGACGACCCCTATTTCTTCACGCCAATGTTAAACGGGGTAAAGTTTAACGACGACGGTTCCCCGCGAACGACGTCCGGAACGACGCTCGTCCGTCTTCGAATGCGAACGACGACGACCGGCGGCGGGCAGTTTTTCACCGCCGAAACCGCGTTCCCGGAATACGACGAGAGCCGTTCGACGCGTTTTCCGTTGGCAACCGACGGGGAGTTTAACGATTATCTCGTTCCGATTGAAACGACAAGTTCGCTTTTGCGGCTTCGGCTCGACCCCGGGAACGACGCGGGCGCCGTTGAGATCGAGCGGCTCGAATTGGTCGAAGTCGTTTGTAAACCGGTCAAATTCGGCGTTTCGACGGTCGCGGACGGCCGCTTGACGTTCGAGTTGAAGAACGCCGCCCCGACGCCGAGCCGCTTGCGACTCCAATATCGCGGAGTCGACCCGGAGAGCGTTTCTCCGAACGCGGACGTCGAGATCGCCGACGTCGCGAATCTCGACCTTTATTATCCGAAACAGGCGCCGTTCGAAACGATCGAAGTTATCGGAACGCGCCCCGATTCCAACGAACGAATTACGCGCCGATTTTTCGCGTTTCACGAAGACGTCGCCGACGTTTTCGCCGACGATGCCGCTTACGTCGCGTCGGCCCCGACGCTCAAAAACGATCGGCTCGAAATTCGCTTCGCCCCGGACGCGTCGGGCGCCGAAATCTTCCGCTCGGGAGCGCGCGTCGCCGTTTTGACGCCGCTTCTCGTCGAAGACGGCGACGGCGCGAAGATCGTCCCGACGGAACATTCGAACGCCGCGATCGACGCCGCTCTCGCCGCCGACTCCGACGCGAAAAAAGGGGCGGAGCCGTCCCGTTTGCGCCCCGTTTTCCGTTCGCTCGACGTCGAAAAAGGCGAAATCGAATTTGCGATAAACGACGCTTCGGACGAGGTTTGCGGTTCGCTCCGATTCCGTCTCGACGGCGACGTTTTAGCGTTTTCCGCCGAGGCGCCGCGTCCGATCCACGCGCCGGTCGTCCGCGTTCTCGGCCCGATGCGACAGGCGGTTCTCTCCGGCGTCGAACACCTCGAAGAGGGCGAGCGCTCCTCGTCGAGCGCCGACTTGGAGACCGCCGAGCGCCTGCGTTACGCGCCCCCCGCTCTTTGGCTGACGTCGCCCTTTATGTCGGTCGTTTCGGAGCGTTGCGCCGCGTCGATTCTCTTCGACGACCCGAACGTCCGGTCGATCTTCGCCGTTCCGAACTTCCTCGACGGCGACGTCGAGTCGTCTCGTTTCAACGTTTGCGCGCCGAAAGTTTCCGGCAAGATCCGGATCGCGGAGCCGGAAGCGTTGGAAGAAACGATCCTTTGGTCGGTTCTCGAACGCGGCGGACTGCCGGCCCTTCCCAAGCGTCCGCGCTCGACGGCGGAACAGGAGGCGCTCCATTTGGCCGGTTTCGAAAAATCGCGCCTCAAAATGGAGGGCGGTTGGGCGCACGCGGTCGGCTCGGGGCTTCCGCCGTTCCCCTTCGACCCGCATTACGGAAGCGATTTCGTCTCGACGATTTGGGAGTTGACCGGCAAGCTTCCCGAAACGCCGCGCCTCGACGTCGGCGGCGCGCACGTCCGCAATTACGTTTCGTTCCTTCTTACCAAAAAAGCCGACGTATTTTTACGTTGGATCGACGACGAAGCGGCGGGAATCCGCAAGGCGCAGCGCCCGGACGGTTCTTTCCGTTATTCCGGCAAGTTCCTGCGTGGACATTGGACCGATTACGCGTCCGGCGATTGCGGCAACTACCTTTTCCGTCTTCTCGAACATTGGCGACTCGTCGGCGATCGAGAGTCGTTGGACGCCGCGCTTCGCGGACTTGAATTCGTCAACAAGCTGAAAACGCCGCGCGGAGCGCAAGTTTGGGAACTTTCGCTTCACACGCCGGACGTCATGGGCGCGTCGCGTTGCGTTCTTGCGAACGCGACGGCGTTCGAGGCGACCGGCGACCAAAAATATCTCGACGCGGCGCGGCGTTGGGCCCTTTCCGGTCTCCCTTACGTTTACCTTTGGGAACGTCGACCGCTCGCCGGAAACGACGACCCGATCATGCTTTACGCGACGACGCCGGTCTTCGGCGCGACCGGTTGGATCGCCCCGAACTGGATCGGGCTTCCGGTGCAGTGGTGCGGTCTCGACTACGCTTACGCGCTTTTGCGTTTGGCGCCTTACGACAAGACGCTCGACTGGCGCAAGTTGGCCGAAGGGATCGTTATTTCCGCCGAAGAGCAGATTTATCCGGACGGCCCGTTCGTCGGGCTTCTCCCGGACTCCTTCAATTTGGCGGCGCAACTCCGCGTTCCGTACAACATTAACCCCTGCGTCGTTCACATGTTGCGACGCATGCTCGACGGTCGCCCGACGAACGTTTCGGTCGTCGACGTCGCCGGTCGCCGCGTCGTTTCGCCCTTCCCGGCTCGCGCCGAAGGCTCGACGCTGAAGATCGACGCGATCGCCGGAACGACGTATCAAATCGTCGTCGACGGCAAAGAAATTCGCGAAATTACGTCGCAAGGCGTCGACGTCGTCTCGTTCGATTGATCCCGTCGACGCGTCCGACGCTCGAACGCGGCCGGCGAACGCTCTTTCGGAGCCGTTCGTCGGCCGCTTTTTTGGGCGTTCGCGGACGCTTTCCGTTTCTTTCGCCGCGGCGCCCCCCTTGCGCGATCGGAAAACGGCGCTACAATGGAGTTAAAAATTGCGAGCGTTCCGCCGTCTCTCTCGCTTCCGTCGAGCGCGGCGACGCGTCGCGTTTCGGTCGACGTTTCTCACTTCCTGCGCGCGTTTCCGTTGACGGTCGGCCGATCGCATCTCGATGAAACGCGCGGCTTGACAGGAGGGCAAACCGTCGCGTTTGCCAAGCGTAACATGTTGTACCGATTTAGTTTAAAGAAACGCGTTTTTCTCTTCGTTTTAGGCGCCGCGCTGGCCGGACTCGGGATCGCGATCACCGCGCGCGCTTCGCTCGGGACGTCGCCCATTTCGTCGTTGCCTTACGTTTTGACCTTTTTAACGCCGCTGACGTTCGGGACGGCGACCATTCTGCTGAACGCGCTTTTCGTCGCGGCGCAAGCGGCGATCCTCGGGAAAAAATTTCAAAAAAGTCAACTTTTGCAAATCCCGGCGGTTACGCTTTTCGGCTTTTTTATCGACCTCGGCGACTTTTTCGCGAAATTTTTCGTTTCCGACGTTTTGGCGATCCAGGTCGCGCAGCTCGTTTTAGGTTGCGCGCTCCTTGCGGTCGGCATTTTCTTCGAAGTCATCGCGGACGTCCTGTACCTCCCCGCCGACGGAATCGTTAAAGCCGTCAATACCGTTACCGGCACGAAGTTCGGGTCGATCAAAATCGGCGTCGACTTTTCGCTCGCGGCGGCGGCGCTCGTCCTTTCTCTCGCCGCGTTGGGCCGACTCGAAGGGCTCGGGTTCGGGACGCTAATTTCCGCGTTTTTAGTCGGTTGGCTCGTCAAACGTCTTGCGCCGGCCGCGCCTTTCGTTAAGCGCCGCCTCTTGATTCCGACCGCTCGCTGATCCGGGAAAGAGCCAACTTCAACGGTTTTGCCGATTCTAACGGTTTCAACGGCAAAACCGTCGGTCGCGCTTCCGTCGCCGCCGCTTCGCGTCGTTCGTTTTTCTTAAAACAAAACTAAATTCAAAAAAATTCCGGCGAAAAAAGCGACGACGAGCGGTTTCGCGGCCGCCGAATTGAAGTCGTCCCGTCGTTCCAACGTTAAAAAAGCCGCAAAAAAACGCGACGCGACGAGTTTTCGCTTGCATCTCGAAGGGGGCGGCGCTATACTAAAGCGACGTTAAAGACGCTCGAGCGGGCCGACGCCGCCGAGTTTTCCGCTTCCGACTTTTGCCCCGTTAAGGAACAAGTCGATGAAAAACAGTTTATCGTTTCAAAAACATTCGAAATCAAAACGCTTCGCCGTTCTCGCCGCCGCGCTCGGGTTCGCGTTCGCAACTCCAACGTTTTCCGTTAGTCGCGCCGACGACGCGCAGAGCGCCGACGTTCTCGTCGCTAATTTCGACGGCGGCGATTACGGCGATTGGCAAGTCGTCGGGGAAGCCTTCGGAACCGCTCCGGCGTCCGGAACGCTTCCCGGGCAGATGGAAGTTTCCGGCTTTCTCGGCGCCGGGCTCGTCGACTCGTTCGTCGGCGGCGATCGCTCGACCGGAACGCTGACGTCGCCGGAAGTCGTTATCGTCAAACCGTTTGTCAACTTTCTTATCGGAGGCGGCGGACACGACGGAACGCGCTTCGAGCTCCTCGTCGACGGGCGCGTCGTCCGCGTCGAACGGGGCCCCAACGTCGTCCCGGGCGGTTCGGAAAGGCTCGATTGGGCGTCTTGGGACGTCTCCGAATTTCTCGGCAAGAAGGCGATTTTCCGCGTCGTCGACGAAGAAACCGGCGGCTGGGGACACATTAACGTCGACGAAATCATTTTAAGCGACAAAAAACACGCCGTCGCGGATCGAACCGTTGAAATTTCCGTCGATCGGCGGCACCTCCTCGTTCCGATCAAAGCCTGCGCTCCGCAACATTGGGCGCGGATCGAAGTCGACGGCAAAATCGAACGCGAGTTCGAGGCGGAGTTCGCAAGCGCTTCCGACGTCCCCGATTTTTACGCGAACATCGACGCTAAAGATTGGCAAGGCAAGAAGATAAGTCTCGTTATCGAAAAGGCGCGCCCGGAGGAAACGTTCGCCGAAACGAAACTTTCCGACGAATTTTACGGCGGCGAACCGGCTTACGGCGAAAAGTACCGCCCGCAATTTCACTTCTCGCCCCGACGCGGCTGGACGAACGACCCGAACGGTCTCGTTTATTATAAAGGCCGTTATCACTTGTTTTACCAGCACAACCCGTTCGCCGCCAAGTGGGGGAACATGACCTGGGGACACGCGACGAGCCCCGACCTTCTCCACTGGACGGAAGTTCCGGACGCGCTGACGCCCGACCCGCTCGGGACGATCTTCTCCGGCTCCGGCGCCGTCGACTGGAACAACACGACTGGCTTCCAAACCGATCCGCAGGGCGATCCGCCGCTCGTCTTCATGTTTACGTACAACGGCCCGAATATGCGTTACGGAAATCCCGCGTCGCAGGGGTTGGCGTACTCGCTCGACGGCGGCGAAACGTTCGTCAAATACGACGGCAACCCGACGATCCCGCACATCGTCGGCGGCAACCGCGACCCGAAGATCTTTTGGCACGAAGCGACAAGTCGTTGGATCGCGCCGCTTTACATGGACGGCGAAGATTACTCGATCTTCTCGTCCCCCGATTTGAAAACCTGGACGAAAACCTGCGACGTCAAGAATCTCGGCTGCTCGGAATGCCCGGACATGTTCGCGCTTCCGGTCGACGGCGACGCGTCGAAAACGCTTTGGGTCTTTTGGGGCGGAAACGGCAAGTACGTTCTCGGCGATTTCGACGGCGAGACGTTTGCGCCGAAAACGGCCCCGCTCGACGCGAAATGGGGCGGAAACGACTACGCCGCGCAAACGTACTCCGACGTCCCGGGCCGCCGAATCCAGATTTCCTGGATGCAAGGCGGCTCCTATCCGGAAATGACGTTTACGCAACAATTTGCCGTTCCGCGCGAACTGACGCTCCGCTCGACGCCGGACGGCGTTCGCCTTTGCATTAATCCGGTCGAAGAGCTGAAAACGCTTCGCGGCGCCAAGCTTTCGCTGAACGTTGAAAAACGAGAGGACGGAAGCGCGGCGTTCGTTCCGGCGGAAGGCGATTCCGCGGCGTTCGACCTGCTCGACGTCGAGCTCGTCGTCCCGACGGAAAATCTCGCGTCCCAAACCGTCGCGATTCGGGGACGCAAAATCGAGCTGAATTTCGCCGAAAAGACGATGAAACACGACGGCGTCGTCGCGCCGCTCGCCGTCGTCGACGGAAAAGTTTCGCTCCGCGTCGTTCTCGACCGGACGTCGATCGAAATCTTCGCCAACGGCGGTCTTTCGCAGATCGCGAAATGTTTCGTTCCCCAGGACGAGAACGACGCGCCGCTCGTCGAGTCTTTCCGGGCGGTCAAAACGCTCGACGACGGACGCGCTCCGCTCGAAGCGACGTTGGAAATTTATCCGTTGCGAAGCGTTTGGAACGTTGAAAAATAAGCCGCGACGGCGTTTCCGCAACGTTTAACGACGTCCGTGACGACAATCGAACGCCGATAAAAAAACCGCGGCGCGACCGGCGAAAAATCGTTTCGGTCGCGTCGCGGTTTCGTTTTCGAGCCGTTTTTCCGCCGACTCGGTCAATTTTCGTTTTCGCGCGGCGTTTCGTCTTCCGGCGGCGCGACGGGTTCCGTCGAAACGGGCGAATCGGCGATTCCAAGCAAAAGTCGCAGCACGCCGCCGTCGATCTTCTCCGACAAAAACCGCGTCGAACCGTCGAACATCAGGACGTTCGCGCCGCGCCCGTGTCCGCCGCCGAAGTCGACGCGCTCGCGGCTCGGCTTCTCGTTCTCCGCCAAAACGCGAGCGGCCGTCGGCTCGGAGTCCGGCGCCATCCAGCAAACCGGCGCCGCCCGCTCGACGCAAAGGATCGCGTTCGCCGCCCCGTCGCGGATTTCCTCCGGCGCGACGGGTCGCCCGTCCGCTCGAAACGCCGTTTCGACGCCGCTTTCCGCGTCGCTCAACACGACGGAAAACGCGCATTGGCAAGACTTATCGTCGAACGATTTCGGCGTCGACGCGCACTTGAAGACGTCCGGCGTCCGCGCGTGAAACTGCGAATTCCACTCGCTGTTCCAAGGCTCGTCGAGCCGAATTTGCGCGAAAAGTTCCGCCTCGCCCAAATACGGCAGGAGCAAAACCCGCCAGGAATGCAGTTTGCGCCCCTCCGCGTCGGTCGTAAAAGCCGGCGGATACGTCCCGTCCGCGTCGGCCCGTTCGGCGAACGCCCGGTAGATCCGCCGCAAATTTTGCTCGCAACGCTCGCTTCGAGCCGCTTCGCGCTGTCGCAATACGACGGCCGACGCGGCGAAAAACAGCGTTAAAACCCCGAAAATCGTCAACGTCCCCAAGCAAAACCAATACGCTCGCCGCCGCGTCGCGCCCATCGTCGCCTCGTCCTTTCAAATCTCGATCGTTTCGCCTTTCGAAGTCGGCGCCGTTCGAACGACGCGCTTGCGCCAAACGCCGCCGTTTTTCCCAAATCGCGCCGTTCCGCCAATCTTCGCAACCCGCAAAATTTCGCGGCGAACGCATTCGGACGGCTCTTCGACGTCGCAAACGACGCGGTCGCAAGTCCCGTCTTTTTCCGGAACGTTCGTCGCGTCGGCCCAATCGGCGTCGATCCCCGCCTTTCGCGCCTCGACGATTCGCTTCGGCGGCGTCCGCAACGCAAACCAAAGGACGCGTCCGCCGACGCGCCGCGCTTCGAGAAGCGTTTCGAGCGGAAAATCGCCGAGAAAAAGCGTCGTCTCCGCCGCGTCTCCGCTCGACTCCCCGCCGTTCGCGCCGTTCTTATCTTCAACGTTTTCAGGCTGTTGCGTCAAATCGTCATCGACGCGTTCCCATTCGAATTTCGGACGCTCGACAATCTCGCGCAACGTCGGTCGAATCGCGTCGAAAAAGAGTTCCGGCGTCAATTTCGTCATGCACGGCGGCTCGCTAAACCCGCGCGGGCAACGATCCTGCCAATCGTCGACGACCCACTCGCACGAAATTGGGCAAACGCCGTCGACTTTAACGTTGATATTTTCCGGATAACCGCAAAAGTCGACGTTCGTTTGCGCGAAAAAAACGGCGCTTCGGGAATTTAACGAATGCGCGAAATGCACCATGCCGCACTCGCCGTCGATATGAAGCGCCGAATTTTTCAGCAAGACCTTCAATTCTTCAAACGTCGTTCGCCCGCGCAGGTCGAGATCGACGCCGTTTAAGGCGGCCGACGGTTCCGCTTTGCCGAGCTGCGCGATCGTTAATTCCGGAAAATTCGATTTTATCGTCTCAATCAACCGTTCGTAATACGGTTTCGGCCACATTCTCGTGTTGTTTTCGCCTTGATACGAAACGTCGACGCCGCGTTGCAACGTCAAATACGGGCGCCCGTCGAGTCCGAGTTTCGCCAAAACGCCGAACGCCGTTTCGTCGACCGGCATCAGCGCCCGCGTCGCGTCGCTCATCTCCAACGTCTTGTCGAAGTCGGGTTGCGAACGCCGATTTTGCCCGTTCGCCAACGAAAACGCGACCTTAATATAATCGACGTTCGGCCAAGCCAGCGTCAATTTTCCGCGCTCTTTGTTGAATCGTTCGAGCCGCGCCAAATAATCGCCGAGTTTCGGGGCGAGCGCCGCGAACGTCTCCGGCCCCCAACGCTCCAACCCCGGAAACCGGATCAGATCGATCCAGGCGTCGACGCCGGTTAAAAAATCCTCTTCGACGATCTTCCGTTCGACGTCCTCGATCAGATCGACGACTTCGACGTTCGCAAAACCCCGAAAGACCGAACGCGTCGCCTCGAGCGAATTTGTCGGCGCGACCAGGAAGCGGCAGTCGTCGCTCTCGCCAACTCGCCGCAATTCTTTAAGATACGTCGCCGCCATCGCGACGTCGCCGAGTCCGCCGCGCAAGAAAAAAAGGATCGTCGGCGCGCCGTCGGCCCGCGCCGCTTCGGTCGAACGCAACGCGACGCTCCCTTCGAAAGCGCGCGAATCGAATAAGGAGCGAAAACACCAGATCCCCAGTCGCGCCAACGCTTTACGGTCGGAATCCGGGTACTTGGAACGCAAGCGTTTGACCCGATACTCCAACTTTTCCCAAACGCCCATCCCGCGCCTCCCCGCTTGCTTTAACGTCTTTTCAACGCCCGACTTAACGCGCCCTTTTTTCCCGTTCGGCCAGCTCGACGTCGCGTTTCAACATGTCGTCGATCAGCGTTTCGAACGTGTAACGCGGCTTCCAACCGAGTTTTTCCCGCGCTTTCGTCGCGTCGCCGCAAAGATAATCGACCTCCGTCGGCCGGAAAAAGATCGGGTCGATCTCGACGAGCGTCTTCCCGGTTTTGCGGTCGAAACCGATCTCGTCGACGCCGGAACCGCGCCAAACCAGCTCGAACCCGAGCCGCTCGAAGACGATTTCGAGGAACTCCCGCGCCGAGCGCTGTTCGCCGGTCGCCAAAACGTAATCGTCCGGAACGTCTTGCTGCAACATGAGATACATTCCGTCGACGTAATCGGCGGCGTGCCCCCAGTCGCGTCGCGAATCGACGTTCCCCATCCGCAACGTCTCCTGCAACCCGGCGCGGATTCGGGCGGCGCCGCGCGTGATCTTTCTCGTTACAAAATTCTCGCCACGCAACGGGCTTTCGTGATTGAACAAAATTCCGTTGCAGGCGAAGAGCCCGTAAGCCTCGCGGTAGTTGACGGTCGTCCAATAAGCGTACAATTTTGCGATAGCATACGGGCTTCGGGGCGCGAACGGCGTCGTTTCGCGTTGCGGTTTTTCGCGGACGTCGCCGAACAGCTCCGACGTCGACGCCTGATAAAAGCGCGTCTTTTCCGTCAAACCGAGTCGGCGGATCCCCTCCAACAGGCGAAGCGTTCCGAGCGCGTCGACGTCGGCGGTCTGTTCCGGAACGTCGAACGAAACGCGGACGTCCGACTGCGCCGCCAGATTGTAAACTTCGTCCGGCGCAAACTCGTCCAAAACGCGGGCCAAACTCGACGAGTCGGTCAAATCGCCGGTTCGCAAAAAGAATTCGGAGCCGTTCGGTTGGACGCCCTGCTTCAGATCGGCGATCCGGCTCGCGTTCGAAGTCGACGCGCGGCGAACGATCCCGCAAACGCGGCGCCCTTCGGCCAGAAGCTTGCGGATCAGATAAGAGCCGTCTTGACCGGTCGCGCCGGTAACCAACGCCGTTTTCATCGTTATTTTCACTCCGTTCGTTTCGGTCGACGCAATCCGCGCCGTCTCGCCGTTTCGCCCGATCGACGCGTTCCGTTCAATCGACGCGACCGGCGTTTTTCTCCGTTCCCTAAAACGCAAAAACTCGGCGTCTTCGAACCGTTTTGTCTCAAACGCCTCGAACGCCGAATTTTACCGACCGCCAAACAGCGCGTCGTCGCCGCCGCTTTCCCAGCCGCCCCGCGTTACCAAACGAGATAATTCCCGCCGTAAGTGAGCCCGGCCCCGAACCCGGCGAGCAAAATTTTGTCGCCGCGTTTCAGCAACCCGCCGCGATTCATCTCGTCGAGAGCGATCGGAATCGACGCCGACGCCGTGTTCGCGACGCGCTCGACGTTGATGTAAAACTTTTCTTTCGGCAGCTTCAAGCGATCCGCCGCCGAACAGATGATCCGATAATTCGCCTGGTGCGGAACGATCCGCTTCACGTCGTCGAACGACAAGCCGTTGCGCGCCGCCAACTCGTTCGCCACCTCCGCCAACGCCTTCACCGCGAAGGAGTAAACCTGTTGCCCGCCCATTTGCAGGACGTGCGCCAAAGGATGCCGAAGCGAATCTTTCGAACGACAGCCGCCTTCCAGCTTCAAGTGCTTCCCTCCGGCGCCGTCGGCCTTCATGATGGAATCGACGATCCCGCTTTCGTCGTCGCTGGCGGTCAAAACCGCGGCCCCGGCGCCGTCGCCGAACAGGATGCAGGTTTTATGATCGCGCCAGTCGACTTTCCGCGACATCACTTCGGAACCGATCAGCAGGATCGGACGGCGAAAATTCGGGTTCGAGAAGAAGTTTTTCGCGATTTCGAGGTTGTAAATGAACCCGCAACAGGCGGCGCTCATGTCGAACGCGGCGGCGTTTTTCGCGCCGAGTTGATCCTGAACGACGCAGGAAGTCAACGGCGTCGGGGCGTAGTCCGCGGTCGACGTGCTGACGATAATCATTCCCAGGTCTTCCGGGCCGACGCCCGCCGCGTCCATCGCCCGACGCGCCGCGATCAGCCCCATCGACGAAGCCGACTCGTCGTCGGCGGCGATGTGCCGGGCGTGAATGCCGGTATGCGAAAAGATCCATTCGTCCGACGTTTCCGACAAACTTTCCGCAAGTTCGTCGTTGGTAACGACGCGCTCGGGAAGATAAGAACCCGTTCCCGCTATTTTAACCCGAATCATTAAAAAACTCGTTATATTTTAAAAGGCGTTGCGGCGACAAGAACGACGGAAAAAGCGCGTCGTATCGATGGGAACAATTATACGTTTTACAACGGCGTCCGTCAAGGGAAAAACGAGGCGTTCGTCGGTCAAAAGCCCGATTTTACGATTTTTTTCGAAAAAACCTTGAAATTTCGAAAAAATACCAAAACGCTCGCAATCAAGCGTCCGATCTCCGACGACTCCGCCGCCGTTAATTTTATCGTCGTCGAGCCGCGACAACTTTAACGCTTTTTCCAAACGCGTCAAATTTTCCGGATATACGCGTCGCGCCGGCCGACGTTCTGGAACGTTTCCCGTCTCTCAATCATTAAAAACCCCGCGTTTCCCCTAATTTACCAACGTTAACGCTCCGCCACGTCGCCCGTTTCCAGCTCGACGACAAACGCGTCGCGAACGATCGTCAAAAACTCCTCTTCGGTCGCAACCCGAGCGATTTTTTCGCGAAAACGACGGCCGCCGGGTCGCCCTTTAGAATAATGGCAAGCGATTTTGCGCATCATAACGACGGCGCGTTCTCTACCGCAACGGTCGACGACGAGCGAATAATGCTTCAGGAGCAGGTCGCGCTGTTCCCGAAGCGTCGGGTCGGGCTCGCGCGTCCCGTCGCGGAGAAGTTGCGCTATCTGCCTGAAAATCCAAGGTTTATCGAGACCGGCGCGCCCGATCATGATCCCGTCGACCGGGTAATTTCGGAGCCGTTCCGCCGCCTCTTCGGGCGTTCGAATATCGCCGTTCCCGATCAACGGGATATTGCGGAGGACGCCCTTAACCTTCGCAATTTCGTCCCAATCGGCAAAACCGGAATACATCTGCTTCGCGGTTCGTCCGTGAACGGTCAGCGCGGCGCCCCCCGCCCCCTCGACCGCCTGCGCGACGTCGACGGCGTTGACGGAATCGGCGGTCAACCCGAGCCGAATCTTCGCGGTAACCGGCGTCGGCGCGCAAACCCGAACGACCCGCTCGACCAACTCGCCGACTTTCGCCGGGTCGCGGAGCAAATAGGAACCGCTCTCCGAACGTTTCGCAATCGATTGGGCCGGACAGCCGAAATTCAAGTCGACGACGCTAACGTTCAACTCCTTGGCAAGTCGGCGCGCCAACTCTTCGAGCGTCTCCGGCGCGTTGTCCCAAATTTGAACCGCCAACGGACGCGGCTCGTCGGCGACGCCCGCAAGTCGCGGCGGCTCGCCGTCCCCTCGCGCCTCCATGTTGACGAACGCCCGCGCGCTCACCATCTCCGTCGCAATCAGCCCGACCCCGCCGAGATACCGCAACAACTCCCGGCGCGCGTAATTCGTGTATCCGGCCATCGGCGCCGAAAGAACCGGCGGCGAAACGACGACGTTTCCGATTTTTAACGACGTTTTCATCATTTTTTCCCGACTTTTTTCCCGCTCTTTTTCTGGTTTTGTCATTATTAATAGGGCGAATCCGTCGAACCGCCCGCTCGACCGCCGCGCCGACGCCGGAACGAACGTCAGTATTATAAAAGTTTTCGCGTTTTCCGCAAGCGCCGCCGCTTCCCGCCCTCTTCCGAACGAAAGTTTGCCGTTTGTATCCAAAAGACGTTTTTTAACGAAAAAACGCGCCGACGACGGCGAATCGCAAACAAATTTCCGACGAAACGCGTTTTCGTGGAAGGAAAAACTTGACAACAAGCAAAAATTCGGTTAAATTAACGCATAAGAGGCGCGTTTTGCCAAAATCGGCGAAAAACGGACGTCTCCGACGCAAGCGCGACGCCGCGTTTCGTCGCCGTATCGATCCATTCGATCAACGCTCGAAGAAAAGGAGCCGAAAAGTGAGCGCGCTTTGGGGTATCGACAATCCGAACGTCAAAATTCTCGATTGTTCCGTTCGCGACGGCGGACTCGTCAACGACCACCGTTTCGACCTCGACTTCGTTCGGGCGGTTTACCGCGCTTGCGCCGCGGCGGGAGTCGACTATATGGAAGTCGGTTACAAGAATTCGGCTCGCATTTTCCCCCGCGACTCCAACGGCGCCTGGAAATATTGCGACGAAGACGACCTTCGCGCCGTCGTCGACGACGCCCCGGCGCCCGGTTTGAAGCTCGCCTGCATGATCGACGCGGAAAAATCGGACTGGAAAACCGCCGTCGTTCCGAAAGAAAAAAGCCCGCTCGATCTGATTCGCGTCGCGTTTTACGATTATCAAGTCGACGAAGCGGTCGCGATGATCGACGATGCCGCGCAAAAAGGGTACGAAGTTTGCGCCAACCTGATGGCCGTTACCGCCGTCGACGAAAGCGTGATCGACCGCGTTTTGGAACGTCTCGTCGAAACGCCGACCGGCACGATCGTTATCGTCGACAGTTTCGGTTCGCTGACGCCCGCGCAAACGGAATATTTGACGCAAAAGTACCTGAATTTCGCCAAAGCGACCGGCAAAGAAGTCGGCATGCACGCGCACAACAACATGCAGCTGGCGTTTTCGAACACGTTGACGGCGGCCCGTTGCGGCGCGACGCGGTTGGACGCGTCGATCGGCGGGCTCGGTCGCGGCGCCGGAAACTGCCCGATGGAGTTGCTCCTGTCGGTCGTCAACGCGAAAAATTACCGTTTGCGCCCGATTATCGAGTGCTTGGAAACCGCGCTGATTCCGTTGCGCCGCGAAATCGAATGGGGCCCGCTTACGGAATACATGTTGACCGGCCAGTTCAACCAGCACCCTCGCGCCGCCATCGCCGCTCGCAAAGGAGCGGAAACCCGCGACCGTTTCCTCGCGCTTTACGACCGATTGCTGGAAAAGTTCGAAGAATCGAAATAATCGCCGAAAAACCGTTAAGATCGGCGCCGTTTGTCGTCAAAAACTACGCCGTTTTCCTGTTTTGCCGTTTAACCAAGAGTTTACGCCGTGTCCCAATCCGCTCCCGAACAGAAGAAAAAGTTGATCGAACCCCGAACCCTGAAAGGTTTCCGCGATTTCCTCCCCGAAGCGATGATTCCGCGCGAACGCCTTATCGAGCGCGTTACCAAAGTTTACCGAAATTACGGATTTTGCCCGATCGACACCCCGGTTCTCGAGTATTTGGAGATCCTTTCCGGAAAAGGAAGCGACGAAACCGACAAGCAGCTGTACCGCTTCAAGGATCCCGGCGGGCGCGAAGTCGGGATGCGTTTCGACCTCACCGTTCCGTTCGCCCGTTTCTCGGCGCAACACTTCGCGGAGCTCGGCGTTCCGTTCAAGCGGTACCACCTGGCGAAAGTTTGGCGCGGCGAAAACACGCAAGCCGGGCGATATCGCGAGTTTATGCAATGCGACTTCGACACGATCGGAACGACGAGCGTCGTTTCGGACGTCGAGACCGCCCTGGTGATCAACGACGCGATGGAGCGGATCGACCTGCGAACGGAAGATTCTTTTACGAAATTCAAAATTTGTCTCAACAGCCGCAAAATCCTGAACGGCGCGCTTGAAAAGCTCGGTTTGAGCGATCGCGCGGTTCCGGTCTTGCGAGCGCTCGACAAATTGGCGAAGATCGGTTCGGACGCCGTCGTTAAGGAAATGACCGAAACCGCGTCCGCAACGGAAGAGCAAGGCCGCGCGATCCTCGAAATCGCCTCCGCGCAAGGCTCCAACGCCGAAATTTTGGCGCGGCTCGAAAGCCTTCTCGCCGGAAGCGAACTCGGGCTCGAGGGCGTCGCCGATCTGCGGCAAATTTTGGAATCGGTCGCCGCGGCCGGCGTTCCGGAGGGGCGGTTCGTTTTGGACGTTTCGATCGCTCGAGGGCTCGATTATTACACCGGCGCGATCTTCGAGACGTTCCTCGACGACGCGCGGAGCATCGGAAGCGTTTGTAGCGGCGGACGTTACGACAACCTGGCGGAGCTTTACACGAAGCAAAAACTGCCGGGCGTCGGCGCGTCGCTCGGGCTCGACCGCCTTTTCGCCGGACTCGAAGAACTGCGAATGATCGAAAAAACGGCGGCGACGGTCGACGTTTTCATCCCGATGTTCGACGCGGCGCTTTCGGTCGATTACGTTCGAACCGCGTCCGCCCTCCGCAAGCGCGGGATCGGCGTCGAGCTTTACCCGGAAGCGAAAAAACTCGGACAGCAGTTGAAATACGCCGACAAAAAGGGTTTCCGTTTCGCGCTGGTAATCGGCTCCGACGAAGCGGCGCGCGGCGTCGCCAACCTGAAAGACCTCAAATCGGGCGGACAGATCGAGGTTCCGCTCGACGCCGACGGCTTGGCCGCCGCGGTCGCCGACGCGTTGAGCGCCCGTTGATCCTGTTTTAACGTCCGACGGCGTTTGTTCGCGGCCGACGAACGCCGACGACGCCGTTTGTCGCTTGCCGTTTGTTCCGACGAGAACGCTCCAATGAAACTAACGTTAGCCGAACCGCGCGGTTTTTGCTCCGGCGTCAACCGGGCGATCAACATTCTCGAAGACGTCGTCCGCAATCAAAACGAGCGCGCTTACGTTTATCACGAAATTGTGCACAACGCTTGGGTCGTTCGCGATTTTCGGCGACGCGGGGTCGTTTTCGTCGAGTCGCTCGACGACGTTCCGGACGGCGCGCTCCTTCTTTTTTCGGCGCACGGGGTCTCGCCGCAGATTCGCGAAGAAGCGGCGGCTCGCGGAATCCGAACGATCGACGCGACCTGTCCGCTCGTGCACCGCATTCACCAACAGGTTCGCGACTACGCGGCCGCCGGGCGTCGCGTTATTTTTATCGGTAAACGCGGACACGACGAAGTCGTCGGAACGCTCGGGGAGGCGCCCGAAGCGACGACGCTCGTTTCGTCGCTCGCCGACGTCGCGACTCTTCCCGATTTCCCGCCGACGCAACGCTTGACGTATCTCGCCCAAACGACGCTTTCCGTTTCGGAGGCCGCCCGGATCGTCGACGCCTTGCGCGAACGTTACCCGCAACTTGAAGACCCGAACGTCGAGGGAATCTGTTACGCGACGCAGCAACGACAGGACGCCGTCCGCCGGTTGGCCCCCGGACACGATTTGACGATCGTCGTCGGAAGCGTCAACAGCTCGAATTCGAAGCGGCTCGCCGACGTTTCCCGCGAAGTCGGCGTCCCGGCTTACCTCGTCGACGGCGTCGAAGACCTCCCTTGGCAAGTTTTGAAACCGGATTCCGCCGTCCTCGTTACCGCGGGCGCCAGCGCGCCGGAAAGCGTTTTCCAAACTTGCGTTCAATTTTTGCGCGACGTTTGATCGACCGAACCGACTTTACCGACTTTAACTTTTGCGCCGGTTTTGCCGCCCGTTCGCGTCGCGTTCCTCTATTTCTTGCGTTTTGAATCAAGGAGCGACAATATGACGACGCGACGTTTTTCTTTCCTCGCGGCGACGCTTTGCGCCGTTTCCGCAAACTTTATCGATTTTAGCGTTTCCAACGCCGTCGAACCGATCGAGATCGCCGCGACGACGAACGCCGACCGGCTCCAACGCCCGCGCAAAAAGCTGATCCAGCTCGGTTGGGACATTCCGACGACCGATTACATGCGGCGGCATTGGGAGCAAATGGACGCGACCGAACCGTTCGACGGCTTGATTTACGAACTCGCCGCGACGACCGCCGACGGACGCGAACTTTCGAGCCAATGTCTTTTCGACGAAACGCCTTGGAATCGCGCCGATTTCGACGCGGCGTTGGCCGATCTGCAAGCCTGCAAATTTCAACGTTTGCGACATAATTTCATCCGGATCAACTGCTATCCGGGCGACGTCGATTGGGCCGACGACGACGCTTGGGACGCGGTTTCGAAGAAGGCGGCGATCTGCGCCGAGATCGCTCGAAAGACGAACGGCGGGTTGTCGCTCGATTTCGAGGCTTACGGCGCCGCGCTGTTCAAATACGACGCGAAGTCGGGCCGAACGTTCGCCGAAGCGAAGGCGCTGGCGCGGCGACGCGGGGCGCAGTTCGGCGGCGCCGTCGTCGCGGAGTATCCGAACGTCGTTATCCTTTGCCTTTGGATGAATTCGATCAACTTTCACGCGGCGGGAGCCTCGCCCGACGCGGCGCTTTCCGGCGAGTCTTACGGGCTTCTTCCGGCGTTTATCGACGGCCTTCTCGACGCGGCGGCGCCGGAAACGACCTTGGTCGACGGTTGCGAAAACGGTTATTATTTCAACGGTTCGGCGGAATATCGGCAGGCGGCGCTCGACATAATCTCGGCGACCGGCCCGGGCGCGCGGCTCGTTTCGCCGGAAAATCGCGTCAAATATCGAACGCAAGTTCAAGCGGGCTTCGGGTTCTATCTCGACATGTACTCGAACCCGCCGACCGCGACTTATTATCGCGGGCCGGAGCCGGGCGAAACGCGTTTCGAGCGGTTGGTCGCGAACCTCCGCGCCGCCTGGGAAGCCGCCGACGAGTACGTTTGGGTTTACGGCGAGCAAAAGCGTTGGCGCCCGGTCGATTCGGAAGCGTCGGCGTCTTGGGCGCCGGCGACGGAGCCGACGTCCTGGGAGAACGCGCTTCCGGGCTTAACCGACTTTCTTCGGGGACTTAGCGATCCGGCCGGTTCGCTTCGGGAAGCGCGCGACCGTTTCGCCGCCGACTCGAACGCGGAAAATTTGATCGTCAACGGCGATTTTTCGGAGGTTCGGGAAGACGGAACGGTCGCCGATTGGGGCGTTTGGCAACTCGAAGAGACCGGCGGCGAGTTCCGAGCGATCGACGGCGCGGCGGGAGCGTTCGGCGTTACGGACGGCTGTTACCTGCAAGACGCGCCGGTCGTTCCGGGCGAACGGCTCTTCGTCGCGGCGAAAGTTGCGACGCAAGGCGACGTCGTCGCGGCGGTTCGCGCTCGTTGGCAAGACGCGGACGGCAAATGGGCGGCGGTCGCACAAGACGTCGTCCTCTTCCCGACGACGGACGCCGACGGCTCCGCCGAGATCGTCGGCCGCGTCGACGTTCCGCAAACCGCCGCGAAACTCGTTTTGCTCCTCCTCTCGAGCGGTTCCGACGAAAACGGCGTCGCGACGTTCGACGACGTCCGCGTTTACCGCGACCCGCTCGACCCGTCGAAAGCCGCCGAGTAAGATCGATCGCCGAAACGCCGAAACGGGCCGCGAACGGCGTTCGTTTCGGCGTCGCGAAAAAGTCGAACGGCGTTATTCGGCGGAATTTTCGGCGTCCGCCGCTTCCCGCGCGGCGGCGGCGCGTTCAAGATGGACGGTCAACACCGCGATATCGGCGGGCGTAATTCCCGGAACGCGGCTCGCTTGGCCGAGGTCGGTCGGGCGGATCTTTTCGAGCTTTTCCCAAGCTTCGGCGCGGAGGTTCGCAAGGCCCCGAAAGCGGAACGTCGCCGGGATTTTGCGGGCGTCCCAGCGTCGGCGCGCGGCGATCTCCCGTTCTTGCCGCTCGACGTAACCGGCGTATTTCGCGTCGACGCAAACTTCTTCCGCGACTTCGTCCGAAACCGCCGCCAACTCCGGGATCCGAGCGACGACTTCGCTCCACTCCGTTTCCGGACGGCGCAAAAACTTCAAGATCGACCCGTTCGCGTCGAACGTCGTTTCGAGTTTTTCGAACGTTTCGCGGATCGACCGCTCTTTCGCCTCGAACCGCGCCCAACGCTCGTCGTCGACGAGCCCCAGCTTCCGGCCCAACGGCGTCAGGCGGCGGTCGGCGTTGTCGGCGCGGAGCAGCAGCCGATATTCGGCCCGCGACGTGAACATCCGGTAAGGCTCGTCGACGCCGCGCGTCGTCAGATCGTCCAACATGACGCCGACGTAAGCTTCTTCCCGCGTCGGAACGAGCGGCGCCAAATCGGACGCCAGCGACGCCGCCGCGTTCGCTCCGGCGATCAACCCCTGCGCGCCCGCTTCCTCGTATCCGGTCGTTCCGTTGATCTGCCCGGCGAAAAAGAGTCCGCGCGTCCGCTTCGTTTCGAGCGTTTGCCGCAACTGACTCGGCGGCGCGTAATCGTACTCGATCGCGTAAGCGTAACGCATAATTTGAGCGTTTTCAAGACCTTCGATCATTCGGATCATCTCGTCCTGAATCGCGCGGGGAAAACTCGTCGACAAACCGTTAATATAGATTTCGTTCGTCGACCGACTTTCCGGCTCGAGAAACAATTGATGTCGCTCTTTGTCGCCGAACCGGTCGATCTTCGTTTCGATCGACGGGCAGTAACGCGGGCCGGTCGAGCGGATCTGGCCGCTGTACATCGGCGCCAACGACATGTTGTCGCGCAAAAACCGGTGCAGTTTCGGGTTCGTCCAAGTCGTCCAACACGCGAGCTGCTCGACGTCGAGCTTCTCCGTCATGAAGGAAAACGGACGCGGATTTTCGTCTCCCGGTTGAATTTCGAGACGCGAATAATCGATCGTGCGCCCGTTCAGCCGCGCCGGCGTTCCGGTTTTGAACCGCTCGAGCCGAATCCCTACTTTTTCGATAGACTCGCTGATCGCGTTCGCGGGCGCCTCGCCCATTCGACCGCCGGGCGTCCGTTGCGTCCCGAAGTGCAAAACGCCGCGCATAAACGTTCCGCAAGCCAAAACGACCGCCTTGGCGCGGTAAAGCGAGCCGCCGTCGACGCGAACGCCGACGATCTGAAACGCGTCGAAACCGTTTTCGTCCGGGCCGGTCGCCGTCGGTTCGACTTCGAGCGCGACGACCCGTTCCTGCCGAAGCGACAAGTTCGGCGTTTCCTCGACGATCCGCTTGACTTCGTCCTGATAACGCCGCTTGTCCGCCTGCGCTCGCGGGCCGCGCATCGCCGGGCCCTTGCGAACGTTCAACATGCGGAACTGCAAGCCGGTCGCGTCGATCGCCCGCCCCATCGCGCCGCCGAGCGCGTCGATTTCCCGAACGATGTGTCCCTTGCCGACCCCGCCGATCGCCGGGTTGCAACTCATCTGCGCGACCGTGTCGAGATTTCCCGTCAGGAGCGCCGTTTTCGCGCCCATTCGCGCCGCCGCCAAGGCCGCTTCCGTCCCGGCGTGTCCGGCTCCGACGACGATCACGTCGAAATCATACGTCGCCGCGTCCGCGTTCGCCCAATTCGTCATTTCACCGCTTTCGCTATTTTCTCTAAATTAACATTTCAAACGACGCTCGCCGGGGCCGACATCCGCCGCGTCCGACTCCGCCGGAGCGTCGGGGGCCGTCTTTCGCTCGCGCCCGGGCGGCGTCAGTACAGGTTTACGGCGGCCGCCCGATTCAAATTTTCTCCGAGCGGAACGACCCAAATCCGCTCGTCCCCTTCGTTTTGGCGCAACAAAACGATATCGTCGAGAATTTCGACGACGTCCGCGTCGAACGACCCGATCTGCAAACGCTCGCCGACTTTCAAGGTGATCGTTCGATCCTCGACGTCGACGCGCCAACGGGAAAAGCGCGTCGTGTTTCCCCGTTCGTCGGTTACTTCCGGCGTCGCGGTCAACCGGGCGTAGTCGGCGGCGTCGATCCCGGTGCGAACGGCGCGGAAGAGCCCCGTTTCGGCGAACGGCTTGTAAGCGGCCAACGGGCCGGAGGCAAGGACTCGCGACGGACTCGTTTCGATCGGCAATTTATCCGTTTTCGGGTAATTGACGTATTGCGCCAACGCTCGAGCGGTCGCCGCCGCCGTTTCGTCCGTCGCGGCGGCCGGATCGCGATTTTCCTTGTAAAGGATCGCCGCCGTTTCGATCGTCATCCGCACGTCGAGCAAGTCGGAGTTTTCGACCGGCTTCATGTCGAGGAGCGTAATCCGGTGCAGGAACGGCGTCCAGTAAAATTCGAAAAGGAACCGCGTCAGGTCGGCGGTCGACGCGCTCGCAGCGACGGAGTATTCCTGAACCGCAAGCCGCGTCGAGCGGTTGAGGTTGTAGCGCCCGGCTTTCGTTTGCGGGTCGGTCAAATTGCAAAATTCGAGCATCTGTTCGAGCCAGATTTGATACTCGACGCGCGAATTTTGCGGATTCGACGGCAACGAGTAGGCGTAAAGCGGAGCGAAGTTCGCCGCCGTTCGATCCCAGGCCTCGCCGCGCGCCTTGCACGTTTCGATAAACGTTTCAAATTCCGCCCGTTGTCGAGCGAACTCGGCGCGCGGTTTCGCATACGAGTTCTTATAAAACGCGTAGCCGCCGCCGGCCACCCCGACGCTCAGCGCCGCCAATAAGACGCAGATTTTACCAAGATTTCCCATCGATCAAGCCTCCGTCCAAGCGATTTGCGAACGTTCCGACGCGGCGCTCGGCGCGCCTTCCGATTGCGGTTCTTCCGGAGCCGCCGGAGCTTCCGGAGCAGGAGTCGCCGGGGTTTCCGGAGCCGGGGCCGCCGGGGTTTCCGGAGCCGGGGCCGCCGGAGCTTCCGGAGCAGGAGCCGCCGGGGTTTCCGGAGCAGGAGCCGCCGGGGTTTCCGGAGCAGGAGCCGCCGGGGTTTCCGGAGCAGGAGCCGCCGGAGCTTCCGGAGCAGGAGCTTCCGGAGCCGGGGCCGCCGGAGTTTCCGGAGCAGGAGCCGCCGGAGTTTCCGGAGCCGGGGCGTTTTGTCCATTTTGCCCGGCTTGCGCGCTTTGTTGTTTTTTCAACTCTTCCGCCCAAAGTTCGTTCGCTTTATTGCGAACGGCTTCCGGAAGCGCGTTCCATTTCCGCAGGACGTCGCTCGTCAGCGCTCGATACTGCGCGGCCGTTTGTTGGAGCTGCGCCTGATTGATCCGCCCGGCTCGCATATTGTTTTGAGCGGCTTGCATCCGCGCGTCCAACGTCGCCTTTTGCCGCATCAACATGAACCCGAATTGCGCTTGTCGCTCCAATTCCGACGGTTGCGTTTGCGCGGATTGCGCCGAATTTTCCGCCGTCGGTTGTTCCGCCGTCGAATTTTCGGTCGCCGGTTGTTCCGCCGTTTGAGCGTTTTGAGCGGCGGCTTCTTGCGCTTGACGGGCGGCTTCCGCTTGTTTTTGCGCTTCCTCCTGCGCTTGACGGGCGGCTTCCGCCTGTTTTTGCGCTTCCTCCTGCCGTCGACGCTCCGCCTCGGCGCGCTCGGCGGCGGCCTTTGCGGCGGCTTCCTCCCGTTCGCGACGAATCTCCGCTTCGCGCTCGGCGAAATATTCCGGCGGATCGTTCGAAATTTCACGCAATTCCGGCGGCAACTTCGCGACGAACGTTTGCGCGGGTCGGCGTTGGCAAACGATCCGGGCGTCGAACATATACGGGTACCCGCCGCCGTTCGGGTTCGGTTCCGGGCCGCGTCCCAAGACCGAATGCGAGCCGTCGGCGATCAAACTTTGCCGGAAATTTTGATAAATAGCCGCCGATTTGATTTTCGCTTGAATAATAAACGTCGGCCGCCCGTTTTGGTTCGCCAAATATCCGAGCCGCGTAACGACGAGATCGGGCGCCTGCGGGATCCGAAGCGCGACGTCGCGCAGTTCGTCGAGCACGACGACGCCTTGCAGGTTGCGCCAGGCGTTCGCCGAATTTAACACGTTCGCCAACGGCAGTTTGCGTTGCGCTTCCATCTGCGCGGCTCGCGCCTTTTCCTGCAACTCGGCCAACGCGGCGCGCTCGCGGTCGAGCTCCGACTTGTTCCACTTCCAAGCGGCGCCGAACCCCGCGCCGACGAGAACGAGAAATGCGGCGACGATCGCCCAATACTTCGGCGGTTTCGGTTTTTCTCGCGGGTGAAGCAGGTCGATCGCCGGCCGATTTTGCGGCCGCTCGGCCAGCAACATTCCCAAAAGGGACGCGAAACGCCCGGCGTTTTCCGGCTCCGTCGACTTCAACTCGACGCCCAAAACGCGGAACGGGTTCGCAAATTCCAGCTCGATCTCCTCGCTCTCCAATTCGGCGGCCAGGCGCTCGCCCAGTTGAAGCGAACCGACGACGACGCTCGCCGCGTCTTCTCCGTCTTCTCCAATTTCTGTAATTTGCGCGCTTTCGTCCGAATCGTCGCTATCGAGGTTCGCCGACGCCGTCAAAGACGACGCGTCGGAGAAGAACAACGCCTTGCGAACGACCGCGTCTTCCGGCAAATCGGCGACGCCGACGGCCAACGTCCGCGCGATCTCGTCGCGGATCCGGCGCGCCAACGCGGGCGCCGTCGCGTCGACGGGCGTTTTAAACGAACGGAAATAAAGAACGTTTTTCTCCGCGTCGCACAACGTTAAGTTGACTTCGTCGCAAAGCGCCTGAATCAGAAGCGTCGGCTCGTCGAACGAAAGTTTGCAGAAATCAGCGCGCAAAAATTCGGCCAACGCCGGTTCGCGAAGCTCGATCTTCGACGGGGCCCGCGTCGCGCCGATCAGCGTTTCGCGGATCCGACGCAACTTGTCGCGAGCGATCGAAACGGCGACGACCGATCGGGTTCCCGTCCGCGACGGCGTCCCCAGCGGCAAATAATCGAGCGGCTGCGTTTCGTTGAACGTCGTCGACTCGCGCAACGCCTGATTCAACACGAGCTCCGGCGTCTCCGCGTCGCTCGCTTGCGGAACGGTCGTATACAACACGTCGACGTCGCCGCGCTCGGCGGAATAAAGGACGGTCGCCGCGCCGACGCGGCTTTCCCTCAGCAGGGCTTTCAGCGTTTTCGCCAACGGCGACGTTTTATACGACTCGCCCTTTTTCTTTCGCACCGTCGAGACAACGCGCGGATCCCCGGCTTCGTCGTCCTCTTCGTCGTCCTCGTCGAAAACCGGCGCTTTTTTCGTTCCCGAGGTTTCGACGATTTCCAGCGGCGAATCGCCTCCGTCCTCTTCTTCGTCGTCGTCCGCGTTCTCGCCGGACGTCGGAACGCGTTCGGCGTCCTCCTCGTCGTCCTCCTCCGCGTCGGCGACCGCGGCGGCCGCGTCGGCGATCGGAGCGGAGCCCGCTTTCCAAACGATCAGCCGATCTTTCCGAACGGAACCGAGCGCAAACCGCGCCTCGACGCCGTCCCAATCGATTGCCAAAATCCGCGCCATCTCGTCGTTGTCTCCTCCGAAAGCGTCCGCTTTCGTTCTTTATTCCCTTGCTTTCGAGCGGTCGTCGCCGCGCCGTTTCGAACGCGTCGCTTCTTCGCCGCCCGGATCCCGAACGGTCGCCGCGCCGAAACAAAACGCCGTCTTTAAATATAATAACCGAAAAAACGCTTGAAGTCTACTTTTTTTAAGGTAAAATTATCTAAAGCGGAGAAATTTTAATCCGCGCGACCGTTACTTTCGACGTTCTCGCTTCAGAAGCGGCGGTTCGAACGCCGTTTTTCGCGTCGTCGTGCCGCGTTCGACGGTTCGTCGCGTCGGAGCGAACCGCGTTTTCGTTGCGACCGTTAAAATCGCCCCGACCGCGTCGTCCAAATTTCCTTGCAAAAATTCAGTATAAAGGCAAAACGGAAAATTTCAAGCGCCGCCGAAGCGCCCGGCTTGCCGATTTTGCGCGTTTTTTTTATTTTACCCGAATTTCCAACGCGTCCCCGGTCGTCGCGCCGTCGACGCTTCGTTCCTCGCCGTCCGTAAATTTTCGACGCCAAAACGCGTTCGACGCAACAAGAATAACAACCAAAGACAAAAAACAATGAGACAAACGCTTTTCTATCTGCCAACCGAAATTTGCGGCCGCCCGCTCTTCGGCTCCGGTCTCCTTTTTTGGGCGATTTTGATCCTCGGCGCGGTTTCCATCCTGCGCGCCGTTTGCCGCAAGCGTTCGGACGACGCCCTTTTTTACGCGGCGATAACGGCGCTCGGCGTTTTCGCCGTTCGCGTCGTCGGCCCGCGCGTCGCCGAAGGAAGCGGCTTCCCGATCCGCGGTTACGGCGTCTTCCTCATGTTGGCGATCGCGCTTTCCACCCTCCTGACGATTTGGCGGGCGAAACGACGTTGGAATTATCCGGTCGACGCGATCCTTGGAATCGTTTTTGTCGCCGCGTTTTGCGGAATTTGCGGAGCTCGCCTATTTTACGTCGTCGAATATTGGGAGGACGTCCGCGCCGCGACGCTCGGAGCGACGCTGATCAACGTCGTCGACGTTACGAACGGCGGGCTCGTCGTTTACGGTTCGATCCTCGGCGGGATCGCGGCGGTCGTCGCTTACCTGGCGCTGAAAAAACTCCCGATCCTCGCGACGCTCGACCTCTTCGCGCCGGCGTTGCTCCTCGGCGTCTCGATCGGCCGCGTCGGCTGTTTAATGAACGGCTGTTGTTTCGGCGGCCCTTGCGACGCGCCTTGGGGAATCGTTTTCCCGCCGGGAAGTCCGGCGCATCAGCTCCAAATGGAAGAGGGCGTCGCGTCCCTTTACGGGCTGACCCTCGCCTTCCCCGGAGAAATTCCGCAAACCGCCGAAACCTCGCAACCCTCCCAAACTTTACAAACCGCCGAAACTTCGCAAAACGCCCCGTCGACGCGTTCCTGCTCCGCTTGCGACGCCGCCGCGAAAAGCGATCTGCTCCCGATCAAAGGCTTGCACAAGAATTTAGCGACCGAAACGAAAGCGCCGATTTACGTCGCCGCAGTCGACCCCGGAAGCGTCGCCGAAGAAGCCGGAATCGTCCCGGGCGCCCGCCTTCTCGAACTCGGACTCGTTCCGCGCGGTCTCCTCGCCGCCGACGCTCGAACCCGACGCGCCGAAATCCGCCGTTATCGTCCGGAAAACAACGCGCAAGTTTTTTACTTTTTCCTGCGCATTTGGGCCGGTTCTCCCGATTTTGACGTTTGGGCCGTTTTACAAGACCCGGCGCCGTCCGCCCAAACGCCGCAAGAACCGCAATCCTCCGCGACCGCGTCCGAAAGCGACGCCGACGCGACCGTTAACGCCGTCAAAACCGGCGATTTCCGCGAAATCGTTTTCCATCCAGAACCGTCGAAGGCCCGCCCGGCGCACCCGACGCAACTTTACAGCTCGGCGACGGCGTTCCTCCTTTGCCTCGTTCTCCTCGGGATCGCTCGGGTCGTCAAGCGCGACGGTCTCGTTTTCGCGTTCCTTTTGATTTTATACCCGATTAACCGTTTTTGTCTCGAATTAATCCGCGTCGACGAAGAATCGTTCCTCGGAACCGGGCTCACCGTTTCGCAATGCGTCAGCCTCGGGCTCCTCGCCGTCGGACTTTCGCTCCTGATTTGGCTGAAAGCGACGCCGCCGCGCCAAGCCCTCGCCGGTTTTTTCCCGACGTCGGAACCGACCGTCGCCGCCGACAAAACCGTTAAAACCGACAAATAACGTCGCGTCGTCCGCCGTTTTCTCCCCCGGCGCCGTCCAAGCCGATCTTGGGCGGCGCGTTTTGTTTTCCGTCGACGAAACGTTAAAACCGCTCTTTCCGCTCCCGTTTGTCTGTTTTGCGCTTTTTCGCTTTGCCAAGCGATCGTCCAAACAGCTTATTTTGCTTAGTTTATCCATTTTCAACTAAAACGCGTCGACGAAGGGCGAAATCGGCAAAAATTTTCGAGAAAAACGCAAAAATCGAAGAAAAAGTTTGACGCCGGGGCTCGAATCGTTCATAATAACGCTTAACGACGGCGGCCGTTCGACGGTTCGCTCCCCGACGGCGATTTTGTCGCGTCGGCGGAACGACGCCCGGCGCCGCCGTTTCGCCCGATCTTGCCGTTTTATCAACGCTCGTCGGCGATTTTTCCCCATTATTAATTAATAGCGCGGCGTCGAACCTTTTTCGACGTCGAACGGCGCGGCGTTTTCGGCTTCGAAACGTTGCGAAAGCGCGGAGCGCCGCCGTTTGATCCGCTTTTTTCCTTTTGTTGAAGGAGGTTTCCGATGATTACGTTCAGTCGTTCGCAAGTCGCTTCGTCCGGCGAGCTTCCGTCCCTTCTCGCTCAAGCGATGGAGGAAGGCGACGGTCTTCTCCGTTTGACGCCGAACTGGGTTCCGCGCGTCTTCTGCAAGCCGGGCCGCCGCATTAAACTGGCGCCGACCGACTGGTACGCGCTCGGCCTCGATCGCGGCGGGATCGACGAACGCTGGTTCGCCAGCACGACGGAAGCCGAAAACGCCAACCGCGCCGACGACGAAGGGCTCAGTTACGTTCGCGTCGCGGGCAAACGCTTCCTCCTCCGCGACGCCGTCGAAGAAGGCAAAGGCGCGGTCGTCGGCGACGCGATTTGGAACGCCCATCGTCGTTGGCCGGTCTTCTCGAAATTCTTCGACAATCTCGGCCCGCTCCCGCACCACATGCACCAAATGGACAAGGACGCGAACCTGACCGGTCAAGACGGCAAACCGGAAGCCTATTATTATCCGCCTCAGCTGAACGCCGCCGAAAACCGCTTCGACTACACGTTCATGGGGCTCGAACCGGGAACGACGAAAGCGCAAGTCCGCAAATGCCTCGAAGACTGGAACAAAGGCGACAACGGAATCCTCGACCTCGCGAAGGCGTATCGCCTGAAACCGGGAACCGGCTGGCTGGTTCCGGCGGGCGTTCTGCACGCGCCGGGCTCCGTCTGCACTTACGAGCCGCAATGGGGTTCCGACGTCTTCGGCATGTTCCAATCGCTGACGGACAAAGACGCGATTTCGTGGGATCTGCTCGTGAAAAACGTTCCGGACGATAAAAAATTCGACCTCGATTTCATCGTCGAGCAACTCGACTGGGAAAAGAACGTCGACCCGTATTTCAAGGAACACAACTACCTCGAACCGATCGTCGACGCGGAAAAATCGGATCCGAACGGCGCTTACGTCGACCGATGGATCGTGTACGGCCTGATCGACGGCGCGCAGCGTTTCTCGGCGAAAGAGCTGACGGTCATGCCGGGCGCCCGTTGCGTCCTGAAAGACGGCGCGGCGAGCGGCTGGATCACGACGCAAGGACGCGGAACGATGGGCAAACTGGCGATCGAATCGCCGAACATGATCCGCTTCGGCGAAGAACCGGACGACGAAATCTTCATCACCGCGACGGCGGCGACCAAGGGCGTCGAGATCGTCAACACCGGTTCGGAACCGCTGGTCGGTTTGCGTTACTTCGGCCCGAACGCGCACCCGAGCGTTCCGGCGGTCGGCGACTACAAAAAATTCTGAGCCCGTTGAAATCGCGACGGCGTTCGAGCGTTTTGTTTCGACGTTCCGAACGCCGTCGAGCGGCCTTTCGCTCCAACACCAACGCTAGCGACGTCCGTTTTCCCAACGAAACGAGCGCCGTTAGCGTCGGGGCGTTTTCGGAGCGCTCGAAAATTTTCGCGTCGCGTCTCGTTCGGTTTCGTCGCGAAAAAAATTCGGAAAAAATTTAAAAAAGCCCCTTGCGCGATTCGCGATTTCGGTTAGAATATACGTGTCGCTTGAAGGAAACGACAACCAACCGCTAAGACCTTTCTTTTGCGGCGGTTAAGTTTCCGGAATCGATAAAACGCCTCTATAGCTCAGCTGGTAGAGCAACGGACTCTTAATCCGTGGGTCGTGGGTTCGAATCCCTCTGGAGGTACTTAAAACGAAGGCTTTCGAGAAATCGGAAGCCTTTTTTATTTCTTGCCGCGCCCCTTGAAAACGCTTTCAAGGACGTTTTGGGGTTTCTAACGGCATACGTAAAAAACGACGTTCCACTTGCGTCGAACGTCGCGTTGCCATCGTCAATAACTGGAAAATTCCAGCCGTTCCCACTTACCGCCTAAATCTCTCAACTTCATCGAAAAATGAACTCTTTCGCGTCCGCCAAAACGATTCTTCGCGTCAAAATACGCGTCGATTTGGTATTCGTCGTCCCCCAAATATTCGACGTATTTCGTCGCGCCCCCAAATGGAAAATCAATTTCCGAGGCCGGAATCCCTAATTTGTCCCCGTCGCGTTCGATAAAAAGTTGGCAATGCGCCCAAGCGCCGTGAACGTCTCCGCGCTCTCCGCTATCATAACTGGACGACGAATAGGAATCATCGTAATCGTCGTCCGAATTGCCGCAACTTTCGACGCAACCGCCCAACAACGCGAGAATTAAAAACAAACAACCGCATCCGCAACATCCGCCCGCCGCATCTTCTTGCGCCATCGTTCCTTCCTTCAAATTTGCTCGAAAAACTTTATAACCTCAAACGTCGTTTAACGTTAGGACTAATTATAATAACGCAAGTAGAAAGATCAAGAAAACGTTGGACGCCGGACGTCCTACCTGACGAAGATTTTCAAAAAATTTCAAAAAAAACGCCGACGCGCTCCTTTGCCGCGTCGACGATTTTTGCCGGTCAACTTTACGCGAACGCTTTAACCGTTACATCAGGCAGATCCAGACGTAATGAAAGAAGACCGGCGCGGCGAAACAAAGCGAGTCGATCCGATCGAGGACGCCGTTGTGCCCCTCGACCAAAGCGCCGTAATCGCCGACGCCGCGGTCGCGCTTGATCGCGCTCGTCGTCATCGTCCCGGCGAATCCCATTCCGGCGACGATCAGCCCGGCCAGCGCCGCCTGCCACCAATAAGGGAACGGCGTAAAATACCACAAACCGACCGCGGCCAACGCCGTCGTCAACGCGCCGAGAACGACGCCTTCGGTCGTCTTGTTCGAGTTGATCTTCGGCGCTATTTTGTGTTTCGAAAAGACGAGAGACCACAGATATTGCGCCACGTCGCTCAGTTGCGTCAAAAAGACGAACGCGAACAACAGCGTTAAGTTCGTCGATTCGAGCGTCCGACGCGGCGTCGAAATCGCGCCGTCCGTTTTTTCGAACGTCTCGACGACGATCGCTTCCGGCGGCTGCTCGGCCTCGTTCGACGGCGTTTGAATCGCCGCGGCGATCGAATGCTCGATCGGCCCGGCGAGTTTGTCCTCCAAATTAGCGGCGTCGACCGACGACGCGCTCGGGGTCGGCTTCGCGTTCGGCAGGTTCGTCGTCAGCAAAGCGGGCGCGTAACTTAGGCAATATACGCAAATAAGAAGGCCGACTTGCAACTTCGCAATCCGTTCGAGGAAGTACTTCGGGTCGCCGGACGCCGCGACGCCCGCCGGCAGGACGAGAAACGCCAACGTCGGGATCAACGCCGAATAAACCGGATACGTCCCGACGCCGAAAACGCTTTCGAACCACTCCGAATTCAGCCCGACGAGGAGAAATTGAAGGGGCGTCAGGACGAAAAAGACGCCGACGAGCGTTCGATGGTCGGCCGGGCGCGTCGGCGTCAGCGTCAAATATTCGCGCAACGCCCAAAACGAAATCGCGCCGAAAAGGAAAACCGTCGCGATCGTTCCCAATAAAAGCGCGCAAATCAACGAGCCGAAAAGGAGCCACCAGGCGTTCAAACGCGAACGGCACGTCGCCAACGTCGCCGCGTCGACGCCGCTCGGCCGCCGCCGCAAAAATTCCGTCGCCGCCGTCGCCGCCAAAAGGAGCGCCAGGACGCCGCTGATTAAGAGTATGCCGCGATTATCCATATTCTTCCCGTCAATCTCGCCGATCGCGTTATTTTACCCGGCGTTCCCCGTCGCGCCGTTTCGCCGAAGTTCGCTTAATTGCGTCGATTCTCCATTTTACCGTTTCAGGGGAAAACGCCCCCGTCGACGGCGAGCGGACGCCGGGCTCGCCGCCGCGCGGTCGAACGCCGCCGTCAACGCTTCGCGGCGCCGCGGTTTTTCTTCCACCAGTCGCGGAACGTCCCCGGCGACTTCGGAACTTCGCGGCCTCGCGTCCACCGCCCCAGGAGCCAGGGTCGAACCGGCAAATACGGCGTCAAACGAGCGCCGAAGCGGATCCAGAACATCATCGTTTTATACCGCAGGGGCGATTTCATAAAGAACGCGTAAGCTTTCCACGTCAACGCGTCGAGCGGCGACGCGGCGGTCGATTTCGGGCGCGCTTCGATCGCTTCGGCGCGCAGGCGGACGAGCTGATGCGCCAAATCGATCTTCACCGGGCAGATCTGCGAGCACGCGCCGCAAAGCGTCGACGCGAACGGGAGTTTTCCCGCGACCTGAATCGACAAAAGTCGCGGCGTCAACGCGGCGCCGAGCGGGCCGGGATAAACCCAACCGTAGGCCCAGCCGCCGACTTGCCGATACACCGGGCAACGCGTCATGCAGACGCCGCAACGGATGCAACGCAAAACGGCTCGGGAATTTTTCGACGCCAGGGCCCGCGTTCGCCCGTTGTCGACCAGCACGACGCGCAGGTCGCGCCCTTCGGTCGGCCCGTTGAAGATGTGCGCGTACGACGTCAGCTTCTGCCCGGTGCCCATCCGCGGCAGCATATTCAGGAAAAGCGGCAAATATTTCGCGCTCGGAACGATCTTCTCGATCCCGACGAGCGCGACGTGCAACTTCGGCGCCGTCGTCGAGAGGCCGATGTTTCCTTCGTTTTCGACGAGGCAAAGCGAACCGGAGTCGGCGATCGCGAAGTTGGCGCCCGACGTTCCCATATCGGCGTTCACGAACTCTTCGCGAAGCTTTTCGCGAGCGATCATCGTCAATTTTTCGTGTTCGGCGGTGAACGGAACGCCGAGTTTTTCCGCAAATTTGCGCCCGATTTCCTCCGCGCTCAGGTGCGTCGCCGGGGTAACGATGTGCGTCGGGCGCTGTCCCAGGAGCTGCACGATATATTCGCCCAAGTCGGTTTCAAGAGCGCGAATCCCGGCGGACGCGAGCGCTTTGTTCAGCGCGATCTCCTCGGAAACCATCGACTTCGCCTTGACGACCGTTTTGACGTTGTTTTCCCTCGCGATCTCCAAAACGATCCGGTTCGCTTCCTCGGCGTCGCGGGCCCAATAGACCTTGGCTCCTTTCGCCTCGATCTTTTCGACGAACGACGCCAGCAGCTCGTCGAGATGGGTCAGCGCGTAATCTTTGATCTGTTTCGCCGCCTCGCGCCACTCGGGCCAACGCTCGATGCTCCAGCAATGCGCCAAGCTCGCGTCGGAACTCCGTTCGGCCGTCAGCGTCAACGACTCGGACGCGTTCGGCTCGGCGAGCCCTTTCGTTTCGTCTTTCCAAAAATCGGCCCCGGCAAGAGGCGTCGAAGTCGTCGTCATATCGCGGTTCCTTTCCGACGCGTCGTCATTAATATTAATAGGAAGACGCCGTCGTTATTAATGCGCTTTGTTCGTTTCGTCGTCGAAACGCCGTCGTTTTCTCTCCCCCTCCGTTTTTTTCCCGACGCGACGCGGCGGCGCAAGCGGAGGCGGAAAGCGGCGTTTCCCCTTGGATTATTTTCCCTCCTTCGGCGTCCGGCGTCAATTGGGCGCGTTCCGATTTTTTCGATTTCCGCGTTTTTTTTTTCGCTTCCAGTCGGCGCGGCTCGCAAACTCGGAAAAATTTGTCGTCTACGGCGCGTCGAAGCTTGCGCAAACTATCTTCCTTAACGTCGGCGGTCGTCGCCGTTTTGAGCGGCCCTTTCCGACGGCGGCGTCGGGAATCGATTTCGAGCGAACGCTCGTCGGCGACGCGCCCTCATTCACCTCGAACATTTAAGGAAGATCGCAATGCAAAAGAAACGTTTTCTCCTTCTCACTCGCCGTTCGTTGGCTCTCGTCGGCGCGACGTTCCTCGCGACCGGCGCCGTCGCGTCGGCTCAAGGTTTCCCGATCCGCGCTTACGCGCTCTCGACGATCCAGGAGGCGCCGAAGCCCGCCCCGACTCCGGAAGCCCCCAAACACGCCGAACCGACTCCGGAAACCCCCAAACACGCCGAACCGGCTCCGGAAAACCCGAAGCACGCCGAACCGGCTCCGGAAACCCCGAAGGCCGCCGAACCGGCTCCGGAAAACCCGAAGCACGCCGAACCGACTCCGGAAAACCCGAAGGCCGCCGAAGCCCCGAAGCACGCCGAACCGGCTCCGAAAAACCCGAAGCACGCCGAACCGGCTCCGGAAGCCCCGAAGGCCGACGAACCGGCTCCGGAAACCCCCAAACACGCCGAACCGACTCCGGCGCAAAAGGTCGAGGAAGCCGTTAAGGACGCGAAAGAACACGTCGAAACGGCGGCTCAGGAAGCGAAAGAAAAGGTTCGCGAAACCGCCGAAGCCGCTAAAGAAAAGGTCGAAACCGCGATCGAAACCGCTAAAGAACACGCCGCCGAAACCGCCCGCGCCGCTCGCGAAGGGCTCGAAGAAGCGATTCAGGCGGTCGCGACCGACGCCGACGCAGCCGCTCAAGGCGCTAAAAAACAAGCCAAGGCCGCCGTCGAAGCCGCGAAAGCCGACGTCGAGGAAGCCGCGAAAAACGCTAAAGAAAAGACCGAGATCGCCGCGGAGCTCGCCAAAGAACAGCTCGCCGTCGTCGCCGAAGAAGGTCGGGAGCAGGCGAAAGCGGTCGCCGACGCCGCGAAACGCGCGTTCGAAGCCGCGAAAACGCCGGTCAAGCCGCGCATGTACAATTACAACGCGTCGACGCTCTCCTGCGTCATGCAATGTCCGGAATGCGCCGTTTTTTCGCGAGCGATCCACGACTCCGGCCTTGAAGAGCTGATCGGCGGCGCCCGACGCGTTACGATCTTCGCGCCGACCGACGAAGCGTTCGCCCGTTGGCCGCGGGAGTCGCTCGAACAACTGTTCGACTGCAAACCGGCGTTGGCCGCGCTCGTCCTGAACCACGTTTGCCCGGAATCGCTTTCGCCCGCCGAGTTGACGAAACTTCAGCGCCTCGCCTGCTGCTGCAATTACGAATCCTGCGTTAAATTCTGCGGCAAAAAACGCGCCGACGAACTCGCCCGCCACTGCGACGCGATCGCCGACAAAACGAAAGATCGGCAAAAAGTTTGCGACCAAAACGGCGGCGTCGGCCTCGGCGACGGAGCCCTTTGCGCCGCCGCAAGCTTCCCGGCCCCGGTCGTTCGCTGCGTCAACGGCTACGTTTACCCGATCGACCGCGTTCAGGTTCCCCGCGGTCTCAAGGTTTATCAGGCGCTGAAATCGCAGGAAGAGCAGGTCGAAGCGGACGCGATCGAATTCGAATTGGTCGAGATCCTGATCCCGTCCGACTCGCTTCAACCTCAAACCGAAGAAACGAAAAACGACGAAATGAATAAAAACGACGACAAGAAAGACGAAAACGGCGCGAAAGAAAACGACGCTAATGCCGAAAAAGAAACGGCTAAAGTCGACGAAACGAAAGCCGAAAAAGACGAAAAAACCGACGCGAAAGTCGCCGACGACGATAAAGACGACGCCGACGAAGACGAAGATAAGGACGACGAAGACGACGAAAAAGATAAGGACGACGACAAAGATAAAAAATGACGCCGCCCCGTCGCGTCGCTAATCGACCGACGCAAAACGCCGAAAACGCCGCCGGAACGACGTTTTCGGCGCCGGTCTTGCCTATTTTAACGTTTTTAACGCCTTTACCCGTCAGAAAATATACGACAGCGAAACCGTTCCAAGGTGCGACGTCGTTTTTTCCGACGCGACGAAATCGTAATCGCCGCCGACGACCCAACGCCGCTCGCAGTCGAGATAACCGCGAGCGCCGAGCCCCGCCTCGAAGAACGACTCGCCTTGATCGACGCCCGAAACGGCGAAGGTCGAGTCGCCGTTAAACCCGGCGAAACGAGCGGTCGAAATCGGGGCGGCGTCGTCCGTCAACAGGATCCCGTAAAACGCGCGGGCGTCGAAGAGCAAAAACGGCGAATTAAATTCCGACTCCAAACCGACGCGGGCGAACGCTCGACTCCAATCGGCGTCGTCGTAAACCAACGCGCTCCCGCCGCCGGTTTCGGTCGCGCCGTCTTGCCAAACCTGCTCGAAGTCGATCTGAACGACCGGGCGCCAAATTCGATAAGGATCGGTTTGGAACGGACGATCGAACCGAAGCGCGGCGGCGAGCGTCTCCCCGCCGAAGTCGGCGCGATGCAAATCGAACGAATCGCCGATCGAAACAAAACGCTTGCTCTTATAATCTTGGAGCCCGCCGCCGACGTAAAACTTCGTTTCCCAACCGTTCGCCGCCGCGAAGCCGCCGTAAAGGCCGAGTTGGAAGTTCGCCGCCTCGACGCGGTCGCCCTCCGACCAAAGCCGCGGTTTCGAGAATCCGAACGCCGGCCCGACGATCGCGCCGGAGTCGCGCGCCGCTTCGTATCCGACCGCCATTCCGGTCTCGTCGATCCCAAATTCTCGCGAATTGTCGTCCGATCTCGCCTCCAAACCGCGATACCCCGACGCGAACCAGGCGGACGTCGGCGCGCCGAACCCCGCCGTCGGTCGAAGCGCGCTCGAACCATAATATCCGGCGTAACCGGCGTCGACGCCGTAATTCCCGTATTCCCCGTAACCGGCGTAACCGGCGTCCTGTCCGCGCGTCCAATATTGCTCCGACGACGCCGCGACGCTCGTCGCGTTCCGCCGCCCGGTCAAATTGATCCGCTCGAACGGTCGGCGCCAGGGACTGTTCGCCGCCATCGTCAGCGAGTTGGCGCGGACGTCGCCGGCCAATTCGGCCAAACCTTCGGCGGCGTCGGCGGCGGTTTCGACGCCGCTCAACGCGTCGAGCGTCCCCCGGAGCGCGTCGGAAACGTTTTCGTCGTCGGTTCGGAACGATTCGATCGCTTGCGCGACGGCCCTTTGGTTGGCGTTCGTCGCGCGCTTCGTCGTATCGCCGTCGACCTTCAGCTCGACATTCAACCGCCGCCCGTCTTCCGACGCGGTCGCGGTCAGGGTGTAAAACGCCGTTTCCTTCGTCGAACACTCGAACAAGTTCGCGTCGCCGTTCGTTTCGATCGCGACGCCGGAATAAACGCCGTCGCCCAGCGCGGAGGCGTTCGCCGCGGCGACGACGCTTCCCTTTTCCAACTCGGCGACGCCGGAACCGGAGAGGATCGCCTTTCCGACGCGCGTTCCGTCGGCGGCGAACTCGACGTTAAGAACGCCGCCCTTGGCGATCTTCAGCGAGCCGTTTTCCGTCAACGTCAGCTCGTCGTCGAGCCCGAGGTTGAGCGTCGCGCCGTCGGCGAACGACATCAAACTCGTCCGCACCGTTTTCCCGCCGGAATACGAGGCCCCGGCGCCGGTAAAAGCGATATGATCGGAAGACAGCGCGTAACCGGCGTCTCCGGAACGTTGCGAAGCGTTGACGACGGCGGCGTTCGCAAACGTCAACTGGAAATTTTCCTCCTGCACGAGGAGCCCTTGCCCTTCGAGCTTGATCGTTCCGCCGTTAAAACTTGCGTCGTTATCCCAAATTTGCAGTTGCGCGAACTCGTCGGCGTCCTGGTCGGCCTTTCCGACGGTGTAAACGGTCGCGCTCGAATACGCTTTCAAGCCGCCGGCGCCGGTTTTCGACGCAAGTTTCGCCAACCCGCGTTCCAGGTTGAATTCTTTAACGGAAATCGACGCGGAATCGTCCGTTTCGAGCGCCGCAACGGAGCCGTCTTTCGCGTCGGCGTCGATCGTCAACTTCGAGATTCGCGCCGTCGACGCTCCGAGCGCCCGCGCCTTCCCGCCGGAAAGCGTCATTTTATTAACGTCGATCGCCGCCAACGTTTTTTCGTCCCCGGCGACGCCGTTCGTCAACGTCTGATTTTCGCCGAGCGTCCAGGATTCGATCCAGGCGCCCTTGCTCGAAACGGCCTTGTTGACCAACTCGAACGACTTCGCCGACTCGTCGAACTCGACGTTCAGCTCGCCGGTCAAGATCAGCGCTCCGGAGTTCTCCAATTTGACCGCGCCCTCTTTGTCGTCGGTCGCGACCAACGCGTCCAGATCTTTCGCGTACAGCCCGCCGGTCGCGGCGATCGTCGAGTCGCCGCGCCAACGGATCCCGGTCGAAACGACGTCCTTCGAACCTTCCTTCGCCGCGATCAGCGTTCCGTTCAACGTCATATTGCCGTCGAGCCAAACGTCGTACTTCCCGCCCTTCCCGACGACGGCGCCGGTCGCGTCCATTTTATCGGTCAAACCGGTAATTTGCGCGTAAGCGTACTGGTCGAGCGTCAGCGTTCCGCCCGTTCGCTTTCCCTTGGAATCGACGGCGGAAAACGCTTTCAAACCGCCGAGAAAAACGTTCGAATTTCCGTAAATCGAGTTGAGAATATTGCCGCCGATCTTCAGCGACGCGCCGTCTTTTTCGCTCCCCAACGTCGCCAAACCGCCGATCTCGACCGCGCTCGTCGCCGCGAACGTCGCGTCGCAAAGGCTCGACCATTCCGCCGCTTCCAACGCGCCGTTGATCGTCAACGCGCCGTCGGTTCCGTCGCCGCCGTTCATTTCGATTTTGCCGGTCGCGGTCAGTTTCGCGGTCGCGGAGTCCGAGTAAACGCCGAAATACGCCGCGTTTTCGTCGCCGCTTTCGTTGAAAATCGAAACGATCCCGCCGTTCGAAAAAACGCCGTCCCCGTCGAGCGCGTTCCCGGTCGTCTTCTTCTCCTTCGAGCCGACCGTCAGCGTCCCCAACTTCCCGACGACGACGCCCCGCGACTCCTTGTCGGTCGACGCGCCGACGTTGAAGAGCTGCGAACCGGCCTCCAAAACGACCAAGCCCGCCCCCTTTTCGCCGCCGATTTCGAGCAAACCGCCCGCTCCGACCGCCAAATTCGCGCCGCTTTCGATCGTCAGCGTCGACCCGGTCTTCGCGTCCGCCGCCCCGACGACCGTTAAACTCCCTTTTTCCGACGTCGCCGACATATCCCCAACGACGATCGTCCCCTTCTCGCCGAGCGTCAAATCGACCGCGCCGACGACCGCGTCCGCCGAGTTCGACGTTTCGTCCAAAACGCCGACGACGCCTTGCGCTCCGCCTTTGATCGCGATCTTTTCCGACGTCGCGACGCTCCCGGCGCCGTTCGCTCCGGTCAACCCGGTCGCCCCCTCGCCGTCGAGCGTCGCGCCGTTCGTCGCGTCGACGTTGACGTTGAGCGGCGCGGTCGACTCCGTTTCGTCGGCGCGAATCCAGGCGGATTGCGAAATATATCCGGTTCCTGGAAGAAGAGCCGCGCCCGAAACGAGCGTTCCGAAAAGAAGACGGTTCAAAAGTCGCCGACGTTGGGCGTTCGCGTTGTTCATTGTTCGTTCCTTCTGCGCCCGACTCGACAAGCGGCGCGTCGCGTTCGGTTTCATTTCCCGACGCAATCGTTAAATTCGGCAAATTTTCAAGACGGTTTCGACAAGCGAAGACGGCGTTTCGGTCGCGCCGCCGCCTTCCTATCGTTATTATCGTCGCAACCGTTAAAGTTTCTGAGAAAATTCTAGAAAATTTTTCAGATTTGCTCAAGTTGAATTTTAAAATAACCGCAAGCCCGCTCCCGAGCGTTAAAACAGAGAAAACGCGCCGACTTTAACGCGTCTTGCGGCAAGAAAAAAAAAGCGATTCGATTAAAAAATTTTTAACAAAAAATTCATCCAAATATCAAAAAAAACGCCCCTTCGAGCGAACGCGCCCCGCAAAACGCGTCCGCTCGGCGCCAAATTTCAACGGTCGCGCCGATTATTCCGCCGCCGCGTCCCCGTTCTCGTCCTTAATCGCCGGAAAAAGTTCCTCGATAAACTCTTCGCCGTCGACCGCGTCGATCCAATCGCGCCAAGGAGCGAAAAGCGGCGCCCGCAACGTCGTTTTCTCCTTCGTCGTCGGATCGACGAACGTAATTTCCCGAGCGTGCAGCGCGATCGCCCGCTCCCGCTCGTCCTCGAACGGCTCGCCGAACGCGACCGTCGAGCCGTACAGCGCGTCGCCGAGAAGCGGAAACCCTCGCGACGCGCACTGAAGCCGGATCTGATGCGTTCGCCCGGTTTCAAGCCGAATTTCGAGCCAGGTCGCCCCTTCGAGCCGCTTCAAAACGCGGAACCGCAACACCGCTTCCCGAGCGTCCGGCTTGATCGGCGAAACGATCTCCGCTTCGGCGCGCCCCGGAATTTTCCGCATATAATCGACCCAAGTCCCGGCGTCTTCCGGCACTTCTCCGCCCGCCAACGCCCAATAAATCTTCTCGACGCTCCGCTCTTCAAACTGATCCGAAAACTTTCGCGCCGCCCGAGCGTGTTTCGCAAAGACCAAAACGCCGGACGCCGGCCGGTCGAGACGGTGAGGAACGCCCAAATATCGTTTCCCGGTTCGATTATCGCGACGATTCATGAAATCTTTAACGCGCGCTTCCATCGAGTCGACGCCCAAAGGCGCCTGCGTCAAGATCCCCGGCTGCTTGTCGACGACGAGCGTCGGGCCGAGCTCGTAAAGAATGTGAAAGCGCGGACGGGCGGCCGGATTCGCCCAAACCGGAGCCGCGACCGGTTTCGACGCGGTTTCGCTCGCGGCGTCGGCTCTTGTCGCCGTTTCGTTCGCGGCGTCGTTTCGCGCTTGTTCGTTCGATTCGTTCGTCGTCATTGTCAACGCGTCTTTCCTTTTCTTCCTATTATTGTCAAATTAATGGAGCGTTTGGGGCGGTCGCTTCGCGCAAAGACCGATTTCAACGCGTTCGAAACGCGCTCGACTTTTCGACCGCCGACCCGCTCCCGTCATTTTACCGAAATTTTGCGCGACGTCGACCGGAGCGCCCCGTCGCCGCCGAAAATTCCGCTCCTTTTCGCTCTTTTTCCGTTTTTTCCGGCGCGGAAACTTTTTTCAACGAGCCGCCGCGCCCGTTCCCGCCGACCCGTTTTTCTTGCCAACTCCTTTTATTTTCCGTTTTACGACGCCGCGAAAAACGTCGGTTCCGCGCTTTGCGGCCGCGCCGACGAAAAAAAGAAAAAAATTTTAAAAAAGCCTCTTGCGGTTTTCGAAATCCGTTGTATACTAAGTTCATCATTCGAGGAGGATACGCGAATGGTTAGCAACCTGACTCGAAATCAGGCGCCGGCTTGCCGGTTGAGGGTTCGAGCCCCTTGTCCTCCGCTTTGTCGAAGTTTCTTCGACGGAGTATAAAACTCGAAGGCTCCTTAAATCTCGCAAAGGTTTGAGGAGCTTTTTTTGTTTCTTGTTCCTTTTCCGCGCCGAACGTCGCCGGTTCCCCAATCGCGCCGACATTCCCCGACGCCGCGTTTTCTCTATTCCCGCCAATCGTCGAGTCGGCGCCGCGTCGTTTTCAACAAAAATCAAATTTTCGTCGTCAAAACAACGCAAAAAAAAGACGCTCGCCCTTCGAGCGACCGTCTTTTCGTCAAAATCGGCAAAATCAAACGTCCGTCAATACGGCAACGGCGGAATCAACGGCGTCGACGTCGAGTTCGACCGCCCCAAACCCGCGCCGTCGTTCGTTCGCCGAACGCCGGAATCGAACGTCGGCGCCGACGTTTCGCGCCGAACGCCCGCGCCGCGACTCGGAACGACGCCCAAAAATTCGTTCAACGACTCGCCGAACGCCGCGAAGCGCCCCGACGTTTCGCTCGTTCGATACGTCTCGGTCGTCGTTTCCGTCCCGCCCGTCAAATTCGTTAAAAACGGCGTCCAATCGAGCGACTCGACGCGCTCTTCGTTATTCCCGTATTCCGCCCGAACGACCCGATCGCCGCCGTTTCCCCAATTTCCGCCGTTCCGATAATCGACGCGATCCGCTCCGGCGTCGTATTTCGCCTCGTTCGCCGAACTTGCGTTTCCTCGCCAAAACGTCCGATCGCCGCGACCGCTTTTTTCTTCGCCGCCCGCGCCGTTTCCGCCGCTTTCCTTCCAACCGCCGTTTCCGACGTCGCCGTTCCGCGTCGAGTTCGCCGCGTCGGTCGCGGAACCGAGAAAACCGTCCCCCCAGCCGCGCAAATCGCTCAAAAATCGGTTCCAACCCGACGACGTCCCGCCCTTTTCGCCCGCGTCGGCCTCCTCGACGACGTCGACCGCCTCGTCCGAAAGCACGTTTTCCTTCAAATACGCCTCCAAACCGGCGACCTCCGATTTCAACGACGGCAATTCGCTCTTCGCTTGCGACGACTCCATCGACGCGACGAGCTCCTCGAAGCGCGTCATCGTTTCGGATTTGGGAAACGCGTCCTTAAGAAGAAGGGAAACGGACGCTAAATAGGGGCCGGTTTTCGAATTATCGACTAAATCGCGCGTTTTTTCCGACGTTAAAACGCAAAAGAAAGTCAACGCGACGCAGATCGCGCACCCCTTGATCAAGCCGAAAAGCGCGCCCGCCTGCCGGTCGAATTCCTTCAAACCGGAAAGCGAAACCGCCCGTTTCACCAAACGAAACGCGACGCTCAGCGCCAACGCCGTCGCGCAAAAGACGATCAACGCCGAAACCGACGCGCGCCAGGGCTCGGGAATCGAAACGATTTCGTCGACGGCCGAACCGTATCGCGCCGCCGCCAGAACGCTCAAAACCCACGTCGCGATCGCCGAAATTTGCGAAACGACGCCGCGCAATCCGCCCCAAAAAGTCGCCGTTACCAGAAAAATCGTTACGAGCAAATCGAAAACGCTAATACTTTCCATTTTTCCCAGCCGCCCCTTTTTCCGCAACCGTTCCGTTTTAGCGCGTTCGTCGTCGCGTCCGCTCTTTTTCGCGCCGATTCCGCCATTAATTATAGGCTTAATCGTCGTTCCCGTCAATCGATCGTAAAAAAAACGCCGCCCCGATTGCAAAAAACGGAAAAACCGCTTAAAATAGAAGAAACGCGACGTTCGGCCCCGCTCGCCGAAAACCGTTCGCCCTTATTTTACTTCGTTCGCTTTCCCTGTTTCGCTATTTTAACGACGATGCCCGGTTATCAAACGCACGTCGGTTGGAGCGCGGGCGCCGGAGTCGGCTTGGCCGTCGCCGCCCGTCTCTTTTACGACGTTTCGCTTCCGCAATCGATTTTCGGCGGCGCCCTTTGCGCGCTCGGCGGCGTCCTTCCCGACGTCGACAGCAATTCGAGCCGCTCGTTCCAACGTTGCCTTTCGACAATCGCCGGCGCGTTCTCGCTCCTCTTGGCGAGCCGACTGCGCGACTTCTCGTTGGAACCGGAGTCGGTCGTTATGATCGGCGCAACCGCGTATTTCCTTATTTTTTACGGCGGCGGAAAAATCGTCAAAAACTGCACGGTTCACCGCGGCATGTGCCACAGCCTCGTTTTCGGCGCGATCGCGGCGGAAATCGTCTTCATTTTGTCCTCCGGCGACGCGCAACTGCGGCTCTTCAAGTCGGCGGCGATCTTCCTCGGCGTCCTCGTCCACCTGACGTTGGACGAAATTTACAGCGTCGAAACTTCCGGGAGCCGGGCGGGTCGATCGCGGAGCGGCGGGCGGACGATCTACTTGAAAAACTCGTTCGGAACCGCGCTTAAACTCATTGATTACAAGCACATGCGATCGACGATCGCTTTTTACGTCGCCGCGCTTTTGCTCGGCAACTGCGCTTTGAACGTCCAAGGCGCGCTCGCTCGATTCGAGAACGTCGAACAACGCAAAGCCCTCCAAGGCAAGGCGGCGGTCGACCGCGTTCGTTTGATTTATCCGACGCAATTCGAACTCTCGGCGGTGCAATGGATCGCGGAAAGCGGTTTCGTCCTTTCGCCCGGCTCCGCCGACAACCCGAAATGGGCGGAACTCGAAGCGTTGCTCGCGCTCGGAAAAAATCGGGACGACGCGTCCGACGAAAACGCCGACGAACCGCCGACGCCCGAAATCGTCGACGCGTCCGGCCGCCGACGCCCGGTCTCGCTGCTCGACGTCGTCAACTGGAACAGCCGCAAATCGGCCGAAAACGCCGACGCTTCGAACGAATCGCGCCGTTAAATTCCTTAAACGTTCCGCAACCCGCCCGGTTTCGCCGTTTTAACGACCGCCGCGACAAAAACGGCGAAAAGGACTAAAAAAAGCGACGCGTTTCGCCGATTTTGCCATTAATACTATAGGGCCGCCGCGACGCATACAAGCCGCGTCTTCCCATTTCCCCCATTTTTCCCAACTTAAAGGAGCGAACCTTGCCTACCTTTTCCGACCGTTTAGCGACTCAGATCCGTCAAAAGAAAACGCCGGCGCTCGTCGGCCTCGACCCGCGTTGGGCGCAGATTCCGGACGCGCTCAAAAGCGGCAAGTCGGAGGCGAACCCGGCGGACGTCGCCGACGTTTTCGAAACGTTCTGCCGCAAGATCGTCGACGTCGTCGCGCCGTTGGTTCCGGCGGTGAAACCGCAAGCGGCGTTCTTCGAACAATACGGGCCGGCCGGCTCGGCGGCGCTCGCCTCGATCATCCGCTACGCGTCGAGCAAGGGTCTTCTCGTCGTTTTGGACGCGAAACGCCACGACGTCGGCTCGACGGCGACCGCTTACGCTCGCGGAATGATCGGCGCGACGAGCCCCTGGGGCGCGGACGCTCTCACCGTCGGGCCGTATCTCGGCGACGACAGCCTGACGCCGTTCGTCGACGTCGCCAACGAGCGCGACGGCGGAATCTTCATTTTGGTGAAGACGTCGAACCCGGGCGGCGCGCAGTTCCAAGATTTGACGTTCGAAGGCAAAACGCTTTACCGACGCGTCGGCGAACACGTTCAAACGCTCGCGGCGGAAAGCGTCGCCAAAACCGGTTGCGCCTGCGGATACGGGAACGTCGGCGGCGTCGTCGGCGCGACTTGGCCGGCTCAACTGACGGAGCTGCGCGCGGCGCTTCCGAACGTTTGGTTCCTGGTTCCGGGCTACGGCAGCCAGGGCGGCGGCGCCAAGGACGTCGCGGGCGCTTTCGACGCGAACGGGCTCGGCGCGATCGTCAACAATTCGCGCGGAATCATCTTCGCCTATCGTTCCGACGCTTACAAAGACCGCTTCGGCGAAGCGCGTTGGGAAGCGGCGGTCGAAGCGTCGACTCGCGACATGATCGCCGCGCTCGCCGCCGAAACGACGGTCGGTCGCCTTTGATCGCCCGTTCGCCCGGCGGCGTTTTCGACGTTTTCGTTAAATTCGTCGGATCCGTCAAAACCGACGATTCCGACGTTTTCCGTCCGCGCCGTCCGTTTCACCCCTCGGCGAAGACGCCGCGCAGTCCGGCGAGCGTTTCTTCGAAACTCGATTTTTCGAAAACCTGTTGACGCAAAAAGCGGTCGATGCGCGGTTTCAAACGGATCGCGCGGTCGATCTCCGGCGACGAGCCTTCGCGGTACGCGCCGACGGCGATCAGGTCTTCCGCGTCGGCGTAAACGCCGAGGATCCGCCGCGTTTCGTTCGCCAGGCGCCAGTGTTCCGGCGAACAGATCGTCGGCGCCAGTCGGCTGACGCTCTCCAACGGGTCGATCGCCGGATAATATCCGCGGGAACTCAACTTGCGCGACAGCCAAATATGCCCGTCGAGGAGTCCCCGCGCCGCGTCGCCGATCGGATCCTGCTTGTCGTCCCCTTCGACCAACACGGTGAAAAACGCGGTGATGCTCCCGACGTCGGTTCTCCCGGCCCGCTCGACCAGACGCGGCAGCTCGGCGAAGACGCTCGGCGCGTACCCGCGCGCCGTCGGCGGCTCCCCGGCGGCCAGCCCGATTTCCCGCCTCGCCATCGCGAATCGAGTCAGCGAATCCATCAGAAAAAGCACGTTTTTCCCCTGATCGCGAAAATATTCCGCGATCGAAAGCGCCGCCTGCGCCGCCCGCACTCGCGTCAACGGCGGCTCGTTCGAGGTCGAAACGACGACGACGCTCTTTTTGCGCCCCTCTTCGCCAAGTTCGCGCTCGACGAAATCGTTCACCTCCCGCCCGCGCTCGCCGATCAGCCCGACCACGACGACGTCCGCGTCGGTGTACCGCGTCATCATCCCGAGCGTTACGCTCTTCCCGACGCCCGAACCGGCGAAGATCCCGATCCGCTGACCTTGCCCGCAGGTGAAGAGCGCGTCGACGGCGCGAACGCCGGTCGAAAGAACCCGTTCGATCCGCGGCCGCGAACACGGATCCGGCGGCTTGCGGTCGAACCGCGCCCGCGCCGTCGAAATCGGAGCCGGGCCGGAGTCGATCGTTCGGCCGAACGCGTCGACGACGCGTCCGAGCAACTCGTCGCCGACCGGAAGCCAAAGCGTCGTCTTCGCCAACTCGATCTTCGCGCCGCGACGAACGCCGGTCAGCTCGGAATAAGAATACAGAATCGTTAAATTGTCTCGAAAACCGATCACTTCGGCGAGCAGATCGCCGCTCTCGTCGCGCCGCTCGACCTTCGCGATCGCCCCGATCGGCGCCGGAAACCCGACCGCCGAAATCGTCGTTCCCTCGGTGCGGACGACGCTTCCGACGAGCCGAACCGGCGCGACGCTTTGAATTTGCTCGATAATATTGTTAATTTCCATCGATTTTGCGCCGTCCTTCAATCTTATCCAAACCGCCCGTCCGTCGTCGTTTCGCCAAACCGCCCCAACGACCGCGTTCGCCCCGACTATTCGGAAAGTTCCGCGACGATCCGTTCGAGACGCGATTCAAGCCGTTCGTCGATGACGCCGAGCGACGACTCGACGACGCAGCCGCCGGCCGTAATCTTCGGATCAGGAACGACTTCGGCGGTCGCCAAATTCCCGGTCTCTTCGAGGATCGCGCGGATCGGCGCCCGCAAATTCTCGACGTCGTTCGGATTCATTCGGATCTTCAACGCGGCGCAATTCATCGCCAACTCGAGCGCCTCGCGGAGCAGGTCGAGCGGCACTTCCCGCGCCGTCGCCGGTTCGCGCATAATCGTTTGATAAGCGATCGCGGCGGCGATTTGCGTCGCGTTTTCCTCCCAATGTTTGAGGAGCGAACGCCGGACGCCGGTCATTTCGGCGATCAATCGTCGCAACGGCTCGAGCGCGGCGTCGCAAAACGCCTTCGACTTTTCCTCGACGCCCCGTTCGATCTCGGCGGCGAGCGTTTCGGCGGCCTCCGCCTTTCCGGCGGCGACGCCTTCGGCGAACCCGGCGGCCCGCGCCTCGTCGAACGCGTCCCTTTCGAGCGCTTCGCGACGTTCGGCCAACTCCGCCTTTTCCGCTTCAAGTCGGCGGCGCTCTTCGGCGATCTCGTCCGCTCGACGTTCGAGTTCGACCCGCTTTTCGTCCGCCTTCCGCTCGACGTCGGCGCGAAGAGCGTCGATTTCAAGCCGCGTTTCGTCGGCGATCCGACGCGCTTCGCCCCGCACTTTGTCGAGAAAATCGGAGGTTTTCCGCTCCAGCTCGACGAACGCGAACGGCTCGACGCTCGTCGGCGCTTCGTTTCGACCGTTCCCGCCGCGCTCGCCGCCGAACTCGTTCCCGAACGCTCGTTCGTCCGAAAATTCCGCGAATTTATTCATCGTCCAACGCTCCGTTAAAAAGCGCGTCTTCGAGTCGCCGCGCCGCGTCCGTCGTCCGAACGAGCGTCCGCTCGACCGCTTCCGCCGCCGCGACCGTTTCCTCCGGCAGGAGCGCGACCAGAGCCGAGCGTCGCCGCGCCGACAAACGTGCCAACGCGATCGCGACCGTCGCCGTCCGCGCTCCGCTCAACGTTCGAGCCAATCGCGCCGGTTCGATCGCGTCGAGCGCCCGCGACTCGCCGACGCCGCCGACGTTTCCCAACGCGTCGAACCCGCTCCGTTCGCGTCCGCCCGCCGTCTCCAAGCGCTCCGTTCTTCCGTTATTTTCAGCGTTTTCGGCGCTTCCAAAAATTTCCTTTTTTTCGTTTTTTTCGTTTTTTTCAATTTCTTCAACGCCGTCTTTTTTTTCGACGTTTTTCCCCAATCCCGCTCCGCGTTCGTCGCTCGCCGCCGCTTTTTTCCAATCGACCGTTCGAGTCGCCGCCGAAACGTCGGGTTTTCGCTCGAGCGCCGGCTCTCGTTCCGCCGCGCTCGTTTCCTCGTCCGCTTCGCTCAACGCCAAAAACTCGGCGACGATCGCGTCGACGTCGTCCGGCGCGACGGAGCCGACCGTTTTCGCCTCTTCCTCGATCGCTCGGGCGACGTCCGGTTCAAACCGCGCCAGCAACGCTTCGGCCGCCTTCTCGTCGAGAATCGACAAAAACAGAGCGGCTTTGCGGATCCCGTCGCGCTCTTCGCCGTTTCGTTCGCGTTTCATCTCCGTCCGTTCTCCGCCGTCTTTTGCCGTTCGCCTATTTTACCTATTTTATCTTTTTATCGATCCCGCCGCCCTTCGACGAACCGCCGAACCGGCCTTTTCGCTCTTCCGTCAAGCGCCGGGTCGAATCCAACGCCGCAACGACGCGGCCGCCCGCTCCGGATTCCGCGCGACCAAATCGAGCGCTTCGCGCCGCCGCGCCTCGTCGGAAGAGGCGGTTTCGCTCCGCCCGTTCCGTCGTTCCGTCGTTCCGCCGTCGACCCGCTCGCGTTCCCGCTCGACGAGCGCCCGAATTTCGAGCAGATCGTCCTCCCAATCGTCCAAGTCGTCCCAATCGTCGTCGACGTCCGGAGCGCCGACCGCGTTTCCGCTTTCCCGACCGGCGCCCGGCTCGCGAAAAGCCGACGAACCGCCCGGAGTTCCGACGCGATTTCGAGCGTTCCAACCGTCGCGAACGCCGCGCGTCGAAACCGTTTTCGCGTCCGACGTCGCCGCTCGATCCGGCGCGTTTTCGCCGATCGACGTTTCCTTTTTATTTCCCGCGCTCGCCGCGTCTTCTCTTTCCCGCGCGGCCCGCGCCGTTTCCTCAATCCGCGCCGACCGTTTTTTCCGCTTATTTTCCGCAACCGGCGTTTCCGACGCGTCGAGCGCCGCGTTTTCCTCCGACCGTTCGACAAGCCGTCGCTTTCGCCGCCGACGCGCCGCGATCGTTCCGCCCGTCAAAATCGCTAAAATCGCCAAAATCGCCAAACCGACGCCGATCGCGCCCGTCTTCCGGTCGAACCGCCGCGCCCGTTCTTGCAACCGTTTCCAAAAATCGCTCGCCGCCGCGTCGCTCGTCGCGTCGATTTCGACCGGTTCCGCGTCGCCCGTCGACTCCTCGGCGATCGTCCCCGAAGTTTGGGCGACGCGTCCAAAATTCGCGACGACTTCGAGCGCGCCGCTCTTTCCGCCGCCGTCGAGCGCGTTCGCGGAGCCCGCGCCGCCTTCCCGGCCGTTAAAATCGCTTCGATCGTTAAAATCTCGCGGATCGGCGAAGACGTCGACGACGACCGAACGCGCCAACTCGTCTTCGCTCCAACCGTTTTGCTCGGCGAACGGTCGCAAGAGCGCGAGCGCGACGTTTTTCGTTTCGTCGACGATTTTTTGTTCCGTCGCCCGATAAATCGAACGCCAATCGTTGTTTTCGCCGTCGCTCGCAAAGGTTTCGCCGGCGTTTTCCGCCCTCAAATTTTGCGCGACCCGTCGAACGTACCCCCGCGGCGTCCCGACGCGGACGGCGAGCGCCCGGACTCGAAAACGCGTCCGCCCGACGCTCGACGCCGCGAACGAAGTCCCCGCGACCGCTTCGTTTTCCGCCTTTTCAACGTTTCGAACGCTCGCGACTCGCGCGCCGTCCGCCTCCGTCCGCTCGACGTTCGCGCCCTCGTTTTCGTTCTCTTTTTCATTTTCCAAACGATATCCGGCCAAAACGACGCCGCGCCCGGCTCGCTCTTTCGATCCCGTCGCGCCGACCGGTCGGATCCCGGCCCCGCGCGGCGCCGTTCGGTCAACGGCGGCCAGCTCGCTCGCCTCGACCGGTTCCCGCCGCGCTTTCGCAACCGCTCCCGCCCGCGACGCTACCGGATTTCCGAGCCGCGCGTAAGCGCTTCGGGCCGCGACGGTTCGCTCGCCGCTCTTTTCCAAATCCCCCAAAACCGCCAAAGGACGCGGCTTTTCTATTTCGTCTATTTCAACGGTCGCAAGCCGCTCCGCCGCGATCGCGGTTCTTCGAGTTCGCGGTTCGACGGCGTCCCGCGTGTCCCGTCCGCTTGGAACGTTTCGCTCGTTTTGAGCGACGGCGCCGTTTCGCGCCTCCTCGAACCCGCTCTCATCCGGCCCGACGGCGGCCAGTTCCGCGGCGACGGCGACGCGAACGCCCTTCATGTAATCAAACGTTTTTTCCAATTTGTCGCGCCAATAAATTTCAACGCGTTCTTTTTCCGCCGCCAACGCCAATTCCAGCCCGTTTCCGACCGATTTTTCCGAACCGAAATACGTTTTTCCAGCTTTTAAATCAAGAATCGAAACGTTTTCATTCGCTTCGACGCCGAGCAAATGCTTCGTCGCGACGGTGATCGCGGAAAGAAGCTCCGCGTCGAGCTCGAACCCCTCGCGGCAAGCGACGCCGACCGACGCGGTTACGACCGTTTTCGCCGACAATCCCGACGGTTCCCGTCGAGAACGCACGCCGACGGTCGCGTATTCGATCCCGACGGTTCGTTCGAGCGTTCGTTCCAACTGAAACGCGCAGGCGGCAAGATCGCGCATCCTCATTTTCGCTTCGGACTCGAAGGCGCCCATCTCCCGAATCGCGTCGCGCCGCGACTCGCTCGGCGCTTTCGGATACGCGCCGGCGGCGGCGAGCGCCGTTTGATATTCGTTCTTTTTATTTTTCGGCACGAGGAGGCGCCCCTCGGCGTCCCATTCCCAGTCGTCGAGTCCGGCCGCCGCCAGGGCCGCGCTCGCCGCCTTTTGATCCTCTCGCCCGTAAAACCAGCCGTCGAACGCCGATTCCGATCCGCTCGACGCGGCAAGTCCGCCCCCGCAAAACGCCCAAACTCCCCAAGTCGCCAACGCGACGAGCGCGCCGCCTCCGAAAAGAAGCGTCGCTTTTGCCTTATTGAGGTCGACGTTATTCATTCGCTCATCCTAAAAATTCGACGTAATCGACGTTTTTCGCCGCCGTTGCAACCGTCGCGATCGTTGCGATCGGCGCCAATGCCGCGAGCATAACAAAATTTCGTTCGCTCGGCAAGTCGTTTTTTTCCCCAAACAAGACGCGCTTTTCTTCCCAGCGCCCCTATTCTCTCCATTCCACGCAACCGGTTTTTTCAGCGCTTAACCCCGTCTCCGTCGTTCCCAATATGCCGATTATTCGTTTTGCCGGTTTATTGGCAATATTTACGGGCCTTTTCAGATTCCGATTATAACGATAAAAACGATTTTCCACACGTTTAAGCGCAAGCGTCGGCGCAAAAGTGAAAAACTTTAAGAAAAATCGCCGAAAAACTTAAAATTCTCATTTTGTTTTCACGTATTCGGAGTATAATAACTAAGTTGCCGCGTCGAATTCGCCGCCTTAAACGTCGTCGTTTGCGCCGACGTTAAAATAGGGTCGCTCGAAACGCTCCGCGCGACGCGCCGTTCCTTGTTCGCCGTTTCCGTTGTCAGAAAGAAATTTTATGCAATCCTCCGCTCGATCTTCGCAATCCTTGAAGACTTCCGTCGTCGAACTCGCCGAATTGGCGCAATTTGCCGAATCGCTCGCGGACGACGCGCAAGCGTCCTTCCGTCAAGCCCTTGAACGCGCGTCCCAACGTTTCGAAGAAGCGGAACGGCGTTGCGAAAACGACGCTCAAACCCTGCGTTTCATTCGCTCCGCGCTCGAAAGTCTCCGCGCCGAAGTCAAATACGTCCTTTTCGATCTTGAAGCAACGCGTCGCGAAAACGACCGTTTGCGCCAACTGTTGGACTCGCGTTTGAACAACGAACGCTGAAAATTTTAAAAATTTGGAGAAAAATTGAGAAAAGGGCGTTGACGAATCGCAAAGTCGCGGTATACTGATTTTGTTGTTTTGATTGAGGCGGTTTTCGAATCCGCTTCCTTTCTCTTCAACGCAACGTCCGGGGGATTAGCTCAGTTGGGAGAGCGTTTGGCTGGCAGCCAAAAGGTCATCGGTTCGAACCCGTTATCCTCCACTTGCCTTTAAGGCGTTTTAGCGAGAGCGTTTGCGGTTTAGTCGTCGCGTTTTCGTTGTTTTGACGTTGAAAAACGTCGCCGTTCGTTGCAAAAGCGACGTTCCCGGGGGATTAGCTCAGTTGGGAGAGCGTTTGGCTGGCAGCCAAAAGGTCATCGGTTCGAACCCGTTATCCTCCACTTGCCTTTAAGGCGTTTTAGCGAGAGCGTTTGCGGTTTAGTCGTCGCGTTTTCGTTGTTTTGACGTTGAAAAACGTCGCCGTTCGTTGCAAAAGCGACGTTCCCGGGGGATTAGCTCAGTTGGGAGAGCGTTTGGCTGGCAGCCAAAAGGTCATCGGTTCGAACCCGTTATCCTCCACTTAGCTCCGAATTTCGGAGCTTTTTTTATTTCTTGTCGTCCCGTTGATTTTCTTATCTTGCCTATTTTGCCGCGTTAAAAAGACCGCGACGCAAACGAACGCCTCGCCGCCTTATCGCCGCGCCCGCCAACGCAAATTTCCCCGTCTGTTCAGTTTCCCCGTTTTAACGCAAAAAGGCGAAACGTCCGATCGCGCCCGACGCTTCGCCTTTCTCATTTTACCCAATTTCACGCGTTTTCGTTAAAACCGCAACTGCCGACGCGCCTCGAACGACGCGACGGCGACGCTCACGGACAAATTTAAGCTGCGAATCTGCGGACGAATCGGGATCCGCAAGCCGCGATCCGGCTTCCCCTCGAAAAAAGAATCGGGCAATCCCCGCGATTCCGGGCCGAAAACGAAAACGTCGCCGCGCCGAAACGCGACGTCGTCGTAATCGCGAACCGCTTTTTTGGTAAAATAGTAAAAATCGCTCTCCGACGCGGCGACGCCCTTCGTCTCCGCCATCCGCCGCAAAAGCGCGTTCCAATCGTCGACCGCCTCCCAGTCGAGCGCGGGCCAATAATCGAGCCCCGCCCGCTTCAACTTGCGGTCGTCGATCTGAAATCCCAACGGTCGCACAAGCCAAAGTTTCGCGCCGACGCCGACGCAAGTTCGCCCGACCGCGCCGACGTTCGCCGCAATTTCCGGCTCGAACAACACGATGTGAAGAGGCGGGCCGCTCGGCGCCGCGATTTCTTTCGCCGTTTCTTCCATTTCGCTTATTTTCTTATCTTGCGCTTCTTTTTTCACCTGCCTATTTTACCGCGTTAAAAAAGGCCGAGACGAAAGCGAACGCCTCGCCCCCGGCTCGACCTTTTTCGACGCGGAACGCGCCGTTCCCCGACGCGTTCCTAAATCGCCGACCGCCGCTCAACCGCGACGTCGCTTCTTTCGGGAAAAGGTCGATCGATCCTCTTCCTCGGCCTTCGCGAGTCGCTGCTGTTCCCGCGCCTTTTCGACGACTTCGTCCCACCAGGCGCGAAGTTTGCTCTTCGGCGGCTCGGTCTTCGACGACGCGACGCGCCGGCCCTTTTTGTCGCGTTTTCGTTCGTAAATCTCGTAAGCCCGCCCGGTCGCGGCGAACGTCTTGCGACGGTCGCGCTTCGATTCAAACCCGGCGACAGAAGCCGCGCCGCCAACCGTTTCGGCGACGGCCGGCGCCGCCCCCGCGCTCAACTCCAAGTCGGCTTTCGGCAACATCTTACGTTCCAAAAGCCCCCAAAGGCTCGACACGATGAAGTAAATGCAAAGCCCGCTCGGCACCTTGAAAAACATGAAGCCCATGAAGATCATCATGAAATTCATCATGCGGCGCATCATGCGCTGTTGTTGCGCCTGCTCGTCGTCGCCGACGACCGGCGGCATCAAAATCTTCTGCTGAATCAGGAAAAGCGCGATCGTGATCACCGGCAAAATATTCAAATACGGGCCCAAGCAAAACATCGACAAAAAGCCCTGCCCGGCCATATTGAAATCGGGCCAGCCGATCGAGTTCCAAAAACCGCTCCAGTCGAACGCCATGTCCGGCGCCGCCAGGTTCGAGCACCAACGAGCGTCCCGCGAGAAAAGGGGCGCGCCGTACAGGTTCACGTCGAGCGAAAGCGCCTTGTACAAACCGATAAAGATCGGCATTTGGATGAAAATCGGCAGGCAGCCGCTCAACGGGCTGACGCCGTGCCGCTTGAAAAGGGCCTGTTGCGCCATCATCATTTCCTGCGGCTTGTCCTTATATTTTTCGCGCATCGCCGTCAATTCCGGCTGCAATTTCTGCATCTTCAGCGAACTCGCGACCTGCTTGCGGCTCAACGGGAAGAGGCACAACCGCACCAAAACCGTCAGCATCACGATCGCGATTCCGTAGTTGAACACGAGGTAATCGTGAAAAAAGTGCAGAATCCAAAGGAGCGGGATCGAGACGAACCAGAACCACCCGTACACGAGCGTTTCGCTCAAATCGTAGGCGGCCAGCACGTCCGGACGCTTCGGCCCGGCGAAAATTTCGAACTCGTGCGCGATCGAATCCCCGGCTTGGCCGCGCGGCGCAAGCTCGACGTCGGCGGCGCGAAGTCGGAACGAAACGTCGGCGAAGTTCGGGCGCTCTTTCGTTCGAGCCCCGACGCGGATCGGCGCGTAAGCGAACGCGCTCTCCGCCGCGACGCCGCGCGGAATCGCCGAGCATTGGAAATACTGCCCGTCGACGCCGAGAAAATCAAGACTCGTCTCGTCGCTGCGCCGCGCCTTGTCTTCGGCGACGTCCCAACACTTGATCACGTCGAATTTCTTGCCGCCGTTCTCCGAAACGACCAGGTCGCGCAACCCGTAGGCGCCCCAGCCGGGCCCGGTTTTGCGGCCGGCCGCGAACCAAGCGCCTTCGAGCGCCAGGCCGGTCGGGCCGTCGAGCAAATACGAAACGCTCCGTTTCGCGCTCGGGTCGAAGTTGCGGATCTCGACCGAAAGCGTCAGGTGGTAGCCGCGCCCGTCGGTCGCTTTGCGCCCGTTCTCCGGAAGCGCCTCCGGAGCCAACGCGTATTTTTTAACGACTTCCAAACGGCGTTCGAGCAAACGCTTGCGGAAGACGACCGCGTCGGAACCCGATTCCTCCGGGACGTATTCCCAATAACCGTCGCGCATGTCGACCCCGGCGAGCTCGTTCGTCAGCCCCGCCGGACGCGGAGCGGAACCGCGCGTCGGATTCTCGACCGTCGGCGCCCAATCGGTCAGGCGTTCGCCGTCGACCGCCGCGAGCGTCGTCAAAAAGGACGCCGGATCGGCGTTCAGCTTCCGCTTGCCGTCTTCGGCGGTCAAAAGTTCGAACGTTCCGACGTCGCCGCGAACCGCGCCTTGAAGGCCGGCAAGGTTGACGTAATCCGCGTAATCCTTCACCAAACCGCTCGGACGCGCGACGGCCAGCGGCGCTTTGCGCAACTCGACTTCGAGCGTTTCCTTCGCGAACGTTTCGCCCAACGGCGCCGGTTTCGACGCTTCCGGTTCGGTCGCCGCGACGGAGTCTTCGACGGGAGCTTCCGGAGTTTCCGACGCTTCCG
>CAZIJJ010000003.1:0-18553 GCA_964539525.1 uncultured Planctomycetaceae bacterium | reverse complement strand
TCGGTCGCCGCGACGGAGTCTTCGACGGGAGCTTCCGGAGTTTCCGACGCTTCCGACTTTTCCGACTCGGGGCCGAGGAACGGAACCGATTCGAGCGAACGCATCGCCGCGGCGGCCGCGTCTTTCAACGCTCGATACGGCGCGCTTTCGGCCAACGTTTCGCCGCGCAAAACCTCCAAGCGGATCTTTTCGCCGGGTTTCGTCTTCAAAAGCTCGTCGCGCAGACCGTCGAACGACGCGATCGCAACCGGTTCGGCGCCGTCGCGGACGAACCCGACGATTCGGTCGCCCGCCTTCAAACCGGCGAGCGCGGCCGGGGTTCCGTCGCCGACGACCTGCGCCTCGACGCCGGGGATCCCCAAATCCGTTTCGATCCAGGCGAGCGACTCGTCGACGACGACTTGCCCCAAATAACCGGTCGGATCGTTATTGTCGACGTATTGTTCCTCGTTTAACTCGATTCGCGCCAACGACGCCCCGCGGTTCGCAAAGGTCGCCAACAGGCGGTACGGACTTTCCGGGTCGAGCGAACCGAGCGTGAAAAATTCCGGCGCGACGCCGTCTTTCGCCGCTTTCTCCGCCGCTTCGACGAACGTCGGATCGAGCGCGGCTTTCGTTTCGTCGGTCAACTTCGGCGCGGGGCCGGTCGACTCGGGGCCCAACTCGAGCGGAACCGTTTCCTGCGGCGGCTTCGCGATGAAAAGTTGGAACGTCCAGACGATCAAAAAAGTCGTCATTAATATAAAGAAGAAATTCGACTTCGGGGGCTCTTGCCGTTCGGCGCCCTTGCGGAGAGAATTCGGAACTTGCGGGGGTTGAAGAGGCGGAAGTTTCGGGGTCGTCATTATTAATTAACAGGGAGTTTCGTTAAACGTCTCGCGACGAACGGCGCGACGCGGCGCTCGTCGCTCACTTTCTTTTTCTCTTTCAGGTCGACGCGCGACGCGAATCGGCGCCGCGAAGTCTTCGCTATATTTACTATTTTAGCGCCCTTCTTTGATCCGTTGCGCTAAAAATTTGTCAAGTTCGGGAATTTTATCGATTTTTTTTCCCGTCGCCTCGACGTCGTACTCCAAACGGCGGTACTCGATTCGATTATCGGAACCGTTTTCATCATAATGCACGACAACGTAGCACGACAACGGGTTATGGTCGCGCGGCTGGCCGACGGAGCCGACGTTCACCAAAAGCTTGCGATCGTCCAACGGGAAGACGTTCCCTTCGAGCTCCGACGCGGCGAAATACGAATAAGCGCCGTCCCTTTCGGCGACGAAAACGCCCGGGACGTGCGTGTGTCCCTGGAAGCAGTATTGCGGCGTCAGCGCGAAAAGTTTCGCCATTTTATCGGCGTCGGCGACGTCGTCGCTAAACACGTATTCGTTCAGCGGATTGCGCGGCGAGCCGTGCACGAAAAGAAATTTGTCCTTTTTATAATAGCGCGGAATTTCGCCGAGAAAATCCCAGCGCTCCATCGTTCGCGGCGACGTCGAACGTTCGAGCTGTTCGCGCGTCCAAAAAACGGCGTCCTCGGCGATCTTGTTGAACCCATCCGGATCGAAGAGCGTCGCCTGATCGTGATTTCCCAAAAGGCACGCCTCGACGCGCCCCTTTTTGCGCCAATCCATCATCAAATCGACGCATTCGAGCGGATTCGGGCCGTATCCGACCAAGTCGCCAAGACAAACGATCTTATCGATCTTGCGCGCTTCGACGTCCGCCAAGACCGTTTTGAAGGCTTCGAGATTGCTGTGTATATCGCTAATGACGGCCAGTTTCACCGGACCTTCCCCTTTCTTTTGCGTTTCCTCCGGACGCGTCGTCCGTCGTCCAAGCCCCGACGCGAGGAACGCCGGTCGCCCAATGTGATATTCTCTATTATCGCGACGAATCGCAAGACGTCGAGCCCCCCGCCCTCGAAACGACGGCGTTTTTTTCCCGTTCGACGTTAAAGTTCAAGAAAACGACGCGCGGTCGCCGCCGTTTCCGACGCCGATCGCTCGCCGTTTTACCCAAATTCGCCATTTTAACGTCGACGGCGTTCGTTATTTTTCGCCGTCTTTCGTTTCTTCCGCCCCGGTCGGGCCGCCGTTTTCGGGAACGCGCACCGGCTTGAAGTAGGACGCTCCAAGCGGCGGGATCAAAATTTCGATCGCCCAGGGGCGGCCGTCGCACGGCGAGTCGATCGCCTGCCGCCGTCCGTTTCCGACGCCGCTTCCCCCGTAATACGGCGAGTCGCTGCAGAAGATTTCTTGGTAGTCGACGCGTTCCGGGACGCCGATGAAAGTGCGACGCGGCACCGGCGTAAAGTTCGCCGCGACGATAATGTGGTCGCGCCAATCCTCGGCTTTGCGCATGAACGCGAAAACGCTTTCCTCCCAACGTCCGCAGCTGATCCACTCGAAGCCGCGCTCGTCGAAATCGAGGTCGTGCAGGGCTTTTTCCTCGCGGTAAAGGCGGTTCAGATCGGTTACGCAACGCTGAAGCCCGCCGTGCGTGTCGTCGTATTGCAGGAGATCCCAGTCGAGCCCGGCGTCGAAATTCCACTCCTTCCACTGGCCGATATCGGCGCCCATGAAGAGCAGCTTTTTCCCCGGGTGAGCCCACATATAACTATAGAGCAACCTCGCCAACGCGAATTTTTGCCAAAGATCGCCCGGCGCGTTCCCGATCACCGTGCCCTTGCCGTGAACGACCTCGTCGTGCGAAATCGGCAGCACGAAATTCTCCGAAAAGGCGTACATCAGGCTGAACGTCATCTGGTCGTGATGGTACTTGCGGTAAATCGGGTCTTCCTTGCAGTAGCGGAGCGTGTCGTTCATCCACCCCATGTTCCACTTCATCGAAAACCCTAACCCGCCGTCGCACACCGGTTTGCAAACGCCGGGCCAGGCGGTCGACTCCTCCGCGATCGTCAGGACGCCGGGAAAACGCCCGTGCGTTTGGACGTTCATTTCCTGCAGGAAAGCGACCGCTTCAAGATTTTCGCGCCCGCCCCGCTCGTTCGGCGTCCACTCGCCTTCCTGACGGCTGTAGTCGAGATAAAGCATCGAAGCGACCGCGTCGACCCGCAAACCGTCGACGTGGTATTTGTCGAGCCAAAAGAGCGCGTTCGAGATCAGGTAGTTGCGCACCTCGTTGCGTCCGTAATTGAAGACGAGCGTTCCCCAATCGCGATGCTCGCCCCGCCTCGGATCCTCGTGTTCGTAAAGGGCGTCGCCGTCGAAACGCCGCAAGCCGTGCGCGTCCTTCGGGAAGTGCGCCGGAACCCAGTCGAGAATAACGCCGATCCCGTTTTGGTGGCACTTGTCGACCAGATACATGAAATCCTCGGGCCGGCCGTAACGGCTCGTAACCGCGTACATGCCGATCACCTGGTAACCCCAGCTCGCGGTCAGCGGGTGCTCCGACACCGGGAGGAATTCGACGTGCGTGTAACCGATCTTTTTCACGTAGTCGACGAGCTGATCGGCCAGCTCGCGGTACGTCGGGAGCCGTTCCGGGTTAGATTCGGAGCGGATCCAGCTTCCCAGGTGAACTTCGTAGATCGACGCCGGTTTATGAAGCCAAGCCAAGTCGTTTTTAGCGCGCGCGGCCATCCACTCGCCGTCGTTCCACTCGTATTTGTCGAGATCGGCGACGACCGAAGCGGTGCGCGGCGGAAGTTCGGCGTACAAACCGTAAGGGTCGGCGCGCTCCGTAACGACGCCGTCGCGCTCGACCCGGAATTTGTAGATCGCGCCCTCGCGGACGCCGGGGACGAACGTTTCCCAAAGCCCGGACGGATAGTGTTTCACCATCGGGTTTTTGTATCCGTCCCAATCGTTAAAGTCGCCGACGACCGCCACCCGCGTCGCGTTCGGCGCCCAAACGATGAAGTTGACGCCGTCGACTCCGTCGACCGTGCGGAAGCGCGCGCCAAGTTTCTCGTAGCTTTGCCAATGCTTCCCTTCGCCGAGCAGATAAAAATCGTAATCGGAAAGAATCGTCGAAAAAGTGATCTTCGGCGGCGACTTCGGATCGAACGCGGCGGCTTCGGCGGCGGAGTCTTCGTCGGTTTTCTCGACGCTCTTCGCGTCGACGTTCTCGACGGAGTCGTCTTTAACGGGCGCGTCGGGGTTCGCGCTCGGCGTCGCGTCGGCGCGTTCGTCCGCGGCGTTTTGGCTCGGTTCCGAAGCGTTCGTTCCCCTTCTCGCGTTCAACCATCGCAGTTTCTTCGCCATCGCAAACCTTTCTCTTTAACGTTCGTTTATCCTTGAAGAGCTCTTCGGCGGGTCGACGCGTCGACGGCGGCCCCTCCGTTCCCAGTATAAACCGTCTTTCCGACGTTTGAAGACGGCGTCCGGCCTCGACGTCAAATTTTGCAAAATTTCCTCGCGGTCGGGCGGTTCTTTCGCCGTATTCCTTCAGTATACCCCGAAGCCGCGGAAATCTCAACGAAAATCGCCAAAAAAAACGTCGATACGATAAAATTTTTCGCCGATCCGTCGAAAATTCCGGCGCGTTAAAATAGCGAAACTTGCGTCTTTCCGCGACGTCGAGCCGTTTGGCAAAACAGGCAAACTGCAAAAAACGGCGAAAAAATAGCGAATAAAACGACAACCGCGCCGCGACGCGCGCTTTTTCTCCCCGCTCCGACGCCTCGCGGGCGCTTGATTTTTAGGAAAAAATGGGAATAATAAGGAAGTGGAACGCCGAGCGGCCGTCCGTCCGCGTCGCGTTCGCACGACAATTCGATTTTTGGAGACATTTTCATGAAACGCATCTTCTTCGCTCTTATGTTCGCGGCGGCGACTGTCTCGTCCGTTTGCGCTCAAGACCAAAACCGCGAATTTCGCGGCGGCGACTTCCGCATGGGTATCGATTGGCCGGAACCGCCGGTCGTTACGCCGGGTGAAAAACCGTCCGACGCTCCGTCCGACGCGGTCGTTCTCTTCGACGGCACGCCGGAATCGTTCCAGGCGAACTGGACGGGCGGCCAATGGAACGTCGCCGACGGCGTTTTGACCTGCAAGCCGAGTTCCGGTTCGATCGTGACGAAAGACAAGTTCGGCAGCTGCCAACTCCACGTCGAATTCGCGTGCCCGCCGGTCGACGACCCGAACGCCAAAGGTCAAGGACGCGGCAACAGCGGCATTTTCCTGATGAACCACTACGAGCTGCAAGTTCTCGACTCGTATGAAAACCCGACCTACTTCGAAGGTCAATGCGGTTCGATCTACAAGCAATTCCCGCCGTACGTGAACGCGGTCAAAAAGCCGACCGAATGGCAAACCTACGACATTATCTTCACGCGCCCGATCCTCCGCGTTGAAAAAGACGCCAACGGGAACGATTACGTCGCCGAAGTGATCCGCCCGGCTTACATCACCGCGATCCTGAACGGTTGCGTCGTCCAAAACCACTGGGCGATCAAGGGCGACACCTACTTCCACCGCACGCCGCAATACCAACCGCACGCCGATCGCGAACCGATCCAAATTCAAGACCACAACAACACGACGAAATTCCGCAACATCTGGATCCGCGAGATCCCGGATTCGAACGTCGTTCCGGTTCAAAACCACATGAACTACTACAACTGACGCTCGTCGTTCGTTAAGTAGTCGTTGCGAACGCTCTCGGCGGTTTCGTCGAGGGCGTTTTTTACGCAGTCTCCGCAGTTTTCCTATTCTCCGCGTTCTTTCTAAACCCCGCGTCTTTCTAAATCTATTTAATCGGAACAACGCGAACTAAAAAAACGACAAAAAATCGAAAAACGTCGATTTTTGCTCAAAATTTTTTCAAGGCGGCCGCGGCGCGTCGTAAAACCGCCTATTTTAACGTTAAAATAGGACGTCTAGGTAAAATCCGCGTTAAAATTTGCGTTTTTTCGACGCTTCTTGAGGAAATCTCGTAAAAAAGCGGAAAATTTTAGGGTATTTTTTTCAAGGTTTCGGTCGCGCGGACGATAACAATATTAACGAAAGAGCAAAAATTAAAAATTTTGCGGTTTACACTTGTCAAAAATTTTATTATTCTACGCCAATCGTTGAAAAATCTCGAGTCCGCCTTGCGCGGAAGCGAGCGAAACGCTCCGACGGCGGAGCGGGAAACGATCGGGCGACGCCCTTTTCTTTCGGAAAACTAGTCGTTTACACGGACAGGGACAATCCAATGAATCGACGTTTTAACCTCAAACGCTTCCTCGCTTGCGCGCTGATCGGCGCCGCGCTGACAGGATGTCAGCCGCAGCAGCCGCGCTACCTCGGCGCGCGCGGAGACGCTCAAAGCCAATACATCGACGAGCAGACGCGAATCGAATATCCGAACGAATGCGTCGAATCGCTCGACGACGTAAAGAACGCGCTCGAGCCGCTGACGCTCGACAATCCCGATCCGAAGGAAGAGTGGCTTCTCACGCTCGACGAAGTGCGCCAAATGACGCTGGAAAACAGCAAAGTTTTGCGTCAGCTCAGCGGCGTCAACTTCTCGGCGTCCGGCGTCAACGGCGCGCCGACCCTGCTCCTCGCGTCGCCGAGCGCGGCGATGACCGTTTGGGACCCGGCGATCGTCGAGTCGAACCCGACCGCGGGCGTTCAAGCGGCGCTTTCGGCGTTCGACGCGATCTGGTCGACGAACGTCTCCTGGCAAAAAGCGGACGTCGCTCGCAACTACGTCAACTCGTACCAGGACAGCGTCGGGACGCGCACCGATACCGGCACGTTCCAATCGACGTTGTCGAAAACGGTCGCGACGGGCGGAAACGTCTACGCCGGGGCCGGCGCCGGGTACGATTGGAGCGACGCGACGAGCCGTCTTTGGGGGTCGAACTGGACGACTTACGTCGAAGCCGGGTTCACCCAGCCGCTCTTCCGCGGCGCGGGCGTCGAGTACAACCGCATCGCCGGGCCGAACGGAACGATGGGGAACTCGAACGGCGTCGTCTTGGCGCGCATCAACATGGACATGGCGCTCGTCGATTTCGAAATGGGCGTCCGCGAAACGTTGCAGGACGTCGAAGAAACGTACTGGAATCTTTACTACGCCTATCGCAACCTCCACGCGGCGGCCGCGGGATACGAAGCCGCGCTACAATCCTGGCGCACGGTCAAGGCGCAGTCGGAAGTCGGCCACCCGGAAGGAACGGCGAAAAACCAGGCGCAGGCCGAAGAAAACTATCAAACGTTCAAAATTTCGGTGCAGGAAGCGCAAAGCAATCTGTACAAAAACGAGCAGCTTCTCCGCTTCATGATCGGCGTCGCGCCGTCCGACGGCCGCCTTATCAAGCCGGTCGACGAGCCGACGGTCGCCCGCGTCCGTTACGATTGGGAAGAGGTGAAGGCCGAAGGGTTGGCTCGCGCGCCGGAACTCCGCAAACAAAAGTGGCTCGTTAAAAAACGAGAGCTGGAACTCGTCGCGCAACGCAACTACCTGAAACCGCAGGTCGACTTGGAGGGGTTGTACCGCTTCCACGGCCTCGGGCACGATCTCGTCGACTCGTCGAACGTCGAAAGCAACGCGCTCGGCAGCCTGACTTCCGGCGAATATCAAAACTGGGGTCTCGGGATCAAGTCCTCGATCGCGATCGGTTTCCGCCGCGAAATGGCCGCCGTCCGCAACGCCGAACTGGCCTTGGCTCGCGAACGCGCCATCCTGCAAGAACAGGAGCTCGAGTTGGTGCACAACCTGAGCGACCTGTACCGCGACCTCGACCGCACGCACAAGCTGATCGAAACGTACCTCGACAAACTGCGAGCGTCGCGCAAGCAGGTCGCCGCCGTCAACGCGTCCTTCCAAATGGGGAAAACGTCGCTGTACGAAGTTCTGCAAGCGCAACAAGAATTGGCCGCGACCGAAACGCAATATTATCGCACGGTTATCGATTACAACATCGCGATCGTCAACCTGAACTTCCGCAAGGGTTCGCTCCTCGAATACAACGGCGTTACCCTTTCCGAAGGCCCTTGGGCGAACAAAGCCTACTTCGACGCCTGGCGTCGAGCCCGCCAACGCGACGCGGCGTTGCGCGTGAACTACCGGTTCACGTCCCCGCAAGTCGTCAGCCGCGGCCCGTACCCGCAAATCCAGGGCACCGACCCGACGGTCGCTTCCCCGGCGCAGGCGCAACCGGCCCCTTACGTCGAAGGCGCGACGCCCGAAACCGCCGTTCCGCAAGCGCAAAACTCGGTTCTTCCGCAATACGAGTATTCCGCTCCGGCCGTTTACGACCCGCGACTCCGCCAACTTCCGCCGATCTTCCAATCGGCGAACTGACGCGAACGCGAAACGCAAGTCGACGAAGCGCGGTTTGACCGCCGCCTTCCGACGCGCTCGAACCCGGCGCCCGTCGCCGACGTCGATCTGAAATTGTCCCGAAAAAGAGGAGGCCCGCTCGGCTTCCTCTTTTTTTTGCGTTCGAGCCGTTTCCTCAAACGACGCGGCGCCCGAACGCGATTCCAACGCTAAAATCCACAAAAACGTTAAATTTTATCGTCGTTATTTCCGCCGTCGTCAAAAAAAGCGGAACCGTCGTTAAAACCGTCCCGTCTTTCGCCCCGTCTTGCCCGGCGCGAAAAAAGCGCTAAAATAAAGAAAATCTAACGGATAACAACGCAAAAACGCCGCTCGTTTCTCGCTCCGCGGCGCCGACGAAACCCAACTTTGTCGGCTTTAACGATTGAAAGGATAAAACGATGCAACGCTCTTACACGCTCGACGAATTGGCGAAATTTCTCCGCCGTCAACCGAAACAGCTCCAAAAACTCGCCGAAAACGGAACGCTCAAAGGACGCAAAGTCCAAGGCGAATGGGTTTTCGCGCTCCCGGACGTCGTCCTTTGGATGGAGGCGGAGATCGTCGAGCCGGAATCGCAAAACGACGAATTTGAAAAAACGCTCGCGACGAACGCCGACGACGAAGAAGCGACTCTCGCCGACATTTTCGCCGACGCCGCGATCGACCTTAATTTTCCGGCGAAAACGAAAAATTCGGTTATCCGGAATTTGACGAAACTCGCCGCCGACGCCGGGATCCTTTGGGATCCGGACGGAATGGCCGACGCGCTTCGAGAACGGGAAGAAATGGCGTCGACCGCGCTCGACGTCGGCGTCGCGATCCTGCACCCGCGCCAACCGCAACCGCACATTATCGCCGAAAACTTCCTTGCGCTCGGCGTCGCGAGCCGCGGCGTCCCGTTCGGCGGCGGTTTCAACAACCTCACCGACGTTTTTTTCCTCCTTTGTTGCGACTCCGACCGCGTTTACCTCCGAATGTTGAACCGCTTGGCCCGCGTTTTGAAGACGGACGGTTTCCTCGACGCGCTTCGGGAATGTCAAACGCCGCTCGACGCGAAAGACCTTCTCGCCGCCGCCGAAAAAGCGCTCGACTGACGCGCTCAACCGGCAAATTCAACAAAATCGGCAAAATCGGCAGGGTCGTCAAGCCGACGTTTCCCCCTTGATCGACCGCTCGGGAGCCGACCGCCGCCGCGTCGCGACGCCGGAATTTCCGTTAATATCCGGACGACGCGGCGTTTTTCCTTATTTCAACGACGAAAGGACGCTTTATGCCGACGCTCGCCCGACGTTTTTTAACGTCTTTATCGATTTTAACGCTTTCAGCCGCCGCGTTTTGCGTTTCGCCGCCCCCGGTTTCTTCCTTTGAACCGACGACGCCGGACGAAACCGCGATCTACAACGCCCGCCTGATCCCGGCGCCGGTCGCCGTCGAATTCGGACGCCGGATCGTCGTTTTGAACGACCGCCTCGAAGTCGCCGTCGTTCTTCCGGACGCGTTGGCCGACGACGAAGCCGCTCTCGCCGCGATCCTCGATTCGACGAAGCGGTTCCTCGCCGAAAAATTCGCCGCCGCCGTCGATCCGAAGGGTTATTCCGCGACCGAAGCCGCCAAAATTTTCGGGGAACGAACCGCTCAAAACGCCGAATTTGCCCAAATTGCCGAATCAATCGCGCCGAACGCCGACTTTTTCGCGACGCCGAACGCTTCGAAAACGTTCGCGGTCGCCGACGCCGCCGTTCCCGTCGACGCGTCGCCCGCCGAAATCGCCGAAAACCGCGAAACTTCCGCCGGAACGCTCGTTCTCGCCGCGTCCGACGCCGCCGGGATCCGCGATTCGCTCAAAACGCTCCTCCAACTCTCGGAACCGTTCGGGAACTCCCTTAAAACGACGCGATTTTTCATTCCAGAAACAAAAATCGAAGATTACCCGGCGCTCGGCTTCCGCGGGCTCCATCTCTGCTGGTTCCCGGAAACGAACGCGACGCGAATCGAACAGGCGATCCGCGCCGCGGCGTTTTACAAGTTCAATTACGTCGCGCTCGAATTTTGGGGCGTTTTTCCATTCGAGAACCACCCGGAACTTTGTTGGGACGAATATTGCGCGACGAAAGACGAAATCGTTAAGTTGGTAAAATTAGGCAAAGAACTCGGCGTCGAGTTGATCCCGCAGCTGAACGTTTTCGGACACGCCCCGGGCGCCCGCGTTTCGGTCGGCAAACACGTCGTTCTCGACCGCCGTCCGGAATACGCGCCGCTTTTCGAACCGGACGGCTGGACTTGGCGCGTTTCGAACCCGGAAGCTCGCCGCGTTCTAACCGAATGCGTTTTGGAGCTTTACGAAACGTTCGACTCGCCGCGTTACTTCCATCTCGGCTGCGACGAAGCGTATTCCGCGGCGACGGGATTCGAAACGCGGCGCGGCGGCCCTTACGTCGACGCGTTGGCCGATTGGCTCGTTCACTTTCACGACGTTTTGGCGGAGCGAAATTGCCGCGTTATGATGTGGCACGACATGCTGATCGAACCGTCCGACGAGTTTCGCGGCTACATCGTCGGCGGCGGGCCGAAAACGCGCGGGCTTCTCGAGCGGCTCCCGAAAGACGTCGTGATCTGCGACTGGCAATACGGCGCGCCGAAAAAAGACGAAACCTGGCCGACGACGGCGTTTTTTCAGGAAAAAGGCTTCGACGCGGTCGTTTGCCCCTGGCGCGATACGGCCGGAATCCGCAGTCTGGCGACTCGCGCCGTCGAAACGAACGGAATGGGCGTTCTCTGCACTACTTGGCACCGCTTTTACGGTTCCGACATGCGCAACATTCTCGTTTACGGCGCTCAGGCCGCCTGGGGAACGCGCTATCGCGGCGGCAACCTGACCGTCGAATTTAACCGCCACCTCCGACAGGCGAGCGAGCCGATCGAAAACAAGAAATACGTCGACCACGGCGTCAACGATTGGCAAGTCGTTCCGCAAACGAACGGCCCGTTGGATTGACGCGAAGCGCCCGCTTTCGCCGTTTCGCCTAAATTAACGTCAAAAACGCGCCCCGGCGCTCCGCTTGGAAGCCGCCGAGGCGCGTTCTCGCTTCAGACGTCGCGACTCAACGTTTCAACGCCGTCAAAGAACTTCGCCGCCGTCGCGACTGGCCGCCGCTTTCAAGACGTCGAGATCGGTCGAATCGGAGTAAAACCGCGCCGAGCCGTCCGCGAAGCCGAACTGAACGCCGCCCGCGTGTTCGCTCGAAAACGACCCGACGCTGTAAAAGCGCCGATACAGCCCGGCGCGCGGATCGTCGTCGTTTTTCAAAACGTTCGGCGCCCATTCGAGCCCCTTCGAACTGACGTAAATCGTCATTCCGTATTGGACGTAAGCGCCGCGAATCCAAGCGAAATAGCCGTCGTATTTTTGCGACGCGATCTCGCCGAGCAGCGCGGTGTTCGACAAACCGTCGGTAATCGCCGCCCAAGTCGTTCGGCTGTCTTCGTAAAAGACGCCGTTGTTCGCGCAGGGGCCGCCGCCGTAATCCTCGCCGCCGTTCTCGTCCGCGGTTCGGATCGTCGAGTAAAACAGTTCCGAGTTCGGCCGCTTCCCGACCGCGCCCGCGACGCCGTAATAATGCGTCGTGTAACACCCGATCTCGTCGCCGTACATCTTCATGCTCGACTCGACGTTCGCGCAACTCGGGCAAAGGAACGTCGCCATTTTCACCTTCGCAAGCGTCTCCATCCCGACGTAATTCTCGACGCCGTCGGCCTCCTGATAGTTCGAGGAGAAGTCGACCTCCGAATAAAGCGCGCTTTGCTCCAAGTACGGCAGGACGCGCGACCAGATCCCAAGTCCTTGACTTTCCCCGTTTTGGAAGCGGAGCCAAGCCTCCGGCGGAAGCGCGCCGTTCGTGTCGGCGTACGTTTGGAACCCGAGCAAAAGCTGCTTGACGTTGTTCGAACACTGCATCCGACGCGCCGCTTCCCGCGCCGCTTGAACCGCCGGGAGGAGCAAACCGATCAAGATCCCGATGATCGCGATCACGACGAGGAGTTCGACGAGCGTAAAACCGGCGAAACCGGAACGTTGCGCGCCGAGTCTTCTCGCCGCGCCGTTAAAACCGTTGGAAACAGGAAACTCGAACGCTCGTTGCGCCGAAACGCCGTTAATTTTTTCAATCATTATTTTATTTTCTCATTGATTTTCAAAAGATGCGACAAAAACAACCGAACGCGCCCCCTCGCCCGCTCTCCGACGAGCGGATCAAGGCCGCGAAACGGCGAAAACCGAGTAGAAACGCGCTCCTAAAAGCGCTCGAAAATCAATTGAGAAGTCGAACGACGGCCAATTCGGCGAGAACGCCGTTCGAGCCGACCGGCTCGCGAAACGAAAAAGAAGGCGGCGAAGGCCAAACGAACGAGACGAAACCGCGACGGCTCCGCCCCCAACCCGCGAAGAAACGGGCCCAATCGACCGCGAAAAATCGGGCGCCCCCCGCTCCGAAAAGCGCGACGAACGCCTGCAACGCCCCGGCCGCGACGAGCGTTCGCGGCGCCGCGTCGACGACGACCGTTTCAACCGGCGGCGCAACCGGAACGAACTCGTTCGCGTCGAGAAAAACGACCGCGTCGCGGAAGTCGCCCCGGGCGTCCAAATCGCTCAACGCCGCCGTCGGAACGCTCGTCGCGGCCGGCTCGGCGCTCAATTCGGCCAAAAACGCGGTCGCGGCGGCGAGATCGGGATCGACGCAAACGTCGGAACCGTCCGCGTCGGCGAGAAAGTCCGCGATTTCAAGATCGCCGACAACGTTAAAACCGGTTTTATCGTCAAAATCAACGTCGTCGAACGCCCAACCGCGCAACGCGTCGGCGGCCCGCGCGGCGCTTCGGGCGTCGGCGGTTCGACTCAAACGGCGCTCCGCGGCGACGTCGGACGTCGCGAAACGGCGCCGCGCTTCAAGAATATGAGCGAATCGAACGGCGCGCGACTCCGGCGAATCGGCGCGGCGCTCGGCGGTTCGCCAAAATTCGACGACGGCGCGGTCGGCGGCCGCTTGAGCGCGCGGCGAGTCGAACGGAACGAACTGGGTTTCCTCGCGATTTTTTTCGCCGCGCCAAGGGACGCCCGGCGCCGTTGGAGCGGTTCGAACGCCGACGACTCCGTCGAGCTCCGCCGCCCGCCGCGCCCGGTCGACCGCGACGCAACAAAAAAACGCGAACAAAAGAACGCTCGCGCCCGCCGCCGCAATTCGCGCCGTCCGGAATCGCCGTTCTTTCGCTCGCCGCCTCCGCTCTGAAACCATTAAAACGCCCCAGCCTCCCCGCTCAAATTAGGCAATCCTAACAAAACGGCGTTCCCTCGCCGCGTCGCCCGTTTTTTCCGTCTCCGCTCGACGCGCCGTCGAAACGCGTCGTTTTTTTGCCCCCCAAGAGATCATTCGCAGGGCACAACCTCGATCTTCGCGGCGTCCTCGATCGAAATCGCGAACTTTTGGTCGTCGATCCGCGCCGTCAACGTCGTTTCGTCGCATTCGTCGCTCAAGATTCGCAACGTCTTATTCGGCCGCCAATACGCCGACGAAAACTCGGGCCGCTCTTGCAAATCTTCCGCGATTCGGGCCAAAATCACCGCGTCGTGCCCGGCGCTCGCCTCGCTCAACGTTTGCGCCGCGCGGTGCACGCCCGAGAGATCGACGGTGCGCCCGGAATGAACGATCTCGTCGAGGCACCCGTGAATGCACATCGCGCAAAATTGGTCGTTATTTTTTTCCCGACAGTGATAATCGGAACGCCGAAAGAGCGAGGCGCCGACGCGCGGGCAGCTGTCGACGAACTCGACAAACTCGACCAACCGGGTTGTAATTTCGTCGTTCATCGCGTGTTCGAGACGGCAAGCGGCTTCCTTCGACGACTTCGCGTCGACGCCGAGGATCCGCTCGAGGAAAATCTCCATCGCCGCGTGTCGCCGAATAATTTTACGCGCCTCTTTTTCGCCGAGTTCGGTCAACGCGATCGGAACGTAAGGCAAGTAGACGACGTAACCCTTTTCCGCCAACGCTTTAAGCGCGCTCGTTACCGACGGACGCTTCACGCCCATGCGGTCGGCGACGCAACTGCTGCGAACGACCCGTTCGGTTTGCGTCAGTTCGTAAATCGTTTCGAGGTAATCTTCGAGGCTTTGCGTCAGATCGTGGGCGTCGTCGATAGCGTTGGTCATAATCAATTCTCCGCGCAAAAACTAAAGGGCTGGACGAAACGAGCGCGGCGCCGAACCGCGTCTCGGGAAAGGGGAAAAACCGCGACCGAACGCTCCCGACCGTCAATCTTCGACGACGAAATTACGAAGCGCCCCGACTTTCTCGATCTCGACGACGACCTCGTCCCCGGGTTGAAGGTAAAGGGGCGGTTTGCGCGCGTCGCCGACGCCGCAAGGGGTGCCGGTGAAAATCAAATCGCCGACGTTCAACGTCATAACTTGCGAAATATAAGAAATTAGATCGTCGATCGGGAAAATAAAATCGCTCGTGTTCCCGGATTGAACCGTTACGCCGTTGAGGCGCGTTTCGATTTTCAACGCGTTCGGATCGCCAACTTCGTCCGCCGTAACGAGCGCCGGGCCGATTGGGGCGAAGGAATCGAACGACTTGCCCAGAAACCATTGGCCGCCCGGCTTGTCTTTTTGCCAATCGCGCGCCGAAACGTCGTTCCCGCAACAGTACCCGGCGACGTGCTCCATCGCTTTGGAACGCGGGATATCTTTCCCTTCCTTCCCGATCGCGACGACCAACTCGCCTTCGTAATCGACGCGATTCGAGACTTTAGGCAAAACGATCGCGGCGTCGCAGGCGTTCAACGCGCTCGGGGCTTTATTGAAGATCACCGGAACGCTCGGGAACGAATCGCCAAATTCGCGGGCGTGATCGGCGTAATTGAGCCCGACGCAAAGGATCTTTTCCGGCGACGCGATCGGCGGGAGGTAAAAAAAGTCGCCGCCCGAGAAATCGAGCGTCGCGACGTCGGCGCCGGCGGCGTCGAGAGCCCGACGCAACTCGCCGAAAAGACCGGACTCGGCGTTCGCCCAAAGAACGTCGGTCAGCGACGCGAGCGCCCAACTTTCGTCGAGAAGCGTCGCAAGAGCGACCCAACCGCGCGCCGCTTCGCTCCAAACGGCCGTCAATCCGGCGCCGTCGCGTTTTTCGGCGATTTTTTCGTTATAAAAATTTGCAAAACGCACGATATTTCCTCCGCCGACGCTCCCGCCGCGACGAAAAGCCGTTTTCGGTCGTCCAAGAACGGCGAGCCGTCGTCGTTCGGCGACGCGCGGTTGCAAGTATTAAAGGGAACGCGCCCGGAAACGGCGTTCAAGCCGGACAAAACGCGACCGTCGCCGTCGTCGCAAAACAAAATCGCAACGACGACGTCGAATAATCGTCAAACGTCGGCTTCAACCGACGTTTCGGTTTCAAGCGGATCGGCAAAAACGCGCTCCGTCGAGAAGTTTGGGCGCCGCTCCCGCGCCTTTCGGTCGTCGGGGAGGACGCGTCGCGTTCGCAACTTCTCGACGCGAGCGCCGTCAAGCGAAATCACGCTTCGTCGAGAAGTTCGACAGCCGCGAATTTTTGGCCTTCGAGCATCGCCAAGGACGCGCCGCCGCCGGTGCTGACGTGCGAAACTTTGTCGGCGAAACCGAGTTTTTGGATCGCCGCCGCGCTGTCGCCGCCGCCGATGATCGAAACGGAATCGCTGTCGGCGATCGCTTGGGCGACCGCTTTCGTCCCGGCGTCGAACGGGGGCATTTCGCAAACGCCCATCGGGCCGTTCCAAACGACGGTTTTCGCGTCTTTGACGAGATTCGCGTAAAGTTCCGCCGTTTTCGGGCCGATATCGAGGCCTTCGAAACCGTCGGGGATTTCGCCCGCCGCGACGATTTGTTTATTGCAGTCGGAGCTGAACGCGTCGCCGCAATGGGTGTCGATCGGCAGGACGAGTTTGTCGCCGCCGGCCGCGAGGAGTTCGTTCGCCAATTCGACTTTGTCGGTTTCGACGAGGCTGTCCCCGACTTTGCCGCCTTGCGCGAGCGAGAAGGTGTACGCCATCGCGCCGCCGATCAGGACTTTGTCGCAAATGCCGAGCAGGTTTTTGATGACCATGATCTTGTCGGAGACCTTCGCGCCGCCGAGGATCGCGACGAACGGACGTTGCGGGGCGCCGATCGCGTCGGTCAGGTATTTGATTTCTTTTTCGACGAGGAAACCGCAGACGCGCGGTTTGCCGATCATCGCTTCCGGAACGGCGACCATCGAGGCGTCGGTGCGGTGGCAGGTGCCGAACGCGTCGTTGACGTAAACGTCGGCGAAGGCGGCCAATTTCGCGGCGAATTCGGCGTCGCCTTTCTTTTCGCCCGGTTGGAAACGGAGGTTTTCGAGCACGACGACGTTGCCGTCGGTCAAGGCGGCGACTTTCGCCTGGGCGTCGTCGCCGACGGTGTCGGTCGCGAACTCGACTTTCGCGTTCGGAAGGAGTTCGCCGAGACGAACCGCCGCCGGTTTCAGCGAGTATTTGGCGTCCGGCTCGTTCTTCGGCCGACCGAGGTGGCTCATCAAAACGACCCGACCGCCGCGTTCGAGAACGGATTTGATCGTCGGGAGCGCCATTTGGATGCGGCGATCGTCGGTAATGTTCCCATTTTCGTCGAGCGGAACGTTGAAATCGACGCGAATCAAAACTTTCTTACCGGCGACGTCGACGTTAGCGATCGTTTTTTTCGCCATTGCAAAACCCTTCCTATTCTACTTAAACGATACGTTTTATCTAAAACCCGCAAATTTCTTGCTTTTTTCGGCGAAAAATTCGCGATTTTTACTTTTTTCTTCGCGTTTCGAGCTTTGAAGCGCCTGTTGCGGCGCGCGCAAATCGACTATAATAGAGTGTACTTCAACGGCGCGTTTTGGGAAGGGGGGGCGAACGATTGTTCCGTCGTTTCTCCCGACATTCCTTGATTTTACTCCGCAAAGTCGCGTTATTTAGCGCAAACTCGCCCGTTTTACATTCGCGGTCGTCGGACGTTTCGCCGATTTCGACGTTTTTCCTTAATTTCGTCTTTTTTTTCGACGAAAAATAAGATAAAACGCCGGGTTCGGGCCGACCGCCGTTCGGTCGTCGGCGCCGTTTTTCCCTTTTTTGTCAACGCGTCGGCGGCGATTTTTCCCCTTATTAATATTAATGACGAAGAAAGCGAGCGCGCTTATGTTTTCGCTCCGATATTCCCTTTTCGTTCGTCGAGCCGCGTTGTTCGGCGTCGGCGTTTCGACGCTCGTTTTTTCGCCGGACGCGCCGCCCTTCGCCCTTTCGGCGCCGAGTTCGTTCGCCGCCGTCGTCGAGCGTTCCGACGAGCCGCTCGATCTGTCCGTTCTCGATCCTCCGAGCGCCGCGCCGGTCGAGTCGCCCGCGCCGACCGAATCGAGTTCGAACGCGGATCCGGCCGCCGACGCGCCGCCGACGACGTCCGCGTCGAGCGAACCGGCGGGCCGTTCGAAACTTCTCGAACTCGTTTTAGCGGGCGGTTGGATCGGGGCGATCTTGCTTGTCGCGTCGATCTTCGCCGTTTCGGCGGCGATCCGGCTCGCGCTTGCGCTTCGTCGGAAAACGTTTTTCTCGCCGGAGCTTGAAACCGCCGTCGCCGACGCGCTCGCCCGGAACGATTTCGCAACCGCCGCGGCCGCCGCCGAAGAGCGAAACGACGCGATCCTCGGTCGCGTTCTCGCCGCCGGGTTGCGCGAAACGGATCGCGGTTGGGACGCCGTCGAAAAGGCGCTCGAAGACGCCGTCGCGGAGGAAACGGCCGCGTTTTATCGACGAACGGAGCCGCTCGCGACGCTCGGGAACGTCGCGCCGATGCTCGGGCTTCTTGGAACGGTCGTCGGGATGGTCGCGACGTTCGGCGAACTGGCGGTCGCGGACGCTTCGGGCCGGAACCTCGCCGGCGGGATTTATTTCGCGTTGGTAACGACGGTCGACGGGCTTCTCGTCGCGATTCCGATTCTCGTCGTTCATTCGGCGTTGAACGCTCGCGGGGCCCGTCTTTTCGCCGAGTTAGTTCAACGTCTCGACCGACTTTTCGCGTCGACGAAACGCGTTTTGTCGACGGCCGCCCCGTCCGCTCGTTCGACCCCGGCGCCGCGTCCCGTCCGAACGCCGCAATCGCCGCAACCGCCGCAACCGACGCAACCGACGCAACCGACGCAATCAACGCAATCAACGCAATCAACGCAATCAACGCAATCAACGCAATCAA
>CAZIJJ010000002.1:319066-323734 GCA_964539525.1 uncultured Planctomycetaceae bacterium | reverse complement strand
GCCGGTTCGACTTTCGCCGCGGTTTCGACGTTTTCTCGCGGAGCCGGTTCGTTTTCCGTCGCCGTTTCGACGTTTTCTCGCGGAGCCGGTTCGTTTTCCGTCGCCGTTTCGACGTTTTCCCGCGGAGCCGGTTCGTTTTCCGTCGCCGTTTCGACGTTTTCTTGCGGAGCCGGTTCGTTTTCCGTCGCCGTTTCGACGTTTTCCCGCGGAATCGGTTCGTTTTTCGCCGCCGTTTCGCCGTTTTCTCGCGGAATCGGTTCGTTTTTCGCCGCCGTTTCGACGTTTTCTCGCGGGGCCGGTTCGACTTTCGCCGCGGTTTCGACGTTTTCTCGCGGAGCCAGTTCGTTTTTCGCCGCGGTTTCGACGTTTTCCCGCGGGGCCGGTTCGACTTTCGCCGCGGTTTCGACGTTTTCTCGCGGAGCCAGTTCGTTTTTCGCCGCGGTTTCGACGTTTTCCCGCGGGGCCGGTTCGTTTTTCGCCGCCGTTTCGACGTTTTCCCGCGGAGCCGGTTCGACTTTCGCCGCAGTTTCGACGTTTTTTTGCGGAAGCGTTTCGGCGTTTTCCCGCGGGGCCGGTTCGAGCGGCGAAAAAACGAACGGTTCGAACGCGGTCGGAGAAGCGGGACGGCGTCCGGACGAAGTCGGCGGCAGCGCGGAAAAATCGGGGAGCGCGATCGGCGTCGTCGGCGGAACGGCTTCGCGACGCGTTCCGCAACGGGGACATTTTTCGTCGTACCAGCGCGTTGGAGCGCCGCATTTAACGCATTTGTTCGGCATGTCGATTCGCTTTAAAAGGTCGAAAGGGCGGAAAAAAACGGGAACGAGTCAGGAAAACAGACGGGCGAAGACCGCGCTCGTCGCGACGAACGCCCGAAAAAACGCGAGTCCGGCGGCAAACAGGAGTTCGACGAAAATCCAGTTGCGAGCCGTCGCGGCGCGACGTTTCGCCTGACGTTCGTCGCCGATTTTGCGCGCTTCGTTCGACAGGATCGAGTAAACGACCGCGGCCAACGCGAACGGGCGCGCCCAAAGGAAAAAGAGAACGCCGCTCGGCAAAAGGAAATTCGGCGTCGCGCTCGGCGACCAATTCGTCGACGGAACAAAAAGCGCCCCCAACGAGCGGAGCGCGTCGCGACCGACGTCGAGAGCGCGAGCAAAGAGCCGACTGCGACCCGCTTGCGTCGAACGCCAGATCCCGACGACGCAGGCGCCTAAAAACGCGAACGCTCGTCCGAAAAGAAAAGCGAAAACGCGGCCGAGCGTCGCGCAAATCGTCGACAACGCTCGATAAAAATCGTCGGTCGAGTCGACGCGCGGCGCGGAGGTTCGGCTCTTTTCGGAATCGGCGAACTCCGCGGAAAACGGCGACGATTTCGTCGCGTCGAGACGGGCGAGCGCGTTCGGGGACGCGGCGGCCGCCGACGCGAAGGGTTCGGCGCAGTTCGAGCAAAAGCGGGCGCGTTCCGCGTTCGACGCGCCGCAACGTTCGCATTTTTTCATGTTGGAAAGTCGACGGGATCGGGGGTCGGCGGGAAACGAAAGGACTCCGCGACGACGGGCCTTCCTTTCATTAGTGTAACGTCGTCCCTTTAGTATAACGTCGTTCGGCGAGAAAACAACGGCAGCGGCGCAAAAAATTTTTTTTCGCGGCGCCGCGTTCGGCGACGATCGGCGCGGCGTTACTCGAACGAAAAATCGGCGTCGAACGGCGAGTCGTTTTCGATTTTTTGATGAAGCGGCAAATGTCGGTAGTAAACTTCGAGAATTAAGCAGTTAAGCGACGTCGCGTAAAGTCGGCCCCCGGTTTGGCAATGGGAGTCGGCGTTTTCCGGATACCAGCTTCCGCGTTCGTGCCCGTCGAGTTGCTGCGTCTCGATCAATTTGTCGCGGATCGCCCCGTTCCAACGAGCCCAACGCGAACCGCCGACGTGATGAACGAGTTGCGTCGCGTAATAGTTGTAATAAGGGTTTTCGAGTTGCGGCCCGAGCGCGACGAGTCGATCGACGCCTTTGAGAAGTTTAGTTTCGTCCGGTTTCCAGTCGAGGTAAAGGCGGCAAAGAAGCCCGATTGCGGTCGTCGCGGTCGACTCGCTCGTTCCCCGCGTGTAGTAATAACGGCTTTCATCCTCAAACGAAACGACGTCGCGGAGAAAATGAAGCGCCCCTTCGAAAGCGTTCGACGACGCGTCGAGCGAACCGACGCGGCCGCTGCGCAACGCCATCACCTGCCAACCGGCGACGGACGTGTCGCCCGGGTCGCCGGGATTGTAACGCCAACCGCCGTCGATCGGATTCTGCGCGTTTTCGATGAAGCGGAGCGCCGCCTGCGCCGCGTAGGCGAGTTCGCGGTTTCTCTTTTTCGCTCGCGGCGAAAGCATCGCGTAAGTTTCGCAAAGCGCGATCGTCGCGAGGCCGTGCGCGTACATTTGGCCGTCGTCGTTAAAACCGAGACCCGCCGGTTCGCTCCGCCCGTTCGCGACGAGAAAGTCGATCGCGGCGGCGACGTTTTTCCTGTATTTGCCTTCGAACGGCGTGTGGCCGGCCGCGAGAAACGGGAGAACGCCCAGCGCGGTCGCGGCGTTCGGCGAGTTTTTGGTTCCGGAACCCGAGCAGGGACAAGCGGTTTCGAACGACCAGGAGCCGTCGGCGTTTTGGTGTTCCGCAAGCCAGGCGAGCGCGAGGGCGACCGACTTTTCGCTTCCTTCGGTTCCGCCGCCGGACGCGAGCACCGCCGATTTATTTGCGCCGCGACCGGAATATTCGTCGGCGAGCGTCGCGCCGAAGAGCGAATCGAAGTCGGCGGCGAGCTCTTCGGTCGACGACGTTTCGGAGTCGAGCGAAAGCGGGGCGTCCGTCGGGTCGTTGTAGTCGGAAATTTCGGTGATTTCGGCAATATTTTCCGTTTCGGTAAAATCTTCCGCGGTCGTTTCAAACTCGACTTCTTCGACGTCGACGTTTTCGAGCGCGTCGTCGAAGACTTCGTCGAAAACAAATTCGTCGCTTTCGCCGGGTTGCGAAACGAGTCGCATCGGGTTGGGAAGGTCGACGTTGACGACGAGCAACCCGAGCAAAAACAACAGGATAAGGTGAGCGACCGCGCTGACGAGCCAACCGGGCGCGTCGCGAAACGCTTTTTCGAAGAGGCTCGGCGGACGGAGAAATTCGAACTCGACGTCCGAAGGTTGGGACGTCGTCGGCGGCGTCGGCGTTTGGCGCGGCGGCGCAAGGATCGGCGGCGGCGCGACCGGGGGACGTTTTGAAACGGGGATCGGGCGTTCGGCGTTCGTTTGCATTGGAACGGAAAGCGTCGTCGGTTCCCGTTTCGGGACGGGGATCGGGCGCTCGGCGTTCGTTTGCGTTGGAACGGAAAGGGGAACGCGTCGGGGGACGGCGTTTTCGGCGGGCGCGGGGCGGCGTGGCGTGGTCATGGCGCGGCGAGAGCGAAAGGGGAGACGACGAGGGCGGCGGCTCGTGCGAAACGCCGTCGACTTCAACGCCGTTATTTTAACATTTTTTTCCGGCGTTCGGTAGTTTTTCGAGCGGGTTTTGGAAATTTTTTCCAACTTTTTGCGTTGCGAAGAAGTTTTGCGGGAAAGGCGTTGCGAAAAAAACGTTGAATTGGGGAAAACGGATAAAATGGAGAGAAAGTTTGACGACGGAAAACGCCGAAAGGAAACGTCGCGCCGAAAACGGATGTTTTGCCGACGTTGCGTAAATTTCCTAAACGACGCAGTTTGACGAAAAACGCGCCGCTAAAAATTTTTTCGATAAAATCGTGAAATTTGGGCTCGGGGGGCGTTGTTCGTTGCGATTTCGGCGGTATAATGGGGCGAAAGCGTCGACGCGCTCTCCGCCGCCGTTTTTTCGTTTTTGGGCGAGAAAACCGTTTCGCGGCTTTGAAACGACCGCGTTTCCGGCGGACTCGAGTCCGTCGACGAGGAAAATCGAGCGTCGAGCGTTTTGCGTTAAAATATGCGACGTCGCGCCGCGACGCCCGAACAATAAAAGAGGATGGAAAAATGGCAGGGAAAAGTAAGAAAAAGGCGGAAACCGTTTACCTTGTTTGCGAAGAGACCGGCGATTACAACTACATCGTTCGTCGCAAGCCCGGCGGCGAAAAGCTCAAGTTGAAGAAGTACAGCCCGCGTTTGCGCAAGCACACGTTGCACGTCGAAAAGAAAAAGTAGTCTTTTCGGACGTTCGCGTCGCGGTTTAGTTCGTTTTTCGGCGTTTTCCCCGCCGCGCGGCGGTCGGTCGGCGTTTCGTCGGCGACGTCGCGTCGGATCGCCTCCGAAAATCGACGAGAGCGAGCCCGTTTGTTTTGCGTTTGCGTTGGAAGACGCGGCGAGAAGCAAGCGGGCCGACGGCGTTTCTTGACCGCGTCTTGCCGGCGACGCGAAAAAGGGGCGGGGAAAATCGTCCGCGTTGCGGAAAAGAGAAAAACGAAGCGCCGGGAGACGGCGAAAAGAGCGAAAAGAAACGTCGGGCGGACGCGACGACGTTTTCAGCGAAAAGAAAAACCGCGCGAGTTCGACGGTCGGTCGAGTTCGCGCGGTTTTTTTGTCGAACGGATCAAGCGAGGAGCGGAAGGCCGCCGTCTTCGTCGTCTTCGTCGTCGAGACTCGTCAGCCCGCCGAGATCGATTTCCGGAAGGTCTTCGTTTTCGTCG
>CAZIJJ010000002.1:0-318966 GCA_964539525.1 uncultured Planctomycetaceae bacterium | reverse complement strand
CCGGAATCGTCGCCGGAATCGTCGCCGGAATCGTCGCCGGAATCGTCGCCGGAATCGTCGCCGGAATTGTCGCCGGAACCGTCTTCCGCGTCGAAACCGTCGCCGTAAATTTCGTCGTAAATCGTCGACGACGAGTATCCGGAGCGCCAAAGTTTCAACACCGACGACAAATCGGTCGCGACTTTCGCGCCGGTCGTATTATTTTTGAGGTGGAAATTCGCGTCCGACGATTCGGTCGAGGCGGAAAGTTCGCCCGTCGCTTTCTTCGCTTCTTCGCGGATCGAGCCGGGCTCGCCGATCTCGCCGCTCGCCGCCAGTTTGTCGTAAGCGTCGTTCAGCGTCTTCAAACCTTCGCGGTAAATCTCTTCGACGACGGCGTCCTTCGCCGCCAGGTCGGCCCGAGCTTCGAGCGTCGTTTGCGCGAACGACGCTTGAATTTCGGCGCGTTTTTTCAGGAAGTCGGTCGTCGACGTTTTGCCGGCGGCGTATTCCGATTGCGCCGATTTCAGCGCCGCGTCGCGTTGGTCGACCGCCGTCAAATAGGCGTCGAGATATTCCCGCAGGTTCGCCGCCGAGCCTTCGAGCCGCGCTTGAGCGTTCGCGACCCAAGCGTCGAGCCAAGCGGCCCAATTGGCGTAAACCGCTTCTTCTTTGAAGTTCGGGTTGGCGACGGTCAATTCGAGCGTCGTTTCCGCCGAGCCGCCGTAAGACGTCGCGCCGTCCTTTTCGCTCTCGACGATCGTCGTCGCTTTGAGGCCGATCTTGACGACGACCGTTTCGACGGAGGCGTCCGCGACGTAATCTTTCGGAACCGCCCAGCTGATTTTGCCGGTCGTCGCGTCGATCGTCAAACCGTCCGGAACCTCGCCGACAAGCTCGTAGCGAACGCCGTCGGCGTCTTTCGGCGCGGTCGCTTCGACGGTCGTTTCAAACGTTTGACCGGCGGTCGTTTTTTGCGCTTCCGGGCGCTTCCATTCGGGAGAAGCGGCTTTTTCCGCGTCGAATTTGGCGTTGGCGACCAGAATTTCGAACGTTTTTTCGCTCGACAGGCCGTCTTCGAAGGTTTTGCCGTCTTCGCCGAGGATCCGTTCGGTCGCTTTGACGACGAAGCGGAACGTTTGCGCGCTGAGCGCCGCGTCGAGATAATCGGCGGGAATCGCCCAGCTTACTTTGCCGGTTTTCGCGTCGAACTTGAAATCTTTCGGGTAATCGTCGCCGACGAGTTCGTAAACGACGTCGTTTTTCGCCGTGTTCGGGTCTTTCGCGACGACGGTCGCTTCGAACGTCTTCCCGGTTTCGGCGGTCGCGTCTTTCAACTCGTCGAAGACCGGCGCGCGGTCAACTTCGGCGACTTTAAGCGTCAATTTCAACGGCTCGCTCGACAGGTCGCCGTCCGAAACGACGACTTCGAACGAGTATTCGCCCGGAACCGGCGCGTCCGCCGTCAGCTTGCCGGTTTTCGCGTCGAGTTTCAACCAGGACGGCGCGTCTTTGGAGATCGACCAGGTCAACTCCTGCGCCGGAAGGTCGGCGTCGACGGCTTCCAGTTGGAGTTCGAACTTCGATTCGTCGTTCGTTTCGAGCGTCGTTTCGCCGTCGTACTCGATTTTCGGCGCTTCGTTGACTTCCGAAACGGTCAGTTTCAACGGGACGTAAGACGTCGCGCCGTCCGTTCCGACGAGTTTGATCGAAAATTCGTAAACGCCGGGCCCGAGCCGTTCGCTCGTCGTCCAGGCGAAGACGGCGCTCGTTCCTTCGTCGTTCGTCGTCAGCGTAAAGTTGGCGTCGTCGGCGTTTTCAAACTCCGGTTTTTTGACGATTTCGAACTCGTAAGGGGCGGCCGGATTGTCTTTAAGCTCCGATTCGGCGACGGAAATCGTAATTTCGAACGCGTCGCCTTCGTCGATTTTCGTCGCGCCGGAAACCTCGTAAAGCGGGCCCTCGACGACGGTAAACGTCAGCGTTTCCCGGACTTCGTTCCCGAGCCCGTCTTTGGCGTAAAGCTCGACCTGATAAGAGCCGACGCATTCTTCCGTGCCGCTCCACTTGAGAACGCCGTCCGACGCGATCGAAAGGCATTTCGGAACCGCGTCGCCGAAAAGGATCTGAACGTCGGAGCGCGGTTTGCCGTCCGCGTCGACTTTATTCGTCAAAATTTGGAGCTCGCCCGTTTCGCCGGAGAAGACGACGAGCGGCTCGTCTTTGACGACGTTTTCAAATTTCAGCGGCTCCGTGTCGACGAAGAGCGTCGTTTCGGTCGCTTCGCTCCAAAGCGCTTCGTGTTCGGTGATGTTGTCGACCGGGAGGTATTGCGAAACGGAGATCGTATGTTCGCCGTCCGCAAGTTTTTCGGCGTCGGTTCCGCTCAATTTCAAAACGGTCGTCGTCTTGCCGGTTTTCGCGTCGACCGTTTTCGACGCGACCGTAAAGGTGCGCTGAACGCCGTCGATCTTGACGAACGTCGTCGCTTCGTCCGCGTAAGAAACGACCGAGATCGTCAGGAACGAATCGACCGAATTCGACGAAACGATCGTCGAGCCGTCTTCGAGTTCAACGACGGCGACGCCGCTCGTCTCGTCGGCGACGAACGAAAATTCCGGCGCGGCCGGCGCGACGTAAAGCTGTTGATAGTAAGTTTTCGAGATCGCGCCGTCGTCGCTCTTGACGACGATCGTCAGTTTCGTCGTTTGCGCGCCGGTCAGGTCGGCTTTCACTTCGTAAACGTTCGTCGAATCGCCGTCGCCCGCCAGTTCGACCGAAACGCCTTCGAGTCCGGATTCGGTGTAAATTTGATACGTCAGCTTCGAACCGGCGTGTTCGGCGGGAAGTTCGAACGTTTTCGTCGTTCCGGCGACCGTTTCGATTTCGGTCGGGATCAGCGAGTCGAGCTCCTTTTCGTCGACGACGCGGACGACGATTTCCTTGAACTGCGTCGAGCCGTCCGCGGCGGTTCCGGAGACCGAGATCGTCGTTTCGCCCGAAACGCCTTCCGCCGCGACGAGACGCAACGCGCCGTTGGCGACTTCCTCCGCTTCGAGAACGCGAACGTCTTTAAATTGATACGCGTCGACCGGTTTCGACTTTTCGCCCGACGCGTTGGCGACGACCGTCGCTTTTTCGATCTCCTCGATAACGTCGTAACCGTCGACGACGTAACCGAATACGTTGTAGCCGCCGTCGAGCCAGGACGCCTGGTCGAACGTAATGTAAATCTGCGCGTCGCTCGTGTTCGCGCCTTTGTTTGCGAACGCGACGATCCCGGCGCCGCTGTGCGTCAGGAGGCTCGAATGTTCGTCGTCGATCGTTTGACCGGAGCCTTCGTAACCCTCGCCGTCCGACGAGCCGCCCTGGAACATAAATCCGGCGTAAATACGGTGGAACGTTTTTCCTTCGTAATAGCCGTCGTCGACCAGTTTAAGGAAGTGCGCGGACGAATTCGGCGCTTCGCCTTCCGATTCGAAGAGTTGCAGAACGATCTCCCCGAGCGTCGAAACGGCCCCGTCGGTCGCCGTTTTCGTAACGGTGAACGCGACTTGCGTGCCGGTCGGAAGCGAAACGGTCAAACCGTCGAGCGTTCCGGAATCGACGATCTGCGCGTCCGTCCCTTCGAACGCGTAATGGTAGGAATCGCCGGAAGATATCGCGATCGAATCCGGCAACGACTCGAACGCTCCGGCGCCGTCCAACAGTTGGCGCGACTCCAAAATTTCAAATAGGCGCCGAGCGCGATACTCTTTGAGCGTTCGACGCCGACGCTCTTCGCGACGGGCGGATTGGGAAAAGAAACGGCGAACTTGCGACGAGAATCTCATTTTGCTCATGTCTCCAACGGCGAAACGACCGCTAGCGAACGGGCGGCGGTCGTTCGTTTTTCCGTCGACGACGCGCTTAAAACGTCGTCGAACGGACGAACAAGGCCCGCGGGTCGGTCTCCTTAAAATTTTACTGGCTTGACTATTTTAGCGTTTTTGTTTGATCGACGCAACCCCGGCGTCGCGCCTCTTTTGCCAAAATAAAGCGTTTTACCTGTTTTGACGCGATCGGGCCAAAAAAGTTCCTCGCCGGGCGTTCGGCTCCGAATACGTTGGGTAAAATAGCGGGATTAGGTAAAAACGGTAAATTACTTAAAGTAATCGGAAGAACGCCGACGAAACTTAACGAAACGCGACATTTTTGGGAAAACTCTTGAAAAAAAACGCGTTTTGGGATAAAATAGGGGTAAAGAAGACCGCGAGCGTTCGTCGAACTCGGGGCCCGGCGCGTTGCGGAACGCGTCGGCGTCCGCGTCGGCGAGCGGCGACTTGGCAAAGAAATCGAACGAACATGCTGGAATTAAAGAATTTAAAGAAATCGTATAAGGAACCGGACGGCGGCGAGCTTCCGATCTTGGACGTGCCGAGTTGGAAAGTCGACGCGGGCGAACAGGTCGTCGTGGTCGGCCCGAGCGGTTGCGGCAAGACGACGCTTCTTCACATTATCGCCGGAATTTTGCGGCCGACGTCGGGACACGTGCTGATCGACGGCTGGGACACGCCCCTCTTGACGGAGTCGGAGCGCGACCAGTTCCGGGCGCGTCGCATCGGTTACGTTTTTCAAACGTTCAACCTGCTTCCCGGGTTTTCGGCGTTGGAAAACGTGCAGCTTGGGATGGCGTTCGCCGGGCGGGGACGCGACAAAAAGCGGGCGATCGACCTGCTCGAACGCGTCGGTTTGGGGAGTCGGCTCCATCATAAACCGAGCCAAATGAGCGTCGGCGAGCAACAGCGCGCGTCGGTCGCCCGGGCGCTGGCGAATCAGCCGAAGCTCGTGTTGGCCGACGAGCCGACGGCGAACGTCGACGTCGGGAACCAGCAGCTTGTCGTCGACATGTTGCGCGAAACGTGCCGGGCGGAGAACGTCGCGTTGATTTTGGTAACGCACTCGCCGCAGGTCGCGGAGCAGTTCGACCGGGTCGATTTGTTGACCGACGTGAACCTTGTCGCCAAGCGCAAGCTGGCCGAACGCGAAGCGGCGGCCGCGAACTGACGGATCGGCGAAGACCGCGAACGGCGCGGCGTCGAGCGGGGCGAACCCGTCGCGACGCCGCGCCGTTCGGCGTTTAAGACGGGCGTTATTGACGCGCTTTTTTGACGAGCGTCAAGATAGCGACGGCGAGAGCGGTTAAATTAAGCGTAAGGATCGCGAGTTTGGCGAAGGTCGAAAAGAGCTGAATAAAGCTTAGCGCGACGGTTTGGAAAAGGAACGGAATAAAGCTTAGCGCGTCGTTCTCGAATACGTCGTCGTATAAGGGGTCGTTTAAGCCGTCTTCGATAAACGGGATGAAAAGCGCGTCGCAAGTTACGTGCGCGAACAGCCAAACGGCGGTCGCCGCGTAGACCGCGAACGCGATCGTCAGATCGTCGGGTTTGACGGGCGCGCCGCTGGAGAAAAACCGACGCCAATCGAGGTTCCCGGTCGGCGTTCGCGGCGTCTCGACGGACTCGGTTTGAGGCGCGAATTGCGGCTCTCTCGGTCGCGGAGCTTTCGGCGTTTGGGAACGCGTTTCCGAATTTTTCCCTTCGTAAACGGCGAGAAAAATCGTGAAGGGTATCGAAACGAAAAAGGGTAACAAGTGTAAAAGCGTTAGGTAAGGCGACAATCCGGCGTCGCGAAGCCGCCGCGCCGACGCCGCGAGGGGAATGAGGGTAACGACGACGTCGATCGTTGCGATTATAAGGAGAATAACGAACGCGCCGATCGTCGCGACTAGCTGGACGACGTCGGAGGCCGACGCGCGCAACATTGCTAAAATCACGAAGAGAATGCCGGTTGCGAGCAATAATAGCGTCGTGTACAGTAAATAATAGCCGATCGCCCCGATAAATTCGCGTCGCGTCGCTCGTCCGCTCCAAGAATACAGGGACGGACGTTCCGCGTCGCTCGTCGTCCGCGCGTCGGCGGCGGAACCGGGTCGCGGCGGAACGTGTCGCGGCGGAACGGGTCGCGGCGGAACGGGTTGCGACGGAGCGGGTTGCGACGGAGCGGGTTGCGACGGAGCGGGTTGCGACGGAGCGGGTTGCGACGGAACGGGTTGCGACGGAACGGGTTGCGACGGAACGGGTTGCGGCGGAACGGGTTGCGACGGCTTTTTTAACGGAAAGCGCGAACCGCAGGCGACGCAAACGACCGCGTTGTTTTCAACGGGTTTGAGCGTGTGTTCGCGTTGGCAATTGGGACATTTCATGGGGAACTCCTTAGCTGTGCGAAAATAAAATAATGCGACGTTTTGCGGCGCGGAAACGAAACGACGCGCGACGAATCGATCCCGCTTGGGACGAAAACGGCGCGGGTTGGACGTCCGGCGTCCCAGGTCGTAAATTGCGGCGCGGTCGTCGAATACGTTTGACGACGCATTGTATCAAAAAGAAAGAAAACGGGCAAGAGGCGCCGACAAAAGAGCGCGTTTTTCATGAAAAAGCCGTCGCAAGTCGGTTAAAACAGAAAAAGACGTTGGAATTTAAAAATAGACGCGATTTTCTAACGGCGACAAAAAAAGCGACCGTCGAAAGCCGTCGCGTCGTTTTAGCGGAAATAAAGAAAATGGGCGATGTAGGATTCGAACCTGCGACCTTCTGGGTGTAAACCAGACGCTCTAACCAACTGAGCTAATCGCCCCCGCGAAGCGCCGAAACGCCTCTTTTTCGTAAGATAATCGAATTATAACAGAAAAAAACGTTGCGTCAACCGCGCCCAAGGCGTATAATAACTAAAAGGAAAAGAAGAGAAAAGGCGAATCGACGAAAACGCTCGGGGCGCCTCGTTTCTTAAATGGGGAAGGAGCGGCAGGTGTTCGCGGAATATTTCGTCGGATTCGAGCGCTGGACGAGCGCGACGCTTCCGGTTTTCGCCGATTCGTCGATCGCGGGCGTCCGTTGGGTCGGGCTTGGCGTCGCCGGATTTGTTTTGGCGTTCGGCGTTTGGCAGGTTCGAGAGCAACGCGACCGCGTCCGCCGTCCCAAGGCGAGATTCGGAGCGCAACCGGAAAAAGAACTTCAATTCCTGAAACGGCAAGCATTTCGGAGAATGCAAACCGGCGGTTTGGCGGCGATCGTCGGGGCGTCGATGCTCGTCGGATTGTACGTTCCGGCGCGAGAATTGCCCGGTCTTTGGGCGGGCGCCTGGCTTGCCGTCCTCTTTTTCAGCGCTTGGGCGGCGCTGTTGGCGTTGGTCGACGCGACTTCGACGTGGCTTCATTATTCGAGCGACGGCGGAAAAGCGGAGGCGGAAAAAATTCTGCTCGAATATCAAATAAGGAAAATGCGCGAAAAAGCCGAGCGACTTCGCGCCGAAAAAGCGAACGCCGAAAGCGCGGAAAACGCCGAAAAAACGTCCGACGCGGCGGCGGAGGGCGAGTGAATCGCGCCGAAAACGCTTTGAAACCCCGCTTTTTTTACTTCGCTTGCCTAATTTGACGTTAAAATGGCGAAGCGGCGAAGGTCGCGGCGACGACGGGTTTGAGAAAACGACGGTAACATGGAGAAACGGCGAAAGCCGGGCGACGGTCGGGAAACGCCCGTCGAGAATTTAGGAGCGGCGCGAACGGCGTCGGGAACGACTGTGGATCTGCCTCAAAATTTTCTTTTTCGTTTCGCTTTTCCTTGTCGACGACTCGACGCGGCGACGGAAGCGGCGGCGTTCGGCGGCGTCCTTGCGGCGGAGGCCCTTTCGGCGAAATATCGGCTTCCGTTTTGGACGCAAGCGCATCCGAACGCGGGACTTGGACGCGGTCGCGAACCGTCCCCGACGACGCCGCGCTCGCCGGAAAACGCCGCGCTTTTTGATTTTCGGATCGCCTGGTCGCCGCGCGGTCTGGTCGTTTCGACGGTCGTCGCGGGGCGTCGGCGGGCGGCTCGTCGAGCGGCGACGGAAGCGGACGCGACCGACTTGTTGCGGCTTTGTCTCGACGCCCGGGACGTGAAAGAGACGCGTCGCGCCGGTAGATTTTGCCATAAATTCCTATTTTATCCGTTTGTCGGAAAGACCGACGACGCGGAGCGTCCGAGCGCGTCGTGGGCGCCGATCGCCCGGGCGAAAGAGTCGCCGAGCGCGGTCGACGTCGGCGATTTCCGTTTGGCGTCGGAGCGGAGAGCGGACGGTTTCGCGCTTTCGCTGGCGCTTCCGGCGTCGACGCTGACCGGTTACGACCCGACCGACTTCCGGCGCCTGGGCTTGCGCTTTTCGCAGCGCGACGAGGAATTCGGCGCGTTCGATCTGCAGCTCGGCGAGCCGTTTCCCGCGGAAGACGACCCCAGCCTCTGGACGTCGCTGGAACTCGTCGACTGAATTCGAGAGGACTTTTTTCCGATATATCATTTGATAGTTAAAGAAAGAGCGAGGCCATATAATGGTTAATCGGAACAAGAAAGTTTTTAAAATTGGGGAATTGTTTTGCGGGCCTGGCGGGTTGGCTTATGGTGCTAAAATCGCAAGAGTAGGAGATTCGCAGTACAAAATTGTTCATCAGTGGGCGAGCGATATTGATTTTGACGCGTGTCAAACTTATCGAAGGAATATATGTCCGAATAAAGGAGAAACTGTTATTTGTCAAGACGTACGAGAGCTTGATATAGAGAAACTGGGAAAAATCGACGCCTTAGCTTTTGGATTTCCGTGCAACGATTTTTCACTTGTGGGGGAACGTAAAGGATTTGACGGAAAATACGGGCCTCTGTATTCGTATGGAGTGAAGGTTTTAGAGCGTTACCACCCTTTATGGTTTGTCGCCGAAAACGTTGGAGGATTAAAGAGCGCGAACGAAGGAAATGCGTTTGAAACGATTAAACGCGATTTAATCAACGCTGGATATCGAATTTATCCGCATCTTTATAAGTTCGAAGAATACGGCGTGCCGCAGGCAAGAAGGCGTATGATCATCGTAGGAATACGTGAAGATTTGCCGTTTGAGTTCAAGATTCCCAGTCCCTCCCCCTATTGCGAAATCGACGTATCCTGTCGAACTGCGTTAGAAAAACCGCCCATTACCGCCGACGCGTATAATAACGAACCGACGCGTCAAGCACCGCAAGTCGTTGAACGTTTGAAATATATTAAACCAGGTGAGAACGCTTTCACCGCGACTTTGCCGCCGGAATTGCAACTTCATGTGAAAGGCGCAAAGATTAGCCAAATTTATAAGCGTTTAGATCCGGAGAAACCTGCGTACACTGTTACTGGATCTGGCGGTGGAGGGACGCATATCTATCATTATAGCGAACCGCGCGCTTTGACCAATCGGGAACGGGCAAGGTTGCAGACCTTCCCCGACACCTTTGTTTTCGAGGGGTCGAAAGAATCGGTGCGAAAGCAAATTGGAATGGCAGTTCCTGTTCAAGGGGCAAAAGTGATTTTTGAGGCGATTTTAAAAACATTTGCAGGCGAGGAATACGAGTATCTTACTTCGATGAAATCGCTCGGAAAAGAAAGAGAAAATTTATAATGTTAAACTATTGGTGGGTAACGCGTCCCAAAAGAAGACTGACCTCAATTCCGGAAGTTTTGGCGGCTTTTTCGAGCGTGGCGCTTAACGCTTCATGGGAAGGGGCGAGGGATCTGCATCTTCTTTTTGAAGAAGAATTAGAAAAAAGCGGTTTGAAAAAGGTGGGCGAACGTCGCGATAGACGAGGAAGCGGCGGACGCACCTATCAGGCTTGGCTTTTTAGTTTGGGACTTGTTTTTACTCACGAAGCGACGGGGCGCGTGTATCTTACATTGGCGGGCGAAGCGATTATGGAGGGAAGATCGCCTGTCGAAGTGCTAAGACGTCAAGTGTTGCGTTATCAATTTCCTTCGCCGTTTTCTATTGCGACGAATAAAAAAAACAGATTACACGAACGATTTAAGATTAGGCCTTTTGTTTTTCTTCTCCGACTGTTGTGCGACGAACGCGTTGAATGGTTGACGCAAGAAGAAATTGCAAAAGTCATTATGGTCGAAGCTGATAGCGAAAGCGAAGAATGCTATAATCGCGTAACGACTAAATTATGGGATTTTCGCGAAAGAAAAGATTTGGCGTTACCGAGTGATTTTTTTGAACGATATGCTCCAAGTTCCGGTAAGGTAAACGAGAGCGCGCCCTACGCGCACCTATTGGATGTTGCCAACACAATTATCAATTGGTTGGAATATACGCAATTTGTGTATCGAGACGAGGGAACGATAAGGTTGTTGCCGGAAAAAACCGAGGAAGCGCGACTGATCGTTGCGACTTGCCCAACTTTTATCGAACGTCCGGAAGAACGTGAGTTTTTTCAAAGAAAGTACGGTTTAGACCCTTGGCATAGTAAAGATACGAGGAACTTGAGCGCTACGCCTACCGTAACGGCTAAAAATATTGAAATACAAAAAGTTAAACAAGCGTTTATAAGTTTGTCGATTAAGAGGCCTCTCGGTAAAATTACTATCGATTTAGTGGAACAAATTGCTGAACAAACGGGAGTAAACAAGAAAAGAGTTGAAGATGTTTTAAATTCGTCGTATCCCCAAGGGGCTATCGGCGGATTTATGACCGAATACTTCGAAATGGCCTTTAAAGGGCAGGATGAGGCGATTCATTTTGAAGAGGCAACGACGGCGATCTTTCGAGATATTTTCGGTTTTCAGGCGAGGCATATCGGACAAGTGGGAGGTAGGCCGACCCCCGATATTTTATTACTTTCGGACGAAGACGATTACCAAGCGATTATTGATAATAAAGCCTACGGCAGATATTCGTTAAATAACGATCACTATAATCGTATGGCATATAATTACATTGGCAATTTGGCGGGATATTCGTCGGACGCTCGAAAACTTGCGTTTTTTTCTTATATTGCCGGTGGATTTGCACCGCAGTTTGACGCGCAGGTTAAAAGGTTAGCGATACAAACCGGCGTTCATGGTTCTGGAATGACCGTTTCGAATATGATTCGATTGATTGAAAAGCAACAGACCGTTGCCTATAAGCACAAAAGATTACGAGAAATTTTCAGTCTTAATAGACAAATCGCGCTTACCGATTTTTGATTGTAGGGGGGACTAAGCATATCTTAGCCCCCAAAATTTCGCGGCGGTCAGTTCGTCGGCTCGAACGGGGTTGGGAAAAAGTCGACCAAATCGGTAACGTCGAGAACGCCGAGCGGAACGCCGCGCTCGTCCAACACCGGAAGTTCGCTGATCTTGCGCGAACTCAACGTCGCCAGCGCCTCCGACATAAGGGCGCCGCTCCGAACGACCGACGGAAAACGCGTCATCGCGTCGCGGATTGGGCGGTCGAAGAAATCGGCGTCGCGCGTTTCGAAGAGCTTCGCCAAGTCGGCGTCGGTGAAAACGCCGGTCAAACGGCCTTCGGCGTCGGTCAGGAGGATCGCGCCGACGCGGCGACCCGGCTTGCGGCACGAGACGAAAATTTCGCGGATCGACAAGGCGTCCGACGCGACGCGGCATTGCGAAAGGGGGCGCATCAAATCGTCGACGCGGCTCAAACGGCGTCCTAAAGAGCCGCCCGGGTGAAACTTAGCGAAATCTTCGGCGCGGAATTTACGCCGACGGCTCGCCGCCAACGCCAACGCGTCGCCGACCGCTAACATCGCCGCCGCGCTCGAACTCGGCGCCAAGCGGAGCGAATCCGCTTCTTCGATGGCGCCGATTTCCAAAACGAGCGTCGACGCGCGGCCCAACGAGCTCGCCGCCGTCGAAACGATCGAAACGATCGGGATCGACCGCGCTCGCAACGGCGCCAGGATCTGCGAAAGCTCCTCCGTTTCGCCGCTGTACGAGAGCGCCAGAACGACGTCTTCCGGGCGAACCGTTCCTAAATCGCCGTGAAAAGCTTCCGCCGGGTGGAGGAAGTGGCTCGGCGTTCCGGTCGACGACAGGGTCGCCGAAATTTTGCGTCCGATGAGTCCCGCCTTGCCCATGCCGGTAACGACGACGCTGCCGGAGCAGGCCGTCAGGAGGGAAACGGCGTCGCTGAAACGGCGGTCGAGGCGTTCGATTTGATCGAGGATCGCGCGGCTTTCGGAGAGCAGCACGTCGCGAGCGAAATCGAGCGTTTCGGCGTCCGCGCTCGCAAGGGGCGTTTCGTCGAGGGCGATCGCCGGTTCGTTCGGCGCGGAGGACGGCGTTTTCGGAGCGCCGACGACGCGGAACCGTTCGCGTCGAACGTCCGAAACCGTTTGTTCCGTTTGAGAAAGCGCCGTTTGTCGAGTCGCCATTCGCTTGCCTCGCAATTGCATTAATATAGGGGAAAATTTTCGATCGTGAACGCGGAAAAAAAGCGTCCGACGCCAGTTTAACGTTTTTTCGCGGCGGACGCAAGAGCGGTTTTCCGTCGGGCGGAAATCGACGGGAACGAACGGCTTACTTGGCGGCTTCCCAACGAACGTCGCGCCAAAGATTTTCGTTCTTGATATCAAAGTTTTCGATCGTCGTTTGCCAGGCGGACGCGTCTTTCAAGCGGTCGTCGAAGTTGTTCGAGCCGAAGCTCAACTTCGCGCCCATTTCGAGCGCCAGTTTGACGAAGCGCGGTTTCGGAAACGCCGATTCCGCTTGCACTTCCAGCGCGACGTCGGCGTCGATCGCCGCTTGGATCAGCGTTCGCATCCGCGCGTCCGTCCAAAGTTCGTCGTAGCGGTCGGCGATAAAATCGGGAAGATAGGTAACGTTGGCAAGAATGTCGATCGGTTCGTTGACGACCGTCATACAGTGTTGGAAGTAGCGTTCGAACCAAACGTCTTCGTCGGTCTCGTAATCTTTCGGGAGGAGCCAAAGTTTTTGCGGCTTGCCGTCCGCGCCGACGCCCATGATCATCGTGTCGGCGAGCACGTAGTCGAGGCGGCGGTAAATTTTCGGGTCGATCGTTTTAAACCAATCGCGGTCGTTGACCTGGATTCCGATTTTGACGCGCTCGGCGGGGGGGAGCGTCGCGTTGTATTTTTCGACGTCGGCGACGAATCGGTCGAGAATTTCGTTCGTCGACAGCGGCCAATCGCGGCCGTGATTTTCGAGGACGCCGCTTTTGAGCCCGGTTTTGCGAGCGCGTTCGACCGCTTTTTCCGCCGTCATGCCGCCGCGCAGGTGGATGTGATAGTCGGTCAAATCGAGCCCGGTTTTTTCGAGCCAGGGGACGTATTCTTCGAACGTTCGCGTCGGTTGGGCGGCGTCCTGAGCGTCGACGGTCGACGCGGAAAGGGCGAAAGCGGCGCCAAAAACGGCGAAGGAAAGAGCGGCGGCGAAAAATTTGCGCATCGTCGGTTCCTCATAAATAAATGGGTAGGTTGGGAAAAATGGGAAAATAAAACAACGGGAACGCGTCGCGCCGGGCGTTACTCGGCGACGCGCCAGTCTTGGAGGCGCAACTCGACTTGCCCGAAGTAATCGTTGAACACGACCTGGTACGCGACGTCGAATTTGACGTTCGGATCCGCTTCGACGAGCGCGTTCATTTCGTCGACCCAATCGCCGCACCCGAACGCGACGGCGCGCCGTTCGTCGTGGAATTGCCGAAAGCGTCCGGAAAACGTGCGTCCGACCGGCTGTTCTCCGGGAGGGGAGCCCGGTTTCGGCTTGCCGCCGCCGACGCGTCGCGCCGTTCCGACGAGAGAAACGCCGTAAGCGGCGAAGATCGGACGCGGGTTTTCCGCTCCGAACGGCGACATTTTGTCGAGGTCGGAAACCGCTTGAAAATTCAGCGCCGAAAACGGGAACTCGCCGTCGAGGTAAAGTTTCGGAACGCGTTCCTGCGGCGAAAAGTGGTTTTCGACGTAATCGCAAAACGCGGCGCGGAAGGCGGGAATATTCGCTTCTTTGATTCCGAGACCCGCGGCGGCGGCGTGTCCTCCGAAGCGTTCGAGGTATTCCGAGCAGGCGTCGAACGCGTCGTAAAGGTTGAAATTCGAATCCGGAACGCCGCGCGCGCTCCCGGCGCTTGGGTCGGAGTTTCGCAGGGCGATCATCACCGTCGGGCGGTAGAACCGTTCGGCCAGGCGACCGGCGACGACGCCGACGACGCCGGGGTGCCAATCGCGGCTGGCCAGGACGAACGCCGGAGCGTCCGCGTAATTTTCTTCGATGGTTTTGAGCGCGTCGGCCATGATTTTGCGCTCCAGTTTCTGGCGCGTCGCGTTCAGGTTGTTGACGAACGGAGCGAGTTCGCGGGCCCGTTCCGGACGGTCGGTAACAAGGAGTTCGACGCCGAGTCCGGCGAGTCCCATTTGTCCGGCGACCGCGAGCCGATGCGGGTTTTCGAGGAGCGATTTCGCGATTTGCCAATTTCGCTCGTCTTCGTCGTCTTTCGGCGAGCGTTCGTGCAGGACTTCGCGTCCGGCGGCGTTGAGGCGCGGCGCGATCGAGAAGCCGACGTCTTCGCTCGTCAGCTTTTTATTCGGGTTGATCCCGGCGACTTCGATCAAATATTTCAGGCCGAGCGGCATGTCGCTGATGAAACTGCGCGCCAACGCGAAGCGGACGATCGTTCGGTTTTCGTCTTGGAGCGGAACGACGTCGGCGATGGTGCCGAGCGCGGCGAGCCCGACCGCTCGAACGAGGAAATCGCGCATTTCCGGCGCCGTGTTTTCGCCGCCGGCCATTTCTTTGCCGAGTCCCCAAGCCAATTTCAACGCGACCGCGGCGCCGCAAAGTTCCGGGCAAGGGTAAGGGGGGAACCCGTCGATTTCGAGCCGGGGGTGCGCGACCGCGGCTGCGTTCGGGAGGATTTGCGCGCCGGTCTCGGGGTCGACGATCGGCGTGTGGTGGTCGGTAACGATCAGTTCGAGCCCGATTTCTTTGGCGTATTCCGCTTCTTTCAGGCTTGTGATTCCGCAGTCGACCGTAACGACGACGTCGGCGTTTTCGTCTTCGCGGAGCCGTTTGAGCGTCGTTGCGTTGAGGCCGTAACCCTCTTCGAGGCGATTCGGAACGTAGTAGCCGACGTTTCCGCCGACCGTTTGGATCGCTTGGAGCAGGATCGCGGTCGCCGTCATGCCGTCGACGTCGTAGTCGCCGTAAACGACGATTTTTTTACCGGCGCGGACGGCGGCGCCCAGGACGGCGGCCGCTTGAGCGCAACCGGGGAGCCGTTCCGGGGGGTAAAGTCCGCGCGACAGATTGGGCGGCGCCAAAAAATGGAGAACTTTTTCCGGCTCGGTCGTTTTGCGTCCGGCGAGCGCCTGCGCGACGAGCGGCGAAACGCCGGTTCGTTCGGCGAGACGGGCGACGACGTCGGGGTCGTAGGGACGGGTGATCCAAATTTTCTTTTCTTTTGCTTTGAACGCGCTCATATGGGGACGACTTCGCGCCGACGCTCGTTCGAACGAAGAGCGGCTCGGCGGCGACGCGGAACGGTCGATAAAATAGGGGATTAGGGTAAAAGGCGAAAACGACGAAAAAGCGGGAACTCGACGGCGCGAAAGCGTTTCGCGTCGACGGGCCGTCCGTTATTTTAAGCCCGACAGGGGGAGCGCGTCAAGGGGGTTTGCGGACGCAAAATCAAACTTTCCGTTTTTTTCTCGACAATCGGCAAATTCGTCTCGGCGGCGAAGCGCGTTCGCGGCGACGGAAACGGGGGCGAGCGCGACGGTTGCGACGGCGAGGAGCGGTCGCGACCGAAATCCGGCGTTTTTTTCCCGACCGAACGACCGTCTCGGCGAAAAATCGCGAATTTTGCCCGCTCGACCGCAAGCGCAACTTTGCAATTCGTCAATTTATGGTAAATTAGAGTTGGGGCGGCGCGACGGCGATTCGAGCGCCCTGTTATTCCGTTTATTTTCGCTATTTTGCCAAAACGACCGGCGGATTTTCTTTTTTTCCCGCGACGCGGCGACGATTTGCGACGCGACGACGGCGCGCGGTCGATTTTTGACGAGATTTTTTGATATTGATTGAATTTTTTTTCGGACGCGAAGCTCGGGCGACGACCGACGCGTCCGCGACGCGCAAAGGAGAAACGATGCATATTTTATTTGCGAGCAGCGAAACGGCGCCGTTTTCAAAAACGGGCGGGCTGGCGGACGTGTGCGGCGCTCTGCCGAAGGCGCTTTCCCGACTCGGGCATAAGGCGACGATCGTAACGCCGTTGTACAAATGCGTTCGCGAATACTTCGAACGTTCCGGCGAGCGGTTGACGCCGTTGCGCGACGTCGCGCTCAACGTTCGCGTCGGTTCCGAAGTCAAGGGCGCGGGCGTTCGTCGGGCGAAACTTCCCGACTCCGACGTCGACGTTTATTTTATCGAGCACGACGATTACTTTTATCGCGACGGACTTTACAACTATCAAGGCGTCGATTACGGCGACAACTGCGAGCGTTACTCGTTTTTCTGCCGCGCCGTCTTGGAGCTGATCGCGGCGCTCGAACTCGACGTCGACGTTTTGCACGCGAACGATTGGCAGACCGGGCTTCTTCCGGTCTTTTTGGAAGCGGCGTACAAGTCGCGTTCCCGCTTTTCGAGCGAGCCGTCGTCGTTTTTCGGCGTCCGACCGCGTTTGGTCGATCCGGAAACGCCGACGAACCGCTTCGACAAGATCAAGTCGGTTCTGACGCTTCACAACATGCGCCACCAGGGCCGTTTCTGGCGCGGCGCGATGGAGCTGACCGGGCTCGATTGGAGCTACTTTTCCTACGACAAAATGGAGTTTTACGGTCAGCTGAACCTCCTGAAATCCGGAATTGTTTTCAGCGACGCGATCACGACCGTCAGCCCGTCTTACGCGAAGGAAATTCAAACGGAGGCGTTCGGGGAAAAGTTGCAGGGCGTCCTTCAAAGTCGCGCCGCCGACCTGACCGGGATCTTGAACGGCGTCGACGTCGACGAATGGAATCCCGCGACCGACTCGTTTTTGGCCGCGAATTTCGACGTCGAATCGGTTCTCGAAAACAAACCGAAGTGCAAGGCCGCGCTACAGCAAACGCTCGGGCTCCCGATCGAACCGCGAACGCCGCTTTTCGGCGTCGTCAGCCGATTCGACGAGCAAAAGGGGCTCGACCTGATCGCCGACTTGGCGGGCGAGTTCATCGAACGGGAAAACGTTCAGTTCGCGATCCTTGGCTCCGGAGATCGGACGTTGACGGAGCGGTTCCTGCGTTTGGCGGCGCGTTATCCCCGAAACTTCGCCGTGCGGGCGACGTTTTCGGTCGAGCTTTCGCACCAAATCGAAGCGGGCGCCGACGTTTTCCTCATGCCGAGCAGGTACGAGCCGTGCGGGCTTAACCAAATGTATTCGCTCCGATACGGAACGCTGCCGCTCGTCCGCGACGTCGGCGGGTTGCGCGATTCGGTCGTCAACGCTTCGGACGAAAATATCGACGCGGGCGTCGCCGACGGCTTCGTTTTTTACTGGGGCGTCGCCGAGGACATGGCCAAGGCGATGGATTGGGCGCTTCACTGCTATCGCCGCCGTCCGAACGATTGGGCGAAAATGATGCGAACGGCGATGTCGCTCGACCTCTCGTGGGATCGAAGCGCGAGAAAATACGTCGAACTTTACGAGAAACTTCTCGGCTGATCTCCGCGTCGACGCGCCGCGGACGCCGCTTGCAAACGCCTAATTTTGCGGCTCCGCGCCGTCGACCGGGTTTCCCCCTCCTCCGAACAACGCGAATTTTTTATGCCGGATTTTAAATACAAAGCGAAAAACAGCGCCGGAAAAGACGTCGTCGGGCAAATGACGGCGAACACGAAAAAAGACGTTCTCGATCGCCTGGCGGCGCAGCGTCTCTTCCCGATTTCCGTCGAGGACGCGCACAAAAACGACGTCGACGTTTCGAAGTGGTTTGCGCGCAAGCCGCCCGCGACCGCGATCGCCGCTTTTTTGACGCAGCTGAGCGAGCTTCTCGAAAACGGCGTTCCCGTCTTGACCGCTTTCAACGCGCTTGGAAAACAGACGCCGCACCCGAGATTGCGCGAAGTCGTTATCGACATCGGCGAGCAGATCGCCGACGGGCAAAGCGTCGACGTCGCGTTCGCGTCGCACTCTAAAGTCTTCGACGACCTGACGATCAGCGTTATTCGCGCCGGTTCGGAAGGAGCGTTTTTGGAAGACGCGTTGAAACGCACCTCGAAATTTATGGAGGATCAGGCGGAAATTCGCTCGAAAATCAAGGGCGCGATGATTTACCCGTCGGTTCTCTGCACGGTCGGGGTTTTGATCGTTTCGGTTTTGTTGATCGCGTTCGTGCCGAAGTTCGAGCCGATGTTTCAGTCGTTGGTCGACAGCGGCAAAAGCCTCCCGCTTGCGACCGTTTGGCTTTTGGCGTTCCGCGATTTTTGCGGTCAATACGGACTTTACGCGCTCGGGGCGCTGTTCGTCGGTTTCGTTTGGCTCCGGATTCAGGTCAAGACGAAGGCCGGGCGCCGCGCGCTGGATCGTTGGAAGCTGAAACTGCCGATCGTCGGCCCGGTCGCCAAGGGTTCGTGCGTTTCGAAACTTTGCCGCGTCCTGGGAACGCTTCTGCAAAACGGCGTGCCGATCCTGCGGGCGCTCGAAATCAGTTCGCGGTCGACCGGGAACGCGCTTCTGCAGGGCGCCGTGGAAAAGGCGGTCGAATGCGTGTCGGCGGGCGAGCCGTTGTCGAAACCGCTGGCCGACTGCGGGCTGATCCCGCCGCAGGCGATGACGATGATCTCGATCGCCGAAGAGTCGAACACGTTGGAGAAGGTGCTACTCAACCTTTCGGAGTCGCTTGAGCGCGAGCTGGCGAAGAAGATCGACGTGATGGTGCGTCTCCTGGAGCCGATGATGCTTCTCGTCTTGGCGGGCGCCGTCTTTTACATCATCATCGCGCTTCTCCTGCCGATCTTCCAAATGACCGAATCGGTCTGACGGCGGCGCGAACGGCGAAGCGAAATCGAAGCGCCGCTCCTGCGATCGGGAGCGGTGTTTTCGAATTTTGAACAAGCGGGGTTTTTGAAAGCAAAAATCGAAGGAACGGATGCGAAACGACGAATCTTACTTGGATCCGAAGGTCGCGCGGACGGTGAAACGGCTCGACCTGAAGGCGCGGTTCATCGTGAAAGGCTTCATGCACGGCCTGCACGCGAGCCCGTTGCAGGGGTTTTCGGTCGAGTTCAGCGAACACCGCAAATACGAGCGCGGCGACGATCCGAAAGATATCGATTGGCGGCTCTTCGCTCGAACGGACAAATATTACGTCCGGAAATACGAGGCCGAAACGAACATGACCGGCTGGCTCGTCGTCGATTCGAGCGCGTCGATGGGAAAGGCGATCGGCGGCCCGACTTCGAAATTCGAGTACGCGATTTCGTTGGCCGCGGCGCTGTCGTACCTGATGATTGGGCGGCAAGACCCGGTCGGGTTGATCGCGTTCGACGAAAAGATCCGCCGTTCGCTTCCGCCGAAATCGAAGCGTTCGCACTTCGCGTCGATCCTTTCAACGCTGTCGAATCTCGAACCGAGCGGAACGACCGACGTCGCGGCGGCGTTGACGCAACTGGCCGGGATGCTCAAGCGAGCGTCGCTGACGATGATCTTTTCCGACCTCCTCGGCGATCCCGAGTCGACGCTCAAAGCGATCTACCGCCTGCGACACGCCGGGCACGACGTCATTCTTTTTCACATTCTCGACGAAGCGGAGGTCAATTTCCCGTTTCGCGGCGACGTCGAGCTCGAAGACCCGGAGACCGGCGAGCGCGTCGTCGTCGACGCCGATTCGATTCGCGGCGATTACGAGGCGGCGCTCGAAGAATTTCGCGAGCGGTTCCGGCGCGAGGCGTCGAATTCGAAGTTTGACTTCGTCGAGCTCGACACGTCGGTTCCGTTCGACAAAGCGCTCCTCGAATACCTGACGTCGCGAGCGCGGCGGCGTTAGTTCGACCGCTCTTCGTCGTCGCGCGGCGGAAATCGGCGTTTTCGGCGGCGGTCGTTCGATTCGCGCTCTTCGTCGTCGGGGCTCTCGTCGTCGCGGCGTCGGGGGCAACCGCGTCGGCGGTCGAGTTCGGCGACGGCGAACGAGCGGCGTCCTCCGTCTTCGAGTTCGACGACGACCCGTTGCGCGAAGAGTTCGATCGCGACGACTTTGCCGCGTCCGTCCGGGGTTCCGACCGTTTCGCCGATCGCCGGCGACGCGCTCTGCAATTCGTTGTAAACGTCGTATTCGTAACGGAGACAACACTTTAAGCGGCCGCAGCGACCGGAAACTTTCGTCGGGTCGAGCGTCGCTTTTTGCAGTTTCGCCATCTTCATCGAGACCGGCGGCATCGCGACCAAATACGAGTTGCAACAGACTTCGCGCCCGCAGTCGCCGACGTCGGCGAGGAGTTTCGTTTCGTCGCGAACGCCGATCTGCTTCATTTCAACGCGGGTTTGGAACTCGGCCGCCAACGCTCGAACGAGTTCGCGGAAATCGACGCGCCCGTCGGCGACGTAATAAACGACGACGCGTTCGCCGCCGAAAATCCGCTCGACGCGCACGAGCGTCATCTCGATCTTCATTCGGCGAATGATCTTTGAACAGCGTTCGAAATCGTTTTTTTCGTTCGCTTTGATCTTTTGCAATTCGCGCTCGTCCGCCTCGTCGACGCGGCGTTCGAACGTCGTCGGCGACGAAAGATTCGGGATTTGCGCGATTTTTTCGTCGTTCGTTTCGCAAAGAATCGTCGCCGCTTCCAAACCGCGCGCCGTTCGCACGATCGCCTGAACGCCGTGAAAGAACCCGTCGGCGACCGCGTCGTCGCATTCGACGACTCCGAGATTGCGCATCGCGCCGTATCGAACGACAAATTTCTTCATAAAATCGCTTAAAATCAGGTAAAATAAGCAAAATAAGGAACCGCGTCCCCGCGGCGTTCGGACGAACGTTGGAAGACGCGGTTTCGGAAAATGAACGTTCGGTTCGCTCTTTCAGCGCCGCCGTCGAGACGCGTCGTTGGACGGAAATCTCGACGACCGGCGCGTCGGGAAACGACTAAAACAGCTCGTCGATCTTGTCGTAACCGTTTTGATAGGTCGGTTTAACGAGGTCGGCCAACCCCGGCGTTTTGAGTTGATCGAGGTTCGTGATCTTGAGGTTCTTGGCGTCCCATTCAATCTTTTCGCCCTTGACGCCGTCTTCCGGCGCGGCCCAAATCGCGAGGTTGCCGAGAAGGATCGTTTCGGTGAGCGGGCCGGCGTGGTTCGCGAAGTTCGACCAGCAGATTTCCGGTTTGCCTTCCCAAATGGCGTTGAACCATTCGTACTTGTGGCGGGCGTCGTCGGCGCGGCCCTGTTCGTCGATCGGCGCGATGACGAAATCGGTGTCCTCTTCCTTCAAGCGCGGAATTTCCTTGCCGCCCTTTTCGCGGAAGGTTCCGCCGAGCCCGGCGCCCTTGGAGCCGATCACGAAAGTGTTGTTGTCGCCGACGTTTTCGAAACCGTATTCGGCCATCTTCGCTTTATCCGGCGTTTGCGACGAGTCGTACCAGAAGAACTTAATCGGGCCGCGCCAATCGTTGGCCGGGAACTCGAATTCGGTCGTCGAGCGAGCCGGGAAGGAGTTGAAGTCGTGCCCGGAGCTGGTCGCGACGACGCTCGTCGGGTTGGCGAGTTCGACGCCTTTGAAGATCATGTTGACGTTGTGGCAAGCCATGTCGCCGAGCGCGCCGGTGCCGAAGTCCCACCAACCGCGCCATTGGAAGGCGTGGTAGATGCCCGGCCAAAATTCGCGTTTCGGCGCGACGCCGAGCCAGGCGTTCCAATCAAGGTTTTCGAGGGCGTCGGCAATCTGCTTTTTCTTGTCGGCGATTTCGTCGTCGGCGATATCCGGGTCTTCTTCGCGAATTTTCGCGGAGAATTTTTCCATCGTCATGTCGCGGTTCGGCCCTTGCGCCCAGATCGGACGGTTCGTCCAAACGTGGACTTCGGAGATTTCGCCGATGACGCCCGCGCGGTATTGAGCGGCGTTTTTACGGAGCCCGTCGTCGACGCTTCCCTGGTTCCCCATTTGAGCGCAAAGACCGGTTTTCTTGGCGAGTTCGGTGAGCCAACGCGCTTCGTAAATGGTGCGGGTGAGCGGTTTTTGCGTGTAGACGTGTTTTCCCATCTTCATCGCGGCGGCCGTTTGGATCGCGTGCATGTGGTCCGGCGTGCCGATCGTAACGGCGTCGAACTTGTCGCCCATTTGGTCGTACATGTCGCGGTAATCGACGAATTTTTTCGCGTCTTTGAATTCGTTGCCTTTGCCGTCGAGCGTGCGTTTGTCGACGTCGCAGATCGCGACGACTTTGCCGTAATAACCGGCGTGCGTAATGTCGCCGCCGCCTTTGCCGCCGACGCCGACGCCGGCGACCGCGACGCTTTGGAGCGCCGAGGCGCGCGCTTGTTTACGGAAGTTGCCGGCTCCGACCAAAAAACCGGCGCCCGCGACCGCGGAAGTTTTCAGAAAATCGCGACGATTCGCTTGCATTGTTCTTTCCTTATTTATTAGTGCGAAAAATTGGAGGGAACGATCGTCGGCGAGGCGGCGGCAAAGGCGGCGTTCTCGTCGGCTCCCTTTCGCTTTATTTTGACGGATTTTGGTCGAAAAATCAAGCGCGGCCAAGCGTTTTTCCGCGATTTTTTCTCATTTTTTCGATTTTTCGCCCGAACTCGACCGCGAAGCGCCCGTCGGCGACGAAAAAACGACGCGATTTCAGCAATCGCGTCGTTTTTGTGAAAATCATGTCGGTTTTGTTATTGCGGTTTGTTATTCAATAGGCGTCTCCATGGCGTCCGAGCGCCGGTTTGAGTCGAGGTTAAGCCGTTTGACGCCGCGCGGGAGCTTGGCGTCGGTTAAAATGAAGAGTCAAGGCAATGGAGGAAAGATCCGCGTTTTAACGTCGGGCCGCTCGCGCCGCGGCGACCGGGGTGTACGTCGCTCGACCGGCGGGTTTTCGCGGGTTCGGCGCTTGTCCGCGGACGACGGCGGGCGCTCCGGTCGGGCCCGGTTTCGGGGCGGGAGCGGCGGCGATCGGACGCGGGCCCGGTTTCGGGGCGGGAGCGGCGGCGATCGGACGCGGGCCCGGTTTCGGGGCGGGAGCGGCGGCGATCGGTCGCGGAGCCGGTTTCGGGACGGGAGCGGCGGCGATCGGTCGCGGCCCCGGGTAAGGCGCCGGAGCGACGGCGGGCGGCGGACAACGATCGCAACGGTCGCCGCTGGAACCGATGTTGAGGCTGAAACAACCGAGATTCAGCGAGAAGCCGAAGTCGTCGGCTTGCGCCCGGTCGACCGGAAGGACAAAAAGCGCGGCTCCGAAGAGCGCGGCCAAGGAAAGCGCCAAAGCGTTGCGGCGATTGCGTTTATTCGCGCGTCGAGCGTTCATCGTTTCGTCTCCTGAAAAGCGGTCTTTCGGTTGGCGCCGTTGAAAACGCGCCGAAAAACGACGGTTCTAAGTTGTTTTGTAAAAAGAGTTTGCGTCGAGCGGTCGGCGTTTGTTTCCTTGTCCCGACACTCTTAATTACGCGAAACGTCGGCGGCTTTCCCGATAAATTTTCGTAATTCGGAAATTTTGCCGAAATTGTTAAAGCAGGCGGTTTGGGTAAAATAAAGAACCGGTTCGCGACGCTTTGCGCGGGTCGCGTCGAAAAGACGGGCGGGAAAACGCCGTCGACAAGAAAAATGAACGCCGCGAGCGGGGAACTCGCGGCGTTGGGAAGCGGTCAGAAACGCGGGCCGCCGGGGTGAGGGCCGCCCGGATGAGGGCCGCCGGGACGCGGGCCTCCCGGTCGCGGGCCGGGCGGAGGCGGGACGAAAGGCGGGCCTCCCGGACGCGGGCCGGGCGGAGGCGGCGGAACGAATCGCGGTCGCGGCGGGTAATAATGCCGCGGCGGCGGAGCGTGACGTCGCGGCGGGGGCGGCGGGTAATAATATCGCGGAGGCGGCGGGGGCGGCGCGACGTAAACCGGGCCGGGATCGGTCGCGTAAAAGAAGGTTCCGCGTCCGAAATTCAACGAAATGCCGAAGTCGGCGGCTCTCGACTCGACCGGAACGCTCAACGCTCCGACCGCGACGGCGCCGACGAAAAACGCTCCTCGGAGCGCGCGTCGGAAACGACGTTCGACGGAAGTTTTCATCGGGGAAGTCCTCTCAAAGTTGGGAAACGGCGAGCGCGCCGCTTCGAAAGAGCGAAACGAAAATCGACGAAAGCGTCCCGAAACGGTTTGCGTCGCGGGCGCTTAACTTATCGTATGCGTCGCGTTTCCGTTTCGACGCGAAAATCGGCGAAAAAAGTCCCGAATTTTTCGTTTTTCGCTGAAATTTTTCTCGTCGGCGCCCGCAAAAGCGAAAAAAAACGCCGTTCGACCCGAAACGAGTCGAGCGGCGGCGTCCGCGGGAGAAATCGCGCTCCGACGAAGCGTTCGCGCCTCGTCGGAGGGATTTTGACGGCGATCATTCGGCCGGAACGGCGGCCGTTTCGGCTTCAACGACTTCCTCGGCTTGCTTTTGTTCCGGGAAGATTTCGAGAACGGCGCGGAAATCGGCGACGCGGGAGTCGGCGTTCGTCGCGGCGAGCGCGTCGCGAACGGCGGCGAGAGTCGCGAGTTTTCCTTCGACGTCGACCTTGCCTCGCGCTTTTTCGAGCGCTTTCACCGCTTCGAGAACGGTCGGCTCGGCGGTCGCGCGGACGGCGGCGATATCGGCGGCGATTTCGCGGTTCGCCGGATTCGGCAGGGCGAGCTGCGCTTTTCCGCGGGCTTTCGCGGCGTCGACGAGCGCGCCGACGACGGTTTGCGCGGCGCCGTAAGCTTTGCCGACGGCTCGTTCGTAAGCGGCTTTCGAAAGTTTTTCGCCGAGGTTCGCCGACGGAACGCTTTCGACTTCTTTCACGGCTTTCACGGCGTCGTTGAGCGCGGTCGCGGCGACGCTCGTCGGGGCGGTCTTCATGAGGTTGCCGTAACCGACGACGATCGTCGAGTAAAGAAGCGTGAAGATCGCGAAACCGAGAATGAATTTCGTGAAGCGGCTCGTTCCTTTCCATTCGCGCAGAGCGAGGCCCCAGAGCGAACTGAAGATGATGATCGACGCCATGTGAAGCGTCCAGCTCGAGAACTTGAACTCGCCCATCTTCGTTTCGCCCATCGAGTAGAAGAAGAATTGAAGATACCAGGTGAGCCCGGCCAGACCGGCGAAGAAGTAGTTCCACGTCATGTTGACGCGCCAGGATTTCGGCTCGCCGTCTTTTCCGGCGTTCGGGTTTTTGACTTCCGGATTCGTAAATTGGTACGCCGTCTTATTCTTCTTGAGAAGAATGCCGCACCAGATCGCGTTCGAGGTCAGCCCGCCGAGAAGAACGACGCAGAGTTTCGGCAATCCGACCCAAAGGTCGCCGGTGCCGTTCGCTTTCGAGATTTCGGCCAGCGGTTCCGCGGCTTGGAGCCCGTACGCCATGCACGCGCTGAAAACGCCGGAGATCGTCGCGACGATCAACCCCTTGACGAAGCTGAATTCCTGGATCGTCGCCTGTTTCGCTTCGGCGTCCATCTCGCGTTCTTTCGAGGTTCCCGCGACGGCGGCCAAAATAACGCCGAGCATGCAGACGCCGAGCCCGAGGATCGTAACGACGAACGCCGGGTCGGTCTTCATCGACGGTACGAACGAGCCGTCGACGATGGGCGGCATAATCGTCCCGAGAACGGTGCAGTACCCGAGCGCGATCGCCATCCCGAGCGACATCCCGAGGTAGCGCATCGTGAGGCCGAACGTAAGACCGCCGATCCCCCAAAGGCAACCGAAGAGATACGCCAACCCCATCGCCTGCGGCGCGGTCGAGAACGCTTCGACCAGGGACGGGATCAGCTTGTCGGTCAACGCGAACGCAAGAATCCACGGCGCGAGAAGCCACGAGACGATCCCGCCGGCGAGCCAGTAAACTTCCCAACTCCAACGTTTAACCGCTTTGTAAGGGACGTAAAACGATCCGGACGCGAGCCCGCCCAGCCAGTGAAAAAAGACGCCGGTAAAGACGCTAGGCATACGAATTTCCTTTCCGAAAAACGACGTATTGAACGAAAATAAGGGACGGGCGCGAAAAAAAGCGTCGACCCGGCGCGGCCCCCGTCGAACGGTTGGGCTCGCTTTTTCCGAATTGTACACGAAATCGGGGCGAAACGCAAGCGGCGGCGCGTTTTTGTCGCCAATTTGACGGAAAATTTTTTACGTTCCGCCGCCGTCGACGCCGCGAAAGCGTTTTTTAGGCGAAAAACGATATTTTTTCCGTTAATTCCCGTTTTCCTCCCCTGATTTGCCGCGGAAAGCCCCGCCGCCGTCGTTGCGAGCGTTTTTTGTCGCGGGGCGCAAACGTCGGTCAGTCGGTCAGGTAGTCGAGCGTGATCGGCGAAAGATCTTCGGAAAACGGCGGCGCTTTCGGGTTGAGGATCGTTCCTAAACTCGGGTCGTTCGGGTCGAGGTAAGCGTTCGGGTCGATCGGATCGTTCCAAAGACGGCGGATCGTTCGGACGACGCGCGCGGCGGTCGCGTCGGCGTCTCGAAGGTCGCGTTCCGTCCAGGGCCCGCCGAACGCCTGCGTCTTCGCGCCCTTCGTAAGAACGACGTACCCCAGCGCGACTTTCGCCTCCTCGACGTCTTGCCGCGAACGGGCCCCGTCGTACCGTTCGAACAAAATTTCCCGGAAAAAACGCCGGTAAAGCGGGAGCTGCAGATCGATCCAATCGAACGCCGGGCCGTCGTCGAGCGGCGGCGTCGCGACGGGCGGCTCGTTGGACGGCGAATTGGGCGCGGGCGCGATCCCGAATTTTTCGAGCGTTCGCAACGGAGCCGAAAGACGCGGTTTCGCTCGTCGTCGGTGTTTTTCGTCGGCGACGTTGCCGAGTCGCGTCGTGAAGAGCGCGGTTTGCGTTTCGTCGTCGAAAACGTCCGGCGCGAATTCCGGTTCCGGATTTTTGGGAGCGCGGCCTTCTTTCGCCGCGTCGAACGTCTTGTAATCGAAGACGAACCAACGGTTTTCGCGCGGATCGTAGTCGATTCGGTCGAGCCGCCCGAAAATCTCGATCGGCCGTCCGCCGCCGACGTCGAACGTTATCGAGCCGGAACGCGGCGCCGCTTCGACGAATTTAATCTGCCGGCCGGAGCGACGCCAAAGCGCCTGCCAACGAGCGAACGCGTCGAGCCGCGAGCGGATCTGCTCGATCTGCACCCGAACGAACGGCGACGAAAGCTCGTTAAAATAACGACTTGCAACGACGTCGAGCCGCGCGTTGAGCCAAGCGGAAATCGCGTCGGCGTCGACGGAGTCGCGAATTTCCGGCGCGAGACCGAAGTCGCGAAGCGCGTCGTGCGCGAGACTTCCGAAGGCGGCGGCGTTCATTTCGGCGGTCGTTTCCGGCTCGACGGCGCGAAGGTTGAGCGCGCGGCGAAGAAAATAACGGTACGGACAAGCTAAAAAGTCGCGAAATTCCGTCGCGCTCATTTTGTTCGGAACCGGCCCGGTCGTTCGAAGGATCGGAACGCGGAAGCCGACCGTCGGACGCGGCGTTTCGGACGGTTCCCCGACGGCGAGACGCGTTTCGCCGGGACGCGTCGACGTCGTTCGGATCGGCGTTTCGGCGCTTCTTTCGGCGAGCGGCTCTTTCGGAAACGGGGCGGCGAGTCGGCGCGCTTCGAGTTCGTCGAGATCGCTCGATCCGGAGGCGGCGAAGAAACGGCAAATTCGTTCCGGGACTTTTTCCGGCGGCGTCGCGAAGACGAAGCGGCTCGGCGTTTTCGGGTCGTTTTGAAGGGAACGGCGTCCGAAAACGACGAAAAAATTTCGTTTCGACGCGGCGAGCGCCGTTGTTAAACAGGCGTCGCGAGCGAACCGGCGGCGGGCGTCTTCGAGTCCGAGTTCGCGGCGCGTTTCGTTCGGGAGGAAAAGGTCGCCCGACTTCGACGACGGCACGATTCCTTCGTTGAATCCGGTCAAAATGAGATTCGGCGCGTCGTCGAACGGGAGGTCGAGCCAACCTTGCAGCTCGACGACGTCGTCGGCGGGGAAGGGCGGAATCGTCGATTTCGCAAGTTCTTTCAGGATCGTTCGGATCGCGTCGGCGCCGGTCGCGTCGACGGCCAACTCGCGGGGGATCGCTTCGAACTTGTCGAGTTCCTGATTGAACGCGGCGAAGAACGCGTCGACCTGCGCCGCCGTTTCGGAAGTTCGAGCGCTCGATTCCGGTTCCGGGTAAATTCGACAAAGGAAATTCGAGAGGATCGGGGCCCAATCGCCGATTGGGAGTCGGCGTTGGTTTGTTCGCCAACGGAAACTTTCGACGAAATCGTCTTTGGCGAACGCGAGCGGCCCGGAGAAAACGTCGTCCGGTTCTTCGATTTTCGTCGCGGTTTTTAAGGCGGCGGCGTCGAGTTTCAGCGCGTCGAGAGCGCCGGTCTCCGCGTCGACCGGCGAGCGGGCGAACGCGGGGGAAGCGGCGAGTTTTTCCCGTTTAAGCGGGGGCTCGTTCGGGTCGCAAAACGGTTCGAGGAGCCGTTCGATCAGCAGCGCGACTTTGCGTAAAAGGCGAAATTCGGCGTTTTTGCGCGGCGCGTCTTCGTCTTTGTACTCGAACCAGCGCCCGTCGACGCGAGTCGGCAAAAACGTCGTCCGGTAACGGTCGAATTCGGAAAGCCAATCGCCGGGAAAGAACGGCGTTTTGGGAGCGCTCCCGGCGTCGTCGACGAGTTCCGCGCCGTCGTCGAACGGTTCGCCGTCTTCGTCGTTTTCGTCGGGGGGGAGTTCGGCGTCGAGAAAAACGCCGTCTTCCGTTTCGTCGAGCGCGGAGCCGGGCGCGACCGCCGGAACGTTCGCCGCTTCTTCCGCTTCGTCGGCGTTCGAACGTCCGCCGTCGTCGAGCGAAACGAACCGCCATTCGCGGAGCAGATATTCCTCGACGTCGGAGCGTCGCGCCAACTCTTCAAGCGACGAAAAAGAGCGCGTTTCCAAATAATCGGCGACGTTGCGCAACAGTTGGAAAACGCGGTTTTGCGTCGTCGGCGAGCCTTGCGCTCGAATCGTTTCGTATCCGACGTCGCGGAGCGCCCGTTCGAGGAACGGAACGACTTCGTCGTCCGGAACGCCGATCGTCAGCGAATCGGCGGGGATTGGCTCGAGTCGCGGTTCAAGTTCGCCGTTCGCGTCGGCGGCGACCGGAATTTTCGACAGTTCGCCGATGAGAAGCGCGGCGGCTCGAGCCTGGTCGACCGGCCCGTCGACTTGGAAAAGACGGCGGTCGGAAATCGGAATTTCAGCGGTTTCCCAAGCCTCCGGAATAACGACGCCGAATTCGTCGAAGCGATCTTTTTCCGCTTCCGGCGCGAAAACGAAGAACGAAACGCGATCGCCGAGCGCTTCGAAAATCGCTTTCTGCTGGCGGTTTAAGTCGACCGCTCCGACGACGACGCAACGCGTCGAGGCGTCGAGCGACGCGCCGATTTCTCCTCCGAGAAGCGCCGCCGTTCGGGCGAGATTCAAGTCGGTCAGGTCGAAACGCGCCAAGGCGTCGCGGTAGAGCGCGGCGATTTGGCCGAGGGATTCCCAACGTTCCGCTTCCTCCGCCAATCCGCGTCGGCGCGTCGAGGCGGCGACCGCCGAAAAGTCGCGATTTTCCGACGACAACTCGTCCGCGAGATCGACGAACGTTTGCGCCAATTCGAGTTGCGACGACCAGTTCGATTCCGCCGGAAGGGCGCCGAAGAGCGCGCGGATTTTGTCCGGCTCGGCGTCCGCGAACGAGCGCAGCGCCCGCCTCGCGCAGAGGAGACGCGTCGGACGGGCGGCGAGCCGTTTCCGTTGCGGATAAAGAAATTCCGGCGCGGCTCCGACCGTCAGATAAGTCGGCGGCGTCCAGTCGGGCGCGAGCGCGCCGGCTTGGATCGCCCGTTCGACTTCGAGTTGCAAATACGCCTCCAAAGTGCGGATCGCGCGGCGGCCCGGCAAGACGAAGACGAGATCGCCGAGGTCGAGCGACGACGGCGGAGCGGCGTTCGACGTTAAATCGGGCGAAACGGGCGGACTTTGCGGACGCCGCGAACGCGCCGTTTCCGTCGAAAAAACGAACGAAGCGACCTGTGGCAAAAAAGGTCGCGACCAATCGAAAAAGACGCGTCGCATCGGCGAAAACTCCGGAATTGCTTTCGCCGAGTCCGAGCGAAGGACGTCCGAACGCGGCGAAAGCGGATTAACGTTTCGGCTTTGAATTGATTGTCAAAACTTGATTAAAATTTGATTTTAAAATTAAACGACAATTGTTTGTTAAAACAAAAACGCGAAGTAGACGCAAAAAGCGATCGCTCCGAGCGCGAGCGCGGCGAGCGTCCAATAAACTCGCGGCGACGCGGAATCGTCGAAGTCGGCGTCGGCTTCCTCCGCTTTTTTGCGAGCGAGGAACGCGAGAACGTCGGCGGGCGTCTCCGCGTCGGCGATCGGTTCTTCGCCGTCCGGAAATTCGAAATCGCACCATTCGCAGCGTTTCGGAAATTTCGGAACGAACGCTTCCGAACAGACGTAACAGACGGCGACGAGCCCTTTTTCGAAGAGATTTTCCGGCTCGACCGGCTTCTTTTCCGCGTCGCGTTCCCCGTCGTTTTTACATTTGCAGGAGTCTCCGCAACCGCCGCCGTTTCCGCAATTGCAGGAGTCTCCGCAACCGCCGCCGTTTCCGCAATTGCAGAAGTCGCTCCGTTCCGCCGTTTTTTTCGGCGACGATTCGCGTTCGAGTTTCGAGCGTCCGACGTCGGCCCAAGCGCGATTTTGGCGCCGCTCCGACGCGGAACGGCGACCGCAACCGCAAACGGGCGCTTCGGTTTCGTCGTAAAGTTCGGCGTCGCGCTCTTTTTCCTCGTCGGAGCGAAAATCCCAAAAATTGTTGTCGCCGAGCGGAAAAAGCGTTCCGGAAGTTTTGCAGATCGGGCAGCGGGCGACGCGTCGGCGGCCGCAATTCGGACAACGCGGCCAAACGGCGAGCGCTTCTTGAAATTCTGCGTCGTTTTCAAAATTGTCGCGGTATTCGAGCGCCGTTTTCAAAAAATCTTCGTCGATCGGCGGAGCGAACGGGTTTTCTTCCAATTCGGATTTCAGGGCCATCGGGGAGGATCCTCGCGGAATGAAAGGGAAAAAAGCGGGTTCGAGCGTCGAAACGGAACGCTCTTTCGTCGATTATAATCTTTTTTCGCCGTCGACGCAAGCGCCCGGACGGAGGCGAAAAAAAGACCGCGTCGACAAAAACGGCCGACGCGGTCTCAAACGCGGTGCGAAGAACGCTCCCGATCTCAAACGACGCGACGTTTCGACGGCGGCGGCAGGAGCGAGGCGCCGTTTTCGTCGACGACGCGAAGTCGAACGGGCTCCGCGTCGTCGTTCGCTTCGTTTTTCTCGGCTTTTTCGGCGGCGTCGCGAGCCGCTTCGCGCGCTCCGGCGACGGTCGGAAGAACGGCGCGTTCGGCGGTGATGCCGCGAGTCGTCGTCGCAAGGAAACGGGCCATTTCGAGCCCGACGCCCTCGGTGTGTTCGCGTTCGATTTTGTCGACGATTTCGCGCCAATTCAGGCCGCTTTTATAAACGACGCGGTAGATCGCTTTCAATTTGCGCAAATCGGCGGTCGAAAACCCGGCGCGGCGAAGACCGACCGAATTCAACCCGACGACCTGGCTCGAAAGACCGTCGACCGTAACGAACGGCGGAACGTCGCGAACCAGGTGCGCCTGACCGCCGACCATCGCGAAAGCGCCGATGCGGACGAACTGGTGCGCGCCGGCCGCCCCGGAAACGAACGCGCGGCGTCCGACTGAAACGTGTCCGGCGAGCATGACGTTGTTCGCCATGATCACTTCGTCGGCGATGCGGCAGTCGTGCGCGACGTGCGTGTTCGCCATCAGCATGCAGTCGTTTCCGACGACGGTCGAATCGTCGGCGCGCATCGAGCGGTGGATCGTAACGTTTTCGCGGATGACGCAACCGTCCCCGACGATAACGCCGCCGCAATCTTCCTCGGTCAAGCCGACGCATTGCGGGAGGCCGCCGATCGTCGCGCCTTCGAAAATATGGTTGTTTTTGCCGACGACGACGCCTTTTTTAATCGAAACGCGCGCTTCGAGAACGCAGCCGTCGCCGATCGTCGCGCCGTCTTCGACGACGCAAAACGGGCCGATTTGAACGTCTCGGCCGATTTTCGCGTTCGGGCCGACAAACGCTAACGGGTGAATTTGCACTTCCATTTGCCTTTTGTTTTCGAGGAGATTGAGGGGGATCGGTTCGGTCGGACGAACCGAGCGAGCGTTCCGTTCGTCTCCCGCGCGTCGATAGCGTTCCGGCGTCGCGGATCGCCGCGTTCTTTTCGGCGACGTCGTTATCATAACGAATAGCGTCCGACTTGAAAACCCCGATTTTCCAAAAAAAACGGATTTTTGTCGAATTCCGCCCGGGGCGCGACGACGCGGCGAACGCTTGCGAGCGGTAAAGGCGGACGGCTTGGACGGCGGCGCAACCGGTATAATCGTCGCGACCGGCGAAAAAAAAGGAGACGTTGGCCGAACGACGGTTTTTTTCTTGCCGCGACGCTCAAGAAAGACGAAACACAATAGAAGACGCGTCGAATCGTCGCGTTTTTGTCGGCGAAATCGCTTTTCGACCAAGCGCCGAGAACGTCGTTTTTGTTTTGAGATTGAAAATGAAAAAAGAATTATTGTTGACGCTGGCTTGTCTTATCGGAGGCGCGAACGGTTGGGTCGCGCCGCAATCCGTCGCGACGGGCGCCGAAGCGGTCGCGACGACGGGCGTCGAAGCGTTGGTCGCCGAGATCGAAAAACTTTGCGCCGACGCGAAAAAAGAATACGCTCCGCGTTACGATCGAGCGGTCGCCGAGTCGAGAGTCGCCGTTCGAGAGAAAATTGTCGCGCTGGCCGAATATGTAAACGAAAATCCGAACGACCGCGAATCGCGGCTTTTTTACGAAGAGTTGCGTCGACTGGGGTTGACGAGCGACGAACTTGCGCCGCCCGAATTTCGAGCGGGCGCGCTGGGCGCGATCCGCTACTTCGCCGCCTGTTCCGCTCCGAAAAAATCGGGCCCGGCCGCCGACGTCGTCGTCGCGGTGCAACGTTATTCCGAAATCGGCGCGCGGACGATCGGTTCGCTCGCCGACGAGGAACTCCGGATTTTTGAAGAAAACCGCGTTTATTTCGGCGAAATTTGCGATTACTTCGCCGACCGCTTGCGCGTTTATCTCAACGAAAACGATTTGGAGTCGCTCGACGCGGTCTCGTTCGCGCTCGCCGAGTTGAATTATTGTCAGCCGGAAGCGCCGACGGTCGCTAAGATCGTCGAGAAAACGCGCTCTTTCTTCCGCGAAGCGAATTTCTATTTGGACGTCGACGAAAAGACGCTCGCTTCGTTCGCGGAACGCGCCGTTGACGAAAAATTCGTCGTTTGCGAAACGATTCGCGGAGCGCATGCGCGCGGCTCCGGGCGGCTCGTCGGCGACATGAAGCTTCAATTGCGCGAAAACGACGATAAAGCGGAGCTTTGCCTCGCGCTGTCGGCGAACGTCGCGACGAAAACGACCGGTTCGTCCCGGGGCGTTCACGTTAATTCCGACAATTACGGTCGAGTTTGCGCCGAAAAGACGGTTTATTGGAGCGAAAACGGATTGGAAACGACGCCGAGCGTCGCTCGCGGCGCGATGAAGACCCGCGTCAACGGGATCGCGTCGGAGCGTTTGACGCCGCTGGGCGGGCTCGTCGTGCAAACGAAAGTGAAAAACGAGATCCCGAAAACCGAGCGCGAATCGTCGGTTCGCATGAGTTCCCGCGTCGCGGCCCAGCTCGACGAGGAGGCGGATCGCCAGATTTCGGCGTTCAACAAGCGTTGGGCGCGCACGCGCAACGCGTCGTCGCCGGAAAATCGCGCCGTTCGCGGCGTCGCGACGAAGAGCGACGAAGAGCGGCTTTACTTCTCCTGTCTGGTCGGGCGGGCGAACCAGCTTGCGTCGCCGACCGACGGGCTCGCCGCTTGGCTCCGCGTCGTCGACGAGCGCAAACGCGCCGCCGAGAAAGCGACCGCTCAGAACGGCGAGTCTCTCGACGTCGTCGACGCGTCGGACGAAGAACCGCGTTCCGCGACCGTCGCGAAGCGTTATTCGGGGAGCGCCGAGCGCGCCCGCGTTGTGAAAAACGGGGCGAGCGACGTTACTCTTCGAGCGCATCAGAGCGCGCCGAACAACGTCGCTTTCGTCGCGTTGGCCGGTTTGAATTTTGAAGGCGGCGACATGCGCGAGGCGTTGCTGCCGCGTTTCCCGGGCGTCGATCCGGTCGAGGCGACGCAGTTCCTGGATCGTTATCGAGCGAAAAAAGACGATTCGGAAGCGCGGGCTTTGGACGAAAACGTCTCGTACCGATTCGCGCAAGACCGGCCGTTTTCGACGCGTTTCGCCGACGATAAGATCGAAACGTGTCTCCGTTTCGACTCGTTCAAGAGCGACGGGCGCGAAGTGCGCGATTGGGAAATTCGTTTCGTTTATCGTATCGAACGTCGCGACGGGAGCTTTTTCTTCAAACGCGAAACGATCGACGCGACGCCGTTGAGCATCGACCGTTCGGCTCCGATTCCGGCGCGTCATCAAGGTTTCCGCGCCCTCCTTATCGACAAGCTCAAGACCGTTGTGAAAGAGGAGTATCCCGCCGAGTTGCCCGTCAACGACTTTGAAGGCGAAACGATCGGGACGCTGATTCCGACTTCGTTGAGCGCGAGGGACGGCTGGTTCGACGCGGAGTTTATTTATAAGGACGCGACGGAAAAAGAGTAAAAAAGAACGAGAGATCGAACGCCGAACCGGGCGGTCGTCGAGCGAAAAAGCGAGACGGCCGCCCGGTTTTTTTGATTCTTGAAGCGTAATTGAGCGCCGCGCTCGACGGAAATTTGAACGGCGTTAAGTTTTGCCTGTTTTGCCAATGTTATCCGCGTTGCCCCGCTTGCCCTGTTTGCTTGTTTTGGACAATCCGGTCGAGCCTTTTAAGGGGAATAATTGGAATTCTATTTTCGACAAAAGCGGAGGAAAAGTTGCGAAAATTTTTGAAAAAGGCGTCTTTTTGGTTGTAAAATTTGGTAATTTCGGGTAAACTAGTGTAGAGTCCGGAATATCCGTTTTTATTTTGGGAACTGTAAAGAGACGCGGATTAGGTAAAATGGCGCGAAAAAATGAAACGAAACGACGAAGCGTTCGCGTTGCGTCGATCGTTTGCCGAACGCCGTTCGATTTCCGCGTCGACGCGAGCCGGGACGTCGGCGCGCGAGTTCCCAAATAATAAGCGACATTCGCGTTTTCCGTTCGAGCGTCTTTCCGAACCGCGGTTGGATTTCCCTTGAGTCGTCCGACGACGAGGGGCCTTTCCGAGCGGCGACGAGCGAGACGGTTGGTTCGCCGATTTTTAGCGAGCCGCCTCTTGACGCGTCAGGGGGCGGTTTCGCGCGAAAAGGCTTCGCGACGTCGGATTCGGACGCGGACGGAAATTTAGGAAGACGTTCGGAAGTTTCGCGCTTATCCGTCCGCAAACTTCCGAAGAGCGTCCCAACGCGACGCAAACGTTAGACACATTGTCCAGGAGAAGAAGATGCGTTTATTCAATCGATTGAGCGACGAATCGCGGTCGAACGGCAACCAAGAGAAAAAAGTCTTTCGCGGCCGCAAAAGCGACGAAGGGAAACGCCGCGAAGGCGTCGCGGGGTCGCTGAGTCCTCGCAAACTCGGGATGGAAAACTTGGAAGAACGCCGACTCCTGTCGGTCAACCCGATCGGGAACTCCGAGTATAACGATATTCGCAACGCTTACGCCGACCTTGAGCTCCCGAGTTCGCTGTCGCGGATTAACGTGATCGAGCTGACCGACTTGAGCGCCGACGCGTTGCAAAACGCCGTCGATCAGGCCGCCCGCACGACCGCCGACGATTTGATCCTTCTCCGCGCGACCGCCGACGATTACGTTCTCGATCTCGGTTCGACCGCGATCAACGTCAATATCGACTCCGAAAAATACGGCTCGCTGACGATCCTGGGAACCGGCGAGCAGGCGTTGACGATCGAAACGGTTGACTCGAACGCTTTCACCGTCTTGAACGGCGACGTTAAATTGGGCGGCGCTGTTCTCTTCAATTACTCGACGAACTACGCCGGAGAAGCGATCGTCGCCACGTCGGACGCGAACGTCAAGCTTTCCTCGTCGCTGGTGATGATCGACCAGGCGACTTCGTTCGACGAAAGCGGCGCCGCGAAAACGTCGTATCTCGTCGACTCCGCGGCGACCGAGGAAGACGCGAACGAGCGCCTTTCGAACGCCACGGCCGTCGACAATATGCGCGTCGAGACGGTAACCGGCGATTACAACCAGGTGCGCGACCGCGTTCACGCGACGCTTCGCACGCAATATCACTATTTCGGCTATAATCCGGCCGTTTATCGCGCCGTCGACGCCAATCAGATTTACGACGCCGAGTCGCGCGGCGCCGCCGGATGGGTCGGAACCGTCGCGAACATGATGGCGTACACCGGTTGGGCGGAACAAGCCGGGTTTGCGACGACGATGACGAAGGCCGACGGAACGACCGTTCATTTCGATTCCGTCGAGGACGCGGTCGCCGAATACCTCCTTTCCGGTTACATTAATACCGGCGCCGGCGACGCGCTCAATTACACGATCACCTGCGGCAAAGTTCTCGATTATCTCTTCTCCGGGAACGACGAAGACTGCATGGGCTCGAATCTCTCGTCGCTGACGAACACGGTCGAGGGCGGCGGCTTCTTTATGGATATCGACTTCTCGAAGGTCGGCGGTTACGTTCCGTCGAGCGACGCGATGATCGACGACATGCTTCGCGCCCTTCGCGACGGAAACGCCGTTACCGCCGAGGTGATCACGACCGACAGCTACGGCAACCGCACCCGCGAGTACGTTTCTGTTTGGGGATATTACTACAATCCGGACACGATCCAGCATTACGGTTCGAGCACGAACCGCGCCGCGGATTACGTCGGGCTTATCTGCTCGAATCCGACGAAAACCACCGTTAAATACGAGGTTACGGATACCGCTTACGATCATCCCGACTATCAGGATCCGATCACGCTCACGATGACGCATTACCGCGACGAAAACTCGGGGGGCGGCGGAACTTCGAACACCTACAACACTTACCTGCTCGAACGTTCCGGCTCGTCGTGGCGTTTCGCCGTGTCGCCGTGGACGTACCTCAACAACGAAGGCGCCGTCCAAAACGCCCGGACGTTGCCGGAAGGTTTTTCGTACTTCGGAACGTATCAAAACAGCCGGTACAACACGTACACGTCGGAGATCGTCGGCTTCTCGTGGTTGCAGCAGTACGACGCGAAAATTCACGACGCGGCGATCACCGAAGCCGAAACGCTTTCGCTGGAAAGCATGCCCGGCAACACCGAAAACGTGATCTATCTTTACTTCGGCGGCGTCGACGGCGAAGGTTGGGACGGCTTGCAACATCCGGCGCTCGATCTCGACGGCGCGGCCGGGTACGGCGTTTCCGAACTGAAAATGATTCAGGAGGTTTGGGCGCGCGTCGCGGAAGACTACGCGCCGTTCAACGTCAACGTTACCACCGACCCGAACGTTTGGGCGAACGCGAAAAACGGCGTCCGTTGCGTTATCGGCGGCTACAGCTCGTCGGCGGGCGGGCTTTCCGGCGTCGGTTCCTACGGTTCCGCCAAACCGGACAACTACGTTTATCCCTTCTCGCTCGGACTTTCGGCGAAAAGCGTCGCCGAGGCCGCCGCGCACGAGATCGGCCACTCGCTCGGACTTTCGCACGACGGGTACGAACACGACGAGTATTACGCCGGGAACGCGACCTGGGGCCCGATCATGGGCGTCGGGTATTATTCGGCGATCACGCAATGGAGCGACGGTTCTTACGTCAACGCGACGAACCGCCAGGACGACGTCGCCATTATCGCGTCGAAAGTCGGGTTCCGCGCCGACGATTTCGGCAACACGATCGACAGAGCCGAAAAACTCGACGACCACTACGTTCCGATCGACATTAACAACTACGACCCGACCGCCGGCACGTACACGGTGAACGGCGTGATCGAAACCCGCGACGATTACGATATCTTCTCGTTCGTTTCGTACGGCGGGAGCTACGTCGTCGACGTCTCCGGCGCCGGGGCCGACCATCGCTTCATCGACTCCGATTTCAGCTGGAATTATATTCGCCACGCCGACGTTGAAAACGCCGTCTTCGGCGGAAAATATTACGCGTCGGCTTACGATTACGCGAACTTGAACGTCAAGGTCGAGCTTCTCGACGAAAACGGCGAAATCGTCCTGCTCGACATGGACGGCAACATTCAAAAGCTCGGCTACGGCGAGACGATCGTTTTGTCGGACGACTATTATTATTACGTCGTCGACCAGTTCGGCAAGAAAGTCTACAACGGCGACGGCTCGCTCAAACAAGGGTATCAGGCGGTCGACGACTCCGTCTTCACGACCTTCTCGCACTTCGTTACGCCGGAGCTCGAAGCGGGCAAAACGTATTACGTCAGCGTTACCGGCGTCGGTCAGGGGAACGACGCGACGAACGGGTTCTCCGACTACGGCTCGTTGGGACAATACACCCTGACGATGCACGAAAGCTACGAAAACTTCTACGTCGACGACGAAAAGATGAACGTCGATTCGCTCGATTACTCGACCGCCGTCGACAACGTCTTGAACTGGCAGGAAGCGTTCGTTTACAGCGGACGCCGACTTGAAGACGGCTCCCGTTTCCTCGGGAACGTCCTGACTTTCGACGCGTCCCTTTCCGGGCAAACGCTCGACTTGCGCGAAACGCTTCGCTTCTCTTTCTCGCGTTCGCTCGTCGACCAACCGCTCAGCGAAAAACGTTTCGTCCTCGACGCCACCGCCGCTTGGGACGTCGAAAACGACCAACCGGGCATTACGATCGACGCGAACGAAAAATTCCGCGCGGTGTACGTCGACAACACGACCGTCGAACTTTACGGCTTCACCTTCACCGGCGGCGTCGCGGAAACGACGAACGTGATCTACCTCTACTTCGGCGGAATCGACGGAACCGGCTGGAGCGGCGAGCTGCACCCGGCTTACGACCTCGACGGCGATCCGACGACCTTTAGCGACGCCGAACTCGAAGCGATCAACGAAATTTACCTTCGCGTCGCGGAAGACTACGCGCCGTTCAACGTTACCGTTACCACCGATCAGGACGTCTTCAACGCCGCCGCGAACGCGGTGCGCGTCGTCGTCGGCGGAACCGGCAATAATCGCGGCGGCGTCGCTTACGTCAATTCTTACGGCGCGCAAAAACAGGACTGCTACGTCTTCCCGAACTCGCTCGGGTCGCCGAAAAGCGTCGCCGAAGCGATTTCGCACGAAGTCGGCCACACGCTCGGCCTGTCGCACGACGGCAAGGGTTCCGAAGAATATTACGGCGGAACGAACGGCTGGGCCCCGATCATGGGCGCCGGATATTACCAGGCCCTGACGCAATTTAGCAAGGGCGAATACCAGGGCGCGACGCAAACGCAGGACGACCTCGCCTACATCGCCGCTTACCTCGGGTACAAGGCCGACGATCACTCCGACAAACGGGCGAACGCGACGCCTCTTCGCGAATCGTACGTTCGTTCCGGCAACTTCGTCGCCGACGGTTTGATCGAACGCACCGGCGACGTCGATATGTTCTCGTTTGTCGCGACCGATTCGACGTACGTGATCGACGTCGTCGGAACCGGCGCCGATTTCAGCTCCGTCGACGCCAACGGGTACGCCGCGAGCCTCGGATACACGAACCTCGACCTGCGCGTCGAACTTTACGACGACGCCGGAAATCTCCTTTATACCTGCGATCCGGACGATTCGCTCTTCGCTCACTTTGAGGCGACCGGGCTGACCGCGGGCGATACCTACTACGTTAGCGTTACGACGACCGGGCGCGGCAATCCGGCGACCGACGGTTACTCGAATTACGGCGCGCTCGGACAATACTACGTTACCGTCGCCGCAGGAACGCTCGCCGATTTCGTCGGCGAAGAGCGCTACGAGTCCCTGGCGACGCGCAACGCCGTTATCGAAGGCGTTCGAACCGCGACGAAGGAAAAGAGCGAAACTTACGGCAAAAACGGCCAAACGAACAACGGCGGCGGTATTTACAACAACTACGGTTGGCTCACGATCGGCGACAGCGTGATCGCCGGTAACCGCGCTTTGAAAGCGGGCGGCGGTATTTACAACTCCGGCGGCGAATACGAAAACGGCAATCAACACGACGGTTGGCTTTATCTCGTCAACACGTCGATCGTCGGCAACGTCGTCGTCGAGGAAAACTCCGTCGGCGGCGGGCTCTTCAACGAGTCGGGCGCCGTCGCGACGTTGGTGAACGTTACGATCGCCGGGAACACGGCCGACTACTCCGGCGGCGGCCTCCAAAACGCCGGTCGCGCTTACCTTTACAACACGATCGTCGCCAAAAACGAAGCGGCCTACGGCGCCGACGTTTACACGCAGACGGGCAAATACACTTACGTTTACGACTCGATCGTCGGCGACGAGTCCCGCAACTCGAATTACACCGCGTACATCAACGGGACGAACTCGATCGCCAACGGAAACTCGCTGATCGGAACGTCGCGCGGCAGCAGCGTTTCCGCGCCGGTTACGACCTACGATCCGAAGTTCGTCAGCTATCGCGATTACGACGTCGCCGATTGGTCGAGCGAACTCTGGAAGTCGTGGAACCTGCGCCTCCAAGGCGACTCCCTCGCCGTCGACCGCGGAAACTCCGCCAACTTGACGAACGACCTCGATTTCGGTTCCGGCTATATTTCGAACCGATACGAGCGTTGGGGCCAAAACCGTTACTTCTTCACGGCCGACTACGGCGACGACCTCGCCGGACAACCGCGTTTCGAAGGCGCTTCCGTCGACGCCGGCGCTTACGAAGTCCTCGAACGGGCCGACTTGACGGGATTCGTCCCGACCGCCGCCGGTTCCGACGTCGTCAACGACTGGGAAAGCTCGCTCGTGATCTCCCGCGCCGAAGACGACCAAACCGGCTCCATCGCGCCGTTCCTCGTCGACGAAAACCTCTTCCTGAACCTGTCGTTCGTCAACCAGGGCGCCGCGATCAGGGATTCGTTCGAAACGACCGTCTACATGTGGAAGTACGATCCGAAAACCGCGACGAAAGAGCAAATGTTCGCCGATTCGAGGATTGGAAACAACGAGCTCGCGCTCCTGAATGTTAAGGTCGACTTCGTCGCGGGCGTTTCGATGCCGGGCGGCGACGGCTCCGCGAAGGCGACGATCACGCTGACGAACCTTGCGACCGGCGCCGTCCAAACGGTCGAATACGACGGCGCGAACAGCTACGTCGCGTTGACGAACGTCGCGCTTGGATCGATCGAAGATATCGTTCGGGGATTTGTCGCCAAGGGCGCGATGGACGCTCAGAACGAAGAAGGCTATTACGTCTTCGGTTACCAGCTCGATTCCGGCGCCGCGATTTCGGAATACTCCGAAACGAACAACTTCTACTTGACTTCGTCGTATTTCGACGTCGTCGAGTCCCCGGTTTCCGTCAATAATTCGATCGTCGTTACGACGACCGACGACGTCGTCGACCCGTACGACGGCGAGATCTCGTTGCGCGAAGCGGTCGAGATTTACGCGGGTAGCTTCTACTACCGCGAAGTCGCTCTTCCCGAGGGCGCGAACTTCGAGTCGGGCGGCGTCGCTTACACCGTCAAAGACGGTAAATTTTACGTCGACTCTTCGACCGATTACCGCGTTTATCCGGGCGAATCGTTCTCGTTCCGCGAGACGGTCGACCTGGCGCTCTCTTGGAACGCCGACGAAGGCGCTTACGTCGACGGCGAAGGAAACGTCGTCTCGTTGACCTACGGCGACAAAGCGACGGTCTCGATTGACGGCGCGAACTTCGAAGCGCTGTATCAGGGGACGGGGCGCGCTTGGGAGGTTGACGGCGCGACTGTCGAAGCCGACGAAGCGATTTTACACCGCGACGCCGTCGTTACGGTCGTGTACGCCGAAGACGTGTACTTCGACGCGAACAATAAAGCGATCGACGTTCCGAACGGAACGAAAGGCGAGATCGACGGAGTCGCCGTCGAAATGATCGACGGCGTTTGGACGAACGTTGCGAAAAAGACTTACGATCGCGACGCCGTGCAGGCGATGGGGAACTTCTTCCTCGCCGACGGAACCGAAGTCGCCGTCGTCAACGGCGTTTTCCGACGCGTCGCGACGAACGACGTCGCCGTCGTTTTGGACGGGGCGACCGTTACGCTCGCCAACGGGGAAAGCGCCGTTTACGACGCGGCCCGAGGCGTTTTCGTCGTAACGACGACCGTCGAGTTCCCGCCGACCGAAGGCGCGAAAGTCGTCGTCGACGGCGTCGAATTGACCTTCGTCGAACGCGCTTACGTCGATTCCGGCGATTACCGCTACTACCTGACCGACGGCGTCGTCGTTACGCTTGCCAACGGTTACGAAGTCGAATACAACGCCCGAAGAGACGCGTTCGTCTTCAAGAGCGAAGACCTCGCCGGCAAAATCGACGCCGGCGCGACGATCCTTTGGAACGGCGAAACTTACGCTTATAAAGCGGGCGTCGCGATCGTTCAAAAGGTTTCCCGCGAAACGAACGCCGTCGTTTTCGACGCCGCGCTCGACGGCGAAACGTTCGTCCTGACCCAGGGCGAATTGACGCTGACGACCTCCTTCACCCTCGACTGCGTCGACCCGAACGGCGGGCTTCTCGACCTGACGATCCAGGGCGTCGACTCGCGGCTCATCTCGGTGGAAAGCGGCGCTTCGGTCGAAATTAAGAATTTCACGTTGGCGAATTCGCAGTCGACGCAAGACGGCGGCGTCGTTTACAACAAGGGAACGCTGACCGTCGATTCGGTCGAATTCTCCGGGAACAAATCGAACGGCGGCGTCGGCGGCTCGATCTACAACGCTTCCGGCGCGACGTTGAGCGTTTTGAACTCGACCTTCTCCGGCGACTCGGCCGTCGACGGCGCGTCGATCTACAACGCCGGGAACGCGACGATCCAGGACTCGACCTTCGCCGCGACCGGCGACTTCGACAACGGCGTCGTTTACAACGTCGGAACGCTCGTCGTCGACAATTCGCAGTTCAGCGGCGACAACGACGTTTTGGGCGCCATGAACGGCGGCGCGATCTACAACGCCGGAACCGCCGACGTTTTGAACTCGACCTTCGCGGACGTGACGGGGAACGACGGCGGCGCGATCTTCAACGCCGGGAACGCGACGCTCCGCGTCGCCGATTCCGCCTTCACGGGCGCGGTCGCTCAAAACGGCGGCGCGATCTTCAACGCCGGGAACGCGACGCTCGACCGATGCTCGTTCGACGGAAACAAAGCGATTCGTAATGGGATCGGCGGCGCGATCGTCAACGCCGGGGTTATGACGATCGCCCAAAGTTCGTTCGACGGAAACGAGGCGGAGCTCTCTGGCGGCGCGATTTACAGCAATGGAAACGGGGCGGGCGACCTGACGATCGTCCAATGTTCGTTTGTCGGGAACAGCTCGCTCCACGGCGGCGCGATCGAGTCGCGCGGAACCCTTGTCCTTTCGAACTCGTTGCTCGTGAAGAACCGCGCGGAGGCTGAGGGCGGCGCGATCCTCAACGCCGGAATCGCGACTTTGACGAACTCGACGATCGCCGACAACCAGGCCGCGACGGGCGGCGGGCTTAGCAACGAGCGCGACGGCGTCGTTGTCGTCGACAATTCGATCCTCGCCGGAAACGTCGGCGGGGCCGGGGCGGGCTTCGATATTCACACGGAAAGCGACGCGACGACGACGCTTCGCTCCTCGCTTATCGCCAACGTCGCTCAGTGCGGCCCCAAAGCGTTCGAGCTCGACGCGGCTTACCGTTCGTTCCTCGGCGTCGACCCGGGCTTCGTCGACGCGGCCAACGGCGACTACTCGCTGTCGGCGACTTCGCCGGCGATCAATAACGGTTCGAACGCCCTCGACGGCGGCGCGCTCGTCGACTTCGAAGGAAACGCCCGTCGCGTCGGATTGACGGTCGGCGGCGTCGTTATGTCGGTCGACATGGGCGCTTTTGAATACGGAGCGATTATCGCGCCGGATCTCGACGTCGTCGATTCGTCGGTCGATTACTGGCAAACGGAAAAAGTCGAAGGCGAAACGACGGCCGAACTCGATTACTTTGTCGCCGGTCAGGACGTTTGCGTCGACTTTAACGTTCGAAACATCGGCGACGCGGCGATCTACTCGAACTTCGGTTACAAAGTTACGCTCGTCGGAACGAACGACAAGGGCGAGATCGTTTACAACTCGACGCAAGACGTCCGCTACTACGCGAGCGTCTTCGACCGTTTCAATTGGCTGAACGAAAGCGATTGGATCGGCGCGAACGGTTCCGCGTCGTTGACCGCCAACCTGGGCGCGCTCCCGGCCGGTCGTTACACGATCGCGCTGACGCTCGACGTCGACGGCGTCGGGAACGTCGTCGAATGGGGCGAAGAAGACGGTTTTACCGGCGAAAACAACAACGTTTACACCGGAACGTTCAACGTCTTCGAAGCGCCGAGCGTCGTCGTTACGACGGAGCTCGACGTCGTCGACCCGACCGACGGTTTGATTTCGCTCCGCGAAGCGATCGCTTACGCCGGCTCTTACGAATACGCCTCGATCTTTACGGTCGCCGACGGAACGCAATACGTTCTCGAAAACGGGCGCGTCGTTACGGTCGAAAACGGCTCGCTGACGGTTAAGGTCGACGTCGTCGAGAAAAACGGCGTTTTGGTCGACCTGCAAGACGGCGACGAGTTCCTGCTCAACGGGCGGTCGATCTACTACCGCGCGCAGCTCAACGGCGGGTACTTCGCGTACTCGATGGAAGAGGGCGCCGAACGCGCCGACGTTTCGAACGGCGTCGTTACGTTCCCGGACGGAACCCGCGCGGATCTCCAACTCAATACGGATCAATACGTTTCGTTCGTCGACGGCGCCCCGTTGAACCCGGGCGAAGGCGAGCGCTACTCGTATCGTTCGCTGACTTTCCCCGGCAATCGAACGGTCGTCTTGACCGACGGCGCCGCGCTCGAATACGCGAACGTCAAATTTACGTATTATCAAAACGACCGGTATCCGGAAGGCGCGTTCGTCTTTGAAAACGGCTCCGTCGTTCCTTACGTCGACGGCGGCTCGCTCGAATTTGCGAATCTCGCGGTCGGAACGTTGCAGACCCGCAACGAAGTTTACCGCGACGAGCTGACGTTGAACGACGGCTCGAAGATCCAGGTGATCGACGGCGTCGCCCGTTTGACGAAGGCGGTCGAAACGACGGTCGTTTTCGCCGAGTCGATGCGCGGCAAGACGATCGTCGTCGACGCGACGGCCGGCCCGATCGAGATCGCGAAGAACGTCGTTATCGACGGCGAAGATCGCGGAGTCGTCGTCGACGGCGCCGATTCGACCGGCGTGTTCCTCGTTCAGTCGGGCGCGGTCGCGACGATTTCGCGCCTGACGGCGACGCGCGGCGCGGGCTCCGTCGGCGGCGCTCTCGTCAACCGCGGCGAGCTGACCCTGGTCGACGTCGATTTCTCGAACAACAACGTTCGCTTGAACGGAACCCCGACCGGCGGCGAATTGACCTCCGGGCTCGGCGGCGCGATCTACAACGTCGGAACGCTGACTGTCGAAGGCGGTTCGTTCGAGAACAACTTCGCTTCCGAATTCGGCGGCGCGATCTTCTCGAAGGGCGAACTCGTCGTTAAGAACGCTTCGTTCGTCGGCGGCTCGTCGTTCGCCGGCGGCGCGATCGCCGCGCAAGCGGGAACGCTTTCCGTTGAAAATACGACGTTTGCGAATAATTCCGCGGAAGTCGGCGGCGCGGTTTACACCCTCGTCGACGCGACTTTCGTCGCCGTCTCGTTCGCCGGCAACGAAGCGACGAACGGCGAAGGCGGCGCGATTTACGCCGGCCCGAACGCGACGCTCTCCTTCTCGGCCGACGCCGCGAGCGAATCGACCTTGGCCGTTTCGTTCGACGGCGACAAAGCGTCCGGAAACGGCGGCGCGATTTACGCCGAAAACGACCTGCTCGTCGACGGCGACCTGATCCTGAAAAACGTCGCGTCGACCGACGGCGCCGCGCTTTACGTCGACGGCGGCTTGACGGTTCAAGGCGACGCGACGGTCGCCGGTTCCAAGTCGGCGACGAGCGCGGTCGTCGCGAAGGTCGTCGAAGTTAAGGGGAACCTGACTCTCGAAGCGAACGAATCGGCTGTCGCCGCGATCAAGTCGGAAGGCGCGGTCGCCGTTGGCGGCGATCTGACCGCGAAAAACAATAAAGCGGCGGCGGGCGTTTTGGGCTCGACGGTTAGCGTCGGCGGCGACGCGATCCTGACCGGCAACGAAGGTACGACCGGCGCCGCGATCGGCGCGACCGGCGACGTCGAAATCGCCGGGGCCTTGACCGCCGAAAACAACAAGGCGACCGCGTCCGGCGCCGCGATCGCGACGACCGGCGCGATTACGATCGGCGGCGACGCGATCTTGACCGGCAACGAAGCCGGGCAATTGGGCGGCTCTCTCGCGGCGAACGGCTCGGTCGAGATCGTCGGCTCGCTGACCGCTTCCGGCAACTCGGCTTTGACCGGCGGCGCGATCTTCGCGGGTTCGATTTCGGTCGGCGGCGACGCGACCTTGACCGGCAATACGACCGCGGGTTCCGGCGGCGCGCTCGCCGCGATCGGCGACGTCGTTATTACGGGCGCGGCGACGTTGGAAAATAATACGGCCGGACTTGCGGGCGGCGCGATCGCGGCGGACGGTTCCGTCGAGATCGGCGGTTCGCTGACCGCTTCCGGCAATAACGCGCAAGCGTCGGGCGGCGCGATCTCCTCGCTCGACGCCGTCGCTATCGGCGGCGACGCGACGCTGACCGGCAACAAGGCGGGCCAAACGGGCGGCGCGATCGCGGCGGACGGTTCCGTCGAGATCGTAGGCGCGTTGACCGCTTCCGACAACTCGTCGGACGGCTTCGGCGGCGCGGTCGCGGCCGGCGTCTCGGTTTCGGTCGGCGGCGACGCGACTTTGACCGACAACGATTCCAAGTTCCACGGCGGCGCGATTTACGCGAAAGACGGCTCGGTCGAGATCGTCGGCGCGCTGACCGCTTCCGGCAACAAGGCGGGCGCGCGCTCTCTCGAAATCGAAACGACGACGACCGATACGCTTCAAGACGGAACGACGGTTCAAACGACGGTTAAAACGACGATCGTCGACGGCTTCGGCGGCGCGATCGCCGCGCTGAAGGGCGACGTCTCGGTCGGCGGCGACGCGATCTTGACCGGCAATACGGCCAACGGCCGCGGCGGCGCGATCTTCGCCGGAAACGCGACTTTCGCCGGCGACGCGACTTTCGAAAACAACGCCGCGAACGCCGGATCGGTCGTCGTTGAAACGACGGTCGTTACGACGACGGCTCAAAACGACTCGACGACCGAAACGACGGTCAAAGAGGTCGCTTCGCTCGCTTCCGGCGGCGCGATTTACGCGGACGGTTCGATCGAGATCGGCGGTTCCGCGACGGCGAAGAACAACGCCGCGACCGACGCGGGCGGCGCGATCTACGCTTCGAGCTTCGACGTCGTCGGCTCGGCGACGCTTTCCGGCAACGCGGCGTCCGACGGCGGCGCGATCTACGCCGACAGCGTCGAATTGAAAAACGGCGCGCTTTTGACCGGCAACGCGGCGGCTTCCGGCTTCGGCGGCGCGATCTACGCTCGCGAGCTGGCCCTCGTCGGCGCGACGGTCGCCGGGAACGAAGCCGCTTACGGCGGCGGCCTCTACGTCGTCGATTCCGCGACGATCGACAACTCGATCGTCGCCGGAAACAAAGCGAGCGCTTACGAAGAAACCTACGAAACGGTCGGCGAAAACGGCGAACCCGTCGAAGCGACGCGAGTCGTCGGCGGCGAAGGCGCGGATATTTACGTCGCGGAAGACGGAACGACGACGCTCCGCAACTCCCTGTTGCAAAACGTCGAGATCGGCCCGGGCGCGCTGGAACTCGTCGCGGAATACCGCTCGATCCTCGGCGTCGACCCGCAATTCAACGACGATTACGCGTTGAAGGCGACTTCGCCGGCGATCAACGCCGGTTCGAACGCCTTGGCGGGCTCTTCCGACGTCGATTTGGCGGGCGCGGCGCGCTACGTCGGGTTGACGGTCGGCGGCGAAATTCGCTCGATCGACATGGGCGCGTTCGAATATCAAACGGTTTCCGCGCCGAACCTGACGTTCGCCGAAGATCCGGTGAATTTCTGGTACGCGACGGTCAACGACGAGAAGAAGGACTACTATATCTTCGGCGAAGACGTCGTCCTCGACTTCTCGTTCCTGAACGCGGCGTCGACGGTCGACGAGATCGGTTCCGGCATGGCGATCGACAAATTCTCGATCTCCTTCGCCGTCGCCGGCGTCGCCGCGAACGGCGAAACCGTTTCGCAAACGTTTGAGTATCGTTACCAACCGGAGTCGGATCGTTTCGATTGGCTGTCGGTCGGCGATTGGCTCGACGCGGGCGGGCTCGTTTCCTACGCGCGGCAAAATCTCGGCGTCCTTCCGATTGGAAATTACACGCTTACGATCTCGCTCGACGTTAATAACGAAATCGTCGAACGCGGCGAAGAAGACGGCTCCGAAGCGGCGAACGACAACGTTTATACGACGACGTTCGAAGTTCGCGAAGCGCCGAGCGTCGTCGTTACGACGGACAAAGACGTCGTCGACCCGACCGACGGTTTGATTTCGCTCCGCGAAGCGGTGGAAGTTTACGCCGGTTCCTATCGGTATTCGTCGACGGTTTTGGTCGACGACGACGCGGAATACGTTCTCGACGATCTGACGCAAGTCGTCGTTAAGGACGGCGTCGCGACGATCCTGCGCGACGTCGCGACCGTCGGCGAAACGCAAACGATCCTGACCGACGGCGCCAAGATCGCGTTCGGTTCGAGCTACATGACGTTCCAAAACGGCGTCGTTGCCTATCCGGACGGAACGACCGCGACCTACGACGGCGAGAACCCGTTGACCTTTACCGCCGCCGACGGAACGACTTACGTCGTTAAATCGGAAACGTATTACGATTACATCAATAATACGCAACAACCGGTTTCCGACCCGAACGTCGCGATGGTCGACGTGATCGTTATGCCGAACGGCGACATGATCGCGCTGGAACACCTCCAACAAACCGAGTTCTTCTACGGCGAAACGTTCGCGACGTACTTCGAAAGCGTCGGGGTCGATTCCGATGGAAACGCGGTCGCGTTCGCCGACGGCGCGGCGATTTCGTTCGACGGCAAGACGGGCGTCTTCCAAAACGGCGCGATCGTGTTCGCCGACGGTTCGTTCGAATTCCTGCCCGACGGCGCGTCCGTCGTCGTCGACGGCGTCGCGGCGACCTACGTCGGCGCCGCGTTCGTCCTGCCGAACGGCGAAGTCGTCGAATTCGTCGCGGGCGGCTCGATCGCGTGCGAAAACGGCTCGACGATCGACATGTCGCAACGCAACGAGACCGTTTCCGGCGCCGTCGAACTCCGAAACGGCGATCGACTCGAACTCGCCGGCGACGGTTCCGCGGTCGTTTCGACGCAAGTTGGGACGGACGTCGTTTTCGCCGCGAATCTCGACAAGGCGACGATCAAACTCGACTCCGCGATCACGATCGACCGCGACCTGACGATCGACGCGTCCGACCGAACGAGCGTGTCGATCTCCGGCGCGAACAAGACGAACGTTTTCGTCGTCGCCGAAGGCGCGACCGCGACGATCGCCTCGCTTTCGATCAAGAACGCCGTCGCCGCGATCGGCGCGGGCGTCGCGAACTACGGAACGCTTTCGTTGGTCGACGTTTCGATTAGCGGAACGAAAGCGACGAGCGACGCGGACGAACCGTTCGCCGACAAGATTTTGACCGAAGGCGTCGGCGGCGCGATCTACAACGCCGGAACGCTTTCCGTCGAAGGCGGCGAGTTCAAAGCGAACGTCGCGACCTTCCACGGCGGCGCGATTTACTCGATCGGCTCCCTGGCGATCAAGAATGCCTCGTTCGAAGGGAACGTCTCCGAATACTACGGCGGCGCGATCTACGTCCAAGACGGTTCCGCGACGATCGACGCGAGCGTCTTCAAGGGGAACAAAGCGCAATACGGCGGCGCCGTCGCGACGTGCGTCGCGGTGAAAGCGGCGAACTCGATCTTCTCCGAAAATATCGGGACGCTCGGCGGCGCGATTTACGCTTGGGGCGCGAACGCCTCGTTTGAAGCGACGCAATCGACGCTGATCGCCAACGTCGCGGAACAGGGCGGCGCGATTTACCTCCGGGACGCCGCGGCTATCCTGAAAAATTCGATCGTCGCGACGAACGAAACGACCGAAAACGCGACCGATCTCGCCCTCGTCGGCGCCGCGACCGCGACCGTTTACGCGAGCTTGATCGGCGTCGCGGACGACTGCGGCGACGGAACGCTCAATTTCGACGCCGGAACCCGTTCGTTCTACGGAACGAAGGCCGCTCCGGTCGACCCGGCTCTCGACGCCGAAGGTCGCCCGACCCTCGTTTCGCCGGCGCTCAACTCCGGTTCGAACGCGTTCGCGACGACGACCGACGGCTCCGCGGCGACGACCGACGTTTCCGGCGCCGAGCGCGTCGTCGGCGTCGAGAAAGACGGAACGATCTATTCGGTCGACATGGGCGCGCTGGAATGCCAAACGGTCGCCGCTCCGGATCTCGGCTTCTTCAAGAAAGACGGGTCGTCGTTCCTGCGCGATCGGGAAAATCCGGTCGAAGGCTTCACCCTGTCGCTTTCCGGCCTCGACGGCGAAGGCTTCTCCAACACGGGCGAGTTCGTCGAAGGTTGGGACGTCTGCTTCGCGGTCGGTTTCGGCAACGCGGGGAACGCCTACTGCTTCGAATCGTTCGTCGTCGAGTTGAAGACGGTTCGTCTCGACGCCGACGGCAACGCGATCGAAGGAACCGAAACGACGGTAACGCGCGTCTTTGGGGACGAAACCGGTTATTTCGACGTCGACTCCTGGCTCGCGTCCGGCGAAGCGTTCGTCGACCTTTGGGATCTCGGCGCCTTCGAAGCCGGGCAATATAAGCTGACGTTGACGGTCGACGCGGGCGACTCGGTCGTCGAACTCGACGAAACGAACAACGTCTTCGAAACGAATTTCGCCGTTCGCGAGCGTCCGAGCCTCGTCGTTACGACCGAACTCGACGTCGTCGATCCTTACGACGGCGAAACGTCGTTGCGCGAAGCGATCGCTCTCGTCGGCGTCGACGGCGCGGTCGGAATGCGAATGACCGACGTCTTCGACGAAGGCGAAACGTTCGTCCTGGCCGAAAACGCCGCGTTGGGGATTCCCGCGGGCGCCGTCGCGACGTACGCCGGCGGCAAGATTACCGTCGTCGTCGACGTTCTCGACGAAGAGGGGAACCCGGTCGTCGACGAGTCCGGCGCCGTCCAAACCAAAACGGTCGAGCTCGAACAGGGCGTCGAATACGCGTTGGCCGACGGTACGACTTTCGTTTGGCAAGAGTTGCTCGGCCGCGCGAGCGCGGTTCGCGGCGGTTCGCTCGGCTCCGCGATCTCCTTCGCCGAATCGGTTTACGGCAAGACGATCCAACTGGAAAGCGAGCTGACGATCGACCGGTCGCTGACGATCGACGGAACGGACGCGAACGTCGTCGTTTCCGGCGCCGACGCTTCCCGGATCGCGATGGTTTCGCGCGGAACGGTTTCCGTCTTCGGCTTGACCTTTGAAAACGGTTCGGCGAACCTCGGCGGCGCGATTTACAACGCCGCGAACCTGACGCTGACGAACGTTTCCGTCAAGAACAGCTCCGCGACGGAAAACGGCGGCGCGATTTACAACGCCTTGAACGCGAATTTGACGCTTACCGACGTCGAGATCGTCGACGCGGCGGCGACGCAGGGCGGCGCGATTTACAACGCCGGTTCCCTCGTCGGCGAAGAGCTCGCGATCTCCGGCGCCGACGCCGCTTACGGGGCCGGGCTTTACAACGTCGGAACGGCGACCTTCGCGGGCGTTTCGTTCGTCGACGGCGTCGCGACGGCTCAGGGCGGCGCGATCTACAACGACGGCGGCGAAATCGTCGTCGACGGCGGCGTCGAAAACTCCTCGTTCGTCGGAAACCAGGCCGTTTACGGCGGCGCGATCGTCAACTACCAGGGCGTCGCGACGATCGTCGGCGCGTCCTTCGTCGCCAACAAAGCGACCGGGTCCGCGGGCGCGATCGACAACTACGGCAAGCTGACGTTGAACGGCGTCGCGTTCGAAAACAACGAGGCGGCCGTCGCCGGCGGCGCGATCTACAACAGCGAAAGCGCTTCGAACGCCGACGCTTACTCCGTCGCGTTGCAGGACGTCGCCTTCAAGGGGAACTCGGCGGCGACCGGCGGCGCGATCTACAACGCCAAGGGTTCGATCGTCGAAGCGACCGGCGCGGTCGAGTTCGACGCGAACTCCGCCGCGAACGAAGGCGGCGCGATTTACAACGCCGGAACGGCGACCTTCGCGACCGGAGCGGTCTTCTCCGCGAACTCGGCGGCGACCGGCGGCGCGATCTACAACGCCGGAACCGCGACCTTGACCGGCGCCAAATTCGACGCCGACGTCGCGACGAAGGACGGCGGCGCCGTCGCCAACGTCGGAACGTTCCGCGCGACTTCGACCGAATTCGTCGCCAACGAAGCGAGCGGGTTCGGCGGCGCGATTTACAACCTCGGCGTCGCGAGCCTTTCCAACTCGCTCGTCGCCCGGAACGTCGCGAACGACGGCGGCGCCGTCGCCAACGTTAAGGGCGCGACGCTCGAAACGAGCAACGTTACGATCGGCGCGAACGCCGCGACGATCGGCGGCGGCGTTTCGAACCTCGGAACGCTGAACGCGCGCAACACGATTGTCGCCGCGAACTTCGCGACGACCGCCGCCGACCTTTATTCGAACGGATCCGCGAAACTGGTGAATTCGCTCGTCGGGTCGACCGAAGGAATCGGAACGAAACCGACCGCGACCGACTCGCTCTTCGACGTCGAACCGGGCTTCGCCGTCGCGCCGGTCTTCGCCGCCGACGGAACGCTCGCCAACGGCGACGCGCTCGACTTGCGGCTCGTTTACGACTCGATCGCCGTCGACGCGGGGAACGTCGCTTACGCCAAGGACGCGACCGGCAAGATCGCCCTTGAAAACGACCTCGACGGCGCCGCCCGCGTCGCGACGACGAAAATCGACATGGGCGCTTACGAGTTCCAATTCGAAAAGCCGTCCGTCGTCGTTACGACCGACCTCGACGTCGTCGACATTACCGACGGTCAGATTTCGTTCCGCGAAGCGATCGAGTACGCCGCGGCGCTCGGCGAGTCGACCGTTTCCTTCGCCGAAGGCTTGGGAACGATCTACCTCGACTCGACCTTGGAACTTGATTCGTCGATTACGATCGACGCGTCCGCGGTCGGCGGCGTCGTTCTCGACGCTTGCCGCTTCGTCGACGCCGCGTCGGCGATCGCGATCAACGAGGGCGCGAAAGTTTCGCTCGTCGCTTTGACGATCACGAACTCCTCGGCGAACGCGCAGGATTGGCTCCGTCCGGACAACGACCGACCGGAATACTCCGGCGGCGCCGTTTGGAACGCGGGCGAACTGACGTTGCGCGACGCGACGATCACCGGAAACGTCGCGGCTTACGGCGGCGGTTTGTACAACCTGGGCGTGATGCGCGCGTATAATTCGACGATCGCGAACAACGTCGCGCTGTACTACGGCGGCGTTTACAACCGCGGCGAACTTTACGTCGAAAATTCGACGATCGCCGGCAACCAGGCGACGTACAACGGCGGCGGCGTGAGCAACTTCGCTTCGGCGACGCTCGTCGGAACGGCGATCGTCGGCAACCGCGCCGAAACGGGCGCCGGCGTCCTGTCGCTGGCCAACGCGGCCGGTTCGCAAGTCGCGCCGCAAACGACGTTGACGAACTGCACCGTCGCGGGGAACGTCGCGACGACCGCGGGCGGCGGCGTTTGGGCCAACGGGCGCCTGACCGTCGACAACTCGATCGTCGCCGGAAACGTCGCGTCGTCCGCCGTCGACGTTTACCTGGCCGAGGCCGCTTCGGCGAGCGTTCGTTACTCGCTCGTCGGCGCTTCGAACGCGAAGATTTCCGGCGTCGGCGTCAAGACGAACCTCGATCCGAATTTCGTCGATTTCGTCGCTCCGACCGCCGGAACCTGGACGGCGAACGCTTGGAAGGCTTGGAATCTCGAGTTGGCCGTCGGTTCTCCGGCGATCGACGCCGGTTCCAATGCGCTCGCGGTCGACGGGCGCGGCGTTAAGCTGACGACCGACTTGGCCGGCGACAAGCGCGTCGTCGGAAAAACGGTCGACATGGGCGCTTACGAAGAGCAGGGGAACGTCGCGCCGACCGGAATCAACGTCGACTTCGTCGGCGATTTGACGACCGACGCGCTGAGCGCCGGAACGGTCGTCGCGACCTTGACGACCGAAGACGCGAACGGCGACGAAGACGTCTTTACGTACGAATTGATCGGCGCGTCCGATTACTTCGCCGTCGAAGGCGATAAGATCGTCGCGACGCAAAACGTCCCGGCCGGAACTTACGAGCTCGGCGTTCGGTCGACCGACAAGGGCGGCAAGAGCGTCGAGGCGAACGTTGAAATCGTCGTCGTCGATCCGGCGGCGGATAATTACGCCGCGCCGACGATCGCGTCCGTCGCGAACGATTCCGAATCCGCGTTGGAAGTCTTCTGGACGACCGACGATCCGGCGAAGGAATACGTCGTTTCGTACCGCGTTGGAAACGGCGCCTGGGTCGAAACGAACGCCTTGACCGGCGAGCACGGGACGATCGAAGGCGACTTCAACGTCGGCGACGTCGTTCAAATTCGCATCCGCGCGGTCGGCGGCGTCGACAAGAACGGTTCCGATTGGTCCGCGGTGGAAACTTACGTCGTCGCGGAACCGCCGAAGGCGTTCGACGTCGCGACGTCCGGTTCCAACGCGCTCGTTTCGCTGACGATCGATTCCAATATGTCGGCGATCGCTTACTGGCGGGTCGCTTGGGGCGACGGTTCCGAAACGGTCGTCAACGAGCTTTCGACGCAACGCGTTTTCGGGCACGTTTACGCCGCGACCGGCCGGTACGAGATGAAGCTCTTCGTCAACAACGACGAAGTCGGGTTCGATCTCGGCGTCTTCGACGCGGTCGTTTCGTCGAGCGCGACGCTCGAAACCTTGACCGCCGAAGCGACGAACGTCTTCTCGGCCGTTGCGCCGGTCGCCGTTGAAAGCGCCGCGGCGCAAGCGGAAGAGATCGCGGTTAGCGCCGCGCTCCTCGCCGACGAAACGGTCGCCTGGAACGAGATCGCCGAATCGCTCGCGGTTGAAACGACCGTCGACGCGGGCGTCGCGCTCGTCGCGGCTCCGACGACTCGCGCTCAACGCGCCTTCGCCGTTTACGAAGCGCTCGGCGCCGCGTTCGCCGAGTTCGACGCGGACGAATTCGACGCGGTCGACGTCGACTTTGCGAACGACGACTCGACGAGCGAAAGCGCGTTCGACGACGCGTTTTTGAGCGAACTCTTCGGCGACTGAGTCGAAGCGGAATTTCGAGAGAGATCGGCGGCGCGTCGAGCGACGGAACGTCGTTCGGCTCGCGCCGCCGACGAAGCGAACGGTCGCTAACCGGCGGCTCGCCGACGGTTGAAACGACGGCGAAACGAAGGGGGCCCGACGGCCCTCTTTTCTTTTAAAACTCGGGCGTCGGAAACGGCGTTCGACGAAGCGCGAAAGCGAAACGGCGGGAGCGATTTCCCGACGCGGTTCGCGCTTCGACGTTTTTTGGACCGCGTCGGCGGCGGCGCGTCGCGGAGCGGTCGGTTTTTAAGGGGCGCGATGGCAAAAATTAAGCGTATTTTGGTCGCGGGGGGCGCCGGATTTCTCGGCTCGCACCTTTGCGAAAAACTGGTCGAGCGGCGGCACGACGTGATTTGCGTCGACAATTTTTTTACGAGTCAAAAGGCGAACGTCGCGCATTTGATCGGGCGGCCGAATTTTGAGCTGATCCGACACGACGTAACGCTTCCGCTGACGTTGGAAGTCGACGAAATTTACAATCTAGCGTGTCCGGCGGCTCCGGGACACTACCAGTACAATCCGCTTAAGACGATGAAAACGTCGTTGCTCGGCGCGATCAATTTGCTGGAGCTGGCCCGCAACTGCAGGGCGAAAATTTTGCAGGCGTCGACGAGCGAAGTTTACGGCGACCCGGAGGTTCACCCGCAACGGGAAGATTACCGCGGCGCCGTCAACCCGATCGGCCCGCGTTCTTGTTACGACGAAGGAAAACGCGCCGCGGAATCGCTTTTTATGGATGAATTTCGCATGTTTGGGACGAAAATCTGCGTCGCGCGAATTTTCAACACTTACGGCCCGAAAATGCACCCTTACGACGGGCGCGTCGTCTCGAATTTTATCCGGCAGGCGCTGATCGACGAGCCGATCACTATTTTCGGCGACGGTTCGCAAACGCGCTCGTTCTGCTATTACTCCGATCTGCTCGACGGGCTGGTTCGGCTGATGGAGGACGAAACCGGATTCGTCGGCCCGGTCAATTTGGGGAATCCGAACGAGTTTACCATTCGCGAACTCGGCGAGCTTGTTTGGAAGACGTTGGGGAAAGAGCCGAAGTTCGTTTTCAAGGAACTGCCGGTCGACGACCCTTGCCGCCGACGTCCGGACGTTTCGCTGGCGAAGGAAAAACTCGGTTGGGAACCTAAAATCCAAATTGAAGAGGGGTTGCGTAAAACGATCGATTGGTTTCGCTCGATTGACGTCGCGGAGTTCCGACCGCCGACGCCGAATTATTGACGAACGAACGGCAAGCGGAGACAAACGCTTCTCGGCGCCGCGTCGTCGGCGGGGAGCGCGGGGAAAACGACGCTTCAATTCAACGAAAAGGGCGGTTTCGCGGAGGTTTGCGTTAGAACGGACGGTCGCGGCGGAATCGTTAAAACGGACAACGGCCGAAGGAGAGTAAAATGGGGAAACCGAAGATTGTCGTCGTCGGGAGTTCGAACGCGGACATGGTCGTGAAGTCGGAACGGATTCCAGCGCCGGGCGAAACGGTCGTCGGCGGAACGTTCGCGATGGTTCCGGGCGGGAAGGGCGCGAACCAGGCGGTCGCGGCGGCCCGCGCCGGGGGCGACGTCGTTTTTATCGCTCGGGTTGGTAACGACGTCTTCGGAACGAGCGCGGTCGAGGGGTACGAGCGCGAGGGGATCGACGTTTCCTGGATTCGCCGCGACGAGACGGCGGCGACCGGCGTCGCGTTGATTTTGGTCGACGCGCGGGGCGAGAATTTGATTTCGGTCGCGTCGGGCGCCAACTTCGCGCTTTCTCCGGCGGACGTCGACGCGGCGGCGGACGTTATTCGGTCGGCGGCGGGCGTCGTCGTTCAGTTGGAAACGCCGATGGAAACGGTTCTTCGCGTCGCGGAAATCGCCGCCGAAGCGGGGGTTCCGCTCCTTCTCGACCCGGCTCCGGCGCCGAGCGAACCGCTCCCGACGGAATTTTTGAAAAATGTCGCTGTTATTAAACCGAACGAATCGGAGGCGACGCGCTTGACTGGAATCGAGGTCGTCGACGACGCGACGGCGCAAGCGGCGGCGGAGAAACTGCTCGAACTCGGCGTTTCGACGGCGATCGTAACGCTCGGCGCGGCGGGCTCTTTCGTCGCGACGAAGGACGGCGTTCGGGAAAAGGTTCCGGCGCTTCGCGTCGAAGCGGTCGACGCGACGGCGGCGGGCGACTCTTATTCCGGGGCGTTGGCGGTCGCGTTGGCGGAAGGGTGCTCGTTGACCGACGCGGTCGCGTTCGCGTCGAAAGCGGCGTCGCTGAGCGTTCAAAAGCTCGGCGCTCAACCGTCGTTGCCGACTCGCGAGGAGATCGAAAACGCCTGAACGCGACAAAAAAAAGACGACTTAACCGGCGCGACGAAAGACGTTTAGCGCGTCGCTAAAAGAACGGCGGCGCTAAAAACGGAAGCCGTCGAGAACGAAAAAGCGGAAAACGACCGCTCGGAACGCAAAAAGAACCGAGGGGCGTTTTCCGCTTCGTTCGTTTGCGGACGTCGAGACGACGTTCCGGCCGTTGCGACGGCGGCGCTTGGGGGAGCGCGGGAACCGACTCGTCGCGATCCCGGCGACCCGGCGATTTTCCGAAAGTTTTTCGGCCGTTTGAAAATTTTCCCGACGGCGGCGCTCCGTTTCCGTCAAACGCCGGCGTTCGGACGAAAGGGAATCGTTCCCGAGTTTTCCGGAAAATCGGCGAAACGCGGGAACGAAACGGCCGGACGGCGGCGGTCAGTCGACGCAGATCACGCGGAAACCGACGTCGCGGAGATTGAAGCGGGCCGGGTAATAACGTTGCGCGTCGAGCGTTCCCTTGCGGGCTTCAACGCGCCAGGAACCGCCGCAAACGACTTTTTTCGGCGTTTCCGATCGTTCGACGACCGCGCCGTTTTCGTCGATAACTTCGCGAATTTGAACGACTTCGGACGCCGTCCATTCGGCGACGTTGCCTTGCGCGTCGAAGAGCCCGAACGGGTTCGCCGCGTAAGAGCCGACCGGCGTCGAGACGCGGCCGCGGTCGTCGACGTTCCAATCGGCCGGGCGCCAGGCGGGGAGCGCGTCGACGCGTCCGCTCCAAGAGATCGGGTCGATCTTCGCAAACGTCGAGTCGGCAAAGTTTTCGAACGGCGCGTAATCGTCGACGTCGCCGAACCAGTTTTTCGCGTTTTCGACGCCGCCGGACGCCGCGAATCTCCATTCGGAAGCGGTCGGGAGACGGAACTTGCGGCCGGTCTTTTCGCTCAGCCAAGCGCAGAACTCGACGGCGTCGTTCCAGGTCGTCCGCGCGACCGGTTGCTTTTTGCGCGACAAAAGCCAACCGATTTCGCCCGGGCTGAATTGGATGAAGTCGCCGTATTCGAGCCCGGCGTCGAAGGTCGGGTCGAAGACGCGGTATTGTTCGTTCGCGATTTCGAATCGGCTCGCGAAGAAATTCGAGCCGGGGATCGGAACCATTTCGAGTTTGATTCCGTCGCCGAGGTCGACCGAGAACGGCTCGCGCTCGTCCGCGCCGTCGCGCCGCCAAGTCGAATCGTCGGCGTCGGGACGTTTTTCGAGCGAAAAACGGAGACGGCGCTTCGATTCGGGGGACGCTTCCGACGCCGCGAGGGGCGCGACCGGAACGGTCGGGTCGTCGTCGAGTTGCGGAACGGCTCCGGAATAAAGTCGGCGCAATTCCGAGCGGCGCGACCATTGGGCTTTGACGAGTTCCGGGATCGCGTGGTTGCGGATTTCGCCCCAGTTGCCGAAATACGGCGCGCCGAGGTCGATCCAGGCGATCAGTTTCGCCCAGGATTCCTCGTCGAGTTCGACGGCGTAATGGCCCGTTTCCAGGAGACGAACGACTTCGCTGTGGTCGGCGTGAAATTCGTAAGGCCGGTGCGGCGCCATTTGGTTTTCTTTCGTCGAGACGGCGACGAATCGGCGCAGTTGGTAATAAGCGTTGGAATAACGCGAGTTTGCGTCGATGTAGTTGCCCGCTTCCAAAAGGCGGGTCGGCGCGGTTCGACGGAAATCGGGGATCCGATCGAAGGCGAACGTTTGGCCGGGGCGTTTCTCGGTCGAGCGAACGTCGGGGGCGAGCTCGCCGTCGGCGATCATTTTCGCGACCGTTTCGGAGTCCGGACGGTGGCAGTCGAGGCAATAGCGATCGAGAATCGGCTGAATCTCGCGTTCGAACGAGAAACCGCGAGCCGGGCCGAAGAACGGTTCGATTTCAAGCGGTTTCATTTGGGAAGCGAGCGTTCGCGGCGTCGTCGGCGACGTTTCGTTTTGATCTTCGTGGCATCCGACGCAGGAAACCGACTCGCCGGGGAGCGCGGTGATCCAGCTGCGCATCAGTTGGAGCGCCTTCCCGTTTTTGTCGATCGGTTGGAGCGCGATCGGCGTCATCGCAGGGATCTTAAAGGTCGCGGAACCGTCTTCGAGGATCGGAACCGTTCCGATAACGCGGCGCGGATCCCAAGGCCCGTCGAGGCCGACGCCGTGCGGCTCGGCGCCCATCCCTTGATAACTAAAGTGATAGCTGAAAACGCGGAGCGCGGCGACTTCGCCCCGTTCGACGCCCGGCAGGCCGCGGCCTTCGTAAATATCGGCGATAAAAACGTCGGCCTCCGGAGCGCCGGGGACGACGCGATCCGGAACGATCGGCTGGCGTTCGGTCGGGCGGAACGGGATCGGTTCGAGCAACGCGTTCGCTTCGTCGCGGCAAAGGGTAACGATATTGTCGAAAACGTCGACGAGACAAATTTCCCAAGGTTCCGACGCGGAACGCTTGCAGGAAACGAGGAAAAATTCTTCGGAGATCGGGAACGGGTGAACGAATTTCGGCCAGGTTTGCGCGATCGGCAGGTCGGCGACGATCGGCTGAACTTCCTTGCCGAAACCGGGGATCCGCTGAACGGCGCCGGTCGTTTCCCGACGTCCCCGCGACGGATCGAAAACGACGAGATCGCCGATCCGCGGCGTTTCGTGATGCCCGCCGACGATCGCGACGAACTTCGAGGAATCGCCGGGGAGCGGGCGCGCGCCGAACATCGCCGCCGGCCAATAGGAGCCGCTTCCGTAAAGCTCCGTCTGGTTCGTTCCGTCCGGATTCATGTGGAACATGATGCGGGAAAACGCGTGCGGCAGGTCGACGTATTCCCAACGCAAATACATGACGCGGCCGTTGTTAAGGACGACCGGGTTCCAGTCGTGATCCTGTTCGAGCGTCAGCTGGCGAGCCGAGCCGTCTTTTTCGCGGAGGTAAAGATTGCAGACGCGGCCGCTTCCGGCGATGCAGGGAACGCCGGTTTGACAGGCGGTCGAGCAGAAGACGACGCGTCCGTCCGGGAGGTAGCAGGCGTCGTAGTTGTCGACGTCGGGAGCTTCGATTGTCGGCAGGAGCGTCGGGGCGCCGGTCGCGTTTCCTTTGGAATCGAGCGGAAGTTCCCAAAGACGCCAACGTTTCGCGAGTTCCGGGTTCGGGTTGGCGGAGTCCGGCGCGGAGAACATGACTTTGTCGGCGTCGTAATGGAGTTCGAGGTCGCCGACGAATTCGTCGTGTTTCGGCGCGTAAACGTCGACCGATTCGCCGGTTCGGACGTCGACGCGAACGAGCGCGTTGCGGTATCCGGTCGGCGGGAGAACGGAGTTGCTGTTGTAATTGTCGGGGAAACCGAGTTTGTTCGGGTCGCGGCGAACGGCGAGGAACGAGTCGAAATCGAGATCGGGGTTCGCGAGGAGCGCTTCTTTTTGGAGCGCGACGAAACTTGCGGTCAGCGCGGCGGCGGTTTCGGCGTCGGCGACCGTTCGCGCCTGTTCGCGCAGTTCGGTCAAGCGTTCGAGGAATCGGGGGCCGTCCGGGTAATCGTCGCCGAACGTGTCGACGAGGTGGGAAATCGAGCGTTCAAGCGCGTCGAAATCGGGGAGAACGAACGCCGGCGCGACGAAATCGGACGCCGCGACGTTTGCGCCGACTTGACGCAACCCGTTGCGGAGAAAAGCTTTAAGATTGTTTTTGAAAAACGGCGCGGCGCGGTCGAAGAGCGGGGAGACGCGCCAGGCGAACGCCGCCGCTTTGACGCGTCCGGCGTTTTCGTCGGTTTTGCCGCTTTCGTCGAGCGCGACCAGGAGCGGAAGCGCGGGCCCGCCCGGCGTCGTCGCGAGCGTTCGGACGTTCGACCCGGTCGCGGAGAATTCGGCGAAGGCGGGGAACGCGGCGTTCGTGATCCAGCAGGTTCCGCGATCCGGCTCGACGTCGGCGAAAAAGGCCGCGTTCGGGTTGACCGGAACGAGACCCGCTTGCGCGCGGTCGTCGCCGAACGTTACCGGAGCGGTTTTGATCGGGCCGAATCCGAGCGGTTCGAGGAGCGCGGCCGCTCCGCCGGTCAGGAAAACGCCGCGTTCGGGCGCCGACTCGACGAACGAGCGCAACGCCGAAACGACCGGCGGCGAGAAGAGCGTCGAGGAAGCGGAGATCGCGTCGCCCTGGTGCGCCCAAACGACGTCGAACGCGGCGAGATCGACGGGGGCGCCGGAACGGGAGACGACGCCGGAGTCGGCGACGTTCAGAACGGTCAGCGAAAACGTCGGGTCGGCGGCGTCGAGGTCGGACGCGATCTCGGCGACGAAATCGGATTCGATCTGCGCCGGGACGATCGGCGGTTGGTCGAGAATAAGGGCGACGCGGCGTTCGGAAGCGGGCGAGTCGGCGAAGACTCCGCAAACGGGCGCCATTAATAATAAGGACGAAAAAGCGAGAACGGCTCGGAAACGCGGGAACGTCATTCGAACTCCTTCAGCGGGCGGAAAAAAGGCGGGAAAGTCGTAAAACGACGAAACGACGCCTTAAGGATAACCGCTTTTCGGGCGAAAATCAAGCGGTTCCCGACGCGAATGCGGAGATTTTTCGCCGTTTTGAAGCGGGCGCGAGCGGAAAACGGGGCGGGACGTTCGCGCCGTCGGGGAAAAACCGCGAGGAAGGAGGGCGGTTTGCGAATTTTAGCGAAAATTTTTCAAGAAACGCAAATTTTTAAAATTTTTTCGAAACGCGTCGACTCCGCTTGGGACGTCGCGTTCGAACGCGACGGGTTCGGACTCTGAAAACGGCGTTATCTCGTTTGGCAACAATGATTTGTGGAGCGAAACCGTCGGGGCTCGACGACGGAGAAAAACGGGCGGCGAGCGTCCGAACGGTTCCGCGCGTCGGATTGTTCGAGCGTCGCGGCGGAGACGGGCGGAGGTCGGCGCGAGACCCCCCTTCTAAAAAAATTCGTTTCCGGTATAATGATGTGGTTTGAACGTTTGGTATCGTTGAAACTTTTTTAAAAGCGCGCGATTTTCCGCCGCGTTCGCGCCGCCTTAACGGTCGGCATAAAAAACGACGAACGCCGGAGCGCGACGTTTCCGCGCCGAACGCCGATTCGAGACAAACGTCGAAAAAACAACGACTTCGAAACGGCGCGGCGATAACTGCCGAGGGGAAAAAAATGGCCGCTACTTGCGTTATCGGATTGCAATGGGGCGACGAGGCGAAAGGTAAGATCGTCGACTTGTTGACCGCTCAAAACGAAATCGTCGTCCGTTATCAAGGGGGCGCGAACGCCGGACACACGGTCGTCTTCGACGGGAAAAAGTACAAGTTGTCGCTGATCCCGAGCGGGATTTTCCGTCCGGAAGTGCAATCCGTCGTCGCCAACGGCGTCGTCGTCGATCCGGAGTCGATCCTGGCCGAGATCGATCGCTTGCGCGACGCGGGCGTCGAGATCGAGAAGAACCTCATGCTGAGCTCCCGGGCGCACGTCATCTTCCCCTGGCATAAAGAGGAAGACCGTTTGATGAACGACGCCGGCGTTCGTTCAGAAGCGATCGGCACGACGATGCGCGGGATCGGCCCCTGCTACCGCGATAAAGTCGGGCGGTCGACGGCGGTGCGCGTCGGCGACATGTATCGCGCCGATTTCCCGGAGAAGATTCGCAAGATCGTCGAGCTGAAAAACCGCGCTCTGCCCGGGATGGCTCGCGACGACGAAGTGAGAGCGACGGTCAAACAGTTCGACGCGGAAGAAATTATCGCGCGATATTCCGATTTCGCGGCGCGGTTGAAGCCGTTCGTCGCCGACGTGGTCGATTATCTTCTCGACGCGGTCGACGCCGATAAAAAAGTGTTGCTCGAAGGCGCCCAGGGCGCGTTGCTCGACGTCGATTACGGCACGTTCCCTTACGTTACGAGTAGCAACAGCTCCGGGGTCGGCGTTACCGCCGGTTCCGGGCTCCCGGCGACCTTTATCAAGCGCGTCGTCGGAATTATCAAGGCGTACTCGACCCGCGTCGGCGGCGGCCCGTTCCCGACGGAGCTCAACGACGAAATCGGCCAACGGATCCGCGATCGCGGCAACGAATACGGCACCGTTACGAAACGTCCGCGCCGTTGCGGTTGGTTCGACGCCGTCGCCGTTCGTTATTCGAGCCGTTTGAGCGGCGCGACCGACCTTTCGCTGATGTTGCTCGACGTTTTGAGCGGTTTCGAAACGATTAACGTTTGCGTCGCTTACGAACTCGACGGCAAGCGGATCGAGTCGTTCCCGGCCGACGTCGACGACTTGGCCCGCGCGAAACCGATTTACGAGACGCTCCCCGGTTGGACGGAGGAGATCGACGGCGTTTCGAAGTACGAAGACCTTCCGGAAAACGCGAAAAAATACGTCGCTCGTCTCGAAGAGATCCTCGGGCGTCCGGTTTCGATCGTTTCGGTCGGCCCGGGGCGCGAGCAGACGATCGTCCGTTGAGCGGCGGTTTGAAATAAAAACCGATTTTGGGCGAAACGTCGGCGAAACCGCTTGAAATCGCCGTTCTGTTCGGATATAATGGGACGCGGAGCGTTGGCTCCGCGTTTTGTTTTTCTTGCGGCGGCGCGGTTGGTTGAGCGTCGTCGAACTAACCGCTTTGACAAAAAAGGATTGGCACCGATGAAAAAAATTTGGGCCGCTCTGTTGGGAACCGCGACGCTTTTCGGCTCCGCCGCCGCGTCGCTCGCCGCCGAACCCGTCGAGATCGACGGCAAACTTTACCGAACGCTTCCGGTCGCCGAGTATCGCGACAAAATGAAAGCCGGGTGGATCGGCCAAATCGCCGGGGTCTGCTGGGGCGCGCCGACGGAATTTCGTTTCAATAACCGAACGATTCCGGACGCCGACATGCCGAAGTGGACGCCGGAGATGATCAACAACGCGTTCGGCCAGGACGACCTTTACGTGGAAATGACGTTCCTGCGCTCGATGGAGGAATACGGGCTCGACGTTTCGATTCGTCAGGCCGGGATCGATTTCGCGAACAGCGAGTACGCGCTTTGGCACGCCAACGTTGCCGGACGTCGTAATTTACGTTGCGGGATCGCGCCGCCGTACTCGAGTTATCCGACGCTCAACAAGTGCGCCGACGACATCGACTACCAAATCGAAGCGGACTTTTCCGGGCTGATTTCTCCGGGCCTTCCGAACAACGCGATCCGGATGGGCGAAAAATTCGGGCGGCTGATGAATTACGGCGACGGAATGTACGCCGGTCAGTTCGTCGGCGCGATGTACGCCGAAGCGTTTTTTGAAACCGACGTCGTGAAGATTATCGAAAAAGCGTTGGAAGCGATCCCCGCCGAGTCGCAATACGCCGAAATGGTTCGCGACTTGCTCGCTTGGCGGCGCGAGAATCCGAACGACTGGAAAGCCTGCTGGGACAAGATTAACGAGAAATACCAGCACAACCCGAAATATCGCGCCTGGTCGTGCAGCGGTTGCGACTCCGATTTTAATATCGACGCGAAAATCAACGGCGCGTACATTTTGCTCGGTCTGCTTTACGGCGAAGGCGACCTCGACGAAACGATCAAAATCGCGATGCAAGCCGGGCAGGACTCCGACTGCAACCCGTCGAACGCGGGCGGCGTGCTCTTCGCGACGATCGGTTTTTCGAAACTTCCGGCGCGGTTCTCGGAAAAACTCGACGAAACCGGCGTCTTCAGCCACACGGCGTACAACTTCCCGGCGCTGATCAACGTTTGCGATTCGTTGGCGCTCCAAGCGATCGAGAAAGAAGGCGGGTTCGTTCGCGACGTCGACGGCGTCCCGACGTATTTCATTCCGCAAACCGAAACGAAGCCGAGCGCGTTGGCGTCGTGCGTCGCGCCGAGCGAAGAACTGCCGAGCGATCCGGCGGCGATCCGCTTCACCGAGGAAGAATTGAAACGGATCAAGTTCCGCGAATATTCGCTCGACGAATTGACGGCGAAATATTTCAACGGCTTCGAAGTTTCGCACATGGGCCCGGACATGAACCCCGGTTTCCGCGCCGAGTATCGCGGGCGCCAAAACGTCTTGATGACGCACCCGGAACTGCGCGAGATCGGCGCGGTCGTTTCGAAGACGGTCGTTCCGACGGCGAAGTCGGCGCTCGTTTTGGAAGTTTCGCACCATTTGGCCGGCGACGTGGTCGGCGATTACCTTTTGATCGTCAAGCTGAACGGCGAAACGGCGAAAGAGCTTGTCGTTTCGAAAGATAGCGTCGGCGCGGACGGCTGGCTGACCGTCGAGGTCGATCTGTCGAAGAACGCCGGAAAAGAAACGAAAATCGAAATCGTCAACCAGCCGAACGGCTGGAGCTGGGAAGCGGCGTACTTCGCGAAGATCGAAGTCGTCGAGAAGTGATCTTTTCGAAAGCGCGGAGCGGCGCGGCGGGAGCGTCGGGCCGTTTCGACAAACGCGAAAACGCCGTCGAGTTTGCGGACTCGACGGCGTTTTTTCTTTTAAGCGCTTGCTTTAACGGCGGTTGCGTCAGCCGATCAGCGACGCCAGGTCGACGAGTTCCTCGCCGAGACTGCGGGCGACGTTCGCGTTGACGCATTTGCCGTCGTAATAGTTGACGCCCTTGGCCAACGCCGGGCTGCGCCGCGCCGCCTCTTCCAACCCGAGGTTCGCGATCTGCAAACCGTAAATTTGCGTCGCGTTCGCAAGAGCGACCGTCGAGGTGCGCGGAACGGCGCCCGGCATGTTGCCGACGCAATAGTGAACGACGCCTTCTTCGATGAAGACCGGGTCGTCGTGATACGTAACGCGCGACGTTTCGCAACAGCCGCCCTGGTCGACCGCGACGTCGACGATCACCGCGCCGCGTTTCATCGTCTTCAAGTGTTCGCGACGGATCAGTTTCGGCGTCGAACCGCCCGGGATCAACACTGTTCCGACGACCAGATCCGCTTCGGCCAACGCTCGAGCGATGTTGCGTTCCGACGCGAACAAGGTCGTAACGCCGGCGCCGAAAATGTCGTCCAGATACGTCAAACGTTGAAGACTGACGTCGACGATCGTAACTTGCGCGCCCATCCCGACCGCCGCTTTCGCCGCGTAAGTCCCGGCGATGCCGCCGCCGACGACGACCACTTTGCCGCGTTCGACGCCGGGAACGCCGCCGAGCAAAATTCCGCGTCCGCCGTAAGCGCTTTCAATATATTTCGCGCCTTCCTGAATGCTCAAACGTCCGGCGATTTCCGACATCGGGCGCAAACACGGAAGCCCGGTCGGCTCCTGAATCGTTTCGTAAGCGACCGCTTTCACTTTTTTCGCCGCAAGTTCTTTCGCCAAACGGGGATCCGCCGCCAGGTGAAGGTACGTGTAAAGGATCAGCCCCGGACGCAGAAGGTCGTATTCTTCCGGCAACGGCTCTTTCACCTTCACGAGCATGTCGACCGTCGCCGCGACTTCGGCCGCCGTCGGGAGGATCTTCGCGCCCGCTTCGGCGTACTCTTCGTCCGGAAAAGCGGAACCTTCGCCCGCGCCCGCTTCGACGTAAACTTCGTGCCCGGCGGCGACGAAAGCGGCGACGCCGTCCGGCGTCATCCCGACGCGGTATTCGTGTTGCTTGATTTCTTTAACGGTTCCGATTTTCATCACGCGCTCCTTTCGACGGTGGAAGAAAAATTAACGTTAAACGGGGAAAAATGCGCAAAGTGGGAAACGGCTTGGCTCGCGTCGAACCGTTTTTCCCGTTCTTTTTTCTCTCCGCGACGTTATTATGTTAAACGTCGCGGCGGCGTTTGTCAAGCGCTTAAGTCGAGTTTCCGCCGCCAAATCGCGAACGGCGGCGGATCTTAACGCTTCCGGCGGTCAGTCGAGCTTGTATTGCGGGATCGCGAGCCGTTCGCCGTCTTTGAGCGCCGACGTGTGCGCGACGATTCCGGCGACGGTCAGGTTGAGCGCGGTCGCGACGTCGACGGTCGGCCGGACGCCCTTCAACACCGACTCGACGAAGTTCGAACCGAGGTAGCCGTGCGAGCCGCCGTGTCCGCCCGCGTCGACCGTCGGCGGAAGGGCCGGTTTGCGCAGTTCGCCGAGCGCGCGAACGATTTGCGTCGAATCGTCGTTCAGCGGAATGTAAGCGTCGTCGTAAGCGCCGATTTCGCCGCGGTTGCGACCGACTTCGCCGCCTCGTCCCGCGCTGTCCCAGCTGACGATCATTCGCGCCGCGCCGCCTTCGCTCGTTTCGAAGAGCGCCGCTTCGGTGCCGAACGGGTTGTCGGTCGGGTTCGCGCCTTTTGGGTATTCGTCGAGCTTGCTTTTCCAACCGACGCAGGAGACCGACGCGAACGAGTTGCCGGTAGCGCAAACGTAATAGGCGTTCGAGTGCGTCGGGTACCATTGCGGCGGGAGTCCGCGTCGCCAGTTTTTGTATCCGGGCAGCGTTCCGACGCCGTAGTGGTAGTACTCGCCTTCGGTGTAGATCATGCGCCCGAACCCGCCCGCCTCGTAGATTTTTCTCGAAGCGTAGACTGCGTCGTGGTAGGCGGAAGTTTCGAACATCGCGTAAGTTAAGCCGGTCGATTTGACCGTTTCAAAGAGAAGATCCGCTTGTTCGAGCGAACCGAAAACGGCCGGGACGGCGCAGGCGACGTGCTTTCCCGCTTTCAGAGCTTTGACGACGTGGTCGCAGTGGCTCGGCGCGTCGGTGGCGATGAAAACGGCTTCGATCGAGTCGTCTTCAATCAGTTTTTCGAGCGATTCGTAAGTTTTTTCGCAGCGGCAAGCCTTCGCGAGGCCGGCGCAACGATCCGGGAAGAGGTCCGAAACGGCGACGACCTCCGCGTTCGGGTGGTTTTGGAGGCCGAACTGCGCGCCGAATTGGCAAAGGCCGAAACCGACGATCCCGATCCGCAGCTTGCGATCGGTGAACGGACGCCAGACGTTTTGAGCGTCGACGTCGGTTTCCGTCGCGTCGAAACCCTGGATCCGCGGCGCGTCCTGCGCTTTGATATATTGGGCGCCCGAGAGCGCGGCGAACGCGGCGGCGCCGGCTCCGGTCGCGAGGAAAGAACGACGGGAAAAACGTTGCGACATGTTAAATTTCTCCATGTAATTCGAACGGTGGAACGCGATTGAAAAACGGCGCGGCGTTCGAAACCGCGCCGTTGGGGAGCGGAAATTTGGGGGCGAACGGGCCCGGAAAGCGCGTCAGCTTCCCGGCGTTCTGATCGGTTCGCGGATCGGCGCGCCGACGTCGAATTCCCGGATTTCTTTGGAATCGGCGTTAATTTCAATCGTCAACGGCGTTTGCGTTTGGTCGGCGAATTGGCGGTCGACCAAATCGAACGTCTCTTCGACGCCGAGGTCTTCGCCCTGCATTCGACGTTGGTAATCTTCCTTGGTTTGCGCGCCGCCGACCGTTTCGGTCTTCATGACGACGACTTTAAACGACCCGATCGGGACGCCGGGATAACCGTTCGTGCGCAGTTCGACGACGCCGTCTTCGTTCGTAACGCCGCCGCAACCCCAGCGGGCGAGCGCCGGATCTTGCGCGACCAGGTTGACTCTCGCGCCTTCGAGCGGAGCGCCGTTTTGCAGAATTTTGATCGAACGCTCGACGGTCTCCGGGAAGCCTTCGGGCCGCTTTTTGTCGCCGCAACCGACCGCCGCGACGCAAGCGCAGGCGACGACGCCGACTTGAAACAATCGTTGAAACATCGGTTTACCTTTCTTAAACGTCGAGATTAAAGGGTTTCCGTTTCGCCGCCTTGCGGAGTCGACATGCCGCCCCAAACGCCGTAAGGGCTCTTGCCGGTCGTAACCTGGCGCGCGTTGACGTTTCCGCAGTCGACCGTTTCCGAAACGAAGCGGATCGAGCCGTCGAGCATTCCGACGTTGACGCCGCCCGCGTGGTAACTTTGCGCTCCGCCGGCGATCCAGGGATAGTCGTTCGCCCAAATGCAGGTCGGCGAGTTCGGCGGCACGTTCGCGGTGAAGCAGGAGCTCGACGCGCGGCCGTCGTACCAAAGCGTTCCGCGCCAGGCGTCGCCCGGTTGCGCGATCATCGAGCGGTCGTCGGCGGCGTACCCGTGAACAAGGCAATTGCCGGGAATAACGTCGCCGTTGTACATCGAATTAACGATCGTAACGCCGCCTTTGACGGTCGGCTCGTATTGGTCGCCGACGCAAGTTTCGGAGATCGCGAGGGTTTGGCTCGTGCCGTCGAGACAGACGGCGAGCGACTTCCACATTTCCGGCATGAAGAATCCGCGGGAGCCGACTTTCGCTTGGGGGTTGTTATCGTATTTTTCGTTGTACTGGCAGGCCCAGGGCGCGTCGCCGGAGCAGAAAATAACGTTGGCGCGACCGGTTTGGAGCGTTTCCCAACCGCTGTTGGAAACTTCGCTCGCCTTGCCGTCGGACGGACAGATATAGCCGTCGATTTTGACTTTGTAGTTCCAGTCGGCGCGTCCGTCCGTTCCGGTTCCGTTCCAGGGGCTCGATCCTGCGGCGACGTCCTGCGAGTCGGAAAGGCAAAGGTTCCAAAGGGCGCTTTGTTCGACGTAAGGAAGCAAAACCGTTCGCGCGCCGATAAACGGCGAGTGATTGGGATAAACGCCGGTGTAGTTGCCGAGCGTCGTCGTGCTGGCCGGGCATCTGCCGTGCGCGTCGTGATAATTGTGGACGGCGAGCATGATCTGTTTGAGGTTGTTCGAACACTGCATTCGCCGAGCCGCTTCGCGAGCCGCTTGAACCGCCGGAAGCAGAAGTCCGATCAAAATTCCGATAATTGCGATGACGACGAGCAACTCGACGAGCGTAAAGCCGCGTCGATTCTCGACTAATCGTTGTTTGACGTGCGCGCTTGTCATTTTTGTAGTTCCTAATCGAAGAAAAATTTGAAATAAATCTCCGCTTGTCGCGGCGACGAATACGCGACGTTTATTTTAAATAACGGACGTCGGCGATTCAAGTTTTTCTTCGCGATTTCGACGATTTTTCCCAAAAAACGCGCCGCGCCGCGTCGCTTGCCGACGTTGGAACGATAATTTGGGTAAAATGCGCGCGATGCGAATGTCGAGTAAAATGGGAGTAGTTGTTAATATAGAAACGATGGTTGATTTTGAAAAAAATGGTAAAATAATCAAAATTGTACTTGACTAGCGCGCGGCCTGTGTTATACTGAGCGCATAAGGGTTGAACAATCGTTTTAATCCTTAAAAAAAACAAAGACGAAAACCGGCGTGTTTTTCAGACGACGTTGTTCCTGAACGACGCGCGGTATTTTGTCGGCGACCGCGTTTTTTGAAGCGAATTTGAAACGACGTTTTTATTTGCGAATGTTTCCGTTGCGAAAAAATGTTTGCGTCGCGCCTTTTGAAATCGTCGGCGGTTTTTCAGCCGTCGTCAACAATTCCCCCCTTACGAACATTGGAGTTTTAACCATGGCTAAGAAAATTTTCTTCGCTTTCGCCGCCCTCGCCGTTTTCGCTTTCGCTTCCGCTTCCTTCGCTCAAGACGCCGTGAAAACCGTCGAAGCCGATCAAGTCAACGTCGACGCTCAATTCGACGAAGCCGCGCAAGACGAAACTTTTGACGAAGGCGACTGCGACGGTTGCAAGAAACCTGGCGCTTGCAAGGTCGGCGAATGCAAATGCGGTTGGAAGTGCGTCGCCGTTCGCGGTTGCTTCGGTTGCATTAAGTACCGCATGGTTCGCGTTTGCGATTGCGACGACTGCAAGTGCTCCTGCTGCGCTCCGGTCTGCTGCAAACCGTGCTGCTGCAAAGTCGTCCGTTGCTGCGCTCCGGTCTGCTGCAAGCCGTGCTGCTGCAAAGTCGTCCGTTGCTGCGCTCCGGTCTGCTGCTACAAACCGTGCTGCGTCCGCGTCGTTCGTTGCTGCGCGCCGGTCTGCTGCGCTCCGTGCTGCTGCTATTGATTTGACGATCGCTTAGCGATTTAAGAATCGAATATTCGCCCGGTCGATCGTTGGCGCCGTCGATCGACTGGGACGTTCGAACGCGTCGCGGGTTTGCAAATCGAGCGACGTCGGGTTGGCGAGAACGGGTTTTCTCGCAGGAAACGTCTCCTAAACGTTTCCGTCGCAGGATTTAAATGATTCGCCGCGCGTGCGGTAAAGACGAGGCCGTCGACGTTTTTCGGAATGTCGGCGGCTTTTTTTTATGTCGAGTCGGAACGCGAAAGCGTCCGGCAATACGATTACGCTGGAGTGGAACGCCGTGCGGAACGCGGCGAGCTACACCGTCTATTACCATCGAAAAGACGGCGGCGCAAGCGTTTGCGATTCGAAAAGAGTAACGGAGACAAAATTTTCGTTCAAGGGAACGCCGGGAACGACTTACGAGTTTTACGTCTACGCCAACTCCGACAGCAGCGCGTATTCGCGTTCCAATCGTTCCGAAAAGAAGAGCTGTCGGCTGGCGGGCAAAAAATTGGCGCGGCCGGAAATCGGGGTGTACGCTGGCAAGTCGAAAACGGTCTCCATCTCTTGGACGAATAACGCCGGAACTCCGGTCTGTTGCGTTCAGTGGCGCCAAAAGGGATCGCGAACCTGGAAGGAAGTTTACATTTGCGACAAATCGCTGTCCACGACCGCCCTGTACGAGATCAAAAATCTGACGAACAACCGCGATTACGAATTTCGCGTGAAAGCGTGCGCGACCGAAGACATGCGACGAAGAGGGTACGACGACTCCGATTGGAGCGTCGTTAAAACGAAAAGAGTGCGCGTAAGCTCGTATCGAGCGAGCAGACCGACTTTCGTCGAATACAACGTTGCGCGCAACAGTTACGGGATCAATTTCGGTCGCTGAGCGAAAAAACGAGACGCCGCGACGCTTTCTCGAACGTCGCGGCGGCGCGGAAACCCGACGTCGCGCTTTCGACGCCGGGTTCTTTTTTTACCGGTTCTCAACGATTGCCGATCAGCGCCGAACTCACGCGTTTTTCTTGGCGAAATCGAGCATGAAATCGCGGAGAGCGACGACGCCTTCGCGCGGCATGGCGTTGTAGATCGAAGCGCGTTCGCCGCCGACGCTGCGGTGGCCGCCGAGGTTCGCCAGGTTGCGCGTCTTCGCTTCTTCCTGGAATTTTTTGTCGAGCTCTTCGGTCGGGAGGCGGAACGAAACGTTCATGAACGAACGGAACTCTTTAGCGCCGTGGACCTTATAGAAACCGTTCGAAGCGTCGATCGCGTCGTAAAGGAGCTGCGCTTTCTCGACGTTCTTTTGACGCATCGCTTCCAAACCGCCTTGCTCTTTGAGCCAATCGGTAACGAGCTTCATGACGTAAATGCCGAACGTCGGCGGCGTGTTGAGCATCGAATCTTTTTCGGCCAGTTTTTTGTACGAGAACAACGACGGAAGGTCGTCGCCGCTCGCTTCGACGAAATCGTCCCGCATAATCACGAGCGTAACGCCCGCCGGGCCCGCGTTTTTCTGGGCGCAGGCGAACAGAACGCCGTATTTTTCCATTTGAACCGGGCGGCTGAAAATTTCGCTCGACGCGTCGCAGATCAGCGGAACCGAAACGTTCGGCTCGGTCGGGAATTGGATCCCTTCGATCGTTTCGTTCGCGCAGTAGTAGCAGTAAGCGGCGTTTTCCGAGGTTTTCAGCTCGGCGTCGCTCGGTTTGCGGACAAATTTTTCGTCTTGACCGTTCCAGATAACGTTGACTTTGCCTTGGGTCTTCGCTTCCGACGCGGCTTTCTTGCTCCACGTTCCGGTAACGATATAATCGCCGACTTTGTCCGTGTTGCGCAGAATGTTCATCGGAAGGAGGGCGAATTGCGTGAGCGCGCCCCCTTGCAGGAACATAATTTTGTAGTTTTCCGGAACGTTTAAGAGTTCGCGAACGTTCGCTTTCGTTTGCGCGAGGATTTCGCCGAACTGCTTCGAACGGTGGCTGATTTCAAGAATCGAAGCGCCGCAACCGGGGAGGCAAAGGAGTTCTTCTTGAGCCTTTTTCAAAACGGGAACCGGCAGAACGGCCGGGCCGGCGGAAAAATTGTAAACGCGTTCTTCCATGGGAGTCGATAATCCTCGTCGTCGAAGTGAAACGGACGCCTCGCCGCCGTCGTTCGCAATTCGAACCGCGGCGTCGGCTTGCGCGAACGAACCGGGGAGGGCGGCGGGCAAGGTCGCTTTCGTCGGCGCGCTCGTTCTTACAGACGCCCCCATTCTACCCGATTTTTTCAAAAGCGACAGGGGGGGGCGAGACCTCTTCTTTTTTTTAATTTGTTAAATAAAACAAGATGGATAAAATGGGTAAAAGAAAACGGCGCGGCGTCCGAACTTTTTAGTGAGAAAACGACGACTTCCCTTGACAAACAACGCAAATTCTTTTAGATTTTAAATTGGTCGTCGATTTTTCGTTCGTCGCGCCCCGATTTTTGGAGTTTTGCGGCGGCGGACGATTCGTCGAGAACGTTCGACGACGAGCGACCGAAGCGTTTCCGACGCGACGTCGGAACTGGTGAAACCCGGCGCGAGCCCCGATTCGTCGGGATCGCTCGACCTCCCTTTATACGATATTATTGACGGACGCGGCGCCATGACCGAACCCATTATTGTCAATCCCGTTTTTCTCGCTCGCGAACTCGATCTGCCGCTCGACCAAGTCGAAGCGACTTTAGCCCTGTTGGAAGAGGGATATCCCGTCCCTTTTATCGCGCGTTATCGCAAAGACCAAACGAAGAATTTGAGCGAAGACGGCGTCGCCAAAGTCGCCGCGGCGTATCAAAAACAACGTCAGTTGACCGACCGTAAGCTTTCGTTTTTGAAGACGATCGAGGCGCAAGGCAAGCTGACCCCGGAACTCGAGCAAAAGATCCGCGAAGCCCGCACCGCGCGCCGTTTGGAAGACCTGTACCTGCCGTATAAATCGAAGCGTCAAACGTTGGCGCAGGCGGCGCGGGAAAAGGGGCTCGAACCGCTCGCCGAAGCGATCCTGAACGCCGCCGACGAGTCCGCCGATTTGAACGCGCTCGCCGCGCCGTTCGTCGACGCCGAAAAGAACGTCGCGACCGTTGAAGACGCGTTGAAGGGCGCCGCCGATATTATCGCCGAAACGTTCGCCGAAACGTTCGAAGTTCGCCGACGTCTGCGCGATAAGATCCAACGAACCGGCAAGCTCGTTTCGAAGAAAGTCGAGAAGAAGGGCGCCGCGGAGCCGGAGGCGGACGCCGAAACGGCGGTCGAAACGGCCGAAACGCCGGTCGAGCCGGTCGCGGAGGAAAACGTCGAAACGACCGAAGCGAAAGCGACGGACGACGCCGCTAAAGCCGATAAAAAGAAGAAAAAGAAGATGTTTAAGGAACAGCAGGCCGAACAGCTCGAAAAGCAGTTCGTCGATTATTTCGACGCGTCGTTCGACCTGCGCTCCTGCCCGCCGCATCGCGCGCTTGCGCTGAATCGGGGCGAAAACGCGAAAATTATTTCGGTCAAATTGGAAGTCGACGTCGACCAGCTGAAAGCGATCGCTCGCGAAACGCTCGTCGCCGAAGGCCGCCCGTTCGCCGACTTCCTGAACGCTTGCGCCGACGACGCCGTCGTTCGTTTGGCCGCTCCGTCGCTCGAACGGGAAGCGCGTCGCGAACTGACCGAACGCGCCGAAGAGCAGGCGGTTTCGGTCTTTGCGAAGAATTTGCGCAACCTCCTGATGCAACGGCCGCTGAATCGCCGTCGCGTGTTGGCGCTCGATCCCGGTTTTAAAAACGGTTGCAAACTCGTTGCGCTCGACGAATTTGGGAACGTGCTCGATTACGCCGCCGTCTTCCTGCAAGGGAACGCCGAGCGTCGCGCCGCGGCTTCCGCGAAGATCGTCGAATTGGTCGAAAAATACAAGCTGAGCGTTTTCGCGATCGGGAACGGAACCGGTTGCCGCGAAGCCGAAAACTTTGTCGCGAAGATCATTGAAGAAAAATTTGCCGACGCCGACGTCGCGTACATCGTCGTCAACGAAGCGGGCGCGAGCGTTTACTCGACGAGTCAGATTGCGAAGGACGAGTTCCCGAATTTCGACCCGTTGGTTCGCGGGGCCGCGTCGATCGGACGCCGTCTGCAAAATCCGCTGAACGAATTGGTTAAGATCGACGCGGAACGGCTCGGCGTCGGGATGTACCAGCACGACGTCAAGTCGAAGGCGCTCAAAGACGCGCTGACGAACGTCGTCGCCTCCTGCGTCAACCGCGTCGGCGTCGATTTGAACGCCGCGACGCCGGCCATTTTGCGGTACGTCGCCGGGCTCAATCAGCTGACGGCCAAGCGCGTGTGCGAACGTCGCGTCGCCAACGGCCCGTATCGCAATCGCGAAGAGCTGAAAGAGGTTTCCGGTCTTGGCGAAACGGCCTTCTCGCACTGCGCGGGGTTCCTGAAGATCGTCGGCGGCGAAAACCCGCTCGACGCGACTTGGATTCACCCGGAAAGTTACGAGCTTGCGACGAAAATCCTTGAAAAACTTGGATTTGCCCCCGCCGATCTGCTCGTTCGCGAGAAAGTCGCCGAGTTGGCCGACGCGATCAAAGCGACCGACGCCGCCGCGCTTGCGGAAGAGTTTGGCGCCGGCCCGCTCGCCGTCGCCGACCTGCTCGAACAGTTCGTCCGTCCGGGACTCGACCCGCGCGACGCGCTTCCGGGCCCGATCTTCAAGAAGGGCGTCCTCAAAATGGAAGACCTGCAACCGGGGATGGAGCTGACCGGCGTCGTCTTAAACGTCGTCGATTTCGGCGCTTTCGTCGACGTCGGGCTTCACGAGTCGGGGCTCGTTCACATCAGCCAGCTCGGCGATTCTTACGTCCGCGACGCGCACCAAAAGGTCGCGGTCGGCGACGTTTTGAAGGTTTGGGTGCTGGAAGTCGACGCGAAACGCCGTCGCGTCTCGTTGACGACGTTGGCGCCCGGAACGGTTCGCGAACGTCGGCAGGACGGCCCGCGTCGACCGCGTCGCGACGAAAACGCTCCCGCCGGAACCGGTTCCGACGGCGGCGCCGAACGTCGGCCGCGTCGCGAACGAAGCGAGCGTTCCGAACGCTCCGAACGGGGCGAACGCTCCGAGGGGAACCGTCGGGGCCGAGGTCGCGACGACCGTTCCGAACGAGCGCCGCGAACCGTCGTCGCCGCGCCGAAAAACAAGAAAATCAAGCCGATTTCCGACGACATGAAGTCCGGGAAAGAGGCGATGCGCAGTTTCAGCGACCTGGCGCAATTCTTCGGACGCGTTCAACCGGACGCCGACGCCGAGAAGTGATTTCGAGCGTCGCGTTTTAACGGTTGCGAAAACGTCGGCGAGCGCGTTGGAAGCGGCGTCGCGTTTTCGGACTCGACAAATTAACATTTTCGCGTTTGCGAAGCGTCGCGATTCGTCGTCGGGAAAGACTCGACGGCGAGCGCGGCGGCGTTTCGCGAACGCGTCGAGCGAATTTTCGCGTTGAGAGTTGTTGTGAAAGTTGCGCAAATTAGAGGGATCGCCGCGAGCCTTCCCGACGGCCGGTTGGATAATCGCGAGTTGGCGAAAGTTTTTCCTTTTTGGACGGAGGAGAAGATTCGACGCAAGCTCGGGATCGCGACGCGGCCGATAGCGGCGGAAAACGAAACGGCGCTCGACCTTGGCGTTCGGTCGGCCGAACGGCTTTTCGAAGCCGGGATCGCGACGCCGGACGAGATCGATTTCGTCGTTTTTTGCACCCAGTCGCCCGATCATTTTCTGCCGCCGTCCGCGTGTTCGATGCAGGATCGGCTCGGATTGCGGCGGCAATGCGGCGCGTTCGACATGAACCTCGGTTGCAGCGGGTACCCTTACGGACTTTCCGTCTGCAAGGGGCTGATCGAGACCGGCGCCGCGAGGAAAGTTCTTTTCGTAACCGCCGAAACTTATTCGAAATACATTAACGCCGAAGACCGGGCGACGCGTCCTCTTTTCGGCGACGGCGCCGCCGCGACCTTGCTCGAAGCGGTCGAGATCGACGCGGTTTCGAACGACGTTTGGAGCGGCGCCCCGACGATCGGCCCGTTCGAGTTCGGAACGGACGGCTCCGGGGCCGAAATGCTGATCGTCCCGGCGGGCGCGGCGCGAAAAAAGTCGACGCCCGAAACGGCGATTCCGACGCTTGATATGTTCGGCGGGTTCCATTCGGAAGACCAACTCTTCATGAACGGCCCCGGCGTCTTCAATTTTTCGGTCGACGTCGTCCCGCCGTTGACGAAGCGGCTCGTCGAGGAAGCGAAACGGCGCGGCGTCGAGATCGACGCGTTCGTCTTCCATCAGGCGAACAAGTTTATGCTCGACCGACTGCGCGACCTGTGCGGGATCGACGAAGCGCGCTTTTTCAACGATATGGCCGAGCGCGGAAACACCGTTTCGAGCAGCGTTCCGATCGCGATGATCGACGCGACCGTCGCCGGAATGTTGAAGCCGGGTTCCGTCGCCCTGTTGGTCGGATTCGGCGTCGGGCTCTCCTGGGGCGCGTGTTTCGTTCGGCTTCCGAAGAATTTCGAGATCGTGCCGATCCCCGGCGAGAGCGGCGGAAACGCGGCGTATTAATATTAATTGACAAACTTAACGAAAACAAAACGAAAAACGGTTAAAAACGGCGAAAAAATGAGCGAATCGACCGGCAAACCCGCCAAGGCCTGGGGCGGCGTCTTCACCGAAGCGACCGACGCCCGGATGGAAAAATTTTCCGAAAGCATTAGTTTCGACAGCCGCATGCACGAACAGGATATTCGCGGCTCCGTCGCGCACGCTCGAATGCTCGCCGACGTCGGCGTCCTGACGGCGGACGAGTTCGCCGCCATCGAGCGCGAGCTGAACGCGATCGAGAAGCGGATCGTCGAGGGCGATTTCGAATACTCGATCTCTAAAGAAGACATTCACATGCACGTCGAAGCCGCCCTGATCGAAAAACTCGGCGACGTCGGGCGCAAACTGCACACCGCGCGCAGTCGCAACGACCAGGTTTCGACCGACTTCCGGCTTTGGATCCGCGACGCGATCGACCGGCTCGACGTTTTGCTCGCCGACCTGCAACGAGCGTTCGTCGCGCGTTGCGACGGCGATTTCGACGTTGTCGTTCCGGCGTACACGCACACGCGGCGGGCGCAACCCGTTTTGGCGCCGCACGTCTGGTTGGCTTACGTCGAAAAATTGGGCCGCGACCGCGAGCGCCTGGCTGACTGCCGCAAACGCGTCGACACGATGGGGCTCGGCGCCGCCGCCTGCGCCGGAACGAGTCTGCCCATCGACCGAACGAAAACCGCCGAATATCTCGGGTTCGAATCGATCGCCGCCAACAGCGTCGACGTGTCGAGCGACCGCGATTTCGCCGTCGAGTTCGCGTTCGACATGGCGCAGATCGCAATCCACCTCAGCGGTTGGGCCGAAGACTGGATTTGGCAGTCCACGGTCGAATTCGACTTCCTGCAACTCCCGCAAAAGTTCTGCACCGGCTCGTCGATCATGCCGCAAAAGGTCAACCCGGACACGCTCGAACTGATCCGCGGGAAAGCGGCGCGGACGATCGGGAACCTGCAGGCGCTTCTCGTCTTGACGAAGGGCCTCCCGTTGGCGTACAACCGCGACCTGCAAGAAGATAAGGAGCCGATCTTCGACTCGTTCGACGCGGTCGAAGCGTCGTTGGCCCTCGCCGCGCCGCTCGTCGCCGGAACGACGTTGAATCGCGAAGCGATCGCCGCCCGGATCGAACGCGGGCATCTCGACGCCACGAGCCTGATGGAGTACTTGATCCGACGCGGCGTTCCGCAACGTTCCGCGCACGGCGTCGTCGGACGCCTGGTGCGAATCGGGCTCGACTCGGGCCGCGCGTTGGCCGAACTTTCGCTCGACGAAATGCGCGCCGTTTGCGACGCCGTCGACGAGGAGGTTTATCGTTTCCTCGGCGCCGCCAACGCGGTCAAGGCGATGAAAAGCTACGGCTCGACCGCGCCCGATCAGGTTCGTTTCCAAATCGACGCCTGGAAAAAGCGGCTCGGTTTGTAATTCCGTCAAACGCAACGATTTTAACCCCGTTTGGGAGAACGTTTTATGTCCGACGCCGAACAACCGGAGCTGGAACCGCTCGACGAACTCGAACCGCTCGACGGATCGGGCGCGTCCGACGAGCTCGAACTTTGGACGCCCGCGCCCGAAAAGCCGGGCGAAGTCGCGACCCGCGTCGTTTCCGACGTCGAGGCCGGTTGGCGGCTCGACCTTTTTCTCGCCGCTAAGTTCCCGCAGTACAGCCGCGTTTTGCTTCGGCGCGCGATTCAGGCGGAAGACGGCGTCGTCGTCGACGGAAAACGCGGGAAACCGGCGCTTCGCCTGAAACCGGGTTCCGTCGTCGCGTTTCGGCTCGTCGAACCGCCGCGCGAATCGCCGATCCCGGAGGACATTCCGCTCGACGTGTTGTTTGAAGACGACGATATGGCGGTGATTAACAAGCCGGCGAACATGGTCGTTCACCCGTCGCGGGGGCATTGGTCCGGAACGCTCGTCGGCGCGCTCGCGCACCGTTTCGCCGGGCGGTTGAGTTCGAATCGCGGCCCGGCTCGACCGGGGATCGTTCACCGGCTCGACCGCGACACGAGCGGAGCGATTATCGTTGCGAAAAACGACGTCGCGCACGCCCGGCTCGCCGCGCTTTTCGAAGAGAAGCGGATTCAGAAGGAGTATTTCGCCGTCGCGCTCGGCGTTCCGAACGTCGACCGCGACGTCGTCGACATGCCGATCGGCCATCATCCGAAATTTCGCGAGCGAATGACGATCGCACCGAACGACCCGGAGGCGAAATCGGCGCAAACGTTTTTCGAAGTCGTCGAGCGGTTCCGCGGTTTTTCGACGATCCGTTGCCTTCCGAAAACCGGGCGAACGCATCAGATTCGCGTTCACCTGGCGCACGTCGGGTGCCCGATCCTTTGCGATAAGTTGTACGGAGGCCGCGCCGCGATTACGGAGGACGAACTTGCCGGAACCGTCGGCCGATCCCCGCGTTCCGGGAAGGACGGCGCCGAGCCGGAGCCGATTTTGGCGCGCCAGGCCCTGCACGCTCGCAGAATTACGTTCGAACACCCGACGACCGGCGAAACGGTCGTCGTCGAAGCGCCGCTTCCGCCCGATATAACGGCGACGCTCGAAGCGTTGCGGAAATATCGCGCCCTTTGATTTTTGTTTTCTTTGTTAGCCGTTTAACGTTTTTCCGTTGTTGGAGCAAACGCCATGTCGACTTTTTCCGTCAAGACTAAAAACGACGCGCTTTGGCGCCCGCTGTATCCGTTCGAATCGCGTTACGTCGAAATCGACGGATTCCAATATCATTACGTCGACGAAGGCCCGACCGAACCGGACGGCGTCGAGCGGCCGACGCTTCTGGCGTCGCACGGCAACCCGACCTGGTCGTTTATTTTCCGCGACATGATCAAGGCGTTTCGCGGAAAGTATCGGGTCGTCGCCGTCGATCACATCGGTTGCGGGCTTTCGGAAAAACCGTCGATCCGCAAATATCCGTACACGCTCGACCGCCGCGCGGAAGATTTGCGCAAGTTCGTTGAAAAGCTCGACTTGAAGAACGTCGCGCTGGTCGCTCACGACTGGGGCGGGGCCGTCGCGATGGGAACGGCGACGAGAATTCCGGAACGGTTTTCGAAAATCGTTCTGATGAACACCGCCGCCTATCTGAACGATCGCGTTCCGAAGCGGATCCGCCTTTGCCATATCCCGATTTTGAAGCGAATTATGCTCCAAGGGCTGAACGTTTTCCCGCGGGCCGCGACGAAAATGGCGACCGAAAAGGGCCTTTCCAAAGAGGTTAAAGCCGGTCTTCTCGCGCCTTACGACACGTGGGCGAACCGGATCGCCGTTTGCGAATTCGTGCAGGATATCCCGACGTCGCCGCGCCATCGCTCTTACGAAACGCTGAAAACGATTCAGGAAAAGCTGCCGACGCTCGCCGACAAGGATATCGCGTTGATTTGGGGAATGGAAGACTGGTGTTTCCCGCCGGAAATCTTCATGAAAAAATTCCTGGAGTACTACCCGAACGCTTTCGTTCGCGAACTCAACGGCGTCGGACACTACCTGACCGAGGACGCGACGGAGGAAACGAACGCCGCGATCCGCGAATTTTTGGAAAGATGAGGAATTAGGGGCGTCTGGGCGAAAACGCGTCGAGCGGCGAAAGGAATCGGAACGAAGCGATGGAAAAAACGGAAGCGGGAAATTCGGGAAGCGCGAACGCGGCGCCGGGCGTCGCGAAGTTGGCTCCGCAAGGGCGGCGAGATCTCGGCGCGCTCCTTCAAGAGTTCGGGCAAACGCGGCAGGCGTTGGAAAACGAGCTCGCGAAGGTCGTCGTCGGGCAAAAAGCCGCGATTAAACAGATTTTTGCGGCGATTTTCACCCGCGGACACTGCCTTTTGGAAGGGGCGCCCGGGCTCGCTAAGACGCTGACCGTTTCGACGATCGCGAAGATTCTCGACGTTAATTTTCAACGGATCCAGTTTACGCCGGACTTGACGCCGTCCGACGTTACCGGAACGACCGTTTTGGAGGAAGACGCGCAGGGAAAACGAACGTTCCGCTTCGTCGAAGGCCCCGTTTTTACGAACGTGCTTCTCGCCGACGAAATCAACCGAACGCCGCCGAAAACGCAGTCGTCTCTTCTCCAAGCGATGCAGGAGCGCGAAGTTACCGTCGCCGGAAAAACGTACAAACTGCCGGAGCCGTTCCTTGTCGTCGCGACGCAAAACCCGATCGACCAAGAGGGAACGTACCCGCTTCCGGAAGCGCAGCTCGACCGTTTTATGTTCAACGTGAAGATCGATTATCCGACGCTCGAAGAGGAAGAGAAGATCTTGACGGCGACGACGCGCGGCGAGACGGTCGAACCGCGCCGACTTCTGAACGTGAAGACGCTCCTTGGAATGCAGCGGCTCGTCGCGTCGGTCGCCGTCGGGCAGTACGTCGTTCAGTACGCGACGCGTCTCGTCCGGGCGACGCGTCCGAACGACCCGAGCGCTCCGGATTTCGTCCGCGAGTTGGTCGATTTTGGCGCCGGGCCGCGCGCCGGGCAGTTTTTGATCAACGGCGGCAAAGCGTTCGCCGCGATGGACGGGCGCTTCGCCGTTTCGGTCGAAGACGTGAAAGCCGCCGCGATTCCGGTGTTGCGCAAGCGGGTCGGCGCGAACTTTCAAGCGCAAGCCGAGGGGATGACGACCGACAAAATTATCGAGAAGCTGTTGGCGACGGTTCCGACGCCGCCGATCGAAAAATACGCGAAATAACGGGCGGCTTCCCCGTTGGAAAAGCGAGCGATAAACGTCGCGTTCGAATTGGTTCGGCGCGGCGTTTTTTTGTCGCGTTTCGGCGAAAGCGCTCAAAATTCGTTTCGGGCCAACGCGAAGAGAAGGCGGCGGACGTCGTCGGCGAGTTTTTCGTCGTCGAGCGTCGCGGCGGCTTGGCGCAGTTCGTCGACGGCGGCGGCGCGGCGTCCGAGTTGGAGGTAAAGTTTGCCGAGTTCGAAACGGACGTTCGGATCGTTCGGGCGGTCGGCGAGCGCGCCTTCGAAGGCGGCGGCCGCGTCGTCCAATTCGCCGAGCGCGACGAGCGTTTTCGCCAACTCGAAACGGGCGTCGACGAAATCTTCGTCGAGTTCGAGCGTCGCGTAAAATCGTTCGCGAGCCGCCGAAAAGTCGCCGAGCAAATAGAGGAGTTTTCCCAACCGGAAGCAGACGCCCGCGTCGAGCCCGCCGGCTAAGAGCGCGCCGCGGTAAAGACGGGCCGCTTCTTCCCAATATCCTTCGCGTTCGAGGTTCCAAGCGGATTCGCAAAGGCGAACGACCCGGCGTTTCGTCGCGTCGCGCCAACGTTCGCGGGCGTCTTTGTCGAACGCGAGAACGGGGCGAGTCGTTGGTTCGGCGGCGGAAAAGGGCGTCGCCGAAAAGTCGATCCGCGTCGACGGAGAATCGGAAGTTTCGGAACGACGCGGTTTGCGAGGGGCGAACGCGGGCGATTTCGGCGTTTCGACGGGCGCCGGGGGCGTCGACGGCGTCGGGTCGGCGAAAAATGCGAGGAACGGCGGCGGCGCGAGCGGGGCGGTCGCTTCTCCCGGCGCGGCGAGGGCGGCGAACCGTTCGACCGTCGCGATTTCCTCTTCGGCCGGGGAGAGGAAGGGGGGCGTCGGCGGCGTCGGGCCGGAACCGTCGGTCGGGAGCGCTCCGAAATCGAATCGGCGTTGGCCGCGAAAGTCGATCGGCCCGTCGTCGCCGTTGAAAAGGACGTCGCGGCCGTCGCTCGCAAGGGTCAAGCGGAGGACGATCGATTCGACGTCGGGCCCAAAAGCGCGGAAAGCGTCGACGCGGCGTTCGACGAACTCGTCGGAAAGGCCGGTCGAGCAAAGGAAAGCGAGCCGTTTGGCGACGAGAACGGCGCGGGTCGAGAAGGCCGGGAGCCGTCCGTTTTCGGTCGTCGTCGCAAGGAGACCGCGTCGGCGCCAACGTCGAACCGTTTCGATCGAAACGCCGACCAGTTCGGCGAGCGCGGCCGGGGTGCAACCGAATTTTTCGGTCGAAGCGAATTCTTCGAGCGCTTCGAGCGTCGGTTCCGATTCGTCGGCGGATCCGCCCGACGCGGCGGACGTCGGCGTCGAACCGGGCGCGAGTTCCGGGAAAAGGAAGGCGGCGTCGGGGCCGTTCGACGGCGATTCGCCGCCGGTCGAGAAAACGGGGGAACGCGGCGGCGCGGGACTCGACGCGGACGGCGTTTTCGGGGCGGCGGGATAGGTCGCGGCTAATTCGTTCCAAAATTGCGTTTCTGAAACGACGACGAGCGTTCCTCGTTCGAAGGCGCGTCGCGAACGTTCGTCGAACTCGACGGCGAGGCGGGCTCGAACCCGCGCCAACGGCTCTCCTTCGCCGAGAACGATTCGGTCGAGCGTTTCGCGGAGCGTCGCGGCGACTCGAAATCCCCGTTCTCGAGCGAAGCGTTCGGCGTCGCGGCGCGTTGAAAAGGCGAGTCGACCGTAAAAAAAGAGCGTTTGCCCGTTGAGCGAGCGGTCGACGGGCGACGAGACGTTTTCCATTGGTTCGTTTTTCGATTGCAAGCGGCGGTTCGAGCGTCGAAGGGACGCGAACGCGGGACGAAAACAGGATCGGCGCGCGTTCTTGAGACTTTATCGTTCGAATAAACGTTCGAAGCGCTTCGAAAATGCGCGAGAATGGAAATTTTTTCGTCAAAAAAACTTGAAATTCGCGCTCCGACGCCTTAAAATAAAATAAGGAAAGCGAAATTTGGGCTTTCGGGCGTAATTCTTCTTGACAGAATTAAAAGAATTGTCATAATTGTAGGAATCGCGGATAAACGGCGCGAAGAAGAAAGTTAGCGTTGTCTAATAGCCCGCGTTTTCATATAGCTTTTATCATAATTATTCGAGGAGACGGAATGGGGACGTCGAAACGAGATTGGAAAACGCGCGTCGAGACCTTGGCGCTCACGCGACTTAACGACTGTTACCAATGCGGCAAATGCGCGGCGGGGTGTCCTCGCGGCGTTTCGATGAAGCTGTCGCCGACGCGTCTGATGCGCGCCGCGCAAACGGGCGACGTTCTCGAAGCGGCGAGTTCGGATTCGATTTGGCGTTGCGTTTCCTGTTTGACCTGTTCGGCGCGCTGTCCGAAATCGTGCGAGGTCGCCGGCGTGATCGACGCGTTGCGTCAGATTGCGATCGAGGAAAACTGCGCGTCGCCGGAAGCGGCGAAGATCGTCGCGTTCCAAAAGGCGTTTCTGCGCAGCGTTCGCAAAAACGGCCGCACGAACGAGCTCGAAATGGTCGCCGACTTCGAGATTCGTCATTTCCTGCGCCGTTTCGACTTGACGGGCGCCCTCAAAGACGCGACGCTCGGGCCGAAAATGTTGGGGAAGAAAAAGTTGCATTTCAAGTTGGGCTCGCCGGTTAAGGACAAGGCGATCGTGAAGCGCATCTTCGACAAGTGCGGCGTGAAGATCTGAACGACGAACGTTGGAAAGAGGTTTCGAAAATGAATATCGGTTATTATCCGGGTTGCGCTCTGCACGGTTCGTCGGACGATTACGAAACGTCCGTGCGCGCGTGTTTGAAGGCGTTGGACGTTAAACTCGACGAACTCGAAGACTGGGTCTGCTGCGGGGCGACCGCGGCTCACTCGATCAACCGCAAGCTGGCGACCGCGCTTCCGGCCCGCAACCTGGGGATCGCGCAAAAAATGAAGCTCGACCGCCTCTTCGCGCCGTGCCCGATGTGCTCGATGGAGCTGAAAAAGGCGAGTTGCGAGTTGCGGAACGACGAAGTTCGCGCCGAGATGGAAAAGATCGTCGAAACGCCGCTTTCCGGTTCGGTCGACGTGCTCAACCTGATCCAGGTCTTCCAGGCGGTCGGATACGACGCTATCGCCGAAAAAGCGACGCGCAAGCTCGAAGAATTTAAACCGGCGTGCTATTACGGGTGCCTGCTGACGCGTCCGCCGAAAACCTTGCAGTTCGACGAATTCGAAAATCCGACGTCGATGGACGAACTCCTGACGAAGCTCGGCGCGGCGCCGGTCGAATGGAATTGCAAGACGGTTTGTTGCGGCGGCGGGTTGACGATTTGCGACGCGGACGGCGTCGTTCAAATGTCGGGGCGCATTTTGAAAAACGCGGTCGATTCCGGCGCCAACTGCGTCGTCGTCGCGTGCCCGATGTGCCAAGTCAACCTCGACATGCGGCAGTCGGACTGCAAAAAACTCGGCTTGGCGGTCGACGTTCCGATCTTCTACCTTACCGACCTGGTCGGGATGGCGCTCGGGCTGAAACCGACGCAACTCGACGTTCACCGACACTTCGCGCAATCGCGGTTGACGAAGTAGCGGGTCGACGCGCCGAAATGCGGCGTCGCGGGAAAATTTGACGAGCGGAACTTAAACGGCGGCCTTCGCGCCGGGCGGGGCGACCGCGCTCGACGGGGAAAGCGACCCGGGGCGACGTCCGCCGGGATCGGGTTTCGCTCGAATTCGAAGCGAGAGGACGCCGGAGACCGCGGTTTGGAAAAACGGCGGTTTCCGCGAAAGCTTGTGTTTTAAAGCGTTGAGTCTTATTAACGTTGGGAAGAGAGGGCGCGAAATGAAAACGACGCGCGGAAATTTATCGGCTTGGTTGGCGGCGACGGCGTTTTGCGTCGTTCCGTCGGTTTTTGCGCTGGACGCGACGGCTTTGCCCGAGGGCGTTTCGGTGAAGTTTGAAAAGATCGAGAACCAACCGGCGGTCGCGATCGCGACGGTCGACGGCGTCGAAACGCGGATTGAAGCGTTCGAGTCGCTCGAAAAATTGCCGGAAGCGGTTCGGGAATACGTCCGCGCCGAGTGGACGAAGACCGGCGAATTCCCGGCCAGGACGATTAACGTCGAGGTCGACGTCAAGGACGCGCCCGACGCCGCCGAGTGGGCCGAATCCGCGAAACGGCGCCTGATCTACTGGTTCCCGAAGATCGTCGAAGCTCTCGACGGCGAAGACGCGGTCGCGAAAATTCCGGAAGATTATACGATCCGCCTGATTTTTAAGGATATGGACGGCGTCGCGTACGCGGCGGGGCGTTCGATCGTCGTTTCGAGCCGCTGGATCAAACAACGCCCGGACGACTTCGGACTCGTCGTTCACGAAGCGACGCACGTCGCGCAGGCCTATCGAAACGGCGAATTTTGGACGACCGAAGGGATCGCCGACTACGTCCGCTATTACGTTTCGGAACCGCGTTCGCGCAACCGTTGGGCTATCGACCCGGAACGTTCGAGTTACAAACAGGGATACGGGATCGCCGCGGCGTTTATCGATTGGGCGATTCGCGAAAAAGATCCCGAGTTTTTGATTAAATTGCATCGCTCCCTTCGCGTGGGAAAATCCGCCGAGAAATTTTTCGCGGAAGAGTACCAAACGACGCCGGACGCGCTTTGGAAAGAATTTGTCGAAACGTTGTAAGACGTTTTCATTGTTATTATTAATACGAACGAGACGATTAAATGGCGAAGATTGGCGTTTTTACGTGTTGGTGCGGGGAGAATATCGCCCGCCGCGTGGATTGCGACGCAGTGTCGAATGCCGTGGCGAAACTCCCCGGCGTTCACTGCAGCCTGAATTATAAATACATGTGTTCCGAGCCCGGTCAAAACATGATCGCCGAGAAGATCAAGGAACTCGGGCTCACCGGCGTCGTCGTCGCGAGTTGCTCGCCGCACATGCACTTAAAGACCTTCCGCAAAACGGCGGAAAACGCGGGCCTCAACCCGTATCTGGTCGAAATGGCGAATATCCGCGAGCAGTGCTCCTGGGTGCACGCCGACCGCGCGGTCGCTACCGCTAAAGCGATCGAGTTGATCGGAATGGCGGTCGAAAAGGTGCGTCGCAACCACGCGCTCGAGCCGATCAAAGTCCCGGTAACGAAACGAGCGCTCGTGATCGGCGCCGGCGTCGCGGGGATTCAGGCGGCGCTCGACGTCGCGGCCGGGGGCGTCGAAGTCGTCGTCGTCGAAAAAGAACCGTCGGTCGGCGGCAAAATGGCGGGGCTTTCCGAAACGTTCCCGACGCTCGACTGCTCGCAGTGCATTTTGACGCCGCGCATGGTCGAAGTCGGCCAACACCCGAATATCAAGTTGATGACGTACTGCGAAGTTGAAAAAGTCGAAGGTTTCGTCGGCAACTTCAAGGTTACGATCCGCAAAAAAGCGCGCTACGTCGATATCAAGAAGTGCACCGGTTGCGGCGCCTGCTGGAACTCTTGCCCGCTTAAAGGTAAGATCGACAACTCTTTCGACTTTAATCTCGGTTTCGGACACGACCCGAAGCTCGGCAAGCGCGCCGCGATCTACGTTCCGTTCCCGCAAGCGGTTCCGGCTCGTCCGACGATCGACTCCGACAAGTGCCTGCGCTTGAAGAGCATGAAAAACGGCAAAGAACTTTGCGGCCTTTGCCAAAAACAATGCGCCGCCGGCGCGATCAACTTCCAGGATCAAGACGAATTGATCGAAGTCGAAGTCGGCGCCATTATCGTCGCGACCGGGTACCAGCTCTACAGCATCGGCAAAGAACAGGAAAATCCGAACATAAAGGGTTACGCCGAATACGGTTACGGGAAATATAAGGACGTCGTCGACTCGCTCCAATTCGAGCGCATTATTTCCGCGTCCGGCCCGACCGGCGGCGAGCCGTTGCGACCGTCCGACGGCCGCGTTCCGGAGAAGATCGTCTTCATCCAATGCGTCGGAAGCCGCGACAACGCCAAGGGAATTACGTACTGCTCGAAGATCTGCTGCATGTACACCGCGAAGCACACGATGTTGTACAAGCATAAGGTGCGCGACGGCGAGGCGCACGTCTTCTATATGGACATTCGCTCCGGCGGCAAAAAATACGACGAGTTCGTCCGCCGCGCCATCGAACAGGACGGCGCGATCTATCACCGCGGACGCGTTTCGAAAATTGAGGAAGAAATGATTAATGGCGTCAAAAAACTTATGGTGTACGGCGCCGACACCCTTTCCGGCAAACCTGTCGTCGTCGAGGCCGACATGGTCGTTTTGGCCTGCGCGATGACGCCGACGACCGGCGCTCAACAGCTGGCGCAAAAATTGTCGGTCGGGTACGACGAATACGGTTTCCTCAGCGAATCGCACCCGAAACTTCGTCCGGTCGAAACGAACGCGGCGGGCGTCTTCGTCTGCGGCGCCTGCCAGGGCCCGAAAGATATTCCGGAAACGGTCGCTCAAGCGACGGCCGCGGCGGGGAAAGCGCTCATTATGTTGAGCCAACCGAACTTGACTCGCGAACCGGAGATCGCCCGCGTCGACGAACGGCTCTGCGCGTCCTGCGGCGCCTGCGTCAAAGCCTGCCCGTTCCAGGCGATCTCGAAGGAAGAAATTCGCGACCGCAACGGAAATTTGGTCAAAACGACGTCCCGCGTCAACCCCGGCCTCTGCATGGGATGCGGCACCTGCGTCGCCGTCTGCCCGTCGAAATCGGTCGACCTCATCGGTTTCACCGACGACCAAATTTACGCGCAAGTCGAGTCGTTGGCCGACTAACGCCGACGTCCGGTCGAACTCGAACGCCTCGTCGAAAACGCCCGCGCGAAACGAACGAGGCGCCGAGTCGCCGAACCGCGATCGGAATAAAACGTTTATTTGCCGACGTCGCCGCGGCGGACGCTTCTCGGCCCGAAAAGCGGAGGAGCGGTTCGCGTCGACGGCGATCGACGCAGCGATTATAAGGACTTATTTTTATGAATTCCGAAACGAAAATAGCCGGCGGTTTCGAGCCGAAGGTCGTCGCGTTCGTTTGCAACTGGTGCACCTATTTGGGCGCCGACCTGGCCGGCACGAACCGCCTCGAATACCCGGCGAACGTCCGCATCGTTCGTTTGCCCTGCACCGGGCGCGTCGATTTCAACCTCCTCGTGAAGGCGTTCGAGGTCGGCGCCGACGCGGTACTCGTCTCCGGATGCCACCCGGGCGACTGCCACTACGCCGCCGGGAACTTCCACGCTCGCCGTCGTTGGGGACTTTTCCGCGAGTTGCTCGACACGATCGGCGTCGATTCGCGTCGCGTTCACTTCGCGTGGATCTCCGCCGCCGAAGGCGCGAAGTTCCAAAAGCTCGTTACCGAGATCGTCGAAAAGACCCGCGAACTCGGCCCTTACGAAGATTATAAAGCGATCGTCGCCGAAAAGTAACGTCGCTCCGCCGCGAAAACGGTTCGACCGCCGAAGTCGACGGCGAGCCGCGGCCTCGAACAAACGATTAACGAGTAAAACGATAAAATATTATGGAAAATCAACTTAGAAACGCGATTCGGAAACTTCTCGAAGAGAAGACCGTCGACGTCGCGATCGGGTACGGACGCGTCGGCGTCGGCGGCGCGGTCGGAGCGGTTTTCGTTACGGATCCGAACGAAGTCGACCGCCTCGTTTGGAACGCCGAATGTCGTCAAAATCTCGCCGTTCACCTTTCGCGACCGGAAGTGAAAGCGCTCGGCAAACCGGCGATCGTCGTCAAGGGGTGCGACGCTCGCGCCGTCGTCGTGTTGGCGAACGAAGGCCAAATCGACCGGGCGAACGTCGTCGTTGTCGGCGTCGCCTGCGAAGGGATCCAACGCGCGGACGCCGCCGGCTTCGCGACCGGGACGCTTCTCGACAAGTGCGTCGCTTGCGTCGAACACGCCGCGCAAAACGTCGATATTTTGATCGGCGACGCCGCGAAGGCCGCCGAACTCGACGCCGCGAACGCGCCGAACGCCAAAACCGTCGGAAAACAGGCGAAATTGGCCGCGCTCCTCGAAAAAACGCCCGAAGAGCGCTTCCAATATTGGCGCGGCGAATTTTCGCGTTGCGTTCGTTGCCACGCTTGTCGTCAAAGTTGCCCGCTTTGCTACTGCAACCGTTGCGTCGCCGATAAAAACCGTCCGACGCGGATCGATTCGTCGGCCACGCTCAAGGGGAACTTCGCCTGGAACATTCTGCGCGCATTCCACCTGGCCGGGCGTTGCGTCGGTTGCGGAGCCTGTTCGGCCGCCTGTCCCGCCGGGATCGACCTCGACCTGTTGAATTTGACGCTCGCGAACGCCGCCGAAGAGCAGTTCGGTTACGTCGCCGGGAAAGAACTCGGCGCCGCGCCGCTGATCGGAACTTACGCCGAGAACGATAAGGAGGAATTTATCCGATGAGCCAAGTCGTTACGCTGGAACAATTAAAGAAACTGGCCGCCGACAAATTGAGCGCGGGCGCTCGCGTCGTCGCGCCGGTCGTCGAAGGCGGGTTGGTTTCTTTCAAAGAGATCTCCGACGCCGCGCAAGCGACGTTCGCGCCGCAAGTTCGCGTTCAAAATTCGATCAAGGAATTCTTCTTTCCGAAGCACGAAGTTATTTTCACCTTCGTTCGCAAGGGAAACGACGTCGAAGTGATCGACGCGCCGGATTTTGAGGACGAGCAGATCGTTCTCGGCGCCCGTCCGTGCGACGCGGCGTCGCTCCCGATTTTGGATCCGCTCTTCGCCTGGGATTATCAAGACCGCTTTTTCCAACAGCGACGCGCCAAGACGACGGTCGTTACCTTCGCCTGCAAAGAGCCGGACGCGCACTGCTTCTGCTCCGCGGTCGGCGGCGGCCCGGATTTCGAAGCCGGTTCCGACGCGATGCTGTTCGACCTCGGCGACGGCTCGTTCGAAGCGCGGATCTTCACCGACAAAGGAAAGGCGCTCTTCGACGGCGTCGCGACCGAGTCGGACAAAGTCGGTTCCGCCTGCGCCCCGCCGAATTTCGAAGTCGACGTCGAAAAGGTCGCCGTTTGGATCACCGAAAACTTCGACTCGCCGGAGTGGGAGAAGTTGGCGTTGCGTTGCGTCGGTTGCGGCGCTTGCGCTTACGTCTGCCCGACGTGCCACTGCTTCGACATTGTCGACGAAGGCTCGTATTCCAAGGGCCAACGCGTCAAAAACTGGGACGCCTGCCAAGCCGCCATGTTTACGCTTCACGCGTCCGGGCACAACCCGCGCTCGACGCAAGGGAAGCGCCAACGGCAGCGTTTGACGCATAAATTCTCGACTTATCCCGGGAAATTCGGCCCTTATCTCTGCACCGGTTGCGGCAACTGCTCGCGTTCGTGCGGGGCGTCGTTCGGCGTTCGTCCGGCGCTGGAAGCGTTGGACGCCGACGTCGTTCAAAAGCAAGAAGACTAACGAGAACTCGACTCGATCGAAACGCGGCGCGCTTGTCGCGAAACGGCGCGCCGCGGATGTGAAGGAAGAAAAATGGAAAATATTTACAAGCCGGACGCGATGGAAGTCCTTGAAGTTACGCAGGAAACGGCGGACGTCAAGCGCGTTCGCATCTGGTTCCGCGATCCGGAAAAAGCGGCGGGCTTCAAGTTCAACATCGGGCAATTCGGCCTTTACTCGGTTTTCGGCGTCGGCGAGTCGACGTTCAATATCTGTTGCTCGAACTCGAAAAAATACATCGAGTTCTGCTTCCGCAAAACCGGGCGCGTTACCGAGCGCATGTGGGACGTCGAGCCGGGCGATACGATCGGTTTCCGCGGCCCTTACGGAAATTCGTACCCGATGAAAGAGTGGGAAGGCAAGAATCTTGTCTTCGTCGCGGGCGGGATCGCGATGCCGCCGATTCGGTGCGCGATCCAATACGCTTTGGAAAACCGTGAAAAATACGGCAAGATCACGATCGTGTACGGCGCGCGCACGGTCGGCGACCTGGTTTGCAAGGACGAGCTCGACGAATGGGCGAAAAGCCCGAACGTCGACGTTTTGAAGACGGTCGACCCGGGCGGGGAAACGCCGGATTGGGACGGACGCGTCGGTTTCGTCCCGACGGTGCTCGGCGAATCGGGCGTTTCGGGCGAAAATTCGGTCGCGCTGGTCGTCGGCCCGCCGATCATGATCAAGTTTTCGTTGCCGGCGTTAGCGAAGAGCGGATTCAGCGACGACGCGATCTTCACGAGCCTGGAAAACCGCATGAAGTGCGGGCTCGGCAAGTGCGGTCGTTGCAACTGCGGCTCGGTGTACGTCTGCAAAGAGGGCCCGGTCTTCACGTTGGCCGATATGAAGGAGCTTCCGGACGATTTCTAATCGCGTTCGGAGGATCGAGCGTCGAAAAAAGCGTCGAGCGAAAACTCGGCGCTTTTTTTATCGGCGGCGCTTGGCGGCGAAGACCCCAAGAAACGCGAAACCGGCGGGAACGCTCGAACGCTCTCGCCGGTTTCGCGCTAAAAACGACGCTTGCCGATCAGATTTTCGACAGGTCGACGACGAACGTCGATTGGCGGATCGCTTTGCTGCGCGGATCGAAGACGCGGATCTCGATTTGAACGCTTTTAATCGGAACGTCGTAAGGCGGCGGATAATCTTTGAGTTGCGACGACGTCGGGGTCGCGTCGAGCGGAATGTCGGCGATCAAACCTTCGACGTCGGAGCCGTTGACCTGGACGTTCGAACCGTTCGTCGCTCTTTGGTAGTCGTCGTAAATACAAAGGTCGCGTTGGTATTGCTCCGACCACGTGTCGTAAACGCACGGCAGGAAGGGGGCGTCCGCGTAATTCGACCAGCGCCCGTAAGAACGCAGGTCGTTCGGGTCGTCGGAGATCGCCTCGTTGTTCTGGACGCCGGAGCCGAGATCGACGTAAGCGTTGGCGCGGGCGTCCCAAACCTTCACGTTAAAACTGACGACGTTGGTCAACGCCACGTCCTGATTGAGCGTTAAACTTTTATTGTAACCGTTGGCGCGAATATCTTCGGCGTTTAGGCGGAGATCGCCGGTATTGGAATCGACCTGATCCCAAACGTGCGGCGATCGCCAGAAATCGATGAACGGCTTGTCGAGAATCGGAAGCTGGTTCGCCGAATACATTCCCGCCTCCAACGCGGTCGAACCGTCCGTCGTCAGCGTAAGTTCCTGATTGAAACCCGCCCAATAAGCGTTGTCGGGCGTCGCGTCGTTGCGACGAGCGAAGGAACTTTGGCCGAACGGCGCCCCGGCGCGGAAGCTCGGGGCCGCGCTCTCTTGGAGCGTCGCCATTCGGAGCCAATACCAGGCGCCGTTCGCTCCGTGCGGCGAAAACGGCGTTTGGGACTGCGACGGATCGTCCGGGTTGAGTCGCGTTCCGCACGAATTCCAATAAAAGTAACGGTTTTCGCGGTTCGAAAGGTCGCCGAGCGTGTTCGCGACGAGAACGCCGCCTTCGCCCATATGAACGGAGACGTCGTAAAATTGGTAAAAACCGAACCCGCGGCGGACGTCGTTCCAGGGGGCGCCGAAGAGGGTCGTCGCGTCGATATTCGCCTCGTTCGTCGACGAAATCCTCAGCGCTTTGAAGCTTTCTTGAAGGCGTTCGTTCGAAACGAGCGGCAAAACCCGGCGGTAAAGCGTCGTTCCGCGAACGAACCAGATAATTTCGGCGTACTCCGATTCGATCGTCGTCGGGACGGCGTCGACGATTTTCTGATAACGTTTTCCGGCGTCGTCGACCGCGGTTCGGTAAACCGGTTCGATAAAGCGTCCGCGGAACGGCTGCCCGTCCGGCGCTTTCGCGGTGAACGAGAGGATATCGTCGAGATCGCCGACGGTCGCGTCGACCGCTTCCCAAACCCCGTTCGCGTCGACGCCGCGCGCCGCCGGAGAAAACCGCGCGAAAATACTCGGGCCCGGATCTTCTTCGATCGGGAAGTCGTCGGTCGACGTCAAATAACGTTCCGAGTCGAGCGCGACGTCGCCGACCGCGAACGGCGCGCCGTTGTTTCCGCCCGCGACGCGGTCGAACGGGCCGCCCATTCCTTCGACGTAACAGAAGAAACCTTCGCCGCGGCGGGAGTTACGCGGCGGGGCGAGCGACGCCGACGTCGCTTCAAGGTCGGCGGTCAGTCGGTTTTTCGCGTTGCGCAACGCGTTCGACATTTCCATCGAACTCATCGTTTCGTTCATCGAACCGCCGACGCTGCTGAAGATGCGGGCGACCGCGTACATCAGCGTCAGCGCGAGAGTTACCGACGTCAAAATTTCGAGCAGCGTGAAACCGCGACGCGGCGACAGGGCGTTCGTTCGGCGGGAAAATAAGCTCTTGGTCATCGTCTTGCTTCGCTCCGTTGCTGGTTCAACTCGGCTTCCGACCGTCGAGAACGTCCCGGAAGGGAACGTCGAAACGACGCGGCGACCGGCGCAACGCCAAGGGCCGACGCGGGAACGGAAGCGGATTCGACGCTTGCCCGCCGGACGTCCCGGCGTTCGTCGAAGAGTTGGCTTGGCGACGTTTAGACGTTCGAAAGCGGCGCGTCGTTCCCGATTTTGCTTTTGCTCGTTCGTTTTTGACCCGAGACGTTCCGCGGCGCTCGACGAGAACGGAGGCGGCGGAAACGACGTTAAAACGCGGGGAACGGGGAAAATAGCGAAAATCGGCGACGTAAGCGCGAAGCGGCCCGAAGCGTCCGAAAACGTTCCGCCCTTATTTTAATCTTTTTTTGCGTTTGCGTCTACCGGTTTTCGCGCCGTTCCCCGTTTTTTTTCGATTTTATTCCCGGTTCGGCGTCGTTTTTTCCGCGCCGTCGGAATTTATCGGGAAATTTAGTTGACAAAGCGGCCCGCGTCCGGTATCCTTAACGTTGCGACGCGGAAATTTTTAGCGTTCGAAAGGACGTCCGGCGCTCGCGTCGGGGCGACCGAAAAAGTTTCGACGGAATCTCGACCAGGAAAGGCGAAAAATAATGAAGACGCGTTTATTCTCTTGGATGTTGGCGTTGGCCGCGGTCGCATCGACCGGGAACGCCCTGGCGGCGGAAGCGGGGAAAGCTCCGTTCGCGCTCGACGGCGCTTATTCGACCGGCGTCGCGGCGAAGGAAACGAAAGTCGACGGCGACGTCGCGTCGACGCGCTGGGTCGCGGCGGACGGGAAACTTGCGCTCGACGTTCGCGTTCGAACGTTCGCCGGGTTCCCGGTTCGCGAAATTTCGACGTCGCTGACGAATCTTTCCGCGACGGAGCCGACCGACGTCGTTCAAAATCTGCGCGTTTTCGTCGATTCGTTCGCGCTTCCGAACGCCGAAGCGACGGCGGCGCTCGATCTTCTTCGCGGCTCGACGAACGCTCCGCAAGACTTCGAACCGTTGAATTTCGTTTTGAAAAAAGGCGAGGAAAAGACGTTCGCGACCCCGAGCGGGCGGTCGTCGAGCGAATTTACCCCCTTTATCGACGCGAGCTTCGACGAGAAAACCGGCGCTTTGTTCGCGATCGGTTGGACGGGCGACTGGAAAGCGCGTTTCGTCAACGAAGGCGGGGCGCTCCGCGTCGAACTTGGGATGGAGCGTTGCGGAATGAAGTTGAACCCGGGCGAAACGCTTCTGCAACCGTCCGTTTTGATTTTCGAACGCGACGGCCAAACGCGCCGCGAATTTAAGACGGTCGTTCACCGTTTTATGCGCGAACGCATGTCGCCGCGCGACGCGAACGGGGCGATCGTCCCGCCGATTCTTGCGATCACCGCCGGCGGAGGGAACAAAACGCCGCGAATGATGCTCGACGTTCTCCAATATAAAATCGACGCGGAACTTCCGTTCGACACGTATTGGGTCGACGCCGGTTGGTACGGCGCGCCGCACGAGACCGATCCTTACCCGAACTGCGGCCCGGATTGGTACCGCTTCGTCGGCGACTGGCGCGTCAACACGACGACGCATCCGACCGGCGACCTGCTCCCGATCGCCGACGCCGTCCATAAAGCCGGAATGCGTTTCCTCCTTTGGTTCGAGCCGGAACGCGTTCACGAGTCGGCGCCGGTTGCGAAGGAAAACCCGGAGTTCGTCGAAGGCGAGTTGTACAATTACGCGAACCCGGAAGCGCTGAAACGGATGCAGGATATCGTTTACGGAACGATCGAGAAACACGGGATCGACGTTTACCGTCAAGATTTCAACATGGAGCCGACCGGATACTGGGCGCGGCTCGAAGCGAAGGAAGGCGAAAACCGCGTCGGAGCGGTCGAGGCGAAACACGTCGCCGCGTTGTACCGGTTTTTGGACGACATGCGGGCGCGCTTCCCGAATATTTTGCTTGAAAACTGCGCGTCGGGCGGGCGCCGCGTCGACTTCGAGATGGCGCGACGGGCGCACTCGTACTGCCGCAGCGATTATTTCATCGGCGTGAAACCGGGCGACACGGCGATCAATCTCGGCCAAAACATGACGCTCAACACGACGCCGTATCTTCCGTTCCAGGGCGGCGAAACGAACTGCGTCGCGGTCGGCGACGATTACGGCTTCATGAGCGTCGCTTCGTCCGGAACCGTTTTCACTCCGACCGACTTCGACGGCGGCGTCGTTCGTCGCAAGTTTACCGACGACGAGACCGCCTGGTTCAAAAAAATGTTCGGCTGGGCGGCGCGTCTGCAAGCGTATTATATGGGCGACTTCTATCCGTTGACCGACGAAACCGGCGCGACCGACGACGTTTGGTGCGGTTGGGCGTTGCGGCGGCCGAACGAAAACGACGGGTTCGCGCTCGTGTTCCGACGCGCCGACGCGCCGGAGGAAACGCGAACGTTCGAACTGCCGGGGATCGACCCGACGGCGAAGTACGAAGTCGAGTATTTCGACGGAACGAAGAAAGTCGTTGTCGGCGAAGAACTTGCGAAACTTGAAGTGAAGCTGGCGCCGCGTTCGTTCTTCCTTGCGATTTACAGGAAAATTTGACGGCGAGCGGAACCGCGCGAGTTGAAAAGCGGGAGCGGGCGTCGTAAGTCGCGGCGCCCGTTCGCGTTGCGTTAATAGAAAGCGAAGCGGCGAATTTGGAAACGCGGGGAGAGGAAACGGCGGAAGAAGCGGCGGCGTCCGCGTCGACGTTGCGGAATTGGCGGCGGCTCGGCGCGAGCCCGACCGGGCGGTTGACGACGCGGGCGAACAAAACCTGCTCGACGAAGCGCCGCGTGCCGATCGAGTATTTAACGAATCGCGCAAACGTCGAGTTTATAAAGCGTTTCGTCGAGACCGTCGACGGCGGCGTTCCGCTTCGCGACGCGATCGGGGCGCTGGCGGTCGCGCTGTTAAGGGAACGGGGAATCCTGAAGCGTCCGAACGTCGTCGACGTTTTGGACGCCGAAAAGTTCGCGTCGGTTCCGGACTCCGTCGGGCGAACGCCGCCGCTCGACGAAACGGATCTCCTTGGCGCGGCGTATCTTGCGGCGACGACCGAAGGCGAGCGCAATCGTCGGGGCGCGTATTACACGCCGCGGAAAATCGCTCGAAAAATGACCGCCGACTTCGATTTTTCCGGCGGTAAAACCTTTATCGATCCGTGTTGCGGCGGCGGCGCGTTTTTGACGGCGCTTGAAAACGTCGAACCGGAGCAAATTTTCGGCGGCGATTCCGACCCGATCGCCGTTTTTATCGCGAAAATTAATCTTCTGCTGAAATTTCCGAACCGCGATTTTGCGCCGCAAGTCGTTTACTGGGACTTTTTAAGTGAAACGGCCGAGCGAGCGGGCGCCGACTTCGGGTTTCCGAAAAAATTCGATTTTGTCGCGACGAACCCGCCTTGGGGCGCCGCCGTTTCGACGGAGAAGCGGCGCGAGTTGAAAACGACGCAAACGGAGAAAAATCGGTCGGTTGCGTTGGACGAGTTCGCGGCGAAAGACGCGTTCGAGCGGTTTTTTGCGAAGGCTTTCGATTGGGCGAAACCGGGCGCCGCCGTTCGTTTTCTTTTGCCGGCGTCGTTTCTTAACGTCGCGGCGCATCGGGACTTGCGTCGTTTTTTGACGGAGCGCGTTCGGCTGGAGCGCGTAACGTTTTGCGACGAAACGTTTTCCGGCGTCGCGACGAAATGCGTCGTCGCGTCGGCGCGCGCCGCGTCGCCGTCGGACGCGCTGGAAGTCGAGGATTCGCAAGGGGTTCGACGAGCGTCGACGGCGCCGTTTTTTGCGACGAAGAATCGCGTTTTCGTCTTTCCGACTTCCGACGACGAAGCGATTTTGCGTCGCGTTCGCGAACTCGGGCGCTTCAATTTGGCGGCGAGCGATTGGGCGCTCGGCGTCGTTACCGGGAATAATCGGAACGTTCTAAAGTCTTTTCCGGAGCCGGGTTGCGAAGCGATTTACACGGGGCGCGAAATCGAGCCGTTCGTTGTGAAACCGCCGCGTTTTTACCTGCGTTACGACCGTTCGCGGCTCCAGCAAGTCGCGAAGGAATCGTGTTATCGAGCGCCGGAAAAGCTGATCTATCGCTTTATTTCGCGGCGTTTAACGTTTGCGTACGACGCGTCGCAACGCCTTGTTTTGAACAGCGCGAACGTTTTGATTCCGCGGATTCCCGGCGCGAGCGTGAAAACGGTCGCCGCGTTTTTGAACTCCGCGCTTTTCCAATTCTTTTATCGACAAACGTTTGCGAATGGAAAAGTTTTGAAGAGCGAATTGTCGGAGCTTCCGTTTCCGGAGATCGACCCGGCGTTGGATCGGCGTTTGGAGCGTTGCGTCGACGCGATCTTAGCGGGTGAAAACGCGGAAATTGAAACGCTAAACGCTGAAATATTCCGACTTTATCGCCTTGACGACGCGCAGGTCGAACGAGCGACGGCAAAAGCGCGGGAAATGTGAAGCGCCCGTCGCCGGACGTTAAGAATTGAGCGATTGGGGCCGATATAATGAAAAATTTGCCGCGTTGATTTGAGCGCCGCGAAAATTTTAACGAAGGAGCGACCTTTGAGAATTTATTTTACCGCCGAGGAGATCGCCGCCGCCGTCGAGCGCGTCGCGGCGAAGATCAACGAATATTATTCCAACGTTAGCGGCGACAATGTTTTAGTCGTCGGAACGCTCAAGGGGGCGACGATTTTTCTCGCCGACTTGGCGCGCAAACTCGACTTTCCGTTGGAGATCGATTTCGTTCGCGTCGCAAGTTACGGCGACGCGCGAGTTTCGAGCGGAACCGTCGCGTTGACGAAGGACGTCGAAACGCCGGTCGAGGGGCGGCGCGTTTTGATCGTCGAAGATATGGTCGACACCGGGCGTTCGCTGAAACGACTGCGCGATCACTTTCTAAGTCAAGGAGCCGCCGAAGTTTGCGTTGTCGCGCTGATCGACAAAAAGGCGAAGCGCGCCGTCGACGCGCCGATCGAGTGGAGCGCGTTGGAGGCGGAAGACCGGTTTTTGTTCGGGTACGGGCTCGACGACGGCGAACGTTGGCGGAATTTGCCCGACATTTGGGCCGTCGACTGAACGTCGCGCAAAAGAAAAGCCGCCGTCGAACGAAAAGGACGGCGGTTTCAAAGAAAACGCAACGCGTTGTTTCGCGTCAGTTGCGTTGGAGAAGACCCGCTTTCAAGTCCTCCGGCGCCTGACGTTTCAAGACGAAGCGCTGCTTCTTGCCGGTCGCCGTGTACGGAAGCTCTTCGACGAAACGGTAATAGCGCGGGATCGTAAAGCTCGACAAACTCGGGTTTTCGGAGCAGAATTTCAGCAATTCGGCGACCGTGAGCGACGGATCGTCGAGAACGACGTAAGCGACAAGCGCTTGTCCGCGCGTCGTTTCCGGAACCGGGACGACGACGCAGTCCGAAACTTTCGGACAGCCGCAGATCGCCTCTTCGATCGGTTGCGGATAAATATTTTCGCCCGCGCAGATCATCATGTCGTCCTTGCGTCCGACGATCGAAATGTATTCGTTTTCGTCCCAAACGGCGAGGTCGCCGGTGTAAAGGTAGCCGTTCCTGAACTTGCGCGCGGTTTCCTCCGGCTTGTTGAAGTAGCCGTAAGCCGTTTTCGAGTTGCAGCGAACGAGCGCTTCGCCGAGCGTTTTACCGTCTTTCGGCGTCAAATTTTCGGGCGAGCCCCAACCGTCTTCGATCGGTTCGACGAGGATCACGTCGTCGTCGTAAGCGGCGCGTCCGGCCGTCCCGGCTTTATCCGGCAGGTCTTTCGAGTCGAGAAACGTGTTCAAAAACGATTCCGTCGTGCCGTAACTGTTGATAAAATCGACTTTTGCGAAAACGCCCTGCAGGTAGCGGTAAACGGCGCGTTCGAGGTCGCTTCCCATCATAACGAGGAGGCGGATCGATTTCACGTCGGCGTTCGCTTTTTCCTGTTTGCGAGCGACGATCGTCATCGCCGACGGAACGCCGAGCAGGATCGTCGCCTTGCGCTTTTGGATGCTTTTAAGGCAAATCGACGCGTTAAACTGGCGTAAAATAACGATTTCGCCGCCGAGATAAAGCGTCGGCGTCATGCCGCCGTGGAAGCCGCCGCGATGGAACCAGGGCGTCGTGTTGATCGTAACGTCGTCCGAGAAAATAGGATAGCGCATCGCGACTTCGTGCGCCGACATCACTTCGTTCATGCGGTTGATCGGAACGCCCTTCGAGCGCCCGGTCGTTCCCGACGTGTAAAGGCGGGCGATTTCGTCGAAAATGGAGACGTTTTCCGGTTTCGGCGGCGCGTCGCAACCGAACGGAGCGACGTAGTCGTCGAACGCAACGCATTCGATTTCAACGCTTTCCGGAACGCCGACGCGAATCGTTTTCGCCGGAGGGAACGCCGCCGATTTCAGCGCTTTCGCGACGACCGACTCCATTTCCGCGTCGAAAATAAAGATTTTCGGGCGGCTGTCGTCGAACGCGTAAGCGATCTCGTTCGGCGACCAGTTGTAATTGAGCGGGCAGAAGATCGCGCCGAGTTTTTGCGACGCGAGGTAAGCGAAAACGAATTCGGCGCCGTTGTAAAGTCCGACCGCGACGACGTCGCCTTTGCGGACGCCGTCGGCGTAAAGCGCCGCGGCTAAACGGTTTGCTTCGCCGTTCAGTTCGGAATACGTCCAAACGCGACCGGTCGGCGGGTCGCTGAGCGCCGGTTTGCTCGCGAAGCGGCGGGCGTTCCGTTCGAAAACGTGTAGAAAATCGAATTCCGCTTCGAATTGACGGCGAATCGGAGACGAATCGTAAGTCGTCGGATGTTCTTGGTTTAGCGCGGTCATTTTTGCCTTCGACAGAGGGTTCTGGCGTTGCTGAAACGCGGTTTCGGTCGTCGTTGGCGACGCGAAACGGGGGGGAAAAGGCGAGCCGGGCGTTGGAGCGCGGCTGGAAAGTAAAAACGGCGAAACTTCGTCGAGATCGACGCGCTTCGCCGTTTGTAAACGTTGAAATTACTTGGGTTCGGACGTTGCGTTTTGGGACGCCGCGTCGTCTTTTTTTTCGACGAGCGCGAAGGAAAGCTCCGCTTTGACGCACTGTTTGCCGTCGACGAAACCTTCGCAAGTCGTGAAATAAAACGGCTCTTTGATCCGGGCGACCTTGCACGCGGTTTCGAAAACGTCGCCGGGTTCGACCGGGCGTTTGAAACGAACGTTGTTAAGTCCGACCAAATAAGGGGTTTTGTTCTTCGGGACGCCGTTGGCGAGGAGGAACGCCGTCGTTTGCGCGAGCGCTTCGCAGAGGATCACGCCGGGAACGACCGGAGCGCCGGGAAAGTGCCCTTGCACGAACCACTCGTCGCCGGTAATTTTCAGGCGTCCGCGGGCGACGTCGCCGTCCAGGGACGCGGAATCCAACAGCAACATCGGTTTGCGATGCGGTAAATAACGTTCGATATCGACGAATTCCATCGTTCGCGGCTCCTTGCCGGCGTTCGGCTTTAAGTCCTTGGACGTAACGGGTTAAGACGCGGCACTCCTTCGCCGCGTCGAGAGGAAAAAACGGTTTCGCTCAGTCGACGACTCGACGGAACGCGAGGCAGGCGTTGTGTCCGCCGAAACCGAACGAGTTCGAGATCGCAAGGTCGAACGTCGCTTCGCGTTTCGTCGACGGAATATAGTCGAGGTCGCATTCCGGGTCGGGTTCGAGGAGGTTGATCGTCGGCGGCGCGACGTTTTCGCTCAGCGCTTTCAGACAGACGATCGCTTCGGCGGCTCCGGCGGCTCCGAGCATGTGTCCGGTCGCGGATTTCGTCGAGCTGATCGCGAGTTTGCGGGCTTCTTCTTCGCCGAACGCGATTTTCAGCGCTCGAGTTTCGGCGACGTCGTTCAGGAGGGTACCGGTGCCGTGCGCGTTGACGTAAACGCTTTCGCCCGGCTTCCAATCGGCTTCGCGGAGCGCTTCGACGACCGCGCGGGCGGCTCCGTCGGCGTCCGGACGCGGAGCGGTCATGTGGTAGGCGTCGCACGTCGAACCGTAACCGACGATTTCGCCGCAAATCCTGGCGCCGCGGGACTTGGCGCGTTCGTACTCTTCCAGAACGAGAACGCCGGCCCCTTCGGCGATGACGAAACCGCGTCGACGGGCGTCGAACGGCAGCGACGCGGCGTTGGGGTCTTCCGCGGTCGAGAGCGCTTTCATCGAGTTGAACCCGGCGACGCCGACTTCGACGATCGGGGCTTCCGTTCCGCCGGCGAGCGCGACGTCGGCGTAACCGTGGCGGATCGCGCGAACCGCTTCGCCGATCGCGTTCGAACCGGAAGCGCAAGCGGTAACGGCCGGGAGCGCGGCGCCGCGGAAATCGTAGCGGATCGCGAGGACGCCCGCCGGCATGTTCGCGATCATCATCGGGACGAAGAACGGCGAAACGCGGCGCGGGCCTTTGTCGAAAAGTTTGAAGCAGTTCGCTTCGTTCGTTTCGAAGCCGCCGATTCCGGTGCCGAGATAGACCGCCGCTCGATTCGGGTCGAACGTTCCGAGAACGCCGCTCGACTCGACCGCTTCGGAAGCCGCCGCGACCGCGAATTGGGCGCTGCGATCCAGCTTGCCGACTTCGCCTTTTTCCAACCAGTTGAGCGGGTCGAAATTTTTGACTTCTCCGGCGAGGCTCGATTTTACCCGCGACGCGTCGAAGCGTTCGATCGGGCCGATCCCGCAAACGCCCGCGTTGAGGTTCGTCCAAAATTCCTCGACGCCGATTTCGAGCGGCGTAACGGCGCCCGCGCCGGTAACAACGACTCGACGATTCATGCTCGTCCTTTCATTAATATATATTGACAAAAACGCGACGAAACGCCCGGGTTTCGACGTTGAAACGCGGCGAACGTTCAGAACGCTCCGTCTTTCGCCGCTTCGACCGTCGCGACGACGTCCTGAATCGTCGTCAATTTTTTCGTCGGTTCGATTTCGACGCCGATCTTGTCTTCGAGTTCCATAAGAAGTTCGGCGGCGTCGAGCGAGTCGATTCCGAGCGAGATAAGTTCCGTTTCGGGGCGGACTTCGGAAGCGTCGAGACCGTAGCGGTCGGCGAGCGCGTTCGCGATCGTTTGAAAAACGTCCATTTGCGTTCTCCGGAAGGGGGAGGCGAAGCGTCGGGCGGCGAACCGTCGGCGCGTTTCGTTGTTAAAAATTACGTAAAAACGCCGCTCCGCGACGAAAAATTTTTCGCGTCGAACGCATTTTTCGCAAAAAACCGGCGTCGGGCGTTTTAACGCGAGAAATCGGCGGTTAGCGCTGATAACCGATAACGTTTAATATATCCGTAATCGGCGGGGCGTCAAGCGGGAGCGGCGGGCGTTTCGACGGAATTTGACATTTTTAATAAAAATGTCTTGCTGAGCGTGGGGCGGACGCGGCGGTCAAAGCAGGTCGAATTCGCGGTCGACGAAATCGGCGACGAATTGCAACGCGTCTTCGCCGTATTCGAGGTCTCCGTTGCAAAACATCAGCGCGGCGCCGTAAATCAGCGAGCGAACGACGTACATTTTAGCGCGGGCGGTCTCTTCCGGGACGCCGAATTCTTCGCAATATTGAGCCAACAGGGCTTTCGACAGTTCGCTCGTTTTCGCTTTGATCGGCAGGTAGTCGACGCCGTCGGTTTTGCCTTTGGCCGTCCAAACGGCGAGAAATCGCGGGTTTTCGACCATAAAACGGACGTATTCGAGACTTAGCTCGACGAGTTGGCGGCGAAGCGGCGCGTCGGCGAAGCGGGCGATCGTTTTTTCCTGACGTTCGAGCCAACGGTCGTTGATGTGCGAAATGACTTCGGCGAGAAGTTCGCTCTTATTTTTGAAGTGCTTGTACGGCGCCGCGCAGGAGACCCCGCAAGCGTTCGCGACGCGGCGCGTCGAAAAACCTTCGAAGCCGAACGCCTCGACTTCGGCGAGCGCGGTGAGCGTTAAGCGTTCTCGAATCGAAGGTTGCGACGTTTTTTTTGCGTTGGACATCGGAAACGGCGGCTCGACGCCGCGAAAAATAGGCGGACGGAAGGGACGGCGACGGTCAAAGTTCGGATTCCGGAAGGAGCCGAAGCTGTTGGCAGATCGCGCGGGCGATTCGCTCCGGATTCGTGCCTTTGCGAAGGCGGACGAAATCTTTGTTCGCGTTCTGGGCGAGCGCGGCGAACTCTTCCGAATGTTTGTGGCTGCACCAGGGGATGTAAACTAAAAAAAGGCGCGTCTCGGCGTCTCGAAGGAACGCGGCGAACCGTTCGAGCGAATCGCCGTGATCGGTTTCCGACCAAACGAGCCGAACGTTCAGCCGTTTTTCGAGCCGCGTTTGCAAGTGCGGTTGCGGCGTCCCGCCGACGAAGACGACGCGCGCTCCGGCGTAACGTTCGCGAACCGCTCGAAGCGCCGGAGAATATTCGACTTCCGCCGTTTCGAAAAGCTCGGCCTCCGCCTCTTCTTCGCGGGTGCGGAAAAGGTCGATTTCCTGAACGACGCGACCGAAAGCGGCGGTTGTCGGCGCGTCGTCCGGGATTTGGTCGACGATCGGCGCGAGGCGGTCGCGGAACCAAAGCGACGACGGCGGAACGCGGAACGTTTCGCAAAGCGTCGTCGTCGCTTCGACGATTTTTTCCCAATCGTAAGGCGAGGCCGGCGTCGCGGCGAGTTTTTTCAGGTGGTACTCGATCTTTTTTTCGCAAGCCCGGCACTCTTTGGCCCGACCGTTCGTTTCGTCGAACTCGGCGGCGAGCTCGGCGATCTCGTCGCCGAGGCGAAGCGTCGTCTCGAAGTCGAGACGGTCGTGAAGCCGAAGGTTCGCGAGGTGAAAACCGCCGTTCGTCGCCCGTAATTCCAAAAGAAGCGCGTAAGCCTGGCGCTGCGTGCCGTCGGCGCAAATCGGAACGTCGAAACGGGCCAAAACGGATTTGATCGCGCACTGCGCGTTCGCCGCCGCTTGCGCGACGCGGGGAAGGAGCGGAGAAGGCGACGAATCGACGGCGCGGCCCAACAGCGCGAACGCTTGCGACGCGATCTCGTAACATTGCGCCGCTTCGACGTATTCCTCCGGCGCGAGACGGCGGGAGATCGGCCAAAGATACGTCGATTTTTCGCGTCCCAACCGGGCGAGTTCCTGATCGCGGGGGGCGATGAATTCCTGGTAGTTCGCTCCGCTTTCAATGAGCGCGACGCGTTCGGCCGACCAACGGCATTGCCGCGCGACGAGAGCGGCCCGTTCGGCGAGTTCCGAAAACGTCGTCGCTTCGGTCGGTTTTTCGTCGTCTTCCGAATCGTCGAACGCGTCGTCGCCGCCGTATCGCGTCGAGCGGTCGTCGTCGGGCGCCGCGGCGGACGCCTCGCCGAATTTGAGCGCGGCGACCGCGTCGGCCGACGAGACCGGACGCAAATCGGGGTGCGTTTTATGGAAAAGTTTCGTCGCCGAATTTTCCTCGACCAACAGGAGTCGCGGCGAAAGAAGGCGGCGAAAATCGTCGCGGCGCGTCAGGAAAAAATGCGACAGTTCCGGAAAACGGTCGGCGAGCTTTTCCGTCGCGACGTAAGCCGAGCAAACGAGGTCGCCTTCGAGCAGCAATTTTTCAAGCGCGGCGTTCCAGGCGGGCGCGTCGAGTTCGACGGCGCTCGGCCCGTCGTCGGGCGCCGGCGAGCAAAGATCGTCGACGGACGGCGACGTCGGGGAAACTTCCGGCGGGGCGAGAACGGCGGAAACTTCCGGGGAAGTCGAGGCGTTCCAAGGCGTTAGGTCGAGCGAATCCCAATCGACGCCGTCGTCGGCCAAAAGCGCGCGGAGGTCGTAAAGACCTTCCAGATTCGCTTCGAGCGTCGGCGAAACTTCGGCGGTCGTTAGAAGAACGCGGCGAGAGCGGGGGCCGAGCGTTCGAAGGAGTTCGAGCGGTTCGCGGAGCCCGAGCGCGAAAAGAAGCTCCGTCGGCGGCGTCGGCGAATCGAGAGAGCCGAAAAGGATCGCGGTCGCTTGAACGTCTTCGTCGTCGGCCGGAACGACTTCGAAACCGGCGCGGAGGAAAAGGGGCGCCGCCGAAAAACGGGCGGGGGCGAGCGTCGCGACGCGGCGGACGACCGCGACCGAGCGAGTCGCGGTTTCGCGTTCGACCGCCGAGCGGATCGCGTCGAGCGCTTGCGTCGGGAACGGCGCGTCGAGGAGTTTGCCGGATAAAACGAGGAGCGCGGTTTCTTGTGTCATGGCGTCGCGTCGAGCGCCGGCGAGGGCGCGTCGATAAAATAATAAGGTGGAACGAACGAGGGAACCGGGCGAAAAAACGGCGGCGAAACGGCGTCGCGTTCGATTATATCGGCAAGTGGCGCGTTTGGCGACGGCTTTGCGCGAGTTTTTGGACGCGTCGGACGCTTCGCCGTCTTTTTTTCCGGGTTTTTGTAAATTTTTCGTTTCGTCTCGAGACGAAAAGAGGGCGGGGCTTAGTCGGGAGCGGCGACGGTCGTTAAAATTTCCTCGACGAGGGACTCGACGACGCGCCGACGGTTTTCCGAACGGTAACTTTTCGGGACGAGGCGGTGCGCGAGAACCGGAACGGCGAGGCGTTTGACGTCGTCCGGAACGGCGTAGTCGCGGCCGTCGACGAGCGCCGCCGCTCGAACCGCTTGGGCGAAAGCCAGGGACGCGCGCGGACTTGCGCCGACCGCAATTTCGGGGCTTCGACGCGTCGCTTCGACGACGTCGAGGAGGTAGTCGACGATTTCCGGCGCGATTCGGACGTCGCGAACCGCCGCTTGAATTTCGAGCGCTTCGGCGAGCGAAACGACCGGTTCGAGCGATTCGAGCGCCGGGGCCTGTCGGTTCGCTTCCAAAACGGCGCGCTCGGCGTCGCGGTCGGGGTAACCGATCGACAGGCGCAGAAGGAAGCGGTCGAGCTGGCTTTCGGCGAGCGGATGCGTGCCTTCGAACTCGATCGGGTTTTCGGTCGCGACGAAAAAGAACGGACGCGGAAGGGGCCGGGTCGTTCCGCCGACGGAAACCTGGCGTTCGCTCGTCGCTTCGAGGGTCGCGCTTTGCGTTCGCGGCGGCGTTCGGTTGATCTCGTCGGCGAGGACGACGTTCGCGAAGATCGGGCCGGGGACGAACTCGAAATCCTGCGTTTTCGGGCGGTAAATCTCGGAGCCGACGACGTCGAGCGGGACGAGGTCGGAGGTGAATTGAATCCGGGAAAAGGTCGCGTCCAAGCTCCGCGCGAGCGCCTGTCCGAGAAGCGTTTTGCCGACGCCGGGAACGTCTTCGAGGAGGAGGTGTCCTTCGCCGAAAAAAGCGACGAGCGCCAAGCGGACCGTTTCTCGTTTGCCGATGAAGGCGCGTTCGACGTTTTCTTCCAAACGGCGGATCGTCGCCGCGATTGTCGAGGCGTTCATAAATCGTATTCCTGTGTAAAACGGCGTTTTTTCTTTAACGAAAAGAACGGGCTTTCTTTATTTTAGCAAATTTACGTATTTTAACAAGGCTTGGTAGACTTTTTTGGCGATTTTATCGAATAAAAGGGAAAAATCGTTCGGCGGAGGCGGAACAATGCGCCGGAGAAATTGAGAAATAGACAAAATGGGAAAAATAGACAAGAAACGTCGCGCCGTCGAAACGCGTTCCAAGGGCGTCTCGACGGCGAAGAGAGCGGCGGCGGTTAGCGGTTCGACTCGACGTCGGCGTCCGGCGCCGCGACGCGTTCGGTCGAGAAGGCGTTCGGCGCGAGTTCGAGCGGCTCGATTTCGGGGAAAAGCTCGGCGAGAGCGGCGGCGAGTTTCGGCCCTCGGGCGTCGGTCAAAACGACCTTGCCGTCGCGACCGATCAGGATCAATTCCGGGACGCCGTTGATCGCGTAATAGTCGTGCAAATGTTCGAAACCGGCCGCGACCGACTCCGTTTGCGAAACGATCGGCCAGGGAATCTCGTTTTCGACGACGAACGACTTCAACTTCGCGACGTCCTGATCGACGCTATATCCGATGAGTTCAAAACCGGCGGACTTGTATTTAGCGTAAAATTCTTTCAAAATCGGAATCTCCCGACGGCACGGCCCGCACCACGTCGCCCAAAATTCGACGAGCACGACCTTGCCTTCGTAATCTTTCCAGTCGAACTTTTTCTCGAACTTATCGTTTTCGAGGAGGAGGCCTTCGAACTTGAGTTCGCCGCCGGGGAGACGCGCGAAACGTCGGCGTCCGAGCGTCTTTTTGATCGGTTGAACGAGCGTCGGGTTCTTCGTTTTTTCGAATTCGTCTCCGAGGCGGTCGAGCGCGGCGTCGCCGACGGCGTTCGAGTAGGCGCGGATTTCCAGGACGATCCGATAGGCGGTTTCGCCGTATTCCGGGTTGGCGACCGCGAAGGCGATCGCGTCGTCGGCGAGCGTTTGGAACGCTTCGTCGCGAACTTTCGCCGCCTGATTTTGCGCGACTTGCAGGCGAACGAGGAAGGCGTAATTCGAGTATTCGAGGTATTCGGCGCGGCGGTTCGCGGCGGTTTCCGCGTCGGGCGCTTCGTCGAGCGCCGTTTTCGCCTGAGCGGCCAACGCGGTCAATTCGTCGAACCGCGGCCCGAGTTTTTGCGTCGAGACGCCTTCGTCGAGCGCGAACGTCGCGACGATTTGAGCGAGTTGCGAAACGTACCGAGCGCGTTCTTCGGCGGTCAATTCGCAGGCGAGAAGCGCTTTCGTCGACTCGTAAAACGCGGTCGCCGATTCGGCGTAAAGGCGTTCGGCGTCGTTCGGAGCCGCGTTTTGAAGCGTTTGCGTCAACTTCGCCTGGAAGTCGAGCAACTCGGTTTTCGACGCGTTTTGCGGAACGGCGAGATCGAGCGGCGCAGCGTCCTGCGCCGAAGCGAGCGTCGCGAAAGCGAGGGCGCAAACGAGCGCGGCGAGGCGGTTTGCGGTAAAATAACGGGATAACGTAAAACGCATAAAACGCTCCGTTTGGATAAAATGGGAAGGAATAAAATATAGGAAAGCGCGAAAAAGTTTGCGCGACGCCGCCCGTTATTAATTAATAAGGGGAAAACGGGGCGTCCGCGTCCGCGCTTGCGAAACGTCAAAAGGGATTGTGGACGTCGATCGGGCCTTCCGGGAATTTTTCGTCGGTCAGTTCGCGATACATCGGGCAATTCGACTGCATGTGGATCGGGAGCGCGCGGTCTTTCCACATGATCATCGAGTCGTTGGGGAGCCGCCAACCGTTGCGTTCGTAAAATTTGACGAGCGGTTCGCGACAAAAGAGCGTGGCGAACGGGTACCCGAGCGCGGCGGATTCGGCGAGCGCTCGATCGAGAAGGCGCGTCGACAACCCGGTCTTGCGATATTCGACCGCGACGGAGACTCCTTGGATCCCGGCGACGGCGTAGCGCCAATTCCAGCACGTCGAGATCGTCCGTTCGACGACGGCGACGTGCCCGACGACGCGGAACGGCGTCGAGTTTTCGCCTTCTTCGGCTTCGTCTTCCGCAGCGGCGACCGTCGCCAGCACGGTGCGCACCGGGCGCGCGTCGTGCCAAGCGCGGCGTTCGCGGAAAACGTCCGCCCAATTGGGGAACATTGCGACGAGAAAGCGCCGAATTTTGCGATCCAACGTCGCGTCGATCTGCGATTCGTCGAGCGTTCGGATTGTCGCGGCTTCGAGCATGGCTTGGCTTTCGTTGCGAAATTGCGGCGGCGAGGAAACCTCTCGCGACGGGGGGAGAAACAAACCGGGCGTCGGGCCCGACGATAGACATTTTACGTTTTTTATTGATTTGCAAAAGAGGCGAACCGGCGGAATCGCGATTTTTTCCGAAAATAATGGGGAAAGGTTGACCGATAGGGCTTGATTATATCGGATTTCGGGGGTATGATTAGGGCGTCGACGGCGGTTTCGTCGTGCGGCGAAAATCGCGCGGTCGAACGAAAAAAGCGATTAACGGCGTCGAGAACGGAGGGCGTCGCTCGAAGTCTTGTGCGTCTAACTTTTGAAAATTTTAGCTTTAGGAGACCTGAAATGGCCGCTATCGTTAATGCCGAATCCTGCGTCGCTTGCGGCGCTTGCGCCGACGCTTGCCCGTGCGGAGCTATTGAAGTTCAAGACTTCGCCGTCGTCGGCGCCGATTGCGCCGGTTGCGGCGCTTGCGTCGACGCTTGTCCGACCGGCGCGATTTCCGTCGAGTGATCCCGAGCGGAAAACGTCGTTGTTGAGCGCGGCGGCGAAACGCGTTGCGCTCGACGACGCGAACGTGCGAAAAGACCGAAAGAAACGAGGCTTCCGAAACACGGCGTCTCGTTTCCGAGGTCTTTTTGCGCTTAAGCGGGACGGCTCGAAGGACGGGCGAGGGGCGAACGAGCGCGAAACGGCGTTTTTTTGAGGAAAAACGCGAAAACGAGAAAAGTGAAAAATGGAAACGAGGTCGACTTGAAAAACCGGGGAGACGAGCGGGGGGGCGCGTTGAAAAAACGATGGAAGCGTCTTTCGGCGGTTTGGACGGAGAAACGTCGGAACGACGAGCCCCTGGGATCCGCTTCCGACGCGTTGAACGTCGAGAAAAAGCGGCGGGCGGCGATGATTTTCGACGCGAAAAAGAACGAGGCCGAGTCGGTCGTCGCGAACCCCGGCGAGGCGCGAAACGTCGTTGCGAAGTTGAAAAAATGGCTCGACGATTTTGGCAACGCGCGGAGAGCGTCCGGCGTTTTCGACGTCGTTGGAACGACGTTTCGAGCGTTGGAAGCGACGTTTTCGGGCGAGTATCGCGGTTTTTCGTCGACGGCGGTCGTCGCGCTGGTCGCGGCGGCGCTTTATTGCGTTTCGCCGATCGACGCGATTTTCGACGGGATACCCGGCTTGGGGCTCTGCGACGATCTTTTCGTCGTCGCGACGACGCTGAAAACGTTGGCTTCCGAGATCCGCGCCTTCCGAAGTTGGGAGCGGACGAAGTCGGCGCGAAACGTTTGGGGCGAGCGAGCGAAACGGTTGGCGGCGATCGAACGCGTCGTTTTGTGTCCCGGCTGGTTGACCGCGGAGGCGAACGGCGACGAGATCGTTGAAATTTTGCGTCCGATTTTTCCGAACGCCGCGTTCGATTTTTACCGTTGGCCGTCGAACGTCGATTGGGCGGCGGCGCGAGATTACGTCGACGGGCCGGGAATCGACGAATTTGCGGAATTTGCGGCGACTTTAACGACTCCGCCGGAGCGAATCGCGGCGATTGGGCATTCGCTTGGCGCGCGGTTGGCGGTTCGGACGTTGGCCCGGCGCGCGAGAGCGGGGGCCCCGCGACTCGGCGCGGCGTTTTTGTTCGGGGCGGCGATCGATTCCGACGATTTCGACGTCGCGGACGCGGCGCGCAACGTCGCGGCTCCGCTCGGGAACTTTTGCGCCGCTTCGGATCGCGTTTTGAAATACGCGTACCAAACGGTTGAGTCGAAACAACCGCTCGGGTTGCGCGGCGCCGAGAAAAAATGGGCGAATTACGTCGACTGCGAGGTCGCCGGCGACGAAGAATATTGGATCGAGATTGGCAAAAACGTCGCGTCGGCGATTTCGCTCTTGGGGTCGAAAACGTTTTTGACGAAATTTTCGGTCGCTTCGGAAGCCGCGGCGAAGGCGTCGGAAGCGTCGCGACATCGATTTGCGCTGTACGCGACGTTTTTCCGCGACGTTTTTAAATAACGACGCTGGAAATGTTTTTTCTGACGAAAAAGCGAACGGGCAAACGACGCGGCGAAGCGGGGCCGCGTCGTTCGGGAATCGGCGGTTAGAGAACGACCGCTCGAACGCGCATTTTAACGACGCCCGAGGGAACCGCGCTCCCTTCGAAAACGTCGGTTCGGGCGGGTTGCGTCGGGGCGACGGGCCGGCTCGCGACGCCGCGCGTTTGCGGAACGACGACGGCTTGCGTCGAGCCGCGTTGAGCGACCCGACGAGCGGCGACGCGTTGCGACCCGTCGCGACGGGGCGTTTGAGCGACGGTCGGTTCGGGCGCCTCCTCTTTTTCGCCGGACGGGGCCGCTTCTTGCGTCGGCGGTTCGTTCGTTTGCGGGGCGTTTTCGGAAGAATCGGCGGGCGATCCGGCGGCCGGGGGCGCCGAAACGTCGGCGGGCGCGCTCTCGACGGGTTGCGCGGCGTTCGGTTCGTTCGTCGGCGCATTTTCGACGGGGACGGACGGCCCGTTCGTCGGAAGGCCCGGCGCCGCGAGGAGAGCGTCGTCGACGCCCGAATCCGACGGCGTTTCGGGAGAGGAAACCGTCGCGTCTCGCAACGCTTCGGGGGCGACGGCGCTCGACGACGCGGTTTCGAGCATCTTTTGCTTTGGCGCCGCCGCCGACGTCGCGTCGTTGGCGAACGTCTTTTGAGGTGCGTTTTTCATCGAGTCCGCGAGCGTCGGCGCGTCGCCGGAACCGTCCGTCGACCAAACGCTTGCGGAGCGTCCTTCCGGCGCGTCGTCTTTATATTGCGAATCCGACGCTTTTTCGGCTTCTTCGTCGGCGTTTTGAGCGCGTTCCAACGCCTCGACTTCGCATTTATTCTTGGAATTTCCGCAAAAAGGATTGGAACCGCCGGCGCAACCGACGGCGCCGACGAGCGACGCGCCAAGAAGCGTCGTCAGCGCGACGCCTCGCCAGGACGCGGAACGAAAATGGAAACGAGAATCTTTCGGCATAGGGGCTCCAAGGGCCGCGGCGAGAAAAAACGTCCGAAACGACGAGCGCTCCGCGTTCGGAACGACGATAAAACGTCGTTGGGGCTGTTTTTTCGGGAAAACGACCTTCGTCTATAATTATGGAGCGACGCGGTTTTTTTGCAAGGTTTTCTTGGCCTTTTTTGTTTTTTTTCTTGAGTTTTAGAGAAAACGCGGTTGGTTGGAACGGTTGGGTAAAACTGGTTGATTGGGAAGAATAGATAAGCAATATTGAGTTTAATGAATAATTTTCGGCGAAACGCGGCCCGTAATTTTAGCGAGAAAATAGGCGATCGTCCGAAAAAACTCGAATTTTTGGGGACGGAGCGCGGTTTATCGTTGGGTTGCGCAAGACCGTTTTGTTTGTTGAAGACGGTATAATCGTTACCGGCGTTGCGTCGCGTCCAAACGGTCGTCAAACGCCGATATTCACGGGGCGAACGCTTGTTTTTATAATTTATTTTTCGCCGGGAGGTCGATTTAATTTTCTAAGGAAGGCGTAATTTTCCGTCGCGACGTAGCGCGGCGGCAAGACGCGGCGATTTCGAGTCGACGCTTTTAGGAGGAAAGCGGGAACTCGGCGCGACGCGTCGGGAAAACTCCGCGTTGGGAGCGGCTTCGACTCGCCTTCCAGCCGACGATGCGACGTTGAATGAAAATTTGACGGCGTAATTGTTGGAATCGTTAAAAGCGGAACTTGTCGCGCGGCGATTTGACGAAAAATGCGATTTTTGCCAAATTTTACGTTAAGCGCGCGTCGCCTTCGCGTATCGAAAGTCGGAAGCCGAAACGCGTCTTGGGACGCGGGCGTTGGTCGCAACGTCGCGCGAACCGTCCGCGAGCCGTCGTTTTCCCTTTTCCCGCGAACGTCGAACGAAAGCGGAACGAAATTGAGTCGGGGAACGCCGGGGAGAACGGAAGACGCCGCCGAAATTGGGTCGGACGAACGCCCGCCGCGCGACTCGACGGATCAAGGAACGATTCGTCGACGTTTCAGGAAGAAAAGCGCGAAAGGCGGTTCGGCGACGAGCCGACAAGCGATCGAAGCGAGCGAGCGGGTAAATGAAAGGCTCGACTTCGAGGAACGGATACCGCGTTGTTAGAAGGAGTTGTCATGCTTGTTTTGTCGAGATATAAGGATCAGAGCATCTACATTGGGGACGACATCGTCGTAACGATCGTCGACGTGCGAGGGGATCGCATCCGCCTTGGAATCGAGGCGCCGGCGACCGTTCCCGTTCACCGTCAGGAAATTTACGAAGCGATCCGACGCGAAAACGCCGCCGGCGAGACCGACGACGCCGTTTGCGCTCTCGCCGTCGACGGAACCGCGACCGCGACCCGGCGTTCGCGAACGGCGGCCCGCGAGGAAAATTCCGCCGATTTTGAGATCAGTTTGCGACGTTGAACTTGCGAGACGCGCGGATTTTTGAACAAACGTTGAAAAGCGGAGCGAAATCGTTCCGCTTTCGGCGTTTCTTGACCTTGCGGCGCGGCGGACGACAAAAACGGCGGGCCCGCTTGGAATTTGCGCCGCTCGACGTATAATAAGGGCGAAAAGGGCGGTTCGACGGCGGCGTCGCGTTAAAAACGTCGCTCTATTAATAATATTGACAAAATCGCGTCGCGACGACCGCGACGGAGGGAAAACGATGGAGCCGGAAAAGCTGTCGAAAACGTCGACGACGCGCTATCTTTCCGAATATCTCGAAGATTTGAGTCGAGCCGGAGCGCAGGATTTTTACGTCGGCTCGAAAAGCGGGCGAAACGGACAAAAGACGCAAGTCGAGCGGATTGGCGAAAATGGGAAAAACGGGGAAAACGAGGCGGCTCCGCGACGGCGGGCGTCCGCGGTTCCCGTCGCGTCGGTTCCGGCGGCCCCCGAGATCCCGAGCGTCCCGAAAACGGCGCCGGAGAGCGAGCCGAGACGCGTTTTCGAGCCGACCGGCGACGCGAACGCTCCGGAATTTGCCGAACGAACCGAGCGACTTCGCGTTATCGCCGCCGACGTCGCTCGTTGCGCTCGTTGCGCCGAGTTGGCGGCGTGTCGAACGCAAACGGTTTTCGGGAGCGGCGACCCGACGGCGGAACTCGTGTTCGTCGGCGAAGGCCCCGGCGCCGACGAGGACGCGCAAGGGCTTCCGTTCGTCGGACGAAGCGGCAAACTTTTGACGGACATGATCGAAAAGGGGATGGGGATTCCGCGCGATTCGGTCTTTATCTGCAACGTCGTGCGATGTCGACCGCCGCAAAACCGAAATCCGCGTCCGGATGAAGCGGCGGCGTGTCGGCCGTTCCTTGACGCGACGCTCGACGTCGTTCGGCCGAAATTTATTTGCTGTCTCGGTTCGGTCGCGGCGAAAAATCTGCTCGACGTCGACGTTCCGATCGGGCGGCTCCGCGGGAAAATTCACGAGTATCGCGGGATGCAGGTCGTTTGCACGTACCACCCGGCGTACCTGTTGCGCAATCCGCCGGCGAAAAAAGACGCTTGGGCCGATTTGTTGCTCCTGATGCGAGCGATGGGACTCCCGACGGAGAAATAGGCGAACGGGCGAAAATTGCGAATTTGGGCGAAATAAAGCGATTGGCGAAAAGAAAACGTCGCGGCGCGGCGGTTTTGACGGATCGTTGAACGCGTTTTTGAGAAAAATAGAAAAAAAGAAGAGAAAAGAGGGCTTGTTCCCCCTTTTCAAGGTTCGCGGCGGCGTTATAATGGGGGCAAAGTATTTTCGTTAAGGAACACTTCGTCCCGCCGCCGTTCTTTCGGCGATTCGGGGCGTTCGGCGCGCGCCGCCTTCGACGCCGCCCGCGTTTCCAGTCTTCTTGGTTTCAGGAAGAGCGATTCGAGCATATTTAAGGAGATTAACATGGCTAAACCGGGTAGAGGCATTAAAAAGGCGAACCACGGCAAACGTCCGGCGAACGCGAAAGCGCGTCGCGCCAAGCGCCGCTTGGTCAAGACCTGATAGCGTCCTTTCGATTTTTATCGAAAACGCGTTCGGGCAACGTTCGCAACAAAGCGCGAATGGCGTTTTTTAACGCTTTTCGCGCTTTTGTTGTTTGAACGAAACGCGGCGTCCGACGAACGAAGAACGGGAACCGCCCGTTCGCTTCAAGATCCGTCGGGCGGTCGCGTCGCGTTGGAAAAACGGGTAAAATAGAGAACGACGGCAAGCCGCGCCGTCGTCGAAAAGAGCAAGGAGGCGTTCGATGGCCAAAAAACCGCTGATTGTCGACGAGTCGCTGTACGATGTGAACGCGCCGATCGCGACGTTGGACGAGATTCGCAAGTACAATCGCCAACGTTTCGAGATGGAGCAGCTGACCGCGATCCTTTACGATAATTTCGACGAGAAAAAATGCGTCGGTTATAAGGACATGACCCCGAACGAATTTTGGGTTCGCGGACATATGCCGGATTTTCCGCTGACGCCCGGCGTCGTGATGTGCGAGTGCGCCGCTCAGATGGCGAGTTACTTCGTTACGAAGCACAACATGTTCAACGGCGCCGTGATGGGGTTCGCGGGGCTGGAAGACGTGAAGTTTCGCGGCATGGTGCGCCCCGGCGACCGACTTGTTATTCAGTCGGAAATGATTAAATGGCGCAAAATTTTAATTACGGCGCGATTTATGTGCCTCGTCGGCGACGATATCGCGTGCGAGGGCGTTTTGAAGGGGGTTCCGCTCCCGATCGACTCGTCGTCGAACGAAGCGGCGAATTAGCGAAACGCGTTAAACGGGGCGTTTCGCGCAGTTTTTAACGCCGGGCGAGCGGTTGCGGAACCGGCGTCGGGCGTCGTCAACGTGTAATTTAGGGGGTTTGCGTCGGATGGGTCGTCGTTCCTTGCCGAAAATTAAGGGAAGTCTCGAACTTTCGCGTTATTTTATCCCGCTTCTCGACGAGTACGCCGAGCGGGGGCCCTACGAAGCCGAAACGGCGGAGTTGTTCGGGGACGAAAGCGTTCGCGCTCAGGGATACGACGCGTTCGCCGGGGCGACTTTCGAAGAACTTTCGGAGCGACTTTTCGGGCGCGTCGCGCCGACGGAGTTGGAGATCGGTTCCGGCAAAGGGCTTTTCATCGCGGCGGCGACGAAACGTTCGCCCGAGCGCAACTTTATCGGCGTCGAGCTGGCGTATCGTTACGCGCTGACGGCGGCGTCGCGCCTGGCGAAGCAAAACTCGACGAACGGCGTCATGTTTTCGGCGGACGCGGCGCGCGTGTTGCGCGACATTATTCCGTTAAATTCGCTTGTCGCGGCGCATATTTACTTTCCTGATCCGTGGTGGAAAAAGGCGCACCGCAAACGCCGCGTCGTTCGTCCGGACGTCGTTCGGGCGATCGAAGAACGCCTGGTCGTCGGCGGAAAACTGCATTTTTGGACCGACGTCGAAGAATATTTTCGCAGCGGCGTCGAAACGATCAAACTTTCGACGAATTTGGCCGGCCCGTTTGACGTTCCCGAGCGCAAGGCCGAGGGCGACCTCGACTATTTGACGCACTTTGAACGACGCGCGCGGCTCAACGAAACGCCGGTTTGGCGTTCGTATTTTGTTAAACGAAACGCTTAATTCCCGGCGAGCGGTCGATCGAAACGCCCCAGCACGTCGCGACGGCGGCTTGGGGCGTTTTTTTTTCTTGCTTCACGGAACGAAAGCGCCTAAATTGCGTAATTTGCGCCGTTTAACATGTTGACGTCGGGGTATTTTACGCGACCGGAACAACCGGAACCGGCTCCGGCGTTTTTTGGGAAATTCTGAAGCGCGACGCCTTGATTTTCTTGACGCGGGCGTTTTTTCTTTTTACAATTAACAACGTTCTCGCGGCGCGGCGTCGGCGGACGTCGATAATTCAAAAATTGGCGTTTAAGCGGATTTTCGCGCCGAAATTTATTCCTTTCTTTTACTCAAAGGGCGTAAAAATGAAGAATAATGTTAAACTGTACGGGGGGGGGGCGATTATACGGCTTCACTCTCGTTGAACTTTTGGTCGTCATCGCGATCATCGGCATTTTGATCGGGCTTCTCCTCCCGGCGGTTCAAGCGGCCCGCGAAGCGGCGCGGCGCATGCAGTGCACGAACCATTTGAAACAAGTCGGTTTGGCTCTCCAAAACTATCACGACGCTCACAACGCGCTCCCGACCATGTCGCAATTTTCGGCGTTCGGCTGGGACAACTACGCTCCGCTTAGCGTTACGATTCCGTTGCTTCCGTATATGGAAGAGTCGGCGCGTTACGACCGCGTTATGGATCTCGACAAAAAAACGTATCGGGGCGAGATTGATCTTTGGCAAGGCGGATTCTTCGGTTCCGACGTTTACCAAAGCCCGATTTCGACGATTATTTGCCCGTCCGATCCGAACGGAGCGCAACCGTCGACGCACGCCAGCAACGCTCGCGTCAACGTGATGTACTCCCTCGGCGACGGCACGAGCAAACTCGACGCGCCGTACAGCCACCCGAATTATGTAAACGTCGCGACGAAAAAATGCCACATGCGCGGGCTCTTCCATCAGGAACACTGGAAAACCTACGCCGCTTGCACCGACGGCACGTCGAACACCGTCGCGGTCAGCGAATCGGCCAGCGCGCCGGAAGGTTATTATTCGACCGCGGTTAAGGGCGGTTCCTGGACGGACGCTTCGTTCTACACGGGCGACCTCGACTGCAACCCGAATATCTGCATGAACAACGCGCGCAAAGCCGACGATCCGACGCAACTGAAATCCGGTTGCGACACGTGGCGCGGCAACTTCTTCCAGGACGGGCGGCCGTGGAACAACTTCCACACCGTGCTTCCGCCGAACGCGCCGATCTGCCAGGCGACGGTCAACGGTTTCTGGGGCGCTATCTATCCGCCGAACAGCTATCACTCGGGCGGCGTAAACTGCGCGATGGCCGACGGTCACGTTCGCTTCGTTAGCGAAACGGTCGACTGCGGCGATCTGAACGCGAAATCGACGCAATGCGTCGGCAAGAGCCCGTACGGCGTCTGGGGCGCGATGGGCACGCCGGCCGGCGGCGAAACCGAAACGCTGTGATTCTAACGTTTAGCGCGACGCCGATTTCGACTTTCGTTGGAAGTCGGCGTTAACTCTTGCACCGGCGACGTTTGCGCGTCGCCGAGAAAGGTTCGATATCATGAAAAGAATTTTACTCGCAGGCGCGTTCGTCGGGGCTGCGCTCGCCTCGTCGTTCGGTTGCGCCCCAAAACTTCCGGACGGCATGCCGAAGTTGAATCCGACGACGATTACGGTGATACAGGACGGGCAACCCCTTGCGAACGCGATGATTACGTTGCAAGCGACCGACGGCGCGAACAAGTGGTCGAGCGGCGGCGAGACCGACGCGAAGGGCGTTGCGACGATGGTTACGCACGGCCAATACAAGGGCGTTCCGGCGGGCAAATACAAAGTCGCGGTTTCGAAGACCGTCGGCGAGGGAACGCCGCCTCCGCCGAGCCCGATCGACGCCGAGTCGGCGCGGATTTACCAGGAATACGTCGACAGCGGGGCGACTTACGCGGAGTTTTTCGTCGTCGCGCCGGAGTTCCGACTCGTCGACACGACGACGCTTGAAGTCGACGTCGTCGAGGGCAAAAACGACCTGAAAGTCGACGTCGGCGAATCGGTTCGCGAAGAGGTTAAGCAAAGCGGCGGCGTTCTTTGATCGCTTTGTTTTTGTAAAGCGTTAGATATTAACGTTTAAAACGCTCGAAATCGTTTTCCGGAACGGTTCGGGCGTTTGTCGTTTCTTGCCGCCTTAAAACGCGATTCGTCGGCTTAACGTCGTCGGCGGAAGGGGTTACGCGGCGCCCCAGCGTTTGCGAAGGATCCAGTCGGCGATCAGAATCCCGGCGAAGAGCGCGAAAATCGTCCAGACGTCGTAAAGCGAGCGCTTGACTTCACGGAAGTCGGCGACCGTCGAGCGTTGTCGCGCCAATTCGTTGAAGAACGTCGTTAAGTCGTTAATTTGCAATATTTTGCCGTTGGACGTCGAAGCGAGGTTTTCAAGCGTCGACGGCGACGCGGCGGGCTCGTCGAGCTCCAAATTTTGCGCGAACGTCAAAAATCTTGCCTGCGCGCTTTGAAGCGGCGTTCCGGAAGACGCGAGAACCGCCGCTTCGATTCGATAGTCGCCGACCGTTTCGGCGCCGCGGTAAGTTCCCGTCCAAACGCCGTTTGCGTCGGCGAGTTCGACGTCGGTTCGCGAGCCGTCCGGCCCGACGACGGTCGCCTTCGCCTTCAACTTCGAAAGGTCTTCGCCCGCTTTCGGTCGATAAACGACGCGAAAATCAACGTTTTCGCTCGGCGCGAATCGGCTCCGTTCGAGTTCGACGGCGAGCTCGCCCTCGAGGAGCTCGTCCATCTTCGCCGACCATAAAAGCAGCTGACGCCAAAACTTACGGTGTTCGTCTTCGAAACCGCGCATTCGCCAACGCCAGGTCGAATCGGTCGCCAACGTCGCGACGCGTCCCTCGCCGAAACGATTTAAAACGAGAAGCGGCAACTCTTTAAGCGGCGCTCCGTCGGGAAGCGAACCGCCGGCGACAAGCGCGGTCGTCGCGCCCGGTTTCGGCGTTCCGACGCGGTAAACGCTCGACAGCGCCGGGAGTCGCTCCCAGGTTTCGACGTTCTTTTTCGGATCAAGATTCAATTGGGCGACGAAGTCCGGGCGGCCGTCCCGAACGTTCGGCGCGACGCGGAACTCCCCGTCGAATCGAAGTTTCTGCGATTCCGGCGCCGCGGCGTCATAGTCGGCGAGATCGGCGTCGAGCGGCAGTCGGTCGGCGTTTCGCGTCGCGATCGGGAAGACGTCGGCCAACGGCGTTTCGGCGTATCCGCCCGCGCCGAACGAACGTTCCCCGGCGAGAACGACGAGCCCGGTTCCGCTCTCGACGAGTTCGGCGAGCGCCTTCAATTCGTTCGGTTGAAACGCCGCCGCGTCGACGTCGCCCAAGACGTAAGCCGCGTATTTGCCGGGTTTAAAAAAGGTTTCGATCAACGATTTTCTCGAACGCGTCAAGGCGGCGACGCGTTCCGCTTCGGTCGCGTCGGGAAGGCGGGCCGTCAGCGCCGCGGTCGACGGACGCCAATATCGGACGCGGACGTCGGACGCTTCGTCGAGCGCCGCGCGAACGAAGTTCTGCTCGTAACGTCTTGTTCCTTCGATATATAGAACGTCGAGCCCGCCGTCGATCGCGGCGACGAAAGCGCCGAGCGCGTTGTTCGAATCGGCGAGTTCCCCCTCCTGCGGCGGCGCGGCGACGCGCAGCTTCCATTGCCCGGCGGTTTTCGGCGCGCAAACGAAACGATACGAAAGCGTCGCGTCGTTCGACGTCGGCGCAAGTTCCGTTGAATCAACGATTTCCATCTTGCCAGGCGACGTTTCAAGCGAAAGGGCGAGCGGAATTTTTTTCCCGGCGAGCCCGAGAACGCGAACCTGCCCGGAGACGGTCAGTTCGTTTCCGAGGAAAACGCGGTCGTTCGAGCGCATGTCGAGAACGGCGACGTCGCGAGTCGTCGGCGCGCCCGTCGCCGAACCGAGCGGCGCCGCGAAAATCGGGCGCTCCGCGTCCCGCCAACGAAGCGCGACGTCTTGCGGCGACGTCGCGTCGGCGTTTTTCGTTCGTTGCGTTCCGTCCGAAAAGACGGCGATTCCAAGCGTTCGGTTGCCGGCGGTCGCGCGGAGCGTTTCGGCCAGCGCGTCGGCCAACGGCGTTTCGGAACCGGTCGGCGCGTCCGGAAAACGGATTTCGCCGTCGACGAGTTCGAGCTCTTCGGTCGCGTCGCCGAATCCGAGAACGCGGACGTCGATCCGTTCCGAAAGGTCGCGGAGTTGGCTTCGAACGGCGGCGAATCCGGCTTTCATCGCTTCGAAACGGCTCGCTCCGTCGGCCTCGTCGCGGATCGACATGCTTTCCGAAAGGTCGCAAAGGAAAACGAACGACGCCGGAAGCTCTTCTTTTTCAACGCTTACGACGGACGGTCGCGAGAAAAGAACGGCGAAGATCGCGACGAGCGCCAAACGCAACCCGAGCGCGACGCGGCGGCGAAAACGCGAAAACGTCGCGTCGTTCGGACGGAACGCAAGGAGTCCGACGACGAGCGAAGCGAGCAAAACGGCGACGAGTGCCCAACTGTCGCCGAGCGGTTGAAAGGAAAAGCGCGGCATAAAAACGGCAAACGAAAAACGAATGAAAACGGAACCGACGGCGCGCGACGCTCCGACGGCGTCCGATTATACGAAATTTTCCGCGCTTTGTACACGCCGATTTGGGCGTTTGAGAGGAGAAATCGCGCGGCGGCTTCAAAAAATTTTTTTTAGAGTGTAATTTAACGTCGAGCCGAAGTTTCCACGGATTTTTTACGGCGCGCGGAAATCGACGAAAGAGCCGAACGCGAAAAAACGGAACGGCTCTTTTCGGACGGCTCTCGACAGCTAAAAGACCGCGCTTCTTTGCGAAAACGCGGTCTTCGCGGCCGACGGTTCGCGTCGCTTTCAGCGAGCGATCACAGGTTCTTTTGGATCCATTCGGCGATCTGAACGGCGTTCGTCGCGGCGCCTTTGCGGAGGTTGTCGCTCACGCACCAGAACGCCAGGGAGTTCGCGGTCGTCATGTCTTCGCGGATCCGCCCGACGTAAACGTCGTCCGTGTCGTGGCAGTGGTACGGCGTCGGGTACGTTTTCTTCGAAAGGTCGTCCATCAAGACGACGCCCGGCGCGGCGGCGAAGAGTTCGCGGGCTTTTTCGACCGAAATTTTGCGTTCCGTTTCGACGACGACGCTTTCCGAGTGGCAGTTGGCGACCGGGACGCGGACGGCGGTCGGGCAGACTTGGATCGCGGAGTCGCCCAGGATTTTGCGCGTTTCGTGCAGAAGTTTCAGCTCTTCCGACGTGTAGCCGCGTTCTTTTTCGCCGCCGATTTGCGGAATGCAGTTGAAGCCGATCGGATACGGGAACGCTTCCGTTTGGCATTCGCGGTACGTTTCGCCTTCGAGCCAAGCTTTCGACGTCGCGACGAGATCGCGATTGCCCGGGAGCCCGGCGCCGCTCGTCGCCTGGTACGTGCTGACGATCACTCGGCGGACGCGAGCGTAATCGTGAAGCGGTTTCAACGCGACGACCAGTTGCGTCGTCGAGCAGTTCGGGCTCGAAACAAGGCCCTTGTGTTTGCGGATATCCTCGGCGTTGACTTCCGGGATGACCAGCGGAACGTCCGGATACATGCGCCAATAACCGCTTTCGTCGACGACGATTTTAGCGCGTTTGCGAGCTTCCGGAACGAAATCGCGGGCGACGTCGTCCGGCGTGCTGGCGATGACGAGATCGACGTCGTCGAACGCTTCCGGGCAGAGCAACTCGACTTTGATCGGCGCGCCGTTGAACATGATTTCTTTGCCGACGCTGCGTTGCGACGCCAAAAACTTCATCTTCTTATACGGGAATTTGCGCTCTTGAAGCATTCGAATGGCGAGCGTTCCGACGGCTCCGGTGGCTCCGACGACGGCGACGGAATCGTACATGGCAACTCCTTGCGGTTGGGACGGCGCCGACTCGAGCGTCGTCAAAAGGTGTGGAACGCGACGGCGAGGCGTCGACGCGAAATTTTGAGTTAGTTTTGTCTAATAAAAATTGACGTTTTAGCGTCGTTTTGACAAGACGCGACTTATTATGTTCGATTTTCGCGTCGACGCAAGGGGCTTTTAGCCGTCGAAACCCTCTTTTTCGGCATTTTTTTCGAAATTTAATTAGTGGCGTCTAATTATTCGCTATCCCAAGGCAACTTCCGCGAACGCGCCGGGGGTTTCTTCGAGCCGCAACGCGAAGCGATATTCCGTCGTTGGGAACGGGAGCGCGCCAAGTTCGACGAGTTTTTCGATCCAGCGGTCGAGGAAAACGGAGGCGAGCTCCTCGGCCGACGCGTTGACCGCGTCGATCCAGGCGACCGTGTCGAGCGGGACGGCCCAGCGGCGAAACCCGGGAGCTCCGCGCCAAAGAACGACGACTTCGCCGACCGGGTTTTCCGGCGTCGGCGGCAGTTCTCGATATTCGGTTTCCGGCGTTCGTCGCGCCAGAATCGTTCGATGATTCCAGGCCGCGGCGAGGTCGAGAAGCGTGCGACGGGCCGCGAGAAAGTCGAGAACGCACCCGGATGCGTCGCGAGGGCCCTCGACGCGAACCGAAACGCGGAAGTCGTGCCCGTGGATCGGTTCGCCGAACCAGGCCGGCGAGGAAGCGGCGCGCAACGCGACCGGAGCGAGAACGTCGACGTTATTAATACGCACCACGTTTTGCGCCGACGCGTCGAACGTGAACCCGGCGAGCTCGGGACTCGGCGTCGGAAGAGGAAAAACGACGAAATGCGAAGCGTTGAAGGTGAGTTCCGCGTCGTCGAGCGACACGTTGAAACGGCGAAGGGACGAACGGCGTGCCATTGAATTTTTGCTGATGTGGTAAAGTGGGTTGAACGGGCTGGTTGGTGAAAACGGGAATAACGGCGAAAATGGGCAAAAAGCGCGGTTTGGGAAATTTGGACGGCGTAGTTTTTACCGCTTTTTGACAAAATTTTTTAAAAGTTTCGCAAAAAAATCGCCGCCTCCGCTTGCGTTGTTGAAACCGTTTGTTAAAATGACATTGCGTCGGTTTATCATCGGCGTTCGACGTTGAAATTTTAAGCGCGTTTTGGACGAATCGCCGAACGGACGGCGCGTCGCTCGACGGTTTGCTCGATTTATCGTTAAAATCGGCGCGAACGGCGGAAATTTCGCGCTTCGACAAATATTTTCGGAAGATTGAGCGGCGCTCGACGTAAAGCGCGCCGCGTTTGCAACAACCCTGTTTTTTATTGGGGGTGAGACGAAACCGCTCGCGTCGCTTGAGAGCGTCGCGCCGTCGGTCGCGCGTCCCGCGTCCTGAAAGACGCGTCGCCGTTTCGCTTCACCCGGTAAACGACCTCGCAGTTTAGGAATTTTGTAGTGGTTAATCGTACTCTGATTCGCGGTTTGGACAAAAACATCGAAGACGTCGTGCTCGAAGAAGACATTCTCGCCTATTACGGCGCCGACGCCGAGATTTCGTTGAATCAACTCATCGAAGGAACCGTCGTTCGCATCGAAAAGGAATTCGTCATCGTCGACGTCGGATACAAGAGCGAAGGCGCCATCCCCGTTTCGGAATGGGAAGAAGACGAAGAAGCCCCGAAACCGGGCGACAAAGTCAAGGTGCTCGTCGAAGAACTCGAAGACACGATGACCGGCGAAGACGTTTCCGCTCGCGGCATGATCGTGCTGAGCAAACGCAAGGCCGCGAAGATCGAAGCCTGGAACGACATGATGCAACGCGTCAAGGAAGGCGACGTCGTCGACGGTAAAGTTACGAAGAAGATCAAGGGCGGTCTTCTCGTCGATATCGGCGTCAACGTTTTCCTCCCGGCCAGCCAGGTCGACGTTCGTCGTCCGTCCGACATCAGCGAATTTATCGATCAAACGATCAAGTGCGTCGTCCTCAAGATCGACGAAACCCGCCGCAACATCGTCGTCAGCCGTCGCGCTCTTATCGAACAGGAACGCGCCGAAAAGAAGACCTCGTTGCTCAACGAACTCGAAGTCGGCCAAATTCGCGAAGGCACCGTCAAGAACATCGCCGAATTCGGCGCGTTCATCGACCTGGGCGGCATCGACGGTTTGCTCCACATCACCGACATGAGCTGGGGACGCATCACCGACCCGAAAGAACTCGTCAAGATCGATCAAAAGATCGAAGTCATGGTTCTCCAGATCGATTACGAAAAGGAAAAGATTTCGCTCGGTTTGAAGCAAAAGACCCCGAGCCCGTGGGAACACGTTGAAGAGAAATACCCGATCGGCGCGAAAGTCAAGGGCGTCGTCGTCAACGTCATGACCTACGGCGCGTTCGTTAAGTTGGAAGAAGGCGTCGAAGGCCTCGTCCACATCAGCGAAATGTCCTGGACGAAACGCATCAACCACCCGAACGAAATCCTGTCGCAAGGGCAGGAAATCGACGTCGTTATCCTTGGCATCAACAAGGAAAAACAGGAAATTTCCCTCGGCGTCAAACAAACGACGAGCAACCCGTGGGAAACGGTCGATCAAAAATACCCGGTCGGCATGCGCGTCAAGGGCGTCGTTCGCAACCTCACCAACTACGGCGCTTTCATCGAGATCGAAGAAGGCATCGACGGCTTGCTGCACGTCAGCGACATGAGCTGGGTTCGCAAGATCACGCATCCGAACGAAGTCGTCAAGAAAAACGACGAAATCGAATGCGTTGTTACCTCGGTCGACAAGAAGAATCGCCGCATCGCGCTCGGTTTGAAACAACTTTCGGAAGACCCGTGGGTCAATCGCATTCCGGAAAAATACAAGCCGAACCAAATCGTTACCGGCAAGGTTACGAAGATCACCAACTTTGGCGTTTTCGTCAGCTTGGAAGACGACCTCGAAGGGCTCCTTCACATTTCGGAACTCGCGAACCACAAGGTCGAGAATCCGGAAGACGTCGTCAAAGTCGGCGAGGAAATCGAAGTGATGGTTCTTCGCGTCGACGCCGACGAACGCAAGATCGGTCTTTCCCGCAAACGCGCCGAGTGGACCGACGAAGAAGCGGAAGCCGCCGAAGAAGCGCCGGTCGTTTCCTCGACGCCGACCGTCAAACCGGAGAACCTCAAAGGCGGTATGGGCGGCGAAGCCGGGCCGCTCTTCAAGCTCCCGGGCCAAGAATGATTTTAAGCGCGGTTTTCTTAGCGCCGTTTGAACGTAAGCGGCGCTAAGAGCGCGATAAAACGAAAAGACGACGTTTTCCAAAAGAAGGCGTCGTCTTTTTTTGTAAAGCGAGCGGTCAAAACGAACGCGCTTGTTTTGCAACCTGTTGAAATTTAATCGGTTAGCGCGGAACGTAAACGCCGGCGTCGCCGAAGTTATTCGTCGTCGGCCGAGCGATTCGAGCCGTCGCGATCGGCGTTGACGGCGATTTTGTGCGGTTGGATTTCTTGACGTTTCGGCAGGCGCAGCGTCAGCAGGCCGTCGCAAAAATTCGCTTCGATTTTATCGGCGTCGATCGCGCCGCCGACGCGGAACGCGCGAAAATAATCCTTCGGTTCGAAGCCGAAAGCGCGGCGAACGGCGTCGTCCCGGCGCCGGCGGTCGCCGACGCGTCCGCTGATCGTCAGTTCGCCGTCTTTAAAATCGACGTCGACGGAATCGTCGCAAACGCCCGGCATTTCGGCGGTTACGACGTAAGCGTCGTCAAATTCGACGACGTCGACCGACGGCGGGCGGCGCTCGGTTCGCTCGGTTTGAGCGCGGGGTTCGAGTTCGGCGGCGTTAGGGCGGGCGACGGGCGCTTCTTGCGTTTGCGGCTCGCTGTTTTTGTTGCGGATCGCGGTCGATTTCATACGGAGTCTCCTTTTTAACGTGTTGCGATTTCAAGAGTTCGAGCGTTCGGCGTCGGCGTTCGGCGACGTTTTGTTGATCTCAATTTTTTTCACTCTCGCTTTTTCCGTTTTCGGAATTTGAACGAGCAAAACGCCGTGTTCGAGCCGGGCTTCGACGCGATCGGCGTCGACGGCGCTGGGAAAAGAAACGACGTAAGTCGCGGCGTCTTGCGCGCGTTCGCGGCGCCAATATCGGCCTTCGTTTTCGACGGATTCGGCGTTTTCCGTTCGACGCAACCCGACCGTCAGCTCCGAACCGACGAGCGTAACGTCGACGGCGTCGCGAGCGAGACCGGGCGCCGCGATTTCGACGAAATATTCGTCCGGCGTCTCCCAAACGCTGGGCGTCGCGTTGTTTTCAAACGCTCCCAAAGGGCGAAAACCGCGCGAATCGGCGGTCAAATCGGAAAAAAAACGGTCGAAACCGCGACGAAAATCGAGCGGCGAGGCAAAATTACAACCGCGAGGAACAAGATAATCGGTCAACATGCGTTTCCTTTCTTGCGACCGGAGCGAGCGGCGCCCGCGGCGGTCGAAAACGTTGCGAATAAACTCGGCGCCCGATTGCGGAGCGTCGAGCGGGAAAGCGTTGTCGATAGTTTAGCGCGAAAAGATAAGACGGAGAAAACGCGCGATTTTTTACGGCGTCGATCGGAACGGAACGAGAAGTTGCGAAAAGACGGGGCGACAAAAAAGCCGCGACTTCGCGGTCGCGGCCTTTTACGTCGGGCGGGAAAGCGCGGCGGCGATCAACGATCGGCTTCGTAACGGCGCCAGGCTTCGGCGGCCAGCGCGGCCCCCGCTTCGCGGCAACGTTGGAGAATTTCCGGCGTCGGACGAAGTTTCGCTTTGATCGGCTCGGAAATCGTCGGATATTTGAGGTCGTTTTCGAGCGCTTTTTGGATCGCTTCGGGCCCGCCGACTCCCCAACCGAACGAGCCGAACGAGAGCGCCGCTTTTTCGCGGAACTTAAGTCCTTGAAAATACGCGAGAACGGCGCTCATCGCCGGCATTAAGTTCGCGTTGAGCGTCGCGCTGCCGAACGCGATCGCGGCGGCGTCGAGGGCTTCGGCGGCAAGGCGGGTCGTCGTCGTTTGGCGAGCGCGCATCAGTTGAACGTCCAAACGCGGCGAGCCCGGCGGAAGCGTTTCGTTGAAAGCGACCGCTCCGGCGTAAATTTCCTCGGCCATCGCTTCCGTGCTTTGCCACATCGTGTCGTAAACGACGAGAACTTTCGGCGCGTATTTTCCGGACGCCCAATTTTTATAGGCGTCGACGATAACGTCGCAGTTGCCGCGCCAAATCAGACCGTGGCTCGGCGCGATCGTCTCGATTGCGAGTTGCGACGCGACTTCAAGCGTCTTCAACACCTGGCGACCGTACGGCGTAACGATGTTCGCGTAATAGCTTTTCGCCTCTTCGAGAACCTTGGCGAGGTCGTATTCGTCGACGAAACGCTCCGACGTGGCGAGATGTTGCCCGAACGCGTCGTTCGAGAAGAGGATCTTCTCTTCCGGCATGTAGGAAACCATCGATTCCGGCCAGTGAACCATCGGAATGTTGACGAACGTAAGCGACCGCGCGCCAAGACTTAGAACGTCGCCGGACGCGACGATTTGCGTCTTCCAACCGGAAACGTCGAAGAAACAGGCGAGCGTTTCCAGACACTTCGCGTTGCAGACGAGCGTCGCGTTCGGACAGGCCGCCATCACCGCCGGGAGCGCGCCGGCGTGGTCGAGCTCGGCGTGGTTGCAAACGACGTAATCGACTTTATTTAAATCGGTTAAGGCGGCGACGTTGCGCAACAACTGCGGCGCGAACGGGGCTTTCACGGCGTCGATCAACGCCGTTTTTTCGTCGCGGATCAGGTAGGCGTTGTACGTGGCGCCGCGTTGCGTGTCGTAGCTGTGAAAATCGCGCACGCCGTAGTCGACGTAACCGACCCAATCGATATTCTTTTTCAGTTCCGCGCGTAAATTCATGTGTTTTCTCGCTTTCGCTAAAAGTCAGGCCGATTTTTCGGGCGCGTTAAACGCCGGAAGAAACGTCGTCGCCGAACGCCGGGAGAGCGCGAAGTTCGCGGCGTCTTTCGGCGTTTCAGCGACGGCGGCGACGTTAAGTCGCGTCATTGGGCGAGTTCGCGTCCAAGGTGGAACGCCTTCAAGTTGACGTCGACGAACGCCGGTTTGACCCGTTTCGCGATCGCGCCTTCCCAGGCGTCGAGCGAAATGTCGAGTCGCGTCGACAGCGAGCCGAGCAAGATCGCGTTCGCGGCGCGAGCGTTCCCGAGTTCGGCGGCGCGTTCGACGGCGCGAACGTAAACCAAGCGCGGGAAGTACTTGCGGAGCGTTCCTTCGTCGAGCGCCGGGTAGGAGGCCGCGCCGGAGGAAACGGTCGTCGGGACGATGACCTGGTCGGAAACGACCGCGAGACCGTTCGGCGCCAGGTAATCGACGTAACGCAACGACTCGACGCGTTCAAGGGACGCCAGAACCGTCGCGGTTCCCCGAGGAATCAACGGGCTGTAAATCTTTTCGCCGTAACGGATTTGAGCGACGACCGAGCCGCCGCGTTGCGCCATGCCGTGAATTTCGTTCGTTTTTACGTCGCAACCGGAGTCGAGCGCCGCCTGAGCGACGATCGCGCTGGCCAGCAAAATCCCCTGTCCGCCGACGCCGACGAGAACGACGCTCGTTGTGTTGTTCGCATTTTGTTGGGTCATCAGACGAGCCCTCCCATCTTGACGTCGATTTCTTCCAAAGCGCCGAATTTGCAGACTTGTTCGCAAAGTTTGCAGTCGACGCAGAAGGCCGGATTAACGCGGACGCTTTTATCGGCGTCGCGCTCGATCGCCGGGCAACCGAGTTTTACGCAAGCGCCGCACTTTTTGCACTTATCCTGGTCGACGCGGAAAACTTTTTCGAGTTTTTTGCGGTACGCGAGCGGGCACGGCTCTTTCGCGACGATCAACCAGGGTTCCGGCGACTCGATCGCCGTTTTCAACGCGGCGGTCGTTTCGGCCAAGTCGCGGGGGTTGATCTCGACGACGTTCTTAAATCCCGCCGCTTTCGCCAGTTCGGCGACGTCGGCGGCGAACGTTTCCTCGCCGAGAAGCGTTTTGCCGGTGCCGGGGTTGTCCTGGTGCCCGGTCATCGCCGTAACGCGGTTGTCCAAGACGACGAGCGTCGCGCCGCCCTTATTATAAGCGACGTCGAGGAGACCCGTGATCCCGGAGTGGAAGAACGTCGAGTCGCCGACGATCCCGACGACCGGACGGTCGTTCTTGGCGCGGTCGATCCCGTGCGCGACGGTGAACCCGCCGCCCATGCAGAGGGTCGTGTCGATGCACTCGAGCGGCGGCGCCACGCCCAAGGTGTAGCATCCGATGTCGCCCGAAACGACGACGTCGAATTTTTTCAGGGCGTAGAAAAATCCGCGGTGCGGACAGCCCGGGCACAACACCGGCGGACGGGCCGGGAGCGGCGGGAGCGTCGGAAGTTCCGTCTGCGACGCGGGTTCGGCGGGTTGCGCGTCGAAAAGCGACGCGGTTTCGGGGTTCGCGACGAGTTTGCGGCGGATTTCCTTCAAAACGTCGACGTCGAGCGCGCCGATGTTCGGGACGAGTTTTTCGTCGCCCAAGCGTTTGCCGATCGTCTTGATTCCCAACGCTTTAACGTGTTCTTCGAGGAAGTCTTCCAGTTCTTCGATTACGACGACGCGGTCGACTTGCGCGGCAAATTCGCGAAGGAGACGATCCGGGTACGGGAATTGCCAGCCGAGCTTCAAAACGTTCGCTTCCGGGAAAACTTCCTTGACGTATTGGTAAGCGGCGCCGGCGGTTACGATTCCGACGCGGCGATCGCCGGACGCGTTCCATTCGACGCGGTTCAGCGGCGAATTAGACGATTCTTCGGCGAGTTTTTCGAGACGTTCTTCCAGGCGGACGCGCATGTCGCGGGCCCAGGCCGGGATCGGAACGAAGCGGCGCGGGTCTTTTTTGAAGGACGGCGTTCGGTTCAGCGCGATCGGCTCGCCCAACTCGACGACGCCGCGCGAGTGGCTCGTGGTCGTGGTCGTGCGCAGGATCACCGGAGTTCCGAATTTTTCCGAAATCTCGTAACCGGCCAGCGTAAAGGCTTTAGCTTCTTCCGCGTCGGACGGTTCGAGAACCGGAACCTTGGCGAAGCGGGCGAAACAGCGCGTGTCCTGCTCGTTTTGCGACGAGTTCATGCCGGGGTCGTCCGCGACGACCGCGACGAAACCGCCGACGACGCCGACGTAAGCGAGCGTCATGAGCGGGTCGGCCGCGACGTTCAGCCCGACGAGTTTCATCGTCGTCATCGCCCGAGCGCCGGTCGTCGACGCGCCTGCGGCGGTTTCGAACGCGACCTTTTCGTTCGGAGCCCATTCGGCGAACATCTTGTCGCCGTAAAGTTGACCTATATTCTCCAGAATTTCCGTCGACGGCGTTCCCGGATAACCCGAAACGACCGTAACGCCGGCTTCGAGGGCCCCGCGCGCGATCGCTTCGTTGCCCGACAGCAATTGTTTTGTCATTTTTCGATTCCGAATTTTTTTCGTTGAACTCGAACCGACGCGGAATCGGCGACTCCGCGAGGGGCGAAAGGCGGCGCGTTCGCGCTTCTTCGCGTCCTCTCCATTATACCGTAAAAACGTTCTTTTTCAAGCGGAGGCTTGGGCTTTGAGCGCGTATAAAACCAAAATTTGGGCAAGATAGGTGAACGGGGCGAGTGGGCGGCGTCGGTTTGTTTTGCGCGTCTTTTCTATATTGCGCAACTTTTTTCTTTTGTTTAAACGTGAAAAAAACGCCGTTTTTCCTCTCTTGCCCAAAACGCGGTTATATTGGAATCGTCCGAACGCGTTCGCGGCGCTCGTCGCGGCTCGGCGTTCGAGCTCGACCGGGTTTCCGTTCGGCGGAATCGTCGTCGGCGTTTCGGGACGCGTTTTCCCGTTTCGACGCGGCGCCGCGTCGGGGATCTTATCGCTTTCGCTCGAAGGTTTCGGTCGGCGGTCGGAACGTTGGTTTTCGCCGCGACGGAAGGAGCGACGGCGCTTTAACTCTCGTTAAGAAAGGAAGATAGAAATGTTGAAGAAGTTTGCGTTTTCTTGGGTCGCCGCCTCCTTGGCTTTGGTTTTGGGCGCGAACGCTTGGGCTCAGGACGAGGCGCTTGAGAAGTCGACCGCCGACGCCGTCGCTTACGAAGCCGCCGCGATCCCGGAAAACGTCGAGACGAGCGATTGCGGGCCCTCTCCCTGCGGTTCGGTTTCCTGCGAGCCGCGCGACGTCGTTTCGTGCGATCCCTGCGATTCGATCTGCTGCGGCGTCTCTTGTTGCGATTGCGGTTGCGCTTGCGACTGCGGTTGCGGACGCGTCCATTGTTGCGGGCGTCGCGCTCGTTGCGGTTCGTATTCGAGCTGCTGCTGTTTGCCGAGTTATTCGTGCTGCTGCGACCCGTGCTCGACGGGGCGTTGCGCGCGCCGTTGCGGATGTTTCCGCGGTTGCGGTTGGCGCCGATCTCTTTGCGTGCCGTATACTTACGGTTACAGCGGCGGCTGGGGCGCCTGGACTTCCCGCGGCGCTTACAGCGGTTGGAATTCGTACAACGCTTGGAGTTCGTTCGGCGGCGGTTGCGGTTGCTTTTGAGCGCGTCGGCGCCTGCGATCTTGTCGCGACGATCTAGCTCGTCGCCGCTTTTCGCCGCGTTGACGGGAGTCCGATCCGAAACAGCCGCTTGAAACGCGACGCCGTCGAGAACGCGCGTCGCGTTTTTTTATTTCGAGCGGCGGTTTGAACGCGGGACGTTAAAAGAGCGAAACCGGAGAAAATGGGGGAAACGCCGAATGCGAGCGCGGAAAAAAACGACGCCGACGGCAATAAAAAAAGCCGACGCGAAAACGTCGGCTTTAAAGAGGCGTCGACCGGATTCGAACCGGTAAATGACGGATTTGCAATCCGTTGCCTTAGCCGTTTGGCTACGACGCCTTAACTGTTACGCTCACTATCATACCCTAAAAAATGAATTGCGCAAGGGTCTTTTTTAAAATTTTTTCGATTTTTTGCGCAAGGAACGTTTCGGGTTCCGAAATCAAGACGCGACGGCGATTTACGACGAGGTTTTTTAACGCGCTTCGCCTTTCGTCGAGCGATTTTCCTGCATTTTGTCGCGCACCGCTTCGACGACGCAAGGGGGCAAAAACGGTCGCAGAGCCGCGTCTTCGCCCGCCCCGGCGATTTCTTTGATTAGCGTGCTGGAAACGTGCGCCAGTTCGCCGTCCGCGATCAAAAAGAGCGTTTCGACGTCCGGTTCGAGGCGGCGGTTCGCCATCATAAGCGTCAGCTCGGCCGGAAGGTCGGTGATCGGTCGGACGCCGCGAACGACGACGCGAGCGCCCAAACTTTTTGCGAAGCGCACCGTAAGTCCTTCGTATGTTTGCGTTTCGACGTTCGGAAGGCCGGCGGTCGAGCGTCGGATCAGCTCGCAGCGTTCCTCGGGGGTGAACCAGGGCGCTTTTTGCGAATTGACTCCGACGGCGACGATCAGGCGGTCGAAAAGGCGGCTGGCGCGCTCGATGACGTTAAGGTGGCCGAGGGTGATCGGGTCGAACGAACCGGGATAAACGGCGAGTCGCGGGTCGGACATCGGACGCTCCTGCGAAGAAAAAGAAAAACGCGACGAAAATGAAACGGCGTCTTGGCGATCGACGGCAAAACGGATATAATAACGAAAACGCGGCGGCGCGTCGGAGCGTCGAGCGAAAACGTCGCCCTTTATTATATCGAGACGGCGGACGGCGCCAAGGAGGCCCCCGCGTTCGGCGTCGGCGTTCCGACGGCGCGATAACGGCGGATTCCGCGGAACTTGCCGGCGTTGAGCGCGTCTAACGAAAATCGTCGCCGAAATTTTATGAAAAAGGTAGAGTCGCCGGGAAAAAACGCCGATACGGACGAAGACGCCGTCGCGGCGGCGCGTCGATTTTCACGTGCGGTTGACCGTCCCCAAAAACTTTTTTGAGCGAAAACATGAGTTCCGAACAGCGTTACGATTCGAGTTTGTTGGAGCAAACGAAACGGCAAATTCGCGTTCTTGTCAACGAGATCGCGCAGATCTCGCGTTCCGACGCGACTCCGGAAGAGTTTCAAGCCGAATTTCTGCCGCGCGTCGTTACGGCTCTCGGCGCGGTCGGCGGCGCCTTTTGGACGGCTGACGAATCCGGACGGCTCGCGCTCGGCTATCAGGTGAATCTGCAGGAAGCGAAACTGCACGAGGACGAAGAGGCGAACAAAACGCACTCGATTCTTCTGTACAACGCGCTTCGTTCGAACGAAACCGACATGATCGTCCCGCCGCGTTCCGGCGGCGAAGGCGCGAACGAAGGCGGCAACCCGACCGATTTTCTCGTCGTCGTCGGCGTCGTCGCGACCGAACTCGACCGCGTCGGGATCGTCGAGATCTTTCAGCGTCCGGACTCGAACCCCGCCGCGCAAAAGGGGTATCTGCAGTTCGTGCGGCAGGTAACCCGTTACGCCGCCGACTTTTATAAAAATCGACAGCTGAAAAATTTTAGCGATCGGCAAAATCTTTGGACGCAACTGGAAGATTTTACGCGCAATATTCATAAAACGCTCGACTTCAAGGAAACCGTTTACACCGTCGCGAACGAGGGGCGGCGTTTGATCGAGTGCGACCGGGTTTCGATCGCGATCTGCCGCGGCCGCAAAGCGCGGATCGAGGCGGTTTCCGGGCAGGATATGGTCGACAAACGCTCCGAAACGGCGCGGCTTCTCGGCGATTTGGCGACCGCCGTCGTCGCGGCGAACGAACCGATCGTTTACGTCGGCGACTCGTCGCGTTTGGCGCCGCAGGTCGAAGCGGCTCTCGAAGAATACGTCGACGCGGCGCACACGAAAGCGCTCGCCGTTTACCCGTTGATTCCCCGTCGCGTCGACGAAAACGACGCCGACGAAACGGAGCGGGACAAGATCGTCGTCGACCCGCCGTTCGGCGCGCTGATCGTCGAGCAGATCGAGGACGCTCGAATTTCGGAGCACACGACGCGCCGCGTCGAGATCGTCGTCGAACACGCTCGCGTCGCGATTGGAAATTCGCTCGAACACAACTCGATCTTCCTGGCGCCGGTTTGGCGCGCGATCGGAAAGTCGAAGGTTCTGGTCGCCGCGCGGAACCTGCCGAAGACGATCTCGATTTCGCTGGCGATTCTGGCGGCGATTTTGGCGCTCGTTTTCGTGCCGTGGAATTTTAACATGCACTGCGACGGTTCGCTCGAGCCGCTCGTTCGCCGCAATATTTTCGCTCGCGAAGCCGGAAAGATCGACGAAGTGCTCGTGCGACACGGCGAGTCGGTCGTCGAGGGACAAACGCTTTTAATCTTGTCAAACAACGAGTTGGAAGCCGAGCGACAAAAGAACTCCGGGGAGCTTAACGAAACGCAAAAGCAGATTCTCGCGCTCAAAGAGGCGAGTTATCAAGCGAAGGACGCCGAACGGATTCGCGTCGCCGGGCAGTTGGCGCAGTATCAGGAGCGCGAAAAAACGCTCCTGTTGCAACAGCGGATTCTGAACGCCCGCCGCGACGATTTGACGATTAAGTCGCCGATCGCCGGGACGGTGATGACGTTCGATTTGAAGAACAAACTCGACGGGCGGCCGGTGCAGCCGGGGCAGATCCTGATGGAGATCGCGCGGCCGGAAGACGGGCTTCTGCTCGAACTTCAAATGCCGGAAAAGCGGATGGGGCACGTCGACGATTATCTCCGCAAACTCCGCGCCGGCGATCCGGAGGCCGCGCTTAAAGCGAAGTTCGTGTTGATGCTCGATCCGTCGAAAAATTACGACGCGACCGTCGTCGAGGAACACGATCGCGCCGAAAATCGAGGCGCCGAGGAAACGACCGTTCAAATGCGAGCCGAGATCGACGCGCCGGAGTCGCTGCCGGAGGGAACGCGCGCCGGGGCCGGCGTTTCGGCGAAGATTTACTGCGGCAAGCGACCGCTCGGGTACGTGTGTTTTAACGAGATGGTCGCGTTCCTGCAAAAGACCGTTCTCTTTTGGTTCGAGTGAAACGAACGAAGCGCGAACGAAAAGATTTAGGCGACATTTTTACGCAACGCTTAGAAAAAAAACGACGCAAACGTCCGCTCGACGCGGGGTAAAGTCGCCCGGGAGCGGAAAACGTCGGGGAGACAACGGCGAATATGAAAACGATATTGGAAAAAAGAACGCTTCTCGGCGTCGCCGCGACGTTGGCGTTCGTCGGCGCGACGAGCGTTTCGAGCTTGGCGAACGGCGATCTCGAACGGGCGTTGATGGAAGATCCGAGCGCCCCGGCGGCGCCTTTGTCCGTCGCCGCGCCCTCGACCGGCGGAACGTTCGCGACGAAACCGAACGACGCCGTCGTCGACGCGCCGGCGTCCGGCGTTTACGAAAAAGACGGACGCGTCGTCGTGCCGCGAGCGAGCGTCGTCGTGCCGAAGGGCGAAGGTTACGAAGCGCTGATCAGCGCGAACGGACAGGGCCTTCTCGTCGAACTCGGGCTCTGCGAACGCGACGAAAACGGCGCGCTTGTCGTCGGCGAAGACGGTTCGACGAAACGCCGTCCGCTCCTGCGCGGAACGCGCGTGCGTCGCGGAGACGTTCTCGGCAAGCAAAAAGATTCCGACCTTGTCGAGCAGAAAATCGTCGCGGAACAAGAGCTTCTCGTCGCTCGCAAAGAGGCGGAAAAGACGCTGGAAGTCGAGGTCGCGGAGGCCGCCGCGCTCGTCGCGCAGGCGTCGTGGAACCGCGCCGATTCGCTGAACAAAACGATGCCGGGCTCCGTGTCGCCGGAGGAAGTCGAAGAGAAGCGCTACGAGTACGTTCGCGCTTATAAGTCGATCGATAAGGCGAAGTTCGATCTCGGCGTCAACATCGAAAAAGTGAAGGTCGCCGAAGCCCGCGTCAACGCCGCCGACGTCGCGATCGAAGACCGCAAGTTGATTTCGCCGATCGACGGAATCGTCGACGACGTGATGCAAAACGAAGGGCAGTGGCTCCGCGAAGGGGACGAAATTCTGAAGATTATTCGTCTCGACAAAGTGCAGATCAACGGTTCCGTCGACGCCGAGCGCTACGCTCCGGAAACGATCGACGGCAAAAAGGCGTTCGTTTGGGCGCGCCGTCCCGGCATGAAGCCGCAAGCGCTTGAAGGGAAAGTCGTTTACGTCCGTCAAGTCGTCGAATCCGGGCACTATTATTTTTACGTGGACGTCGCGAACAAACAGACGGCCGACGGCTATTGGCTTTTGAATCCCGGCTCGCTGGTTACGGTGGAAATTTGCGTCGACGAAAACGCGGCCGCGCCGAGCGTTCCGTCGACGGAGCCGACCGGGTCGTTGCGGTAACGCAAGTCGCCGAAAATAAACGTTTAACGTTAGCAAAGAAAAGGAAGGGCGAATGGCTTCGTTGGCCGACAGTCTGGTTTCGAGCGCGGAACGGGTGTTGTCGATTTACGCGCGGAGCGATCTCGAAGCCAAGCGCGCGACGTATCTCGGGCGGTCGTATTGGATCGTCAAAGATCCGATCGGCTTGAAGTATTATCGTTTCCAAGACGAGGAATACTTCATTTTAAAGCAACTCGACGGAACGAAAAGTCTCGACGCGATCAAAGAGGCGTTTGAAGCGCGCTTCCCGCCGCAAAAGATCACGCTCGAAGAGATCCAAAGTTTCGTCGGGCAGTTGCACCAATGCAGCTTGATCGTCGTCGGCGTCCCGGATCAAGGGCACGAACTCCTGAAACGGCGCAAGAAACGTCGGCGCAAGGAGGTGTTGGCGCAGTGTTCGAACATTTTGGCGATCCGTTTTAAAGGCGTCGACCCGAACCGCTTTTTCGACCGCCTGCTTCCTTACGTTCGGTGGTGTTTTCATCCCGCGACGCTTTGCCTTTGCCTGGCGATGATGGCGGCGGCGCTCCTGCTCGTCGGGATCGAGTTCGACCATTTTCGTTCGAAACTTCCCGAGTTTCAGCAGTTTTTCGGGCCGGGAAACCTTGTCCTGCTGAGCGTTACGCTCGCCGCGACGAAGGTGCTGCACGAGTTCGGCCACGGTTTGTCCTGCAAATATTGGGGCGGCGAATGCCACGAACTTGGCGTTATGATTCTGGTGTTGACGCCGTGTTTGTATTGCAACGTGTCGGACTCGTGGATGATTCCGAGCAAGTGGAAGCGCGCGGGCGTCGTGGTCGCGGGCGTTTTCGTCGAGTGTACTTTAGCGTCGATATGCACGTTTGTTTGGTGGTTTACGAACGAAAACCTGCTGCACTATCTGTGCTTGAACGTGATGTTTATTTCGTCGCTTAGCACGATCGTGTTCAACATGAACCCGCTTTTGCGCTACGACGGCTACTACCTGCTGTCGGACTTGCTCGAAATTCCGAACATGCGCCAAAAAGCGACGAAAATCATGACGCAAAAGGCCTCGTCGTGGTTTTTGGGAATGGAACAGCAGGAAGACCCGTTTTTGCCGAAGCGAAACCAAACGTGGTTCGCGCTTTACACGATCGGCGCCGTGTCGTACCGCTGGGTCGTTACGGCCTCGATTTTGTTCTTCGTTTACCACTTTTTCGACGCGTACGGTTTGAAGGTGATCGCGCAGATCATCGCCGCGATGTCGCTTTACGGCCTGCTGATCGCGCCGCTTTGGAAGGTCGCGAAGTTTTTTGGGGCGCCGGGGAGAATTTACCGAGTGAAAAAGAAGCGTTTTTATCTGTCGCTTTCCGGCGTCCTGGCGCTGATCGCGGGCTTTTGTTTTATTCCCTTCCCGTACTCGATTTACGCGCCGGCGGTGATCGAATTGCGTTCGGACGAAACGACGACGGCGAACGTGCTCGCGCCGAAGTCGGGGGGCGTCCTGACGGAGATTCTCGTCGAAGACGGGGATTGCGTCAAGGCGGGCGACGTCCTGGCGAGGCTGAAAAATCCGCGACTCGACGCCGAGTTGCTGACCATGCAGGGACAGCGCCGCGAAACGGAGCGCGAAATTCAAATGTGCGAGCAATTGGGCGCCAATCAGGAAGCCGTCGCTCGACTTCAAGAACTGCGCGCTCGACTCGTCGGCCTGCGCAAGGCGATCTTGGAGTTGCAGGCCGAGCGGACGCAGCTCGAACTTCGCGCGCCGATCGACGGCGTCGTCGTGTCGCCGTATTGGCGGGTCGACCGCGAAAACAAATTCGAAGACATGTCGTCGGAATTGCGCCAATGGGAAGGAACGCCCTTGTCGCCGCGCAACTTAGACGTAACGCTCGAGCCGGGAACGCACGTTTGCAGCGTCGGCGATCCCGCGAAGTTGGAAGCGATCGTCGTCGTCGACCAGTCGAAGATCGATTTTGTCGAACCGGGCGGTCTGGTGAAGGTCAAGTTGACCGAGCGGCCGAGCGAAACGCTGATCTGCAAAGTGAACGCGGTTGACGACGTCGAGCGGCAAAAGATGGAGAACGCGCCGTTCCAGCTTTCCGTCAAGGGGGGCGGCCCCATTGCGACCGAAACGGTCGAGGGGGGCGAGGAGCGTCCGCAAAGCGCGTCGTTCCGGGTGCGCGTCGATTTGGATTCGACGGACGAGATGGAAATTAAGGTCGGCATGACCGCGAAAGCGAAGATCAAGGCGCGTCCGCAGACGCTTTTGCAACGCTTGATCCGACTGGCGCGCGAAGTCTTTAACTTCAAGCTGTGAAAGCGGTTAAGGCGAAAAGCGCCGGGCGGCTCTCTCGAATCGGGGAGCCGCCCGTTTTTTTTGCCGTCGAACGGCGCGACGTTAGCGAACGTCTTTCGGGATAAGGCTTTCGACGTCGACGCGTTCGATTTTGCCGTCTTTTTCCTGTCGGGCGGCTTTCTTCCAGGCGTCGAATTCGTCTTTCGAGTAATTTTTATGGAGCCAGCGAACGTAGGGAAGCGACGCGTCGTCTTGCCAATAGACGTTGCCTTCGAAACGCGGCTGTTCCGGCGTCCATTCGACGTCGGAGCGAACGAGGCTTTCGGTCGCGTTGGCGAAAACGTTTCCGCGCAAAACCAGGTTTTTCGTCTGCGCCGAATTGGCGTAAAACATGACGCAACGCCCGTTAGGGTCGGGGCGTTGAGCGTGTCCCCAACCGCGTCCCGCGTTGAGGCAAACGTTGTCGACGAACTCGACGTTTTCGGTGATCGATTCGGGCCCGCGATTCCAATATTCGAACGAATATTCGCAGTTCCAAATTAGATTGTTCCGATAAACGATGTTGCGTTCGACGTTGACGCCGGCGCCCTGATTCGTGATCGCCGCGTCGTAAACCTCCCAAATACGGCAGTTCTCGACGAGGTGATCGCGCCCGGACGACCAAAATTCGATCGCGTTGCCGAACCGGACGCGCCGCCCGGAGCCGCCTTCGAGATACTGATCGCCGCCGCCGATCCAGGAAAGGTCGCAGTTGCGGATCGTAACGCAAGCGTTGCCGGAGCCGCCGAAGCCGTGCGCCGCGCCGTAACGGAGGTCGAGCCCGTCGAAAACCGCCCATTCGACGCCGGAAAGGTCGACGATATGACGCGAAACCGCCGCTTCGATCGAGTCGTAACGGAGCGCCGGATTCTCGTCGGAACGGTACCAAACGCGCCCTTCGCTTCGGTTGTAACAGTAGTCGTCGTTTTGCTTTAGGTCGTCGAGCGTCCAACGTTTGAACGCCGCTTTTTTCCCGTCGAGGATAATGTTGCCGACGTCCGGAGCGAGTTCGAGCGCGTCGACTTCGATTTCTTCGACGACGAGATTCGAAATTACGATTTCGCAACCTTGGGGAAGCGTTCCGAAATAAAACGTAACTCGCGCGTCGTCGGCGGTTTGCGTCGCGTTGAAAATGAGTTCGCAACGCGTTTTTTCTTTCGTCGGCGCGAACTTGTTTTGGAGGAGCGAACCGTAGGAGCTCCAAGGCGAGCCCGCCTTCATGAGCGAAACGTTCGGAGCGTCGAACGGAACCGAAGCGCTCGCGTCGAAGCTAACTCGGTACGATTTGCCGACTTGCAGCTTGAACGGCGCGTTCGACCATTGAACGTGATTCGGCGCCGTTCCGGGAGCGGCGATCTTGACGCGGAACGTTTTTTCGCCGTCGACTTCGCGAACGTCGAAGGACGCCTGCGCGCCGTTTTCGACGTGCAAACTCCAAGCGCCGTTCAAAAAATCGCCGCCCGAGCCGAGAACGCGGATCTCCGTCGGCCGCGTCGCCCAAAGATTTTCGCCGACTTCGACCCAATCTTTCGGGGAGTCGAGCGCGACGGAACGGAGAAAACTTGGTTTCGCGCCTTCGCCGTAACTCGAATAAAGAACGGGTTTTCCGGGTTCGCCGGACGCCGGTTTGAGACCGCCGCGCCAACGTTCGCCCGCCTTAAAATAAACGGCGTCCCCGGCGGCGAGTTTCGCCGAGGAAACGCGGTCGAGCGAGCGCCAGGCGGTTTGCGGCGAGCGTCCGGAAGCGGCGTCGTCTCCGGTTTGGGAATCGACGTAATAATCGGTCGCGAAAGAAGTTGCGTCGACGGCGAACGCGGCGAGACCGAGCGCGGCTCCGAAAACGAGCGCGCCGCCGAAGTCGAAGCGTCGAGAGAACGCGCGTCGGGAAAATAATGCGGCGAAGTTCATAACGGCCTTTCTTTAAAGCGGTTAGGACGCGAAACTTCCGATCCGAACGGCGGAACGGGGCTTGCGTCGTCGGTCGCTTTATTGTACCGGACGCGTCGTCGAATTGCAAGAGCGCGCCGCCGTCAAAACCGGTTTTTTGCGAAAAGGACGGTCGCGACGAAGAAAAACGGGGGCGAGAAGGCCCGGCGAGACGAAAAAAAACGGCGCTCTTTCGAACGCCGCGCAAGTTAAGTTCAACGAACGTCGGGTTTGCGGAACGTCGCGCCCTTGCCGTCGGTCGCGCTCGCCGTTTTGGCGACCGGTTTCGCCGCGGCGCGAGTTTGCGGCTTTGCGGCGGACGACGACGGCGGAACGACGGCGCGCCAAACGGGAGTTTCCGCTCGTTCGACCGCGGCCGGCGGCGTCGACGGCGCTTTTTCGGTTCCGGTCGGAGCGTCGGGGGACGCGATTTTCGGCGCGGCCGGTTTTAGCGCGACGCGCGGCGGCGTCGCGGGTTTCGAAGCGCTCGGCGTCGGTTTCGACGGCGGCGTCGAAGGCGCCGTCGCGTCGGCCGTTTGAGCGCCGGGGAGCAAAAGGATCGGAAGGGCGTCGGGCGTTTTTTCTTCCGACGTCGCGGTTTCGGCGTCCGGCGTTTCCACGTCGAAAACGAGCGCCGGAAGCACGAGCGAAGCGTCGGAACCGTCGGCGGCGTCGGCGTTTGCGAGTTCGTTCGTCGGCGAGTCGGCGGGGAGCGCGTCGGCGGCGTCGATCGGCGACGCGACGGTTTCGGCCGCCGAAAGCGGTTGCGCGAGCGCGGGCGGGGCGAGCGTTTCGTCGTCGACGAGCCCGCCCGTTTCTTCGAGCAGCTCGTTTTCGAAGTCGAGGAGCAACGTCAAGCCGGTTTCCATTTCGTCGTCGGTTGCGAGCGGTTCGAGCTCCGCGTAAGTTTCCGTTTCGTCGTCGGTCGCAAGCGGTTCGAACTCCGCGTAAGTTTCCGTTTCGTCGTTGTTTCCGTCCGATTCGACAAGGGCGAGCGCGTCGGAAAATTTCGTCGCGGGGCGAGCCGTCGCTTTGGCGACCGACGTTTCCGGAACGAGCGTCGGCGGCGCGACGGTCGAAGCGCTCGGCGGCGTCGAGACGCGAGCTCCGCCGACTTCAAGCGGCTCGTCGTCCCAATCGAGTTCCGATTCGAAGTCGAAATCGTCGTCGCTCTCGTCGTTCGAAAGCGCGAACGAATTTTTCGCGAGAGACGGCTCGTCGAAGTCGTTAAACGCCGTCGATTCGCGGGTTAGCGAACGGTCGCGCGGCGCCGGGACGAAAGCGTCCGTCCCGCGCGGCGCCGCGTTCGAACTCGAACGAGCGACCGACGCGACCGCGGCGCCGCCGGCTCGTTCGCGAGACAAAACGCGAGCGACCGATTCCGACGGGCTGTTCAATTTCGGCAAAAGTCGGTAATCGACGTAAGCTCCGTTCGCTCTAAGTTGCGCCTGACGAGCGACCGTCGACGTTTTCGCGGCGAAAAGTCGACGCGCTTCCGGGGACAATTCCGAAAGGCCCGCGATCGACGCCGACAAGTTGCCCGGGCGCGTCTCCGCCGTTTGCGAAACGCTGTCGATGAAGGCGAGCGTTTGCTGGAAATTCGAGTCGGCGAGTTTGCCGAGCGCGCCGCTGAACGTGCGGGCGAGGAGGTCGGCGCCGGGGTTTTTCAAGTCGACGAACGCGTCCAAACGGCAAATCGCGATCGGGCGTCCCGACGGATCCTCCGTGTACCGCGTTTGCAAAACGAGGAACATTTCGCCGTCGAGCGAACGCGGAACGACCGGCCCCTGGTACTTTCCGTAACAATAAACGAGCGTTAATTCGTCGTTTTGATAAAGGATCTGCGCGCGGCCGACCGTGCCGGTTTTTTCGCGGATCGAGTAAAGCGCGGGCCCGATCCGTTCCATCGAAACGTCGTCGTAACCCATTTGCCGCCAAAGGCCGACGACCGCGTGCGGGTGGGTCAGGAAGAAGTCGAAAAGCTCCGGATTGCAGTAACCGCCCGCCATCGGGAGCCGTCGATAGATCGTCGGATTCTTCGACAGCGCCGCGAGTTTCTCGCGCGCCGCCGGAGAAAGCGCGTTCCAAGGGATCTTCGCCAACGCTTCTCGAGCCGCGTCGCGACTCGTCGACGCTTGCGTCAACTCTTCGGGCGACGCGGCCGGCGTCGGCGCGGCGGTTCGCGAACGAGCGTAAGCGTTCGACGGCGCTTGACGGGGAACGGGGGCCGGACGGCTCGTCGGCGGAACGTATCCGCGCTGGGGCGTCGCGGCTTCCCGAGTCGAGCGCGGCGCCGGACGTCGAGCGGACGAAGCGGTTTGCGGCGCGGCGTCGCGGGAAATTTTTTCCGAGACGCCGCGAGCGAATTTGCCCGAGAAAAGAGGCGTTTTTGGGGCGGCGTCGTTTCGGCGCGATTCGGTTTGCGCTTGCGAGGAGCCCGAGCGCGTCGCGTAACGTTGCGCGGGCGCCCTGTCGGACGAAAAGAATTGAGCGCGAGCGTCGGAAACGCCGAGTCCGCAACAAGCGAAAGCGGCTCCGAAAAGCGCGGCGGCAAGCGCGTCGACCAAACGGACGCGGCGCGGAGTCGAGGCGACGAACGAAAGCGCGTCGAGCGTCGAAACGGCGTCGGCGTTCGACGACGAACGGCGAACGCGGCGCGCTGAAACGTTGTTGCGAGGCGGCATCTTCAATCCTTTTATCTTTGGGCGCGGCGTCGACGAACGTCGAGTTTCGCGCGTCTTCCTTGACGAGCCGGCCCCTTGATAAGGCGCCGTTGTAATCGTTATCGACTTTTTTTTTGAGGAAAAGCAGGTTTCTTGGAAATTTTTGCCGATTTTAACGAACAAACGCGCGAAAAAACGATAAAATAAAAGAAATCGGCGCGACGCTCGAAACGACGGCGAACGGGACGGCGGCGAGGAAAACGAGCGAAAACGGCGAAAACGGCGGAGATAGCGAATATAGTGGAAACGACGGAAGCGGAGAAAATGGACGATCCGGAGAAGACGGGCGAGTTGCGGGAAGTCGGGCGCGAACGAACGCTCGAAACGTTGACGAACGCCGTCGAGGACGCGACGCGGGGCGCGGCGGCGGAGGCGGCTCTTCGTTGGAGCGCGGTCGCCCTTTGGAGCGCGGCTTGCGTCGGCGTCCTTTTCGCCGTCGGCGTCGGCGGCGGGCTCGACCGTTCGACGAGCGTTCGAATCGCTTGGTTTTCTTGCGGTTGCGCTCTTTTTTTCGGCGTCGCGGGCGCCGCGCGAGCGTTCCGGCGTCGTCCGTCGCTCTTCCAAGCGGCGCGGCGTTGGGAGCGACGTTTTCCGGAGATCGCGGGAATCTTGACGGCGGCGGTTGATTTTGCGCGGGAAGGCGACGTCGACGCGTCGACGTCGGCGGCGTTGCGGCGAGCGACGATCGAAACGGCGGCGCGGCGGCTCGAACGGACGGCGCGAACTTTGGACGCGGCGGAGCGTCGCGCTCTTTTGGCGGACGTTCCGGTCGAACGATTTCGTAAAATGGGCAAGACGGGCGTCGCGTTGGCGTTGGGCGTCGCCGGTTGTTTGGGCGTTTGGGGCGGTTTGCGGTGTTGGAGAGAATCGGACGGTTGGGGAAAGACGGAGCGCGAAACGAAAGATCCGGCGGCGCGTTCCGAAACGCTTGCGATCGAGCGCGACGGGAGCGGCGGCTCGGACGAGGACGCGACGAACGACGAAAATGACGAAAATGAAAAGAACGGCGGAAATAAGGAAAACGAGGAAGGTAAAGAGGACGGTGAAAATGCGGAAAACGGGCGAAACGGGGAAGATGAAAACGCCGATATCGCCGTCGAAACGGACGCGGAGGTTTCGGTCGCGACGTTGGAGCTGTTGAGCGGCGAGCTTGCGCGAAACGTCGAGATTGCGCGAACGCTCGAGACGGCCTTGGAGAACGTCGCGAGCGGACGTTCGCCGGGGGACGCGGCGGCGAACGAGACCCCGGAAGAGGCGGCGACGTCGTTTTTGTTCCTGGCGCGCGAGCTCAAAACGAGTTTTGAACGGCCGGAAAGGGGCGTTTGGGCGCAAGTTCGGCGTTTGCTTGCGGCGGCGCGGCGGGAGAAGACGCGCGGTTTGGCTGAATTGGAGAAGATGAAGAAGAGGGAGGAAATCGAGAAAGCCGGCGAAAGCGGAGGAACGGGAAAGTTGGGCGAGATCGGAAAAGAACGGCGAAATGAAACGGCGGCGTTTCTTTTGACCGCGCGGCTCGAGCGTTGGGAAACGAACCGGTTGCGAAACGCGAGCGGATACGACGCGGCGACGAGCGCGCTGAACGTCGTTTTGCGAAGCGATTCGGAAACGGAGCGAACGCGAGCGGCGACGGCGGCGGCTCGGGACGTCGAGCGTTGGACGGACTGGTTGCGGCGAGAGGAGGCGGCGATTCGGATCTTGACCGAAAGTTGGCGATTCGAGGCGGCCGAAAAAGCCGTCGACGCCGCGCTTGCCGACGTCGCGGAAGAAAATCGGGCGCTTTTGGCGCGTTTCGCCGGGCGTTCCGCTTTCGAAGCGGACGCGAACTCGGGCGACTTGAACGAACGCGAATTTGGAAAGCGTCGCGTCGCGGCGTCGTTGGAGGCGGCGAAGGCGGCGACGAACGAAAAAATCGCGATTTTCGAGCGGTTGCGAGAACGGTTGCGGAGCGACGAGGGCGCGGAGTTCGTCGCGTTTGCCGAGGAGACGGCGATCGGAAACGACGGGCGAGAAGACGCCGCGGATCAGGCGGCGCGCGCCGCGGTCGACGACTGGGCGGCGCGTTGGGAAAAAAAACGAAACGCCGTTGCGGAAAACGTTGTCGCCGAACGATTTGGGCGAGCCGCGTCGGCGTTGCGCGAGCCCGTCGAACCGGCGCGGATCGTTGGAAAAGAGGAAAACGAAAATGGCGAAAACGGCGAGTCGAGCGCCGAGGAAACGCGGTTTGCGGCGTTGGCGTTTCGGTTGACGTTCGGCGACGAGTCCGCGTTGCGACAAGCGACGACGGAAAACGAGGAAACGCTTGCCGTTTCGAGAGTTGCGTTGGAAAAAACGCCGTCCGTCGAGAGCGGCGCGACGGCGCGAAAAAACGGCGAGCCCGACGCCGAAACGGAACCGCTCGAACTGTCGTTCGACGCTCCCAACGGGGAGGAAAACGCGTCGGCGGTTGTTTCTTCCGAAGTCGCAAACGCCGACGAAACGGCGAGTTGGAGCGGAGAAACAACCGGAGAAAACGACGCGGATTCCGGCGCTTTGAACGGCGTTCGCAACGGCGACGAAGCGGGCGAAACGGTCGGCGGCGGAGTCGGCGGCGCTTTGAACGGCGAGAACGCGTCGGGCGTCGGAACCGGCGGCGCCGCGGCGGAGAACGAACGCGGGAACGGTTGGGAAGTCGTTGTCGACGAAGCGTTTAGCGGCGAGCTTCCGAGCGAGGCCCGGCGGCGAATCGACGGGGCGGACGCGCCGAGCGTCGCGCCGGAATACGAGGAAAAAACGCGACTTTATCGACGGCGCGTCGCGAACGAGCGGCGGCGCTGAACGTCGGCGAGCGCCGCAAACGGAAGATCGACGCGAAAAGCGGACTCAACGGTTCGCGTCGGTCGGGGCGGCGCTCAGCGCAAGTTCGACGAAATCGGTCGGCGACATAAACGGCAACGCTTGTCGCAAAAGGGGTTCCGTAATTCGCTCCGAAAGCGCTCCGCGTTCGAAGGGCGTTCCGACGAAACGGTCGAGGAGCGGTTCCAACTCGTCGAGCGCGAAAAAATCGCCGAAAATTTGCGCGCGTTCGATCCGACCGCGAACGACGTCGAACGCCAACTCGAATTTGCCCCAATCGAACCGTCGGGAAGCGCGAAATTGAAAACGCGGCGCCGCGCCGAAATTCCAATCCCAAGTCGCGTATTTTTCATCGCGCAGTCGGCGGATTCTGATTAATTCGGAGTCGCTAAGTTCTCGAACGACAACGTTTTGCGTTCTCGTAAGTTGCGCGAGAAGATCGGTTTGAAACCGTTCGATCGCGTTCGAACGCTCGCCGGGCGGCAAAAATTCGACGAGGTTGGCGACTCGAGCTCGCGTCGACGAGACCGCTTTGGAGCGAAATTTTTCCGGATCGACGCGCAACGCCGCCGCGACGTCGTCGAGATTCGAATCGAAAAGAAGCGTTCCGTGATGCAGCGTCCGCCCGTTTTTTCGCGCTTGCGCCGAGCCGGAAACCTTGCGCCCGCAAACGGTTGCGTCGTTGCGTCCGGAAAGTTCCGCCGGAATATTCCAGGAGCGAAGAACGTCGACGATCGGTTGAGCGAGCAGGCGAAACGATTCGGTTAACGTCGGCGGCGCGGCGAACGGTTCGGATGACGAAACGCGGTGGTGTAAGTCTTGTGAATAAAGGGTTTGTGAATGAGCGGCGCCGAGTCGCGACGCGTCGGGAACGACGAACGAATAGTTCAGGTTGCCCAAATCGTGATAAACCGCGCCGCCGCCGGTGATCCGTCGAACGACGTGAACGCCGCGTTTTTCGACAAACGCTAAGTCGATTTCTTCCAACGGGTTTTGACGGCCTCCGACGACGACGGTCGGCTCGTTTTGCCAAAGGAGAAGCAACGGTTCGGCGGTCGATTCGCCGAGTTCCGCCGCGTCGGCGTCCGATCGCGTTAGGAAAAATTCTTCGACGGCAAGGTTAAAATACGGATCGCGCGCATTGTTTTTGACGTAAATCATAGGATAAAACGAGTTGCGTTTAGAACGAGTGGGAAAAAGGAAGGGAAAAAAGCGGCGCTTCCCGACGGCGCGATCGCGGCGCGGCGTCGGGAAACGCGCGGAAAATCGCTTCTAACGCTTGTTGTCGCGGCGGTTGCGACGGCGTTTTTCGAAGCGGTAACGAATCGTCGCGACGAGCGCCCAAGCGAGGTTGGCGGCGAACAAAACGTACAGAACCGCGACTTTGTTCGATTCGCCGGCCGCGTAGGAGTGCCGCCCGCCTCCGCCCATGACGAAGCTGAGCCCGTACCACGTCGTGATGATCGCCAGCGCCCCGAGCGTCGCCCCGATCGACAACTCGAAACGACCGCCGCGCCGCGCTTTAAGCGTGTGTAAAACAACGAGATAGATTAGCAGCGTAACGAGCGCCCAAACTTCTTTCGGATCCCAACTCCAAAAGCGGCCCCAACTGAAATCGGCCCAGCGCGCGCCGAGAACGATCCCGATCGTCAGGAAAAGGACGGCGCTGCGGATCATCGCCGCGATCGCGCCCGACACGCGGCGGCAGTACGGCGGATCCCAATCGTTGAACGCGTCGCAACTTGCCGTCGTTTCGGAGGTTGCGGCTTGCTCGACGCGGTTTCGTCGTTTTTCTCGCCGTTTTTCGGAACCGGTCGCTTTCGCCGGTTTCGCGTCGATCTTCGCCGTCGCCGGAGAATCGTAACGTCCGAAAGCGTAAACGGTTAGCGACGTCAGCGCGACGACCCAGGCGATGGCGCCGAGCGCGTAGCTGAGGATGATGGCGAAAACGTGGATCGTCAGCCAGAAATTGCTGCGCAACACGGCGACGAGCGGGCGAATGTTCGGGTTAAATTCGCTCGAATTGAAATAGGCCGCGGCGGCGACGAGGAGCGCGATCGCCGAACTCGCCGTCAGAAGCGCTTTGCGTTGAACGATTTGCGACGCGATCAAACGGCGCGTCGCGGCGCGGCGTTCGGCGGCGTTTTGCGTTTCGAGAACGTTCGGCGACGTTTCGTCGAGCAAGTCGTCTCGTCGCGCCGTCGTTTTCGGGAAAAGCGCGAGCGCGACGAGCGCCGAGAGGAATCGCGGAACGCTCCAAGCGATGAAAAAGAACACGCCCAAAATCGCGCAACGGTCGAGAATTCCTTGCATTGCGAACGATTCGAGAGCGACGCGCGCCAAGCTGTCGCCGGACGCGAACGTCTCTTCGCGGTAACAAATTTGAATCGCCGCGAGAACGCAAAGCGCGATCAACGCAATCCGCGCCGGTCGCAGGAAGCGGGAAACGCGGAGTTCGTCCGCCGTCGGATCGACGAGGCGGCGCGGGAAAGCGGAGACCCGCCAAGCGTTGGCGACCGGGCGGCCCCAAGCCGGGTAAAGCGCGTAGCCGATCGCGATCGCGGCGATCAGAAACGCAAGAAGCGCAACGGTTTCGAACATATTGGTAACCGGCGCCCAACCGGTGATATACGCTCGAATGGCGCCGCCCAGGAAGGCGACCGCGCACGAAAGCGCCAGGAAAACGAATCCGACGACGAAGAAAAATCTTTCGTCGAAAACCGCCGACGATTCGCTTGAACCGCTTGCGCCGCCTCGCTTTAAGCGAACGTAAAACTGCCGCGAATACGACGCCGCGAAGGCGACGACGGCGAGAAGGCAAGCGACCCAGTTCCAGTAAAACGGATCCAGACGGTTGTACAGAAATTCGGCGTCGAGCGCGTTCGGCGCCGGGTACGCGGTTTTTGCGAGAAACGTTTCTCTAAGTCGTTGATCCGGCTCTTCTTCCGACGCAAGCGCGACGCGGAACGGCTCGGAACGCTCGGCGAGCGCGCGGAGCGAATCGGCGAAACATGGGAGCGCGGCGTTGAATCGTTCGGCGCGATCCGCCGCGGAAAAGTCGCGGTAAGCGAGCGCCGCTTCGAGAAACGCTTCCGCGACGGGACGTTTGTAAACGCTTAAATCAAGCGTTTTACGGAGCGCTTCGTCGAAGGGCGCGAACGGGGAGATCGCTTGCTCGTCGAGCGTCGGCGCGGTTTCCCGTTGGCGTCGCGGCGCGTCTTTCGACGGCGTCGGCGTTTGCGCAAGTTGTTGCAATTCCGGCGCTAACGACGGATCGACGAAACGAGCGAGGAGCGAGTCGGGCGCCCAAAGGAGCGTTTGGAGCGAAACCCACGGCGATTCCTGGCTTTCGTGCAGGCGAAATTCGCGACGGCGAACGACCGGCGCAAGATCGAGCGTTTTCGGAAGTTCCGACGTCGTCGAAAGATACGCGAGCTCCAACGAGTCGGCGATCTCTCCCAGCGCGTCGACGCAGTTTAGCAGTTCGCGCCGGTATTCGTCGGAAAACGTTCCGGCGGCGAAGATTACGTCGCGGTGCGCGCGCAATTCCGACAAGGCGTTCCCAACCGCGACCGTCAGCGATTCGAACCGCTCTCCGTTCGCCGGAGTCGGCGTCGCGACGTTTTGCATTTCAAGCAAATAGAACGCTTTAGCGATTTTGAGCGCTTCGACGCTTCGCTCGCCTTGCTTAAACGTTTCGGTTTGTCGCAACAAAAATTCGCCGTTCGAGAACGGGGACTCGCTTCGTAAATCCTTGTCGGTCGTCGAGATAAGGCGTTCAAGATTGCGCGTCGCGGCGTCGAGTTTCGCCAACGGACTCGACGAGGGCGAAACGGTTCCGTGCGCGCCGGTTGAGCGAGCTCCGTACAGAACTCGTTGCAAATAACGACTTGGGCGCGACGACGGCGATTGCGTCGGGACGAACGAAACGGAGTGAAAAAGCGACAGGCGGCGTTCCGCTTCGTTCAGCGCTTTCGTCGTTTGCGGCGCGTTTTTACCGGTCGCCGCCCGATAATTTTCGACGACGAGGCGGCCCGATTTTTCGTCGAGACGTTCGAAGTCGTCGGGCGCCAGACGCGAAAAACGACGCGCGATTTCGGTCGGCGAAAACGCGAAAACCCCTTGCGAAACCTCGACTTGCGGGTCGGCGATAAACGGAACGTAAGCCCAAATTTCCGGTTCGACGATCCAGGAAAAGAGGAGCTCGGACGCTTCGAAACGGCGCGCGCCGTTGGGGAACGTCGCTCGAATTTTCGCGGCGATTTCGCGTTGACGCTCGACGAGCGCGGTTCGAATTTCCTCGTAAGCGGCGGTTCGTTCGGCGCGTTTTTCCGGCGCGACTTCTTTTAAAACGTCTTCTAACTCGGGAAAATTCAACGGTTTGCCGCTTTCGAGACGCGCCGTTGTTTCGTTGGGAACCGCGAAGATCGGCGTTTTGCTCCCGCAGACGTCGCGAACGAGAATTTCGGCGAACGTGTTGAGCGGTTGCAGGCGCCCGTCCGCAAAAACGGGGAGAAGCCGCCAGGTTTTCCAGTCGAGCTCGGCTTCGGTCGCCGCGAAATTTTTTGCCGCTTCAGTCGTCGCAACGTCGGATTTGGCAACGGGTTGCGTCGCGGTCGATTCTTGGGCGAGCGCGGTCGACGCTCCGAAAAGGGCCGCCGTCAGGAACGCGAGCGTCGTCGACGCGGCTTTTTTTTCGACGGAAGTCGCCGATTGGGAAGGGGTTGCGGCTCGACGACGCGGCGTCGGCGATTTGCGGTAGATCAGGAGCGCCGTTCCCCAAACGATCAGGAGCGAACCGAGATATTTCAGGCCGCGCCCCGGATCGTCGTTGAGCGTAATCGTCGTTCGATAAAGGGTTTCCCGCGCCGTCGTTTCGCCCGGAAGAAGTCGGCCGGCGACGACTTGGTCGAACTCCGGATCGCCGGGACGGAACGGGCCGCCGAACGAATCCTGGTAAGCCCAAAACGTTCGTCCTGAGCCGGCGGCTCGCAAAACGCCGGGGCGGTTCATCTGGATCGTCTCGTCGGCGTCCGGGTTTTTCGCGAGTTCCGCCGCTTGCTCTTCCGCGCTAAGTCCTTGCGGGATAACGCGAACTAAACTCGAAAAGGACGCGGCGGTCGTCGAGCCCGGTTCGTAAACGGGGGTGAATTTTTTGACGAACAGCGCGACGCCGAGATCGAGTTCGCGGTCGGTCAAGCGGATCGTCGCGCTTCGCTTCGACGAAACGACGCGCTTCGTTAAGTAGCTAAGTTGTTCTTCTGAAACGCTTTCGCGCGGGATCGTTCGCATCCAAAACGTTTCGGTCGCGTCGTCGAGCGAAACGCGGATCTTCGCCGTTCCGTAAAATTCGTTCGCTTTTTCCTGCGAAAACGCGCCGGGCGTAAGTCGGTATCCCAACTCGGTTTGCGTCGCGACTTTTTCAAGCGAAAACGCCGTCGGAGCCGTCGAATCGGCGGGCGACGCGACGTCGGTCAGCGCGACGGTTTCCGGGGTTCCGTCGAGCGCCCGCGTTTCGAGACTTCCCGTTTGGAAATCGTTTAAACCGTTGTTATATCGATAGTAAAGCGCGCCGTCCGGGGCTTGCGCCAACTCGAGTTTCGGCTTCGAAAGCGCCGAATTCCAAGGGCGCCCGTACTCGGAGTCCGAACCCTCGAAACGATCGAGCCAAAGAGCGCCGAAAACGCGCCCGTTTTCCGGATAGCGGTTGCGTTCGGCGAGTTCCGAAAAGAGCGTCGCTTCGAACGTATCTCCTTGCGGTGATTCGAGTTGGATTAACGCCGTCCAACCTTGCAATTCGTCGACGTTCGCGACGAGCGTCGGCGACGTTTCGAAACCGACGATCCGCCAACCGGTCGCGCCCAAACGGGTCGCGGCGTCGAGACGGTCGAGTTCGGCGAGTCGCGCCGTCGCGTCGTTTTGCATTTTTTCGAGCGTTTCGCAAAATTCTTTCGAAGTCGGCGTCGCGCTTTCGAGCTGCGCCCAAGCCGACGCAAGATAATTCAGGAGGCGACGTTGCGAATAGTCGCGCCGCGCTTTGACGAGCGCCGGATTCTCGTTCGCCGCCGCGTTTTCGGTGTCGGCGGACGCGGCGAGCAGTTCGTTCGTCGCGCGGAGAAGTTCGCCAAGCTCGGCGGCGTTTCGCTCTAAATCTTCTCGTTTAACGGTTTGGAGCGGTTTGAGTTCGGCGGCGTTTTCCGGCGTCGCGTCGGGACGCTCGCGCTCTAAGTTAAGCCGTCGCTCGATTTCCGTTCGTTGCGCTTCGAGCGTTTCGCGGCGCTCGTCCGTCGAACCGGATTGCGCGAGGGGCGCCAGGTCGATCAGGCGGATCTGAAAGCGTTCGCCGTCGACCGAAAGAACGACGACGTCGTTTTTCTTAACGTCCGTATCCGCAACGCTTTGCGAAACGTCGGACTCGTTCGTTTCCGGCGTTTTTTCGTCGGGCGCGTCGAATTTTGTCGGGACGTTTTTTAGAAACGCGTCGATTTCCGCGTTCGAATCGGCTAACATGTAAACGATTCGAATTCCGTCGGTTAGCGTCGAACGAACGGCGCGGCGCGACGTTGAAAGCGGGTCGGTTCGCGGCGTCGCGTCGTTCGGAAAAGCGAGCTCAAATTTTTCGGCGCTCGTTTCGCCGGACGGTTTTTTCAGCGACAGCGTTCCGGCGAGCGGTTCGACCGGCGCGAAGTCGTACGTCGTCGCGTAATCGAGTATTTCGATCTTCAGACCGTCTCGGTCGTAAAGCGTTCCAGGATATTGGGTTCGGGAAACGTTCGCCGCGACGAACGCCGCCGTTTGACTCCAACGCGCGGCGCTTTTGGCCAAGTCTTTGAAGAAAGAACCTTCGCTCATTTTCGCAAGGATCGGTTCGGAAACGTTGGTTTTCCAAACGTCGTAACCGTTGTAATCGCGCCAGTTAAGCGGCCCTCCGGAAAACGGAAGATCGAGTTTCGTCGGGGCGGCGTCGGCGGGCGCGGCCAGGTCGATCAGCTCGACGTCGAAGAGGCGCGAATTGACGTCGAGCGCCTTTTCGCACGCGGTTCCCTCGGGAATCGTCATGCGGGCCTGCGTTCCCCAAAGCGCCGTCGCCAGACAGCCGAAGAGCAAAATGAGAACGCCTAAGTGCGCTAAATAAAACGGGATAAGACGGCGCTCGACGACGATCTTCGTCTTCGGTTTCGCGGCGTCGGTCGACTTTTCGTTTGCGTCGGAAGCCGCGGCGTTTGCCGGGGGCGTCTCGACCGGAACGCGGCGAACAAACGTCGGAAGTCGAAAGAGCGCCGAGCAGAGGATGTTGAAACCGAGCGCGCCGATCAAAACGTAAAACCAGTTCGCAGCGTAAATTAAGCGTTGCGCGACCGGCGTTCCCATCTCGCGTTCGACGAACGTCGCCCACCCCATCGCGACCGCCAAAACGGTCGTCAGCGCCGCGCCGAACAGCGTCGAGCCGCAATATCTCAATAAACGACGAAACAAGCGGGACTTAGCGTTCATTTTAGACCTCTTCAAGGAAGTGGATAGTGAATTTCAACCAAATTGGGCGTCTTTGAGCGCGACCAACGTTTCGGGGGAGGCGAGAAAACGCGCCGAGCCGAGACGGGACGTTCGACGAGCGGCGAAAAAGAGAGCGCGTCGCGGCGTCGCCGAACGCTGACGAGAGCGTTCGACGAGTCGTAAAACGTGTTGGCAAAGGGCGTTCAGACGACAAAGTGGAGAACGACTCCGACCAAAACGAGAAAGAAAAAGAGCCAACCGGCGATTTTGGCGGCGCGAACGGCGATAAAACGCGGTTCCTCGCTTCGCGTCGCGGCGTAAACGACCGAAAACGCGAGCGCAAGCGGAATCGCCAGCCAAATTTGTTGGAAGTCCAGCAGTCCGAACAGGATCAAACGTTCCATCGGAGCGATCTTTCTTCGTTAAGCGAATAAAGGGACGAAAACGGGCGTCGCGTCGACGGCGCTCGCAAGTCGTTTAATTTCAGTTTTTCGGACGGATCGCGTCGAAGTCGACGTAAGGCCGCAAGGCTTCCGGAACGAGGATCGAGCCGTCTTCCTGTTGGTAATTTTCCAAGACGGCGAGAAGGGCGCGGCTGATCGCGACGGCGGTGCCGTTCAGCGTGTGAACGTAATTCGTTCCTTTTTCGCCCTTAACGCGGTAACGGGCGTTCAAACGGCGCGCCTGATAGTCGGTGCAGTTCGACGTGCTCGTAACTTCGCCGTACGCGTCGCGACCCGGCATCCAGGCTTCGATATCGTATTTGCGGTACGCGGGGCCGCCGAGGTCGCCGGTCGCGGTGTCGACGACGCGGTAAGCGATTCCGAGTCCGTCGAAGATGTCGCGTTCGAGTTGCAAAAGCTCCTGATGCAACGCTTCGCTTTGTTCCGGAAGGCAGAACGCGAACATTTCGACCTTCGTGAATTGGTGAACGCGGTACAGGCCGCGCGACGCTCGGCCGGCGGCGCCCGCTTCGGTGCGGAAGCAGTGGCTGACGCCGCAGAGGCGCATCGGGAGGCGTTCCGCGTCGACCGTTTGGTTCGCAAGAAGCCCGCCGAGCGTGATTTCCGCCGTCGCGATGAGGCTCAAATCGCTGTTTTCGACCGAATAAATTTGCGTTTCGTTGCCGCGCGGGATGTAGCCGGTGCCCTGGAGCACGTCGTTTTTCGCCAAGTCCGGCGTCGTCGTCGGCGTGAATCCGGCGCGAACGAGCTTGTTGATCGCGTATTGTTCAAGGGCGAGTTCGAGAAGCACGGCCTCGTTGCGGAGGAAATAGAACCCGGCTCCGGCGACGCGCGCCCCGCCTTCGAAGTCGATTAAGTCGAGTTTTTCGGCGAGTTCGACGTGGTCGAGCGGCTTAAAACCTTCCGGCCATGTCGGAACGGGCGTTTTTCCGTAAGCGACGGCGAGGTTCGAGGCGTCGTCGTCTCCGACGGGCGCGTCCGGGTGCGCCATATTCGGAATGCCGCGTTGGATCTGATCGAGCTCTTTTTCGAGCGCGTCGAGCGTTTGGCGGACGGCGGCGATTTTTTCGCGGATCGCTCGACCTTCCTCCATTTTCGCCGCTTTTTCTTCCGGCGTTTTGCACTTGCCGATCGATTTCGAAACGACGTTCGATTCTTGGTTCAGCGTCTCGATTTCGCGCTGTTGTTCGCGGCGCGCCGTTTCGAGTTCGACGAATCGGTCGACGTCCGCGGGAACGTTGCGGTTTTTGCAGTTGAGTTTGACGGCTTCGACATTCTCCAAGATGAATTTGCGATCGAGCATGACGGCGGATTCCTGTTTAAGCGAAACGAGGGCTTGTGCGACGACGACGGGCGGTCGGCGACGCGTTCCGATTTTTGCCTCTATTATAACCGTTTCGGCGAAGATGAAAAGAGCCGTCGCGGCGGTTTGTTCGTTTTGTCGGTCGATTTGCGGAGGATTTCGGCGAAAATCGGAGCGGCAAAGCGTCGAGGCGTCGAGCTAAAGCGGCGGAGCGCTTCGAGTTATTAAACGTCGGAAATTATTCGCCGTCGCCGACGAGGCGTTCCCAACGAGCGCGGCGGCCCGGGGAACTCGGATCGGAGCGGGTCAACCAAAGCGTTCGGTGCATTTTGCGCGCCTGATCGCGGCGGTTTGTTCGGACGTAAATCTCGACGACGCGTTCTTTAGCGTCCCACCATTCGGGCGATCCGGGCGGAACGAGGTCGGCGGCGTCGCTCCAATAACGGATTGCCTGATCGAGCGCTTTCGGGTCGTTTTGCGCGGTCAAAATTTCGGCGATTCCCCGCGTCGCGGCGAGATTTTTCGGATCTTTTCGGCGAATTTGCGCGAAAAGCGTCAGCGATTCCTGCGTTTTTCCGGCGAGACGGAGGGCGCGAGCGCGAACGAGCGACCGCTTGTCTTGTGTTGTTTTTGCATTTTGCCCGGTTTGCCCAGTTTGCCCGTCGAGAGCGGCGAGCGCGGCGTTTCCGATTTGAATTTGCGTTTCGGAGTCGGATTTCTCGGCGAATATCAAAAGACGTTCGAGCGTTTCGAGGCCGGCGCTCCGCGTCGAGCGTTCGAGTTCGGCGAGGTCGCGCGTAACGGCGTCGATTTGACCGGCGTCGAGCCGAAGCGCAAGGCGGCTTGCTCGAAGGGCGTTTTGGAACGCGGCGCGGTCGGCGTCGGCGTCGGCGAGCGACGTTTCCCAACGGTCGAGGAGCGTTTCGAGGGCGGCGACGGTCTCGGCGTCGGCGACGATTCGCGCCGGGCGGGGCAGTTCGAACAACCGCGTCAAAACGGCGTCGTCGGACGCCGTCGCGTTTTGCGGCGTCAAATTTTGCGCGACGTCGCTAACGCGAGCGGCGAGCGGCGTTTGCGCGGCGTTTGACGCGGGCGGATCGGGCGTCGCGCCGGAAATTTTCGCGAGAAGAAGACGGGCCGAATCGGCGAAGATCGCGGCGAGCTCGGCGTCGACGGCGGTCGCGTCCTTATTAATAAGGGCGGCGTCGCGGCGGGCTTCGTCGAGCTCGGCGATCAGTTCGAGCGTCGTCGCAAGGGCGGGATCCGCGTTGGAAACGGCTTCGAGGTAAAACGCCGCGGCGTCGAAATTTGAGGTTGCGAGCGCTCGACGGGCCGACTCGTTGGCGAACGCGCCGCGATTCGTCGCCGTCGGGAAGAGCGACAAATAGTCGCGGCGAAGCGATTCGGCGTCCGAAACCGTCGCGGCGTCGGGGCGATTGGAAACGTCGTTCGCCGCTTCTTCGACGCGTTCGAGAGCGAGAAGGAAAAGTTGCGGAGCGAGTTCGTCGGCGGGGCGCGAACGGGCCGCCTCTTCGAAACGCCGCGCGGCGTCGCGTCGCCAAAAATCGGCGTCGCTCGACGAAAGTTCGCCCGATTCGAACAGCTTGTCGCGCAAGATTTTATCGACGATTCCGGCGGCGGTCGCGGCGAGACGAAACGCGTCGGCGTCGGCTCCGGCGGCGGTCGCCTCCGCGCCGGCTCGATCGTATTCGCGGACGGCTCCTTCCCAATCGTTGGCGCGAAATCGTTCTTCCGCGAGAGTTTCGATCGTTCGCCAATCGGCGGTCTCGACGCTTGTTTCGCGGAGAAGGAGCGAAGCGCGGGTTCGCCAAAAGGCGTTCGGGAGGCGGTCGGCGGCTTGCCGGGCCGCGTCGAGCGCGTCTTTCGCCGTTATCGTCGGAGCGTTGGAAGTCGCCGAATCGCCGGAGGTTGCGTCGTTGGCAACGGGAGTTTTCGAATCGGAGAGCGCGCCCGCGGCGGTTGCGAACGCGCCGACTCGAGCGAGGTCGCGGTCGGCGAAAACGTCGAAAAATCGGTCGGCGAAACGGGCCGGGCCGGGCGCCGTCGGACGGCGTAAAAGGTCGTCGTCGGTCGACGCAAGTTGCGCCGCGTCAAGGGGTTTGGATTCAAGCGAAAGGAGGCGAATCTCCTCCGCGACGAGCGCGACGGCGAGTTCCCGGGCCGCGGCGTCGTCGGCGTTCGGGGCTTTCGCGGCGTCGTCGAGGGTCGCGCCGATCAGTCGCGTCGCGGTCGCGACGTCGCCTTGGCGCCGCGCCGCTTCGACGAGAAGAAGGCGGGCGAAAAAATAATCGGCGGCGTCGCGGCGCTTGTCGGCGTCGGCGCAAAGCGCGTTAGCGGCGGTCGTCGCCTGTTGGTAAAGTCGCTTGGCGTCGTCGTTTGCGTTCGTTTTGGAAAGCGCGTCGGCCCGAGCGAGAAGCGTTTTCGCGCTCAAATAGACGAACGGGCGGCCCGATTCCGGCGGGAGTCGGCGGACGAGCGCGACCGACGTTTCGAACGCGGCGAGCAAAAGCGGCGATTCGTCGGAAGTAGCGGCGACGTCGGCGTTTGCGTCGGGTTCGGAAGAACGCGATTCGACGTCGAGAACGCCGAGTTCGTAAAACGCGTTTCCGAGCGTCGCGGCGTATTCGAGCGCGGCGTCGGCGGGCGGTTCCGTTCCGAAAACGGCGTCGAAGTCGAGCGGTTTCAACGGGTTGGACGAATCGGAAAAACCGGGTTCGACGCGTCGGCGGGCGGCGGCGATCCGTTCGACGACGTCGGCGCGATCGGCGGCGCGCAGGAGGCGACCCGACTCGACGGCGGCGCGGACGGCGAGCCTTCCATATTGAAATCGTTGGACTTGCGTCGCGTCGTTTAGCGACGTTTCGAGGCGGGCGAGCTCGACGTCGGTCCGCGCGAAAAGTCGGCGTTCGACGAGCGCTTTGGCGAAGCGGAGGTCGGCGGCGAAAGCGTCGAAACTCGGCGGCGTCCAAACGGCGGTCGGCGCGGCGGCGAAAACCGACGGAAGTCGCGTCCAATCGAAAGTTGCGTCGGGGACGAACGAAAGCGCCGCGAGCAGAAGGGCGTTTCGAGTGAAAGCGGCGGACGGCGTTTTTTGCGTCGGAAGGTTCATTGCAATGCTCGCGGCGTCTGTTTAAACGTTGAAAAATAAGGGGTTGCGTTGTTTTGGAAACGCGGCGGCGTTTAGCGCGACAACGTTTCCGGATCGGCGGCGAATTGAATTTTCGACAAACCGACGCGTCGGGCCCGGTCGTAAACGTCGAGAACGCTTTCGATTGGGACGGCGCGTTCGGGCGCGAGAACGACCGGAACGTTCGGGTCGATTTCCTGCAGGCGAGCGAACGTCGTTTCGACGGCGTCCAGCGAGTTGACGCGTGTTCCGTCGATCGTCCAAACGATTTTCCCGTCGGGACTTGCGGCGACCCGCGCCGTTATTTTGCCGAGGTCGCGTTCCGTTTGTTCGACCGGCGGCGCGTCGACGATCGCCCCGACGCCGGAAAGCTTCGTCGGAAGAAGTTTTTCCGGCTCCTTGAAATCGGAGGTGAAAACGAAGAAGATCAGCAGGAGGAAAATAACGTCGATCATCGACGTTAAGTTCAGCTCCAAGGCCGCGTCGCGTTTCTTAGGCGTCGGGTTTTTCATCGGTTTTCCTTAAACGGAAGGGGCGGCGGAATCGCGTTTGGGCTCGGCGTTTAAGTCTTGCGCCGTCGGCGTTTCCGTCGATTGGGGTTCGTCGAGCAGATCGAGTTCGACGAGCGTCGCGTTTCGCCAGGCGCCGCGGTAAAAGCGGACGGCGAAAAGAGTTCCGGCCGAAACGATGTAAAGCGTCATCAGCGACCAGCACCAGTAAACGCCGCGTCCGAAGCCGAACACGCCGACGAAGGCCGCGATTACGATCGGAACGAACACCGCTAAAGTCGTTTTCATAATGAAGTTAGCGTCGCCCGCTCCGCGCAGCGCCGACGCGAAGATCACGTTCAGCGCGTCGGCCAAAAGGTAAACGGAAACGAAGCGAAGAACGCGCGTCGCCGTTTCGCGGATCGGCTCGAATTCGGCGGGGTTTTTCATCGCGTAAAAGTCGAGGAAAAAGCCCGGCGCGACGAGGAAAGCGAGCGTCAAAACGCCGATGATGGGCGCCGCCAGCGCGACCGAAGTTTTCGTCGCTCGAACCGCCAGATCCGGAACGCCCGCGCCGACCTGATTTCCGACGAGCGTCGTTACCGCGACGCCGATTCCGACGATCGGCATAAACGCCAGAAAATCGAGGTTAAACGCGATCGCCGTCGCCGCGCTCGCCGTTTCGCCGCAAACGCCGATCAGCAGGATAAACAGCGTGTAGCACCAGTTTTCGCCGGTCGTTTGCGCCGAGCTACGCGCTCCGAAACGGAAGAGACGCGAGAACTCCGAACGGTCGAAACGGAAACCGCCGCGAACGTTGTAACGTCCTTCGCGGTCGACTTTTAGCATCTTCGCAAGGAGAATGAAAAACTTCGCCCAAATCGAAATCGACGTCGCGATCGCGGCCCCGGCGATTCCCCAGGCGCAGTAGCCGCGGACGCCGAAAATAAGGAGATAGTCGAGAACGACGTTCAGAAAGACCGCGATCAGCCCGGCGACCATCACCGTCTTCATTTCGCGCCGTCCGGAGAAAAATGCCGCCAGCGATTCGTTCGCGATCAACGCCGGAGCGCTTAACGAAAAGTAAAACCAGTAAACGGTTTCGAAGCGGACGATCTCCGGAGAATGCTTGAACGCGACGAAAATTTGCTCGACGAGCGGCGTCGCCAAAATGAAAAGCGGGCCGAAAACCGCGCCCACGAAGACGCCTTGCCACACGATCGGGCCGACGCGGCGATCCTGTTTCGCGCCGAAGTATTGGGCGACGAACGCGTTGACGAACGTCGCGATCCCGAACGGAAAGGCCGTCAGGCCAAAAAACAAAAAGCCCGACGTAAACGAAGCGCTCATCGCGTCTTTGTCCCACCACGTCAGGAAGACGCGGTCGGCGAAGTTCATGATCGCGATAGAACCGGAAGAGACGACGATCGGCGCCGCGAGCCAAAGAACCTCGCGCCCGCCGCAGGGACGGACGAACCAATCGCGCCAGAACGCCATTGAGAAAAGCGCGGCGAAACCGGCGAGGCGGCTTTTCGTCGCGAGTTCGAGATCCGTTTCAGTCGTTTTTGTCGTATTTGTCGTTTCCGTCGTTTCGATCATTTAGTTGAAATCTCCTGGTTGTTGCTTGTTGAACGATCGCGACTTGGGTCGCGAAAAAATTTTATCTCAAGTGTAAAAAAAGCGCGGCGGCGACGATCGCGGCGGTTTCGACGCGGTAAACCTGGGCGCCCAGGTCGAGCGGTTCCCAACCGGCGGCGACGGCGGCGGAAACTTCGTCGTCGGAAAACCCGCCGACCGGGCCGATTAGGAGGAAAACGCTTCGCGGCGTCCTGTCGCCGAGCGAGCGGATCAGTTCCGGAAAACTCCGTTGTCCGAAAAAGCCGTCCGAAATCGGGTGCGCGACGACGCGTAAAACGTCGGAGCCGGGCCCGATTTCGGGGAAAAGGTCGGTCGTTTCGAAACGGGCGCGGAGTTTGGCGGCGGCGTCCGAAAGACCGGCGCGACCGTCGTCGGCGAGCGAGTTTCCGGCGCGGCGAGCTTCGATCAACTCGACGAGCGCGGGAAGTTCCGCCGACGAAACGGACGGCAAGACCTCCAGCAAACGAAGGCGTCCGCATTGTTTCGACGCTTCGAGAACCTGCCGTTCGAGCCGCTCTCGAACGTTCGCGTCGAACTTGACGTCGGCCCGTTCCGCGTCGAGCGGGATGAAGCGGCGGACGCCGAGTTCGGTCAACTTTTCGAGCGCCCATTTTTGCCGATCGCCCTTGGGAAGCGCGACGACCGCCGTCAGCGCGACGTCCGGCTCGCGGGAGTCTTCGCGGGTCTCCAAAACGGCGAGTTCGACCCTTTCTTTCGCGATTGAAGTAATTTCGCAACGATATTCTTTGCCGGTTCCGTCGAAAAGCGTCGCCTCGTCGCCGATTTTTTGGCGCAAAACTTTCGTCAGGTGGCGCGCTTCGGAGCCGGTCAAGACGGCGATTCCGTCCGCCAAGGCGCGGCGTTCGCTCGGGTCGATGTAAAAAAGGTCGCTCATATTCGTTGCGCTTTCTAAGAACGGCCGGCTCGGCGAGCGGCGTTCGAAACGGTGGAATGGGAAGTTTGCGAAAGTCGGGTAAAACGACGGAACGCGGAAGACGTTAAAACGGGAGGTTTGCGTCGACGGGGCAAACGTTTTTCGCGCCGATTTTGGCGACGCGTCGCTTCGAACGCGTCGGGCGGCTCCGCGAACCGCGTCCGTCGTTATTATTATATCAGATTTTGCGATTATTTTAACGCCCCCGTCGATTTTGCGTCGGCGGAAGCGCGATTTTGCGAATCGGCGAAGGGGGCGAACGAGGGAAAACGGGGGCCGCCGCGTCGAAAAGCGGTCAGTAACTCGCTCGAAAGCGGACGACTCCGACGGCGTCCGGCGTGTATCGGCGGTCGAAAACGGGCCCGCCGTCGGTCGTTTTGAGGCGCAATTCTCGAGCGACCGCGACGCCCGCTTCGAGGGCCCAATCGACGTCGCGTCCGGTTTTCGTTTCGATTCCAGCGAAGATTCGGAAGTCGAAGTAACGGGCGCCGGCTTGTCGATCGGCCCAAATCTCGTCGCGGCGGATCGCTTCGAGTTCGGCGCTCGAAAGGGCGGCGTCGGCGGGGAGGGAGTCGGTTTTGAAGGCCCAAATATTTCCGCCGACTTCTCCGGAAACGTAAACCCAATGCGGAGAAGCGTTTATGTTTTTGTCGACGACGCCCCAATCGACGCGCTTGGCGATTTTCGGGTAAGGGATCATCGCTTCTAAATAGAAGTCGTCGCTCGGTTTCCAAACGATTCCGCCGACGGGGATCGTCTTCCAGTTTTCGGCGGCGCCGTTGTGATAAACGCCGAAAAGGAGGTTCGTTCGCGGGTTGATCTTCCAGGCGGCGGCCGCGTAACCGTTGAAAAACCAAGCGACGGAAGAACTTGCGTGATAGTCGGTGTTGTAAAAGGCGTTAACGTTGACGTTAATTAGGAGCCTCTCGTTCAACGGGACGTAATATTGGAAAGCGAGCCCCTGCGAAAAGAGCGAAAGCTTGTCCTGAAACGGCGAGGGAAGATCGCGCGGCGTCTCGATTTGCGTCCAGGCGAACGTCGGCGAGATCAGGAGCGGCGTTTGCAGGGTGAAAAAGGGCGTCCCGAACGTAACGTCGGCTCGCGTTTCGAGCAAACCGCAACGCTCGTCGCCCGAGTTCGCCGCGGCGACCGCCTCGAAACCGACGCTTTGAAAGAGCGAATTTCGCCCTTCTCGAATCGCCGTCGTCGCCCAACTCGACGGGTTGCGCGAGTAATACGGGTCGAGCTTAACCGCTTCCATTTCTTCGGTTTCGGAGAAAAGCGACTTCGGTTCGAGCGCGATTTCCGATTCCGACGCGATCGTCGGCGCCGATTCGTGCCCGAAACGCGTCGCGCTTGTTTCCGGGATCGAGAGAATTTGAACGTCGCCGCTCGTCGAGCCGTCGTTCAAGCGGAACGGCGGGGAACCGCCGCCGAGTCGAAACGCGAAAGCGTCCGGATCGACGCGAAAGGGAGAAGCGGCGTCGAGTTCGGCGTTTGCCGTCGGCGTTTCGGCGACGACCGGAAAAGGGCCCGTTTCGACGATCGCCGGGGGCGCGAGCGCGGGTTCCGCTCCGAACGCCGGGGAAAACGCGGCGGCAAACGCGAAAACGGCGGGCGAAAGAAACGAAAATCGGGACAAAAACACGGGGATTCGGCGGACGTTGCAGCGGAAAAATGGGGAAACGGAAAGCGAAAAACGTTGAGGCGCGTTTTAACGGGAAGACGCGACGAAACGACGGAAAAACGTTCAGGCGTTCGCTCGACAAAAAAAATCGGCGCGGAGCGACCCGCGATTTCGAGCCGCGCGACGACTAAAACAAAAAGCCGGTCTTGAGGTAAACGGCGTCCTTCGGCTCGTACCAAACGCCTTGTTTTGAAACGAGTTTGCGGCCGAACGAGCCGCCGACTTCGACGCAGCCTTTGAGCCGTTCGCAGTCGAACGTCAGCCCGAGCCCGACGCGGTAGTCGTCGTAGTCGGTGTTGAACGTTTCGCCGCGTTCTTCGATCAGCCAGCGTCCGCCGCCGATCTCGCCGCCGACGTAGAACCACCAATCGGTTTCGTTCAGTTTCGTCAGGTAGCGCGACCAGCGCGGATCCGGGTAGACGAGCCGCACGACGTTGCGTTCGTTCGGCGTCCAGATCAGCCCGCCGCTCGGGACGATTTTGTATTCGATCCGGTCGTAATAAATGAGCCCGCCGGTCGCCTTGACTTGTTTTTCGTCGTCGATTGGGAGCGCGCCCATCGCTCGACCGCGGACGTACAACGCGTCGCAGTCGACTTTATCGAACGACGAAGCGACGCCGACCGAAACTTCGACTTTGATTTCCAGATCGCGCAGATTTCCGGCGAAAAGCGTCGTAAGTCCGGCGTCGAACGTCGAGTTCGGCATCTGAAACGGCGCGCTCGGCGTCTCCGCCTGCGACCAATGATTGTATCTAAAGCTTGGCGTCAAAAGGAAAAAGCCGTTGTTCGCCGGAACATGATCGCGCATCGTTTGGCAGGGGATCGCGAAGAGAAGCCGTCCTTCGACTTCGTGCATTCCGAGCCCGCCGGAGTCGCTTTTCGGAACGAACATGTACGACGCGGAAATATCGTCGCGGTATTTGAATACTTTTTGAATCGTCGTCGCGTCTTCGTTGAGCGTCGGCGCGATCGGCTGAAACGCGGGGTCGTCGCCGGTAACGGGGGGGAGAACGACGTTCGCCGTCGAGTCATAAACGGTTGATTCGCCGATCTTTGTCGCGGCCGTCGACGGCGAAACGACGGGGGGCGTTTGGCCGCGCAAGACGAACGATTCGCCCAACGCGCCGGAAAACGAGCCGTTGAAAACGCCGTCGCCCGTCGGGACGAAAGAACGGAAGTCGTTGGACGAAGCGAGGTTCGCCGTCGAGGAAACGGGGACGGTTTCGACGTTCCAAACGCCGTTAAGGGCGGTTCGGCGCGCCCAGCTCGGAACGTTTTCGTCGGCGATCGCGCCGGTCGTTCCGCCCAACGCGCCGAAAGACGCGGCGACGGCGAGCGCGAGCGCGGCGAGCGGGCGGGTTGGGAGCGGGAAATCGCGAAACATAATCGACCTCGAAACGGCGTCGTTCGAGCGAACGCTAAAAAAGGGGGAAAAACGGGATCGCGGCGGCCTGCGCGACTGGAAATTTCGCGCGGCGACCGTATAATAGCCGACGTCGGGGTATAACAAATTCGGCGCCCGGCGTCAAGAGCGAAAAGCGAAAGAACGAAAGGGAAGGAACGGCGGCGAGAATGAACGTCGAGGAGATCGCGGCGAAAGCGGGGATCGCGGGCGCTTTTTGGACGCTCGAGGTCGGGTCGACGAACGATTGGGCTAAGGAGCGGATCCGGGACGGGCGGGCGACGACGCCGTTTTTGATCGGCGCGGAGCGGCAGACGGCCGGTCGAGGGCGCGGCGATCATTCCTGGGCCGCTTGGGAAGGCGCGCTAACTTTTTCGTTGGCGGCGCGTTGGAGCGATTTTGCGTTGACGCGGCGCGAGAGCGCGGAGCTTTCGCTTCGAGTCGCCGACGCGGTCGCTTCGACGGCGCGGGAGTTTGCGCCGAACGCCGAGATCGCGGTGAAGCCGCCGAACGACGTTTACGCGGCGGGGCGCAAGTTGGCCGGAATTTTGATCGAGTCGCCGAACGCGGAGTTCGTCGTCGTCGGCGTCGGCGTCAACGCGGGGAATCGTTCGGACTTCGCGCCGGAGGAACTGCGTCGGCGGGTCGTTTCGCTCGTCGAGTTGACGGGAGAGCCGTTCGACGTCGACGCGGTTCGAGCGGAGTTTGCGGCGCGAACCGTCCGGCGGATGTTGCGTCGCGCCGACGTCGGGTAACGTCGGCGGAACGAAAAAACGCCGCGGCGACTCGAACGGTCGACGCGGCGTTTTGACGGGGCGCGCTAAACGATTACAGCGCAAGACGTTGCGTTTGCAGCGCTTCGTAATAATCTTTCGTCAAACGGAGAACTTCGTCGAGATAGTAGTCGCGTTTGACGCCGGATTCGCCGTTGACGATCTCCTCCATTTTCTCGGTTTCCTCTTTGTTCGCGTCGAGTTTGTCGAGTTCGGCGAAGTATTTTTCGCGTTGGAGCGGCGTCGCTTTGCGGAGTTTGCTCGTCCGATAAAGTTCCATTTTTTCCGTTTCCCGGGCGAAATCTTCAGACGCGGCGACGCGAGCGGCCGATTTTTTCGCGACCGATTCGACGACGCTCGGCGACGTCAGGTTGAATTTCGGGTAACGGGCCGGGGCGATCTTCTGGAACGAAAGCGGATAGTCGAGGTCGGATTCCGCGATATCTTCGAGAACGCTCGTGAACTGCGGAAGAACGACGTGCGACGGGACGCCCTGCAACTGCGGGGAAACGCCGCTCGGAAGGTAAAAACCTTGGATCGTTACTTTGATCGCGCCCAAATTCGGCGCTTCGCGCAGCAGGGAGTTGAAGAGAATGCTCGAAATTTCGTTCATGCTCTGCACCGAGCCCTTGCCGTGCGTCGTTTCGTCGCCGACGACGAGACCGCGTCCGTAATCGCGGATCGCTCCGGCGAAAATTTCGCTCGCCGACGCGCTCAAACGACTCGTCAACACGACGAGCGGTTTTTCCCAAACGACTTTCGGGTCGGGGTCGTTCAACGAGCGGGCGCGTTCCGGGCCGAATTCGGACGGCATCACCTGAACGACGGAGCCGGTTTCGATGAAAAGTCCGGTCAGCGAAACGGCTTCCGGAAGCGAGCCGCCGCCGTTGTAACGGAGGTCGAGCACGCACGCGTCGACGTTTTTGGCGTTAAATTCTTCGAGGTATTTTTCGACGTCGGTCGCGGAGCTGCGTCCGGCGCCGCCGCTGTTCTTCGCTTTCATATCGAGATAAAAACTCGGGAGATCGATCACGCCGACCTTCAATTCGGCGACCGCGTCGGCCGGTTTTTTCGTTTCGGCGTCCGCTTCGTCGACGAGTTCGACGGAGCCGTCGGCTTTTTGATAAGCGACGAACACGGCGCTTTGCGCGGCGGAGTCTTCCAGGTCGATCTTTTCACGAACGATCGGGACGATCTTGCGTTTGCCGTCTTCGGAAACGACTTCCAGACGAACGGTCGTGCCGCCTTTGCCGCGGATCTTTTCGACGACGTCGGTCAGTTTCATGTCGACGACGTCCTCGATTTCGCCGTCGACGCCCTGGCCGACGCCGACGATTTTGTCCTCGATCTTGAGTTCGCCCTGTTTTTCGGCGGGGCTTCCCTTGACGATGCGCTTAACGACGGTGTAGCCGTCGTCCCATTGGAGCGTCGCGCCGATCCCTTCGAGATTGAGCCCGATTTGGATCATGAAGTTTTCGTAAGATTTCGGCGACATAAACGTCGTGTGCGGGTCGTAGGCGTTCGCGACGGCGGTCAGGTAAATTTCGAGCAGGTCGTCGTTCGACGTTTGACGCAAACGCTTTTGAAGCGTCGAGTAACGGCGCTTGAGTTTCGAGATCGGGTCGTCGGGACGGCCGGGAACGACGGGCGCCGCGACGGTTTTCGATTCGTCGGCGTTTTCGGCTTTTTCCTTTTCTTCGTCGCGCTTTTCCGCTTCGAGCGAAAGGAGTTCGAACTTAAGGCGACGGCGCAGGCGGTCGGCGATTTCGGCGTCGCTTTTCGGGTAGTCGAGGAGTTCCGGCTTGCGGACGAACTCTTCGTCGACGGCGAAGTCGAAGTTGTTTTCGTCGAGCATTTTTTGCGCGAGCGCGACCCGTTCGTCGACGCGGCTCAGGAAGCGGTTGTAAACTTCGAACGCGACGGCGAGGCGGTTGTAAACGGCGGACGGTTCGTCGAGTTTCTTCGCGCCGAGTTCGCAAAGCCGCGCGTGTTTCGCTTCGAACTCGTCGACGTCTTGACGGGTCAAGTAGAGTTTCGTCGGGTCGACCGCCTTTAAAAAGAGCTCGAAACCGCGTTCGGACAGGCCGACGTCGAGCTTCTTTTGGGAAACGTGCCGAATTTCAAGGAGCCGCGTGAAGTTCACCGCGATCGAACGGTCGCGAGCGGACGGTTTCAGCGGTTCGGTCGCGACCGGCGTCGCGGCCAGCCCGCACGATGCGAGGAGGAGGGAAAAGGCTAAAAATAACGAGGCGAATCGAAATTTTTTTCCGTCGTAAAATTTGGTCATTCGACGTCCTTTGCGTTCAAGATTTGCCGTTTGAGGGGGCCGGACGCGCGTCGCGTCTCTTATTAGTTGCCGCGAACGGCGTTTTCTCGCGTCGTCGGGCCGAACTTTTTTCGACGTTTTCGACGAAGCGTCGGGACGCGCCGAAAAAAGCGTCGCGGGGAGCATACCTTATTTTGTCGCCGCGACGCAAGAGGGATTTCGGCGTTTTTTTAATTTTCGACGTTTTTACGGCGTCGGAAACCGGTCAAGCGGCCGCGTCGTTTCGCTCGGCGTCCGCGTCGTCCCCGAACGCCTTCGCGACGCGTTCCGGCGAAAGCGGTTTCGTCGCCAAACTGACGAGCGGAACGACGACGAACGGAACGAGCATCGCGATCGAAGCGACCAACGGCGAATATTTCTTCGCGGCTGAGCTTCCCTCGACGATAAAGAGCCCCCAGTAAAGCGCGTTGGCGACGAGAAGACCGGTCGCCATTCCGGCGATCGCGCCCGCTTTCGTCGTTCGGCGCCAGAAGAGCCCGAACATGTACGGCGCCAAAAAAGCGCCGGCGACCGCGCCCCAACTCAGCGACATGAGCGCGACGATCCACGACGGATTAAAGAGCGCGATCAAATACGAAACAAAAACGAAAACGCCGCAACAAACGCGGAAAATCGTCAGGTGCGTCTTCTCGGAAGCGTTCGGCGCAAGGTAGCCTTTGACGAGATCGACGCCGATCGCCGCCGACGAAACCAACGCCAACGAGCAAAGCGTCGACATCGATGCCGAAAGAACGAGAAGAAGAATGATCGCCAGGAACCACTCCGGAAGGCAGGCGACCAGCATCGTCGGCACGAGTTTGTTCGGGTCGACGGCGCCGTCGGTCAGCGTCTTTTCGAGAACGTCCGCCGGGAGGAGGTGCGAAAGCGCGCCGGTCAGGTAAGCGGCGCAACCGACGAGGAGCGCGAAAACAAAGCAAACGACGGCGCCCTTCGCGATTTGTCCTTCGTCTTTGATCGCGTAATATTTGTGAACCATCTGCGGCAACCCCCACGGCGCGATCGACGTCATGAAAACGACCGACCAGAAGACCAGCGGCGAGATCGGAGCGACCGGAGCGACCTGAAGTTCGCCCGCCGCGCCTTCAAGACGCAAACGGTAAAGCTCCGACGCTCTTGCGAACGCCGCCGAATAACCGCCGTATTCGCTCGCAAAGCGGTTCGCGACGAACCAAACCATCGCCGTCGCGCCGACGAACATGATGATCCCTTGCAGGAAGTCGATGCGCGCCGCCGCTTTGTATCCGCCGAACACGATGTAAAGCCCCGTCGCGACGACGACCGCCGTCAACGCGGTAAAGAGCGAAATGCCGAACACTTCGGTAAACAAATACGTCAAGCCCGCGAAGACCGACGCGGAGTACGGAAGCATAAAAAGGAAAATAATAATCGCGCCGGCGATCTTCATGAAGTCCGAACCGTAGCGCGTCGCGAAAAATTCCGGCGTCGTCGACGCGTTCAGCCGCCGCGTCATCGCTCGAGTGCGCCGACCGAGAACGAGCCAGGCGACGAGGCCGCCGAACACCGCGTTCGCGACGCCGACCCAAAGCGCCCGGTACGAGCTGAGCCAGCCGTATTGACCGGCGAATCCGATGAAAACGACCGCGCTAAAATACGCCGCGCCGTAAGAGATCGCGAGGATCCACGGGCCGAGAACGCCGCCTCCGAGAAGGAAGTCGTTCAGGTCTTTCGTTTTTCGCATGCCCCAGGCCGCGATCGCTAAAATCGCGACGAAAAAAATTCCGGTTAAAAGAAGCGGTAGAGACGGCATTCGTTCAACTTTCGCAAAGGAAGCGCCGCGACGTCGGGGCCGCGGCGGAAAAATCGGCGAAATCGCCGGGAAAATTTATCGAAACGGAAACCGCGTCGAACGAACGAGCGCGGCTTCGAACAAGAGAAAACGCAAAGCGCGCGGTCGGGCGGTTTAGAGATCGTCGACGGCGTCCGAAGCGTTCGACTGTTTCGGTTCGTTCACGCGAACGCGGAAGACGCCGCGCTCTTCGACGAACTCGACGCGTCGTTCGGCGAGCGCTTGGAGCGCCTCCGGATAGACGACGAATTCGGCTTCGTAAAGGACGCGATCGCTCAGCGAGTCGACCGTGTCGGTATCGTAAACCGGAACGATACGCTGCATGAGGATCGGCCCGTGGTCGTATTCGTTGTCGACGAAGTGGACGGTCGCGCCGCTGAATTTGACGCCGCGTTGGAGCGCCGCGTCGTGAACGCGTCGACCGTAATAATTTTCGCCGCAGAAAGACGGGATCAACGACGGGTGAATGTTCAGGACGCGGTTGGCAAAATCCTCCGGAATCGCGAGGAGCTTGAGGTAGCCGGCCATCACGACGTATTCGACCTTCGCTTTGCGGCACGCGTCGAAAACCGTTTCGCTAAACTCTTCTTTCGTCTTAAATTCCGAACTCTTCACAATGGCGATCGGAATGTTGTTCTGGTCGGCGTATTGCAGCCCGCGCGCTCGTTCCGAACTGGAAACGACGAGTCGGATATCGACGTCGAGCTTGCCCGCCTCGACGCGATCGATCAGGTTTTTCAAGGTGCGGCCCGTACCGGAGATCAGAACCGCGATCGGAAGTTTTTCAGCCATGGAAAAAACGCCTTTTTGCGAAATAACGACGATAAATGAAGCAAAAATCAATAACGGAAAAAGCGAACGCCCGCCGCGCCGTCAGTCGAGACCGGCGCGGCGCGACGCGTTCGCTCGACGCTCGCAAACGGTTTAACGAGCGATTTTAACGTAAACGGCGACAGCCGCGCCGTCGACCTTGACTTCGGTCGGCTCGACGCCGTCGAGGGCTTCGAAACGGAGGTCGACGCAAAGGGTTTCGCCCTTGACGTAATCGGCTTTCGTTTCCGCCGCGGCCCGTATTTCGTCGGAGTCGGAAACGAGTCCGACGACGACGCGATCGACGTAATCGCAGTTCAGCTCCTTGCGTCGATCCTGGATGGCGCGGACGAGTTCGCGAGCTCGACCTTCGAGGATCAGCTCCGGCGTCAGTTCGGTCGCGAGGACGACGACGCAATCGGCGCTTTGCGCGGCGGCGAACCCTTCTTTCGCTTGCAGACGCACCTGAACTTCTTCCGACGTCAGCTCGATCGTTTCGCCGGAGTCGAGCGTCAGTCGGAGCGTTCCGGAAGCGGCCAACGCGGCGTTCGCGGCGGCGCCGTCGACTCCGGCGAGCGCTTTTTTGACGCTCGGGAGGAGCTTGCCGAGTTTCGGCCCGAGTTTTTTGAAATCCGGAACGACCGCGTACGAAACGTATTGGTCGGCGCGTTCGATAAAGTTCGCCGATTTGACGTTCAACTCTTCCTCGATCAGCGCGACGTAAGGGGAAACCGCCGCGACGTCGTCGGCGTCGCCCAGGACGATTTCAACGCCGGAAAGGGGTTGGCGCACCTTCAGTTTCGACGCCATTCGAGCGTTGCGGCCGAGCGAAACAATTTCGCGAACCTGCGCCATTCTCTTCGAAAGGGCTTCGTCGATCGCGGCTTCGTCGGCGGTCGGATAATCGCAAAGGTGAACGCTGTGAAGCGCGGCGTCGCCGAAGTTTTCGGTCAGTTGGAGCCAGATCCGTTCGGCGAGGAACGGAACGAACGGCGCGATCAACTTCGAGAGCGTCAGGAGCGATTCGTAAAGCGTCCAATACGCGTCCGCTTTCGTCGTCGACTCTTCGCCCGACCAGAAGCGGTCGCGACTGCGGCGAACGTACCAGTTCGAGAGCGAGTCGACGAACGCCGAAATTTGTCCGCAAGCCGCGAAGTGGTCGTAAGCGTCCATCCGTTCGTCGACGGTTTTAACGGTCGCGTTGAGTTCGCTCAAGATCCAGCGGTCGAGTTCGGCGCGCTCCGCGATCGGGCGGTACGACGCGGCGGTCGCGAGAATCTCCGGCGTCAGGTTCGACCCGGCGGCTTTCGCGGCGGCGAGGTCGATTTCTTTTTCCGGCGCGAACCCGTCGATCTTTTGGTAAACGTTGAAGAACGAAACGACGTTCCAAAGGCGGATGATGAACTCCGGCATCGAATCTTTGATCGCGTTTTCGCTGTAAACGATGGAGTTCCAAGGCGCCTGGTTCGCGAAGAAATACCAGCGGAGCGCGTCGGCGCCGTATTTGTCGAAGATTTCCTTCGGCGGGCGGTAGTTCTTGAGCGACTTCGACATTTTCCCGACGCGTTTGACGAATTTGCCCTTGCCGAACGCTTCGAGCGCTTCTTTTTCGGTCAGGCGGACGTCGTTTTTGTCGGCGTTGTTCTCGTACCACTCGGCGAGCATAAGTCCAAGAACGATGCAGTTTTTGAACGGATGCGGGAACGCTTTCGACGAAACGCCGGACGTTTCGTCGCCGAAAAGAAGCGTCGAGATCGCGAGTTGCGAATAGAACCAGCCGCGCGTTTGGTCGATCGCTTCGCTGATGAAATCGGCCGGGAAGTTCGCTTCGAAACGTTCTTTCGAGCCTTCCAGACGCGGATAACCGAGTTGCGCGAACGGCATCGAGCCGGAGTCGAACCAGCAGTCGATGACTTCCGGAACGCGGCGCATCTTCGCGCCCGGCGCTTTCGGCGAGTCGTAAACGATCGCGTCGATATACGGCTTGTGAACTTTGAGGTGTTCCCAAAGATCGTCGTCTTTTTCGCTCCAAGCGTCGCCTTTTTCGGCTTTAGCTTTGTCGCGAGCGGCGGCCCAAACGTCGGTTCCGACGACGCCCGGTTTCGCTAAAAGCTCGTCGTAAGAGCCGATCGCTTCTTGATAACCGGTTTCTTCGCAGACCCAAACCGGAAGCGGGGTGCCCCAGAAGCGTTCGCGGGAAAGCGCCCAGTCGACGTTCGTCGCGAGGAAGTTTCCGAAGCGTCCGTCTTTGATGTGTTCCGGGTACCAGTTGATCGCGGCGTTGTTCGCGAGCATTTTGTCGACGAACTTCGTCGTTTTGACGAACCAGCTTTTGCGCGGGTACTGAACGAGCGGGTCGTTCGGCGCGCGCCAGCAGAACGGATAATCGTGCAGATATTGTTCGAGGTGGAACAAAATACCGCGTTCTTTGAGGTTGCGCGAAATATCCTTGTCGCAATCTTTGACCCAGCGGCCTTCGTAGTCCGGCGCCGCGTCGGTGAACTTGCCGTTCGGCGCGACCGCGCAGATCAGATCGGGGCCCTGTCCGTCGACGAAGCGGGCCTTTTGCTCGACGAGAAGATCGTAGTCGACTTCGCCGAACGCCGGGGCTTCGTGAACGAGGCCGGTTCCGGAGTCGGTCGTAACGAAAAGGGCCGGGCAAACGCGCCAGGCGAGGTAGTCTTCGCCGCCGTCTTTGAGGGCGCCCTTGCGTTCGCCGAGCGTTTTGTAATAGTAGTCGAACGGCGGAACGTAACGCTTGCCGATTAAATCTTTACCGGAGACCGCGAACAAAACTTCCGGCGTTCGTTTCGCTTTCGCCGCGACCGTTTCGACGAGCGCCGACGCGAGAACGACCGGATTTCCGTCCGCTTCGCCCTCCGGCGTTTTCATTTGAACGACCGAATATTCGAGATCGGGGTGAACCGCCGCGAATTGGTTGCTCGGGAGCGTCCAAGGCGTCGTCGTCCAAACGAGGAGATCGACGTTCGCGAACCGTTCGTCGGAACCGTCGTTCAGGAGCGGGAAGCGGACGAAAACGCTCGGGTCGCCGACTTCGCGGTAACCCTGGCCGACTTCGCCGGACGAAAGCGCGGTGCCGCCTTGCGCCCACCACCAGACGATTTTGTGTCCCTGGTAAAGAAGACCGCGGTCGAAGAAGTTTTTGAGCGCGAACCAAACGCTTTCGACAAACGACTTATGATAGGTTACGTAAGCGTTTTTCAGGTCGACCCAAAAACCGATGCGCTCGGTCAGCTCTTCCCATTGCGATGTGTACCGGAAGACGTTTTCGATACAACGGTGAACGAACGGTTCGAGCCCGAATTTTTCGATTTCTTCCTTCGAGTTTTCCGCGATGAGGCCCGCCGCGACGAGTTCCTTGCCGACTTCGACTTCGACCGGAAGCCCGTGCGTGTCCCAACCGGCTTTGCGTTCGCAAAGGTAGCCCTTCATCGTTTTGTAACGCGGATAAAGGTCTTTGATCGCGCGGGTCAGGCAGTGCCCCGGGTGCGGGACGCCGTTGGCGGTGGGCGGGCCTTCGTAAAAGACGAAGGTTCCTTTGTTCGACGCGCGGCGGCGTTTGAGCGATTCTTGATAGACGCCGAGGTCGCGCCAACGGCGGACGAGCGCCTCTTCGTGTTGCGGGAAATTCGCGCCTTGCGACGGCGCGCCGTCGGCGAGCGGGGTATCGTTCGACATGTCGGTAAACTCTTAAACGTTAATGGGTTAAACGGGTCGGCGTTCGACGTTCCGGCGCGGCGAGCGGCGACTCGCGATTGTTGACGTTAAATCGGACGGGCGTTCGACGGACGTTTGAGCGGTTTCGTCGTCGGACGCGCCGTTCGCGTCGGGGCGACGGGCCGATCGGCTCGAACGGACGACGCGTCGCGTTCGGGCGCCCCCGGGCGAACGCGTCGAGCGAGTCGAAAGGAAACGACTAAAGCGAACGCAGAACGCCGCGGATGATCGCGTTCATTCGCGGTTCGGCGTCGGCGGCGGTCGCGAGGATTTCCGCGACGTTCGCCGGTTCGAGCGCGTCGGCGAGGCCCATGTCGGTGATGATCGAAAGGCCGAGAACGCGCATTCCGCAATGAACGGCGGCGATAACTTCCGGAACGGTCGACATTCCGACGACGTCCGCTCCGATCCCGCGCAGGAACCGATATTCGGCGCGAGTTTCGAGGTTCGGCCCGGCGACCGCGACGTAAACGCCTTTTTGAACGAGAACGCCGTTTTCGATCGCGACGCGGCGCGCTGTTTCGAGCAGTTCCCGCGAATACGGCTCGCACATGTCCGGGAAACGCGGGCCGATCCGGTCGTCGTTCGGGCCGATCAGCGGGTTGCAGCCGAGAAGGTTGATATGATCCTCGATCAGCATCACGTCGCCGCGTTTGAATTGCGGATTGAGCCCGCCGCAAGCGTTCGAAACGACGAGAAGCGAAGCGCCGAGCGCTTTCATAACGCGGATCGGGAAAACGATTTGCTTAGCGTCGTATCCTTCGTAATAATGGAAGCGGCCTTGCATCGCGACGACCGATTTTCCTTCGAGCGTTCCGAGGATCAGCTTTCCGGCGTGCGATTCGACCGTCGAGCGCGGGAAGTAGGGCAATTCTTCGTAAGGAACGACGACGTCCGGAACGATCGCGTCGGCGAGGCCGCCGAGCCCGGTGCCCAAGACGATCCCGACTTCCGCTTCTTTCGCCCAACGGGCGCGGATCGCCGCGACCGCCTCTTGAATTTTGTCGTATTCGGTTTGCATTGCGTTGGTTTCCTTTCGTCGCGTCGACGAACGTAAATTTTGCGGGAACAAGGATTATGCGAACGGCGTCCGCTCCGGCGGCGCGTTGGGGGACGGCGTCGGAGCGGGCGCGGTTTAACTAAAGGGCGGGCCGGATCAGGCGTCGGCTCCGTTCGCGGCTTTCGGCTCGACGGTCGACTTGATCGCGAGTTCGGCGAGCTGTTTCGGCGCGACTTCCGACGGGGCGCCGGTCATAAGGTCGGACGCTTTCGCCGTTTTCGGGAACGCGATGCAGTCGCGGATGTTGTCGACGCCCGCGAACAACATGACGACGCGGTCGAGGCCGAGCGCGAGACCGCCGTGCGGCGGGGCGCCGAATCGGAGCGCGTCGACCAGGAAGCCGAATTGCTCTTTCGCCGTTTCGCGAGTCATCCCGAGGAGTCCGAAGACTTTGTTTTGGATCGCCGGGTCGTGAATACGGATCGTGCCGCCGCCCGCTTCGTACCCGTTCAAAACGAGGTCGTAAGCCTGAGCGCGGATCGAGCGGATCGCGTCGTCGTCGCCGTCGAGTTTCGGAAGGTCTTCGACGAGCGGCGCGGTGAACGGATGGTGCGTGGCGACCCAACGGTTTTCTTCTTCGTCCCAATCGAACATCGGGAAGTTGACGACCCAGCAGAAGTTCATTTCCTCCGGGTCGTAAAGTTTCAATTGCGCGGCCAACCGACGACGCAACCCGTTCAAAACGCGGCAGGTAAGCGTGAAGTCGCCGCAGCTGAAAAGGAGCAGGTCGTTCGGTTCCGCTTCGAGTTTGGCGCCGATCGCTTCGAGGGCTTCCGGCGAGAAGTTTTTCGCGCTCGGGCCGGTCGGTTTGCCGTCGGCGTCGACTTTGAACCAAACGAGACCTTTGGCGCCGAACTGCTCCGCCGTCCAGTTCGTCAAGCCGTCGATATCGCGGCGGCTGAATTGGTCGGCGGCGTTTTTGACGTTAATGCCGCGAACGCGTCCGCCCGCTTCGGCGACCGAACGGAACACCTTGAAATCGACCGTTTTCGCGATTTCTGTAACGTCTTTCAATTCCATTCCGAACCGGAGATCCGGCGCGTCGTGTCCGAAACGTTCCATCGCTTCGTCGTAGGAGATGCGCGGGAGCGGGAGCGGAATGTCGACGCCCTTGATTTCCTTCATCAAGCGGGCGACGAGCGTGTCGAAGAGCCGGAGCATATCCTCCATTTCGACGAAGGACATTTCGACGTCGAGCTGGGTGAATTCCGGTTGGCGGTCGGCGCGGAGGTCTTCGTCGCGGAAGCAGCGGGCGACTTGGACGTAACGGTCGTAACCGGCGATCATCAGCAGTTGTTTGTAGAGTTGCGGCGACTGCGGGAGCGCGTAAAAAGTGCCTTGCGTAACGCGGCTCGGGACGAGGTAGTCGCGGGCGCCTTCGGGGGTGCTTTTTCCAAGAATCGGCGTTTCGATTTCGAGGAAATCGTTTTCGTCGAAGAAGTCGCGCATCGCTTTGACGACGCGGTGGCGGAGCGTCAAAACGCGTTGCATTTCGGCGCGGCGCAAGTCGAGGTAACGGTATTTGAGGCGCAGTTCGTCCGCGGGGACTTCCGGGGCGCTCGGGAGGAAGGGGACGACTTCGGAGCGGTTCAGAACGACGAGTTTCGTCGCTTTCACTTCGATTTCGCCGGTCGCCATTTCCGGGTTGACGAGGCCGTCCGGGCGCGCGAGGACTTCGCCGGTAATTTGGACGACGTCTTCGTTGCGAAGCGTTTTGACCGATTCGAAGAGCGCCGCGTCCGCCGCCGCGTCGAAGACCGTTTGCGTTTTTCCGTAACGGTCACGAAGGTTGACAAAGAAAACGCCGCTGTGGTCGCGAGCCGAATCGACCCAACCGCTCAAAACGACCGTTTCGCCGACGTTCGCGCCGCGCAATTCCCCGCAAGTTTTAGTTCGAAACACCGTATTTCCTCTTTTTACCTAAATTGCCTAATTTCCGACGTTCGCCGTCGTTCTTTTCGGGCGTTTTTTCGACCGCGACGTTTCAAAGCGCGCCGCGCGGATCGTCGAGACCGCCGTTCTCTTATTTTAGTTCAAATTTGCGATTTCGCTAGCGCCCCCGGGGAGAACTTTGCGAACGATTTCGGGGCTTTTTTTCTCGAAGAGCGCGGCGAGGGGGAAAAGACGGCGGCGGACGCGGCGCGAGGCGGGAGAACGGAGCGGGTTTGGCGGATTTTTCCGATTTTTTAAAGCGGCGGGGAAACTTTTCCGATACTTCTTGCGAGCGTCGCCGTTTGAGCGGAGCCGCGTCGTCGGGGGCGCTTGTCGAAACGTCGTCTTGGCGCTATAATACAAGGCCGCTCGTCGGTTGGCGCAGTCGACGGCTCGCGACGGCGGAGACGGCGGGAACGACCGATTGAATTGCGACGCGTTTGCGTTATTAACGAGGAAGGAATCGAACGATGAACGAATTTCGTTCCGACGAAACGATGGGGAACGGCGAAACGGTCGCCGACGCGACGGCGAACGCTTCGTTTGAGTCGCGTTTCGACGGCGAGCGCCGCGATTTGGACGCCGATTTTCGCGTCGGTTCCGTTTTCGATATTTTGAACGCCGGCGACGCCTTCGACAGCTCCGACGACGGCGCGCTTTACGACGAGTTTGACGACGATCTCGACGAAGACGATTTTGACGACGATTTCGACGAAGACTTCGAAGTTTTGCCGGACGACGAGTTCAACGAGGCGATCGACGACGAGGATTACCCGGAGGACGAGGACGGCGGCGACGACTCCGACGCTTCCGATTTCGCGCCGGACGATTTCGACGATTTCAACGCCGACGAAGACGTTTTCGACGAAGATTCCGACGACGATCTTTGATCGCCGAACGAACGAAAAATAAACGAAAAACGAAAAAGACGAAACCGCCGTTCCCGAGCCGAAAGAGGCCGAGGGCGGCGGTTTTTTGCGTTTTGACGGGCCGAGCCCGAGAACGTTCGCGGCGCTTCGTTAAACGATCGGAAAGCGTCGCGAACGCGGGCGCTTGAAACGGCTCACTTGACTTCCGGGAACTGCGCTTTGAGAAGGCGTTCGAGCTCCGCCCCGCGAGCGTTGACGCTGAGAACTTTGCCGTCTTTGCCGACGAGAATCATCGTCGGGATGCCGGTGATTCCGTAATATTGGCTTAAATCGACGTATTTCTTCGCTTTAGAGGCGAGCGAAAGCTTTTGCGACGCGGTTTTCCAGGGAAGTTTGCGGGTTTCTTCGAATTTGTGAAGCGCGTCGAGATCCTGGTCGAGGCTGTACCCAAGGATTTCGAACCCGGCGGCGTTGTATTTTTGATACATTCTGGTCATGTTCGGGATTTCGCCGACGCACGGGCCGCACCAGGTCGCCCAAAAGTCGACCAAAACGACCTTGCCGCGATACGACTTCCAATCGATTTCGCTTCCGTCGAGGTAAAGCCCTTCGACTTTCATTTCGTTGCCGACGAGGTGAAGGAAGCGGAGCCGACCGGAAAGCGCGTCGGCGATTTGTTTGCGTTTTTCGTCGTCGGAGGCGGAGAACGAAGCGCAAAGGTCGTCCAGCAGTTTCGAGCCGATTTTCGGATTCATCCGAGCGACGCCGGAGAGAAGACCCGGCGCGTTTTGCGCCCAAGCGTCGTCTTCGTTGGCTTTAGCGATGATTTCCGCGCCGATCTGGGCGATCGCGACTTCGTCGTTCGCTTCGAGCGCTTTGTCGAGGCGAACGCTGACGATAATATAGTTCAAAAACTGAACGCGCTCGTCGTCGACCGGCGTTTTCGCCTGTTCCGCGGCGAGAAGAGCGGTCAGCCCGTCGAGATCGCCTTCTTGAGCGAACGCCGCGGCGTAGCTTTGGAAGTATTGGAGCGCTTCCGCCGCCGGAACGTCTTTCGCGTCGACGAGGTGTTTAAGGATCGTTTTCGCCGCGGCTTGGAGTTTCGGAAGAAGCGCTTCGATTTTCGTTTGGTCGCCGCCGGTCGCCTGATAATATTTCTGGAGCGCCGCTTGGAGAGCGTTCAGGCGATCCTGGTAAAACCGCGCGTCTTCGCCGTCCGGAACGTCGAAGAGCGTTTCGTCGAAAGTCGCGGAATCGTTCGACTTAGCGACGGCGGCAGGAGCGGCGTTTTGAGCGGCGGCGGAGGAAACGGAGAGCGCGGCGGGCGCGGCGATCAACGCCGACGTCGCGGCGACGCCGAGAAAAAAACGGGAAAAACGCATCGGAACCCTTTCTAAAGGTCGAATTAAAGCGACTTGTCGACGAATGCGAGCGCGTCGCCGGGGAGGAATGAAAAGCGTCGGCGAAACGGGGCGATCCGCTCGACGAAGCGCGGCGAAACCGACCGGTCGCGGCGCGAATTACGCCGACAAGTATAACGTAAGCGTCGATAAAAATCAATCGGCGCGACGCGTTTTCGGCGCTTTTCGGCGAATTTTTTTCGATTTTTTTACGCGTCGTCGTTTAAAACGCTTAAATCGCGTAAAATATGTCGTTCGCGCAAACTTTGCGGCGGCGCCGCGGCGTTGAGCGAACGGGCGGCGGAGCGTTTGTTTTCGCCCGTCGGGGGGACGTCGCGTCAATTTTGGCGAGACGCGACGTCAAGGCCGGCGACCGTTCCGGCGAGAACCGTCGCCGACGAAAACCGCTTGCGTTAACGCGTTGAAATGAAAGATGTTACCAACCGAGGAACGCGGCGACTTCGCGGCGAAATTCCTGCGGGAGCGCGACCGTCGAGCCGTCGTGAACGCCGCCGTTGCCGACGATCAATTTCGTTCGGACGCCCGTCTTGCGCAGTTCGTCGAAAAGGAGCGCGCTTTGACTCAGCGGAACGATCGTATCGTCCGTTCCGTGAAGGATTAACGTCGGCGCGAAATCGGCGTCGACGGAGCGAAGCGGGGAGTATTTTTCGGCGCGTTTCATCAGGTCGGCGTAAACCGGCGACGATTTGTCTTCGGCGTCGGATTTTTTGACGTTGAACGCGACGTAAATGCAGTCGATCGCTTCTTTTGAAAGCCGTTCGAAGACGAGCGGGAAATCGGTCGGCCCGTAAAATTCGACGACTTGCTGCGCCTGTCCGGAAACGTCGAGGTTGTCGCCGACTTCGTAAACGCTTTTCGCGTCGGAGATTCCGAGCGTCAGCGAGAGGTGCCCGCCGCTCGAGTACCCGCCGGCGGTGAAATTGTTCGGGTCGAGGCCGTATTTGTCCGCGTTTTTGCGCAGGAATCGAACCGCCGCGCGGACGTCTTCCATCGGGGCCGGGAAGGGCGCTTCGTCGATCGAACGGTGCGAAACGCTGGCGATCGCGGCGCCGCGATCGAGAACGCCGAGCCAACGCCAAAATCCGCCGTCGCCGGGGTTTCCGGAGTACCAGCATCCGCTGTCGAGGTAGATGTAAAGGGGCGCGTTCTCGACGGGGGCGCCGTCTTTCAGCGGCAAAAAGAGGTTTAACTTGATTTCGCGGTCGCCGACTTTCTTGTAAACGACGTCGGAGACTTGTTGAAATTTCGGCTCGTCGGCGTTAAGCGTCGCAACCGCGGCGTTTGCGAAGGCGAGCGTCGCGGCGCAAAGGGCGAGCGTAAGAAAACGAAAAACGCGCATAAATGCTCCTAAATGTGAAAATTAAACGGGTTGCGGATAATTGAAACGCGCCGCCTTTTTTCTCGTCGAAAACGAGCGCGAAAAAAAAGACGGCGCGACGTTGCGTAAGTCGTGAAACGAAAAGGAGAAAACGGCGTTATTCGGCGGCCGATCCGTCGTTTTCGTCGGCGTTTTCCGCTTTATCTTCCGATTCGGCGTTTTCGTCGGCGTCGTTTTCGTCGTTTTCGGTTTGCGTCGCGTCGTCTTCGACGACTTCCGCGACGATTTCGGAGGTTTCGCGCCAAGGCTTATCCTGTTCGTAGGACGCGAGTTCCGACTTCAAGTTGTCGAGGCTTTCGTGCTTTTCTTTTTCGCCGAGTTCGACCGCTTTGCGCGCCCATTCGCGGGCTTTTTCGAAGTCGCCGAGTTCCGCGTGGGCCGACGCCAAGGTGCTCAAAATGTGCGCTTCGGCGTAAAACGTGATTTCGCAAGCGGAAACGGCCATTTCGAGCGCTCGTTTGCCGTCGCGGAGCCGGTCGTCCGGGCAGGTCGCGAGGAGCCAGGCGTAGTTGTTGAGGACGCCGGAGTCGGCCGGATTCAGTTTGAGAATACGTTCGTAAACTTCGGCGGCTTTCTCCCAATGACCGAACATAAGTTCCATATCGGCAAGGGTTCGGAGAAAATCGACGGATTCCGGATTCTTAGCGAGCGCGTCGTTCAGCATTTTGGCGGCGGACTGGTAAAGGCCCTTTTTAGCGGTCGCGTAAGCGATTTGAGCGACGGCGTCGTCGCGGTGGTCGACGTGGCGGCGCAGTTGTTTGAACGCTCGGATCGCGTCGTCGTATTTCTCGGTTTGAAGGTAAATTACGCCTTTGAGCCGGGTCGCGGTCGCGACGTCCATTCCTTCGCGCAACGATTTATTGACGTCGGCGAGCGCTTTGTCGTAATCTTTCGCTTGGAGGTAAAGGACGGCGCGGAAGTAGTAAAGTCCGGGCGCGCCGAACTTTTCGATCAGTTTCGTGAAGTTTTCGATCGCTTCGTCGTGTTTGCCGATCGCGGCCAAAAACTGGCCTTTTTCGATTTGAACGAGAATGTTGTCCCCGGCGTCTTTCGTCGCGTCGTCGAAGAGCGCTCGGGCTTCGTCGACTTTCCCGACGTCGGCGAGAACGTTCGCTTTAAGTTTTTTGAAATCGGCGTTTTCCGGCTCGAGCTCCAACGCTTTGTCGATTTGCGCGAGCGCGGCGTCGGGACGATTGGCGGCGAGGTATTGCGCGGCGAGTTGCGAGCGGATTTGGGCGGCGTCCGGCGCGAATTCGAGCCCTTTTTCGAGCAGCGCGATCGAGGCGAGCGTCGAGGTTTCGAGCGCGGCGCGGAATCTCAGCGCGAGCGTTTTCGCTTCGACTTCGACGTCCTGCGACGCGAGCGCGGCGTCGAACGCTTTTTTCGCGTCGTCGATCTTTTCGGCGAGCATAAACAGCCGTCCGAGCGCGAGTTGCGCAAGCGGAATGTCCGGCGTTTCGGCGAGCGCCGTTTGCAGGTCGTCGATCGCGTTGTCCCGAAGTTCTTCCCAACCGCGCGGAAGTTGGGCGATCGGAAGATCCGGGTTTAAAAAGAGTTGCGCGACGCCCAGCCCGCGGTCGAGCTTCGACGAAACGAGGAGTTGTTTCGCAAATTCGGCGTTGACGTCGTCGAGACCCTTCTTTTGCGCCTCTTCGCAAAGGCGGATCACTTTCGAGAGGTCGAGAAGATTCGACGCGGAGAGTTTCAGCTCGGTCGCGAGATTAAGCAGGTCTTCCGCCGACGTTTCGTTGGGATCGGCGTCGAGTTCCGCTTCGAGCGCCCGGTCGAGCGCGTCGCCGTCCGCGTCGTTTTCGGCGTCGCCGTCGATTTCCTCTTCCTCCTCTTCGAGTCGGACTTCGTTTTCCGACGATTCTTGTTCTTGCGCGGCTTCCGTCGGCTCGTCGGCGTCTTGCGCGAACGCGAGCGGCGATCCGAACGCCAACGCGGCGCTCGTCGCCAAAACGGCCGAAATATTTTTCCAAGATCGAGACATGAGCGTTCCTTCCTAAACGTTTCCTGAAATCGTCGAACGTCGGCGCCGTCTCTCCGTTCTCCGTCGAGCGAAAAGAGCGCGTCGGGGGAGCGCGCCGTCGCGGCGGCGAATCTCTCCGTTTTTATTTTACAATCTTCGACGCCGAAAGACAAGACGACTTTTTTTATTTCCCGAAAATCTGATTCCCGGCGTAAAAATCGAAAAGCGGCTCGACTCGGCGAAAGCGAAACGTTCGGACGGGCCGTTTGTAACGTCGGAGCGGCGACTTTTTTTCCGACGCGGTCGTCGGTTTGACGCGGCGGCGCTCTTGCGGAAATCGGTTCGAGCCGATATAATATTTAGGACGCGTTTCGCGTCGGCGGGCGGACTTTGCCCGGTTTGCCCGATTTGCCTAATTTCAAAAACAAACGCAATTACCGTCGCGGTTTCGCGGCGTTTCGAGGTTCGAACGATGTTGATTGGCCCGGTTTTCGCCCGCGAGGCGACGATCGCTCCGCGTCGCGACAAGACTTACGTCGGTCGCGGCGTTTACGGCGGTTTTCTTTTGTTGACGATCAGCGCCGCTTGGTTGGCGACGACCGGAACGCAGCGCGTCGAAGACGTCGGCGACTTCGCCCGTTTCGGCGCCGCGCTCTTCGGCTTGCTCGCGCCGCTTCAAGCGGTCGTCATGTTGTTTTTCGGCGCGACGCTGGCCGCCGCCGCGGTCGGACAGGAAAAAGATCGCAAAACGTTGCTTTTGCTGTTGTTAACGCGACTTTCAAACTGCGAGCTGGCGTTGGGGAAACTGGCGTCGGCGCTGCTGCAAATATTGACGTTCGTCTTTCTTTCGACGCCGATCTTTTTAGCGGTCGCGCTTTTGGGCGGCGTTTCTTACGCGCAGATCGCCCGGGTTTTGCTTGCGACGCTCTTCGCGATGGCGGCGGCGGGTTCGCTCGGCTCCTGTTTGGCGTTGCGTCGCGACAAAACGTTTCAGGCGTTGTCGGCGACGATCCTGACGCTGGCGATCTGGCTCGGCTTTTGGGAGGTCGTCGGATCCGGCGTTCTCGGCGCGACGTGGGGCGGCGTTTCGACCGAAACGATCGCGGCGGCGGCGAGTCCTTGGCGAGCGGTCGGACTGGCGGCGCGTCCGGACGGAGCGGCTTTCGATTCGATTTTCGCCGCGTTGACGCCGATCGCGCCGTTTTTGGCCGTCAGCGCCGTTCTTTGCGCGGCGATCAACGGCGTCGCGATCGCGATGGTGCGCGTGTGGAACCCGTCCCGCGAAACGTTGAAAAACGCGACGGGAGAACAGGATACGTGGCGCCAGGAAGCGGTGCGGGCGCGACTCGACCGCGAAGCCGCCGAACGGCGTCGCGTTCGAACCGGCGGCGACGAGAACCCGTACGCCGACTTGGCCGACAACCTTTTCGCCGTCGAGGAAACGCTTTCCGACGTCGAAGCGCGCGAGGGGAAAAACGAACTTGCCGCCGCGGCGCGGGCCGTCGTCGACGAAAAACGAAACGAGAAAAACGGAGAAGTCGGGAAGTCCGACGACTCCGTTCTTGCGCTCGGATCGCTCGGCGGGATCGGGACGGCTCCGAACGCGAACGCCGAAACGGCGAGAACAAAAGACGTTAAGACCGGGTTCGACGCGGCGGGACTGCGCGAAAATCTGGCGACGCGCTCCGGCGTCGCGACGGAGGAATCGATCGCGACCGGCGTCGCGCCGCAGGGAAAATACGCCGTCGACCCGTCCGTTTCGTCGAGCGGAAAAGCGCGCGAAGTTTGGGACAATCCGATTCTTTGGCGCGAAGTGCGCACCCGCGCTTACGGTTCGCGAACTTTTGTCGCGAGAATCGTTTACTTCCTGTTGTTCTGCGTCGCGGCGTTCGCGTTGCGTTCGACGTTGGCGACGACGGCGGTTCCGACGTTCGCGCAATTGGCGGCTCCGACGATTCCGCTGATTCTGCTGTCGATGTTCCTTTTGAACGCGCAGGCGATCGCGTCGATGACGTCGGAGCGCGACCTGGGCGCGTTCGCGTTGCTGTTGGCGAGCGATCTGTCGCCGAAGGAATTTGTGTACGGGAAACTTCTCGGCGCGTTTTACAACATGAAGGAAGCGGTCGTTTTTCCGCTGTTGCTTTGCGGTTACCTGGGGTGGAAGGACGCGATCGCGCCGTCGACGGCGGTTTTCCTTTTCCTGGGGATTTGCGTTTTGTATCTTTTCGTCGCGACGATCGGGGTGCATATCGGCCTGCAGTACGAGAACACCCGGAGCGCGGCGGCGACGAGTCTTGGCGTCGTGTTTTTCCTGTTCGTCGGCGTCGCGGTCTGCATGTGGACGATGCTGGCGTTTAGCGGTTCGTTCGAGGCGCAACTTCAACCGTTTTTGGCGTTTATGATCGGCGGCGGCGTCGGGCTTTACGCGGCGCTCGGGGCGCGCAACCCGTCGAAAGCGCTGGCGGTCGCGTCGTTTGCGCTGCCTCCGGCGACGTTTTACGCGGCGACGAGTTTCCTGCTCGGAAAACCGGCGTTGGTCTTTATTTCCGTCGCGACGGCGTATTTCTTCGCGTCGTTGGCGATGTTGATCCCGGCGGTCGACGAGTTCGACGTCGCGACCGGGCGTTCGACCGCCGACTGACGTTAAGTCGAAATTTTAAAAGCGTTTGAACGCGAGACGCCGAAACGGGCTTCGAGCTTGTTTCGGCGTTTTTTATCGGATGTTTGATTTTTGCTCTTTTATCTTGGTTCTGCGTTTCGGGCGGCGATCGGAAAAAATCGCGAAAAACGGCGCCCGGTTGGAATTTTTTTCGCTAATTTTTCGTTTCGGCCCGCTCTTACCGTTATGAGCGCCGTTGAGGAAAACGGAAACGAAAAACGTTCGTTGCGTCGCCGCCGTCGAATACGGCGCGATTTGTTAACGTCGGCGCTGAAATGTTTCTTGTCTTGAATATAACAAAACGAGACAAGTTTTCAAACGCGAGAGGACGCGTTTTTGTTGAAATGCGTCTAAAGAAAGGAAAATGGAGGGTGAAATCAATGGACGATACGGCGAACGAAACCCGCGATTGGTCGGAAAATTACGAAGCGGGGACGGCGAAATCGCTTAATATTAATGGGTTGGAGTATAAGTTCCGGTACTGCCCGGCGGGAACGTTCATGATGGGGAGCCCGAAAGACGAAGAGGGGCACGGGGGGGACAACGTTTGGGACGAGAACTGGGAAACGCAGCACAAAGTAACGCTGACGCAGGGCTTTTGGCTTCTTGAAACGGAAGTAACGCAGGCGATGTGGAAATCGGCGATGGGGAAGAACCCGAGCTGGTTTTCTTCGGACATGGGCAACGCCTTAAAGACTCGTTGCGCGGATAAGGGCAAGCTGGACAGGGACGAGCTGGCCGCCCTTGCGATCTCGGCCTTAAAGGCTAGCGGCATGGAGTTGCTCGACGAGTTGCCCGAGGAGCGCCTTCCCTTTTTTGCCATCCTTGCGCTCTCGGCCTTAGAGGTTGGCGACATGGACACGTCAAACTTCCCGGTGGAAATGGTAAGTTGGGAAGACTGCCAGGAATTTGTCGAGAAGCTAAATTCTGGCGGTTACGCTCCAGAAGGTTGGAAATTCCGTCTTCCGACCGAAGCGGAGTGGGAATACGCCTGCCGAGCCGGGACGACGACGCCGTTTTCGTGGGGAACGGAGTTGAACGGCGACAAAGCGAACTGCGACGGAGCCTGGCCTTACGGAACGTCGACGAGGGGCGAACGGCTCTTCCGGACGACGAAAGTCGGCGGTTACGCTCCGAACGCCTGGGGGTTGTACGATATGCACGGGAACGTTAAGGAGTGGTGTTCGGATTGTTACGGCTTTTACTGCGAGTGGCGTTCGGATAGCAAAGAATTCGTAGTGTCGGAGCGGACGGATCCAACGGGGCCGTCGTCGGGCTCGCACCGGGTGTTGCGCGGCGGCGCTTGGAGTTGCGCCGCCGAGGACTGTCGGTCGGCCTACCGGAACCCCGACGTTCCGACGGCCCGGAGCTACGACGCCGGCGTTCGGATCGCCTTAGGTCGCGAGCGCCAGTAGTTTAGGAGGTTTCGCGTCCTTTCCGGCCGAGCGTAAACGCGTTGGGGCTTTTTGGACGCGGCGGGCCGAATCCCGGCGGGATTGAAAGGGGGCGGGGCCTCCCTTTTTTCGCATAACGTCGGCCGCGACGGGGGAATCGCGTTCGGAATTTGTTTCCGACGCGTTTTTTTCGGGCGGAACGTTCGCCGACGCCGTCGACGCAAGTCTTGAAACGGACGGCGCTTTTCTCGACGGCGGGCGATCAGAGCGGACGCCAGACGTCCGGCCCGAGATTGAACGTCGCGACGGCGCTTTCGGAGGACGTTTCGCGTTCCAACACGAGAAGCGCGCCGATTTCCGGGCGCTTGGCGCAGTACTCCGCCGTTTTTTCCGGCCCGAGAACGAAAAACGCCGTCGAAAGCGCGTCCGCTTCCGTCGCCGTCGGGGCGAGCGCGGTCGCCGAAAGAACGCCGGTCGTCGGGTAGCCCGTGCGCGGGTCGACGATGTGCGAGTAACGCTTGCCCCGACAACGGAAAAACTGGTGCGTCGAGCCGGACGTGCCCAGGGCGCGGTCGCGGAGAAAAAGTTCGCCGATCCGCCGTTCCGGGAAGAGCGGGTGCGCGACGCCGATCGTCCAACCGGGATAACGGCGGGCTTTAGAGAGCGTCGCAAGGCGTTCCGTCTCCGCGTCCGACTTCAAAAAATCGGGAAGCAGCGCCTCGACCGCTTCTTCGTCGGCCCGCCGCGATCTCGGACGCCGTCGCCCACTTTCCTCGTCGAATTCCGGATCGTCTTCGTCTCTTTCGTCGTCGGAAGCGGAAAGCGCGTCCAACCCTTGCGATAAAACGGTTTCGACCGCGGAACCGAACGCGAAAACGGCGTTTTCCGGAAAAGCGTCGGGACGCGTTTCGTCCGTCTCTTCGGGAAAGTCGCCGAAAACGAAGAGAACGTCGTTCAGCCGACCGCCGCGAGCGACGCAACCGCTTTTCCCGCCTTGGATTAGGAAGTCCGTTTGCCCGCCGTCCAGGAGTTTTTGCGCGGCGGAGTCGAGCGCGATTCCTTTGCCGATCGCTCCGAAATTCAACTCGACGCCCTCTTTTTCGAACGCGACGGATCGCTCCGTTTCGTCGAGTCGCAAGAGCCGTGTTCCCGAGAGTTCGAGCGCGCGTTGCAGAACGTCCGGGGCGGGAAATTCGCCGTCTCGTTTGGCGAACCCCCAGGCGCGCCAAATCGGCGCCGCCGCGACGTCGAACGCGCCGTCGGTTTCCTCGTAAAAGCGGATCGCCGTTTGGAGCCATCCCCAAAATTCCTGATCGACGCGAACGTTAAACTCCGCGGCGAGAAGGTTTACGCGACTCGCTAAAGTCGTCGGACGAAAGATCGACAGAATATTTTCAACGCGGTCGACTTCGTCGAGAGCGTCGAGAGCCGCGTCGGAGCCGTCGGCGTCGCGGGTCGCGTTAAGCGAAACTTCGAAATCGGACGCCATCGCCGCGCGACGGTAAACGGTCAGCGGGCCGCTCGGGAAAATCGACATTGCGGGAACTCCGAAAAGCGGTAAACGGGGAATTGAAGACGCGTAAAACGTTAATTTTCGTCGGTTGCGTCGAGCGGTTCGAGCAAAACGACCGCTTGCGCTTCGATCGCTTCGAGCCGTCCGACCGGGCCGACGCCTTCGCCTGTCTTCGCCTTGACGTTGACTTGACCGGGTTCGACGCCGAGAATCGCCGCGATCCGGTTGCGCATCGCCTCTTTAAGCGGGCCTAATTTCGGACGTTGCGCCGAAACGACGCAGTCGAGATTCGAGACGCGCCATCCGGTTTCGGCGACCGCTTCGTTGCAGAGCGCGAGGATTTCGCCGGAATCGCGACCGCGATTTTCTTCGGCGTCGTCGGGGAAAAGTTCGCCGATATCGCCCAAACCGGCGGCGCCGAGGAGCGCGTCGGCGACGGCGTGCAGCAAAACGTCCGCGTCCGAATGCCCGAGCAGCGACTTCGAAAACGGGATCGAAACGCCTCCCAAACGGATCGAAACGCCTTCGGTGAAACGGTGCAGATCGCACCCGAACCCGACTCGATATTTCATTGTCGATTCTCCTTGCGGACGTCGCTAAACGCCGCGGTTAAACGTTTTTCAGACGCCGCTTTCCGCCCGGGCCGCCGAGTTTTTCGCCGCTTTTTTCGCCTTGCGTTCTTTCAGCGCGAGCATTTCCAGCTGCGTCGCGTTCCAAACGTTGTGCCAAAAAACGTAAAGCGTCGGGCCGAGCGCGACGAGCGGATCGGCGTACAGCGCCGCGAAGTAGATCGCCGCGCCGGTGTTCTTTTGCCCGAGCGTTTGGCTCGCTTCCTGACGGAAATCGCGTTCGCCGACGAGGTAACCCAGCCCGAAATTCAGGACGCAAACGACGAGCGAAAGCGCGCCGATCTCGAGCAGAATCGTCGGGCGGACGCCGTTGGCCGGGTCGGCGATAAAGGTCGTCGCTTTCGCGGCGATGATCGTTACCATCGCGACCCAAGCGCCGAACGTTACGTTCTTTAGGCGAGCCGTCCAAGTTCGCGACGCCGGGTAAAGCGCCCGAACGATCCGCGCGACGATAATCGGAGCGACGACGACCGAGCCGACGTTCGTCGCGACGCCGAGAAACGCCCCGGAAACCGGTTTGCCGAGAACCCAGGGGAGAAGCGTCGGGAGCGCGACGGCGACGCCGAGCGTCGACAGAAGAAGCCCGACGACGACGTATTCGACGTCGCGTTTCAAAAAGCCGCCGACGGCGGGCGCGGCGGTCGCCGTCGGGGCGATCGCGGTGAAAAACGCCGCCAGCGCGAACGTCTCCGCTTCGAAAAGTCGGAAAACTTCGCAACCGACGACCGCGACGCCGAGATTCAGCGCCAAAATCGCCCAATGGCTCCGCCGCAGGCGCGCTTTCGGGAACTCCAATTTCAGGAAAACCGCGAAGAGCATGAACCGCACGAACCACGGGATCGCCCAAGCGAGCGCGGCCCCTTGCGGGAAAAGATAACCGACGACGAACGCTCCGATGAGCGCGAGCGGACGCAACGACGACGCCATTTTTGCCTCGTTTTCCAATTTCTGTCGAACCGTTGACGGCGCGGCGGTCGATACGGCCGGCCCGTCGACGCCGCGAATCTTTTTCATTATTTCCGCTTAACGCGATTCGTCAATCGGCGGCGGCGAAAAAAACGGGCGTTTTTGGCGAATTTTACTTGAAAAATGGGAAAGAATCCGTTATCCTATACGTCGCGGGAGCGTTTCGGCGGCGAGTTTTAACGTCTGCGTCGGCGGCTTCCGACGGCGCGTTGTCGCCGTTTTGGAAAAATTGCGGTATTTGCGGCGAATTTGCCGAGCGTTTCGGCGACCGCGAATCGGCGCTTGGGGTCGCGTTTTTAAAGGAGCGGCGATGTTTTTAGTCGAGAGTTACGGGCTTGCGGTCGCGTTTTGCGTCGTAACGATGTTATGCTGGGGATCTTGGGCGAACGCTCAAAAGTTAGTCGATTCTAAATGGCGTTACGAGCTGTTTTATTGGGATTACGTGATCGGCGTCGTCGCGGCGGCGGCGATTTTCGGTTTGACGATGGGGTCGAACGGCGAATACGGCCGCTCGTTCTGCGCGGACTTGGCGCAGGCGGACATGACGTCGAAACTGTGGGCGTTCGCCGGGGGCGTCGTTTTTAACGTCGCGAACATTTTGCTCGTCGCGGCGATCGCCATCGCCGGGATGTCGGTCGCGTTTCCGGTCGGGATCGGGCTCGCGCTGGTTCTCGGCGTCCTGTTGAATTACGTCGCGAATCCGGCGGGTTCCGGAAATTCGACGCTTCTTTTCGTCGGCGTCGGTTTGGTAACGTTGGCGATCGTTACTAGCGCGCTTTCGTACCGCAAGCGCGACGCGGCATCCCGGGCCGACGACGGCGAGAAAAAGCCGATCGGCAAGGGCCTGACGCTGGCGGTCGTTTGCGGCGTTTTGATGTCGCTTTTCTATTATTTCGTCGCCAATTCGCTGGCGCAAACGGAGCTTTCGAACGGCGATCTGGTCGCGCCGACGCTTGCGAATCTTTCGCAGGATGGCGCGGTTCTGCAAGCCGGCAAAATGGGCCCGTACGCGGCGAACATGTGCTTCGCGCTCGGGATTTTGGTTTGCAACTGCTTCTTTATGCCGTATTTAATGAAGAAACCGTTCGTCGGCGAGCCGGTCGAAAAGGGCGCTTATTGGAAGGGTTCGTTCCGCAACCACTTCTGGGGCTGGATCGGCGGCGGAATCTGGGCCGTCGGGATGACGCTGAACGTCGTCGCGTCGGGCGTCGCGTCGGCGGCGATCGCGTACGGGCTCGGCCAGGGCGCGACTCTGATCTCGGCGATTTGGGGCGTCTTCATTTGGCGCGAATTTAAGGGCGCGTCGAAGGACGTCGTTCGCATGTTGGCCGCGATGTTTATTTTCTTCGTCGTCGGTTTGGGATTGATTATCGGCGCGAAATTGGAAACGCCCGCCGCGGAACTGGCCGCCGAACCCGTCGCCGCGGTCGAAGCGGAAGCGACCGAACCCGCCGCCGCGCCGGTCGACGGAGCCGTTGCGCCGGAAGCGCCTGCGGTCGAAGAGTCCGCGCTCGAAGCGGAACCCGCCGCTTGACGCGTTGAAATTTCGCCGTTTTAACGTCGAAACAAACGAAAACGCCGCGTCCTCTGCGAAAAGGACGCGGCGTTTTTTGTCGTCTATTTTGCGCCGTTCGCCCGGTTTAACGTCGGCGAGCGAAGGCGACGCGACCGATCAAAGCGATTCGATCTTCAGGTCGTTGGCGGCGAGGAACGCTTCGGCTTCCGCTTTGGCGAAAACGCTGCGAGTCGCGCTGCCGTCGCGAACGCAACTCATCCCCTGCGCGCTTGCTCGACGGATCGTTTCGACCGGGGAGCAACCGTCGAGAACCGCCGCGGCGAGCCCCGCCGCGAACGCGTCGCCGGAGCCCGTGCCGCCGACGAACTCGACCGGGAAAATGTCGGCGCGGAATTTCTCGTTCGCCGAGTAATAGATCGAGCCGTCGCCGCCGCAGGTAACGACGCAGGTTTTGGCGCCCGCGTCGACGAAGAATTTCGCCTGATCGACCGGGTCGGTTTTTCCGCAAATAACGCGGGCTTCGTCGTTGTTCGGGAGGAAATAATCGACGTAAGGGAGGAGCGGCTCGATCGTCGGCCAATACGGTCGATTTCCGTACAAAACGACGTCCAAAATCGTCTTGCCTCCGCGCGCTTGAAACGCTTTCAAATACTCGACCGTCGCGTCGGATTCGAGCGGCGGAATCATCAGAAAACCGCCGATGTAAAGGACTTCCGACTCTTCCGTCCAGTCGGTCGGGATATCGTCGAGCGAAAATTGAGCGTTCGCGCCGGTCGTGCTGACGAAGCGGCGGTCTTCGCCTTTGACGTTGACGATCAGCGAGCAACCGGGCCCGGAATTCGGAACGCGACGGACGCCGGAAAGGTCGATCAGCGGATTCTGAATCGCCGAAAAGACGAAATCGCTGAACGCGTCGTCGCCGACGCAACCGCAAAGACCGGTCGGAACGTCAAGTTTCGCAAGGTTTAACGCGACGTTGGAAGCGCAGCCGCCGAGCGTCAGCTCGACGCGCTCCGTTTGGACGAGTTCGCCCGGAACCGGACAATGCGCGATCGGAGCGCACCCGACGTCGGCGAAAAGGATCCCGGCGGATAAACAGCGAGGTTTGATTTTCATTTTATCGTTCCTTGAATAGAAAAACGGAATAAAAAGCGTCGATCGACGCGGATAATCGCCGGCGTCGCGAACGAAATCGGGGCGCCGTTGTTTGAACGCGACGTTAAATTGGGAAGGCGGGGCGAAACGGGCGCTTAACGACCGCTTTTTTCAACGACGAAACCGAGGTCGGCGGCGATTTTTTCCGCGGCGTCGTTTCCGCTCTTGACGCAAGCGGGCAATCCGACGCCTTCGAGCGCGTTCCCGGCGATCGCAAGCGTCGGCGTCGCGGCGAGTTCCTCCCGCAACCGGCGGATCGCGTCGAGTCGGCCGAGATAATATTGCGGCATCGCGTTCGCAAACCGCGCGACGTCCGTCATGATCGGCTCGCCCTCGACGCCGAGAAGCGCCCGCGTTTCGACCAAAACCCGTTCGATCAACTCCGATTCCGGAATCGTCAACGAATCGGGCGATCGGGCCCCGCCGACGAAAATCCGCAGAAGCGTCGAGCCTTCCGGAGCGCGGCGCGGGTACTTGAAACTGCTGAAACTCCCGGCGAGAAGCCCGTTTCCCTCCGACGGCGGAACGACGAACCCCATCCCGGCGACCGGGCGCTTGATCTGTTCGTTTCGAAACGCCAGGTGAACGATCGCGGTTCCGGTACGCTCCGTTTCGGCGCAAACTTCCGCCGTCGTCGGCGCGACCGAACGGAAAAGCTCGCCCGCCGCGTCGGACGGCGTCGCGCAAAGAACGGCGTCGAAACGCTCCGTTTTTCCGTTCGCGTCGGTCAGGAGCCAACCGCCGCCGGGCGCTTTTTCGAGCCGGACGGCTTCCCGATCCAATTCGACGCGGGCCCGTCCCTCCGAGGTCAGCCGCTCTGCGATTCGACGCGGAAGTTCCTCCATTCCGCAACTTAGCGTTAAAAAGAAACTGTATCGAGCGCCGCTTTCTTCCTCGCGCTTGACCCGTTTCGCCTTCCTTTGCGATTTTTTCATCGACCAGATCAGCGACCGGTCTTTGCGCTCCATTTCGGCGAAACGCGGCAACGTCGCCTGCAAACTCAACCGGCGCGCGTCGCCGCCGTATATGCCGCCGACGAGCGGTTCGACCAGCCGCTCGAACGCTTCGCGTCCCAGACGTCGCGTTACGAACGCCGCGATCGATTCCTCTTCCTGCGACCGTCGCCGCGGCAAGATCAGTTCGAGCGCGCAACGGAGTTTTCCGAGCGGGCTCAACAGCGGCGTCGTCGCCATCGGATAAAGTTTCGTCGGCGCCATCGTCATAAAACCGTCCGGAAGCGGATAAAGACGGCGCTTGCGAACGACGAACGTGCGGCGATAACGGTTGTTCGTCGACGTCAGCTCCCGTTCGAAACCGAGCTCCTTGCAAAGATCGAGCGCCCAAGGAACGGTCGTTATAAAGTTGTCGACGCTCGCTTCGAGCTGAAAACCGTCGACCGTTTTCGAGCGGATCGCCCCGCCGACGCGCCCGGTCTTCTCCCAAAGAGCGACGTCGAGTTCCGGAGCGATCTTCGAGAGTCGCCAAGCGGCGGCGAGTCCGGAAATTCCGCCGCCGAGAACCGCGACGCGTCGTCGCGCCGACGCGCTTTCGTTTTCGTTTTTCATCGTTGTTGACCGCTAAATCAGGAAGTTTGGGTAAAATCGGCGAACGCGGCGCTCAACCGGCGTTCAACGCGAGGAAACGAGCGAGCGTTTCGGGGGGCGTCGGGTTGGAACTGGGAAGCGTCGTTTTCCAATCGAGCGCGGCGAGCACGACGTTGATTCCGGAACCGATCCCGAAAAGGCCGAGTTTTTCGCCGGGCCGCGCGAACCCCGATTCGATTCCGAGCGCCGCCGCCGTCGGAAGCGCGACCGAACCGGTGTTGCCGAGGAGCGGAAAAGTCGCGAAATTTTTCGCGTCGTCGAGACCGAGCGTTTCGAAAAGAAGTTTTTGGTGCGCTTTTCCGACCTGGTGGCAAAAAACGCGGTCGAGCGCCGCGGCGTCCCAACCGATTTCGTCGACGAACCGCTCGAACGCCTTCGCGGCGACGGCGACTCCTTCGCGCAAAAGCGTTTCGGCGTCCGTTTTCATCGTCTGCCCGTCGGAGCGTCCGCCCGCGGTAACGTCGACTTGACTGCGGCAAAGCGCGCTTTGCGCGGTGTTCGCCAACGTCGCCGCGCCGAGAAGGCGGTTTCCCGAGCGGCTTAACTTGCGATTCGTCAACAGGATCGCGGCGCTTCCGGAACCGATCGTCAGCGACGCGAACGCGTCTTTGATCGAACGGCGCGTCAGCGTTTCGTCGGCGACCAGCTCCGCGACGGTCGTTTCCATCAGAGCGCGGCTCGTCTCCGTCCCGACGACGATTCCGGCGTCGATTTGCCCCAATTCGATCGCGTTGGCGATTTGGAGCGCGCCGGTCAAAAGGCCGAGACAGGCGTTCGAAAGGTCGAAAATCGCCGCCGTCTGCGGCAAGCCCAACCGAAAGTGAACGTCGCAAGCGGTCGCGGGCTCCTGATAATCGCGGCAAACGGACGCGTGAATAAACATCCCGATCTTCGAGCGGTCGACGCCGGTCGTTTGGAGCAGTTTTTCAACCGTGTCGACGCTTTGGTCGCCGGGAAGCCGCCCGCGTTCCCAAAGCCCGCGCTCTTTGATGCCGGTCATCAGCTCGAGCCGTCCGAACGGGAGTTTCAGCCGTTCGTAAAGGGGCGCGAGCCGACTTTCGAGTTCGTCGGTCGTGATAATTTCCGGGGGAAGGGCGCATTCGATCGCCTCGACGCACACGTTTTCGTACTTCATCGCGGTTTTGCGTTGATTCATTAATTTTTGTCGCGGCGTCGCTTTTCGACGTTAAAAACGCGGGGCGACGACCGGCGGGAGTTGGGGAAAGCGCGTTCGAGAAAAGTTGGCGTTCGACGCGTTCGACGTTATAATAGAACACATTTTGCGCCGCTTGTCAACGCCCCGGGACGAAACGCGGGGGAATCAAGCCGGGTTTTTTCCTTTGAACGGCGGTTTGGGAAAGCCGGGCGGTTTGGGTAAGAATTCGAACGCGTTAAGACGGCGACTTTCGGGCGGCGTTCGCTTGACGTCGGGAGCGGAAAAACTCCCGGAGCAGTTCGGCGCATTCGTCGCGCAACACGCCCTCGACGACTTCGCAGCGCCAGTTGAAACGCTCTTCGGTCAGCAGATTCATCAGCGATCCGGCGCATCCGCCCTTGGGGTCGCGGGTTCCGAAAACGACGCGGTTCACTCGGGATAAAACGAGCGCTCCGGCGCACATCGGGCAAGGTTCGAGCGTTACGAACAGCTCAGAATCTTCGATCCGCCAAGACGGAAAGAACGCCGACGCCCGGCTTAGCGCAAGCGTTTCCGCGTGCGCCGTCGGATCGCAAAGGCGTTCGCGGCGGTTGTGTTCGCGAACGAGGATCCGATTTTGGCAAACGAGAACGGCGCCGATCGGCGTTTCTCCTTCTTCGGCGGCGATTCGCGCTTCGACGAGAGCGGCGCTCATGAAGAACGCGTCGCGGTCGCCGTCGGCGGGCGTCCACGTTTCGAGCGGAACGTCCGGCAGGAACGGCGTTTTCGGGAAGCGATCGGGGATAACGGCGTCGGAAATACTCATAAAAAACGGAAAATCGTCGCTGTTTCGCTAAATGAACGCGAACGGCGCGTTTCGACGTTCGCCGAATCGCGCCGTTCGCCTTGTCGTCGCGGCCCGGTTGTTTTGCGCCGCTTGTTTATTTTGCGTTGTTTGCGTCGTCTTAGTAAGCGTAAACGTCGCCGGAATCGTCGCGAAGGTTAAAATCGCTCGACTCGGCCGCGGCGCCGTAAGACGGGGCAAATTCCCGCGGGTAGGCACCGATCGACGCGGAACTCGAAACGTCGTAATCGTTTCCGACGCGACCGTTCGCCGGGGCGACGTAGCTCGCCGGCCGCGGATCGGCTCCGTAAGCGCCGACCGTTTCCTGCGTTTGCGCAAGCGCCGACGCGTCGGAAGCGGCTTGCGAAGCGGCGTTGGCGGCGCCGTAATATTCCGTGTAACCGCCGTTGCATTCTTCGCAGTCGTCGTTCGGCGACTTCGTTTGCTCCATGCCGCCGAGGATGGAGCCGCAACGGTAAAGCTCGCCCATGCACTGGTCGCCGCGTTCCGGAACGAACGTCGGCTGACAATATTCGTAAGGCGAAAGACACGAGCGGCAACCGACGAACCCCAACGCAAACGCCATCACAATCCCCATCGCGATCGTTCGAACCATCGAAAAGACTCCGTTTAACAAAAAAGAAAAGTTGGCAACAAGGGGCGCTTCCGCTTTCTCGCAAGTTTTCGAACGCTCGTCGCGTCGAGAAAGCGTTCGTCGAACGACGACTCGCCCTAATACGTTATTTCGACCGCGCGGCCGGAAAATTTAGTAAAATCCGGATATTTTAACATTTTTCTCAAAAAACGTCGATAAACGAAGCGGCGGGTTCGGCGCGCCTGTTTTTTCTTGAAACGTCCTAAATTGCGCGTTTTGCCTATTTTAAACGGCGGCGCAAAAAAGACGTCTCGCTTGCGGGATAAAGGACGCTTTTTTTGACGGATTCGCAAAATATCGGCGAGAACGGGAAAAAAAATCTTGACCGAACGCCTTGCGCTATGTTACAATAGAAGAGGAAGCGCCGTCGGGCCGCTTGCGCGTCGGGGGCTCTTCGTCGACGTTTCGACGTTTAACCGAGACGACGAGAGCGAAACGCGCGGAAAGAGCGCCGACCTTTCCGGCTTTTTTTCATTAATATTAATATTGAAAGAAAAACGTTAAACGAAACCGAAAACGCGCCGCCTTCGCGAACGTGCCGAAGGTCGGCTTGGTCGGGCGCGTCGGGAAAATTGTACGGGACGGAATAATTATGGCAAAAAATGAAACCGTATGGGGTATCGACGTCGGTAGCGCGTCGTTGAAAGCGTTGCGTTGTCGCAAGGGGACGGAGCCGGGGACGTTGGAAGTCGTGCAATTCGACTACATCGAACACAGCAAAATCATGACGCAACCGGGCGCGGATCCGAACGAGATTCTTGCGGAAAGTTTGAAGCTTTTCCTTTCGCGCAACAACGTTAAGGGCGAAAAGATCGCGATTTCGGTCTCCGGTCAAAACGCGCTTTGGCGTTACCAGCCGCTCCCGCCGATCGATCCGAAAAAAGTCGGCGACTTGATCAAATACGAAGTCAAACAATGGCTTCCCTTCGACCTTCAGGACGTCATTTGGGACTACCGGCAGGTCGGCGGCGTGATGGAAGGGGGCGTCGCGCTCGATCTGCGCATCTTTATGTACGCTATGAAGCGCGACATCGCCAAGCGCACGCTGGAACGCTACGCCGACGCCGGAGTCGACGTCGACTGCATTCAAGGCGCGCAGGTCGCCCTGTACAACGCGTTCGTTAACGACATGCACGACTACGACGCGTTGCTCGAACGCGATCCGAGCGAACTTTACGAGTACGACGTGATCCTGAACGTCGGCACGGACGCGTCGGAGATCGTCGTAACGAACGGCGTCGACGTCTGGTTGCGCAACATCGCCGTCGGCGGCAACATGTTTACGAAAGCGCTCACGAAAGCGCTGAAATTGACCTTCTCGAACGCCGAGCACGTCAAGCGCAACGCCGCGACCGCGCAAGACCCGAAAGCCGTCGTGCTCGCGATGAAACCGGTCTTCAACGACATGCTGTCCGAGATCGAACGGTCGATCAAATATTACAAAACGATGAATAAGGACGCGAAAATTCGCCGCGTGTACGCTCTTGGGAACGCGATGAAACTCCCGGGGTTGCGGCAATTTCTCTCGAAGAGCCTGGCGCTCGACGTCGTCGTCCCGACCGCGTACCGCAAGTTGCAGTGCGCCGAAGTTGCCGCGAATCCGGAGTTTAAGAACAACCTGACGTCGTTCGGCGTCGCGTACGGGCTCGCGTTGCAACTCCTGGGCGAAGCGCCGCTGAGCATCAACCTGGTGCCGCGCGACGTCGCGCAAACGCGTCTCATTAATCAAAAGAAACCGTGGGCGTTGGCCGCCGCGTCGCTCCTGATGGCCGGGATGACGTGGCAATATTTCAACGCGACGACGATGTTCAGCGTCGTCGAAAACCCCGCGATCAACTCGGCCTACTCGCAGGCGCAGTCGGTTTCGAAAAAGTCGAAAGACCTGATCTCGAAAGCGGACGCCGCGGCGTCGACCTTTAAAACGGTCGACTCGATCGGGCTCAACCTGACGAGCGGCGTCGAAGGACGGCTCACCTGGATGGAGCTTCTCAAAGCGATTAACGTCGCGATTCCGTCCGAAGCGCCGAACAAAGCCGCGCTTTCCGAAGGCGTTTCCGCGTTGAAAATCGACGCGATCACCCAGCAAAACCGCGTTTACGTCGAAAACGTCGAAGTGCAGGACGTCGAAGAACTGGGCGACTGGTTCGAATTGGTGCGGCGTTGGTATTATATCGACGCGGAGGAGGCGAAGGCGTTCTCCATCGACGCGGCCGGGAATCCGCTGACGCCCCCCGAGACCGCCGCGACCGACGACGAGTCGACTTCGAAGAAAACCGCCGAATACGTTCCGGAGCGAACGCTTGAAGAAACGTTCCCGTTCGTGCCGCAAGCCGAGACGAAGGGCGGTTCCGGAAACGCGTCGTCGAAATCCTCGAAATCGTCGAAATCGAGCTCGAAGTCGTCCTCGAAATCTTCGTCGTCGAGATCGAGTTCGAAGTCGTCCTCGAAATCTTCGTCGTCGAAATCGAGTTCGAAGTCGTCCTCGAAATCCTCGTCGTCGAAATCGAGCGGCGGCCTGGAAACGACCGCGCTCAACGACATCACCGAAAACGTCGACGCGCGTTTGGAAGAAATTCCGGCGCCGAGCGGCCCCGGTCGGATCGTTCAGCTGACCGGCTATCACTATCACAACCCGGACGACGCCGACGATCCGGCGCGCGGCCCCGAGTATTTGCGTCGAACGATCTTGTCGAACCTCAAACACGGCGCCGTCGATTTGCCGATCGGCTTGGAACGTCAGCGCGCGGGCGAAACCGGCGTCGAAACCGTAACGTTTAAGGAGATGGGAATCTATTACCCCGTCCTGGTGAACCCGGGCGTTATCGACGACAAGTTCCGACTTCTCGACCCGCAGGCCGCCGCGGAAGCGCGTAAAAAGTTGCTCGAATCGCGAATTAAACAAGCGGGCGGCGCCGGCGGAATGCGCGGCGGAACGGCTCGCGGCGGCGCGATGGGCGGCATGGGCGCCGGCGGAATGGGCGGTTCCGGCGGCATGAACGCCGGAATGAACGCCGGCGGCATGGGCTCCGGCGGAATGGGCGCGTCGGGCGGCGACGGAGTCGGAAACGCGCAGATCGCCAACGCCTTGGGCTCCGATAAAGTGCTGAATTTGCGACGTTACAACTTCACGATCCAATTCGTTTGGATGGAAACGCCGCCGAGCGTTCGCGAAGCGCGTCGCAAGGCCGCCGAGGAAGCCGCCGCCAAGGCCGCGAAAGACTCTTCGACCGACGAAAAATCGACCGAATCGGCGGAATCGACCGAGCCGACCGCTCCGACGGCGGAATCGACCGAGCCGACCGCTCCGACGGCGGAATCGACCGAGCCGACCGCTCCGGCGGCGGAATCGACCGAGCCGACCGCCCCGACGGCGGAATCGACCGAGCCGACCGCTCCGACGGCGGAATCGACCGAACCGACCGCCCCGGCGGCGGAATCGACCGAGCCGACCGCTCCGGCGGAACCGGCCGCGTAACGATAATTCGCGTTTTCGCGTTGAACAACGAAAGCGCGTCGCAAGGCGCGCTCGCACTCCCAACTTTGAAACAACCCGCCGTTTCGACGGCGCGAATCGTCGGAAAAGAGCCGCGAGGTCGCTTCCGCAATATTAAGGTGAAGATATAATGGCAAAAGCGAAAAAAGCCGGTATAAAATTGGAGGATATCAAAAGGAATTACTTTTGGATCGTCCTGCCGTTGGTCGTTGTGATCGCCTTCGTTTTTACAATGTTGGCGAAGGGGAAAATTAAAAAGGCCTACGCCGAAAAATCGGAGGCCGTGCAAGCCGAGAAGAAATCGGTCGATTCGATCGCGAGCAACTCGAAGCACCCGAACGAAAAAACGATCGAAGAAATTAAAAGCGTTACGGAAACGCTGAAGACGAGCGTGTTCGGCGCGTGGGGCCTGATGTACGACGATCAAAAGGAACGCAACCGCTGGCCGCGTCAGTTGTCGCGCGAATTTCTTAATCTGGTCGAAAAGAAGTTGAAGTTCCGCGATCCAATCGACCCGAGCAAGCCGTACCTGCTCGAAGACTACGGGTACTTCATTTCGACCCATCTTCCGGATCTCCTGAAGAAAATGAAGCGTCGCCGCGTTCAGGTCAAAGAGTATAAACTCTTGAAAAAGAACGAGATGGAACTGCTCGGCGTCTCCGGGCTCGACGAACAGTTTTGGCCGGTTTACGTCGCGACCGACGCCGACGGCGCGCAATTCTGCTACGTCGGAATTTTGAGCGATCCGGAAAACGAAGAGTCGCCGTTGAGCGACGTTTACCTTTACGACGTGAAGAAAGATCTGGTCTCCGCGTGCGAGGACAGCGCGCTTCGCGACGAGTTGAAGGCGAAAGAGCGCGAGCCGTTCTATCGCGAGGTCGACCCGTGGATCGCGACGCCGAAAGACTACACGCAGTACGGCGCCACGGTCGACGCTTCGGCGATCATGTCCGCGATCTCCGGAGGCGACGCGGCGGGCGGAGCGTCCGGCGGATCCTCTTCGATGGCGGGATCGGCTTCGATGGGCGGCATGAGCGGCGGCCCCGGCGGTTCCGGCGGAGCGCGCGGTTCGATGGGCGGCATGAGCGGCGGCTCCGGCGGCGATTCGATGGGCGGAATGAGCGGCGGCGTCGGAACCGGCGCGATCCCCGGTTACGGGATCGACCCCGCCGAGGAGCAGGTTCCCGGAACGAGTTTGGAAAATCTCGCGGGCGGAACGGGAATCGGACGCGCCGGAGCGGGCGCTTCGGGCGGAGCCGGACGCGGCGGAATGCCCGCCGGCAATATGGCGGGCGGCGCTTCGGGCGGCGCCGGCGGAATGCGAAGCGCGGGCGCGACGACCGACGATCCGTCCTGGTCTCAGCAAATATACCCGGGGCTTCCGCCGTATAAAGAACGTCGTCGCGTCGTCGGCAACGTCGATTGGCCGGAACCGGAAATTTACACGCTTCCGACTTGGGAAGCCGACGCGAGTCCGAAATCGATCGAAGTTTGGTACGCGCAGGAAACGCTTTGGGTTTACGAGGCGTTGATCAGCGTCGTCGCCGAGACGAACAAAGATTACGACGCTTTGGCCAAGGCTCCGGTGAAATGCGTTGAAAAGATGCTGATCGGCCAACAGGCCGCGACCGAGTGGGGAACGCTGAAAACGACGATCGGAGACCTGACCGGCGCGTCCGCCGCGAACGCGATGGGCGACATGATGGGGGCGTCGATGATGGGGTCGTCGATGATGGGTTCCTCGATGGGAAGCATGGGCTCGATGGGGAGCATGGGCGGCTCGACCGCCGGTTCCGCCGAAGCGCAGGCCGCGGAGAATATTTTGATCGGGCGTTATCTCGACGCCGAAGGTAAACCGCTCCTCGCCAGCGACAAACCGCCGTTCGCCGAGTTCAACATGATGCCGGTTTGCTTGAAAGTCATCGTCGACCAACGCCGCATTCCGGAACTTTTGGTGAGTTGCGCCAACAGCGCGATGCCGATCGACGTGAAACACGTCCGCGTTTGCCCGGACAACAACGTGCCGTTCACGATGCCGGTCGAGACGACCGGGGCCGATTCGATGGGCATGATGGGCATGGGCGGCATGGGCGGCTCTTCCCCGATGGGCGGATCCGCGTCGATGGGCGGTTCTTCCTCGATGGGCGGATCGTCGGCGAGCGGTTCCGGCGCGCGCGGTTCGATGAACGGCGCGGGCGGCCCCGGCGGCTCCGGCGGAACCGAAATGGGCGGCGTCGAGATCGGACGCTCCGAACTCGGGCTTTCCGAATACGGCGCCGACGCGATCCGCGTCGAAATTTTCGGCGTCATTAATATCTATAACGAGCCGAATAAGGACGCGTTCGGAACCGGCGGGGAAGCGAAAAAATCCGAGAACGCCGCCGACGTCGCTTTGACCGACGCGGGCGCCGCGGAAAATCAGGCCGCCGTCGACGCCGCCGCGGAAACGAAAGAAGCGACCGCGACCGACGCCGCGACCGAAGAAAACGCGACCGCGCCCGAAGCCGCGGCTCCCGCGACGGACGCCGCGTCCGACGCGAACGAAACGACCGACGCGGCGGCGGAAACGACCGCGCCCTGACGTTATTCGGAGCGAGCGCGGCTCCGGCCGCGTTCGCGTCGCTTATTTAGTAGACGACTCGACCGCGTCGATTTCCGCTGCGCGACGACGTTTCCGCGCGAAAACGAGCGGCGATAGTGCAACGATAAAAAATAGAGGACGCCATGTGCGCGAAAAATATCGATAAAGAAGCGAAGGCGGCGGCCAAAGCCGCGGCGCAAGAAGCGAAAGCCGCCAAAGCGAAGAATAAAGCGAAGGCGAAACGGAAGAACGCCGGAGCGAACGAGTTCAATTTCTTCCTGTTGCACGGCGAAAAAATCGGGATCGCCGTCGCGGTCGGGATCTTCGGGACGATGATCGCGGGCGGCGCCGGGCTGGAAAAATTCGAGTTGACGCCGGATCAGATTACCGACGCCGCGACGCGCGCCGACACGAACATCAAGAATAGCGAGGTCGCGCCCGCGGAATACGACGAAGCGCTCGTTAATTACGATTACAACGCTTACGCCGAGCTTATCAAAAGCGCGGTTACGGTCAACGCTTACGAAACCCCGAACCGTTGGGAGCAGTCCCTTTTCCCGGACAAAAACAAGCGCCCGACCGTTTCGCCGCTGCCGGTGGAAAACCTCCGCGCGATCCCTTGCGTCGGCGCCATTATGTATAAAGAGCTGACCGCCAACAACGCGGTTGGAGCGATGGCCGGCGGCGCGATGGGCGGCGCCGGAGGCATGAACGCGGGCGGCCCCGGAGCCGCGATGGGCGGCGGCGCGATGGGAATGAACGGAACCGGCGGCGAAACGAAGGGCCGTCAATGGATCGCCGTTACTGGTTCGATTCCGATCCGCAAACAACAGGCCGCTTACGGCGATCTCTTTGGGAACGCGCAGTATCTCGACGACGTTCGCGACCAACCGCGCTACCTCTTTTACGAGTTGCAACGCGGCGAAGTCGATTCGAGCGGCGAAGTGAAATGGGAAAAGGTCGACGTCCTGCGCGCGATCAAAAAAGAGAACAACCAATGGAACGGCGTCGGTTCGGAGCAGGTCGGTTTCGCGTATCACGCCCCGACGACGTCGTCGTATCCTCCGATGGCGATGAGTTGCCCGCCGATGGCGAACAAACCGTTCGGCGAAGAGATTGCGAACTTGCCGAATATTCCGTTGAACTCCGCCGAGCAGATCGAGGTGCAGTCCGCCGAGCTCGAAAAGTGGAACGAACTGCAAGCCGCGATGAATCAGATCGACGAAGGCACCCTGCTTGACCGCGACCCGTTCGAAGGCGCGTCGGCGGGCGGCGCCGGCGGTATGGGCGGATTGGGCGCTTCCGGCGGTATGGGCGGCATGGATACGATGGGCGGCATGGGTGGCATGGGCGCTTCCGGCGGAATGGGCGCGAACGGCGCGGGCGGCGGAAACGCCTGGCTCGTCAACCGCGAAGCGGTCGCGAAGTCGATGCTCAGCGCGCAAACGGTCGCGTCGGTTGAATATTATTTGTTCCGATATTTCGACTTTGAGGTTGAAGAAGGAAAAACGTATCAGTATCGCGTGAAGCTCCTGCTGGCGAACCCGAATTACGGCGTTGAAGAGCGGTTTGTCGAAGATCCGACGACGGTCGAGCAAAAGATCGTCGAATCGGAATTTTGCGAACCGTCGAATCCGGCGTCGCTGGGACGTTCGGCGCGCATCTTTGCGGAGAGCGTCGAAGCTCCGGCGCGTCCGGGAGCCGAGCCGCGCGTTCGCATGGCGTCGATCTACTTCGATCAGGAGTCCGCGACCGAGTCGTTGGCGCAAGGGCAGGCGATGACGTTGGGACAACTCGCGAACTTCTACAAGAAGCCGCACGAGCCGGTCGCCGTCGCCGGGGCGTTGTCGATGAACGCGGGCATGACGGGCGCCGCCGGAACCGGTTCTCGCGGCGGGCGCGGCGGACGCGGCGCCAATAAGCCGACGACGGTCGACCACGTTTCCGACGCGTGTCTGGTCGACGCGGTCGGCGGCGAAAAAATCTCCGGCGTCGAGTTGCGTTCGCCGGGCAAAATTATGATCCTCGAACCGAACGGCTACCTGCAAGTCCGCGAAGTTAAGGAGGACGCTCGCGAACTCGGACGTTACGACGGTTCGCAAGCCGGAGGCATGGGGATGAGCGCCGGATCCGCCGGTAGGATGATGTAAGCGGCGCGGTCGCTTAACGAGACCCCGACGGTTCGGCCGTCGGGGTTTTTTATTCGCGCCGGGGAAATGGGCGCGCGGGTTGCGTGGAATAGAGGAAAATGCGAAGATGGGAAAGCGAGGGCGGCGATGCGGATTTTGATCGCGATCAACCAGGCGCGAGTCCTTTACGATTTTAAGCGCGAACTCGTCGAGGCGCTTTGCGCTCGCGGCGACGAGCTCTTTTTTTCGTTCGAAGAGGATTTTCGAACGTCGGCGTTCGCCGATAAGGGAACGATCGTTCCGACGCCGATCGAGCCGCGCGGCTTGAATCCGTTGAAAGACGTTAAACTTTACCTGTTTTACCGAAAACTGCTGAAAAAACTTCGTCCGGATTTGGTTCTGACCTTTACCGTGAAGCCGAACGCGTATTGCGGACGCGCTTGTCGGACGACGCGAACTCCTTGCGTCGCAACGATTTCCGGTTTGGGAACGGCGTTTTACGGCGGCGAGACGAAACGACGGATCGCGACGGCGCTTTATCGCGGCGGACTGCGGGGCGCGGCGCGGGTTTTCGCTCAAAACGCCGCGATCGCCGAGCGGTTGGTCGACGAGCGGATGGCGCGGGCGGAACAAATCGTCGCGACGCGCGGTTCCGGCGTTAATTTGGGGCGATTCGAATACGTCGATTATCCGAACGACGACGGGCGAACGCGGCTTCTTTTCGTCGGGCGGCTGATGCGCGACAAGGGCGTCGTCGAGTTTATCGAGTGCGCGCGGCGGATCCGCAAAACTCGACCGGACGTCGTCTTTCAAATGGTCGGCGCGACCGAGCGCGGTTGCGACGTTCATTACCTGGCGTTCAACGCGGCGAACGTCGGCGTCGTCGAGTATTTGGGATATCAGGAAGACGTTCGGGAAACGCTGGGCGCGGCGGGCGCGGTCGTGTTGCCGTCGTATCACGAGGGGCTTTCGAACGCTCTTTTGGAGGGCGCGGCGGTCGGACGCCCGATCCTGGCGTCGCGGATTCCCGGTTGCGTCGAGACTTTCGACGAAGGAACGACCGGATTCGGGTTCGAGCCGCGTTCGGTTGATTCGCTGGTCGAGGCGGTCGAGCGGTTCCTTGCGACGCCGCTCGAACGACGGCGCGAGATGGGACGGCGCGGACGCGCTAAGATCGAACGGGAGTTTTCGCGAGCCGACGTCGTCGCTCAATATTTGCGGGAGATCGACGCGGTCGTCGACGAGTCGCGCAAACGGGGGCGCTGACGGCGGTTGGAAAGCGGAAACGGCGAAAACGGGCGAGATTTAACGCTTGAAACCGCCGCGTCGGCGCGAAACGAAAGCGACGGCGCGGCGGTTTGGGCGATTTAGGCAAGACGGGCGAACGTCAGAAACGAAGCGATTCGTTCGAGAACGCCGTTCGGTAAACGCGACGTTCGTCGGGGCGAGTTTGCGCGGGGCGTTCGCTCGGGTAACGCGAAACGTTCGAGCGGCCGGGCGTCGCGTTTCCGGGAGCGCGTCGGTCGTCGGTCGGGCGATTCGACGGAACGGCGCCGGGTCTTTCGCGCCGGTCGTCGACCGGGCGGCTCGGCGTCGGACGCGTTTCGGCGTCGGTCGGGCGTTCGTCGAAGGCGTTCGTCGGGACGTTCGGGCGCGGCGCGACCGGGCGTCGCGGCGGCTCGAAATCGGCGTCGTCGGTCGCGTCGGCGTCGAGTCGCGGATTCGGATTCGGGCGGCGGACGTCGGAACGCGGATCGGGCGTCGAACGCGGGCGTTCCGGCGTCGCGGGCGCTTCCGACGGTTTCGGATCGCGAAACCGCTCCGGAATCGAGTTCAAACGATTGATCGCCTTCGAACGCCAAACGCCGTCCGGGTACTGCTCGACGATCATTTCAAACGCGACGCGCGCTTTTTCGTAATCCTTGGCGCGCAAGGCGATTTCGCCCTTTAAAAAGAGGAGGTAATCGACGATCGCGGCGTCCGGTTTCTTGGCGAGCGCTTCGTTGACCAGCTCTTCGGCGAGAACGTCGTTCCGAGCGTCGCTCTGAATTTTCGCGAGCGCCCAAACGGCGTGGCTCCAGTAAACGCCGCGCGGATACGAGCGGTAAAGTCGGTAAAAATTTTGCTCGGCGCGCTCGACGTCGCGGCGTTCCCATTCGTTCGTCGCGAGGTAATAAAGGGCCGCGTCGGCGAACGGGTGCGAGGCGCTCGAGTTCGCGGCGAGACTCAAATATTTGATCGCTTCGTCGCGACGGCCGATCTGGTCGGCCGCGTAACCCAGGTAAAACGCGGCGACCGCGGCTTCCGGCGAACTCGGCGCGTTGGTCAAGAGCGCCTGGCACATGAGCTGCGCTTCGGAACGCTTGTCCAGCGCGTAAAGGACGTTTGCGCGCAGGAGCGCGACTCGAGCCGCTTCCGCCGGGCTGTCCTGCCAAAAACTTTCCGACGCGGTGATGATCTCCAAGAGCGTTTCGTTGGCGCGGTCGTATTCCTGATTGATGAAAAAGTTCGTCGCTTTGGCGAGCGCGGCGCGAATTTCGACGCTCGTAAGGGGCGACGACTCGGACGCGGCGCCGGTCGTTCCCGACGCGGTCGAACCGTTCGAGCTCGACGTTCCGGGGAGCCCGGGGGCATAGGACGCGCCGGATTGTTGCGGCGGCGTCGTCGGATCCGTCGGATTGGCGAAACCGCCGGGCGGCGGCGCGGTCGAACCGGGGGGCGTCGCGACCGAAATCGAGCCGGACGCCGAATCGATCGGTTTCGTCAACGCTTCGCGGCGGCGCTTGTCGATCATATCGACGATCAAATTCAGCGCCGGGTCGTTGAGCGAACGGGCGTAATTCGACGTCGCGGAGAAGACCGCCGCCTGCGACGTTTCGTCGGCGGGATTTTTCTTGGAGGCGTAACGGCTTGCGTATGAAAGGATTAGCGTTCCGCAAGCTTCGACGAAATCGTGCGGCGCGAGGAGGGAGCCGGTCGTCGGCGCGCCGGCGTTGTAGTAGTTGAGCGCGACGGCGTTTCCGTTCGGCCGAACTTTGAGGAGCGTCGTCAACGACGAGATCGCGGCGTCCCATTGTCCCCGAACCAACGCGATCAAAGCGCGGTACGACGCGATCGCATCCGGCGTTTCCTGACCGTAACTCGACGCTTCAAGGGCGTTTAAGAGCGTCTCCGCGTCGTCGACTCGATTCAAGTTGACGAGCAGCTTGATTTTGAGGAGCGCGGTTTCCGGCGAGATCGTCGACGCCGTTCGCTGCATTTGCTCGACGAGGAGGAGCGCCCGTTCGAATTCTTTTTTCGCGAAATAAGCGTAAGCTTCGTAAAGATAGGCGTCCTGGATGGCTTGCGTCGAGTTCGGATCGCTTTGGTAGCGGTCGATAAACTCGTCCAAAATGCGGATCGCCTCGTCGAAATTCTGCTGAACAATTTGCAGGAGCGCGCGTTGAACGACGACTTGCCCGGCGACGTCGGCGGGGATCTCCGGTTCCGCGGCCAAGGCGTTCAGCTGTTTTTCGGCTTCCTGATAGTCGCCGGATTTGCCGACCGTCGCGGCTTTTTCAAGGCGGCAAGTCCAACGAAGCGGCGACGTCGGGTACTCGTTCAGATTGCGATCGAAGTAATTGAGCGCCGCGGAGTACGCTCCCGACTGCGCTTCGCAAACGCCGAGATAATAATAAACGTATTGGACGTAAGCGTCGTTCGGAAACTCGGTCAGGAATTTTACGAAAAGCGGGCGAGCTTCGGAATATTGACGCAAATTATAATAAGCGTGCGCGTTGTGGAACGTCGCTTCTTTGTAATATTTGGCGTCTTTTCCCTGATCGATAATATACTGAAAATGCGCGCGAGCGAGCGCCGACTCCGCCGGGTCGACAAATTCGCCGAGCGCGAGGTGGGCGTGGCCGTCGAAAAGTTCCGCTTTATTGCGATTTTTCGAACTTGGGTATTGCGCGATGAAAGCGTCGAGGCGCCGAATCGCTCCCTCGTAATCGGCCTGACGGTGAAGTTCGAGCGCTTCGGCGAGGAGCGCGTCTTCCGTTTGCGCGGTTCCGGAGGTTTGCGAAGTCCCGGAGGTTTGCGAAGTTTGCGCAAAAACGGCGAGTTGCGGGGACTCGAACGACGGCGCGACGACAAAAAGCGCGGCGCCGAGCGCGGTTCCAAGCGAAAACGGCGACGTCGCGAGACGAGCGAACGCCGACGAGCGAGAACGGCGGAGACGCGAAAACGAACGGACGTCGGAAAGGCGGCGCGAAGGCCGACGTCGTTGCGAAAAACGTCGCGAAAAAACGTTCAAAACGGAACGGGCGCTCATAAGGCGGCCTTTCGTGTCTTGCGGATTCGGGGGAGCTGGGGGGAATAGGAAAACGGGGGAACGCGAGCGCCGAAACGTTCGGGTATTTCTCCGACCGCGACGCGATTTTTTCGCGGGCGCAACGCCCCTTACAACCAGTATACCCAATTTTTCTTGCCGCGCCAAGGCCGGTTTGCGAAAATTTCCCAATTTCCGTTCCTTTCCTGGTTTGACGTCGAATCCGGCGTCGCGTTGGTAAAACGGGGGATTTGCGTCGTCTTGACAATGAAAATCGCGACGAGCGACGAACAACGGTTCGGCGTTTAAAATTTTTTCGAAGAAAAAGAGGAAAAAAACGGGTCGCCGCCTTCCGCCGCTTGCGATTTTGGTTGCGAACGTTTATAATCGTCGTAAAATCGAGGCGGCGGACGCGACGGCGTCGAGACGCGACCGGTGAAAAAAGAGGAGACGAAACGATGAATTGGAACGAAACGAACGTCGACGCGGCGACGGAAGCGGGCGAGACGCTCGAAACGTCCCAAAAAACGGACGAAACGCGGATCCCGCGTCGGCAAGCGTTGAAGAAAGGGGCGTTGGGGTTGGCGTCGGCGACGCTCGTCGGAACGGGAGCTTTCGCGCAAGACGGGCCCGGACTTGGATTTGCGCGTCGGCAAGCGCGGGGCGCCGAAGCGAATGCGCTCGAAAGCGCGAACGACGAATTTCCTTATCATCTCGACGGTTGCAAAACGTTCGAAGAGTACAAAGCGCGACGAAAAGCGGCCAAACGCCCTTGCGACCCGGTCGTCGTCGAGCCGGGGAATCCGTCGCTCGAGTACGAACGGCGGCGTTGCGCGAACTGCGGACGTTGCGACGAGGCGTGCATGGCGCAGACGATTTCGCACTGGTATCGCCGCGACGCGTTAAAAGACGGCGTTTCGACGATCTGCGTAAACTGCGGGCAATGCGTAACCGCGTGTAAATTTAACGTTCTGCACGAACGGCTCGATTACGTCGCCGTCGCGTCGGCGATCCGCGAAGAAGCGTTGAAAGCGCAAAACGAAGCGGTTGGGCGAGACGCGGAAAATGGGAAAACGGCGCGGGTCTTTGTCGCGACGACGGCCCCGGCGCTTCGCGTTTCGCTCGGCGAGATGTTCGGGCTCGAACCGGGAGCGAATCTCGAATCGAAGTTGGCGTCGGCGTTGCGAACGATCGGGTTCGACTTCGTTTTCGACGCGACGTTCGGCGCCGATTTGACGATCGAAGAAGAGTCGCGGGAACTTTGGGCGCGTTTGAACGAGCCGAACGCGGGGCCGCTTTTCACCTCGTGTTGTCCGGCTTGGGTGAAGTTCGTCGAGACGTTTTATCCGGAGTTTGTCCCGTTTTTGTCGACGACGCGAAGCCCGCTTTTGTCGCAAGGCGCGGCGATCAAGACGCGTTTCGCCGAGGAAAAGGGGCTCGATCCGGCGGCGATAACGCACGTCGCGTTCGTTCCTTGCGTCGGGAAAAAGTTCGAAGCGACGTTGCCGAACGCGAACGCGGCCGGGCGGTATTGGAAAAACGAAGCGATTCGCGATCTCGATTTCGCGCTGACGACTCGGGAGCTCGCGTCCTGGCTTTTTCAAACGCAGGTCGACCCGTCGGCGCTCGACGACGAGCCGTTCGACTCGACGCTTGGGAACGGAAGCGGCGCCGGGAAAATTTTCGGCGCGACCGGCGGCGTCGCGGAGGCGGCCCTTCGCAATCTTTGGAAGGTCGTCGAGGGAACCGACCCGCCGGCGGAACTCTTGAAATTTGAACCGCTTCGGGGAACGAAAGCGTTGAAGACGGCGACGGTTGAAGTCGGCGGCAAGACGGTTCGCGTCGCGGTTGCAAGCGGGTTGGCGGCGGCGCGTCCGCTCTTGGAAACGCTGAAAACGACCGGGAAGATCGAGTACGATTTTGTCGAAGCGATGGCTTGCCCGGGCGGCTGCGTCGGGGGCGGCGGTCAGCCGAAAGTCAACGGAATGCGGCGTCCGACCGACGCCTGGCGGCAAAAGCGCGCCGACGGTCTTTTCGCCGAGGACGCTAAAGTCGCGCTCCGGACGAGCGGCGACAACCCGGAAATTCGGGCGTTTTACCGCGATTTTGTCGGCGAACCGCTCGGAGAACGCGCCAAGTCGTTGTTTCATACGACTTACGAGAAGCGCGACGTCTGGAAGTAACGACGGCGGGCGAATCGTCGAAATATCGTTCGCCGCTTGAAAAACGCGCTTGTCGAAAGGCAAGCGTTTTTTTGCGCGCCAAAATATCCTCCCCGGGGGGATGAGTAAAGGAGAGGGAACCCCCCTGGGGGGACTTGTTCGCTCCGAAAAAAATTTGCGAGTCGCGTTTGATTTTTTGGCGCGAAGTCGGTATAATAATGTCGCGGAGCGTTTCGGCTTCCGCAATTTGTCGCATTGTCGAGCAACACTAACCTTAGCGAGGATGAGAATATGGCGAAAACGAACGCGAACGCGCCCGTCGGCCCTTGGCGCGAGGGACGCCCTTCTTTTAAGGCGTTTTATCCGGAAATTATTTTTTTAACGATCGTTACGATCGCCTTTGTCGCCCTGGCCGCGCGACTTAGCTGTTCCGCCGTGAAGCCGAAACCGAAAGACGGGGCTCCGACGCCCGTTTCGACGGCGGCGTTATTCTCGACGTCGCAAGCGTTTGCGCAAGACGCCGCGCTTGACGAACAGCAGGCGGAGGCGACCGTTGCGAACCCGTCGGACGGCGAACCGATCGAGGATCAGCTCGAGGAACTTGCCGCGACGTCGGAACCGGCCGACGTGGAATCCGCCGCGACGACGCAACTGCTCGAGGAACTCGACGCGGAGTCGGGATTGGCCGGGGATCCTGCCGCGACGACGGCGGATTCGATCGGGGAAATCCCCGCGGCGCCGCAAAAAGCGAAGTCCGGTTCGTCCGCGAAAATTCTGGCGATCTGGTGCGTTTGCCTTGCGATCCCGGCTTGCCTTTGGATCTGGCGCGGTTGGAATTGGTTCGTCGCGATTTACGGCGTCCGATATGAAATTCGTTGCGACGCCGACAACCCGAAAGCGACGACTTTTTTGGTAACGCGAGGGATTTTCAACAAGAAAACCGACTCGTTGCACATCGCGCAAATTAAGGATATCCAAAGTTCGCAAAGCCTTTGGCAGAAATACTTTCAAGGCGGCGTCGGAACGGTTTGCCTGACGACGAGCGACGTGAGCGATCCGGTTCTGGTGATGAAAAATATGGACGAGCCGAGCCGCGTTTTCAACGCCTTGGACGCGTTGCGCCGTCATTATTGGGGACGCGGCGGAATGCAGGTCAACGCCGACGGCGCCGAGTTCCCGATCGCCGATCCCGGCCCCGTCGACGTGGCGTAAACGTCGAATTTTCATCGTGTTAACGAGCGCGGCTCCGAATAAAAGCGAGCCGCTTTTTTTTGTTTTGGCCCGGCGTTCGCGTCGGTTTCGCCGTCGAGCGTCGGGACGTTGCGTTTTTAGTAAATCGAGCAATCGAAAGGATTTATATGAAACGGACTTTATCGAAAGCGGCGGCGACGGTCGCGACGTTGTTCGCGGCGCTTCCGCTCGTCGCGTCGGGAGACGAGGCGCGTTGGACGCTGCGCAACATTCCCCGCGAAAAAGTAACGGTCGTCGCGCATCGCGGCGCGGGCGATCTGGCGCCGGAAAACTGCATGTCGTCTCTTGAAATGACTTGGGCGGCGGGCGGAACGCCGGAAGTCGACGTTCGCTCGACGAAAGACGGGCGGATTCTGATGTTTCACGACGGAAACTTCTCTCGCGTTTGCCCGAACGCTCCGGCCGAACTTAAAGCCAAGGGAGTCGAGGACTTAACGTTCGACGAAGCGCGCGCTCTCGATATCGGCTCTTTCCGCGGCGAGCAATTCAAAGGCGAAAAAATCGTCTCCATCGAAGAAATTTGCGAAGCGTTGAAGCAGGACAACCGCCGCCGCGTCGTTATCGACGTGAAAAACGTTGATTTTGAAGCGCTTGCGAAGGCCGTTTTCGACGTGCGGTTCCAGGTTACGCTGACGTCCGGCGCCGAAGCGCATCTCGAACGCTGGGCGGAGGTTTGCCCGGATTCCGACGCGACCCTGTGGATGGGGCTCGGGTCGATGAAGGACGCCGACGTCGAGGCGCGATTTGCGAAGTTGCGCGCCAATAACTTTAAGGGAATCAACCGTTTGCAAATTCACGTTACGAAAAACGCCGACGGCGAACCGCAACCGTCCGTCGCCTGTTTGCGTCGCGTCGCCGACGAGCTTCGCGCTCGCGGGATTGAATTTCAAACGATGGCGTGGCGAACGAAAACGTGCCCCGATTTGGCGACCGACGTCGCGTTTCACAAAACGCTGATGGAAGCCGGGTGCGCGGGGTTCGGCGCCGACCGCCCGGACGTTACTTTCCGCGCGATCGACGAATTTTACGCGGAAACTCCTGAAAATTGGAACGTTAGAGAAAATCTTCCGTTCGCCGAAATGCTCGTGCAAGGGCATCGCGGCATGGGCGGCGAAGCGCCCGAGGGGACGCTCGAAACGTTCCGCGCCGCGTGGGCGATCGGCGTCGTGCCGGAAGCCGATATCCGCATGACGAAAGACGGCGTCATTATGTCCTTTCACGACGACAACTTCAAGCGCATTATTCCGGACGCGCCGGACGACGTGAAGAAGCTCGGCGTCAAGGATTGCACTTACGAGGAATGCCGCAAACTCGACGTCGGCGCTTACATGGGCGAGACGTTTAAAGGCATGCGGATGGCGGACTTAGACGAAATGATCGCCGCGCTGAAAGAGGATCCGCGCCGTTTGATTTTCTTCGACGTGAAGCAAGTCGACTTCGCCGTTTTGGCGAAAGCGACCGAATCCGTGCACCCGCAAATCATTTTGGCCAGCTCTAATTACGAAGAGATCAAGGCTTGGAAGAAAGTCGCGCCGCGTTCGAAGGCGATGCTTTGGATGCCGACGACCTGGGCCGGAACCGCCGAAAATCTGAAAGACCGATTCGATAAGATTCGCGAGCAAAATTTCGCCGGTCTCGACGGGTTGCAAGTGCATGTCGTTGTTGACGATAAGGGGAATGTGAAACCGACGCTCGACGTGTTGCGTTACTGCGGCGTCGAGTTGCGCAAACGCGGCGTTACCTTTGAAACGCTGTCGTGGAAGAACGGCGACAAAGCGTCGACGTATTGGAAACTGCTCGACGCCGGGTGCGCTTCCTTTGCGACCGATTATCCGACCGCGACGATGAAGGCGATCGGCGAATATTACGCCCGCTCGAACGAAGAAAAATGACGGAAGTCCTTTAAAAACGTCGGTTGTGTAAACGAAGGGTCGAACGTCGCGAACGGCGTTCGACCTTTTTTTAGCGTTGAAAACAACGACGGCGTTTGAACGCGCCGTCGTTTTTCGTTATTCGCGCGGTTCGGAGCGCTTGGCGTCGTCGCCGATTTCGCGGTCGAGAACGCCCGCTTTGAACTCGTCGGAGTTGCCTCTAAGTTCCGGCGCGTACATCGCTTCGACGCGAGTCGGAAGCGCGGAGAAACGACCCGGCGTCTCGGCGCGGAGGCGGTACGCGACGGTCGTTCGCCCTTGCGGGATCCGCGACGCGAAGAAGCAGACGCGGTCGTCGCGGTATTCGACGTAAGCGCCGAGATTATTGCCGTTGTAACCGCTCGTTTGCTCGACCGGCTCGAATCCGGCGGCCTTGCGATCTTCGAGCAGGATCGATTCGTACTCGTTTTTGCTTTCGAGAATCAGCTCGACCTCGACTAGATCGCCGGAAACGACCGCGTCGCCGGACTTTAGCGGAACGCGTTTGTAACGTTCGATCCGTTGGTCGACCGCTTGCCCGCGCCCGCCGGCGACGAGCGTCGTCGCGTCTTTTTGCGCTTCCAACTTGTAATAACGCCGCTCGACTTTCACTTCGAGCCCGGCCTTTTCGATCGGGTCTTCAAGCGTGAAAAATTCGAGGTAAGCGTTGTAGTACAAAGGATTAGGCCCGACGACGCGCAAGGCGATCTCGCGGTCGCCGGTCGCGATCTGCTCCGCGTCGAGAACGAACGTTCCGTCGATTTCGAAGAGCGTTTCCGGCGCGTATTCGACCGTTTCGCGCAACTCGCCGTCGACGTAAACTTCGACTTTCGAGTTGGTTGCGAGTTCGTCGGTTCGACGCAAATACTCGACGAACGCCTCGACGCAAACGGCGGCGTCGCGCGTCGAATTCCAGTAAGTCGCGTGTTTGCGGTTGTTAAGCAAATATTTAACGAGGCGCGGGGCGTCGTCGGCGAGTCCGAGACGGCGGAGCGTTTCGTCGTCGACGCGACTTAACAGCTTCAAATAAAAGGCTTGCGTCTCAAATTCGGAACCGTGCCAACGCCAGAAAAGCCAACCCGAAACGGCTTCCAAATCGAGCCAAACCGTTTGGTTTTCGTCGTCGACGCGGCGGTATTGCGACAAACGACGCAAAATCGTTTCAACGCGGGACTTAGCGACGTCGCGCGATCGAACGAGTTCCGGCGTTTTTCCCTGCGTCGGCGTTTTCGTCTCGTCGTCGAGCGCGATCGCAAACATCGACAGCGGATAGAGTTGCAACGTGGTTCGCGCTTCCCAGAGGAACTCTTTCATCGTCGCGAAGAGTTCGGCGGGTTTGGCGGAAACCGAAACGTTCTCCGTATCTTCCGCGTTGACAAAGGTTTCGGAGTAGGGAACCGGACGGTCGCCCGCTTCGGAAAGCGCGTAATAAACGAGCGCGTCCGCTTCGTCGGCCCCGTTTTTATAACGCTTCCAAGCGTCGGGTCGCGCTTTTTGTTCGTCGCTCCAAACCTTGCCGCGCAAGATTTTAAGAGATTCCTCTCGCTGGTGGTTGCGGAGCCAGGCGACGCCGTTTTGGAGCGCGGCCTCCGGAACCGCCTGATCGTTGGCGCGCGCCAGGACGAGCCCGCGAACGACGAGCGCGGTCATTTCCGCCGACGAGCTCTCGCCGACGCCGGAGAACCAACCCCAACCGCCGTCGGAGCATTGCGCCGCGACGAGTTTATCGACGCAGGTCTGCGCGAGCTTTCGCGCTTCGTCGACGTCGTAAACCGCTTCGTTGGAGGGGTTGCGTTTCCACTGCGCGGCGCGTTCTTTGGCGTCGCCGAGTTCCTGCGCGTTCAAGTTCGCTCGTTTTTCTTTGAGCGCCGCCAGGTCGACGCCGGAATCGAGAAGCGCTTTTTGCGCGATAACTAACGGCAGGAAACGATTTAGCGTTTGCTCGTTGCAACCGTAAGGATACTCGATCATATACGGCAGCGCGTCGAAAATCGCTCCGGCGAGCGTCGGCGAAAAACGAACGGTCAACTTCGTCGTTTTGGGGCGTCGCGCTTCAGGAACGGTCAAACGGAACTTCGCTTCGCGCGGCGCTTTAGCGTCGACCGGAATCGTCCCGGAAACGGCGATTTGTTTCGCCGCGCCGCGTTCCAAAACGGGGAGCGTTTTCTGGATCGCGTCCGACTCTTCGTCGGAAAGCGCTTTCATCGTAAGCGTCGCTTCGCCGACATGTCGCGCCTTGACGAGCCAATCGACGCGGGCTTCGCCGGACGCCGGAACGACGACGGTTCGCGGCGCGGCGTCGGCGTTTTCAACGAACGTAAGTCGCGGAGAATCGGCGTCTTCCGATTCGAATGCAAGCGAAACCTGAATCGTTTTTTCGGAGTCGAGGTAGTTGTGAACGATCGCCGAAAGAACCGCCTCGTCGTTTTGCGTCAGGAAGCGCGGCTTCTGCATGCGGACGATAACGTCTTTGCGCGAAACGAATTCCGACGTTCCGGAACCGACGCGCAACCCGGCGCCGACCGACCACGCGGCGACTTTCCACGTCGTTAAGTTTTCCGGCGTCTCGACTTCGATCTCAACGACGCCGTCGTCGTTCGGGCGCAAGTCGGCCGCCCAGAAGGCGAGATCGGCGAGATTTTTGCGCGTCGTCGCTTCGATAAACGTCGGTTGCGTCGAGGGTTGCGGCGCCGGGCCCGCGTCGAACGCAGCGCCGTCGACGGTTTCGTTTTGCACCGCGACGCCGTTCGAGCGGAAAACGCCCGCCTCCGCCGGGGCCGCTTCCTCCGTCGCCGCGGGAATCGACCGACTTTGTCCGGCAGCCATGCCGCCCTTCATCAACATCGGCGCGGCCTCCCCGGCCGTCGGCGCGGCGCCCATCGCGATCGGCGCGTCGAAAACGGCGGCATACGTCGCAGACGACGCCGTAAAGCTTTCGCCGTCAAGGATTAGCGCGTCGTCGTACATGCCGATTTCGAACGATTCGATTTCGGAACCGTTCGGCGTCAGGAAGATCTTGCGCAGGTTCGTTTCGAAATTCGGCGACTGCCCGTAGCGCCGCCAATTCCAGAAAAATTTGCGGACGTCCTCGTCGTTCGGGCCGCGACCCGCGAGTTGTTCGAGCGCCTTATCGTAAACGCTGACAACGGTTTGCCCGACGATCGGCCGTCCTTCGAGGTCGGTCAGACGAACGGCGATTTTCGTTTTTTCGCCCGGCGCGACGGTTGGTTTCGCCGGTTGAACCTCGACGTTCAAGACGCGGCTTTCCGGCGGAACGACGATTTCTTGCGACGCTTCGTAAATTTGGCCGTCGAAGATCGTCGACGCTTCGACGAAGAAGTTCGGCAGGTCGCGTTTCTCGACGGCGATATCGACGCAAGCCGCTCCGTTTTCAAGCTTTACGAGGCGCGGCCTTGTCGGCGAAACGCCGTGTTCCGAACGCTCGAATAGAAGAACCGTCGCGTTCGGGCGGCTCGACTCGATTTGCAAACGCGCCGTTTCGCCGACTTTAAATTCCGGTTTTTCAACGGTTATTTCGAGTTCGTTGAAGAGGAACGCGCTCGAACCGGCAGCTTTTTTCGCGTCGGCCTGGGCTTGGACGCTCGGCGACGTCGCGCCGACGTTCAGGATCGTCGCGCCTTCTTGACGCAACCCTTGCGGCGTCTCGACTTCGCAAGAAATCCGGTATTGACCGGGCGCCGCGGCGACGAGCGAAACGGTTCCGCGTCCGTCGGCGTTCGTCTCGACGCGTTGCGAAAAGACCTCCGACTCGACCGGAGCGCCGGGACGCAACTCGCCTGTCGGCTGGGTTTGGAGCGCCGGATACTCGATCTTGAAGAGGCGAACGTTCGCGGAACCGACGACCGGTTTTCCGTCGGGGCGGCGCGTTTGGAACGACGCTTCGATTTGCGATCCGGCGTCGTAAAAACCGCGATCCGTCCAAACGCAAACCCTGAACGGGTCGCGAGTTGCGAAAACGGAACCGGTTCCGACGATAGCGCGTCGCGAACGATCGACGACTTCCGCGACAATTTCGTATTTTTGGTCGTCGTTCGGGAAAAGTTCCTTCGCAAACGACGTGTCGACAACGATTTGCGCTTTGCCGTCGGCGTCGAGCGCGGCTTTGCCTTCGAGAACGACTTCCGGAACGCCGCCGGAACGCGGGCGCCAGGTCGGGGCCGGGCGGCTCCATCCCCATTTCGCCCAGCCGGGATAACTCGCAAAGTCGCGCGCCAGCCAGCCGTAACCGGGCCCGTAGAACCAATCCCAGGGGCGCTCGGGGTACCAGGTTTCGTTGTGAGTCGTTCGCGTAACCTTATACGAGACCTCGCCTTCCGTTACGGGCGAACCGAAATAATACTTCGCGGAAATCGTCGCTTCGATTTTGCCGCCGAGCGCGATCGGCTCCGACGGCGCGTCGACGTCGACCTTAAACTCCGGTTTGCGGTATTCTTCGAGGCGGAACGAGCCGTCGCCGTAATAGGAGCGTTTGTTCGTCGATTGAATTTGAACGCTGTAAACGCCGAGTTGAGAGTCTTTAGGAAGTTCGAACGAACCGGCGAAGGCGCCGAAGTCGTCCAAAACGACCGTTTTCGTCGCCAACTCGTCGCCGCGCGGGGAGAAAATTGCGTACCTAACTTCTTTGCCGGCCCAAAGATGCGTTTCCGGCAAGTCGTATTTCGCCGTTCCGACCCAAAACTTAAATTCGGCCTTTTGACCGGGGCGGTAAACGGGGCGATCCGAGACGAAATAGGCGCGCGTTTGCGCTTCAACCTCTTGTTCGGCAAGCTTTGCGGCTCGCCTAAGACGGGCGTCGATTCGTTGCGTCGTCAGGTAAGCCAAACGCGGCGGCTCGCCCGGGACGTTCGTCGGAACGAGCGCGACGACGCTGAAACTGCGGCGCGAATCGTCCGAATTCGGCTTGAAACCGGGGAGTTCCGCAAGAACGAACGAGCCGTTTTCGTCTGTCTTAACGTGTTGCGAAACAGGGGGTTGCGTTCTGGATTTTCCGCGTCCGTCGTAAATCGTTTCGACGATCGACAGCTCGACGTCGGCGTCGGCGAGCGGGGCGCCGGTAAGCGCGTCGGCGACGTAATAATACTCGCCGTCGGCGGTCGAACGGGTCAAAATCGCCGCGTCCGGTTTCCAAAAGAACGCGATCGCTTTTTTCGCTTCTTTGTCGGCGTTTTTCGCAACCGCCTCGACGTAAAAAATACCGCCGCGCTTCGTCGGTAAGTCGAACTTAATTCGACGGTTAAAACCGAGCGGCGTTTCTCCCGGCTCGATCGTTTTGCGAGCGATTTCGGCGCCGAGATAACCGACGGCGTCCGGGTTTTCCCGCTCGCGTTCCTCCGGGGAGAAATAGAGGTAGGAGTCGCCGTTTTCGAGATCTTCCGCGCTTTTTTGCTGCAGGAATCTCGCAAGATCGAGTCCTAAACGTTGCGAATTATCCGCTTGAAGGAACGCTTTAAGCGTTTTTTCCGGGTCGATCTCGCGAACGACGAACTCGACCGCGTCGGCGTTGCGGCAAATAAACGAAACGACCGTTTCGGCGCCGTTGATTTTCGAGCCGGCGAAGTCGAAGCGCCCCCAAGGATCGACGATCCGCTCGATCGCCTGACGCGCCTGCTCGACGTAATCGTTGCGATCGTCGGCTTTAGACGTCTTGAGCGCCGTTTCGAGCAGTTGGCGCCAAGTCGCGAGCGCTTTGTCGTATTGACGGCGATTTTGGTATTCGAGCGCGACGCGACGCAACGGGCGGAGCTTTTCGTCGCCGTTGCCGTATTCGATCGCCTCGCGCCAAAGAAGGAAATAATTCTCGTGTTCAGGCAACTTAAAACGTTTAACGCCGGTCGCTAAGCGCGCTATCGTTTCGGAATCGTCGAGGGTGTGAAGATCCCAAACGCCGGTCGGGCGCTCGTCGAACGGTTCGATCGCGTCGCGACCGCCGACCGGAAAATAACGGGAGTAGTCGTTCAAGCCGTCGACGCCGAAAAAGCGATTCGCGACGTCCGCTTGTTCCCGGCGGAGAAACGCTTTAAAGGCGTTCGTTCCGAGTTCGAAAGCGTCGGTTTCCAAGCGTCGGGCGCGTTCGCCGTCGTTTTTCGCCGCCTCGAACGTTTCCGGAAGCGCGAAAACGAGCGGGTTTCCGTCCGCGTCGACCGGGGCGCCTTGGAGACGCGATCCGCCGAAACGGCCGAACGTCGCTTCCGTAAGTTCCGGCGCTTCTTCGAGATCGGTCAATCGTTGGCCGGCGACGCGGGATTCGACGTCCGGATTGAGCGCGCCGAACTTTCGACCGTAATCGAGGTAAAGACGGGCGACTTCGTCTCGAAGCGCGTCCGTTTCCGGGGTTGACGGGGCGTTTTCAAGCCCGTTCGGGAAGGTTCGAGCGATTTCCGCCCGGGCAAGCTCGACCGCGTCGCGCAAAATTCGGGTCGAAATTCGGGCGTCGCGATCGGCGCTCGAAACGCGGCCGTTGCGAGCGCGGCGCCGCCAATTATTCGAACGGACGAAAACGCCGTCGACGACCGTTCCGTAAGACGGCAAGATCGAACGGAGTTCGACGACCGCTTTTTTAACGCGCCAGGAATCGGGACGCGCCGCCAGGACGCGGTCGAGAGCCGCTTCGAAACGGGGCCAAGCGTCGTCCCGGATCGACCCGCTCGACTCGGCGAAGAGCGCAAGCGCTTGAAGGAGCGTCGTTTCCGAAACGTTAGGATCCGCTAAGATCGCTTCCCAAACGGCGAACGCGTCGGCGTTCATTTCTTCTTCGAGGAGCGCGCGGGCGGCGGCGACGAGTTCTTCCGGCGACTTTCCGGCAAGCTCGGCGGCGATTTCCGTCGCGGAGCGCGTCGCGAGTCCGGCGAACGGAAGGGCCCGATCGGGAAGTCGCGCCGGGGTTTCCAACGACCGACGGGGGATTGGCTCCGCCGCTTCCGAACGGGACGCGGCCCCCAACCCGAACGCAAGCGCGACGAAAACGGCGAGCGTCGTCGCGTCGAACAACGTCCGACGGCGTCGCGTCCCGAGGCGCCGAGGCGTTGGCGCGAAACGGCGAAAACGTTCGCGCAAATTTAAAATCGACGTCATTTTTTCTCCTTGAAAAGCGGTGAACCGACGGCGGGCGGCGAGTTCCGAACGAACTCCGAACGCAAGCGCGAGTCGGCGGTTTTTTCCATTATACTAGAGACGACGCGCAAGACCGGGCGTCGGTTTGGAAAAAAAGCGGTTTTTTTCCTATTTTTTTGATATTAAGGAAAATGGACGCGCGGATAGGGAAAATAGGGGGAATGGAAAAGATAAAGTATCGATTACGCCGATTATTTGCAAGAAGCCGGATGTGCGGCGTCGCTCACTTTTCTTGGCGCCGAGGCCCCGTATTGGCGATAATACCCCCGTCGGAGCGTCGCAAGGCGTCGAGATCGACTTCGCCGCGAATGCGGAAACGGTCGAAACGGCTCGTCGCGAACGGCGGCGGACGCGTTGACTTGTCGGCGCCGTTATAATCGTTAGTTTTTACCGTTTTTTTGAGAAAATGGTGAAAATAACGCCGCTTGGGGGCTTCTCAAAGTGTCGTTTTGAGAGAGAATAAAGGCAAAATAGCGAAGCGGGGCGATTTGCGCGGTTTCGCCGGTTTTGCCCGTCCGCGCCGATTCGCTCAAAGCGTCGCAAACGTTTAACGCGACGGCGGCGTTTAGCGGCGTTAAATAAATAAAAAGACGTTAAACGAATAAAAATGAATAAAAACGTCCGCGGACGTGATTCAATATTTCGAGAGGAGTTTTGAGATGAAAATCATCGGTTTGACGTTGCGCGCGTCGTTGGCGGCGGCGCTTTTGACGACCGCTCCAAGCGCGTTCGCGTTCGGCGGTCTCTTCGACGGCGGTCTCTTCAAGAGCGCCGACTCCGCGACGGAATACGTTGGCGACGACGGTTCCTTTTTTGCCGGAGAAGCGCTGACGATCGGCGACATGGGCGCCGCGCCGTCGCCGTTCTTTGCGAGCGCCGCGAACGAAAGTTATTCCGGTTGCGCGTCTTGCGGCGACGAAACCGGCGTCGTTTACGGCGGCGGAATCCCGGCCGCCGTCGATTGCGACCCGTGCGCGTTCGTTTGCGATCCGTGCGGAGCTTACGTCGTCGGGTGGAGCGACCGCGTTTCGTACGTTCCGGGCCAACCCGCTCGCAACATTCTGCGCGGCCTCCGCGATCTCCTCTGCCGCGGAAGTCTTTTCTGCCAACCGGCTTACGTCTGCGATCCGTGCTGGTCGGTCTGCGATCCGTGTTGGAGCCCGTGCGACCCGTGCGGCGCCCCCTGCGGCGCGACCTGCGACGGCGGTTACGCTCCGCGTTGCTGCGGCGACGGTTACGTCCCCGGCGAAGCGCATCCGTTGGATCCGAAAACCGGCTTGCCGCAAGCGGGCGGTTTCGACGCGACGGCCCCGACGCCGACGCTCCAAACCGACGCGCAACCGCTCGACTCGTACCAGTCGGCCCCGGCGATCCCGCAAGCTTCGCCCGCTCCGCAACTTGGCGCGCCGAATCCGGCGGCCGCTCCGGAAACGGTTCCGACTCCGCCCGCCGATCCGACGTTGGGCGCCGGCGTTCTGAACATGCTCGTTCCGGAAGACGCGATCGTTTACGTCAACGGTTACCGCACGAAGCAAACCGGCGCGGTGCGTTCGTTCGCGGCGAAAAGTCTTGAATTGGGCGAAACTTACTCGTTTGAAATTCGCGTCGTCGCCGTTCGCGACGGCCAGGTTTATGAAGACGTTCAACACGCGACGCTGACGGCCGGCCAGGAAACGGCGTTGGCGTTCAATTTGAGCCTCCGTTCGAACGAAGCGGTCGCGGCTCGCTAACGTTTGCGAACGCTTGACTTAGTTCTTACGTCGAACCGTTGAAAACTCGACGCTTCCCCGCGGAGCGCCGAGTTTTTTTACGTCCCGACGCCGCGAGACGAACGGAAAGCGAAGAAAGCGTCGCGCCGCCGTTCGTCGCAACGGTCGACGCGATCGGCGTTTGCGGTTCGAACGGCGGCGGAAAACGAGCGTTTTTCGGCGCGTCAGCCGAGCGCCGAGATCGCTTCGAAGTCCGCTTTCAGCGAGCGATAAAGGCGTTGGTAAACGGCGAACGCGGCGTCGTATTTCCTTTGAGCGTCCGGGTTAGGCGCGATTTCCGAGACTTGCCGGATCGTTGCGTCGCAAGCTTCGACGACGTCCGCGTATTCGCCGCCGCCGACCGCCGCCAGGAGCGCGGCCCCGAACGCCGGGCCCTCTTCCGAATTGAGCGTCGTCGTTTTGCTTCCGAAAACGTCCGCCTGGATCCGCCGCCAAAGCGGGCTCTTCGCGCCTCCGCCGGACGCTCGAATTTCATCGATCGGAACGCCGAGCCCGCGGAAAATGTCGACCGCTTCCCGCAACGAGTACGCGACGCCCTCCATGATCGAGCGGGCGACGCGGCCGCGGTCGCTCGAAAGAGTTAGGCCGATAAAACATCCGCGAGCGTTCGGATCGGCGTGCGGCGTCCGCTCTCCGCTCAAATACGGGAGGAAAAAGAGCCCGTCCGCGCCGATCGGCGACGCTTCCGCCTCCGTCGTTAACAGTTCGTAAACGCTTTGTCCGCTCGCCTTTGCTTTCTCGTAAAGTTCCGGGCAAAGCGCGTCGCGAAACCACTGCAGCGACCCCGCCGCCGAAAGCGTAACGCCCATCATGTGCCATTTGCCGCGAACGGCGTGGCAGAACGTGTGAACGCGTCCAAGTTTGTCATATCTAATTTCGTCCGAATGAACGAACGCGACGCCGCTCGTGCCGAGGGACGTCGAGAGAACGCCGCTGCGGACGATTCCGTTTCCAACCGCGCCCGCCGCGCAGTCGCCCGCGCCGCCGACGACGAGACAATCGGTTGTTAACCCAAGTAATTCCGCGACTTGCGACGTTAGGCGGCCCGTCGCGTCCTCCGATTCGAAGACGGTCGGGAGGAGCGAGTCGTCGAGTTGCAACGCGTCGAGAAGCGGTTTCGACCAACGCCGATTCGCGACGTCGAGAAAGAGCGTTCCGGAGGCGTCGCTAACTTCAGTCGCGTATTCGCCGGTCAAACGGCGGCGGATTTCGTCTTTCGGGAGGAGAATTTTGGCGACGCGGTCAAAATTTTCCGGCTCGTTGTTGCGGAGCCAAACGACTTTAGGCGCGGTAAAGCCGCTCATCGCAGGGTTTGCGACCATCTCGATCAGCTTGGCGCGCCCGCCTGCCGCCGTCTCGATTTCGGCGCATTCCTTCGCCGTTCTTTGATCGTTCCAAAGGATCGCCGGTCGAATAACGCGGTCGCTTTTGTCGAGAAAAACGGAGCCGTGCATCTGCCCGGAGAGCCCGATCGCCTTGACGTCGGAGCCTTTAACTCCCGCTTTTGCAACGACTTCCGGAACGACTTTAACGACGGCGTTCCACCAATCGTCCGGTTCCTGCTCCGACCAAAGCGGACGCGGCGAATAAAGCGGGTACTCGCCGACGCCGCTTGCGAGGATCGTTCCGTCGGCGCGAATTGCCAAAACTTTAACGCCGGAAGTGCCGACGTCGATTCCTAAATAAACGCTCATAAAACGCTCCGTAAAACGAAAAACAATAAAATTGACGAGAAAACGCCGCGTCGGGCGCCGCGTTTCCCTCCGATTATAACCGATTCGCGCCGGTTTTTCCAGCGTTTTCCGCCGTCGACGAGATTTTAGCGGAATTTGCCGACGTTTTCGATTGTTTTTCAAACTTCGCTGGACGGCGAACGCGTTGGGAACGTTAAAATAGCGAGTTTAGCGAAACGGCGCGGCCCCGCTTTTGACGTTGCGTTTTTCCGTTATAATGAAGCGGCTTGGAGCGGAACTTAAAGTTTGATTAAACTAACCGCGGCGCTGAATTGCGGCGTTTGCAAAAGATGAAAAAAGAAGATAAGGCGGTGAGAATGGTAAAAATAGCGAAAACGGTGAAACTCCTTCGGCGGCGCCGCTTTTGCGCGACGTTTTTTAACGGTTTCTCGTTGGTCGAGTTGCTGGTCGCGATCGCGATTATCGGAGCGCTGATCGGGCTGCTTCTTCCGGCGGTTCAAGCGGCTCGCGAGGCGGCCCGACGGATGCAATGCGCGAACAATCAAAAACAATGGGGCGTCGCGCTGCAAAATTATCACGCGGTCTTCGACAAGTTGCCGAGTTTGACCGAGCGCGCGAATTCCTGCGTGTCGCCGCACGCGTTTTTGGCGCCTTACGTCGAGCAAACTAACTTGCGGTATTCTCTCGATTTAAGCGTCGATTTGTATAAATATCGTCCCGGCTCGACGCGAAGCGTCCAATTAAACGACGTTTACGTCGCGCCCGCTAAAACGCCCTTTCCTGGAACGCGCTGTCCGAGCGACGGCGGCCCGGCGACCGTAACCGACGATATTAAAGACGTTTACGCGACGAATAATTACGTTTATTGCGTTGGAAGCGGAACCGGCGACACGTTTCGAATGAACGGCTCGCTTTCGACCGGCCCCGAGTCGGAACGTTCCGGCGGACGGTCGGACGGCGCGTTTTATTTCGCCTCAAACCTTGGTTTTGAAGCGTTTACGGATGGGACGAGCGCGACCGTCGTCATGTCCGAATATTTGGTGGGCGACGGAACGAAAGATTTGACCGACGTTTCCTTGACCGAAATTTGCGCAAGTCCTTTGACGCGCGGAATTTACATGGCCGATTTTTCGCCGGCCAACGTTTCGAAATACGCGTTGATCCGAGACGCGACCGACGCCCGACTCGAAGCGCTTTTGGCGACGACGCCGAAGTGGCGCACCGACGTCGGCAAAGGTTGGATCGTCGGAAAGTACGATTCGACGCTGTTTAACGCTTTTTTGACGCCGAACTCGCGTTTTCCCAATATTTACGTTTCGAATTACGGATTTTTCGCCGCTCGCAGCGCGCACCCGGGCGGCGTGATTGCGTTAAAGGCCGACGGGAGCGTGAGTTTCGTCGCCGATTCTGTTGATTTGAACGTTTGGCGGGCCGCCGCGACGATCGCCGGAAACGAGACGGAAACGTTGCGATGAAACGAGTTGCGCTGTATTTCGCAACGGGCGAAAGAAAAAAGAAAAGAGAACGACGCGAAACTTCTCGAATATTCTTTTAACATGTTGAAAAATAAGGAGTAAAAATGACCGCAGCGCTGACGCAAATTTTTTATACAATCTCCGCCGCGCTCTTGATACCGACCGAATTAGGACTTCTCGCCGCGCTTTTCGCCGCCTGCTGGCTTGTCGGAACGACGCTTCGCGAGGGAATCGAAAGACGGCGCGAAATCTCGAAACGACAAGAGTTAGAAGCGCTTTGGACGAGCGGAAACGCCGGCGACGCGTCGGAAGCGCGAGCGCGGATCCTTGCGGCGGCGACTCCGACCGCGACGACGGGAACGTTGGCGGCTCTCGCGGCGCTCGCCGAAAAGATCGACGACGCGGCGTTTGTCGAAAAGACGGTCGCGGAGTTGCAAAACGCGATGAAAGAGCGTTGCGAACGCGTCGATTGTCTCGTTAAAACGGGGCCGGCGCTGGGTTTAATGGGGACGTTGATACCGCTCGGGCCCGCGCTTTTAGGGTTGGCCAAGGGCGATTTGGAGACGTTGGCGACGAATCTCGTCGTTGCGTTTTCGACGACGGTTGTCGGCTTAACCGTAGCGCTGATAAGCTCTTACGTCTTAACGGCTCAAAAGCGCCGTTTCCGCCGCGACGTCGTTTTTTTGAATTTTGCGCTTGATCGGTTGAGCGAATCGACCGAAAAAACGAATTTTTCTCCGCTAAAAAACGAGTCGGAACGCGTTGAAAATAAAGACGTTGCGGGCGATGAAAACGGAGGCGGACAATGAGAAAGCGCGGGCGTTTTTGTTCCGGAGCGTTCGACGCGCCGTCGGAGTCGTTGCTTTCCGGCGTCGAGAATTTATTCGACGTCGCGATCGTTTTCGCCGTCGCGTTGATCGTCGCGTTGGCGACGTATTGGAAATCGCCTTTACTCTTTGAAAACGAAGACTTTACGGCGGTTGTAAATCCGGGAAGACCGGACATGGAGCTGGTCGTGAAAGAGGGGCGCGAACTCAAACGTTATAAAGCGAGCGGCGAAAACGGAAGCGGCGAGGGCGAACTTTTGGGGCGCGCTTACCGGCTTCCCGACGGCCAAGTCGTTTACGTGCCGACGGATAGGGAAAAGCGTCGCGATTTGGAAAACGCGCCGAACGAAGGAGAAAGCGAATGAGCGGCGTTTTTAACATGTTGAAACGTCGAGGGTTGCGAACGACGGTCGGCGTTTGGAAACGCGTCGCGATCGTTGTTTTTTTAGCGTTGTTTTGGGTTTTTTCGACGTCGTGTAAAGAAGACGGCGGCGCGTCGCAACCGCCGGATACGTCGAGGGTTGCGCCGAACGAAATCAAAAATAAAATTGAGAAAAACGACGCCGCGTCGTCAGATTCGACGGCGTTTCGCGTCGCGTTCGTCGGGTGGAGCGACGCCGATTTTGAGCGTTGGCGCTCGACGACCGAAGGAACAAATTTTTTGCCGCAAGCCGTTAAACGCGAAGAGTTTGCGTCGGCCGATCTTTCCGGTTTCGACGTCGTTTTGATTCGCGCTATCGGTTGGACGCCGAGCGAAGCGGATCGAGAGAAAGTCGCCGAAATTTTTGCGCTAAACGTTGCGACGATAGCGTTTCCGTCGACCGTCGACGCGGCGCGAGAATCGACGAACGTTTCGCCGGAGTCGGCGGAGGTGTTTTACGAATATTTGGCCTTTCCCTGCGCGGAAAACGTTCGTTCGGGGGCGGCGTTTTTGGCGGCGAATTTTGGAGACGCGGATAGTTCGAAAATCGTTTTCAAACAAGGACTTGCGAACGGAGGTCAAGACGGGGAATCGACCGACGGGAGCGCGTCGCGACCTGCGTTTGAGATCGCGCCGCCGAAAGAGGCGCCGTCGTCCGGGTATTTTTATTGGGGGCCGCGAATCGACGAAACGCTTGAAACGTTTCATAAACGCCGCGACGCCGACGGGCGCGATCTGCCGCCTAACTCGCCTAAAATCGCGCTTTTCGGGCCGTTTCTCGAACCGTTTAAAGCGGAGGAGCGGGGGCCGCAAGACGAGTTGATCGCAAAGTTGGAGGCGCGCGGATTCGACGTTTATCCGATTTATAACTTGAAGAATAACAAGAACTTGCTTCTCGACGTAAAACCCGATTTGGCGATCTATTTTCCTCGCGGGCGAGCGTTGCCCGAGGGCGCGGCGGTCGACGCGTTTAAGTCGTTGAATTGTCCGGTGTTATCGGCGGTTTGCCTTTCCGTTTCGGAGGCGGAATACCGTTCGCAACCGGTCGGCGCAACCGGTTCGTATTACGCGCTGACGACGGCGCTTCCGGAGTTGGACGGCGTCGTCGAGCCGACGGCGATCGCGACGAGGGACGCCGATTCGAGCGGTTTTGTCGCTCGACGGGCGCTTTCGGGGCGAATCGACGCGCTTGTCGAACGTTGCGTCGGTTGGGTTGAGTTGCGACGTAAATCGAACGCGGACAAACGGTTGGCGATTTTCTTTTACAAGTCGCCCGGCGGAAACGCGCTGACGGCGCAGAGTCTTGAAGTCGTTCCGTCGCTGTACAATACGTTGACGCGGCTTCGTTCGGAGGGGTTCGATTTGGGCGCGGATTTTCCGCAAACGCTTGAAGAATTTCGACTTAGAATCGAACGCGAAGGCCGGACGATCGGGCAATGGAATCTTGGCGATTTCGAACGTTTCGTCGAGGAAGCGCGACCCGAGTTTATTTCGGAAAACGTTTACCGGAAATGGTTTAACGAATCTTTGACGGAAGACGTTCGGCGGCGGGTCGTCGACGTTTGGGGGGCGGCGCCGGGCGACTACATGACGCGCGACGTCGGCGACGAATTTGGCGTTTTGGTTCCGCGTTTGCAATTCGGGAACGTCGCGCTGATTCCGCAACCGTCGACCGACGTTTTAAAGGACGCTCCTTACTCTAAGAACGACAACGACTTCGACGCCGTGCACGGAACCGATAAAGCGCCGCCGCACTTCTATTGGGCGGCTTATTTTTGGGCGTCGCGCGGCTTTGCGGCGGACGCGATCGTCCATTTCGGAACGCACGGTTCGCTCGAGTTTACTCCTGGAAAATCGGCGTTTACGACCGAAAATTGCTTTCCGGACGCGCTGATCGGCGACAAGCCGCACCTTTATTTGTACAGTATTAATAACATCGGCGAAGCGTTTCTCGCGAAGCGGCGGGCGCGGGCGACGCTCGTTTCGCATTTGACGCCGCCGTTTACGCAAAGCGAGTTATACGGCGATTTAAAAGACGTCGAAGCGAAGTTGCGCGAGTGTTTGGAGACGACCGATTCCGCGCTTAAAAGCGAAACGGCGTCGGCTCTCGTCGCGGCGGTTTTGCGGTCGAATCTGCTCGACGATTTGCTCGACGAACCGGAGTTTCGGGCGTTCGCGGACGCCGAATTTCGCGAAGAGTTCGAACGCTCGGGACGCGTTTTCGACGAAACGCAACTCAATATTTTACACCGACTTCTGCATCGTTACGAAGACGCCGCGGTCGCCGACGGTCTGCACGTTCTCGGGCGGCCCTGGACGGACGAGCAGGTCGCGCAAACGGCGGCGCAAACGACGCTTGCGAAAGAAGACGCCGAAAAACGGTTGCGCGATTCGTTTGAACTCGAACTTAACCGCTTTGTCGACGGGCTTTGCGGGCGTTTCATCCCGCCGTCGACGGGGGGCGATTTTTTAGTCAACAACGACGCGGCGCCGACCGGGCGAAATTTGGCCGGGCTCGACGCGCAAAAATTGCCGACGCCGGAAGCGGAGCGGTTGGCCGCGAAGTTGACCGACGAAGTGTTGGCGGCGCGTCGAGAAGCCAACGGCGGCGCCTGGCCGCGGCGCGTCGCCTGCGTTCTTTGGGGGGGCGAATCGATTCGAACGCGGGGCGTCGCGATCGCGCAAGTCTTTTATTTGTTGGGTGTTCGAGTGAAGCGCGATTCGCGAGGAAACGCTTCGGATCTCGAATTGATCCCGTCGAGCGAACTGGGGCGGCCGCGGATCGACGCGCTCGTGCTGACGTCCGGGCAGTTTCGCGACGCGTTTGGGGCGAAAATCGAGGCGATCGACCGCGCCGTTCGGTTGGCGGCGGAGGCGAAAGACGACGCGTTTCCGAATTTTGTTCGAGAAAACGTCGAAAAAATCGCCGAGCGGCTCGTTCGAGAAACCGGAACGCCGCCTGAAGAAGCGTCGGAACTTGCGACGGCGCGGGTCTTTGGGGCGACGAACGCGCTTTCGTACGGAACCGGGATTATGCGGCTCGTCGAGCGGGGCGATCTTTGGAACGACGAAACGGAAGTCGCCGACCGGTATCTTGCGAATATGTCCGGCGTTTATCGCGACGCAAGTCGTTGGGGAACGCCGGTTAAGCGACTTCTCGAATTTAATCTCGACGGGACGGAATTGATGTTGCAGTCGCGTTCGTCGAACGTTTGGGGGCCGGCGAAACTCGATCACGTTTACGAGTTTGCGACGCTTGCGACCGCCGTTCGGACGAAAACGGGGAACGACCTGCAAATCTGGTTCGACGATTTGAGATCGCCGACGGATCCGCGCGTCGAAACGGCTCGCGCCGCGCTTCGCGAAGAATTGCGAACGACGCTTTGGAACCCTAAGTATTTGAAGGGGTTGCAACGGGAAGGAGCGGGCGCCGCGGCGTCGACCGCCAAGACGGTTCGCAATCTTTACGGTTGGAACGTCGCGCAACCGGAGACGATCGACGCGTCCGTTTGGGAGGAGACGGCCGCCGTTTTTGTCGACGACGTCCGCGAGCTCGGGATCCGCGAATGGTTCGAAACGCAAAATCCCGCAGCGCTTCAAGATATGACCGCCGTTATGCTCGAAACGATCCGCAAGGGGTATTGGAACGCCGCGCCGGAAACGGTCGAGAAGATCGCGAGACTGCACGCCGAACTTGTCGCAAAACACGGCGCTTCGGGAAGTTACGAAACGACCGGAAATAAAAAGACGATCGAATTTATCGGGTCGCTTCCGTTGGACGAGGCGGGGGACGCTTACCGCGCCGAGATCGAACGGGCGACGACTCCGCCGCAAGCGCCGAAAATTCAAGGGTTGCGATTGGCCGAAGTAACGGAAAACGTCGAAAAAGAGGGGAAAAACGACGCGACGGCGACCGACGGCGCGGCGGAGCGCTTGCGAACGCTCGTCGTTTTCGCGGTTTTGCTCGGAATCGTCGCGACGGGGTTCGGCGTCGGCGGGCGGCGGTAAAACGAACGGCGCAAGTCGAGCGTTCGCAATTTTCATTGGCGAAAAAGTCGGATAAAAACGCGGCGAAAAATGTTTTTAGCGCCGAATAATGTCGCAAGCGAAGAAGCGCCGGGAACGCCGCGCCGACTTTTACGCGCCGCTAGCCAAACGGGAAAAATCGGGTATAATGTCGGAAGCGCCCGGTTCGCTCGGCGGCGCGAACGTCCGGCGTCGGAAACGGCGTCGGAAACGGCGTCGCGACTTGTTAAAATTCAATGAAACGTCGAAAACGGACGAAGAACGTCCTTTCGTCGGCTGCGGTCGGCGGCGCGGCGCTCGACGCGACGAAGAAAAGTCGAGGTAAAAATGACCGAAACAACCCAAACGGACAAAAAGTTTATCTATCTTGACAACAACGCGACGACCGCGATCGCGCCGGAAGTTCTCGAAGCGATGCGGCCTTATTTCGAAACGGAATATTGGAACCCGAGTTCGATGTACGCGCCGGCCGAAGCGTTGGCGCGCAAACTCGACGAAGCGCGGGCGACCGTCGCGCGGCGGCTCGGCGCGGCGTTTCCGGACGAAATTATTTTCACCTCGTGCGCTTCCGAAAGCAACAACGCCGCGATCGTCGGCGCTTGGAAGGCGGCGCGGCGCGTCGACCCGAAACGGAATCGCGTCGTTACGACGAAAGTTGAGCATCCGGCCGTTTTGGAGGTTTGCCGTCAACTCGAAAAAGAAGGCGCGGAAGTCGATTACGTCGGCGTCGATTCCCAAGGGCGGATCGATCTGCGCGAGTACGTGCGGGCTTTGCGACCCGGCGAAACGGCGATCGTTTCGATCATGCACGCCAACAACGAAACCGGCGTGATCTTCCCGATCGAAAAGTTGGCGCGACTTGCGAAGCAAACCGACGAAAAGATCGTTTTTCACACCGACGCCACGCAATCCGTCGCAAAACTTCCGATCAACCTGAGTCGGGCGGCCGTTTCCGACGAACCGGTCGGCGCGTTCGCGAACGTCGACATGCTCTCGTTCAGCGGGCACAAAATTCACGCGCCGAAGGGGATCGGCGCTCTTTACGTTCGTCGCGGAACGCCGATCGAGCGGTTCCTGCTCGGCGGACATCAGGAACGGGGACGCCGCGCGGGGACGGAAAACGTTCCCTATATTATCGGACTTGCCAAAGCTCTCGATTTTGAAGCGGAAGACCGCGAAGCGACGGCGGCGCGGATGGAGCGGATGCGCGACCGGTTGCAAACCGAGATCGAAGCGCGGATTCCCTGGGTCGTCGTCAACGGCAAAGACGCGCCGCGCACGCCGAACACGTTGAACGTCGCGGTTTACGGCGCCGAGGGCGAGGCGATTTTGATGATGACGTCCGAAGCCGGCGTTTGCGTTTCGAGCGGATCGGCCTGCACGTCGGGGTCGCTCGAACCGTCGCACGTGTTGTCGGCGATGAAGGTTCCGGAGGGCGCGTTGCAGGGGAATTTCCGTTTTAGCCTCAGCCGTTACACGACCGACGCCGAGATCGACGCCGCGCTTGAAGCGTTCGTTCGGGTCGTCGCCGAAGTTCGGGCGACGTCGTCGAAATGGGACAACGTCAAGGGCGAGCCGATCGCCTGATCGTCGCGGCGGTTTGAGAGCGTAAAAAACGCGTTCGAGTTTCGGCTCGAGCGCGTTTTTTATGTTGAACTGGGAAAGACGCGGCGATTTTAACGAAGCGTTTTTCCGCTTTTTCGGCGACTATTTTTTCGCGGAGCAAACGATCGTGCCGACGTGTTCGCCTTGGACGGCCTTTTTGAAATTGTCCGGTTCGCGGAAATTGAAGACCATAATCGGCATGTCGTGTTCGGCGCACTTCGCGAACGCTTCGGAGTCCATCACGCGAAGATTTTGCCGGATCGCGTCTTCGTAAGTCAGTTCCGAATAAAAAGTTGCGTTCGGATTTTTTTTCGGGTCTTCGCTGTAAATGCCGTCGACTTTCGTCGCTTTGAGGATGACGTCGGCTTCGAGTTCGAGCGCTCGTTGCGCCGCGGCGGTGTCGGTCGTAACGAACGGGCTGCCGGTGCCGCCGGCCAAAATGACGACGCGACCCTTTTCGAGGTGGCGTTGCGCGCGGCGGCGAATGTACGGTTCGGCGACGACGTCCATCGGGAGCGCCGTCATCAGGCGAGTCGGTTGGCCCTGCGCTTCGATCGCGTCTTGGAGGGCGAGTCCGTTGATTACCGTCGCGAGCATGCCCATGTAGTGCGCCGTCGCTTCCTGGATCGACGAGTTAGACGCTTTGAACTGCGCGCCGCGGAGGATGTTGCCGCCGCCCATCACGACCGCGATCTGCACGCCGCTTTGCGCGACGTCGACGATCTGCGCCGCCAGATGATTGACCGAATCCATCGAGACGCCGCGGTCGTTTTCCGGGCAAAAACTTTCGCCGGAAATTTTCAACAAAACGCGGCGCGGACGGGAAAGAGAAGCGGAAGAAGCGTTCGAAGTCATGTTGCGAGTCCTTAGAGCGCGTTCGCGTCGACCGTTCGAAAACGAGGCGTTCGCGTTGGATAAAACAACGGGCGCCCGTCGTTAAACGACCGACGGAAAACGCGTTAAAAAAAGCGTCAAAATTAAAAACGTCGCGCCGACGTCGGCTCGAGCGGGAGGCGACCGCGCGGCGCGTCGGCGTCAAATTAGCGTCTATTTTGCGGAAATTTCGTTTGGCGTCAAGCGGGGGCGGCGCAAAAAAAGCCCGCGTCGTCGAACGGATCGACGCGAGCTTTTCTCGGGGGAACCCCCGCGCCGCGAACGTTCGTCGACGCGGGACGAAACGCGTCGGGTTCGGCGTCAAACCATGTCTTTCAACGCTTTAAGCGCCTTCACTTTGATTTTCCAGTGCGCCGGTTTGGCCGGACGGTTCGTCGTTTGGCCCGGGTGGAACGGATCCGGCACGTTTTCTTTCCCCGGCTTTTCCGGAACCCATTGTTTTTCAATTTTAACGAGCCCGGGGAGGGTAAAACTGCCGGCGTCGGCGAGGCTCGTTTGAATCAGCGCGCCGAGGTTGTCGACGACGGCGGCGACGTCTTTCTTGTTCAAACCGACGTTTTCGGCCAGTTGCGCGACGATTTGCGTTTTGGTCAACGGTTTCGCTTTTTCCTCGACCTGAGGTTCGGGTTGAGCCTTTTTAACGCAGGTTTTTTTAGCGCAAGGTTTCTTAGCGCCGGATTTTTTTTCTTTCGCCATTGTAGCGCGTCCTTGAAGAGTAGAGTGAGTTTATGTGAATGAATCGAATAATTTTCGGGCGAATTTTACGGTAAAACGCGTCCGTCGGCTCGGGTAAACGAGCGTAAAACGTATAACGGTTCGAAAATCGACGGCCGGGCGTTTTTCTCGTCCGAAACTATTATGACGACTTTTTTCTCCGAAAGCAAGCAAATTTCTCCCTTTTGGATATTATGACGACTTTTTTCTCCGAAAGCAAGCAAATTTCTCCCTTTTGGACAAAAAAACGCGTCTTTTTTAAAATTTTTTCGTCGAACGACGGCGCCGCGGCGACTCGTCGACGACGGGTGAAAAAAATAAACGTAATTCGCAACTTAAAGTTTTTACCTTTAACGTCGTCGACGCTTATATTATTAACGAAGGAACGGCGCGGCGTCAACGCAAAACGCCTTTCTTTTCGTTTTTTTCCTCATTTTTTCGAGATTTTTTCGCCAAAACGTAAATTTCACCCCAAAAATGTTAAAATACGCGGTTTGCGTCGAGATGTTAAAACGAACGACCGATTTTTTACGACGTCCCGGCAATTTCGACGCGACGCGGACGAACCGAAGGAAGAACGCGTCGGCCCGCTTTACAGGAAGCGAATTTTTTTTATAATGGTAATTTGGCGGCCGAGGCGCGAAAATTTGCGGCGTCGGCTCGCGTCGGCGCGATCCGGTTTTGGCGACTCGCGGCGTCCGACTTTCCCTGATTTTTACGTTTGCGTCGCGACCGTTGGCGTCGCGGCGGCTAAGTTCCGCGCGGACGGAGGTAGACTAAATGTCGCAGTATACGATGACGAGCGCGCCCGATTACATTCCGGCGAAAATGCTCCGTGAAATCCAAAACGAACGCTTTATGGAGACGTTCCGCTACGTTTACGCGAACGTTCGCTGGTATCGCGATCTGCTGGAAGCGAACAACGCGTCGCCCGATTCGATCAAATCGATCGCCGATATCGGCAAGCTCCCGTTCGTCAAAAAGACCGACCTGCGCGACACTTACCCCTTCGGCATGTTCGCCGCGCCGCGCAACGAAATCGTGCGCTACCACGCCAGTAGCGGGACGACCGGCAAACCGATCGTGATGGGGTACACGCGGGGCGACCTCGAAGTCTGGCGCGCGTCGGTCGCTCGCGGACTCGCGGCTTGCGGCGTCAACGATACCGACGTTCTGCAAAACGCTTACGGCTACGGGCTTTTCACCGGCGGTTTGGGACTCCACGGCGGCGGCGAAACGCTCGGTTGCTCCGTCGTTCCGATCTCCGGCGGCAACACCGAGCGGCAACTCATGCTGATGCGCGACTTCGGCGCCACGGTGATCTCCTGCACGCCGAGCTACTTCCTCCACCTGATCGACCACGCGAAAAAAATCGGGTTCGACTGGAAAGAAACGAAAATGCGCGCCGGTTTCTTCGGCGCCGAGCCGTGGACGGAGGAAATGCGCCGCTACATCGAGGCGGAAACCGGCATTAAAGCTTACGATATTTACGGTTTGACCGAAATTTCCGGCCCCGGCGTCGGGTGCGAATGCGCTTGTCAGGCGGGCGTGCACATTTTCGAAGACAATTTCTACCCGGAAATCGTCGACCCGGAGACGCTCGAACCGCTCCCGGACGGCGAAATCGGCGAACTGGTCTTCACGACGCTTTGCAAACGCGGAACGCCGCTCATCCGTTACCGCACTCGCGACATTACGTCGATCGTCGTCGAACCGTGCGCCTGCGGTCGCACGATGCGCCGTATCAGCCGCATTTCGCACCGCTCCGACGACATGATGATCGTTCGCGGCGTCAACGTTTTCCCCGGCCAGATCGAAGCGGCGCTTTTGGCGGTCGACCCGACGTTAATCCATTATCAGATCGTCCTTTCGAAGAACGCGTCCGGGCTCGACGTCATCGAGACTCGCGTCGAGTTGAGCGCCGAAAAGTTCGCGGAACTCGCCGACAACGTCGCCGCCATCGACGCGTTCAAACGCGCGATCGGCGAAAAGATGCAACGCACGATCGGCATTAACGTTAAGATCGCGTTCGCCGAACCGAATTCGCTCCCGCGCAGCGAAGGAAAGCTGAACCGCGTCGTCGACAACCGCGGCAAATAATCGGCGTCGACCGTCGGCAAGCGAAAAAAAACGCGTCGTCGAGCGAAAACCGTTCGGCGACGCGCTTGCGTTATTTCTTGACGAAACCCGGAACCGGACGCGGAGCGACGCTCGGGCCGTCGACGGAGAGAACGCCGTTTTCGTCGACGAACATCCGGTCGATGAAGAGTTTGCGATCTTGCCCTTCGGTGCGGGCGTGATAAACGTAATACATTTCGGAACGGTCGGGCGAGAAGAAAATATTGCCGTGTCCCGCGCCGCGAACGACGACGCCGTCGGCGGCTTTTTTCTCTAAAATCGGGTTGTTCTTCGCTTTAGTATACGGCCCGAGCGGAGCGTCGGCGGTCGCGTACCCGACGGCGTACCAGTCGCCGCCGAAGAAATTCGCGGAGTACGCGACGTAATATTTGCCGTTCAACTTGAACAGCGTCGAGCCTTCCGTCCAACGGCGGTTGACTTCGCCCGTCGCGACGGAGCGGCTTTCCCATTCGGCCTGCGCGTCGTCGAGTTTGACAGGCGGGCGGAGGAGAACGACCGGTTCGCCGTCGACGTTTTGGAAGTCTTTCGTCAGTTTGACGCCGTAGACCCAACTTTCTTCGATCTCCTGGAACTTCCCTTCGGCGCGGACTTTAGCGGCGAGCTCGCTCTCGACCGGGTGTTGATAACAGCAGCGCGAATAGGTCAAATACGGCGTTCCGTCGTCGTCGACGAAGAGGTTCGCGTCGATGATCGGATAACCGGGTTCGAAAATCGGTTCGTTTTTCAAAGGCTTGAACGGCCCGCGCGGCGAGTCGGCGACGGCGACGCCGACGTTGAACTTTTCGGCGGCCGTCCAGGGGAAATCGGCGTTTTGCGCGCTGAAAAAGAGGTAAAATTTGCCGTCGATTTCGTACCCTTCCGGCGCCCAAAACGCGTCGCGAGCCCAGGTTCCGGTCGCGTCGAAAACGATTCCTTCGTCTTTCCACTCAACGAAATCGACCGTCGAACGGGCTTCGTATCCGCGAACGTTTCCGTGTTCGGAAGTGAAGTAGAGCCAATACTTTCCGTCAAATTCGACGATTTCTCCGGACGGTTTGCGCAAGACGGCCGGGTCGCCCGCGACGCCGTTCGGATTGCGGTACGAACGGGGGTTGGCCGCTTCGAGCGCGAAACCGGACGCGCGGCCCGCGCCGAGAAGGATCGCGGCGCCGAGAATTTGCCGATGAAAATCTCTTCGATTCATAACGTGTTTTCCCTTCGATAATAGCGAGCGCGCCGAGCGTTCGGCTCGACGCGCGAAGTTTTTGTTATCGTAAGGGAAACAGCGCGAAAAATCAAGCGCTTTTTTCCGATTTTTTGTCGAACGTCGTCAAACGACGCGGCGCAGGTACGGAAGCCGTTTGAAAACGAACGTGATGAAATTGGCGAGCGCGTACGCCGTCAGAACGTAAGCGGCGAACGTAACGATCGGTCGCGACGGATCCGGCGCGAGATCGACGAAGCTTAACAGTTTTTTCCCAACGGCTAAGCAGGGAAGGTGAACCAGGTAAACGCCGAAACTCAACGACGCTAAAAACGTAACGAGACGCGGGAGCGCGAACGCCGGATTCGATTTCCACGAAAGCGCGAAAATGTAAAACGACAGCGCCTGGCAGATCACGAGAAACGAGCAGTTGCCGGAAGACAAGTCTTCGTACAAGTAGGCGCGTCCGTCGAAATAAAAGTGCGTTATAACGATTCCCGCCGTCGCCAGCGCGAACCCTAAAAATCCTAAGAGCGCGGCTTTAGGATGGGAGCCGTTGGCGAAGACGTCGCCTAAAATCTTGCCTAACAGGAAATAGGGAACGTAGTAGACGAACCGGATGAAAATCGTCGCGGGCATGTGCGTGCCGTACAGGACGAAGGTCGTCGTGGAAATAAGGCAGACGCCGCACAGGAAAATAAACGACATGACAGTCAGGTAACGGCGCGAGAAAACGCTGAACCAAGAGGCCGCCAGCGGCGTGATCAAATACAGCCCGACGAGCATGTAAAGGTACCAAAGCGGCGTCGCCGTAAGCACCTGTCCTTTTTGCAAAAACGAGTGCGCGATCATGGGGAAAAACCCGGCCAGCGTAGCGTTGTTGTGAAAGTGTTTGATCGCGTTCAGAATCAAATAAAGCGTCGCCCAAAAAACGCCGGGGACGCCGATCGTAAGCCAGCGCCGCTTGTAAAATCGAACGACGTCCTCGTCGGTGCGATACGTTTTGCTCAGCAGAAAATAGCCGCTGATCATCACGAAAAGCGGAACGCCCATTCGCGTGAACGAATGCGAGACGATCGCCGCGTTCCAGGCCGCCGTGTGCGGTTCTAATTGCGAAAAGATCGATTTAGCGTGGGTTACGACGATTGCGAAGCACGCGAGGGCGCGAATAAAATCGAACTCCAACACGCGGGAAGAACCGTTGTAATCCCCCCCCCCCCTTACATTTTAACATAGCGCTGTTCTCCTAAACATACGGCGGCGACGGATCGCTTTTCCGCGCGATCCTGCAAAATTTGCCGCGAGTATAACGAAACGTTCGGCGCGGCGTCAAGAGCGAAAAACGGGCGGCCCGTTTGCGGAGAGCGTCCGACGACGGGAATTTTTTGAGTCGTAAAACGTTGACTCCGCGGTAGTAACGAAAGCGGCGACGTTCGGTTTGACGCGCGGAGTTTCGCGCCGTCGTGGGGAAAACGTCGCGAAAATTTCCGACTTTTGTATCGATTTTCGATTTTTAAGGCGAAAACGTCAAACGACGCGGCGCAAGTACGGAAGCCGTTGGAAAACGAACGTCGCAATTCCAGCGAAAACGTAGGTTGCGACGACGTAAGCGGCGAACGTAACGAACGGGCGCTCGGCGTCCGGCGCGAGATCGACCGCCGCGAGAAGAAAGCGCGCCGCGTCGTAACAGCAGAGATGAACCAGGTAAACGCCGAAACTTAACGACGCGAGAAAAGTCGTCGTTCGAGCGAATTTCAACGCGGGATTGGTGCGCCAGGAAAGCGCGAAGACGTAAAACGAAAGCGCCTGGCAGAAAACCAACGGCGTCGACGCGCCGCCGGCCGAATTGGCGTAAAAGTAGTTGGGGTCGCCCCAGCGCGCCTGCGTTCCGAACGCGACGAGCGTCGAAACAAGGAAAACGCCGAGCGCCGACGCCGTCAAGAGCGGACGCGCCGCCGCGATCGCGAAATCGCCTAAGATCTTGCCCCAAAGGAAATAAGGAAGATAATAAAAGAACGCGATAAAAATCGTCGGCGGCCCGCAACGTCCGTCGAGCCGCAACGTCGCCGCCGACGCCGCGCCGACGACGAGCGTCAAAACGGACGTCGCGACGACCGCGTCGCGGCGCGAAAAAGCGTCGAACCAGGTCGCGACGAACGGCGTCGCCGCGTACAGCCCGACGAGCATGTACAGATACCAAAGATGATAGCCGTAACCGTGTCCGTTGCGCAGCGTCGCGAGGAAATGCTCGTCGAGGATCGCGGCGAACGAAGCGCCTTGAAGTCCTTCTTCGACGGCGTTTGCGAAGAAATAAAAGAGCGCCCAAAACGCGAACGGAACGCCGATTTTCGCGAACCGTCGACGGTAAAAACGCCCGACGTCCGCGCCGACGAACCGCCGACTCAAGAGGAAATAACCGCTGATCGCGACGAAAAGCGGGACGGCCGGGCGCGCGAACGAACGGCAAAGCGTCGCGACGTTCCAAGCGGGCGAAAGGACGCTTTCGTCGATAAACGAATGTTTCGCGTGCAAAACGATCACCGCGAAGCACGCGACGCATCGGATGAAATCGAACGCTAAAACGCGAGACGAACAAACTTCGGGCCCGGAGGCCGCGGCGGGCGCGGACATGCGGCGATTCCCCCCTGACGCGTCGCGCCGCCGTAATTTTTGCGGCGCGAAACGCAAAACGGTTGCGAAAAAAACGTCGGAAAACGCGTTAAGTCGGCTGGTTGCGACGGCGCCAACGGTCGCGGGACTCCTCGACGACGCCCTGTTTTTGCGGCGCGGGAAGGAGTTGGAACGAATCGTCGCCGAAACGTTCCTCGACGCGAACGCGCATTTCGCTCGTCAGGTTCAGCTTAAATTCCGGACATTTCAGCGTCGCGAGCGTTCCGTCTTTCATTTGAAGGCGGATCTCCAAGTCGGCGCCGCGAGCGTTTCCGTCGCGTCCGACGCGGTACGTTTTCAAAATGTCGTAAAGCGTTTTGACGCCGCCGTTTTGCGCGGACGCTTCCTTCAAAACGATCGCGACGCCGCGCGTCATTTCGGTCGCCGCGTTTTCGAACGGAATCGCTTCGTCGACGAAAAAAGTCGTTTCGACTTCCGCTTCGTTTTCGTCGTCCCCGTCCTTTTTTTCGTTCTCTTTTTTCTCCAAGCGGCCGCGCAAAAAGACGACGGCGTCGTTCTTTAGGTGTTGTCCGTATTGAGCGAACGCGTCGGCCCACATGATCGCTCGAATCGACGCGTCGACGTCTTCGATCTGGAAGATCGCGAACTGACTCGGGCGGCCCGGTTTCGGATTTTTCGACGTTTTGATCTCGACGCCGGAGATCGCGCCGCCGATCGTCGCTCGCGCTTTGTTCTGAAATTGCTGGACTTTAGCGATCGACGCGGCGAACGTTTGCAACGTTTCGCGGCAGTCGCCGAGCGGGTGCGCCGTAACGTAAAAGCCGAGCGTTTCCTTTTCGTAACGCGCGGTTTCCTTGGCCGACCAGTCGTCGACGTCGGGAAGTCCCCGCAGGTTGGCGGCGAGTTCCTCCTCCGGCGTTTTCGGCGTTTCCTGCTCGTCGCCGAAGAGACTGCGCTGACCGCGGGCCCGGTCGGCGGCGACCGCCTGACCGTTTTTGTAAGCCTTGTCGAGCGCTTGCATTAACTGCGAGCGTTTCGCGCCCAGACAGTCGAAAGCGCCGCATTTGATCAGCGATTCGACGGTCGTTCGCCCGACGAGCTTCGTGTCGACGCGTTCGTAAAAGTCGAAGATGCTTTTGAAGGGGCCGCCCGCTTCTCGCGCTCGAACGATTTCGGCGACGGCGTCTTCGCCGCAGGCTTTCACCGCCGTCAAACCGAATAAAATCTTGCCGTCGACGACTTTATAACGGGCGTCGCAAACGTTGACGTTCGGCGGCTCGACCTCGACGCCCATCCGTTTGCAGTCGTCGACGTGTTCGACGGTTTTGTCGCGTTTCGTGAAGTTGCGCGCCGAGATATCGCCGCAAAGGAGCGCCGCCATAAAGGCCGCCGGATAGTGCGCTTTCAGGTACGCCGTCGTGTAGGCGACGTTCGCGTAAGCGGTCGAGTGCGATTTGTTGAAACCGTAGCCGGCGAAAACCTTGATGAGGTCGAAAAGCTCTTGCCCTTTCGCGGCGGTGAGGCCGTTTTCCTGCGCGCCCTTAATGAAGTCGTCGTTGAACTTGGCGATCTTGTCGTGCTTCTTTTTGCTGATCGCTTTAATGCAGGTGTACGCGCTCGACAGCGGAATGTTCCCGAGCTTGTTCAGGATGCGCATGATCTGCTCCTGGTAGACCATGACGCCGTTCGTTTCGGCGAGCACTTCCTCCAAAACCGGATGCAAATACCGCGCTTCCTTGCGTTTATGTTTGACGGCGACGTAGTCGTCGACCATGCCGCCTTCCAACGGGCCCGGGCGGTAGAGCGCGAGAACGGCGATGATATCGCGGAAACTGTCCGGCCGCATGTTCATCAAAAGTTCGCGGATGCCGGAACTTTCGAGCTGGAAAACGCCCTTCGTTTCGCCGCGGCACAGGAGCGCGTAAGTGTCCGGATCGTCGAGCGGAAGCGAGTACGGGTCGATCGTTTCGCCGGTCGTTTCCCTGATGATGCGCACCGAGTCGGCGAGGATCGAGAGGTTGCGCAAACCGAGGAAGTCCATCTTCAGTAGCCCGGCCTTTTCGACCTCCGCGCCCTGCCATTGCGTAACGAGTTCGTCCTTGCCGGTCAGCTTTTGCACCGGAACGAAGTCGGTCAGCGCTCGTTGCGCGATGACGACGCCGCAAGCGTGCGTTCCGGCGCTTCGGGCTAACCCTTCCGTTTGCTTCGCGTAGTCGATGAGTTCGCGGACGTCGCCGTTTTCTTCGTAAAGTTTGACGAGTTCGGGACTTTGGTCGAACGCTTTTTTGATCGTCATCTTCGGCGCGTCCGGAACGAGCTTTGTTACCGCGTTGACGTCGGCCAACGAAACCCCGAGCGCACGTCCGACGTCGCGGATCGCCAACTTCGCCGCCATCGTGCCGAAAACGCCGAGTTGCGCGACTTTTTCCGCTCCGTAGCGTTCCTTAACGTAGTCGATGATTTCGCCGCGTCGCGACTGCTCGAAGTCGATGTCGATGTCGGGCGCTTCGAGACGATTTTCGTCCAAAAATCGTTCGAAAAGGAGGTCGAACTCGAGCGGGCAAACGTGCGACAGGTTCAGCGCGTAACAGACGAGCGCTCCGACGCCGGAGCCGCGGGCCGTGCGGTGAATGCCGCGCTCTTCGGCGACGCGAACGAAGTCCCAAACGATCAGAAAGTACGTCGCGAAACCGAGTTTGGCGATGACGCCGAGCTCGCGGTCGAGCCGCGCCTTCACTTCGGCGGAAAGTTCGCCGTCGACCAGCCGCTTCGGGTTGTTCGCGTAGCGCCGTTTGAGTCCCGCGACGCAAAGTTCGCGAAGATAGTCGTCCGGCGTTTTTTCGTCCGGGGGGATAAAGATCGGGAAGAAACGCTTGCCGAGTTCAAGTTGGAGATCGCAACGGTCGGCGATTTCGAGCGAACGCCAAACCGCGTCTTCGAAACCCTGGGCGCGCTCCATCATTTCGGCGCCGCTTTTGAGGTAAAACTCGTCGGAATCCATCCGCATGCGGTTGGCGTCGGTGCGGAATTTGCCGGTGTTGATGCAGAGCGCGAGATCCTGCACGTCGGCGTCTTCGCGGCGAACGTAGTGCACGTCGTTCGTCATAACCGTCGGAATCCCAAGCTCTCCGGCGAGACGCAACGTTCCCTGCAGCGCGATCTTTTGCTCCGCGATACCGTGATCCTGCAACTCGAGGTAATAACGGTCGCCGAAAATTTCGCGGTGCCAACGAGCGGCGTTGCGAGCGCGTTCGTAAGATTCCGGCGAGCCGTTTCCGTTGGCCAACGTGCGAGCGACTTCGCCCGCCAAACAACCGCTAAGGCAGATCAGGCCTTCGTTGTGTTTCGCCAACGCGTCGCGGTCGAGACGCGGCTTGTAGTAAAACCCTTCGGTATAGGCGATCGAGGAAAGATAGAGAAGATTTTGGTAACCTTGCCGATTCGTCGCCAAAAGCGTGAGGTGGAACGAGCGTTTTTCCCCCTTCTCGAAACGGCTTCCCGGCGCGACGTAAGCTTCGTAGCCGAGGATCGGTTTGAGCCCGGCGTCGAGCGCTTTCTGGTAAAATTCGAGCGCGCCGTAAAGGTTGCCGTGGTCGGTCAACGCGAGCGCCGGCATTTCGAGCTCCTGAGCCCGGGCGATCAAATTTTCGAGCTTGCCGACTCCGTCGAGAAGCGAATAGTGCGAGTGGGTGTGGAGGTGGACGAACGGGATCGCTCCGGACGCGGTCGGTTCCCAAGGGGTTCGGGACGGCGCGGCGTCAAGGGCGGGGGCGAGAGAGGCGTCGCTCATACGATTCTCCGAAAAACGAGAGGCAAACGACCGAAAACGTCGACGCTTCGCGCGCCGATCACCCTTTATTATAACCGCGAGCCGCCCCCTTTTCAAGAGCCGTCCCGATTTTCTCTCCGAGCCGGCGTTTTGCGCTCAATCGTTATAATTGTAAAAATCTTTGCGGCAAGGGGAATTTTTGCGAAAAATCTTTAAAAAGAGGAAATTTTTCTTGCGAATCGCGCGATGAAGAGTAAAATTGACAATAGGAACGCTCTTGCCGCGCCGCGCTTTGCCGCCGACGGCTCCGGTCGCGGTCGGTTTGAGGAAAAGTCGGGAAAAACGGTTCGTTTCGATTTTAACGAACAAGAATAGCGGTTTTTTCGATATTTCCGACCGCGTCGCGTTGATTTAACGTTTGTTTGGCGCGGCGACCGATAAAACCGGTTGAAATAACGGAGCGTTCAAGGTATAACGGATAGAGCGCGTCGTTTGAAGCGACCCGCTCTTCCCGCGTCGACGGTTCGAATCGTTCGGGCGCGGCCCCGTCGCCGACGACGGAACCCCGGCGGCGCGTTTCGACGCGTCGCGAGGAAAACGTCGGACGTAAAAATGTTTGGACGAGCGAAAACGGAAGCGCGAAACTGAGCGCATACGGTTTCGTGATCGCGTTTTTTCGGCTTCCATTCCAATCGGTTCAAAAGATTTTCGGAGAAAAAGGACTGTGCGTATGAAAAAGAGCCTATTCAGAATATTGCCCGCCGCGGCGATTGCGCTGACGCTTGTCGGCGGCGCGGCTCAAGGGGCGGAATCTGAAGTTTCCATGGAGACCTATCGGTTAAGCGACGGCGCGAATTGCTTTTTGGTTCCGCTTCGAGCGGACGCCGTCGAATCGACGTCGGAATTCGTCGACGTCGCGGCTCTGGTCGACTTCTCCGCGTCTCAATTGAATTCCGACGTCCGCGCGAAGGCGCAAGCCGCGGTCGAGTCGCTCGTCGCGAACCTTCCGGCGAACGCTCGCGTGCAGCTTTTCGTCGTTTCGAACGAGATCGAAGCGCTGACCGACGGTTACGTCGCGGTCGGTTCGAAGGAGCTCGGCGACGCGGTCGCTTCGTTGAAGACCCGCGCCCCGCTCGGCGCGACCGACTTGGAAAAGGCGTTTACCGTCGCCGCCGATTCGTTCGACTTTAACGAAAACGCCGATCGCTCGATCGTGTTCGTCGGACGCGGCGTCAGCGCCGGCGCGGCGTTCAACGAGGAAGTTTTCGGCGAAACGGTCGAAAAACTCGTTTCCGCTCGCGTTCCCGTCAACGCTTTCGGCGTCGGAACGGCGGTCAACGAAGACGTTCTCGGCGCGCTCGCGAACCGCACCGGCGGTTACGTCGTCGAGAAGGAAGCCGCCGCGGACGAAGCGGGCGAACGCCTCGCCGGCGCCGCGACCGCGACCGTCTACTGGCCGGAAGAAAATTCGTTGACGATCGCCGGCGCCGAGGTCTATCCGAACCCGCTCCCGCCGATCCGCAGCGACCGCGAAACTTACGTCGTCGGCAAAACGACCGAAGCGCTCGACGAAAACGTCGAAATTTCGATCCCCGCGACGGTCGCCGACGGTCGCGAAGCCGAGATCGCGTGGAGTGTCGCCCCGAGCGTTTCGAACGTTAACAACCAATATCTTTATCGCCTCGTCGAAGACGCCGCCGCCGACTCCGGCGCGACTCTGTCGATCGCCGGGCGCGAATTTCTGACCGCTCGCCAGGTCGCGCTGAACGCCGCCGCGGACGAAACGGTCGAACTCGTCGAACAAGCCGTCGCCGACGGAAACGCCGAAGACGCGAAACGTCTGGCCAAACTCGTCGAAGTCAGCCTTTCGACCGACGACGCCGAGGCGATGAACTCCGACGTCGACGCGCTCTTCGCTCGCGCCGAGCAAGTCGTTAAAAACGAAAATCGCGCGAATTTGCTCGAAGCGTCCGAAGCGAACGTCCGCGTTCAAACGCAGCAAATGAAAACGCACGTTCAAGCCGTGATGGCGAACGCCCGCAAGGATTCGCGTCAAGACCCGGACGGCGCGCTTCAAGACGTTAAATTGACGATTAACGCCGTGAAACAATTCGCGACGATTTCCGACGCCGACCGCGCGCTCCTTCTGCACGATTTGAGCGCCTGCGCCGAACAAATCGCGTTCGAAAAAGAACAAAAAGCGGTTCGCGACCACGCCGCGATGCAAAATCAAGCCGTCGTCGACGCCGCGATCAAAGCGCAAAAAGCGCGTCTCAAGAATCAGCTGAAAGTCGAAGAAATCATGAAACGCTTCGACTCGCTGGTGAAAGAAAGCAAGTTCGTCCTCGCCGCGCAAGCCGCCGAGGAAGCCGCCGAGATCGCCGGTAAGAACAACGCGCTTCCGACGCAAGCCGCGAACGTCGCGCTGTTGACCGACGCCTGGGAGCAAAATCAGGAGCTCCGCTTTAAGCGTCGCACGAACCTGCTGCACGCGTTGATGTCCGTCGAACGCGCCCATATTCCGGTTTCGGACGAACCGCCGATCACCTATCCGGATCCGGAGGTTTGGAACAATCTCACGAAAGTTCGCAAAGAAAAATACAGCTCGACGAACCTGCAAGGCTCCGAAGCGGAACAACGCATTCAACAGGCGCTTAACGTCAAAATCGACGTCGAAGGCGGCGAAGATTCCGACTTGACCCTCACCGCGTGGATCGAAGACGTCAAACGTCAACTCCGCGAGGAAGGCAAAGACATCAACGTCGTTTTCGACAACACGAATATCGAAGAATCCGACGCCGGCGGCCCGGCTTCTTCGTTGATGATCCAGGAAAACCTGACCGGTATTTCGTTCCGCAACGCGCTGAAACTCGTCCTGCGTTCCTACTCGCTCGACTTCTGCGTCCTGAACGACAGCCTTTTCATCACCACCCAAGACGAAATTAAAACCAACCCCGAAATTTCGACGAGCCTGCGACTCTACTCCGTCGCCGACCTCATTATGCAACCGAACCAAGGCGGCGGCATGATGGGCGGCATGGGTATGATGGGCGGCATGGGCGGCGGCATGGGCGGCATGGGCGGCGGCATGATGGGCGGCATGGGCGGCGGCATGATGGGCGGCATGGGCGGCGGTATGATGGGCGGCATGGGCGGCATGGGCGGAGGCATGATGAACGTCCCGACCGTCTCCGCGCCGAAAGCCGACGCCGTCGACGGCCCGAACGACGCCATCCTGCGCAATTTCCTCGAAGGCGCGCCTGAAGACGCCGCCGACGACGGACTTTTCGCCGTTCCCGCGAAAACCGCGAAAAAATCGGAAGCCCGCGGCACCCTCGCCCAGGCTCCGGTCGACCTGAACGCGAAATGGGACGTTTACTTCGCGACGAAAGCCCCGAAAGCCGGTTCCGCCGACTACGCCAAAGCTCGCGAAGCGTTCGAATTCGAAACGATGGAACAAGTCGTCGCGTTGACGAAAACGCAACCGGAATCCGCCGTCGCGTTGATCAAAAGCGCGTTGCGCAACGACTACGCGTCCCCGTGGATGTACGAAGCGCTCGCCGCCGCGTTGATCCAGGCGAACGCGCCGCAGGAAGAAATCGAAACGGCGATCCTTTCCGTCGCCGACTTCTCGGGCGATCCCGTCGTGTTGATGGGGCTGGCGACGTACCTGGAAAAGGTCGGTTCGCAAGAACGCGCCCTGAAAATTTATCGCGACGTCGCCCGCGTCGCGCCGACTCGTCCGGAACCTTACGTTCGCGGCCTCGCGCTTGCGAAAGAGTTGAACGACGAAGAAGCGTTGAAGTGGGTTTCGCTCGGGATCGCGTCGATCGTTTGGGACGGCAAGCTCGTCGAAGGCGTCGAGTTGGCCGGACAGGAGATCGCGCTCGACCTGATCGAAAAGATGAAGAGCGAAGGTCGCGAAGCCGACGCGGCGGCGTTCGAGGAACAACTCGAAGCGGCCAGTCTCCGCGACGTGATCGTCGAGATCGAATGGGCCGGCGACGCCGAGCTCGACCTGGCCGTTCAGGAGCCGACCGGCGCCGTTTGCTGGTTCGCTCAAAAACGCACCGCGGCCGGCGGCGTTCTCTCCGAAATTTCGACCGACTTGGCGAAATCGTTCGAAGCGAACCGCGAAGGGCTCCGCAGTCGCGTTTACACCTGCCCGGCCGGTTTTTCGGGCGACTACAACTTCCTGATCTCCCGCAGTTGGGGAACGGTCGCGCAAAACAAGGTTACGGTCAAGATTCGCACGAACGTCGGGACGGATAAAGAACGCTCCGCCGTCGAGATCATCGAACTGCAAGACGACAAAGACGTCGGTTTTACCGTTCAACTCGACCAGGGACGCCGTCAAGAAGAGGTCAAGGAAGAGATCTTGACCGCCGCGGCCGCGCTGAATCAGATCCAGGCCCGTTCGGCGCAAGAGCTTTCGCAACGCGTCGCGGCCTTCCAGGATCGCAGCGCTCGCGCCGAAGCGATCGGTTCGAACGTCGCGCAAGACCAAGCGGAAAAATACGTTAGCGGTTACAAAGCCGAAAACGCCGTCGAAAACGAAAACCTCGACGCTCCGCAAGTGTCTTACGTAACGCCGGATCCGGGCCACATGCCGATCATCAGCTACATCACGCTGGGCGCCGGTTTCTCGACCAGCGCGGGCGTCAGCGGCGACCGCCGTTACGTCCTGGTCGCGCCGCAACCGATGTTTAGCCAACTCCTCCGCATGTTCACTTACAACTCCAGCTCCGGGAACAGCAGTAGCTCGGGCGGCGGTTACGGCGGCGGTTACGGCAACAATAACAACAATAACGGCGGCGGTTACGGCAACAACAATAACAACCGCAACGGCGGCGGTTACGGCAACAACAATAACAACCGCGGCGGCAACAACAATTACTAACGGGACGTCGTCGAACGGCGATCTTTACCTCGGCGCGTCGTTTGAGTTCGCTTGAACGGCGCGGTTCGAGTCCCGACGAAACGCAAGGCGCGTCGACTTCGGTCGGCGCGTCTTTTTTTGTCGGAGCCGTTTGAAAAGGCCGCCCCTTGACGTTTTTTCTAGCGAACGTAAAATAAGAAAAGGCGGTCGACGAACGGCTCGCCGCCTCTCGAATTTAGTGCGTCGGAGCGATTTGAGCGCGACGCGTTTTGCAGAAAGGAAATCGAAATGGCGACTGTTCTCCTCACCGGGGGCGCCGGTTACATCGGTTCGCACGCGGCTCTTGAATTTTTGAACGACGGTTCCGACGTCGTCGTCGCGGATAATTTTAGCAACAGCTCGCCGAAATCGATCGAGCGCGTCGAAAAATTGACCGGTAAAAAAATCGCGCGTCGAGAAGTCGACGTTTGCGATAAAGCCGCGACGCGCAAGCTCTTCGAAGAGTTTAAGTTCGACGCGATCGTTCACTTAGCCGGTTACAAAGCCGTCGGCGAATCGGTCGCGGCGCCGCTGAAATATTATCGCAACAACATCGATTCCGCGCTGGTTCTTTGCGAACTGATGGAGGAGTTCGACGTTAATAAAGTCGTTTTCAGCTCTTCCGCGACCGTTTATGGAACGTCGCAAAACGTGCCGCTCAAAGAAACGGAGCCGACCGGTTGCACGAACCCTTACGGCTGGACGAAGTTGATGATCGAGCAGATTTTGCGGGACTTTGCGCGGACGAACGAAAAAATTTCCGTTACGATTTTGCGTTATTTCAACCCGGTCGGGGCGCACGCGAGCGGCGAAATCGGCGAAGATCCGCTGGGGATCCCGAACAATTTGGCGCCGTTTGTTTGCCAGGTCGCGGTTGGACGGCGCGAAAAACTGAGCGTGTTCGGCTCGGATTACCCGACGCCGGACGGCACCGGAGTGCGCGACTACATTCACGTCGTCGACTTGGCCCGCGGACACGTCGCCGCGTACCGCAACGCGAAGCCGGGCGCTTGCGTTTACAACCTCGGAACCGGGCGCGGTTACAGCGTTTTGGATCTGGTCGCGACCTTTGAAAGAGTGAACGGCGTAAAAATTCCTTACGAATTGACGGCGCGGCGTCCGGGCGACGTGGCGACCTGTTACGCGGATCCGACTTTGGCGAACGAAGCGCTCGGCTGGTCGGCGAAACTCGGTTTGGAAGAAATGTGCCGCGACGCGTACAACTGGCAAAAAAAATATCCGAACGGATACCGCGACTGACGCGCAAACGAACGGCGGGCCCCCCCTTGACGCCGTCGCGTCGAGAGCGTACAATGAACGGGCTCGAAGCGTTCGGCGTTTCGGCGGAGCCGCGTTTCGACGCGGTTCGCGTCGCGTCGTCGGGCGGCGTGTCCCCGTAGCTCAGCAGGATAGAGCGACGGTTTCCTAAACCGTAGGTCGCTGGTTCGAATCCAGTCGGGGATGTTGCGCTAAACGTCCGATTTGGGGCGTTTAAGCTTTTTTCTCAATGCAACGTCGCGGTCGGCTCGTCCCGAAAACAGGCGTCGGGTCTGTTTTTTTTGGGAGTCGATAAGGCGAAAACCCGCTCGCCCTTCGAGGCTTTGCGGACGCGGCTCTTTTCGGCGTTGAAACGGCGACTTTCGCGGGTCGTCTTTTTTTATTTCTTGTCGGAACTCGAGCGAAACGGGGCGGCGCGCGTCGTCGAAAACGACGCTCTTCGAACGCGGCCCCTTCACAAATTCGCTTCGACGCGTATAATTATTGCGTCGGCGTCGTCGACTTCGCCCGTCGCGTCGACGTTTCGTTCGGCGACGCGCGATCGTCGAGCGTTCGTCGTTTCGCACCCTTTGTATTTTACCTATCCTCGCAAACGAAAGGCGATCATGACGTCGGAACACGAAATTGCGCGCGACGAATTGGCGCTTCGATACCTCGAACAGCTTCCTTTCGCTCCTTATCCGTTTCAAGAAGAGGCGATTTGCGCTTGGTTCGAGTCGAAACAGGGCGTTCTCGTGTGCGCTCCGACCGGCATGGGAAAGACCGTCGTCGCCGAAGCCGGGCTCTACGAGGCGTTGAAGACGGGAAAGCGCGCCTACTACACGACGCCGCTCATCGCGCTTACCGAACAAAAATACGTCGAATTGCAGGAAGCCGCCGAGCGTTGGGGCTTCGACCGCTCCGACGTCGGGCTCGTTACCGGGAACCGCCGGGAAAACGTCGACGCGAAGATTCTCGTCGTCGTCGCCGAAATTTTGTTCAATCGGCTTTTGGCTTCGAACGTTTTCGCCGAATTTGCCGAGCGTTCCGCGCCGTCGTCGAGTTCGGAAGCAAGCGCCGCGAACGTCGAAGGACGCTCGAAAATTTCCGCCGCTTCGCTGAACGCGAAAACGTCGTTGGCGACGACTTGGCAAGACGAAACGCCGACGAAAAAACCGGACGTCGAACCGCCGTCGAAACCGACTCCGCCCCCCGGCGCCGAACTTTCGACGGGAGCCGCGTTAATCGCCCCGAAACCGGACGCGCCGACTTTTTCGTTCGACGACGTTTCGGTCGTCGTGATGGACGAATTTCACCAATTTTCCGATCCGGAACGCGGCGTCGTTTGGGAATTTACGCTCGGACTGTTGCCGTCGCATATTCGAACGCTGCTGATTTCCGCGACGGTTGGAAACGCTTACGAATTCGCGTCTTGGCTGCGGACGACCGCCGGTCGCAAGCTCGACCTGGTGCAATCGACGGAGCGCAAAACGCCGCTCGTGTACCGTTGGGTCGGCGACCAGTTTTTGCCCGAGCAGCTCGAATCGATGTGCGTCGGAAACGAGGATGAACGCCTGACGCCCGCGCTCGTTTTTTGCTTCAACCGCGACGAATGTTGGGACGTCGCCGAAGTCGTTAAAGGACGCGACGTTATCGACGCGGCGCGGCGGAAGGCGATCGCCGACGAACTCGAAAATTACGACCTTAGCGCCGGCGCCGGGCCGAAATTGCGCCAACTTTTGCTTCGCGGAATCGGCGTCCATCACGCGGGCGTTTTGCCGAAAAATCGGCGGCTTGTCGAATCGTTGTTCCAAAAGAAGTTGCTGTCGTTTTGCGTTTGCACCGAAACGTTGGCGGCGGGGATCAACCTTCCGGCGCGCTCGGTTGTTTTGCCGACGCTGATGAAGGGCCCGCCCGGCGACAAAAAGCTGGTCGAGCCGAGTTCGGCGCATCAAATTTTCGGACGCGCCGGGCGCCCGCAGTACGACGATTGCGGATACGTTTTCGCCTTGGCGCACGAAGACGACGTTCGCATCGAGCGTTGGCGCGAAAAATACGACCAAATTCCCGAGGACGTCAAAGATCCTAAACTCCGCGAAGCCAAGAAAAAGATGAAGAAAAAGGCTCCGACCCGCAATCCGCGCGAGCAATATTGGTCGGAGAAGCAGTTTGAGCAACTGCGCGACGCCGCGCCGGGGAAACTGACGAGTCGCGGCCCGTTGCCTTGGCGGCTTTTGGCGCACATGATCGAGTCGAACCCCGACGTCAAGCCGATTCGAGCGCTGATCGCGCGCCGACTTACCGGGGCGAAACGGTTGGAAGCGATGAAAAAATCGCTCGACCAAATGCTGTTAACCCTTTGGCGAGGCGGTTTTGCGCGTTTGGAACCGGATCCGGTCGCCTACGGAATTTCGCAAACTCCCGCCGCGCTTGAAGCGCAACTCGAATTGCAGCGCGAACTTAAAGAAAGGGATCGCAAGGCGAAACCGTTTGGCGCCGGGATCTTCGACGACAAAACGCTCGTCGATCCCGCTTTCGACGGCTCGTTCGATCCCCGCGCGTTCGAAAAAGAAAAGGAACGGCTCGACGCGGAACCGACCGAACCGCAAGGAGTTGCGTCGAACGCGTTCGACTTTTTCGGCGGCGCCGACCTTTTCGATTCCGGCGAAGGAACGCAAGTCGCCGACGCGTCGAGACTTAACGAAATCGGGCAGAACGTCGAACAAGCGGTCGACGCAAGCGCGAAAAACGACGCGCCGACGTCGCAAACCTCCGAATCGCAAGCGGTTCCAACGTTTGAACAATCGGCCGCGGCGGCGGAGTTGGCGGCTTCTTACGTCGCTTGGCGAGCGTACCCGACCGAAAAGATGAAAACGTTGACGCGGCTTCGAGGCGTAAACCCTGTGTACGGCGCGTTTTTGCTCGAACAGCTGGGCGTCGCCGACCTGCCCGAGCGGATTCAGGCGTTCGAAAGTTTGCTGGAAACGCCGACCGCGGTCGCCCGTTCGCTTCGCGCGCCGAAACAGGACGAGTTGCCCGCCGGACGCCTTGCGACGACGCGATTGGATAAAACCTTGCTGCAACACGGGTTGGCGTCTGTCGAAGAACTGGTTCCGCGAACCGAGGAAGAGGAGCGCGAGGCTTGGGAGAAACGGCGGCGCTTCGGCGGGAACTTGGAGGAGCGCGTTTACACGCTGCCTTTCGCCGAGAAGTTGAAGCGCCTTTTCGATTTCGAATATCCCGGCGTTCCGGTGCGCGTCTCGTCGGTTTGGGCGGCGGGCGAGTTGATTCTCGACTTCAAAGGCGACTTTAATAAGTATATAACGGTCAAGCGTTTACAAAAACAGGAAGGCGTCGTTTTTCGACATTTGCTCCGTTTGATTTTGCTGATCGAAGAGTTTGTCGAGCTCGAACCGGTCGAAGGCGATAAACTCCAATGGCGCGACGAGTTGCAGTCGTTCGCCGAACAATTGGTCGACTGTTGCCGCAAAATCGACCCGTCGAGCGTCGAGGAAACGCTGAACGTGTCGAAACGCGCGGATTTGCTCGACAAAAAATAAACGCGACGCTTGTTTAACCGATTGAAAAACAACGAGTTGCGTTTGTATTTTATACCGCCGACGAAAGCGAATTTTCGTTTTCGTCGCGCTTGTCGATTTCATTAGCAATTATTGCGCGATTTAAACTTTACCGCGAACGCCGGTTAAAATAAATCGCAACCAACGAAAGGACAACGTCTTATGAAAAAACGTTGCGCGCTCGCCGCGGCCTTGGCCCTCGGCTCGTTTTTTCCGTCTTTCGACGCTCGCGCCGACGAAGGCATGTGGCTTTTTTCGAACCCGCCGACGCGCCAAATCAAGGAAAAATATGGGTTTGAAGCGACTCCGGAGTTCCTCGAGAACCTGCAAAAATCGTGCGTCCGTTTCGGTTCCGGCGGCAGCGCGTCGTTCGTGTCGTCGAACGGGCTGATCATGACGAACCACCACGTCGCGCTTTCGACGCTCGCTTCGCTGAGCAATAAAGAGCAAGATTATGTGGCGAACGGCTTTAGAGCGGAAAAACTTGAAGACGAGATCAAGTGCCCCGGCCTGCGACTGATCGTGTTGCAGGAGATCGTCGACGTGACGGAGCAGGTCGAAACCGCGTTGGCCGGCGCCGCGAACGCCGCGGAAGCCGAAACGATCCGCAAGGAGACGTTCGCGAAAATTCAAGCCGCCGCCAACGCTGAAAAAGGGTTGAGTTGCGAAGTTGTAACTCTTTACCAGGGCGGACTTTATCACCTGTATTGTTACAAGGAACTGTCCGACGTGCGCCTTGTTTTCGCGCCGGAAGAAAGCGTCGGTTTTTTCGGCGGCGATCCGGACAACTTCGAGTATCCCCGCTACAATCTTGACGTTACGTTCTTCCGCGCTTATGAAAACGACGCGCCGATGAAGACCGAGCGCTTCCTTAAGTGGAGCGAAAACGGCGCTTGCGACGGCGAACTCGTGTTCGTTTCCGGGCACCCGGCGCGCACGAACCGCTTCAACACCGTCGCCGACCTGCAATATCAGCGCGACGTTTATTACCCGCACATGATGAGCAAGTACCGACGGCGCGAAGTGGCGTATCAGATTTTCGGCTCCGAAAACGACGAAAACGCTCGTCGTATCGCGACTTCGCTCTTCCGCGTTCAAAATTCGCGCAAAAATCGCGGCGGCATTTTGAACGGCTTGCAGACGAAAGGGTTGATGCAAAAGAAGATCGACGCGGAAAACGAATTGCGTAAACTCGCCGCCGACAAGGGGTTGATCGACGCCGCGAACGATCCGTGGAAGGAAATCGAAACGATCATGGCCGGTTGGCGCGGGCGTTTTGTCGCTTACGATCTTCTTGAAGCGAACGAGGCCTTCACAAGCGCGACGGTTTCTAAAGCCCGCGGTATCGTCCGTTACGTCGTTGAAATGGCGAAACCCGAAGCCGAGCGTTTGCCGGCGTATCGCGGCGACGCGCTCGAAGGAACGCGCAACGCTCTTCTCGCCCCGGTGAGCGCGGGCGCCGCCGATATCGAAACGATGACGCTATCCGATTCGCTTTCCATGCTTTACGAATATTCGAAGCCGGTCGACGGCGGACGCGCCCTTGATTCCGTCGTGATTCCGCAAGCCGATTTCGACGCTATTTTCGACGGCGCGTCGCCGAAATCTCGAGCGACGCAAATTATTAAAAATACGACGCTTAAGAAACGCGGATGCCGCGAGACGTTGATGAGCGGTTCGTTGGATGATCTGCGCAAATCGACCGATCCGGCGATCCGGCTGGCCTTGGCCGTCGAGCCGACCGCTCGTTCGCTCCGCGATTATTACGAGACCGAAGTCGCCGAGCCGTCGCGCGCCGCTTACGCGAAAATCGCCAAGGCGCGGTTCGCCGTTTACGGAACGGAAGTCTATCCGGACGCGACCTTTACGCTTCGTTTGTCTTACGGAAAAGTCGCCGGTTACACGGAAGAGGACGGGACGCAAGTTCCTTTCGAAACGAAGGTTAGCGGCGCTTACGAACACGCTCGCGAACATAACTTCGCCGATCCGTTCGACTTAGCGAAGTCGTGGCTCGACGCGGAAGCCGCCGGCAAAGCGCCGATGGACGCGCCGATCAACTTCGTTACGACGAACGACATCATCGGCGGCAACTCCGGAAGCCCTGCCGTCAACTCGAAGGGCGAAGTCGTCGGTTTGATTTTCGACGGGAACATCGAATCTCTCGTGTCGAACTTCACTTACGAAGACGAAATTTCCCGCGCCGTTTTGGTGCACTCGACCGGGATCCGCGAAGCGACGCGTCATATTTACAATATGCCGCGACTCGCCGATGAACTCGGAAAGTAAGCCGTTAAACGGTTTAGACGTTTTGACGCGGCGTTCGTTCTCTTGGGGCGAGCGTCGCGAACCCTTGTAATTGCCGACGTTGCGAGACTTGCGTTGCGTCGGCGACTTTGGACGCGTCGCAAAGACGCGATTTTCGAAAAATGACGAAACGACCTTATTTAATTTTCGGCACCGGCAACGCGCATAAAGGAATCGAAGCGACGGAACTTGTTGCGCCGACGGGAGTTGCGTTGCGAACGCTCGCCGAGTTTCCGGAGGCGATCGACGTCGTCGAGGACGGCGAAACGTTCGCCGAAAACGCGCGCAAAAAGGCGGTCGAGCAAGCGAAACATTTGCAAACGTATGTGCTTGCGGAAGATAGCGGAATTTGCGTCGACTTTCTGAACGGCGAGCCGGGCGTTCGTTCGGCGCGATTTGCCGGAGAAAACCCGCGTTCCGATCGGCGAAACAACGAGTTGCTGGTTGAAAAATTGGCGAACGTTCCGCTCGAAAAGCGAACCGCGCGTTACGTTTGTCATATGGTTCTCTCCGATCCGACGGGCTCCGTTGAGTTTGAAGCGGAGGAATATTGCCGCGGTCGCATTTTGCTTAAACCGTCCGGAGACAACGGTTTCGGATACGATCCGCTCTTTGAAGTCGTCGAATTTCACCGCACTTTTGGCGAACTTGCGCCGGAAATTAAGCGGGCGATCAGTCACCGCGCCCGCGCGACGCGCCGCTTGATCCCGAAACTTTACGAACTTGTCGCCGCCGGAAAACTGCCGACAATGGAAGTCGCCGAATAAAACGAGTTGCGCCGCGTCGGATTCAAAGGGACGGCGGTCGGCGACGTCGATAAAACGGGACTTCTAAACGCTTGCAATAAAAGAAGATAACGATGGAAAACCTTAGCGAATATTGTTTGCGCGTCGCCAAGGACGCTAAAAAAGCGTCGCGCGCCCTCGCCGCCGTTTCCGGCGCGAAGAAAAACGAATGGATTAACCTTTGCGCCGACAAGCTGTTAGAGCGCAAAGACGAGATTCTCGCCGAAAATGCGAAAGACCTCGACGCGGCTCGTCGCGGCGGGTTGAAAGCGTCGATGATCGATCGCTTAACCTTGTCGGAAAAGACGTTAAGCGAAATGGCGACGGCGTTGCGCGAAATCGCCGCGTTTCCGGATCCGATCGGCGCGACGATTGAATCGACGATTCGTCCGAACGGTTTGGAGGTGCGGAAAGTGCGAACGCCGATCGGCGTCGTCTTCTTCGTATACGAGTCGCGACCGAACGTAACGACCGACGCCGCCGCGATTTGCGTTAAGAGCGGAAACGCCGTCGTGTTGCGGGGCGGAAAAGAGGCGTTCCATTCGAACTCGATCTTGGGGCGCGTTCTCGCCGACGCGGCGCGCGAGGTCGGGCTTCCGGAAAAAGCGGCGCAACTGCTGAACACGACGGATCGCGACGCCGTCGACGAGTTTTTGCGGTTGCCGCAGTACGTCGACGTCGCGATTCCGCGCGGCGGCGAGGCGTTGGTCAAACGCGTTACCGAAAACGCGCAAATGCCCGTCATTAAACACTTTGCGGGAAACTGTCATCTTTACGTCGACAAAGACGCCGATTTGGAAATCGCGAAGAAGGTGCTGATCAACTCGAAGTGCCAGCGTCTCGGGACTTGCAACACGGTCGAGTCGTTGGTCGTTCACTCGGCGATCGCGGAGAAAGCGGCGCCGCAACTCCTTGCCGCGCTTGCGGATAACGGCGTCGAGATCCGCGGCGACGAACGGACGCGCGCCTTGGCGCCGAACGTCGCCGTTTTGGAGGCGACCGAAGACGATTTTTACCGCGAGTACCTGGCGGCGATTATTTCCGCGAAGGTCGTCGATTCGATCGAAGAGGCGATCGAACACATTAACGAACACAGTTCCGGACACACCGAAGTGATTATTACGAAAGACGTTAAGTCGGCGAGAAAGTTCGCGGCGGAGATCGACAGCGCGGCGGTGATGATCAACGCCAGTTCGCGGTTGCACGACGGCGGACAGTTCGGACTCGGCGCGGAGATCGGCATCAGCACGGACAAGTTTCACGTCCGCGGCCCGTGCGGCGTCGACGACTTAACGAGTTATAAATACGTGGTTTACGGCGACGGCGCTTTGCGCGGTTGACGACGGCGGGAGTTCGTCGAGCCGTCTTCGGAGATTGCGCTTCGCGGCGGCGATCTCCGAAATTTTCGGAAGAAGCGAACCGGCGTTTGTCGACGCAAACGTCGGTTTTTATTTAGGTTGCGTCGACGTTTATTCGGCGAAAGTTATCGATGAGTTCTCAAGTTTCGTTGCATTGCGTTCAACGTAAGTTGGCCCGGGTGTTCCTTTTAGATCGCGAGCCGTTGCGCCGCCGTCTCGTTCGTTTGCAACAGGAGTTCGACAAACGGGCGCGAGAGCGCGCCGACGAGGCGCAAAACGTTGGGCCGCTTGAAGATGCGTCGTCGGAGCGTTGGGAGCGTCAACTTCGCGAACTCTCGGACGATTGCGACGCGTCGATCAAAAAAGTTGAGGAGCGCCGAAGGTCTTTCCCGAAAGTTACTTACGACTTGGAGTTGCCCGTTTCGGAACGTCGGGACGAGTTAAAAAAGTTGATTGCGGAAAATCAGGTCGTCGTCGTTTGCGGCGAAACGGGGAGCGGAAAGTCGACGCAACTTCCTAAAATATGTTTGGAATTGGGGTTAGGCGCTCGCGGTTTGATCGGGCACACGCAGCCGCGCCGGTTGGCCGCCCGTTCCATTGCGCAACGCGTCGCCGACGAGTTGCAAACGCCGTTGGGACAAAAGGTTGGGTACAAAGTGCGCTTTAACGACGAGACGTCGGAGAAGACGCTGATCAAGCTGATGACCGACGGTATTCTGCTCGCCGAATCGCAAAACGACCGATTTTTCAATCGTTACGAAGTAATTATTGTCGACGAGGCGCACGAGCGTTCGCTCAACATCGACTTTTTGCTCGGGATGATGAAGCGCGTGTTGCGGACGCGGCGCGATCTGAAATTGATTATCACTTCGGCGACCATCGACGCAAAGCGTTTCGCGGAGCACTTTACGTCGAACGGAAAACCGGCGCCGATCGTCGAAATTTCCGGTCGAACTTATCCGATCGAAATTTTGTACCGCCCGATCGACGAATGGAAGTTGCGTCGCGAAGAGCGGGAGCAGGAAAACGGCGCGGAAGCCGACGAGCGTAACTCGAACGGTCGCAACGGTTTGCGGCGGAAGGAGCTCGACGACGAAGACGCGTTCGAGGCGACGCTTCTTGAAGCGGTCGACGAGTTGGCGCGGCGCGGACGGGGCGACACGTTGATCTTTATGCCGACCGAGCGCGATATTTTCGAAACCGCTAAACTATTGAAAAAACACGCGATACCGGGGGACGACTCGCGGAGAAAAACGGAAATTTTGCCTCTTTACGCGCGACTTCCGGCGACCGAGCAGCAGAAGATTTTCGGCAAAACGAGTTGGCGCAAAATCGTCGTCGCGACGAACGTCGCCGAGTCGTCGCTTACGGTGCCGGGGATCCGGTACGTTATCGACTCCGGAACGGCGCGCGTAAGTCGTTATTCGGCAAGGTCTAAAACGCAGCGGCTCCCGATCGAACCGATTTCGCAAGCGTCGGCGGATCAGCGGGCCGGGCGATGCGGGCGCGTCGGGCCGGGCGTTTGCGTTCGACTTTTCAGCGAACGAGATTATTTGGCGCGACCGCGTTACACGACGCCGGAGATTTTACGAACGAATTTGGCGTCCGTCATCCTGCAAACGAAGGCGCTCAAACTTGGCGCCGTCGAGCGATTTCCGTTCGTCGATCCGCCTCGCAACGCGTCCATAATCGACGGTTATAAAACGCTTTACGAACTTGGCGCGGTCGACGAAAACAACGAGTTGACCGAAATTGGACGCAAGTTGAGCCGACTTCCGATCGATCCTCGAGTCGGTCGAATGATCTTCGCCGCCGACGAAGAAAACGCGTTGCGAGAAATTTTGATCGTCGCCGGCGCGCTTGAAATTCAGGATCCCAGGGAGCGGCCGCGCGAACAACAGGAAAAAGCGGACGAAAAACACGCGCAGTTTCTCGACGAGAACAGCGACTTTATGTCGTATCTCAAACTTTGGGATTTTTGGCAAAACTTGAAGGAAAAAACGTCGCGCAATCAGTTGCGCAAGGCGTGCCGCGAGAATTTCCTTTCGTTCAATCGCATGCGCGAGTGGTCGGACGTGTACGTTCAGCTGCTGCAACTCGTTAAAGAACAACGACTTGAGGTGAAGAAGCGGCGGGACGATTACGACGCGATCCACCGATCGATTTTGACGGGGCTGTTGTACGGCGTCGCTCAAAAAGAGGAAAACGGTTCGGAATATCGCTCGACCAACTCCGGAAAATTCGTTCTTTGGCCGGGTTCCGGGCTCAAAAAGAAGCCGGCCTGGATCGTCGGCGCCGAGCGCTTGGAGACGACGCGGGCTTATTTGCGGACGGTCGCGCGCATCAATCCCGATTGGATCGAAGAGATCGGCGGGCGGCTTCTCGAACGGACGCGGCGCGATCCGTTTTGGAATCGCGAAACCGGTTGCGTTCACGCTTACGAGCGAGCGACGCTTTACGGCTTGACGATCATTCCGAAACGACGCGTTAATTTTGGGCCGATCGATCCTGTTAAGTCCCGTCAAATATTTATTTACGAAGCGCTTGTGAATCGCGAGTTCGATTGTTCGGAGCCGTTTTTCGAACATAACGTCGCCGTTTTCGAAGAGGCGGAGCGGTTGCGCGACAAGTTGCGCAAGTACGATTTTGTGAAGTCGCTCGACGCGATTTACGATTTTTACGACGCGAAGATTCCGGAATCGGTTTACGACGCCGTTTCGCTGAAAAAGTGGTGGAAACGGGCGCCGCGAGAGAAGCGCGACGCGCTCTTTGCGAAGCTCGAAGATTTTTGCGAAGGCGCCGTCGACGCCGAAACCGCGGCGGCGTTTCCCGACGAAGCGTCGTTTGGCGGCGAATCGCAACTGCCGTTAAAATATCGCTTTAGTCCCGGCGAAGAAGACGACGGCGTGTCGCTGATCGTGCCGCTCGAAGGTTTGCGGCAACTGGAAACGCGGCGGCTCGGCTGGCTGGTGCCGGGACTTCTCGAACAAAAAGTCGTCGCGCTTTTGAAGACGTTGCCGAAGGAAATTCGTCGCGAAATCGTGCCGATTCCCGATACCGCCCGCGAGATTGTCAAGCGGATTTCATTCGGCGAGGGCGAACTCGAAGATATTGTCGCGAAAGAAGTTAGCCGATTGGCCGGGCGCAAGACGAGCGTTTCCGACTTCGACCTTGAGCGAACGCCGCTCGAATTGCGCTTGAACGTTAAGGTCGTCGACGACGCCGGCGAGCTTTTGGCCGAAGGGCGGCGCGCCGACGAGTTGCGCGAACGGCTCGGCGTCGAGATGAACAAGTCGATCGGCTCCGTCGTCGATCCCAAGTGGAACCGCGACGGTTTAACGACTTGGGACTTTGGAACGCTTCCGGAGTCGATCTCGATTTCGCGCGGCTCGCTGACCGTTTCGGCTTATCCGGCGCTTTGCGACCCGAGATTTTTGACGAATTCGTTTGCGCCGAGCGCGCCCGAGACGCGAACGGTCGCTTTGCGGCTTTTCGATTCGAAAGATAAAGCGTTTCGACAAACGAAGTTAGGCGTTGTTCGAATGTTCAATTTGGCCAACTCCCGCGACTTGAAAACGCAAGCTCGTTGGTTGCCGCAACTCGATAAGTTGCAAACGTTTTCGCGCGCTATCGCCGATTTCGATTTGACGGCGGCCCTTGCGGAAACGATCGGGGCGCGGGCGCTCGATCTTGACGACGCGCCGTCGCTTCCTTCTAACGAGGGAGAGTTTAACAACTTAGCGAAGCGCGGACGGGATCGGATCGGTTACGCGACGCAGGACGTCGCCGGTTGGATCGTTCGGTTTCTCGAAAATTATCAGGAGGCGCGGCTTGCGATCGAGAAGCGACGGGGCGGCGCCGCGAACGCCGTCGCGGTCGACGCCGCGAAGCAGTTGGAACGGCTGACGGCGCCGCGGTTTTATTTGACGACGCCGTGGAACTGGTTGAAGGAGTTTCCGCGATATTTCAAGGCGATCGCGTTGCGTTTCGAGAAATGGCAAAACGGCGGGGCGGCGGCCGACGCGGCGTTTGCGCAGGAGCTAAACGCTTATTGGGAAAGGTATTGCGAAGCGTTCGAAAGGAACGAGAACGCCGGAATTTTCGATCCGGAACTCGAAACGTTCCGTTGGGCGCTCGAGGAATACCGCGTTTCGCTCTTCGCGCAAAAATTGGGAACCGCGATGAAAATTTCGGCCGTTCGACTCGAAAAACAATGGGAGAAAATCGCGCGTTGACGGTTGTTAAACGTTGAAATTTAACGACTTGACGTTTTGTTCGGCGGCGGTGAAAAGCGACGCGGGACGGCGAGCCAACCTTCGAACGCGAGCAAAACGAGCGTTGCGAACCAAAGCGTTCGCGCGGTCGCCGCTCGCGTTTTTGCTTTTTCTTGCGACGTCGCGGCGTCGACTTGGTAAAGCGAAACGTTTTCAGCGACTTCGGCGCCGTTGTAAGTTTCGGAAGGATAAGACGTTGCGTCGATTCGCGCGGCAAGCGATTCTTGAAGGGCGAACTCGACAAGCCGGTCGAGAAGCGGGACGAACGACGGCGCGAACGCCAGCGAACTTGTCGCGGCGTCGGGCGCGGTTGCGAACCAAACGACGGAACCGCCCGACGGCGCGGCGAGACGCGTCGCCGTTGGAACGTTCGACGTCGCGTCGCGAAGAACGGGAAGCGCGTCGCCGCCGACGAGCGGGAACGAGCGCCAAATCGGAAGCGAATCGACGCCGGAACGCTCGAAATCGACGAACGACCGCGCAAATAAACGCTCTTTAACGTCAACGCCGGCAACGGTTTGCAACGCGACGCGGTCGGCGGGGGCGGTCGAGTCGGCAAGTTCGCCGGTCGCCGGATCGAACGCGACGTCGAGCGTTCGGACGTCGAGTTTCCAACGGCGCCACGCGGCGTCCCAACGGGCGACGTTGGTTCGCGGCCCGGCGAAAACGAGCAGCGCTCGCGGCGAAGGGGGCGACGCGCCGTCGGCGGCGAGAAAACGCTCCGTTTTTTCGAGTTCGGCGGCGGTCGGCGCGGAAAGATCGACCCAGCAGATCGCGTCGAAAAGGCTGAGCGCGGTCGACGGCGTCAGCGCAAATTCGGTCGACGAAACGATTTCGACTTCCGGAAAGTCTTGATTTACATCGGGTTGCGACGCGTCGAAATTCGGGTTAAGCGCGGCGGCGACGTAAAAAGCGGCGAGCGAACGCGGTTCGACGTTTTCGGAACGCGGCGCGCCGGAGTCGGCGCCGTCGACGACAAGAAGGCGAATCGGGCGACCGTCGATCCGACCGTTGGCGACGCGTTGAAGCGCCGGGGCAAGTCCCGTTGTTTCGGAGTTTGCGTCGAGCGGTTTCGGCGCTCGAACGGTCTCGGAGGGGAACGGCCAGAGCGTCGTCGGCGCGGCCCAGGTCAGCGCGAGCGTCAAAAGCGCGCCGGAACGGATCGTCGCTAACACGTTTCGGCGTCGTTCTTTACGTCGTAACGAACGACGGGAAGAGGCGGCGAGGAGCGAAATCGCGGGGAAGACGACGCGCGGCGGAGGCGTCGCCGGGCGCCGACGGCGGGCGAGCGTCCACGGAAGAACGAGCGTCGCTAACGCTAAAAGCGCCCAAGGGTCTTGCATCGCAAGTCGTTGAAAAAAAAGGAAAACGGACGAAAAAAAACGGCGTAAAAAATCCGCTCCGACATTTTATTATATCGGAACGGATCCTTGCGTCAAGCGTGAAATCGCGCGTCGACGTCAACTTGAAAGTTGCGAGAGTCGCGAATCATTCCAACCCGGACGCCGCTTTCATGATGTTGAAAACGTCGCTGTTGTAAATGAAATCGCCGCTGAAATTCCACATGTCGGCCGCGGTTTGGTCGTTGCCGCGGATGAAATCTTTAGCGAAATCCGCGCCCTGGCCCTTCACGTAAACCGGAACGAGCGAGTTCGTGTGGCCGGAGGAGAGATATTGAACGTCCGGGCATTCGCCGACGCCGGAGTCTTCCAGCTTCTTAAATTCGATAAAATCGTCTTCTTCGTCGAATTTGCCGTTTTCGTTCGTGTCTTCGTAGGTTCCCGCGCCCCAAATCTGGCCGGTTTCGTGGTCGGACGTAACGATCATGATCGTATCTTCCCACGACGAGTATTTTTCGACCCAAGCGATCGCGGCGTCGATCGCCTTCGAGAAACCGGCGTGTTCGAGCGCCGAGTTTTGCGCGTTGCGGCCGTGGTTCGCGTGGTCGATCGCGCCGCCTTCGACCATCAGGTAGAAGCCGTTGTCGTTTTGCGCCAAGACGTTAAGCGCGCCGATCGTCATGTCGGTCAGCGTCGGGGTGTTGGCGAACGCCTCTTCGGAATAACGTTCTTTGACGAACGATTCGTCGTCGGCGAAACCGTCGATCGGGAGCAGGTCGTCGACGTCGCGTCCGACGCCAAGGATTTTCTTCGGAAGGTCGGTCGGGTTCGTGTCCGGGGTCATTTTGGCCAACGCGGCGAATTCGTCGCGCTCGTCGATGAACTTCCAACCCTTGTAACCTTCGTCTTTAGAGACGGCTTCCCAAACTTCGCGCCCGCCGACGAATTGGTAGTTGAGCTCTTCCGGTTTCTTGTTGATCTTCACGCCGCGTTTGTACGCCGGGTGTCCGGAACCGAAAAGAACGGTCAACGGAAGGTCGTTGATCTGCTCTTTCGAGATTTCTTCGTAGTTGCCGCGACTCATGTTGTGCGCGCTCGCGGCGGCCGGGGTGGCGTGCGAAATTTGAACGGTCGTAACGACGCCGACCGAGCGTCCGGCGCGATAGTTAACGTCGGCGAAGTTTTCGAGTTTTTCGCCGGTTTTCGAGTAATTAAGGCGACTGCCGCGCGTTTTGACGCCGGCGTTCAACGCGGTGCCGGACGCCGCGGAGTCGGTAACCGGGCCGTTCGGGAAGAGGCGGTGCTGAACCGCTTCGGGGCCTTTCCAGGCCTTTTCTTCGGCGTAGCCCTTGTCTTTTTCCGGATCGTAAGCCTTTTCAGCCGCGAACGTCGCCGAGGCGAGTTTCACCGGGAATTGATGGTAAGATTGCGCGTCAGGTTTGCCGTAACGCCAGTAAGTCCCGAGAATATCGGAGTTAAAGCCCATGCCGTCGCCGACGAAAAGAATGACGTTCTTCGCTTTTTTCGCTTCTTGCGCCGTCGCGACGTCAAACGTCGCCGCGCTGAAGAACAAAGCGAACGCCGCCGTCGCGACGCCCCAACCAAATACTTTTTTCATGTGAATGGACTCCTTATAATGTGTTGGCTTGCCGACGCGTTTCGGGGCCTCCCGACGTCGCGGCTTTTACGCTATTTTAACCGATTTTTTCAAATTGTTAAACGCCTCTTCCCTCATTTTTCCCGAAAAAACCGCTTTTTTACCGTTTTCGTCGAATTTTTGCCCGACGCGCGGCGACGCCGGGGAGAGCGCGAAATCGCAAATCGGAACCCGGCGCAAACGAGCCGCCGCAAGAAAAAACGCCGAACGCGAACTCGCAAAAAACGAGCCGCGTTCGGCGCGAAATGTTCCGCTTAAAGGCGAAAGCGTCAGTCTTGCTTTTGATCCGTTTCGCCGCGTTCCTTCAAAACGGCGCGACGGCTGAGTTTAACGCGGTTTTGGTCGTCGATGGCGATGACCTTAACGTCAAACTTGTCGCCAAGTTTGCAGAAGTTTTGAATATTGTCGACGTATTCGTCGGAAAGCTCGCTGATGTGGCACAAACCGTCGCGGCCCGGCAGAATTTCAATGAACGCGCCGAAGTTTTGGATGCTCGTAACGACGCCTTCGTAAATTTTGCCGAGTTCGACTGTCGCGGTGAGGCGGGAAATTTCCTTCAACGCGGCTTCGGCGCTCGCCTGGTCGTTCGACGCGACGTTGACCGAGCCGTCGTTGTCGATTTCGATCGAAGCGCCGGTCGCGTCCTGAATCGCGCGGATCGTCTTGCCGCCCGGGCCGATGAGGAGCCCGATTTTATCCGGGTCGATCTTCGTGCGGAGGAGACGCGGCGCGTATTCGGAAATCGTTTCGGCCGGTCGCGGCGCGGCGGAAAGCATCTTGCGCAAAATGCCGATGCGGGCTTCGCGGGCCTGTTTGAGCGTTTGCGCGACGATCTCTTTCGAAATGCCGTTCGTTTTGAGGTCGAGCTGGATGCCCGTAACGCCGTTTTGCGTTCCGGCGACTTTGAAGTCCATGTCGCCGTAGTGGTCTTCGTCGCCCATGATGTCGGTGATCGTGATCCAACGGCCGTCTTCCTCTTTGACGAGGCCGATCGAGATCCCGGCGACGGGGTTCGAGATCGGAACGCCCGCCGACATCAGGCCGAGGGTCGCGCCGCAGACGGTCGCCATCGAGCTCGAACCGTTCGATTCGAGAATGTCGGAGATGACGCGCACCGTGTACGGAAATTCGTCGGCGTCCGGGAGAACCGGCTTAACGCTGCGTTCGGCCAACGCGCCGTGCCCGTATTCGCGCCGCCCGACGCCGCGGTACGGTTTGCATTCGCCGACCGAATACGGCGGGAAGTTGTAGTCGAGCATGAAGCGCTTCGTGTATTCGTCGAAAAGACCTTCGACGCGCTGCTCGTCTTTCGCCGTTCCAAGCGTAACGGTGATAAGGGCTTGCGTTTCGCCGCGGGAGAAGAGCGCGGAACCGTGAACGCGCGGCAACACGTTGACGCGGCATTCGATCGGACGAACTTCTTTGACGCCGCGGCCGTCGAGGCGTTCCTTCGAAAGGATAATGTCGCGGACGACGCGTTCGACGAAATCGTTGAAGGCGACTTCGAAATATTCCGGCGCGAAGTAGTTCGGTTCGTCGGCGTCTTCGGCGGTTTCGACGACCAACTCGGCGCGGGCTTTGTCTTTAACGAGCGCGCAGGCTTCGGCGCGAGCGAGTTTGCCGGCGGTCTTTTTCGCGGCGCGGAACTCGTCGTAGAATTTTTCCATGAGCGCGTCGTACATCGGGGCCGTGTTCATCGGCTCGAACGTCATTTTTTCCGGCGCGACTTTGGCGACCAACTCGAGCTGCAATTCGCAGATTTGGCGAATATATTTGTGCGCCGTCATGATCGCTTCGAACATCTTCGGTTCCGGAAGTTCGCGGGCGAAGCCTTCGATCATGAGGACGGAATCCATATTGCCGGAGACGATGAGGTCGAGCTCGCTGTTTTCGAGTTGGTCGACCGTCGGGAAGACGATAAATTCGTCGTCGACGCAGGCCAAACGGACGGAGCCGAGCGGGCCGTCGAACGGAAGCGGGCTGACTTGGAGCGCGGTCGCGGCGCCGTTCATCGCGATGACGTCCGGGTCGACGCGTTGGTCGCAGGCCAGAACGTTGGCGAAAACTTGAACGTCGTTGTAGAACCCTTTCGGGAAGAGCGGACGAATCGGGCGGTCGATAAGTCGAGCGGTGAGAACCTCTTTCAGACCCGGGCGACCTTCGCGTTTCAGGAAACCGCCGGGGAATTTGCCCGCGGCGGCGACGCGTTCGCGGTAATCGCAGGTCAGCGGGAAGAAGTCCGCGCCCGGTTTGCTCGGAGCGGTCGTCGTCGCGCAAAGGACGCAAACGTCGTCGTAGCCGATGAGGCAGCTGCCGTGCGCTTGTTTCGCGAGCTCGCCCGTTTCGATCCAAAATAAACCGGCGCCAATTTGTTTTTCGACTCTAATTTTCAATTTTCTACCTTTTCTTTTCTACCAAACTCGTCGGAACCTGCTTCGTCCGCCGAGCCGAATGCGAGAAGCCGCGTCGACTTCTTCCGGGGAGAGCGACCCGACGTCGAGGGCAACGCGACTTCGGGCGGCGGTCGACGAAAAGTCGCCGCGATCCGCTCCTCTTTATATTAATAACGACGGACGTCGCGCCGAACGACGGGCGCCGTCGAGCGATGGAAACGCGTTCGCGTCGTCCCGAACGTCGCGTCGAGCGTCGCTCGGGAACGTTTCCGAAGGCGGCGAGAGGCCGATCGTTTTTCGGAGATTTCGGCGTTAAAATCGAACGCCCAAAAGAGAAAAAGGGAGCGGCGCGCTCGCGACGAAGAAACGTCCGCGACGAGTTTTACGCCGCGAACGTTTGAAAAAACGACTACTTGCGGATGCCGAGACGTTTGATAAGCGCAACGTAACGCGATTGATCTTCGCGTTTCAGATAGTCGAGAAGGCTACGGCGATCGCTAACCATTTGAAGGAGACCGCGGCGGGTCGAGAAGTCCTTTTTGTGGATCTTCATGTGTTCGGTCAGCGCGTTGATCTTTTTCGTCAGCAACGCGACTTGGACTTCCGGGGAACCGACGTCGGAATCGCTGCGGCGGTATTCGGCGATGATCGCTTGTTTTTCTTCTTTGGTCATGATCGTCATAGTATTCACCTTTTCGTTTGGGAAATCGACTAGCGAACGAAAACGCGGCCGATCGACTCCGCTAATTTTGATTGTTCGGCAAAGTCCTTTGCGTTTTAGGAAATTCGCTTTTACGTTGAACTTACGCTCGTTCGCCCTTCGCCGCTTCCGTTGCGTTCCGGGCTTAACGTCGCGGAACGGAGCGAAGCGGACGCCGCGAGGGGGCGTTCCGTTTGGCGGCGGGCGCAAAATTAACGTCGCCGCGCAAAACAAATTTTTCTCATTATACGCGTTTCTTTTTTTTCGAAAAGGGGGACGGCGAAATTTTCGCAAAAACTTTTGCGCGGGCGGCGTTTGGAGTTAAAACGGGCAAGCTGGGAAAGACGCGTTGTTTGGCCGCGTCGCGAAGCGCCGGCGACGTTGCGATTTTGCGTAAAGAACGCGAATTGACGCGACGGGGTAAAACGCGTTGTTTGGAAAAATAAGGTAAAATATTCCGGTTTTGCGCTCGTTGATTTCGAGGGGGTACTTTATTATCGAAACCCGCGTCGGGACGGGCGGCGGCCGAGCGCGAGCGCGACTTGCGTTTGGGCCGTCGTTCGACGCGCGGTTTGCGTTTCGCGTCGCTCGTCGTCGCGACGAAGTTCGGCGGTCGGCGGATCGGTTGCGACCGGGCCCGTCGAGCGAGAACGTCGCCGCGATTGTCGCGACTTGCCGAACGATTTCGCGTCGTCCGGGAAAAGCCGTTCGCAGCGGTCGATTCCGGCGCGATCCGAAATATCCCTTTATTCCAAACGGCCTTAGGTTCGACTATCGTCCGCGTTCCGTCGAGGGAGCGTCCGATTCGTCGCGCCGACGGCCCGACTGCCGAAACGCCGTTTTCGTCGCTTGCGTCGTCGTTCGAAGACGTTGAGAAACGTTGAAAAACGCGGCAAGGGCGCTTGTAAAGCGCGTCGACAAGGGAACTTGCGACGCGTCGGCGAAAGCGGCGGACGGCTGGACTTCGACGCGACGACCCGCGAAACTTGGTTCCGCAAGTCGCTTCGAGACGCGGAATTAAGAGAAGCGGCGGCCGCGAAGGAACGCGCGAAAACCGGCTCGAAGGCGCGGCGTCGCGTTTCGGCTTGAACGCCGACCGACGGCGCGTTTCGGCGGCGAACGTTTTAAAACCTGCGTTTTGAGACGATTGCGAACGTCGAGCGAGCCGGGCGAACCGTCGTTTAGCGCGTTGGAAATTTTTAACCGCGCCGTTTTTTACACGTTCGACGATTTCGAGTCGAAGGCGTTCGAAGCGCCGGAAACCTTGAAAAATCGACGCTTGCAACGGCGGCGGGTAAACCCGACTTTTGACGTTTCCTCGAAAACGCGCTCCGACGTCGAGCCGTTCGACTTCGTTTCGCTTAACGGAACCGACGATTTTGTCGACGTTTAACGTCGGCGTCCATCGCTCTCCGGCGATCGCGTCGACTCCGGTCGACTTCGCCGCAAATTTCGGCGTTCTTCGTCGCGACGGGAACGTTTCGAACGAGATCGCGGCGACGGCGAACGTTGGAACGGTTCCTCGCGTTTCCCGGCGCGGGTTTCTTTCTGCTCGAAGTTTTGAAAACGTTGCGACAAAATGAGTTGCGACGATTTTTTATCGGGTTTTCGTCGCTTTTTCTTTTTTCTTTTTCGAGCGATTTTGCGAAAAAAACTTGAATCGGCGCCGCGCGTCGGTTATAATCGCGAAGAGACGGCGCGTCGAAACAAGCGACGACGCGTTAAAACGACTCTCTATCTTTAAAAATAACAAGCGTTTAGCAATTTAAGGAACGCGAAAAATGACGTTGAAAAAATCTTTGACGTTTTGGGGCGCGGCGGCGTTTTGGGGCGCGAGCTTAGGTTTCGGCTCCGGCGGCGTCGCGTCGATCGCCGAAGCGCAGGACGCGACGATCGAAGTGGGCGAAGTCCTTGTCGACAAGGCGGTTAAGGGAGATAAACCCGACCTTTCGACCGGTTCGTTTTCGGTCGGAATGCGCTTTAAGTTGGAGGCGCCGGGGAACGAAGTTGGGAACGGCGACGGGTTGGGGATGCTGTTTTCCGTCGCGAGCGGGTGGAACGACGGGTTTCGCGCTCATTACGACTGGAAAAGCGGACGGATAACCTTTCAAATTGGGCGAGTTAAGGAAAAAAGCGCCGTCGGCGTCGGATCGAATCGCGGCTTTTGGCCCGGCGTAACGCGAGATCTTGTCGCCGTTTACGACGCGGAGAAAGACGAAATGGCGCTTTACGTCGACGGCGAAAACGTCGGCGTCGCGTCTTACGCCGGGCCGATCGACGTCGGAGAATACCCGTTAAGCGTTGGTTTTTCGGGATTTGGAGTCGGTTCGAATCGCATGTTCGTCGACAAGTTGGAATATTGGAAGCGTCCGTTGACCGCCGAAGAGGTCGCCGCTCGCAACGCCGCGCGTCCGAAGTCGGAACTCGAAGCGGCGCAAACGCTTGCGTCTTTCGCCGACGCTGGGAACGCGATCGATCTCGACGTCGACGAAAAGCAAATAGCGACGGTTTTGGCGCTCGACGTTCCGGAAGAGATTAAGGCGCGAGCGCGTCGCGTCGCAATGTTTAAGGCGTTGGACGGGAACGGCTTAGGAACGTTGGCGAAATTGGCGTTCGCGGACGCCGAGCGGGCGTTGGCGGAAGAAAAACCGAACGACGGCGCGTCGCGGACGTCGCAAGCCGAGCGATTGAGCCGTTTATGCGAAACGCGGATCGCCTTGGAGACGTTGGCGCGAGCTTCCCGAGGCGGGCTCGAAATCGCGGCTAAGGCGGAAAAATTGCAAAACGCGCTGAAACAACGGTTTAGCGCGGAATATGCGGAAACGGCGGAGTTGGAGGAGCTTCTTGCGGCGACCGACAAGATTCGAAAAATCGAAAGAGACGCTAAACAGCGATATGAAAAGACGTTGGAAATGTTGAACGCCGCGTCGAGCTCGACGGTTTTCGTCGCGCCGAACGGAAACGACGCCGCCGACGGTTCGAGCGAAAATCCGGTCGCGTCCATTGCTAAAGCGTTTGAAATAGCGCAATTGCGAGCGGTCGACGAAAATAAGAAAGACGGAAGCGCCGTCGTCGTCGAACTTGCGGACGGCGTTTATCGAGTCGAACGAACGGCGGTTCTCGACGGCGTTTCCGACGTCGTCGTTCGTCCGGCGCCCGGCGCGAAAGCCGTCTTGACCGGAGCGGTTGAAATCGAGCGTTTTCAAACGCTTAGCGACGCCGCGAAAACGTCGAAAGCGGTCGCCGACGCGGCGTTGAGATTTCAAGAGTCCGCGCGTTCGAGAATCTTTGTCGCCGACTTAAAGGCCGCAGGCGTCGAGGATTACGGACGGCCGGCGGCGCGCGGGTACGGCGTCGGCGAAAAGGTCGCGCCGATTCCTTCGCTTTACGTCGACGGCGAGTCGCAAACGTTGGCGCGTTGGCCGAACGTCGGGGAAAACGCGCTTGATTTTGGCGACGTCGTTTCGCAGGGGGACGAAATTAACGGCAAAAAAACGACGACGCTGCGTTGCGATCTCGACCGTCCGAACGGTTGGAAACTTTCCGGAAACGCCGACGCCGACGATATTTGGGCGTTTGGACTTTACGTTTGGGAATGGGCCGCGAACTTTCGGCGCGTCGAAAAGATCGACCGCGACGCCAAAACGCTGACCGTCGATTATCCGGACGCGAACGGGCGCTTTCATTATTATTTCGTCAACGTTCTTGAAGAATTGGACGCGCCGGGCGAGTATTACGTCGACCGAAACGCCGGTCTGCTCTACTTTTACGCGCCGGACGATTTGGCGTCGGTCGAGGCGTTGAAAGCGGCTTCCGTCGAGTTCGACGTTTTTGACGGCCGCTTTGTCGACGTGAAAAACTCGCGACGCATCCTGTTGCAAAATATCGAGTTAAAGTGCGGGCGCGAAACGGCGATCGCGTTTGAAAATTGCGTCGGAGCGTATTTCGTCGGCGGAAAGATCGAGCAGTTCGGCGGAAACGGCGCGCTGATCCTGAACGGCGAATTTTGCGGGATTCTGGATTCGCGACTGCGCGAGCTCGGCGCTTCCGGCGTTCGGATCCGCGGCGGCGACCGGACGACGTTAAAGCGCGCCAATCATTGGCTTAGCAACTGCTTTATCAGCGATTTCAGCCGTATTGATCGCGTTTACGCTCCGGCGTTGCAGTTCAACGGTTGCGGGCTTGCGGCGACGAACAACCTGATCTGCGACTCGCCGCACCACGCGGCGCGCACGGACGGCAACGATATTTACTTCGCCCGAAACGAAGTCCACTCCGTGGTTTACGAATACAGCGACCAGGCCGGAATCGATATTTACTGCGACCCGTCGTACCGCGGGATCGTGATCGAGCGGAATCTTTGGCGACACATCGGGTCGTCGTTCGCGCTTTGCGGGCAGGCCGGGATTCGTTTGGACGACTCGATTTCCGGCGTCGCGATGCTCGGCAACGTTTTTTACCGCGCGTCCGGCGGGAATTTCGGCGGAATCCAGATCCACGGAGGCAAAGACAACCTCTGCGTCGGCAACGTTTTCGTCGATTGCAAGCAGGCGTTCAGCTTCTCGCCTTGGAGTCCGGAGCGGTACGAGAAATTCGTTAAGGAAGCGTTCCCGCAAAACGTTGGAAATCAACGCTTTGTCGACGAGTATCCGTTCTTCGACAAGATCTTTGAGAATCCGAACCGCAACTATCTTTGGGGGAACGAAGCGATCAATTGCGAACGTTTCAACCGCAACGGCGACGAATGGGAAGTCTTTGTTTACAACACGTTGCGTTCGGTCGCAACGCCGGAAAACGTCGATTCGTTTACGGTCGATTCGAAAGCGTTGCGCGCCTGGCTTGAAACGACGACGGGAGAAAAGCTGGACGGAATCGGTTTGCGCGAAAATTGGAACGGCGCGGAAGCTCCGGTTTCGCCGATGTTTACGACGCCGCGATAACGGCGTTTGAACGTCGAAACGGCGCGATAAAAAAAGGAGCGGCGACTCGCGAACGAGCGCCGCTCCTTGCGTTTTATGAGCGAAACGTTAATCGTAAACGCTTAGAGCGAAAGGATATACTCCGTCAAGTCGTCGACTTCCTCTTCCGTCAGCGAATCGACGTCGCCTTTAACGTCGCCGTGCATGCCGTCCAGGAACACGTCGCGCAGATCGACGTAACGTCCGTCGTGCATATACGGCGGGGTGCGCCACGTTTCGAGGAGCGTCGGGGTGTCGAACTCGGCTTTGTGGTCGTATTCGGCGCGGGAGCCGACGTCGTGCATCTTTTGATCCGTAAAGTATTCGCCGGTATGACATTCCGAACAGTTGAGGCGTTCGCTTTCGAAGAGCGCTTTGCCGCGAAGGGCTTTTTCGCTCAGCCGGCCGTCGACGAGACGCGGGCTCGGGAGGGCTTTGAGCGATTTCAAGTACGCTTCGACGTCGAGGTACGTTTCTTCGGGCGGATTCGAGAACGAAATGTATTTAAAGCCCGTGCGGATCGCGGTTTCCGCTTTGTCGCGGACGCCGTGCCACATCGCCGGCGGAAGCCAGATCGAGTGGAGCATGCCCTTGGCGTTTTTGGGGTTGCCCATCCCGTCGTTGAGAAGGTCCCAGTTCAGCGCGTCGGAGCGGGCGTCCGGGTGGCAACTGGCGCAACTTTGCCAGGTTTGGAAGCAGAGCGTCGCGTCGTTCCAGGCGAGTTCGCCGCGTCGCGCCGCGTCCATTTCCGGCTCCGGCCCGAGTTTAACGAATTCTTTCGGGCGCATCGCGCGGGCTTTCATGTTGACGACCACGATGTTGTCCGTGTAATACATGCCGAGGTACGCTTTGTCGCCGATCACCGCGAGGCAGCGGGGCGCCTTCGCTTTCAGTTGGCGAGAAAAGAGTTTAACGCGTTTTTTCATGCCGACGAGAAACGCCAGGTGTTGCGGAACCTGGTCGGCGGTCGTCGCGTTCGTCAGCCCTTTTTCTTTAGCTTCTTCGGCGTCTTTCGGGAGCGAGCGGAGTTTTTCGATCGTTTTCGTCCAGTCGACGACGCAGAGCTCGTGCGAGCCCGCCAAGCCGACGCACACCTTCGAGCCGTCGGCGGTCGCCGCGATCGGCCACGGGTTCGCGGCTCCGGAGTCGACGTCGTCGAGAAGGACGGTGTTGATAAATTCGCGTTTTTCGGCGTCGATGATGCTGAAGCCGTTCGTGTTCATCCAACCGCGTTCGACTTGCGTCGTCGGAAGTTGGTAACGGGCCAGGATCGCGGTCGTGTAAACGTATTTTCCGTCCGCGGAAATGCAGACGTCGTGCATCGAGGAGCTGCCGTTCGGGAGGCGAATATTTTTCGTTTCGCCGGTCGCCGTGTCGAGCGCGGTAACTTCGGCGGCGACGTTCGCGCCGTCGGACGGGTCGTTCGGGAGGAAATTCGCGGCGAAATACGACTTGCCGTCGGGGGTGATGACGGCGGCGCACGGCTCGTGCAGGGCCGGGTACGTCGCTTCGACGGCGAAACTCGGGAGCGAAATTTTCGCGAGTTTCGTATCGAACCGCAGGCACGCGTAAAGCGTTTTTTCGTCCGGGGAAAGGCACAGGCCGCACGGCGTGTGTCCGACGACGCCTTCGCCGAGAATTTGGCCGTCGGCGACGGAGACCGCGCAAATCGTTCCGGCGTAATTCCCAAGACCGACGTAAATCGTTTTTTCGTCGGACGTTAAGCACATGTCGTTCGGGTCGCCGGGAAGCGGAATCGAGCGTTCGACTTTCGCGTCGGCGACCGAAACGACGGCGATTTCGCGGGCGTCCTTATTCAAGACGTAAAGGGTCGAGCCGTCTTTCGTCGGGATTATCTCGATAGGGCCCTTGTACTCGGCCGCCGAAGCGACCGCGCCGACGAACGCTAAGAGCGCCGCCGCGAGCGAGAATACAAAATTTCGTTTCGACATAACTTACTTTCCGTTGAAAAATCGATAAATTGTTCGAACAATTCTTTATCGCGATTTTATCGCGGGGCGGCGGTCGGGACGCGATCCGGCAAAGCGCCGCGAACGCGCCGCGACGCCAGCGCGCCGCCGAGCGCCCTTATTATGACGTTTACGAACGCGTTTTTCAAGCTCATTCTTCGCATTTCGCGCATTTTTTTTCTTTTTTCCGTAAAACTGTGAGCGAAATCGTTCCGGACGTCGGCGCTTTCGGAGCGGCGGGAGAGAAACGACGTAGAAATTAGCGTTTTCTAATGTTGAAATAGGCAAGCGTTAGCTTGGGCTAATATTGGGCCGACGATTTTCCCGTCGCCGTTTGAAACGACGCGGAAAATGCGGCGTTGCGGCGCGGCGAAGCGGGCGACGGAAAACGGAACGGACGGCGTTTTTCGGCGCGGTAATCTCGCGGCGACCGTTAAAAGAGACGCGAAAAACGGGGCGGCTGGGTAAATTGGATAAAATAAAAGACTTGCAACGGCGACGATAATATAAAAAAAAGCGCGATAAAAGCAAAAGTTTGCGAAGCGCCTGCTGGACAATCCGGAAATATCGTTTAAACTTAAAAGGATAAACGGTAAGTTTCGGACGCTCGATTACGCGAACGATTTTCTCGAGTCGTTTGGTCGAGTTTGGCCGCGCTTGCCCGATTCGTCGTCGATCGTCGGCGCCGCGCGTCGTCGGTCGAGTCGCCCGTTTTACTTATTTGCGTCTTTGGTTTTCGAGCGTCGCGCTTTGCGTCGGCGCGGTGCGACGGCGGCGACGAAACGGCGAAATCGTTCGAGGAAATTTCTTCCCAATACAATACGTAGGAAAGGCGTCGTAAGCCGATGAAACACGTCAACATAACCAAGGGGCTCGATTTGCCGTTGGCCGGGGCTCCGGATCAAACGATCGCGCCCGAGAAGAAAAGCGTCCAACGCGTCGCGACGACGGGGCCCGATTACGTCGGAATGAAGCCGACGATCTTCGTCGAGGTCGGCGAAAAGGTACTGCTCGGCCAACCGCTCTTCGAGGACAAGAAGAATCCGGGCGTTAAGTTCGTCGCTCCGGCGGCGGGCGTCGTCGAGTCGATCAATCGGGGCGAAAAACGCGTTTTCCGCTCGATTATCATCAAGGTCGCGGAGGGCGAGGCCGCGAAGGAATCGGTCGCGTTCGAGAAATTCGACGCGAGTTCGACGACCGAGCTTTGCCCGACGAAAGTTTGCGAAACGCTTGTAAAATCCGGGCTTTGGACGGCGTTGCGAACGCGTCCGTTCGGGCGCGTTCCGAAAATCGGCTCGGTTCCGGCGTCGCTTTTCGTCAACGTGTGCGACACGAACCCGCACGCGCCGAACCCGGCGCCGATCGTCGAGGCGGCGAGCGAAGATTTTCTCAACGGACTGCGCGTTTTGAGTCGAATTTGCGGGAAAAAACTTTGGGTTTGCTTTGGCGACGCGAAATATTCCGCCGACTTTATCGCCGCGGTCGAAGCGGTTCCGAACGTCGAGGCGGTTTCGTTTTCCGGCCCGCACCCGTCCGGTTTGACCGGGACGCATATCGCGACGCTCGATCCTTGCGGACTCGGGAAAGTCGTTTGGTCGATCGGGTATCAGGACGCGATCGCGATCGGCGAGCTTTTCGTCAAGGGGACGCTTCAAACCGAGCGCGTCGTTTCGTTGGCCGGGCCGCAAGTCGAGAAACCGCGGTTGCTTCGCGTTCCGGTCGGCGCCTGTCTCGACGAGATCGTCGAGGGCGAATTGAAACCGGGCCCCAGCCGCGTTATCAGCGGAAGCGTTCTTTGCGGTCGCGCCGCCGAAGGCGATCTGCGCGGACTCGGGCGCTACGTTAATCAAATCTCCGCGATCGGCGACGGCGATCCGCGCGAATTTCTCGGTTGGGCTCTTCCCGGTTTCAAAAAATTCTCGGTCGCGCGCACGGTCGCTTCGAGGTGGCTGGCGAAAGCGGCGTTCGCGCCGACGACGGCCGAACACGGCGGAAAGCGCGCCGTCTTCCCGAACCCGGCGTTTTACAAGGTCTCCCCGCTTGACCTTGAACCGACGTTCCTCTTTAAAGCGTTGGAAGTCGGAGACTTGGAAACCTGCGAAAAACTCGGCGCGTTCGAGCTCGACGAAGAAGATCTCGCGCTTTACACGCTCGTCGACTTCGGGAAAAACGACTACGGCCAAACGCTCCGCGCGCTCCTGAACGCGGCGATGAAAGAGGAGGAATGAGATGAAATTTGTCAGACAAGCGCTCGACGCGGTCGAAAAGCGGTTCTTTGCCGAAGGGAAACCGTTGGCGCGCCTTTATCCGCTGTACGACGCCGCGGACACGTTCTTCTTCACGCCGAACGCGAAAACGTCCGGAACGTGCGCCGTTCGCGACTGCGTCGACTTCAAGCGCATGATGATCGCGGTCGTGCTGGCGTTGGTTCCGTGCGCGTTGGCCGGGATGTGGAACGTCGGGTTCCAGGCGAACTCGTATTTGAAAACGGGAGCCGCCGGCGTTCCGACCGATTGGCACGGCGCGATCCTGAACGGGATCGCCGGGTTTTATCCGGCGATTTTCGAGCCGACGAGCGTCGTCGGCTGCTTCCTGCACGGCCTCGTTTACTTCCTGCCCATTTATATTACGACGATGATCGTCGGACTCGCGTGGGAAATTTTGTTCGCGGCGATCAACAAGCACGAGGTGAACGAAGGGTTCTTCGTTACCGGCTTTTTGTTCCCGTTGATCGTTCCGGCGACGATTCCGCTTTGGCAGGTCGCGTTGGCGATTTCGTTCGGCGTCGTGATCGGGAAGGAAATCTTCGGCGGCACCGGACGCAACTTCATGAACCCGGCGCTCGTCGCGCGCGCTTTCCTGTTCTTCGCTTACGCCGGACAAATCAGCGGCGACGGCGTTTGGACCGCGGTCGACGGCGTTTCGAAGGCGACTCCGCTTTCCTACGCCGGGCAGGGCGTTCAGGCGATTACCGACGCCGGCTACACGATTTCCGACGCGTTTTTCGGGGCGATCCCGGGTTCGCTCGGCGAAACGTCGACGCTGGCTTGCCTGATCGGCGCGGCGTTTCTGTTGCTGACCGGCGTCGCGTCGTGGCGGATCATGGCGTCGATGTTCGTCGGCGGCATGGGGTTGGCTGCGATCTTCGCGGGATGCCCGGGGTTGGCGGCCGATTATCCGGCGACGACGCTCGGCCCGGTTTGGCACTTCGTGCTCGGCGGGTTCGCGTTCGGGACGGTCTTCATGGCGACCGACCCGGTAACGGCCGCGGCGACGAAAGTCGGCCAATATATTTACGGTTTCCTGATGGGCGCGTTGATCATTATCGTTCGCGCGATGAATCCGGCTTATCCGGAAGGCGTGATGCTGGCGATTCTCTTTGGGAACTGCGTCGCTCCGCTGATCGACCACGCCGTCGTCGCCGCGAACGTTCGCCGTCGCGTTAAGCGTCTCGAAGCGCGGTAAAATTTGCGAGGAAAGGAATCATGAACAACGAATCGATTTTTAAAACGTTTGGCGTCGCGACGGGCGTTTGCGTCGTCTGCGCGATTATCGTTTCCTTTTCGAGCGTCGCGCTCAAAGGGTTGCAGGATCAAAACAAACTTCTCGACAAACAGGTCAACGTGTTGAAGGCGGCCGGGCTCGTTCCGGTCGACGGCAAGGCGACGAAAGCGGAGACCGACGAAATGTTCAAGTCGGCGCAAACGATCGTCGTCGATTTGGCGACCGGCGCCGTCGTCGCGGACGCCGACCCGGCCAAGGTCGAAAGCGACAAAACGAACGTCGTCGCGCTGACGCCGGAACAAGACCTTGCGAAAATCAAAACCGCGCCGAAACAAGCGGTCGTTTATCGTTTTAACGACGAATCGGGCGCCTTGAAAACGCTCGTGTTGCCGATCTGCGGAACCGGACTCTGGTCGCGGATGAACGGGTTTCTTTCGTTGAAAGCCGATCTGACGACGATCGCGGGGATCGTGTTTTACGACCACGGCGAGACCCCGGGCCTCGGCGGCGAAATTTCGAATCCGAAGTGGACGGCGAAATTTGTCGGCAAAACGGCGGTCGGCGAAGACGGCGCGCCGGTCGTGAAGGTCGTGAAGGGGTACGCTTCGAACGAAGCGACCGAAGTCGACGGCATTTCCGGGGCGACGCTCACTTGCAACGGCGTCAACGGCGCGATCGATTTCTGGCTCGGCCCGAACGGTTACGGCCCGTATTTGGCGACGTTGCGCGGCGGCGTTCCGGCGGAAACTTCCGAAACGAGCGAAAACTGAAAGGACTGGTGAAAATATGAATTCGACGGTGAAAAAAAACGTTGTCGAACCGTTGTTTAAAAACAATCCGGTTTTCGTTCAAATTCTCGGGATCTGCTCCGCGCTGGCCGTTACGACGAGCCTGAAAACCGCGCTCACGATGACGCTGGCCGTGGTTTTTGTCACCGCGTTTTCGAACGTCGGCGTGTCGCTGATCCGCAAGATCATCCCCGGGTCGATCCGCATGATCGTCGAAATGGCGATCATCGCCGCGCTCGTGATTTTGGTCGACCAGATTTTGAAGGCGTTTTCTTACGACTTGAGCAAGCAGCTGTCGGTGTACGTCGGCCTTATCATCACGAACTGCATCGTGATGGGGCGCGCGGAGGCTTTCGCCATTAAGTACGGCCCGACGGAAAGTTTCCTCGACGGGATCGGGAACGGGCTCGGCTACGGTGTCGTGTTGATGATCGTCGCGTTTTTCCGCGAGCTCTTCGGCTTCGGCACCCTGTTCGGGTTTACGGTCTTGAAGACGGTCAACAACGGCGGTTGGTACCAACCGAACGGCTTGATGGTGCTGGCTCCGGCGGCGTTTTTCCTGATCGGCGCGATGATCTGGGTTCTCAAAACTTACGGCAAGGGGATGCAAGACGACGAATGAGCCGAGGCGCGGAGCGCCCGACGCTTCGACGCGTTTCGGGTTGCTTCGTTCGGGTCTTTCGCATAGGAAGATAAACGATGGAACACGTTTTTACGATGTTTATGCAAGGAGTCTTCACGCAGAATCTCGCGTTGTCGCTCTTCTTGGGAATGTGCACGTTTTTCGCGGTGTCGAAGAAAGTCGGCGCGGCGTTTGGACTTGGAGTCGCGGTTACGGTCGTGCAGGCGATCACGCTTCCGGTCAACAACCTCCTTTACAATTACGTTTTGCGCGAAGGCGCGCTTGCGTGGACGGGCGTTCCGGAGCTCGCTTCGCTTGATTTGAGCTTTTTGGCGTTCATTACGTTCATCGGCGTGATCGCGGCGATCGTTCAAATTTTGGAAATGGCCCTCGACCGCTTTTTTCCGCCGTTGTACAACGCGTTGGGAATCTTCCTGCCGTTGATCACGGTCAACTGCGCGATCATGGGCGGTTCGCTCTTTATGCAGCAGCGCGACTACAACTTTGCGGACAGCTGCCTTTACGGCCTCTTTTCCGGAGTCGGGTGGGCGTTCGCGATCGTCCTCTTCGCGGGTATCCGCGAAAAGATGGAGTACTGCCGCGTTCCGAAAGGTTTGCGCGGATTGGGGATCGCGTTTATGGCCGCCGGTCTGCTGGCCACGGCTTTTATGACCTTTTCCGGAATGTGATCCGAAGGAGTGTTGAACGATGAGCAGCGTAGGAATTATTATCGCGGGCGTCGTCGCGTTTACGGCGATCGTTCTCGCGTTGGTGGCGATCATTTTGGCTTCGAAGGCGGTTCTCGCGCCCGGCGGTTCGGCGCGGATCGAGATCAACGGCGACGCCGCGAAGACGTTGACGGTTCCGACCGGCGGCAAACTTCTCGGAACGTTGGCGGATCAAAAGATTTTCGTTCCGGCGGCGTGCGGCGGCGGCGGGTCGTGCGGCCAATGCAAGGTGCGCGTCCTTTCGGGCGGCGGCGAGATCCTTGCGACCGAAAAAGCGCACATGACGCGCAAGGAAATTAAAGACGGCGTCCGCCTGGCCTGCCAAACGCCGGTCAAACAGGACATGAAGATCGAAATTCCGCCGGAAATTTTCGACGTGAAAAAGTGGGAGTGCGTCGTTCGTTCGAACGAGCTCGTCGCGCCGGACATCACCGAGTTGATTCTCGATCTGCCCGAGGGCGAAGTCGTCGATTTCAAAGCCGGCGGGTATATCCAAATCGAGCGCCCGGCCGGACTTACGATCGATTACAAAACGGCTTTCAACATCCCGGAAAAATACCGCGCGCACTGGGATCGGGCCAAGTTGTGGGATCTCGTCAGCGAGGATATCGGCCCGGTTACGCGCGCCTATTCGATGGCGAACCACCCGGGCGAAAAAGGGATTATCATGCTGGACGTGCGGCTTGCGATCCCGCCGGCCGAGAAGCCGGGCATGCCGCCGTTCCCGGGGATCCCGACCGGGCAAATGTCGTCGTACCTTTTCAGCCTGAAAGCGGGCGACAAGGTTACGGTCAGCGGCCCTTACGGCGAATTTTTTGTCCGCGACACGCCGAACGAAAAGATTTACATCGGCCGCGGCGCCGGGATGGCTCCGTTGCGCTCGCACATTTACGAGATGCTCGAAGGGCTGAATCGCGGCGAAAAAATTTCGTACTGGTACAACGCCCGTTCGTTGGCCGAAGCGTTTTACGTCGAAGACTTTAAGGAGTTGGAGCGCAAGCACCCGAACTTCTCGTTCCACCTGGCGCTGTCGAGACCGCGTCCGGAGGACAACTGGACGGGACTGACCGGCTACATTTATAAAGTGTTGTACGAGAACTACTTAAAGGATCACAAGGCGCCGGAGGACTGCGAGTATTTCCTCTGCGGCCCGCCGGTGATGACCGACTCGGTTTTGGATCTTCTCGACTCGCTCGGCGTCGAGCGCGAGAGTATTTTCTTCGACGATTTCGGCGAATGATTTCGACGGACGCCGCGTCGACGGTTTGGCGTCGGCGCGGGCGTCTTCTTTGCCGACGGCGTTTTAGCGTCGAGCGATAAAGCGGCTCGTTTCCCCAGGTCAACGGGGAGGCGAGCCGTTTTTTTGTCACGTTTTCTCTTTTTGAGCGCGTTTCTTTTGCGTTTTTCCGTCGACGTTGCGAAACGTTAAAATCGCGACGTTTCTTTTTTCCGGCGCCCCTTGACTGTTTTTTTTTTGTTAGCATTGATGCGACGCGCAAAAAAGGAAGCGGCGCGCAAGAAAGGGAAAAGCGTTGGCGAACATAAAAATGGAATTAAAATTTCGATTGGCGTTGATTTTGACGATTATCGTTGCGACGGCGGCTCGTTCGGAAGCGCAAAAAGCGACTTTTGCGGCGTCGAGCGACTCGACGCGAAAAACGTCGGCGGCTCTTAATTTCGGCGTCCTTCCGCCGCTTGCGTTCGAAACCGCGACGTTCGAGCCCCCGTCCGCGTCTTGCCATTCGGCGACGTCGGCGCCCCTTGCGGACGGTCGGCTCTTCGTCGCCTGGTACGGCGGAACGCGCGAAGGCGCTCGCGACGTCAAAATTTACGGCGCGACGTTAACGCCGGACGGTCGAACGTCCGAACCGCGCGTTCTGCTGGATCGTTCCCGTTTGAGTCGCGACGTTTGCCGATCGATTCGCAAACTCGGAAATCCGGTTGTTTACGCGCGAAACGAACGGCTTTTTCTCTTCGTAACGAGCGTTTCTTACGGCGGTTGGTCGGGCTCGTCGCTGAACGTCGCGACGTCGGACGACGGCGGCGCGACCTGGTCGCGGTTCCGACGTTTGCGAACGACGCCCCTTTTCAATATTAGCTCGTTGGTTCGCGCGGGAGCGGTTCCGCGTTCGGACGGCGGTTTTTTACTCCCGGCGTATTGCGAAACGGCGACGAAATACGGGCTCGCGTTGGCGTTCGACGCGTCCGGACGGCTGGTCGACCGCGCGAAAACGCCGATCGCCGAAAACGCGCGGGCCCTTCAGCCGGCGGTCGTTCCGTTAAGCGAACGTCGAGCGTTGGCGTTTTTGCGCGTCGAGGAGGGCGGCGTCGGCGTTTCGGAGTCGCTCGACGGCGGCGCGATTTGGCGACCTTGTCCGCGTTTGCCGTTGGGCAACCCGAATTCGAGCGTCGCGGCGGCGCTTTCCGAAGACGGGCGGCTCGTTTTGGCGGGGAATCCGGTCGACGGCGGACGGTCGCGGCTTCTCGTTTGGACGGCCGACCCGACCGATTTGACGCGCTGGACGGAAGTCGCGGAGTTGGAAAACGAACCGGAACGCGAATTTTCGTATCCGTTTTTAACGCGTTGGAACGGCGGACTTTGCGTCGTTTACACCTGGAAACGAAAGGCGATTAAAGCGGCGAATTTGACCGCGATTTTGCAAAGCGGCGCGAGCGCGGAGGAGGGAACGAAATGACGGACGCGGCGAACCTTTGGGGATTGGGATTGATCGCGGCGCTCCTTGGAACGACGATCGGCGCGTTTTTCGCGACGCGGCGGCGACGGTTGACGGTCGCGGCGTTGGTCGCGGCGATCGCGTCGCTTCCGATTTTGCCGGGCGGCGTTTCGCCGACGTCTTGCGTTTTCGCGTTTTGGGACGTTCCGGCGTTGACCGGCGCGTCGACGGCGCTTTATTTCGGTCTTTGGCGACGTCGCGACGGCGAATCGCAAAGCGCGTCCGCGAACGGCTCGGCGTTTTTCAACGGTTCGCGGCGCGAAACGACGTTTTTATCGGGCGCGTTGATCCTTTTGGGCGCGGCCCTTTACGCGTCGGAGTTAAACGTTTGGGCGTTCGACGTTTACCGCTTCGGATACGCGTCGAGTGTCGGTTTGACGGTCGCGGCGATCGCGGTTGCGTTCGCGTCCCGAGGGATCGCCGCGGCGTTCGTCGGCGCTTACGTCGCGACGGCGGCGGGATTTTACGCGAACTTTTTCGACGCGATTTTGGATTTCGGCTTTTGGGCGATTTTGACGGTCGCGACGATTTTAACCGGCGTTCGCAAAGTTTGGAGCGGAAATTTCGGCCGACGTCGGTAATTTGGGGGGCGCGTCGGGCGTTCGCGTGGAAATCGCGCCGATTTGGGCGTCGCTTTCAAGATCGCGCTTGTTGTTGCGTAAATAAATTGGCGGCAAGCGGTTTTAAAGACGTTAAGAACTTAGGGGCAAACCTGCGAACGCGGGTAAAAGACGCGTTTCGGCAACTAAAGGAGTGAAAATGGACTCGTTTGCGATCGTCGTCGTTCATCGCGGGTTTAATCGCTCGTTGGAGCTTTGTTTAAGGCAAGCGCGGAAAATGAACCCGACGGCCCGAATCTTCTGGTTGGGAGACGACGCGGACGTCGCCGACCGCGCGGAAGCGCTCGACGTCGAATTTCGTTTGTTGGCCGAACCGGCGCTAAGCGATGGAATCGCTGAATTTAGCTCGATTTACATCGGACGCTCGCAAAACCGGCCGAGCTTTACGGAATTTTGTTGCAAGCGGTGGATATACGTTCGTAATTTGATGCGCGCGGAGAACTTGCAAGCTTGCCTTGCGCTCGATTCCGACGTGCTGCTCTTTTGCGACGCCGCCGAGGAAGCGAAGCGTTTTCAAGGATTCGCGGGGACGTTTGCTCGTTGGGACGCCGCGCCGAGATACACGCCGCATTGCAATTTTATCGGTTCGCTCGACGGCTTGGAAGAATTTTGCGATTTTCTCTTCGAGGTTTATCGCGAACCCGCGCTTTTTGGGGAGTTGGAACGGAGGTTCGCGAAAGTTCGACTGGGCGAAACGCCGAAACGCGTTTGGATCTGCGATATGGCGCTTTGGGGAATTTGGGGGTTGCGAACGACTCGAAAAATCGGGTTTTTAGACGATTATTACCCGGCGGGCGTTTGGTTCGACGATAAGATCAACAGCGCGACTTATTTCAAAACGCGAAATTTTTTGCCCGGCGTCGTTAAACCCTGGCGGAAAATCGTGGAGTTTCGCGACGAACGGCCTTGGGGAGAAACAAAGGACGGCGAACGCGGGCCGTTCCTTGCGCTGCATTATCAAGGCGACTTTAAGTTCTTGATGGAAGACCACTTCGAAGGGCGGCATTCCGATTGGGCGATTTTCAAGCGGTTGTTGGCGCGCAAGGCGAAATCGATCCCGAAACGGATCGGCCGTTTTACGCGCCGTTGCCTGATCGCTCCGCTAACGAAACGCGGCTGAGGCGTTCGCCGACGTTCGACGTCGGCAAAGAGCGGCGAAAAACCCGGCGAGCGACGACGAAAAGCCGTTGTTCGACCGGATTCGCGTTTGTTCTAACCGTTGCGAAAACGTTGTTTGCGAAAAACGGACGGCGCCGTTTATTGCGCGTCGCGGACGAGGCCGGGAAAAATGTCCAGGTCGAGCGGTTCGAAAAGCCCGGCTTGGAAACGCTCGATCGCGACGGCGCCCATCACCGCGTTGTCCGTGCAGAGTTTCGGCGGCGCGACGTAAAGTTTGAAGCGATTTTTCTTCGCGGCGTCCTCCATCTTTTCGCGGAAACGAGCGTTCGCCGCGACGCCGCCGCCGACGCAAAGCGTTTTCATTCCGCACTTTCGGAGCGCTTGAACCGACTTCCCAACGAGACAGTCGACGACCGCCTCCTGGAACGACGCGGCGACGTCGGCGCGTTCGGACTCCGAAATTTGCGTCGTCGCGAAGTCGACTTTGCCGACCCCGGCGAGCTTGTACCGCACCGCCGTTTTGAGTCCGCTGAAACTGAACTGCAGCCGCTCCGGGTCGTTCAGCATCGGTCGCGGGAACGCAAACGCTTGCGGATTCCCGTTTTCCGCCGCCTTCTGAACGCTCGGCCCGCCCGGGTAAGGCAAGCCTAACATTGACGCGACCTTGTCGAACGCTTCGCCCGCCGCGTCGTCGATCGTCGTTCCAAGCGGTTCGAAATCGATCGGCCCGGCGCAACGGTACAGGCTCGAATGCCCGCCGCTAACGATCAGCCCGACGCAGGGGAAAAGGTCTTCGTCGAACGCGACGCGACAAGCGTAAACGTGCGCCTGCAAATGGTTTATCGCGATCAGCGGTTTGTTCGCCGCGACGCAAAGCGCTTTGGCCGCCGTCAAGCCGATCAGGAGCGAGCCGGCGAGACCCGGCGCGTTGACGACCGCGATCGCGTCGAGATCGTCGAGCGTCGTTCGCGCTTGCGACAAGGCGTCCGAGACGACCGGCAAAATCGCTTCCAAGTGGTTTCGCGACGCGATTTCCGGAACGACGCCGCCGAAACGTCGGTGGACGTCGATTTGCGACGCGAGCGAGGCGCCCAAGACGCGGCGGGCGTCGTCGACGACGGCGGCGGCCGTTTCGTCGCAACTCGATTCGATCGTTAAAATTTTCATTGGGTTCCCGTTTTTTCGGTTGGGCGTCGTCGCGACGCTCGGCGTCTTCGTCGAGGAAGAGCGCGGAAGTCGGCGGCTCGAACGACGGCGTTCGAGCGGTTCCGTTTTCTTTATTATCGGGCGTCGAGCGATTTTGTCAAGATTCGCGGACTATTTCGCTTCTCGCTTCTCTTTTTCGGCGGCTTTTTCCGCTTTTTTCGCAGCTTTTTTCTCTTTTTCAGCGGCCTTTTCGGCGGCTTTTTCCGCGTCTTCGGCGGCGCGTTTCATTTTTCTTTCGAAACGTTCGCGGACGCCGGGCCCGAGGTTGGCGGCTCGAACGCCGATCGCGTTGGCGTTGTTGCGCAAGTTTCGCGGAACGCCGGAGTTGGCCGGGCTGTTGAGAATTTGCGACAAACCGTCGATGCCGCGACAAGCGAGAGTCGTCGAGCCGCCGCCGTCGAGATTGAGCCCGACGTAAGCGCCGAAATATTTGAGCGTTTCGCCGACTTCGGTCAACGTCGCGCCGACGCTGTGGTTCGGTTGGCGGCCGTCGACGATCAGAAGGTAGACGTAACGTCCGTCTTCGGAAATCCCGACGGCGGTGCGCGGGTGCCGGGCGTTGTCCGCGATCTGCGGAACGACGCCGTCTTTCAAAACGATTTGGCTTCCGGCGACGCCCGCTTTGATCTTTTTGACTTCTTCGGCGGAAATGTTCGGGTCGAGGTCGCCGATCGTCGCCGTTTTATCGCGATAAACGACGAACGCCGGGTAACCCGGTTGCGGTTTCGAGACGAGGACGCCGTCGCTCGCGCCGAAACCGAGAAGATTCGAATCGCCTTGGCTCCGGATCGTTTCGGCGTTGAACGGGTTGTAAAAGTTGGCGTTGACGGCGACGGCGAGTTTATTTTCGTCGAGAAAATCGGCGGTCGTTTGGCGCCAGGTTTCGCGTGTTTCCGGCTCGTAATTCTTGTTGCGCCCGGTTGCGACGAATTCGACGCCGCGCGCTTGGAGGTCGATCTTGACGATTTGCCATTTGTTAAGAACCGGCGTTTCGACGAAGAGTTGCGAATACTCGACGCCGCGATAAAGCGGGGCCCAAACGACGTTGGAAGCGTTCGACTCGTCGGCGCGAACGGCGGCGGGCGCGAAACGAACGTTAAACGGGGAAGTTTGCGTGAAATCGGCGAAACCGACGGCCGCGACGGCGGCGAACAACGCCGCGCTCAACCGAAACGAAGCGAGCGGACGCGTCGACGAAAACGAAAACGGAACGAGCCTTTTCATTGGGCGATCTCCTTAAAACGGCGACGATGCGGAACTTGGAAACGGCGGTTCGCGGAAACGTTCGCGGAAGATCGGGAAGCGTCGACGCGCCGCGTTTCGCCGTCTATTATAACGGACGCGGCGCTCGATTGCAAGCGTTTTCGTCTCGACGAACGGCGGAACGCGAAAACGTCGGACGGCGAAGCGATTCGGAGCGGAAACGAAAGGGCCGACTCGTTTATTTTTCAAACGTCAAGAATCCGAACGCGTCGCGGGCGCGGTTCGAGTTTTCGGCGTTCCAACATTCGACGCCGACGCGCGGGACGACGCGACGCGCTTCGAAACGCCAAACGTCGCCGTCGCGCGGAGGCCGAGCCGCCAACGCTTCGAACGGGATCGCGATTTCGAGCGTCCAATCGGCGTTGGTTTCGTTTTTTGCAACGAAAATCCCCGGGTTCCAGGTTTTGTCCCCGAAAAGCGAGTCGGCGGCCCAACCGCGGCAGTCGAACGCGAACTCGAACGCCGTCGCGTAATCGCCGTCCAGATCGATGCGAAATTCGATCCGATCCGACGTCGAAAGATCGGCGTCGCGAGGTCGCGGCGGCTCCGGATTTTTCGGGTCGACCGCCGGGTAAGGGAAGGCCGCCGATTTCGGACAAACGACGCCGACGTATAAAAAGCGGTCGTCGCAAAGGAGCGAAACGGTCGTTCCGAGCGGCGTCGACGCGGCGCGATTTTCGGCGCGCCAAGCGCGAACGGCGGTCGCGGTCGCGTCCGCCTCGTCGGTCGGCGGGAGTTCCGGAAGCGGCGACGTCAGCGCGAAACGGGCGGCGGCGTCCCAAACGGTCGGCTCGAAAACGCCGTCGAGATAAGGGCGACGCGGCGCGCGGCGGCAAACGGCGGTCGCGAACGGGCAGTCGGTTTCGCCGTTCGGAAGAACCGAGCGGTTCGGCGTCGCGAGCCAATACTCCGCTTGAGCGCGGGCGCCCCAAAGACTCGCCCGGTCGGCGAGCGAGCGGTTCCAATAATAACGCAACGCGCCCTGAACGTCGCCGCGAGCGCGTTGCGCCGCCGCCAACGGAAAGCGGATTTGCGGCGACATGAACGTTTCCGGTGCGACCGCGCGGAGCGTTTCGCCGAGATTCGCCGCGTTCGCCAACCGGGGCCCGAGCGTCGCCGACGGGTCGAGCGCAAGGGACGAACGCGAACCGACTTGGGACGTTAAGTCCCGCGATCTCTCGTTTTCCGGAACGAGCGCCGAATCCGCCGTTTCGGACGTCGCGCCGTTTGCGACGCCGGGAGCGCGGCCGCCGGAACGAGCGTCGATCAAACCGCCGCCGAGCGGCCCGCCGTCGGGGCGCGCCGTCGCGTCGAGATCGGGGCTTTCCGGGACGCCGACGTTCGTTTCGTTGAAGCGATTCGTTTCCTGCGCGCGCCAAGCCGGTTCCGAACCGCAATAATATTGAACGAGCCAAGTCAAGGCGTCGCGGGATTTAGGTTCCGCCGCCAAGTCGAGCGCGACGATTGAAAACGCCTCTTCCGCCGCGAGCCAATTCCCGAGCGCCGCGAAGTTGCGTCCGACGCGCGTCAGATAATCGATCGCAAAATCGACGTCGGCGCCGCGCGTTTCGAGGCGCAACCGCGCGAGCAAAAGTTCGCCGCTTTTCCTGTTTTTCGCGTTTTGTTTCGTCAACGCGTCGACGAGACCGAGTTTTTGGCGACGTTGGGCCGCCCGTTCGGCGAGCGCGTCGACGTCGCCGCTCAACCCGATTTGCAAGGCGCGGCGGGCGTCGCTTCCGCGCGGAATCGAAACGCCGCCGAAAAACGTCGACGCGGAGCCGCCGGAAGCGCCGTTTCCATTTTCCGCGCCGCCGAAAAGCGTTTGAAAGTTCGTCGTTTCGGCGACGTTCGCGTCGGGCCCGAGAATTTCGCGAGCGTTGAGCGCGATTTCGCCGACCGGCCGCCCGAGCGTTCCGCAAAAGTAAGAAGCGTCTAATAAAATATTCCCCTGTTTCTTGCCTTTGCAGACGAGCGACGCTTTCGAGACGCGCCAAGGTTCGAGACCGCAAGCGGTTAAGTGTTCCGGATAAGCGGTCGGATCGGCGGCGGCCTGGATCGCGCTTGGAAGGGAGCGCCAAATCAGCGTTCTGAGCGGGTCGCTCGGACGTTCGTCGAGCCGGTTCGCGTCGGCGGAAAGCGCGCCGAGCAGGGCCGCCGCGGCGCCGCGACGCGAAAAATCGCCGGACGCGGCGGCAGCGGCGGAATCGGAGGAAAAATCGGCGACGATTTCCGGCGCGTCGACGAGCGGATCGGCGATCAGCGCGACGCTCGGGCGCCAAATTCGAATTTGACGAACGAGATATTCGCGGAAGCGTTCGAGGCCGTCGCCGTCGTTTTCGCGGTCGAAACGCGCCAAAATTTGTTCGAGCGTCGCGCCGTTTTCCGCCGGGTCGAGGAGAAAAAGGCCGGACTGCGTCGCGCCGGAGCCGCCGGCTTCGACGACCGCTTCGTTCAAGCGTTCGACGAGCGGGATTTCGTCGGCGTTGCGTTCCGCTTCGTCGGCGCGGGCGGTCAGGCAAATTTCCGTTAAGAAACCTTCGTCGCCGGCCAGTTGAACGAGCGCTTCGAACGGAACGTCGGCGACGCGTCCGAAGACGCCGAGCAGCGCGGCGCGGCGGCCCCCGTCTCGTTGGAGCGTCCAAACGCGCCCGCCGTCTCGCGTCGCGACGATCGTTCCGAACTCGCCGACCGCCCAACCGTTTAAACGGTCGAGAAAAAAGAGTTTGCGAAGCGGGGCCCGCGTTCCGGTTCTCGACGCGGCCCAAGTCGCGCCGGCGTCGTCCGAGTAAAAAAAGAGGGTTCCGGGCGAGCCGACCGCGCCGACGAAACCGTCGAGCGCCGCGACCGACTTGAAGTCGAAATAACGGCCCGCGTCGTTGGGGAAAGCGCCGGGCGCGCGCTCCCAATCGCCGCCGAAATTTTTCGACCGCGTCGCGAGACCGCTTTCGCCGACGGCCCAAACGGTTCCGGTCGCCGCGTCGAAAACGACGTCGTCGAGCCGTCGCGTTCCGAACGGGAGCGATTTTTTTTCCGCGCGGTCGCCGGAAACGGTTTGAAGCGCGCCTTCGGTCGAGACGCCGACGCCGAGTTTTTGCGCCGGATCAAAGAGGGCGGCCCGCCAACCGCCGCGTCGATTTCCGGGTTCCGCCGTCCAAGTCAAGCCGCTGTCGCCGCTGAAGAAAAGGCCGGACGGGTAAAGTTCCGACGAGTCGCCGGCGATCCAGGCGCTTCCGGGGTCGAGGATTCGGACGTCGCGGAGAATGGGGAACGACGCGGTTTCGACGACGCCCCAAGTCGTTCCGCCGTCGACGGTTCGGAGTAAAACGCCGACTCCGGCGCCGGTTGTCGGGACGACGCGCCCTCCGACGGCGAGCCCGAAATTTTCGTCGAAAAAAGAGACGGCGAAAAGATTCGCGTCGGTCGGAACGTCGGCGAGATTCCAAGTCGTTCCGCCGTCGACGGTCGTCCAAATCGTTCCGCGATCGCCGACGGCCCAACCTTTGGTCGGCGAGACGAAGCAAACGTCGTTGAGCCGCGCGTCGTTTTTCATTTCCGGAAAACCGCGATACGACGGAAGGGGCGGGGCGTATTGCGACGGGAAAGCGTCGGTTTCCGGACGATCTTCCGCGTCCCCGAGCGATTCGGCCGGGTCGACGGCGTTCGGGTCGGACGGCGTTTCGGCGGTCGGCGCGTCGGCGGCCGATTCGGATTCGATCGGCGGAACGTTCGGCGCGACGTTGGGAAAAGCGTTTTCGCGAGCGCGTTCGTCCGCCGCCTCCTTTTTGACGTCGTCGACGAAGAGCCGCCAACCCTGCGCGTCGACGTTCGACGGAAAAGCGACGAACGCGGCGCCGAGCGCGGCGAGAAAAACGGCGAAGTTTTTTCGTTTGATGAAATTGCCCATTTTACCCGAATTGCGTTTCTTGACGACGCGGCGCGTCGAAAACGGAGGACGTCGACGAAAACCGAAGGACGCGGGATCGGAAAGGAACGGCGCGTCGCGGCAAGAATAAAGTTTTCGTTCGGCGATGTCAAGAGCGGTCGCGACCGGGAGGGGGGAAAGAGGGGGGAAGCGAAACGTCGAGAATTTTTTGACCGCAATTGTTTCTGACCGCGCAAAGAAAACGGAAAGCCCTTTCGAGCTTCCCGTTTTTCATTCAGTCGATTCAACGACGGCGGCGATCACATGCCGGGCCCGGCTCCGCGGCGCGCGTTTACCGGACGCGGCGACGAGTCGACTTCGCCTTCGAGCGCCAACACAATATTTTTGTCGCCCTTGTCGGAGATCGTTCGATCGAGACCGGACGAGTTAATGTCGGCGTATTGATCCGGAAGTTCGCGAACAAGCAATTGTTCCGGCCTCGGGTCTTCGCGAGTTTCCGGATTATCGCGACGAACTCGCGCCTCTTCGCGGGTCAGGCCGCCCTCGAAGCTGTCTTTCGTAACGGTAACGTAATATTCGCCCGGGAAAATACCGTCGCCGGGGTCGAGCGTCGTCATTTTGAATTTGCCGTCGGCGTCGGTAACGGCTTGCGCGCTTCCTTTCGACCGCGTCGGGTCGAGTTTTTTCGGCGCGAACATGACGGTCGCGCCGGAAACCGGCTCGCCGTTCAGGGTAACGACGCCTTCGGCGGGGACGAGCCCTTCGAGCCGCGATTTCGAGCAGCCGACGAGCCCGGCTCCGACGAGCGAACAAGAGAGCGCCGCGGCGAGCGCCAACGCGTATTTTTTCATGGGTGGTCTCCTTATCGATTTTTGTGTGAAAACGGTTAAGCGCGCCGTTAAAGCGATTCCGTTTCGCCGCCGTTCATCGTGCCCATCGCGCCCCAAACGCCGAACGGGGATTTTCCGGTCGCGGAGCCCCAATATTTGTACCAACCGGCCAAGCCGTCGGTTCCGGCGGTTTCGCAGGAGATCGTGTCGCTGACGAAGCGGACGGAGCCGTCGCACATCGCGACGTTGACGCCGCCGCTGTGGTTGCTGGTCGGCGGCAGGTAACTCGGGCCGTAGACCCCGGCGTCCGCGGCGCAACTCGGGGAGTTCGGCGGCAGGATCGTTTGGAACATCGCGTTGTTGTTCGAGTAATAATAAGCGTTTTCGCCGCTTCCTCCGACGGTTTCGACGCCGTTGGCGTATTCGTCGCCGTTCCCGCGTTTCGCAAGGCAGGCGTTCGGGAGAATGGCCCAGGCGCTGGAATTGTTCGCGAATCCGCCTTTGATCGAGCGTTTTTCGGCGCCGTATTCGTTCGGGCTGGCGACGCGTTCGCTCAACGCGACGGTGTTGCTCGTGCCGTCGACGATCGAGTTCAGGCCGTAGCTTCCGCCGCCCCACTCGGAGTTCGCCCAAACGTCGGAGCGTTTCAGCAAGCCGAACGGCGAGCGGGTGTTCCCCCAGACGCCGTAACTTTCGGCGATGTAGTCGGCTTTGCTGAAGCAGTAGTTGATCGGGGACGGCTCGTCGTCGCCGACGGAGGAACCTGCGCCGTCCGACGGGCAAAGGAGCGCGGAGACGACGCCGTGCCAGCGCGAGTTTCCGGCGTAAGGATTATGATCGCTCTGAACGTCCGACGGCGCGTAAATGGCGTCGTAACGCGTCGTAAGTTCGATGAACGGGAAAAGACCCGCGACCGGCGTTTGGTTGGCGTTGATCCCGAAACCGAAGCCGGGGAGTTTGCCGTGCGCGTCGTTGTAATTTTGGATCGCAAGGCAGAGTTGTTTCAGGTTGTTCGTGCACTGCATCCGACGCGCGGCTTCGCGGGCGGCCTGCACCGCCGGCAGGAGGAGCCCGATCAAAATACCGATGATGGCGATGACGACCAACAATTCGACGAGAGTAAAACCGCCGAGGCGAAAAGTTTTTCGCGACATAAAACGACCTCGATTAATAAAATACTAAAATCGGAAAAAAAGCGCCGGAGTCAAACGACGGAACGACGCGGAAAAAAATCAGAAAGCGAACCCGTCTTCCGTTTTCTGATTTTAACAGGCGCTGCGTCGCAAGTCAAACGTTTTTGCAAGAAAATGACGAGTAATCGCAACTTTGGGCGGAACGCGACGCAAAATTAACGGTTGCGCGGGAAAAGAGGGTGAAGTTAGCGTCGTCAAAGTAGTTAGATAAGACGAAACGGCTCGTCCGACGGCGCAAAAAAAACGGAAAGCCCTTTCGAGCTTCCCGTTTTCTATTCGGTCGATTCAAGCGACGCCCGCGAACTCCCGTTCGACGTTCGCCTCGGAATTAGAATTGTTGCGGCATGGCTTCGGCGCCCGCGGCGACGTCCGCGCCCGGCGCTTGCGCGACGGCGTGCAGGTGGTCTTTATCGATGTAAATGACTTCCTGAGCGTCTTTTTTCTCGATCGTGTAAGGAATCGGCCAACCGACGCGGATGTTTTGTTCGAAGTAAACCGTGCACTTGTAGTGGACGTGGTGAACTTGAACCGGGCCGACCATCGGGAAGAATCGCGGCGGGTCGACGTAATCGGCGATGAGTTCTTTCTTGATCTTAACGTTGTTGCGATAACGCGTTTCGAGGAACGGCACGCCGCCGTTGTTCGGTTTCGCTTTTTCGAGGAGGCGGATCACTTCGTCGTCCGACGGGGCATCCAAACCTTCCGAGACTCCGTCGACGATCGGCGGGAGAACCGGAACCTGGCCGTAACGATCCTTCTCGAAGGCCATATCTTCGTAAGCGCCTTGGAAATACGGACTAACCGGAACCGGAACGCTGAAGATACCGAGCGAAAAACCGCCGAGACCGAAGCAGCCGCTCGCGATCGCCGCCGCGAACAGCGTCAGACAAGCGGCGATTCTGAAATTCATCTTTTTCATCTTTAACTTCCTTGACGAATGATTTTCAAGAATGAGCATCTTGTTGTTTTTCGCGCCGACCGCCGTCGAACGAGCGAGTCGCCGCGTCCGCGCCTTATCGGCGCCGACGATAACTGTTCCTGATTCCGCTTGTTTTCATCGCGGAACGTTTGCGCGTTCCGCCCGAAATCGACCGAATGCTTTCGACGAATGAAACGGTTCGTTCAGGAGCGTCCGCCAAAATTGTTTGGCGCAGAGCTCGGCCGGCAATCCCTGCCGACGAGAGCTTCCGTTGGGCTTAGTATCGTACTTTTTCCCCGCGCGACTTGCGGCTTTTTTCGATTATAGAGATTAATTGCTGAAATTTTCTTTGCAATTTCTCTAAAAAAGCCCGCGCCGCTTGGTTTTTTTCGCTCGCTGTGAAATAATGGTGAAAAATCTATTTTGGCGACGCGCCGACGTCGGGACGGCCCCGGCGACGCGCTCGACGCTTTTCACAACGCGCGGAAAAAACGATGGCGAAATTTCGGACGGTCTTGCTTACCCTGCTTATCGGTAATCGAACGGCGGCGAGTTTACTTTTTTTCGGACTCTTTTTCGGGATTTTCGTCGCGCAAACCGACGGCGTCGCGGCGGACGAAAGAGCGGCGGTCGGCGAGCGGAGAGACGCTCCCTATAGTAATAATGACAAAACGAGCGAAAACGGTTCGGAGAACGCGCGACGAAACGAGCCGCTCGCGCTTGGGCGGCGGGCGTTCGAGCGCGCCGAAGAGGAGGCCGCCCGGAGACGATTCGAAGCGACCCGGCCCGACGGCGGCGTCGAGACCGGCGGAGAAACGACGCTCGTTCCGATTGCGACGGACGAGACGGACGGGGAAAACGGGGCGTCCGGCGCCGACGCGCTCCGCGTCGTTCGGCAAAACGCGTATTCCGGAAACGTCGTCTTTTACGAACTTTCGAACGGTCTGCGCGTGCTGCTGAAAAAAACGACCGAAGCGCGCGTCGGGTTCCGCGTCGTGTTGCGAGACGCCGGAGCGTTGGGCGAGCGCGAGGCGGCCGGAACCGGGCTCGCTCGACTGACGGCGGCGCTCGTCGTCGAGGAGGCGAACGCTCGAGCGGCGGCGGACGCCGAAGGTTCCGGCGCGCGGTTGCGGGGACGCGTCGAGCGCGAGGGAACCGTTTTTGCGCTCGACGTCGCCGAGGACGAATTCGACGCGGCGCTCGAGCGGATCGTCGACGCGGTTTGGCGGTCGACGTTCGACGAAGCGCGATTTGAGCGGGCCGTTCGAACCGCGCGGCGACGCGTCGAGGCGGCGTCGACGGAGCGCGAAACGCTCGTCGAGAATTTGACGGCGGAGACCGTTTATCTTGCGTCGCCGTATCGGGAGCCGCTCGACGGGCGGATCGAGCGGTTGGAGGCGGCGACGGCGGACGACGTCCGGGCGTTTTACGCGTCCCGGTACGCGCCGAACCGGGCGATTCTCGCGATCGCCGGGCCGTTCGAGCCGGAAGCGGCGTCGGCGGCGATCGCGGCGCTTTGCGTCGACGTGAAACGGGGCGCGCCGTTCGGAACGGAGCCGCCGTCGGAACCCCGTCAAACGAGCGTTCGCGACGCGTTCGTCGAGGGGCCCGGGACGACGGCGACGTTCGTTCTTGCCTGGCCGACCGTCGAGCGGAGCGATCCGGACGCGGCGGCGCTCGACGTTTTGGCGGAGCTTCTTTCCGGAGGGGCGAACGGGCGCCTGACGAGGAAAGTCGTCGACGGCGAGATCCCGGCGCTCGACGTCGCGGCGCGTTCGCGGTTGCCGTTCGGCGTTCGCGGTTTTTTTGAAACGCGTTCGACCGTCGCGCCGGAGAATTGGCCGATCGTCGAGGCGGCGACGCGCGCCGAATTGCGGCGGCTCGCCGAAGAGCCGATCCCGGACGAGGAGTTGGCGGCGGCGAAAAAGCGGCTCGAAACGGCGGCCGTTTTGCGGGAGCGCGATCCCGTCGCGTCGTTGGAGAGGCGCGCGACGGCGCTCGCCGCGACCGGCGATCCCGATTTTGAGGCGCGGCGCGCGGAGGCGATCCGACGGGTCGACGCGGCGACGGCGGCGCGAGTCGCTCGAGAGCGGTTCGGCGACGTTTTTTCTCGAATCGCCGTCCTTCCGAAGGGAACGGCTCCGCGTTTGGTCGTTCCGGCGCGTTTCGAGCCGTCGCCGATTCGGCTGACGACGAAAAATTTTCCGAACGGACTGCGCGTTTTCGCCGTCGATTCGGCGGACGAGCGGCTGATCGACGTTCGTTTCGTCGCGTTGGCCGGCGCGCTCGTCGAGACGCGGGAAACGGCCGGGCGAACGGCGCTTCTCGGCGAATTGCTCGACAAGGGGTCGCGACGGTTTTCCCGTTCGGAGGTCGCGCGGTTTTTCGATTCGATCGGGTCGCGGTTTGAAGTCGAGGTCGGCCGCGACGCGATCTCGTTCGGGGCGACCGTTTTAAAGGAGGATTTTGAAGCGGCGTTCGAGATCCTGCTCGACGCGGCGACGGATCCGGCGTTCGATCCGGAGGAGTTCGAGCGGGCGAAAACGCGGCGGCTGGCCGCGTTGGCGCGGCGTTCCGGAAGCGTCGACGAGGCGTTGAACGAAACGTTTGCGCAAGCGGTTCCGCCGGAGTCGGTCTTCGCGGTTCCGAGCGGGGGGACGACGGCTTCCGTCGCCGCGACGACGCTCGACGAGTTGCGCGAGTTTTGGAGACGCGTTTTTTCGCCGCAAAATTTGATCGTCGGGCTCGACGGGCCGCTTGCGGAAACGCCGGCGGCGAACGACGCGATCGCGCGGCTTGGCGCCGTTCCTCCGGATCCGACGTTTCAACCGATCGCTTTCGACCGGCCGAGCGAACCGTCGCAGGCGATCCGGCGTTTCAAGCGGATTGCGGACGCGACGGTCGGAAGCGCGCTCATCGCGGCGCCGATTCCGGCGGCGTCGGCGCGGAACGAGATCGCCGCGCTGACCGTTCTGCAGGCGATTTGGGAAGGTTCCGACGGCGGAGGGGGGCGCCTGGGCGCTCGTTTCGGACGCGATTTCGACGGCGATTGCGAGTTCCGCGTCGAGCTGGCGCCCGGGCCGACGCCGAGTTATATGGCGATTCGTTGGACGACCGAGCCGAAAATGCTTCCAGAAGCGACGCGCCGCGTCGCCGGGGTAATCGCCGCGTCGTTAAAATCGTCAATATCGGAAGAAGAGTGTCGGCGAGCGAAAAAGCAAATTATTTTGCGGCGAAAGAGCCGATACGTCGCTTTACAAGAGCGGACGCTCCGTTTGATTTTCGACGAGTTTTATCGCGTCGCGCCGGAAACGGACGCGGCGAATCGAGAGCTCGAATTCGACGAGGCGATCGTTCGAACGACCGCGGCGGACGTCGCCCGCGTCGCTCAAAAATATTGGGGGCTCGATTTGGACGTCCTGGCGATCGTTTCGCCCGCGCCGTATCCGGGGATTTCGGACGCGGCGTCCGGCGACGCGTCGGGAACCCGAAATTAACGGAAGGTCGAGACGGCGTTTTTTTGCGCCGTCCTTTTTTCCGGGAGCGTCAAAAAAAGCGATTTTTACGACGCGAGCGGCCGATAAACTCAATCGTTCAAGGCGCGAATATCTCGGTTGAAAGCGCGATATTCGTTAAAACCGGAACAAACGTTTTAGTTGTGAGGAAAAAATCCTTTTCCGCCCTTTTTTTTAACGAAACGACTTGAAATTTTGTTGAAGCCGCGTTAAAATGGGGGAAACAGCGAAAACGTAGGTTTTGGCTAAACGGCGCGTTTTAGGGAAAGAATTTCGCAAAACGCGGTTTGATCCCGAAAAGCGTCGTCGCTTGAAACGAGGCGTTCGGCGAACGCCGGTCGAAGCTTGGGCTTGTCGGTCGTTCGCTTGAAAAAGTTGAAATTTAAAACTTCGCGCCTGATTGTTCCGAAGAGAACGATTGTATCGCGTCGGAAATGGAATAACTTTCCGATTTAGCGAAAACGCCGCTTGAAGTTTTGCGCAACCGGGTATATACTGGAAGCGTGGAAGCTCGTTTTAAAATGCGAGCTTTACGTAAAATAAAAAAAATACGGAAAACATTTAAATTATTAGAGACCGACGGTCGATAATAACAACGTGATGTAAAAGGCGAAAGCCAAAAAACTAAACAACCCGATTTTAGGAGATTTTTACAGATGAAGACTCGTATCCTTCTTTCTGTCGTCCTCGCTCTCGCTTCCGCGAACGTTTTCGCTCAAGACGCTGAAAAAGCGACCGCCGCTTGCGCGCCGTGCGCTCCGGTTTGCGAAACCGTCGCCCCGTGCGCCCCGGTCTGCGAAGCCGCTTGCGTTCCGTGCGTTCGTCCGTGCTTCGCTCTGAAAGCGGCCGTCGTCAAGACCGTTTGCGCCGTCAAGAGCTGCTTCGCCGCGAAACTCGCGTGCTGCAAGCCGGTTTGCGCCGTTGAATGCGCTCCGTGCGCCCCGGTTTGCCAACCGTGCGCTCCGGTCTGCGAAACCGTCGCTCCGTGCGAACCGATCTGCAACGTCAAACCGTGCGAAGCTGTTTGCGAAACCGCTTGCGCTCCGTGCGCCCCGGTCGTTTGCAAGAAGCCCTGCTTCGTCAAGAAGTTCCGTTGCATGAAGGTTCGCTTCTGCGCTCCGTGCTGCGCCCCGTGCGCCCCGTGCGCTCCGGTTTGCGAACCGTGCGCCCCGGTTCAACCGTGCGCTCCGGTCTGCAAATGATCGAACGAACGAAATTCGACGAGCGAACGCTTGATCTGATTCTGGGATCCGTCGTTTAACCCGCGACGGCGTTCGCTTCCGAAATCGCTAAACGCAAGACGTTTTTCGCGTCTTGCGTTTTTTTATTTCTTGCGACGTTAAAATAGAGGGAATAAGGAAAATAGAGAAAGCGCGCCGACGTTCAAACCGTCCGCGTCGGCGCGACTTCGGCGTCGATCAGGAAACGAGTTCGCGAATTTTAACGACCGTCCGCAAAAGTTCGGGCAACTCGTCGAGCGGGATCATATTCGGCCCGTCGCAAGGGGAAACGTCGGGGTCGAAATGCGTTTCGAGGAAAAGCGCGTCGATTCCGACCGCCGCGGCCGCTCGGGCGAGAGCGCCGACGAATTCGCGTTTTCCTCCGGAGACTCCGCCCGCCGCGCTCGGTTCCTGAACGCTGTGCGTCGCGTCGAAAACGACCGGGGCCCCGGTTCGCCGCATAATCGGAAGGGAACGGAAGTCGTTGACGAGCGCGCCGTATCCGAAAAACGTTCCGCGTTCGCCGAGAAGAACGTCGCGGCAACCGAACGCCGCCAACTTGGCGACGACGCGCTCCATATCCCGCGGCGCCATAAACTGGCCTTTTTTGACGTGAACCGGGCGACCGGTCTTCGCGGCGGCGGCGAGAAGGTCGGTTTGACGCGACAAAAACGCCGGAATTTGCAACAGGTCGACGACTTGCGCGACCGGCGCGGCCTGCGTCGTTTCGTGAATATCCGTCGTCGTCGGCAACCCGGTCGCGTCGCGGATCTCGTCGAGAAGGCGCAAGCCGTCGTCGAGACCGAGCCCGCGGAACGACTCGGCGCTCGTGCGGTTCGCTTTGTCGAACGAGCCTTTGAAGACGAGTTGGAGCGGAACTCCGTCGGCGGCGAGCGCGTCGATGATTTCACGGAGTCGAACGGCGATCCGCGGCGACGTTTCGCGTTCGAGAACGCAAGGGCCCGCGATCAGCAGGAGCGGTTCGCCGCGACCGCAGCGATAGGGGCCGATTTTTACCGGGTTGTTGGGCGTCATGTCGTTGCCTTTGCGGTTCGGGCGCGTCGGTTCGAACGTCGAACGGCGAAACGACGCGTTGAAATGGGAAAAACGGGGAAAACAGGAAAACGGCGTTAATACGTCGCCGACGCGGTTCCGTCCGGCGAAACGGCGATCGGCGCGTCGCTGGGGAGCGGGCGCAACGCAAGTTGATAACCGGCGCTGAAAAGGAATTTTTTGACGTCGCGAAGATATTCGAACGAATCCGGGTAAACGAAAAAGGTAATCGTCGTGTCGTCGCGAACGTATTTGGTTAATTTTTCGCGGAAAACGGAATCGGCGTTCGAAAGCGCGACGTCGACCGGCTCGCCGATTTCGTCGCCCTGCGGAACGCATTCGCCGTAACGGAAGATCGCCGAGTAAACGATTTCGTCGCCGCCGCGTCGTTTTTCCAAGTCGACGAAAAAGTGAAACGAATAACCTTCGGACGGCCCGATTTTCTCTTCGAGCGACTTGTTTTCAAAATCGCCGTGAAAATTCTTGAAGTAAAGTCGAACGCGCTCCTGAAACTCGTTGAGCGGAACGTGGGAAATTCGCCCGTTTTTCAAACGGAAAAAACCTTCGCGCCCGTCGACCGGACGGGAAAGCGGCGTCGGGAGGTTTTCGAGAACCGTCGCTTGCGGTCGAGCGGCGGCGAGCGCGTCTTTTTCCCGATTTAAGTCGTCGCGGCGCTTCTCTTTTTCGAAAATTTCGCTTTTGAGATCGAACGCGAGCTTGTCGGCGTCGGAGCGGCGGCGCGACGCGAGTTCGATCTGCCCGTCGAGTTCGGCGAACGCTTGCGAAAGGAGGCGGTATTCCGTTTCGGCGCCGTCCGCCTGCCGTTCGACGTCGAGCGTTCGCGCGTTAAGATCCTCCGTTTCGACTTGAAGTCGGACGACGTTTTCGCGGAGTTCGCCGATCTCCTCGACGAAAGCGGCGCGTTTCTCCGTTTCGGCGTCGGCGACCGCCCGCGCTTCGGCGGTCTTTTCAAGCGCGGCGTCGCAAGCGGCGTTGCGGGCGCGAGATCCGGCGATCATTACGAGAATAATCAAGACGCCGACGAGGTTCGAAACGACGTCGAGAAACGAATCTTGCCCGTCGTCGCCGATTTCTTCGACGGGACGCGGACGGCGGCGATAAAACGAACGGCGGCGTTTTTTCATTGGAAGTTGGGGGAAATGCGCGGTTGAGCGAAAATACGGGGACGGGCGAACGGCGAAAATCGGGCGCTTGCAAAATCGCGCGAAAAACGAAGCGCGATTTCCGTCGCCGCGAAGAATAACAAAAAAAACGGCGCGGCGCAAGGGGAATCGACCGACGAATCGGACGGCGCCGCGAGCGCGGAACGGCGTTTTTCGGGTTTTTCGCGGCGTTTCGTCGAGCGGACGCTTTTTTTTCGGGGCGAAATTCGGTATAATGGGCCGAAACCGCGCCGTCGTCGGGCGGGAAACGAGACGAAATTGGGAAAAGGAGCGTTAAAATGAAAAGTGTCGCGTCGTTGGATTTTTGCCGTCGTTGGGCGGGCGTCTTTTGCGTCGCCGGCGTCCTGAGCGTCGGAAGCGCGACTGGAGCGGAGGCGTTCGTCGGGGAGAAGCCGGGAACCGACGCGGCCGCCGTCGAAGCGAAGAACGTCGAACCGCTTGGGAGCGCCGCCGAGTTGGCCGACGCGTTGCGGGCGAAAATCGGAAAACCGTTCGAAATTCCGTCGAAAACCGGGCTCGACGTGCTCGCCGCGGAGCAAAAGAACCCGCGCGCCGTCGTTTTTAAGGCCGATTCCGATTGGAACGACCCGGCGTCGATCCGCTGGTATTGGAGCGCCGCCGAAGCGCCGGAAGTCGCCGCGGCGCATCGCGGTTGGTTCAATAACGTCAGCGAATGCAAACCGGCTTACGGCGATCGTTGCGTTTTGATCGTCGCGTCGGGGGGCGGGGTCGCGCTCGCGCGGATCGCCGACAAAGCGACGCTTTTTTACGGGTCGATCGGCGGAAACCCGCATTCGGCGGCGCTTTTGCCGGACGGAAACGTCGTCGCGATCTCCAGTACCGGAGCGCGAATCAAGCTTTTCGCTCTTTCGGAAGCGGCGAGCGGCCCGGACGCTCCGAGCGCGGCGGGCCCGACTCCGGTTGCGGCGGAGTACGAGCTCAAGGGCGGGCACGGGCTCGTTTGGGACGCGAAACGCCGCGTTCTTTGGGCGCTCGGAAGCGACGAAATCGTCGAATTTGAGTACGTCGGGACGAAAGCGAAGCCGGAGCTGAAGGAAATTTGGCGCGGCGAGCTTGCCGGAGCCGCTTGCGGCGGACACGATCTTTATCCGGCGCCCGGTTTCGACGCGTTGATTTCGACCGGGCGCGGCGTCGCCGTTTTCGACGCGTCCAAGCGGGAATTTTACGACGTTTGCGAACGCGGCGTTCCGGGGCGGCACGGGGTGAAAAGCGTTTCGCTGACGCCGAACGGGGGGCTGCCGATGATTTTAACGCCGGTCGAAGAGTGGTGGACGCCGTCGCCGACTTGGGGGAACGACGCCGAAACGCCGGTTGGAACGCTCGACGGCGCGAGATTTTACAAAGCGCGCTGGTTCGTCGCGGACGAGTTTAGCGAAATCGGCGACGGGAAAGATTGGCGCAATTAGCGAAACCGGGCGGTTTGCGGCGATAAAAAACGCCGTTCGAGCGGGAAACTCGAACGGCGTTCGTTTTTTTAAGTCGCGGATCGACCGGCGTTCGTCGACGTCAAGGAATGATCGCCGCGGCGCCGACGACGGCTCCGGCCTGAATCAGCCCGCCGCGCAACGAGATCGGAACCGGGTTCAGGAGGTTCGGCGCGCAGTCGCCCGGGCGGTAGTGGCCGAGGTCGTAAACGCATTCGTTCGGCGGGTAAGCGCCCATCAAGTACGGCAGGATCGGAATCGTCAGCAGGAAGCGGGCGCGCGACGTGAACGGAACGAGCAACGGGTGGCAGTAGTGGCCGTGGCGTTCAAGCTGAACTTCCTCGAAGTACAGCGGTTTGTAACACAACGACGACGCTTTCCAGGTAAATTCGATCGGCGTCGGCGCCTTGCGGACGTAATCGTCGTCCGGGATCGGGCAGCGTTCCGGGAAGAGACCCGGTTTCGGAACGACTTTATACGGAACGTCGAGGATCGACGGCATGTCGTTCGGGTCGGGGCATTCGTCGACGTAAGGCTCGTCGCTGGAACCGAACGGGTTCGCGCTGTGAGCGTTCGACGGCTCGGCGTGCCGCGCCTGGCGGACCGGCGACGGCTGGACGCTTTGGAAGGTCGCGCTCGTCTGACGGATCGGCGATTTTTCGGCGGTCGACGGTTTGAGCGCCCGAACGTCGGCCGGTTGCGAAACGCTCGATTTAACCGCTTGAACGGCGGGCGTTTGCGGCGCGACGCTTGGGCGAACGAAACGCGTTCCGTCGGTTTGTTTCGATTCGGAGACCGCTCCGTCGTCGGCGAGGAAACGCGTCAAACGAGCGTCGAGACTCGGCGTTTCGGCCGGAGGCGCGAATTGTTGAGCGAACGCGGCGCCGCTCAAAACCGCGACGGCGCAACAAGACGAAACGAGCGAGCGCGAAATCGTGAACGCCCGGTCGAAAGGTCGACGAAAATCCATTTCGGAGCCTCCCTGCTGAAACGACGAGAGCCTTTTCGTCCCTGAAAAGGCGGAAATTTTTGCGAAAAGTCGACGCTCGCCGCGTTTTGTTCGTCTTGGCGGAAACGCGGAGCGTCAAGGCGCTCGACGCCGATTAAAACGTCGAGCGTCCGGCGGCCGAAACCGCCTCCCGATTTTGGATCCGACGTCGCGGCTCGTCTCGGGGACGACTCGCCGCGCGTTTTTCGATATTGGACGACGCGTTCTAACGTCGCTTGGTTAAACGACTTAGAAGCATTCGCCGCCGCTGTAATTCGGCGCTTCCTGCGTGATCGCGACGTCGTGCGGATGGTTTTCGCGCACCGTCGCGGCCGAAATGCGAATAAATTTCGCCTTTTGGCGCAGATCTTCGATCGTTTCGGCGCCGCAGTATCCCATCCCGGCGCGGATCCCGCCGACGAGCTGGTAAACGTAAGCGCTGAGGGCCCCGCGGTACGGGACGCGTCCTTCGACGCCTTCCGGAACGAGTTTGCCGACGACCTGACCCTTTTGGAAGTAACGGTCGCTCGAACCGCGCTGCATCGCGCCGATCGAACCCATTCCGCGGTAAAGCTTGAACGTGCGGCCCTGGTAAAGCACCGTTTCGCCCGGGGCTTCGTCGAGCCCGGCGAAGAGGCTTCCCAGCATGACGGCGCGCGCTCCGGCGGCCAGGGCTTTCACAATGTCGCCGGAGAAGCGGATTCCGCCGTCGGCAATCACCGTAACGTCGGCGTCTTGCGCGACCTGGGCGGCGCGGCTGATCGCGGTGATCTGCGGAACGCCGACGCCGGAAACGACGCGCGTCGTGCAGATCGAACCGGGGCCGATCCCGACCTTCACCGCGTCGGCGCCCGCGTCGATCAGGGCTTTGCACCCTTCGGCGGTCGCGACGTTCCCGGCGATCACGTCGACGTCCCAACGTTTTTTCACGTTGCGAATCGTTTCGACGACGTTCATCGAGTGCCCGTGCGCGCTGTCGACGACGATGAAGTCCGCTTCCTCGGCGACCAGGCGTTCGATGCGTTCGTAGTCGTGCACGCCCGCGGCGGCCCCGACGCGCAGGCGCCCTTCGGCGTCTTTGCACGAATTCGGGTAGCGGCGCATCATGTCGACGTCGCGAATCGTGATGAGTCCCGTCAATTTATTATTATCGTCCACAAGGAGGAGTTTCTCCACCTTATTTTCCATTAAAATTTTCTCGGCCTGTTCGAGCGTAACGTGTCCGCGCGCTTTGACGAGATTTTCGCTCGTCATCACTTCGGAGACGGGAAGTTCCCAGTTGTCGAGAAAACGGAGGTCGCGTTTCGTAACGACGCCGAGGAGCTCCTTGTCGTTTCCGACGACCGGCACGCCGGACACGTTGTGAACTTCCATGATTTCTCGAACGGCGCGAACGTTCGCGCTCGGGCCGACGGTCGCCGGGTTGCGAATGACGCCGTTGGCCGAGCGTTTAACCTGCGCGACTTCTTCCGCCTGAACGTCGATCGGCAGGTTTTTGTGGATAACGCCGACGCCGCCTTCCTGAGCGAGCGCGATCGCCAAGCGGCTTTCGGTAACGGTGTCCATCGGCGCGCTGATCAACGGAATGTTGAGCGTTACGCGTTTTGTCAACCGCGTTTTCACGTCGACTTCGGACGGAACGGTCGTACTGTATTGCGGTTCCAGGAGAACGTCGTCGAACGTTACGCCGATTTCTTTCAAATCGTCCGCGTTAAGCATTGTTTCCCTCATTCTTGTGCGTTGGCCGCTCGTCGCGAAACGGCGGTTTTAGTTGGCGCGCCTCGGATGCGTCGCTCTTTCGACGGGCGCGATTTCAAACGTTCGGTCTCGTCGATTTCGCGCGTCGCAAGGGCGGTCGGGGAAGGCGGCGGAACCCGTCCCCCGTTTAAACTTCTAATTATACGTCTCTTTTCCCTTTTGGCAAGAGCCCCCGCCCCATTCCTTGCGTCGAGCGGCGCGATTTTTGCTTTTCGCTCGTTTTTTTCGCTTTTTTCCGTCGCGTCGACCGGGGGCGCGTCGTTTTTTCCGTCCGTTCGACGAACGGAGCTCCGCCGTCATTCGTTCAAAAACGCGACGGCCAGTCGATCGGCGAGGACGGTCAAATACGTCGAAACGGCGCAGCGGAACGCGAACTCGCGCAGGAGCTGGTAGTCGTTGTAGCGGTACGAGCGGAAGATCGCTTCGCAAAGCTCGACTTTTTCCTCTTCGGAGAGCGCGACGCGGCGGACTGCGGCGGCGTGTTCGACGACGCGGAGCGTTTGCTCGGCGAAGCGGTCGACGAAGTCCTCCCAGGCGAATTTTTTGTGCTTCAAACAGGCGCGAACGAGCGCGTAATCGAATTCCAAAATCGAAGGCGTCATGGCGTTAAATTTTTCGCGAAATTTTTGTGTTTGTCGTTTCCGGCGTTTTTTTCGTCGTTTCGAACCCGTTTCCGGCCCGGCGCCGCTACCAGCGGAAGGACAGCCCGACCGAGTTGTAAACGTCGTCGACGTATTCGTTTAGCAAAATGTCGGCGTGATAAAAAACGAGGAAGGCCGGTATCGGCGCCCAGTCGAGCCCGAGTCCGACGAGCCCCCAATCTCGACCGAGCGCGTCGCCGTAGATCGGGAACTCCGTCGTCGGAAGGCCCGCGAACGAAACGGTTGTTTCGCCGAACATGCCGTCGAGAAATTCGTGAACGTAGGCCCCGCGAGCGCCGATCCGGACGTGCTGGTCGCCGGGATACATGTCGACGAAAAGCCGGGCGCCGACGATTCCGCGGAGACTGTGGTAGTTTTCCGAGCCGGAACGGAGCGCGTACCCGGAGCCGGTCGTCGACGTTTCGTCGAAAGATTCGCGGTAAAGGAAGTTGTAGTCGACGGAAACGAACGGCGAGAAAACGAACGGCTGGAGCGCGAAGTTGGCGCCGCGTTCGAACGTCGCCCCGGCGTTGAAACCGTCGTATTTCGCCGACAGGGAGTCGCGGACGCCGAGAACGTCGACGTTGCGCGTCGCGTCGTAGCGGTCGTATCCGCCGCGGATCGTGGCGATGTTGTAAACCGTTTCGTCGCCGAATTGGTGGTAAAGTCCGATCAGGTGATCCTGCGTTTCGAGCTTGCCGTAACCGAGGACGTTGTTTTTCATCTCGTTGTTTTGGTAGCCGTAAAACGCGCCGAAGCGGCAGTCGCAGGAGCCGAAAAGATCGAGCCCGGTCAGGAAACCGATCTGATCGCCGTCGTAGGGGAGCGCGCCTTTGCGTTCTTTCGCGTCGACGGAGCCGCCGAGCGCCGCGAACCAGGCGGAGTAGATCAGCGTTCCCGGGTCGCCGTATTGCGCTTGTCCGCGGAGCGTCGACAGGGTCGAATATTCCCGGCGTCCGAGCGGCGCGGTTTGGTATCCGCCGTCGACTCCGGCCGGAACCGCGCCGTTGATTTCCGAGCCGTAGCCGGTTTCGTAGATCGGCGCGACGCCGGAGCCGTAAGGATCGGTTCCGGTTTCGTATTGGTACATGCCGTTCGTATCGAAGTAGCCGCCCGCCGCTCCGCCCTGGTAGGCTCCGCCGGCCGATTCGTAATTCATCGGCGCGACCGAGCTCGCCCCGCCGCCGTAAGCGACCAGGGAGTTCGCGCGGAGCCGGTCGAAGAGCGTTTGCGTCGTCGTCAGGTTGTTCAAATAGGCGAACCCGACCGCCGAAGCGTAAATTTCGCCGGTCAGTTGCGAAAACGGAACGGAGTTCCCGCCGTTTTCGAGCCGTTCGAGGAACGCGCGTTCGCTCGCCGAATAATTTCCGGACGCGATCTTTTTGTCGAGCGCGGTTCCGAGCGAGCGTTCGTTCGGCGTCGTCGCGACGCTTTGGAACGTCGGGGCGTCTTCGAGCGCGAGAACGAGTTTTTCGGCGTTCGACGCGTTCGCGTCGACGACGTAGCGTTTGCCGAGAACGTTGTCGACGACGGAGAGCGACGCGGCGTCGTAGGTCGTTTGGCCGACGCCTTCGGTCGAAAAAACGGTCAGCGATTTCAGCGCGGCGTCGCCTTGGAGGTCGGAAACGACGTCGAGCGTCGCGGCGCCGAGATTGATGTAAGTGTTGTACGTCGTCGCCTGGAACGCCGTCGAACCGTCCGAACTGGCGTAAAGGTTGACGGTCGAGCCGTCGGCGGCGGAAAAAACGACTTCGCCCGCGCTTCCGGCGAGTTGGATCGTTCCGCGTTTGCGCAGGTCGAGCGTCGCGCCGTTCCCGACGGCGATCGCGGTCGCGGAGATCGCGGCGTCGTCGGCGCGCGCGGTTCCGTCGGCGATTCGGAGCGTTCCTTCGCGGAGATCCAGGCGCCCGAGTTCGAAGGACGTCGCGGCTTTCGTCGTCCCCGTCGAGCCGGTTCCGGTCTTTTGCGAGCCGTTGGCGAGGAGTTGCAGAACGCCGTCGCCGACTTTCGTCAACCCGACCGCCGAGTCGACGGAGAGCCCGTTTTCGACGGTCAGCGTTCGGGCGGCGTCGACGGCGACCGTCGCGTTTTCAAGGCGCGACCCGGCGCCGTTCGAAGCGGTTCGGAGCGCGCCGATTTTTGTTTCGATATTTTGGCGTTCCGCGGGCGGCGATTGCGAGCCGGGCGGTTCGGGGACGCGGTCGTCGTCGACGGTCAACGTCGCGCCGTTTTGCAGTTCGAGCGTTCCGAACCCGGACGTTCCGTCGACCGCGTAAGCGCCGAGCGGGTTGGCGACCGTCGAGTCGACGACGAGTTCGTTTCCGCTTCCGACGACGAAAGTTCCCGTCCAGCGCGGACTGTTCGACGCGACGCGCCAGGTTTGCCCGGTCGTCGCGCCGGTTCCGAGGTTCAGGATCGCTCCGCTCGCCTGGTTGAGGAAGACGGGCGTCAGCGTTTGCCCGTCCGAAAGGGTCAGCGCGTAGGCTCCGGTGAAAACGACCGACGAAACGCCGCCGTCGATCCGCGCGAGATTTTTATTCGAATCGACGGTCAACTGCGCTCCGGTTTGCGCGAACGCGGTCGGCGCCGTCGTCGTCGAAGCGAAGGCGAGGGCCGCCGCGAGAACGAGGAGTCGGGAAGCGCGACGCGAACGGTCGGCTCGTTTGTCGAAATTTTTCATAACGCCGGGCCTTCTGCGCTTCGCACGTTCCGTCGGAAGCGCCGTCTGCCGCCGAACGTCGCGTTCTTTTCGGCCTTCGAATCCGTTCGACGGCGCGAAAAGCGGGGGCGTTTCGGCGATTTTGTCGTTATTAATGAGCGTTGGGCGATTTTAACGGAAAAGTCGCGTTCGCGGCGTCGCCCGGCGCCGTTTTCGCGGGGTCGATCTTTCAGCGGGAAAAATCGAAGCGACGTATTGTTCCAAAATTTCGCGTTTGGGTAAAGACCGACTTGGCGCGTTCGACGAAATTTTTGCTTTTTTTCGCCGATTTTCCCGTTTTCCGTTCAAGAACGCGCCGCGTTCGGTCGAGCGTTGGCGGAACGCGACGTTAAAATGAGTAAAACTGGAAAAGCGTGTAAAATATAACGTCGGCGGATTTGGGCGTCCTGAGCCGCGCTTTTGGACGGGAGCGGAAAGGAAAAGGGCGCGAGCGGGCGAAAAAAACGTTGAAATGGGTAAAATAAAGCGGCAAAGGGAGTCGAGCGGCGGGTTCCGACTCCGTAAAATAAGGAATTTTCGCGTCGCGGCTATTGTCGACCGCTGAAAAATATGATAGGATGGGGGCGGTCGCGCCGAAAAGACGCGCCGCGCTTTCCCGGCGTTCGTTGGAAACCGATCGAGCGGGCCGTCGGGAAAAAGGGCGCCTTGCGGTTGAATTTGAAACCGTAAAACGATATTTGATTATTGAGCCGAAACGCCGGGTTCGCCCGCTTTCGGAAAAGAAGCAAAACGAACGAGCGCGACGTTCGCAACGCGTCGCGATTTTGGGAGAAGAACGATGAATTTGAACGACGCCAAGTACAAGAATTTCGCGTTGGTTAAGGAAATGCTCGAAACGGCGGAAGTCGTCGCCAACTTCGATTTCAAACGCGTCAAGCCGATCGCCGACATGGTGCGCCGCACGAACCGCATTTTCCTCACCGGCGAAGGTTCGAGCCGCATTTTCCCGGCCAAAAGCTTCATTTACAACGCGATGAAAGCCGGGCTGGCCGTTACCGCCGCGACCGAAGGCAGCTTCCAGGCCGCCGAGTACGATCTTGCGAACTGGACGGTTTGCGGCGCGTCGAACAGCGGTCAAACGAAAGAAATCGTCGGGCTTCTGAAAAATTTGCGGGACAAAGGGCACAATCGTCTCGTCGGCGTTACCGCGAACGCCGGAACGAAAATTTTCGACGTTACGAACGAAACGGTTCTCCTTTCCTGCGGTAAAGAAGACGCCGTCGCCGCGACGAAGAGCGTCGTCGAACAAGGGCTCGTGTATCACGCCGTTCTCGCGGATCTTCTCGGTTGCTGCTGCTGCGAAAAGAAGGCGGAAGTCGCCAAAGCGATGACCGCGATCATGGAAACGGAAATCGACGCCGACGTCGTTAAGAAGCTCGCCGACGCGCCGGTTCTTTACTTCGCCGGACGCAACAACGGCGTCGCCGAAGAGCTGACGCTCAAAACGAACGAAATCACCCGCAAGAAGAGCGATTACCTCGAAGGCACCTACCTCCTTCACGGCGTCGAAGAAATCATGCGCGCCGGCGAAGCTTGCGTTCTCGTCGATCCGTTCCCGTCCGAATGCGAGAAAATTAAAGAACTTATCGAAGGCCGCGCGGGCGTTTCGGTCGTCGCGATCGCCTCCGAAGACACGATCTTCCCGACGATCAAGATCCCGTCGATTTGCGGTTTCGACACGTTCCTTCAACTTGTCGCCGGTTGGAATCTGCTCGTTCAAACGGGCGTCGCGCTCGGCGTCAACCTCGACAAACCGGAACGCGCCCGCAAAATTGGGAACGAATTCGTCGGTTGATCCGAACGAATAAAATTTGACGTTCGCCCCGTTTCGACGCGTTTCGGAACGGGTTCGCGAGCGATCGGAAAGGACGAGACGCCGCCGTCCGCCGTCGTCGTCGAAGAAGCGCGCTTTCGCAAGTCGTTTCGTCGAACGCGGCGGGTCGGGGGGCGTTTTGTCGTCGCGTCGACGCTTGGAAGCGGGCGTCGGCGCTTTTTCGCAGGACGGCGCGTTTTCAGTTGTTATTACGCCTTATCGAACGAAAACGCCTCCCGCGATCGGTTTTTAAATTTAATTGCTTAAACTGTTGCGAGATAGAATATGAGCGAGTCTTTTGTTTCTTTCGATCGGCGTTCCGACTCGGGCGTTTTTTCGTCGTCGAACCCGGGCGACGTGTTTCCGAATTGGAAGGGCGACGACGAACGTTGGCTTTTTCTGGCGCCGCACGACGACGACGTGATCGCCGGATGCGGATTGACTTTCATCGCGTCGCTTTTTAGCGGGATCAAAACTTACGCGGGCGTTGTTACGAACGGCAAAATGGGGTACTGCTCGCCGGAAGAGCGCGAAACGATCGCCGACGTCCGACGCAAAGAATGCGCCGATTCGTTCGCCGCGCTCGGGCTTCCCGCCGAAAACCTTTATTTCCTCGGACACGACGACGGCTCGTTGAACCGTCAGGCGGGCCGACGTTTCGCGACCGGAGAGCCGGGAGAAGGCCCCGCGATCGCGGGGGGCGCCGGCGTTCAAAACTCGCTCGTTTGGCTGATGCGGCAAACCCGCCCGACGCGTCTTTTCGTCCCGACGATCACCGACTTGCACCCCGATCACAAGTTCGTCAACTCGGAGGCGATGATCAGCATCTTCCACGCGCAAGGCACGATCTGGCCGGAACTTGGCGAGCCGATTCCGCAGATCCCGGCGATCTACGAATACGCGACGTACAGCAATTTCATTACGCCGCCGACGCTTCGGATCCGCGTTTCGGAAGACCTTTTCGAACGCAAGATTAACGGCCTTTTGCGTTACGAAAGTCAAAAACAGATCGATATCACGATCCAAATGCAGCGCGAAAACGGTTGCGACGAATTTATTCGCGAAGCCGAATTCGACATTTTCGTCCCGCAACGTTGCAAAGACCTCTTCGCGGAAGCGGAAAAACTGTCGAAATAGCGAAAACGCGGCGACTTTAACGAGTCGATTTGCGGAAACGTTGGGAGCGTCGAGACGCGACAAAGCGGCGAAGACGCTCGAACCGAACGGAGACGAGCGCGCCGAAACGGTCGTTCGTCCCGGTCGGGACGTTTAATTAACGTTAAAATAGAGAAAACGGGCGATTTATGCAACTTGAAAAACGCGTTTGTTACTTGGGCGACGACGACGCGACGCGAGCGGCGGCGTACCTTTGCGGCGTCTTGACGAATCGAGGGATCGCGTTCGACCGCGTCGATTCCGACGCGTCGCCGGACGCCGACTTCCAAAATCGGGCGTATTCCCTTTACGTCGTCAGCGACTACCCGCGTTCCCGGTTCGGGGCGGGCGATATGGAACATATCGTCGAGCGCGTTTGCGAAGACGGCGCCGGTTTGCTGATGCTCGGCGGTTGGGAGAGTTATTTCGGACGGCTCGGCGAGTATCATCGTTCGCCGTTGGCCGAAATTTTGCCGGTCAAAATGAGCGATTCGGACGACCGACGCAACTATTGGTCGCCGGTGTTGCTCCGTCCGACGACGCTCGACCACCCGATTTTGGCCGGGCTTCCCTGGGAAACGGCGCCGGGCGTCGGCGGGTTCAACCGCTTCGACGCGAAACCGAACGCGACCGTTCTTCTCGAAGGGATCCGAACGAAAACGACTTGGAAAAAGACGGTCGCCGCCGACTTGAACGCGGACGATTTGCAGGTCGAATTCATCGAAAAATTCCCGTTTCTGGTCGTCGACGATTTCGGCGCCGGGCGCGTCGCGGCGTTTGCGTCGGACGTCGCCCCGCACTGGATCGGCGGCATGGTCGACTGGGGGCGGGAACGCGTTTTTCAAGAGCTTCCGGCGTCGCTCGGAGACGGGCTTTTCGTCGAGATCGGCGCCGATTACGCGCAATTTTTCGCCCGGCTTGTTTCCTGGGTCGGCGGTTTTTAGCGTCGTCGTTTGCGGCTCGCGAACGCAAGAAAATAACGAAAGAAGACGAAAACGCGTTGAAAACGCTTTTTGTCGCGGATAATATTTTAGATTTTAGGAGTGCGAATTATGTTCCAAGGGAACGCGATCGTCGGTCAAAGCGGCGGCCCCACCAGCGTCATTAACTCGAGCCTTTGCGGCGTCGTTCAAAGTTGCTTCGAACTCGGCCAAAAAAACGCCGATTCGAAAATCGATAAAGTTTACGGAATGCAATACGGCGTCGAAGGCTTTATGCAAGACAAGCTGATCGACTTCGCGACGATCGATCCGGCCGTCGTCGAAGGGCTCAAAACGACCCCGGGGAGCGCCCTTGGCAGCTGCCGCCACAAGGTTCAGGAAGCCGACTTCCCGCGCATTCTCGAACAGCTGAAAAAATACAATATCCGTTATTACTTCCTCGCGGGCGGCAACGACACGATGGACACGATCTGCCGCGTCGAAAAATACTGTCGCGAACAGGGTTACGATCTCCGCGGTCTCGGCGTTCCGAAGACGGTCGACAACGACTTGTTCGCGACCGATCACACCCCGGGGTTCGCGTCGGCGGCTCGTTACGTCGCGACGTCGGTCAAACAGGCGGGCGTTTTGGCGCGCGACATGAAGAAGGTCGATCAATTCGTTATCTTCCAAACGATCGGTCGCGACGCCGGTTGGCTGGCCGCGGCCGCCGCTTGCGCCAAGGAAGACGCCGAAGACGCGCCGCATATCATTTTGGTTCCGGAAATCGCGTTTGATTTCGATCGCTTCATCGCGAAAGCTCAGGAAACGCTCGACAAATACGGCTTCGTCAGCGTCGTTTGCGGCGAAGGGATCCGCGACGCGAACGGCGTCGTCGTCAGCTCTTTGGACGCGGACGGCAAGGAAGTGCGAACGGAAAAAACGATCGACAAGTTCGGCAACCAGGAACTCGGCGCGATGGCCGGGACGAGCGTCGCGATCGCGCTTCACAAGATGCTCGGCAAACACCTCAAACGCGACTCCGGGCTTCCGTGCCGCGGCGAATTTCAGATTACCGAGTCGCTTCCGATGTGCGGCGCCGACCGCGCGGTCGCGACCGATATTCAAGAAGCGTGGAATTGCGGACGGCGCGCCGTCGAACTTGCGCTCGAAGGAAAGAGCGGCGTGATGGTTACGATGGATCGCGTTTCGAACGATCCGTACAAAGTCGAGTACTCGACCGCTCCGCTCGACGCGGTCGCCGTCGAAGCGAAACCGATGCCGGCGGAATACGTCGACGCGGAAAACCTTTACGTTGCCGACGCTTGCGTCGAATATCTCCGCCCGTTGATCGGCGAGTTGCCGAAATACGTTAAACTCTTCTAATTGAGTCGGGTTTAACGGCCGACGACGGCGATTTCCGCGTTCGAGCGCAGGTTCGACGCGGTCGCCGTCGAAGCGAAACCGACGCCGACGGAATACGTCGACGCGGAAAACCTTTGCGTTGCCGACGCTTGCGTCGAATATCTCCGCCCGTTGATCGGCGAGTTGCCGAAATACGTTAAACTCTTCTAATTGAGTCGGGTTTAACGGCCGACGACGGCGATTTCCGCGTTCGAGCGCAGGTTCGACGCGGTCGCCGTCGAAGCGAAACCGACGCCGACGGAATACGTCGACGCGGAAAACCTTTGCGTTGCCGACGCTTGCGTCGAATATCTCCGCCCGTTGATCGGCGAGTTGCCGAAA
>CAZIJJ010000001.1:173729-326739 GCA_964539525.1 uncultured Planctomycetaceae bacterium | reverse complement strand
CGTTTTCGACGTTTTCGCCGTTTTCGCCGTTTTCGACGTTTTCGACGTTTTCGACGTTTTCAACGTTTTCAACGGTTTCGACGTTTTCGACGTTTTCGACGGTTTCGACGTTTTCGACGTTTTCGACGTTTTCGACGTTTTCAAGGTCGAGAAGCCGCCGCCCTAAAAACGGTTCGACGTCGAGATCCAAAAACCGCGCCTCCTCCGCCGTCCACTCGCGATTTTCCACGATCCCGACGCGAAAACGGCGCAGATCGACGCAAGCGGCTTCGATTTTCTCCAACGTTTCAACATTTTCGCAACGTTTTTGCGTTCCCTCAACGCCCCCCGCGTCGTCGAGCGTCCAACACGTTTCGACGTACCGCCGACGCAAACGCCGGAAATAACGGAGCCAAATCCGCGCGACGCGCAACGCCGTCGTTTCGTCCTCGTCGGCGAGCGCGCAAAAAACGGTCGTTCTCGACAAATTCGCGGTCTCGTCGAGAAAACGCCAGCGCCCGCGCCGCAAAAAGGCCGCCGCTTGCCGAACGGCCTCGCGCACTCCGTTCGACGCGTCGGGCAAACCGGCCCGCGCCCGGATCGCCGCCCGCCGACAAACCGCCTCCAAATAGAACGCGGCGCTCGTTTCGTCGAGTTCGTCGCCGCGACGCGCCTCCTCGTAAATCTCGATCGCGGCGCCAAATTCGTCGAGCGCTTCGAGCGGTTCGTCGAGCGCCTCGGCGCGATAAACGGCCCGCTGAAAACGCGCTTTCGCCAGAATCAACCGCAAATCGCTCTCGGCGTCGGCGTCCGCGTCGACGAGTTCCGCTTCGAGCGCGGCGATCGCTTTGTCGGTCGCGGCCGCCGCTTCGTCGAACCGATTCGCCTTGCTCAACGCGACGTGCCGCTGCAACAGGAGTTGCGAATACGTCGGGATCGCCCGTCGTCGTTCCTCCGGCGTCAGCGCGTCGACAAACCGTTCGACCAGCTCCTGCGTCTCGGCGACGAACGCCCATTCGTCCCGCGCGACGCCCAGATCGAAAATCAGCGCGCACGTTTCGAGAACGCGCCGCGTCGGATCGAAATTTTCCCCTTTTTTCGTCGCCAACGTCAAATATTCGAGCGCTTCCTCGAAGTCGCGAGCCGCAAGACAAAAACGCCCGGCCCGCATCCGCGCGATCGCCCGCTTTCGCAACGCGTCGTCCAACAACGAGTAAGCGAGCACGCGGCGCGAAAGCGCGACGTCGGCCGTCAAATAAATTTTCAGCGTCGAGATCGCCTGATCGAGCGCCGCCGACGCGTCCTCGTAAGCGCCGCGACTCAGCAACAACTCCGCCTGCGCCGTCAAAAGTTGAGCGTAAGGCGCGAAATAATCTTCCTCGTCGATCGCGAGCAAACGCTCCTCGACGTCGACCGCTTCGCGCAACGCTTCCTCGGCGCCCGCCGCGTCGCCGCCCGTTCGCAACGTCGAACTCAACCGGAAAAGGACGTTCACTTTTTCGGCGAGAAACGGCTCCTGCTCGAATTTTCCGAGCGTCGCGAGCGCTTCGCGGAAGGAGGAAATCGCCGGCGGCAAGTCGCCGATCGCCGCGTAAGCGTCGCCGATCGACGCCGCGACGTAAGCGAGAGACGGCTCGACGTCGGTCGCCCCTTCGCCGACAAGCTCTTCGAAAATCGTTCGAGCGGTTTGCAACGACGCGAGCGCCGCGACCGAACTTCCAAGCGCCGCGAGACAGTTTCCCTGAATTTGCCAAGCGGTCGCCAACAACCGCCGCGCGTCGGGGCCGGACGCGTCGTCGGCCCAAGATCGAATCCGCGACAAAGCGGCGTTGGCGCTCGCAATCGGGGGCGTCATATCGTTGCGCAAATAGAAATACGGACGTTGCAGCAATATTTGCCCCAACAATTCACGTCGTTCGTCGTCGGAGTCGTCGTTTTCGTTCTCGGCTTCGGCGACGAGGGCTTCCGCTTCGTCGAGCGCCGCGAACGCTTTTTCGGCGTCGGCGCGTCCAGCTTCGGCGGCGGTTTGAACGAGCAAACGGGCCAATTCCTCGCGCGCTTCGTCGTCGCCTTCGTCGATTCGACGGCGCAAATAGGCGATTTTCTCGTCGTCCGACTTCGTTTCGTCGTCGAGAAACGCGTAATCGGGCTCGTCGCTCCAAAGCGAATCGTCCTCCGCCCAAAGCTCGTCGTCCGACTCGGCGCTCGAATCGTCCCAAGGCGCGCGGTCGTCCGTTTCGAAAAAGACGTTTTCCCCGGCGCCGTCTCGCTCTTCTCCGTTCTCCGCGTTTCGCCCCTTTTCCCCGTCTCCGCGATTTCCCCCGCTTTCGCTATTTTCGATATTTCCGTTATTTTCACCGTTTTCGCTCGACGCGCCGCCGTTCTCGTTCTTTTTCGGACGTTTCCAACGAGCGGATCGTTCTTCGCGCCCTTCCGCGGCGTCCGACTCGGCGTCGAGACGATTGCGACGTTGAAAAAACGCGCCGAAATAGTTCCCGCCGCGCCGCCGCTCGTCGGAATTTTCGTTCGACGCGGCGGACGAACCCGGCGTTTTTTCCCCGTTTTCCCCCCTATTCCGCCCGTCTTTCCCGTCTTTCCCGTCTTTTTTCCAAGCGTCGGGATCTTCGGTTTCCTCCGACGGGTCGTCGAGCCCGAAATCGAAATTCCAGTAATCTTCGCGCCAAAAATCGACGGCGTTCAACGTTCCAAGTCCGTCCCCGTCGTCCGGCGTCGTCCCCGCGGTCTCGTTTTCTCCGCCGACGGAACCGTCGGGGCCGCTTTCGTCGCGCTTGCCGTTCTCGCCGTCGAGCGACGTTCCCCGCTCGTTTTCGTCGGTCGGCTCGACCGTCTCGTTTCGCCGATTCCGCCCGGCGACGAACGCCGCGACCAGCTCCGCCAAAGCGCGATACGCCGATTCCGTTCGCTCGGACGTTTCGAGTTCAAGATCGTCCGAATCGCCGCGCCCGCCGAGCCAAACGGCCCCGAACGCCGCGCAAAACGTCGCCGCGACGAACGCCCAAGTTCCGCTCCCATCGCCGTTTACGCATTCGACCGCCAACGCCCAAAGAGCCCCGTCAATCATCGCCAACCTTTATTTTCGCGTCGATAACATCGCGACGCGCGCTTTTCGATCGCCGCCGCCCAAACTTCCCAAAACTTCCAACTTTCCCAACTTGCCGATTCGCGTCAGATTTCGAACGCCTTCGCCGCCGCGTCGAACTCGCCGCAAGCGCAGGCGTCGCGAACCGATCGCAAAAACGCGACCTGCTCGACGCTCCAAGGAATCGGGCCGACCGTTCGCGACGCGTCCCCGACGGTCGCCGCGACGAGCCGTTTCATCGCCGCGTCGACGCCGGCGCCGGTTTTCGCGCTGACCGCCCAAACCGCCTCTTTTTCCCCGCCGTTCGCATTCGCGCCGTTTACCCAATCTTCCCCGACCGCCTCGTTTGTCAAATCGCGCCAATCCGCCGCGATCCGGTCGCTCGGCAAGTCGATCTTGTTCAAAACGTCGAACGTCCGGTCGTCGAACGCCGCGGCCCGGTCGCCGAAAAAACGGTCGAAAACCGCTTCCTGCGCGGCGCGCCCGACCGTCGCGTCGAAAATTCGCAACGCGACGTCGGCGCGTTCGGCCGCCTTCACCGCCAACCGCGTTCCGGCCCGCTCGATCGGATCGGCGGCGTCGCGGAGCCCGGCGGCGTCGAGAAACCGAAACGTCCAACCGTCGAGAACCGTCGTCGCGCCGACCAGATCCCGCGTCGTCCCGGACGTCGCCGAAACGACGACCCGTTCGAACCCGAGCGCCGCGTTCAAAAAGCTGCTTTTTCCGGCGTTCGGAATCCCGATCAAAAGGACGACGAACGGCTCCGTCAAGCGCCGCCCAAGCGCGTATTTTCCGGCGATTTCGTCGAGTCGCGCCGCCAGTTCGAGCGCCGCCGAACGCCGTTCCCGGTCGTCGTCGAGCCGCGCCGCCCGACGCGCCGACGCTCGCAAGCCGTCGAAAAAACGCCGCCAGGCGCTCCGCTGAGCCAACGCGATCCGAGCCGTCGTTTCGGTCGTCGTTCGAACGGCCAGCGCGTCCGCCCCGGCGAAAAACAGTTCGTCGACGCGACGGTTCCAACGCTCGCCGCCGATATTCCCTTTCTCCCCCGTTTCGCCGATTTCCTCCGTTTCGCCCCAAGCGCCCGGTTCGCCCGTTTTATCAAAAAACGCTTCTTCTCGCTCGACGGCGCGCTCCCAAACGTCGCCGGAAACGAGCGCGGCGCCCCGTTCGACGAAAAATCGAACCAACGCCGACGCGACAAGGTCGCCGCCGTGTCCGCAAAGCTCGAACGCCGTCGGCGTCCGCCGTCGCAAAACGACCTCCTCCGACGCGCCGCCGATCTCGTCCAAACGGAAAAGTCCGAAATAGGGCCGAGCCGCCGACGACGCCGACCAGGGCTCGAACGCCGCGACGCCGCCGTCCGACCGCCGCCAACGTTCGAGCGCCGCTTCCCAAGCGCCGACGCCGCGAACGCCGACGCAAGCGACCGCGCCCCGTCCGACCGCCGTCAGCCGCGCGACCTCAAACGCCCCGCCGTTCCCGTTTTCGCCGCTCGCCGTCATCTCGTCAACCCCGCGTTTTTCTTTGCCTATTTTACCCGTCTTGTCCGTTTCACCCGCTTTATCCGTTTCGTCTATTTCGCCGATTCGTCGTCTTTTTTCTCGTCGGCGAAGATCGGCGCGCCTTGCGCGTCCTGCAGGATCGGCCGCAAGCGCCGCGCCTTGCGCTCGTCTCCGTCGGCGGCGAACGCGTCGAACGGCGTTCCGTCGACCGAGCGGCGCAAAGCCAGGTAGACCGCCGACGCGTAAACGACCGCCGCGACGCAACAATACGACGCCGGGAGCGAAAAGAGCGCGAGATTCCAAAACCCGATCCAACCGCCGCCGTCGCCGAACGCGCCGACGAACAAACTTCGCGCCGACTCCGAAACCCAGGCGACGAGCGTCGCGCCGAGCGCCGTCGCCGCCGCCGACAAAACCGCGTAAAAAATCAAGTGCAACGGACGCCGCGTCGCGTACGAGACGCCCCGCGCCAACGCGTCGAATCCGTCGCTCTTTTCCGCCGCGACCGCAACCGTCGCCAACGGAAACGCGACCGCCGTCAGCGCGGTCAAAACGACGAACGCGAAAAGCAAAAGCGCGCCGATCGGCGCCGCGATCGCCGCCGTCGCCCCGTTCCCGGCCGCGATCCTCGAAACCGCGAAGGTCGCGAAGGCCGCCGCCGCGAACAACAGCGGAGCGAGCGCCGGCAAACAAAGCGATTTTAAGCGGAGCGTCGCAAACTTCAACGCCGCCGCGGTCGAAACGCGTCCCGTCGTCGCCAAACGCGCCGTCGTCGTTCGAGCGATCGCCAACGCAAGCCAAACGGCCGCCGCAAAAGCCGCCGCGTGCGTCGCGCAAACGACGCCGGGCTTCGATCTCGCCCCCTCGGGAGCCGCCAAGATCGCCGCGGAATCGGTCGCCGGATCGGTCGCGCCGCCGCAATGCGCGACGAACGCCCCGACGCAACGCGTCGACGCGGCGCACGGCCGAACTCTCCCGACGCCGGGAACGTTCGTCGCGCCCGCCGCCGTCGCCAACAGCGCGATCGCCAACGCGCCCAAGAGCAAATACGACGTTTTAAACGTCGCGGAAAACGCTCGCGCCAAAATCGTCGCGGGCGCAAGTTCCAACCAATCGACGCGTCGCAGCGTCCCCTCGTCGAGATCGGTAATCCCCTTCATTTCGCCTTTCTCCCGTCGGCGACGCGTTTCGACGCGTCTACGTTTTCGTTCGTCGCGCCATTGCTCGACCGCCGAGCTCGCCGCGACGCAAACCGTCTCTTTTATTTTATCCGAAGTCTTAAAATTATCAAGAAAAGCGCTCGCGATAAAATAAGAATAATCGCAAAAGGCGCAAAAAATCGCTCGATTTTCTTCCCGACGCGGTCGCGTCGCCGCAAGAAAACGCAAACGCGCTCGGCCCCCGTCCGACGACGGAAACCGAACGCGCCGTTTCGCTTCTCCGTTCGCGCCGACGTTCGAACGCCGACGGCGAACCGCTAATTATCGCCGGGCTCCTCCGAAGTTTCGTCCTCAAGCCCGGCGATCTCCTCCTCGAGCCGATCGAGATTCACCGACTCGAAAGAATATTCTTCGTTCAGCCAACGTTTCGCGTCGATCGCCTTGCAACGAACCGAACAAAACGGAAGCGCCGCGTTTTCGTCGTCGATCGCGAACTTTTTATCGCAAATCGGACACCTCATTTCGACCGCCTTTCGTCGACCGGCCGCCTCGTCGCCGAACTCTATTTCGAAGTCGACGCCGGAGCGGACGAAGTCGATTTATTCTTATAATCGGTAACGTAAAAGCCGGAACCCTTAAAAATCAGCCCCGCGCCGCCGCTGATCAGCCGCCGCAACGCCTTTTCGCCGCACTTCGGACAAACTTCGAGCGGTTCCTCGCTCATTTTTTGAAAAATTTCAACGGTTTCGCGGCAAGCGTCGCAAGCGTACTCGTAGGTCGGCATCTCTAAATTAACGCTTTCTTAATTATTTTTCGATACAAAATCACCGTTTCGCCCGGTCGTCGCTACTGTTGAGACGGCGCGGCCAGGACGACTTGCGCCGGACGCACGACGCGCTCGTGAAGTTTGAAACCGGCTTGCGTCTCGACGACGACGGTGTTTTTCGGGTGTTCGTCGCTCGGCATAAACGCGATCGACTCGTGAAAATTCGGATCGAACGGCTTGTGCAGCGCGTCGATCCGCTCGACGCCGTTTTTCGCCAAGACCTCCAAAAATTCGTTATACACCATTTTCACGCCGTCGACAAGCGCCTCGGCGTTAATATTTCCGTCCGGCGCGGACTCGGCGGCCTCGATCGCTCGGCCAAGATCGTCCCAAACGGGCAGCATCGCCTTCGCCAGGTCGAACGCCGCGTACTTGCGCTCCTCCTGAGCGGTTCGGTTCGAACGAGCGCGGAAATTTTCGAGCTCCGCCAAAGCCCGCAACGCCCGGTCGCGCGCCTCGTCCCGTTCCGCCTTGACCTTTTCCAACTCGGAGGCTTCCGCCGCTCGAGCCGCCTCTTCAAAAACCGCTTGCGCCGTCGCCTCGACGTCTTCCTCGAAGCGAGCGCGTTCGTTTTGTTCCGTCGTTTCGTCCCGACGCTCTTGCGCGTCGTCGCCGTTCGTTTGTCGTTCCATTTGCGTTCTCCTCGCCGACCGCGCGTCGGCCCGCTTTTTTTCGATAATTCGTCTTCGATCTTCCGCGCCGACGCGCCCGCCGCGCCGATGCCGCAATTTACCTCGCCGCCGCCGCGCCGCGAACGGCTCGGCCGATTTTACCGTTCGCGCTCGTCGTCGGACGTTTTCTCGTCTTTCTTCTCTTCGCCGTCGTCCTTTTTGCTTTCCTTATTCTCTTTGTCGTCGGCGAAGAGATCGTCGAAAAAATCTTTCAGCTTCGAACAAAACGACTTGCGCTTCGGAAGCACCGCGTCCCCCTCGATCTCGGCCAACTTGCGCAAAACCGCCTCGTGCTCGGGCGTCAGCTTCGTCGGCGTCTCGATGAAGAGCTGGACGATCAGATCGCCCGCGACGTTGCGCCGCGGCGTCGGCATCCCGCGCCCCTTCAAGCGAACGACGTCGCCGTTTTGCGTTCCCGGAGCGATCTTGATCTTCTCCGGGCCGTCGAGCGTCGGCGCGTCGATCTCGGCGCCAAGCGCGGCCTGAGCGTACCCGATCGGGATCTGGCAGATCAAATCCTGCCCCTCGCGACGGAAAAGCGGGTGCCGCTTGATCTGCACGAACACGTAACAGTCGCCGGGAGGGCCGCCGTTCGGGCTCCGCTCGCCCTCGCCCTGAACGCGGAGACGCGTTCCCGCGTCGACGCCGGCCGGCACGAAGATTTCGCGAACGACCTCGTTGGTCGTCAAACCGGAACCGCGGCACTCGGGACAGGGCTCGGCGATCGTCGTTCCGCGTCCGCCGCACTTCGGACACGTCGTTTGGATCGAGAAGACGCCGGTCGACTGCTGGACGCGCCCTCGCCCCCCGCAGTACCGGCACGTCTCCGGCTTCGTCCCGGGTCGAGCTCCGGAGCCGCCGCACGTCGAGCAGACTTCGCGGCGCCGATAGCGAATTTCCTTCGTCGCGCCCTTGGCCGCTTCGCGCAGGTCGAGCGTAACGGCGCACTGCACGTCGGCGCCCCGTTGAACGCGCCCGCCTCCGCCGCCTCCGAAAAAGGAGCCGAACATGTCGCCGAACCCGCCGAACATGTCGCCGAACGCGCCGAAAATATCGCCGACGTCCTGAAACCCGCCGCCGACTCCGGCCCCGTCGAGCCCGGCTTTTCCGTAGCGGTCGTAAATTCCCCGCTTCTCTTTGTCGTTCAACACCTCGAACGCTTCGGCGCAAAGTTTGAACTTCGCGACCGCCTCCTCGTCGCCGGGATTGCGATCCGGATGGTATTTCATCGCGGCCTTGCGGTACGCCGTCGCGATCTCTTTTTCGGACGCGTTTCGTTCGATTCCCAGAACTTCGTAATAGTCGACTTCGGCCATCGTCTTTTCAATTTGTTGTCGTCGGAGTCTCCGACGCGTCGCTCCCGAGCCGACCGATTCGGCGCGGAACTTGCGAAGCGTCGAGAAAAAGCGCGTCGTTCGGAACGCCGTCCGCTCGATCCGCGCCGCCGAACTCGCCGACCGGTCGCAATCTCAGTCGGCGCGAGTTCGGAAAAATACGGGCGACCCGCTTTCGCCGATCGCCCGTCGTTCGGTCGTCGACCGCTCGACCGCGCCCGCTCGTTTGAAAACGCGGCGAACGCGGCGATTTCCGGCCAAACGAAGATCAGCGAACCGCGCCGCCGATCTCTTTGTCTTTCTTCGCGTCGGTAACGAGCGTTTCGGTCGTCAGCATAAGCCCGGCGACCGACGCGGCGTGCGTCAGCGCGGCGCGAACGACTTTCAACGGGTCGATAACGCCGACTTCGTACATATCGACGTATTTTCCAGTCGCCGCGTCGTAACCTTGCGAGCCGGTTTTTTGCAGGACTTCGTCGACGACGACGGTTCCGTCGAAGCCGCCGTTGTCGACGATCTGCTTCAGCGGAGCGGTCAGAGCGCGCGCCAAAATGTCGACGCCGATTTTCTCGTCGCCGCGAGCGTTCGTTCGCGCTTTTTCGACCGCTTCCTTGCAACGCAGGAGCGCGACGCCGCCGCCGGGCAGAACGCCTTCCTGCGCCGCGGCGCGCGTGGCGTGGAGCGCGTCGTCGACGCGGTCTTTTTTCTGCTTCATTTCGGCTTCGGAGTGAGCGCCGACCTGGACGATCGCGACGCCGCCGCTGATCTTCGCAAGGCGTTCCTGGAACTTTTCGCGGTCGTAATCGCTTTCGCTTTCGGCGATCATGCGACGGAGCAGATCCGCGCGGGCCTTGACGTCGGCTTTTTTGCCCTTGCCGTCGACGATCGTGGTCGAATCTTTGTCGACGACGATCTGTTTCGCTTGGCCGAGGTAGTCGAGCCCGACGTTTTCAAGCTTGACGCCCAAATCTTCGCTAACGACCTGCGCGCCGGTGAGGATCGCGATATCTTGGAGCATCGCCTTGCGACGGTCGCCGAAGCCCGGAGCCTTGACGGCGCAAACGTTCAAAACGCCGCGCAGACGGTTGACGACGAGCATCGTCAACGCTTCCGCCTCGACGTCCTCGGCGATAATGAGGAGTTGCTTCCCTTTTTGGGCGACCTTTTCGAGGAGCGGAACCAAATCGCGGACGTTCGTAATTTTCTTCTCGTGCAGAAGAATATACGCGTCTTCGAGAACGCACTTCATGGCGTTCATGTCGTTGATGAAGTACGGCGAAAGGTAGCCTTTGTCGAACTGCATCCCGGCGACGACTTCGTACGTCGTTTCGGCGGTTTTCCCTTCTTCGACGGTGATGACGCCGTCGTTTCCAACCGCTTCCATCGCGTCGGCGAGCAGATCGCCGATCTCGCGGTCGTTGTTCGCGCTGATGGCGCCGACGTTCGCGATCTCTTCTTTCGTCGTAACCGGTTTCGCCATTTTCGTCAACTCGGCGACGGCCGCGGCGGCGGCTTTGTCGATACCCCGGCGAATCGCGGTCGGATTGCTCCCGGCGGCGACGTTGCGCAGGCCTTCTTTGAAGATGGCGCGCGCCAGAACGGTCGCGGTCGTGGTGCCGTCGCCGACGACGTCGTTCGTTTTCGACGCGACTTCGTTGACGAGCTTGGCGCCCATATTTTCAAACGGGTCGTCGAGTTCGATCTCCTTGCTGACGGAGACGCCGTCTTTGGTAACTTTCGGGCCGCCGTAAGCCTTGTTCAAAACGACGTTGCGACCGGTCGGGCCGAGGGTAACGGCGACGGCGTCGGCCAATTTATTGACGCCGTCGAGCATCTTGCGACGCGCCGCGTCGTCGAAAATGAGTTGTTTAGCCACTTGAGGATTCCTTTATATAAACGCTATCTTCGGTAAAAATCGCGCTCCGCCCCTCGACGCGAACGCCGAGGGAAGGAACGTCGGCGACCGCGAAAAATCAAGCGGTTTTGACGACTTTGGCGAGAACGTCGCTTTCGCGCAAAATCTTGTATTGAACGCCGTCGACTTCAACGTCGGAGCCGGAATATTTGCCGTAGATGACTTCGTCGCCGACCGCGACGTTCATCGCGGCGCGTTCGCCGCTGTCGAGAAGGCGGCCGCAACCGGTCGCGACGACGACGCCGCGTTGCGGTTTTTCCTTCGCGGCGTCCGGAAGATAGAGACCGCCGGCGGTCATTTCTTCGGCTTCCATCGGCTCGACGACGACGCGATCTTCCAACGGTTTCAGATTGAGGTTTTTCTTAGCGTTCATTTTAACGTCCTTTCAATATATTATGCGCACATTGTCTTAATTTAACGGGCGACGCGCTTCGAAACGCCGCCCGGCGATCGCGATCTCGCTTTTCCGACGACGTTGCGACGGAACCCAAACCGCGCCGCGATCGCCTCGACGTCGAACGCTCTCGAACGCGAGCGGCGCTCGAGAACGTTCGCGATTTCGCCGTTTTCGCACGGCGTTCGACGGACTAGAAGCCCATCCCGCCCATGCCCGGCATACCGCCGCCCATGCCGCCCATCGCGTTCGGATCCGGAGCGGCCGGCTCTTCTTTCGGAATCTCCGTCAGGAGGCACGAGGTCGTCAGCAACAACGCGGCGACGCTGGCGGCGTTTTGCAACGCGGTGCGAACGACCTTCGCCGGGTCGATAACGCCCGCTTCGACGAGGTCGCAATACGCGTCTTTGTCGGCGTCGTAACCGTCGTTTTTACCGGGCATTTGGCGAATGCGGTTGACGACGACCGCGCCTTCGACGCCGGCGTTTTTGGCGATTTCGCGAATCGGCGCTTCGAGAGCGCGCTTGACGCTTTGAACGCCGTATTGCTCGTCGCCGACCGTTTCGACGGCGTCCAGCGATTCCGCCGCGCGCAGGAGCGCGACGCCGCCGCCCGGGACGACGCCTTCTTCCAACGCCGCTTTCGTCGCCGCTTGCGCGTCTTCGAAGAGGTATTTGCGTTCTTTCAGCTCGGATTCGGTCGCCGCGCCGACGTTGATGCGCGCGACGCCGCCGGCCAGTTTCGCGAGGCGTTCTTGAAGTTTTTCTTTATCGTACGAGCTGGTCGTCGTCTCGATCTCGGCGCGAATCTGCGCGACGCGAGCGTCGATTTCTTCTTTCTTGCCGCCGCCGTTGACGATCGTCGTCGAATCGCCGGTAACGACGATCTTCTTCGCTTTCCCCAGGTCGGAGATCTTCACCGCGTCGAGTTGGACGCCGAGGTCTTTATAAACGGCGGTCGCTCCGGTCAGAACCGCGATATCGCCGAGCATCGCCTTGCGACGTTCGCCGTAACCCGGCGCTTTGACCGCGCAAACTTGGAGGACGCCGCGCAATTTGTTGACGACGAGCGTCGCGAGCGCTTCCCCTTCGACGTCTTCGGCAACGATGAAAAGCGGTTTGCTTTGCTTGCTGATCGCTTCGAGAAGCGGAACCAGCGACTTAACCGTCGAAATTTTTTCTTCGAAAACGAGAACGAGCGGGTCTTCGAGCTCAACCTTTTGGTCGTCGGCGTTCGTAACGAAGTGCGGGGAGAGATAGCCGCGGTCGAATTGCATTCCTTCGACGACGTCGACGTAAGTCTCGGCCTGTTTCCCTTCTTCGACGGTGATGACGCCGTTTTTGCCGACTTTAACGAACGCGTCCGCCAGGATTTGGCCGATCGACGCGTCGTTGTTCCCGGCGATCGTCGCGACTTGCGCGATCTCTTTGCGGCTCTTGTCGCTGACCGGAGTCGCGAGTTTGTCGACGTACTCGCCGACGACCGCCGCCGCTTTTTGAATCCCGCGAGAAAGCGCCATCGGATCGGCGCCCGCGGCGACCATTTTGAGGCCTTCGAAGTAGATCGCTTCGGCCAACACGGTCGCGCTCGTCGTCCCGTCGCCGGCGACGGAGTTCGTTTTCGACGCGGCTTCCTTCACCAGTTGCGCGCCCAGATTTTCTTCCGGATCTTCAAGCGCGACGTCCTCGGCGACGGTAACGCCGTCTTTGGTAACTTTCGGGGCGCCCCAACCTTTATCCAAAACAACGTTGCGACCGCGGGGGCCCAAAGTGCTTTTCACGGCGCGAGCCAACTTGGCGACGCCCTCGGCGATCGGCCGACGCGCGGCGTCATCGAACGACAGTTTTTTTGCCACTGCGGAATTCTCCTTTAATATTGAAATCGATCTTTGCACGAAACTTGCGACGCTTTCCTATTTTCAACGCGTTTCGTTTTTTTCTCAACGAAAACGGAAAATCGAGCGTCCGCGAGATTCGTTTTTTTCCTCGTTGCTTTCGACGAAATCGCCCGTCGAGGTCGCGTTTTCGCGTTCGTTTTACTTACGTCGCAAAAACGACGGTCGCCGAATCAAGTTCAAATTTTCCGAACGACGTCGAAAAACGCGCTCCGTTTCGGCGCTCTCGGCGTCGCGTCGACGCCGTTTCCTCTCTTTAACGCAATTTTAGCGCCAAACGTCGTCTTTTGGGTAAAAGTACGTTTCTTTTAGAGAAAAAAGGTCAAAAAAAGCCGAAAACGCTCTTTTTTTTTAGAAAAAACGCCGTTTTTCGGACGCGCGGCGCCGTTTTCCGCGCCTCGTCGACGCCGAACCTGTCGCGTCGGCGTCAAATTGGCAGTCGCGACGGCTCCGACGCTTTTCTCAAGAAAAAATGACGACCGCGCTCGAACGAATCGAGACGCGGTCGGCGGCGGATCGTTGCGAAACGCGGCGGCGAGCTCAGGCGTCGACGCCGAAATACTCGTCGTAAGAGGAGACGTATCCCGGCGCCTGAGCGCGAATTTTTTCCTCTTCGTAAGCGGCGACGATCGCCCGGTGAATCTCCTCGCGGCAAGCGGAGTTGATCGGATGAACGACGTCGACGTACTGCTTGCACGGGGCGGCGTCGGGAACGGCGGCGAACGGATCCGCGTTTTTCAGTTCGCGACCGCAACAATTGCAATAATTTGACCCGACCGCGTTCTTTTGACGGCAACTTGGGCAACGGAAAGAAAGTTTGCGGCTCGGCATCGCGACAAAATACCCTTGATTTCCCTCCAAAATTTTCAAATCTCGCACGACAAACGACGCGTCGAACGTTATCGAGCAAAACGCGCGCAGTCGTTGGCGCGAACGGTCGCCGTCTATCAATTTAATCCGAATTTCCGTTATCTTCATACTATTTCAACCGCTAAAAGATGCGTTCCGACGCGCGCTTTTCATTCCTTTCGCAAACGAACGTCGACGGGGGCCCCGACGCGGCTCTTCTTCCAAACTTGACGCAACGAGCCGAAATCGAAACGGCGCGTTCAAACCGTCGAGAAGCCCAAATAATTAGACGCGTCGCCTTTTGGTATGCGATTCCAACGCGACGTCGGCAAGAAAACCGGAAAAACGCCGAAAATTTTAAGAAAAAAGAGCGACGCGCCTTTCTTTTCAAGACGCGCCGCCCGTCGAAACGCCGACTTACCGTTTTAAAAACACAAAAGCGCCGACAACGCCGTTTCTCGCAACGTTTTGCAATTATTTTGTCTATTTTCAAAATTTCGAAACGGCCGAAACGAGCGTCTCCGCCCGGAACGTTCGCGGGAGCGTTCGAGCAACGGCGATCGTTTCGCCGTCGACGCAAACCGTTCGCAACGCCTCCGCCGCCGCGCGAGCCGCCGTTTCGTTCGGATAAATCGCGAAAAACGCCGTTCCGCTCCCGCTCATTTGAACGCCGAGAACGTTTTCAGTCGCCGACAAAACCGTTCGATATCGCCGAACGCCGCCCCAAATCGTCGACGCGACCGTTTCGAGCCGATTGAAAAGCGCTCCGCCGACCGCCGACGCCGTCGAAAACCCGGAGTTTTCCCCGTTTCTCCCGATTTCCCAATCTTCCTCAACCGCCCGTTTTTTCTCTTTTTCCCCGTCGTTTTCAATCGCGTCGTTTTCCCGGTTTAACGTTTTCGGTCGCGAAACGGCGGCGCAAAAGTCGGCGAGCGCGCGTTTCGAATCCGGCGGAGTCGCGGCGTATCGGCGGAAAACCTCCGGCGTCGAAAGGCCTTCGCCCGGTTTCAGAACGACGAGCCAAATTTCCGACAACTCGAACGGCTCGACGAGCTCTCCCCGCGACCGCCCGACCGACGCGCCGTCGATCAAAAAAAGCGGAACGTCGCTCCCGAGCCGCCCGCCGATTTCGCGCAACCGTTCGTTCGACAGGGGCCGCCCGCGCAATTCGTTGAGCGCGAACAACGTCGCCGCCGCGTCGCTCGATCCGCCGCCGAGCCCCGCTTGCGACGGGATCCGTTTCAAAACGCGGATCTCGACGGGCGTCGGCTCGCCGAACGCGTCGTCGAACGCCTTCGCGGCGCGAACGATCAAATTGCGCTCGTCGGTCGGAACGCCGGGAACAGGAAAGCCCGCCTCGTCGACGCATTCGACGATCGACGTTTTTTCAATTTTCGCTCCGTTTTTCTTGTTCCGAACAACAAATTCCAATTCGTCGCAAAGCTCGATCGGCGCCGCGACCGTTTGAATCTCGTGAAACCCGTCTTGACGTTTGAAAAGAATTTCAAAAAACAAATTAATCTTCGCCGGGGCCCAAACGCGGAGCCCGACGGCGTTCTTTTCCGTCCCCGCCGTTTCCGTCGTCATTTTGTTCCTTTCGTTCCCATTCGCTCGCCGCTCGGCGAATTTAGGCAAACAGCGCAAACTTTAACGCCGTCCGTCGCGTCTTTTTCGGCTCGCCGCCCTTTTCAACGCTCGCGCATCGACCAGCGGAGCTGCCCGCACGCCGCGTTGATTTTATCCCCGCGTCGGAACCGGACTTTCACTTGGATCCCGGCGTCTTGGAGCGTCTCGACAAATCGGCGCGTCGTCGCCGTCGACGGCGTTTTGAACGGCAGTTCCGGCGCCGGATTGTACGGGATGACGTTGACGATCGCCGTTTTATTCCGCAAAAGCCGCGCAAGTTCCTCCGCGTGTTCGACGCCGGCGTTGATTCCGTCGAGCAAAATATACTCGAACGTAACGCGGCGCCCGGTCGTTTTAAAAAAGACGTCGGCGGCGCTCAAAACTTCGTCGATCGGATGAATCCGGTTTTGCGGCATAATCGCGTCGCGGATCCGGTCGTTCGGCGCGTGCAGGGAAACGGCCAGCTTGTACGGCGCGTTTTCGGCGGCCAGACGTCGGATCCCGGCGGGTATTCCGACGGTCGAAATCGTTACCTTGCGGTTCCCCAGGTCGAGCCCGTCCGCCGCCGTCGCCTCGGCCAACGCCGGAAGGAGCGCGTCCAAATTAAGCGTCGGCTCGCCGGTTCCCATAACGACGACGCTCGTCAGCCGCTCCTCTTTAGGAAGAAGCGCGTTCAAACGGAGAAGTTCCTCCAAAATCTCGCTCTTCGTCAAATTTCGGGAAAAGCCGCCGAGTCCGCTCGCGCAGAAAGCGCATTTCATCGCGCACCCGACCTGAACGCTGACGCAAGCGGCGCGGCGCCCCCGTTCGTCGCGGAGCAAAACGCATTCGACGCGCGCGCCGTCCCGCCATTCGATAAGGAGTTTCTCCGAACCGTCGTCCGAAATCGATCTCGCGACCAGTTTTCCCTCGAAAACGGAACCGCTCCCAACCGGCGCCGCCGTCTCGTTTTCGTTCGCCGCCGATTCGAGCGTTTTTTCGACGCCGTTTTCAAACAGAACCGGCAAACTCGCCCCGCTTCGCGCCGTTTCGCCGTCTTTTCCGTCCCGACGCGGCGCGACGAACGTCTCCGCCAGTTTCGCTCGGAGCTCTTTCGAAAGATCGCTCATTTCGGAAAAGCGGTCGGTTTTACGCGCGAAAACCCAGCGCCGAATCTGCCCGACGCGGTACTCCGGCAGTCCCCAACTCTTCAAGAGCGCGGCCAGCTCCTCCCTCGAATACTCCAAAAACGGTCGATATTCGCCGCTTCGTTCCGCCGCCGTCGTTTCGCTCTTCGCTTCCATTTTCACCGCCTCGTCCAATCTTCCGCTCCATTTCCGCTTCGCGCCGTTCCGTTCGACTTCGTTCTTCGCCCTTATTAATATTAATGTCAATATTAATGTCGTCGACGTTAGCGCCGCCGAACGCGCTTCGAACGCTCGCCTTTCCTCGACTCGTCGGACGCCGGGCTCGTTCGCGTTAAAAACTCGCCAAACGCGGCTCGCCGACGTCCCGCCGTCTATTTTACCGCCGGAAAAATTTTCGAGAAGCGCCGCGACCGCTTCCCGCTCGCTTTTTCCCCGACGCCGCGCTCTCCGACGAAACGCTTTCGCCGTTTCCGTCGATCTCGTCCTTTTTTTCCGACTCGTCGACGCCCGGCTCGCGGAAGGCGGCGCCCGCTTCCCTTGCGGCGCGGAACGTTTCCAGTTCGTTTCGAGCCCAATCGCGCGCTTCCGCCTTCTCCAAAAGAAACGCGACGGCTTCGACGTGTTTCGCGAAATCGTTCGTCGCCTCTCTCGCGTTGCGTTTCGGACGCCCGAAAATCGGAAAGAGCCAGGCGACGAGAACCGCCGCCAACGCCGTCAGCCGCCAAACGGTCAGCGAAAACGGCGTCGGCCGCGCCAACGACAACGGCGAAACCGGCTCGTCTTCTTCGTCGTCGAACGTCAATTCGTCGCCGAACCAAAAGAGCGTCTTCCCCTTCGGCGCAAACTCGGCGGCCAAGCGCCCCGCCAAAACGCGGTTCTCCGGCTTCGTCGTCGAAAAATTCAGGAGAAAAACCGCCGAATCGAGCGCGAAAAACTCGCTTTCGCCGACATTTCGCCGACAAACGAGCGGCTCGCCGTCGACCGCCAGGAGCGTTTCGGTTCCAACGCCCGGCGTCGTCGTTCGCGCCGTCCAATACTCGAACGCCGTCGGCAGTCCCGCCGTCCAGGCGTCGACGCCGGAAAGCCGCTCGCGACGCTCCGTCTCGTCGAGCGCTCCCCAAGTCGCCCAAACCGTTTCATTTTCGTCTTTTTCCTTATTTTCCCGATTTTCGTTATCTTCGCCGTTTTCACCGTTTTCGCCGTTTTTCGAGTCGGCGGCGTTCGCGCTCGCCCAAACGTCGCCCAACTCGCTTCGTCGAACGCGCGGCGGCTCGCGTCTCGCCCTCTCGGCCGCCGCCAACATCCGAGCGACCCAAGCGGCGTTTTCGTCGTCCTCCGGAACTTTTTCCCGGACGGCGCGCCAAAAATCGACGTCCGCCCGCCAACCGTCCGGAACGAAAACGAACGTTCGGCCCGACTTTTCGCGCAACCAAACCTCGACCGCCGGTCGCGCTCGCTCGAACGCCCCGTCGCAAAACGGAACCAACCGCGTTTCGCCGCCGCTTTCGGTCGCGTCGAGAACGCCCCGTTCCGGATAAAACCAAACGATCGTCTCGTATCGTCGGGCGTCGACCGCTTTTCCCCATTTTCGGTCGACGCCGCGGGTTTTGCGCGCGCAATACTCGGCGAAAACGGAGACGCCGTCGACGCTCTTTTCCCCGCCCGACGGCGACGCGTATTCGGCGAAACGGGACTCGTTCCAATACGTCGGCTCGAAAACGCAACCGGTCGACGCCGCGACGCCGAGCGCCGCCGTCGCCAGCGGGAGCGCCCAAATTCGCGAAATCGCCCCGTTTCCGCCGTTTCCGTTATTTTCGCCGTCCTCGCCGTTTTTGTTATTTTCGCTATTTCCCCCAAACGGTCGAACCGCCCGCCGTTTCGCTCCGCGCGCCGCCCGTTCCGCCGCCGCTCGCCGCTCGTCGAACGCCGCCGTTATTTCGAGAAACGCCTCGCGCAACCGCCAAACGTCGTCGAATTCGGCCCGCGAAATCGAACGACCGCCGAAATAAACCCGTTCGAACGCGTCCATCGTCGCTTTATAAATCGTTCGAATCCGGACGTTCGAGCGCAATTCAAGCCAATATTCGCGATTCGTCTTCCCGCGTCGCGCCCGCAAAAATCCCCGTTTGTCCGACTCGACGATCAGTTGACTAAAGAAATAAACGAGCGCGAGCCGCAAATCGCCCGCCGCCAACGCGTTCTCCGCCGCCGTTCCCAAATCGTCGAAACGATCCCGCGCTTCCGGGGCGATCGCCTCGAGCCGCCGCGTCCGGTCTCCTCGAGCGCTCTCCGCTTTTTTTTGCTCCCTAGCGTCCCGCGCCGCTTTCGCTAGCGTCCAGCAAATCGCGACGATCGACGCTAATATAAGCAAACCGAATAACGTCCAAAAAACGACCCTCGCGGCGAAACGCAAATCAAAAGCCGACTTAATCTCCGACGGATTCGGAACTTCTCGCGGCGACGGTTTCGGAATTTCCAGCGCTCCCGCCGACGGAACCGGTCGCGGCGGCAAAAAAACGACCGCGTCGTCCGCCGACGAGAACCAGGGAAAACGCCGTTTCGCAAACGCCTTGCGCCAAACGCCGCGCTCCGCCGCGTCTTCGACGACCGCCGCCGAACCGCTCCCGACGTTCTCTTCGGTCGCCGCCGCCGAACGCGCCCCTCCGAGCGCCGCCCAAACGACGAGCGCCGCCGCGACGCAAGTCGCCCGTTCCCATCGCGTTTTTCGCATCGTTTCGCTCCGTTTTCTTTAAATTTCGCCCTTTTCTTCGCCGTCGAGCGCCGCCGCCAACGACCAAACGCCGGACGCGCTCCCCGTCGAACGCTCGCCGAATTCGTCGACCGCCAGCTTCGCCCGCTCGACTTTAAAAGCCAGCTCGACGTCCCAGCCTTCGGTCGCGACCCGCGCGTTAACGTACCGCAAAAAATTCCAAACGACGCCGTAAAAACGCAAGCCGAACAGGAAAGCCGGAAAAATCGCCCAATGCAGCGCCGCCGTCCAAATCTTCCCGGTCGCGACGAACGTCGGCCCGACCGCGTCGAGAAGAAAATACCCGGAGACGGCCGCCAAAATCAGCCAGCCGCTCAGCTCGCCGTCGACGCCGCGACGCAACGACCGGACGCGCTCGCCGGTCGAACGCCGCCCCGGCGCCTTGCGAAACGAAGTCCGTTCGAGCAAAATCGTTTCGGCGTAAAACGGCGCCGTCCGCCAAGGTCGCGTTAAAACAAGAAAATAAACGAGTTGCGGCAACCGATTCCGCCAACTCGCCCAAATTTCCCGACGCCCGATCTTCCGCTCCGACTCGAAAAGCCAAACGCCCAGATAACGCGTCGTCAACGAGCCGACGAACGTCGACTCCCAAGCGACGACGACGTAAACGAAACAATTTTGCAGAAAAAGCGTTTCGCCCGACGCGACGTCGCTCGGCGGGCCGAAAACGAAGAACGCGAAGAAAAAAACGTCGAGCAAAAAAACCGGAACCGCCAGGAGCGCAAAATAAAACGCCAGGTTCTTAAACTCTTTTCCGACAACAAAAAACGCCAAATCGCTCGTTTCCGCCGCCGTCCTTCTGCGAACGACGATCGCTTGCCGCGTCCAATCGGCGACCGCCGCCGTTTCCTTATCTTTCGTCTTCACCGCGTCTTCTCCGCCCCGTCTATTTTTCCTCGCTTGTTTCGTCGCCGTCTTTTTCGCCGTTTTCCCAGTTTTCCCCGCTTCGCCGCTTCGTCCAAAGTCCGCGTTTCGCCGCCGCCGATACGCCGCCCAATCCGACGACGAACAGAACGAGCGCCGCCGTCGAAATCGCCGCGATTCCTTGCTTTATCGCCGCCGCCGAACCGAAAGCGCCGCCGAAAAACGACGAACGCGGCGAAACGAACGCCTCCAAAAGGGCCGCTCCGCAAAAGAGCAAAAACGCCCCGACCATCGCCGGAGACGCCTGGATCGCCGCCCGCCGCGCCGAGTCGAGCCGGGCAAAGCCGTTCGTCTTGATCAACCCGAATCCGATCCGCGTCCCGGCCGCCGCCGACAAAACGATCGCCGTCAATTCAAACGGCCCGTGCGCCGTCGTAAATTCGGCGAACCGCGCCGCGACGTCGGGCGAAACCGCGTCGCTCGCCATGTACCCGAACGAAACGCCGAGCGTCGTCGCGTTGAACGCCAAAACGCAAAGCCCCGGAAACGCGAACAACGTTCCTAAAGCGAAACATCGCAAGCCGATACCGCCGTTGTGCTGAACGTAATACGCCGCCGCGGCGACCCGGTCGAACGCGCCTGTTTCGTCGAACGGCGTCGCGTACGTTCGCTCCAACTCCGCCGTATGCTCGTCGCCGACGACGCTCCGCGCGAACTCCGGATTCCGTTCGGCGACGACGGCGCAGATCCCAAACGGAACCCAAAAGAGAACCAACGCCGTCCAAAACGCCGCGTCCGTCAAAAGCCAACAGGAAGCGTCGAAGAAAAAAACGCGCCAAAATTCCCGACGGTCGCCCGCTTGCCGCCGGTACAAAAGATCGTGCGCGACGCCGATCAAATCGTTCAAATAGCGGATCGTTCCCGGCGGCAACCGCCGTTCCTCGGCCAACGCCAAGTCGCCGCAAACCGAACGATACAGCGCCGCGAAACGAGCGATCGTCGCGCCGTCCGCCCGCCGCAACGCCCGCGCGCTCTTCAATTCTTTCGTCAGCCGCTCCAATTCCTTCCAATCCGGCTTAAGCTTGTCGATCGGTTCGTCGACCATTTCCGCACCTTCTCTTCGCCCTTATTCGGCAAAATTCCGTTTCAACACTCGATTACCGTCTCGCGTTCGATAAAACTTCGATTTCCAAAGCGTTCAAAAATTTATTTTCACTCAGATTTTCAAAAAAAACGCTCCCGCCGCGCGCCGTTCGGCGACCTCTTGATTTTTTCGCCCGCGTTTATTATACTGTCGTCGACGCAAAAAAACAAATCGTTTTTTCGTCGCGATCTTTCGGGCCTCCGCGCTCGCTCGCCGCCCCGTCGACAATAAAGAATAAGGAGAAAAAAATGGAAAAAAAACGTTCGGATCTCGTCGACCGCGCCCAACTCGCCGACCGACTTCTCGACGCTCCCGCCTACCGCATGGCGCACGACGACCCGGAATTTCTCTCCGGCGACGACGGCCGCGAAGTTCGCCTCCTCGCCGAATACGTCAAACCGGAACGAGCGTTCGAACAAGCGGCGATCGGCTCGACCGTCGTCGTTTTCGGGAGCGCTCGCGTTTTGCCGCCGGACGAAGCGGCGCGTCGGCTTGAACTCGCCGAAAAAGCCGCCGTCGAAACGCCGAATCCGGAGACCGAAGCCGCGTTGACGAAAGCGCGAACCGCCGCAAAACTCGCCCGCTATTACCAAACGGCCCGAAAGTTCGCCGAGTTGGCCGCGGAGAAAAACGACGTTTTCAATCGAGAAATCGGCCCCGACGGCAAGCTTTGCCCGACGAAAAAACGCGAATTTGTCGTCTGCACCGGCGGAGGCCCCGGAATTATGGAAGCCGCCAACCGCGGCGCTTTCGACGCCGACGAAGCGACGATCGCCCTCAACATCGCGCTGCCGTTCGAACAACGCCCGAACCCGTTCGTCTCGCCGGAATTATGCTTCAATTTTCATTATTTCGCGACGCGCAAACTCCACTTCCTCCTGCGAGCGAAAGCGCTCGTCGCGTTCCCCGGCGGTTTCGGCACCTTCGACGAGCTTTTCGAAGCGCTGACGCTCCGCCAAACCGAGCGAATGCAACACTTGCCGATCGTTCTTTTCGGTCGCGAATTTTGGGAAAGCGTCATTAATTTCCCGAAACTCGTCGAATACGGCGTTATTTCGCCGGGCGACCTCAACCTCTTCCAGTACGCGGAGACCGCCGAGGAAGGCTGGGCGATCATCGAAAAATATTACGCCGACGAAGCGATTTGGCAAAATTAGCGGTCGCGTCGACTTTAACGGCGTTCGACGCGTCAAAATCGTTTCGAACGGGCCGACAAGTCGCGATTTTCTCGACGAGAGCGCGTCGCGCCGCTTCCCTTTCGGACGAAAAAAGGTATAATAGAACGTCGGTCGGAAAAGCGCGCGAACGCGTTTCGCCGTTTTTCGACCGCCGACGTTTCCGGCGCTTTAAAGAAATAATGAAACAACAACGGAAAATCGAACGATGAACTTTATTCCGAAAAATTTCAAAGCTCGCCTTCTCGCGCTTCTTTACTCGCTCCCGATTTTCTTGGCGACGTCGCCGCTCGCGCTCGCGGCCGAAGAAAAGGAGGCGGAGGCGGCTTCCGATCCGGTTTGGGTTCTCAGCTGGGCGGCGTTTATTTTGTTCGCCGGGTTGACGATCGTCATTTGCGTCTTTTTTTCGCGCCGTCCGGAAACGCTGTTGACGAACGAAGAGCAAAAGCAAGTCTCGCAAATCGCCGTCGAACGTCTCGCGAAACGCCGCAAGGAAGAGCGTTTGGCGAGGATGCAGGCCGGTCAAAAGAAGTCGAACGCGCAATGAGCCGCGTTGCGCCCGCCTCGGAGCGCGGCGTTTAACGTCGCTCTCCGTCGGACTCGGATCGCCCGGCGCCGTCGCCCGTTAAGATCTCGTCGAGCGCGACCGTTCGTTCTCCGCGCCGCGTTCGCCGCCGACGATCGCCGTCGTAAAACGCGGAGAACGGAAAACGTCGAGGAGATCATGTCGACCGTTTCGCAAAGCGCCGTCGAAGACGAAAGCGCGGAGAGACCGTCGCGTTCGAGCGGAGCGCCGTCCGAAGAGACGCGCGGGATCGCGCTCGGATTCGCGGCGTTCCTGATTTGGGGGCTTTTCCCCATTTACTTCGATCTGTTGCGCGACGTTCCGCCGTTGGTAACGTTGGCGTTTCGCGCCGTTTTTACGAGCGTTCTTCTTTTGCCGCTCGTGCTTTGGCGCGGCAAGGGCCCGGCGATTCTCGCGACGTTGCGCCGTCCGAAATACGTCGTCGGGCTGTCGATCACCATGGCGGCGACGGCGGCGAGCTGGGGCCTTTTCATTTGGCTCATCGCGATCGACCGAACGCTTTACGCAAGTCTCGGAAATTACATAAGTCCTTTGGCGAACGTTGTTTTCGGCGCGTTGTTTTTGCGGGAGCGAGCGCGGTTTCTTTCGGCCGTCGCGATTTTTTTAGCGTTCGTCGGCGTCGCGGCGTTCGCGTTCGGCGTCGGACGGCTCCCTTGGGAAAGCGTCGTCGTCGCGGCGGTTTTCCCGATCTATTCGATACTCCGCAAGGCGATGGACGTCGATTCGACGACCGCGCTGACGATCGAGACGCTTTTTTCGTTCCCGATCGCCGCCGTTTATATCGTTTACGCCGGTTATTCCGGGAGCGGTTCGCGTCCCGCTTGGGCGACCGATCCTTACTCGTTGACGCTGCTCGTCGGCGCCGGCGCGTTGACGGCGATTCCGCTTCTGCTCTTCGGCTCGGCGGCGCGACGCGCGAAACTCTCGACGCTCGGGCTGTTGCAGTATTTGACGCCGACGGGTCAGTTCCTTTGCGGCGCGTTCCTTTTCCGCGAGCCGACGACGTTTTACCAATGGGTCAGTTTCGCCTTCGTTTGGATCGCGCTCGTTCTTTTCAGCGTCGACCTTTGCCGCGCCGAAAAATCGAGTCGTCCCGAAAAGCGAGCCAACGCCGCGCCGCCCGCCGATTCCGTTTGAGCGCGTCCCCGCAAACGCCCGTTTTCGCCTTTCCCCGTTTTTTTTAATTTCCCCATTTTCCCAGTTTTCCCTGTTTTTTTTTCGCCGCCAAGGAGCCGTTCCGATGGGAATCCTTCGAATCCACCCGCCCGTTTTGTTGTTGATCGCCGCGTTCGGCGTTCCGGAAGAATCGGTCGAACTCGCTCGAGAACGCGCCGAACGGGAATTCGGCCCGATCGCGCTCGAAAGCGAGCCGTATCGTTTCGGCGATTTCACCCAATATTACGCGAAAGAGATGGCGCCCGACCTTTTGAAACGGTTTTGGGTCTTCGAAAATCTGATCGACGCCGCCGAATTGCCGCGAATCAAATTAACGACGAACGATTGGGAAGAAGAAATCGGCGCGAAAATCAAAGCGGAGGGAAAAACCGACGCCCGACGCCCGTTGAACCTCGACCCCGGCTATCTCGACCTCGGGAAGTTGATCCTGGCGTCGACGAAAGACCACGCGCACCGCATTTACCTCGGGCAAGGAATCCTCGCCGAAACGACGCTCATGTATACGCAAAAACATTGGCGCGCTCTCCCTTGGACGTACAACGACTACAAGGACGAGAAAAGCATCGCGTTTTTCAATAAATGTCGCGATTATCTTTACGGTCGATACGAAGCGACGGGAAACCTCGGGCCGCGGCGTCCCGCGCCGAAATGAACGCGGACGCCGCCCGGGCGCTCACCCCAACTCGACGTCGGGAAGAGCTTTCTTCAAAAGCTCGGCGAGCGATCTCACCGTTTCGTCGCGCGTTTTCCGTTCTTTCGCCAATCCGGAAACGTCGAGCAAACGCCGCCAATCGTTGGCGTTGAAAAACGCGCCGTCGTTTCGCCCTTTTTCGTTCATCTTTGAAAAATCGGCGCGGTCGGCGCAGTCGGCGAGCGCCTTCGCCAACCCGGGAACGTCGACGCGCTTCGGACGGGCGGAAACGAGCGCCTGAATCGAATCTTCGATCGCTTTGCCGCGCGTTCGCAACGTTTGCGTCAAGTCGACCGCTCGCGCCAGCAACGCGACGGCGACGTCGGAGTCCGGTCGAGCGATCAATTTTTTCCCCTTCGGATCGTACCGCCGATTGTACAGCGCCGCCCCGCCGCCTCCGACGACGCCCCCGACGAACGCGCCGAGCGCCGCGCCGCCGCCGAGCGAAAGTCCGGCCGTTCCGACGTCGACGACCGCTCCGACCGCCGCCCCGACCGCCGCGCCGAATCCGCCGCCAACCTGAAAATGCCGCCGCGCTTCGGCGCCGAAAATTTGATCCGTCGCGTTCGCGACGTCGCCGACGACAAGCGCTTCGCGGTCGAGAACGCCGAGCCGAAACCCCCAGGTCTCCAACAACGCAAGGTGCGCCTGATGTTCGCGCCGAGCGACGTTCTGCTTCAACGCGTCCTCCAACGACGCGAGCCGCGAACGCCAATCTTCCCGGGCGACGTTCGTTTCGATCTCCCGATACGCCGCGACGTCGAGCAACAGTTCGGCGACGATCGTCCGCGAATTTTCGAGCCGCCGCGCCTCTCGCGCTTTGCGCTCCTCCATTTCGAGCCGCAACACGCGCCGACTCAACGGATCGCGAACGAGCGCCGCGATCTTTTCAAAAAGCGCGACTTCGTCCTGAAACGACCGGCGGTGCGCGTCGTAAACCTGAATCAAATGGAAGCCGTTCCGCTCCAAAATCGCGTCCCAATCGGCGCGATAATCGTCGAACGCGGCGCCGTTTTTTTCCGCGCAACCGCCCTTTTCGTCGGATCCGGCGGCGCGAACGTTGTTGTACGCGACGACGACCGGCTTTCCGACGTTCTTCAAAATTTGTAACGTGTTCCGAACGAGCGACTGATTCGGGTCTTCGACGACGTTGACGACGAAAACGACGACGTCGCAACGAGCGACTTCGTTCCAAGCGCGCAGGTCGTGTCGGAAATCGTCGTCGTTCTTGGGAATAACGCGAAGCACGTCGTCGAGCCCGAACGCTCCGCCGTTCGCTTCAACCTCGGCGTCCTCGGCGAGCGCCTCCAAAATTTCGCCGGACGTTTGGAAGCCCGGCGTGTCGACGAGACGCAAAATTTCGGCGATCCCGCGGAAAAAAACCTTTTGAATTTCAGCGCGGACGGTCGTCCCGTTGAACGCGTTGACGAGCCCGAAATTCGGATCGCCGGTCAGCGTTCGCAAAAGCGACGTTTTCCCTTCGTTGGTCGGGCCGATCGTCGCGACCACGATCGGTTTGAGAGCGCGGAGTTCTTCGGCGGTAACGTTCATTGGGCTTCCCCCAGTTTTTCTCGCAATTTTCGAATTTCGTTTCGAGTTTCCGTCAACGCTCGCCGCGTCGCGTCCTCCGAGTCGAAAACGGCCGTCTCGACGGGACGCAACGCGACCGGAAGCGCCGCGACGATCCGGTCTTCGGGCCAACCTTGCAGTTCCAGCGCGACGGCCCAAGTCGCGGCGACGCAAACGACCGCCGTCGCCGACGCGACCGCTTCGCTCTCAGGCGCGACCGAATTTTCGCCGTCGGAGTCCGGTCTCGCCGCTTTTTCGCCGTCCGCGACCGCTTCCGGAACCGCGGAAAGGCCCGCCGTCGCCGACGCTCCGCTCCCCGTTCGGAGACCGTTCAGGCGCCCGACCAATTTTTTCTTGCAAGCGGCCAACGACGCCGGAGCGACGGCGCCCAACGCCGCGCCGGTCGCGCCCGCCGCCAACGACGTCGGCAAAAGCGTCCCGAGCGAAGCGAGCGCCGACGCGACCGCCGCCGTCGACGCGGCCCCGACGAAAAGCGGAGCGAACGTCGCGACGACCGGAACCGAAACGCCGAGCGTCCCGACCGCCAACGCGCATCGCGGGCTCAACGCGCCGCAAAACGTCCGCATTTTCGCGCTCAACCCAAGCGCCGCGGCGAGTTTGCGTTCGAAAAAATCGCCGCCGAGCCCGTCGACGCGACAAGCTTCGACCAAATCGCCGCCGAACGCGCGCCCGCCGTCGACGCTCCGCTCGACGAGCTCCGCCGCCCGGTTCAACAGGTTTTCGCGCCAAGCGCTCCGCCCTTCGCGGCGCTCGATTTCGGCGACGCCCGACGCCGTCGCAGTCTCGACTTCCTCCCGATAGATCGCGAAAACGTCGGCGCAAAGGAGCGCGACGCGGCGCCGGTCGCGCTCTTCGTCGTTTCCCCCGTTTTCCCCATTTTGTCCGCTTTGCCCCGATTCGTCGTTTTTCGTCTTTTCCCTATTTTCGGCGAAAATCGCGCGGGCTTCGTCGACGATTCGCGCGGCGGCGGCGTTCCACTTCGCGAAATCCCGCCGATTCGACGCTTTTTCGTCGACGGCGTCTTCCCCGAGCGCCGCGGCGCGGAGTCGACGGCGCAACGCTTCGCGCGGCTCCGGCAAGTCGAGATCGGCGTCGAAAAACGCCGGTTCGAACGGAACGCCGGTCGTTCGCGTCAACTCGGCGAGAACGCTCTTCCAATCCTCGACCCGTTCGGCGACGGCGCGCTCGGCGGTTTTTCCAAATTTTCGTCGCAATTTTTCGCCCCCCGAAAGAACGACGAAAACGCGAGCGTTCGACAGGTTCGCCGCCAGCGCGTCGCGGAAAAACTTGACGCAATGCCGCGCCGGCGGAAGGCTGACGTCGGTCAAAACGGCCGCGACGTCGACGGCGGCGCCCCGGTCGAGCGCCCAATTTTTGAACGTTTTTTTCGTCGTCGGATCCGCGGCGACGTCGCCGAAAAGCGTCGGCGTCCGAACGCCGTCGAAGAGCGCGCGCCAACGTTCGTCCGAAATCGTCGCGTCGTATCCGAGCGCCAACGCGACCGGCGACAATTCCGCTTCCGGCTCTTCAACCGGCGGCGCTTCCGATTCTTCGACCGGCGGCGCTTCCGATTCCGGCGCTTCAACCGGCGGCGCTTCCGATTCCGGCGCCGACACTTCAACCGGCGACGTTTCCGCTTCCGGCGCCGACACTTCAACCGGCGGCGCTTCCGATTCCGCTTCCGGCTCTTCAACCGGCGGCGCTTCCGCTTCCGGCGCTTCGCCCGGCGGCGTTTCCGCTTCCGGCTCTTCAACCGGCGACGATTCCGCTTTCGGCTCTTCGACCGGCGACGATTCCGCTTTCGGCTCTTCAACCGGCGGCGTTTCCGCTTCCGACTTTTCAACCGGCCCCAATTCCGCTTCCGGCGCTTCGACCGGCGTCAAATTCGCCGCGACGTTCGGCTCCGTCAACGCTTTCGGACGATCCCAGCGCGTCGCGACGTCGGCGTCGCCGTCCAGCCCGTCCTCGACCGAACACGAAACGGTCGTCGTCGAATACGCCTCGGCGCGGTCGATCAACTCGCGAAAATACGGCTCCTTCAAATTGGGCCGAAATTCTCGCAACGCGCTTAAAAGCAAGAGATAATACGCCGCGACCAAACAGCATCGCGGCGCGACGCACCACACGAAGACCGCGCTCAACAGGAAATGCGACCACCGCGCTCGGGTCGGCGCGTCCATTCGTCCGGCGGCGATCAACTCGGCCAAACTCGCCGAATCGCCCTCTTCGCTCCGTTGCGCCAACGCCAAAAGCAACGCCGGCGACGCGTCCAGCCCCTTCGGCGTCAACCCGTCGAGCCGCCAACGCTCCTCGACGAAAAGCCGCTCGACGTCGGCGTCCGACGGAACGACGCCCCCGAGCCGCTCGATCGGCGCGCCCAACCAGTCGACGACCTTCTTCACGACGCGCTCGTCTTCCAGCGACGTCCGCCAGCAATAATCGTACCGGTTCCCCTGCATGCGGACGCCCAAAATCGCCAGCACGCACAGCGAGCACGACGTCCAAAACAGATGCGACAACATGCCGCTCCAGAAACAGAGGAAACGCGGTTTCGAAAAAACGAACCGCCCCAAAAGCCGCTCCGCGTCGCGCGCCCGCCGCTTCGCCGCGTCGTCCGGCGCCGTCGAACGCGATTTTTTACCGACGAAACGGGAAAAAAATTTCGTTTCGCCAAGCGCGTAAAAAAACGGCGCCCCCCGACGTATCGCGCTCAGCGCCAGCCAACCGATCAGCCCGGAAAATCGAGCGACCGCCCGTTCCGCCGACGTTTGCGGCCCCGCGTCCGCCCGCAACCGCCGCGCGATCGCCTGCAACGCCGCAATCAAGACGAAAATCAGCGACGTTCCAAGAAAGAATATCTGTCCCAGTAAAAAGAAAACAAAGGGGCCCGCCAGGTTGACGCCGCCGTCGAGAAGCCGATCCGCTCGCGCAAACGGAAACGCAAAGGCGCCCAACGCGACGACCAAAAGGAGCGAAAAGATCCAAACGCGCTTCGCTCGTTCGCGGAAACGCTCGACCGACGCGCCGACCGACGTCAACAGCGCCTCCGCTCGCGCGGTCAAGTAAGCGATCGGGTCGACCAGCCGCCCGCAGGAATCCCTTTCCGCTTCAAGCGCGGCGCTTTCGTTCGAAAAATCGACGCGCTCGCTCTCCTCGACGGTTCGCGCCCAGCCAATCGCCGCCCAATCGAAAGGATTCGTTTTCGTCCGTTTCGCCATTCGCCCCGCTCTCCCCGCGCCGTCGACGTTCCGTTTCGTTTTGTTTTTCGTCCTCAATATTTATTATACGCCGCGCCCTCGCCGCCGTCGAGCCGGAAACGCGTTTTTTCGGTCGACCCGCCGCCGACGCTAAACGTCGACGACGGTCGTCGTCGCGACGCGGTCGTAAAGATTCGGACGCAAAACGGTCAGCGCCGCCAACGGCAGATACCACGCCATGTACAGCCCGCCGCGGTATCCCATCCAAAATTGGACGCCGAGCATCAGCGCCGCCGAGCCGGAAATCAACGTCGCCAGATCCTTGCGCGGCGGCCAAAGCGCGTATCCGACGCAAAAAACGCCGAACAACGAAATCAACGGGATCCGGTAAAAACGCGGCCAATACTCCCAAAGCCCGTCGGCCGACGCCAAAAAAATCGAGCGCCGCCCAAACATCGACGCAAGCGCGGCGCCGTAATTTTCGCCGGGTTCGAGCGCCGCCAACAACGCGACCGCGAACGTCAACGTCGCCGCCGACGCGCCGATCGCAAACCGCGCGGCGCCCCGTTTCCAATAAAAACCGAACCAGAGAGGCAAAAGGAAAAACGGGTAAAACGCCAACGAGCCCGCGGCGCCCAACGCGAGTCCCGAAACGACCGGGCGACGATAAAACAGCAACGCCGTTAAAATCGCCAACGCCGGCGCAATGTGATCCAAACAGCCGGAAAACTGGTTCACATACGGCGCCAAGAGGTAAAGCAACGCCGCCGAAACCCCGGTTTGCGTCGAACCGAAGTGAAACCGCCCGATCAATATAATAACGACGACGATCCCAATTTGCAACGCGCCGACGCTCAAAATCAACGCGGTCTCTTCGAGCGTCGCCGCCCGCCCGAACGCGACGCCCGTTTCGTCGGCGACTTCGACCGTCCGCTCGTCGGCGACCGGCGCGTCGGGATCGGACGCCAATCGATAAACGTCGCGCGGCGTCGGCGTCGGGATCGGAGACGGCGGCGGAACGCTCGGAACCGCCGGGGCCGCGGTCGAACCGGAAACGGACGGCGCGACCGGCGCGCTCGGCACCGTCGGCGCTCCGGAAAAATTCGTCTCGTCGACGTCTTTAAAAGCGTCGACCGCGAACTCGTTTTCGCCGCCGCGACCCGCCGCCCAACGCATCGCCCGCAACGCTCTCGACGTTTTCTCGCCGTCTCGGGAACGCGCCGCCGCTCCGCTTCCTCGAATCGGCGTTCCGAAAAAATACGCGCCGCCGGCCGCCTCGACCGCCGAACTCGACGCGGCGCGCGCCCACGCCTCGGGCGACGGAGCGAAAAAGCGATTCGTCGCCGCCGTCGCTCGCAGGAAAGGCCGATAACCGGGTCGCTCCTCGATCTCGACCGCGTCCTCGTCGTTTTCGTCGGCGGCGGTCAAAATCTGCTCGAGCCGCCAAGCGCGAGGCGACTCCGAAAAATCGCCGCGATTCACAAAAAGATTCGGCACGATAAACGCCGAAGCCGCGACGCAGGAAAACGTCAGCCCGGCGGCGTTCAAATTCGGCTCCAAAAGAGGACGGCGACGAAGCGCGGAATCCAGCGCCAGGCGCGCGAAGATCAAAGCGCCGAGCGCCGACGTCCAAAGATACCCTTGCGGCGCCGAGCCCATCGCGACATACACGAGCCCCGGCGTCAGCAGGATCAACGCCAACACGTCCAAATTGCGCAAACTGAAAACGCGATTGAACCGGAAAAAAACCGCGACGATCATCAGCGACGAGAGGTAAAACCACGTCGTCGGCAACATTTCGTACTGAAATAGAGAAGTCGGCACGTTAATCGCTCCCCGCTTCAAACCTCGTTTCGACGTCGCCGCCGCGCCGCCGCTCGCCGCGCGTCAGTCGGTCTTGACGCGCCAACGCAGGTACTCTTCCATAAACGGATGAACGCCGCCGTCGAGCACTTCGTGAAAACTTCCCGCCGAGAATCCGGTTCGGCTGTCCTTAACGCGTTGCTCCGGGTGCAGGAAGTAATTGCGAATTTGGGAGCCGAAGCCGACTTTCGCCATGTTTTTGTATTTTTCGGCCATCATCTGCTCGCGTTTTTCTTCCTCGCGTTGGAGGAGTCGAGCGCGCAACATTTTCCAGGCGGTCGCGCGGTTTTTGTGCTGGCTCCGCTCGTTTTGGCACTGCACGACGGTGTTCGTCGGAATGTGCGTCAAGCGGATGGCGCTCGACGTTTTATTAACGTGCTGCCCGCCGGCGCCGCTTGCGCGGAACACGTCTTCGCGGACGTCCTCCGGCTTAACGTCGACGTCGATCGAGTCGTCGATGTCGGGGTTGACGTCGACGGCGGCGAAGCTCGTTTGGCGTTTTCCTTCGGAGTTGAACGGGCTGATGCGCACCAGGCGGTGCGTTCCGATCTCGCTTTTCAAGTAGCCGTAAGCCATCGGGCCGCGCACCATGACGCTCGCGCTGTTGATGCCGGCTTCCTCGTTGTCCTGACGGTCGAGGATCTCGACGGAGTACCCGCGGGACTGCGCCCAGTTGATATACATGCGCAGGAGCATTTCGGCCCAGTCGTTGGCGTCGGTGCCGCCGTCGCGAGCGTTGATCGTAAGGATCGCGTCGTTGGCGTCGAACGGGCCGTTCAGCAGCGCGGCGGTCTGCAATTTGGCGAGCGTTTCCTCGACGTTCCGCAACTTCGCGGGGATTTCGGCGGCGGTTTCTTCGTCGTCGCGGCCGATTTCGAAGAAAACGTCGAGCTCGTCGAGTTCGGCGAGGATTTCGTCCATCGGCTTCGTCAACGCTTTCAGCGCCTTCATACGAGCGACGACCGTTTGCGATTTTTCCGCGTCGTCCCAAAAATCGGCGGCGGTCATTTGTTTGTCGATTTCGGCGATCTCCGCTTTTTTCGCGTCGTAATCGAGGGACGTTTTAAGTTGCGCAAGTCCGCTTCGAATTTGTTCGGCGCGGTCGATTTGCTCGCGTTCTACCGGCATTGTAAGGGGTCTCCTGTCGAAAAAATAAAAGCTCGGGCCGTCGCGTCGAACGAAAAGCCGCCTTTATTTTACACGAAACGCGCCGTTTTCCAAGGGACGCGCCGCCGTTATCCGTAAAAATCGTTCGTTTCGCGTCAAAAACGGCCGAAAACGGAAGCGTCGAGAGAACCCGTCCGCCGCGTTTTTGACAATTTTGACAATACATATTGCGCGTCGAAAAACGCCGCCGTCGGCGCGAACCTGGAAAGATTTTCGGATTCGCCCGACGGCGCGACGTTCTCGCCGCTTCCCGCTCGATTCTCAATAAAGATAATTCGCGAGATAAGCGTCGTCGACTTCGGTCAAAACTTTATGAACCGTGTCGATCGGAACGCCGACGCGGTTGTCCAAAATAACGCGGACGACGTCGCAGTTTTCCGCTTCCGCTTCGACCAAACCGCGCAACTCGTCGAGTTCGACCGTTTTTTCGGCGCCGTCTTCGGTCGCCCAGATAATTTCGCTCTTCGCGGTGAAGCGGATCGAGACGGTCGAGCGTTTTTCCGCCTTCGCCGCTTCGATCGCGTCTTTAAGGTCGACCGAAGCGCCCTTGGCGCGACGGCTCATATCGGCGGCGGTCATGAACGCGAAGATCGCGATCGTTTCCTCTTCGGAGACCGGCGCGACGCCCGTTTCGAAGAATCGGCAAATTTCGCGAACGAGCGGCTCGTAACCCTCGTAAGTTCCGGCTTCTTCGACTCCTTTTTCGGCGAAAACCTTGACGCCGTAAGTCGACGCGCCCTTGCGAACGCCGCGGAACGTCCCGATTTTGCGTCCCTTCCAAACGCCGACCGCGACGTCGGCCGACGGCGAGCTGATTCGCGAAACGGAAACGCAATCCGGGCCCATAATCGTAAATAGCGATTCGACGCCGTGAATACCGTACCAATAAAGCGACGGGTGCTTCGGGTTCGTCGAGCAGGGGCTCGTCGCGTCGCAACCGTAAATTTCGCCGAGCGGGCGTTCGTTGCGCATTTTTTGATATCCGGCGACGAAACGCAGCGACGACGCGGTGAAGATCGGAACGTCGTTTTCCTTCGCCAAGCGGAACATTTCGAGCGCGTCGGCCAACGAGCCGGCCATCGGCTTGTCGACGAAGAGCGGTTTTTTCGCCGCGATCGCCGGTTTCGCCTGTTCGAGGTGCGGACGGCCGTCGACGCTTTCGAGCAAGACGCCGTCGACGTTCGCGACGAGTTCTTCGACGGTCGGATAAACGGTCAGCCCGGCGTCGACGCATTCGCTCGTGTATTTCTCGACGCGATCCCAACTTTCCGGATTGTCCGGCATTCCGCCCGGGTAAACGGCGACGACTTCAAATTTCTGATAAAGCTCGTCGCCGTTCGGGTCGTTGATCGCGCTGATAAACGCCGGAACGTGCGACGTCGTCGCGCCGATCACGCCCAACTTGAAAACGCCGTCCGCCGCTTTCGCCGCGCTCGCCTCCTGCGCGAACGCGTTCGAACCGACGCCGATCGCCGCGACCGCCGCCGCGACGCAAACCGCCTTAAAAAAACGTTTCATCGAAAATGCTCCTCGACTTCGCCAAAAAAATTTCGACGGCGAAAACGATCGAAACGCCCCGCGACGCCCGCTTTCGTTCGGGATCGTTCGGAACGTCTCCGCGTTTTCGCCCTTATTAATATTATACGCTCGTTTCGGCCGATCTCCAAGCGCTCGAACGGCCTCGCGACGCGTCGAAAACGCCTCGAAAACGGACGGCGTCCCGCAAAACCGACGTTTTCCGACGATCTTTCGCATTTTCGCCAAACCGCCCGTTTCGCCTTTTCTCCGCCGTTTCGCTCAATTCCAACGCAACCCGAGCGGCAACGTTTCGCCGAAGATCGCGTTCGTTTCGGCGTCGACGACGCGCCCTTTCTCCGCGAGCGCTCGTTCGGTTGACTCCGCGGCGCCGTTTTTCGCCAAAAACGCCGAAACCGCGTCGAAAATCGCGTCGTCGACGTCGAACGCCGCTTCCCCGGAACGACGGGTCAATTGCGCCAACGCAAAAAAATCGGTCGCCGTCGGAGCGTCGCCGTCCGCTCGATTTTGCGTCGAATCGAGCAGACGCCGCGCCCAGTCGCCCGCGGTCGTCGCCGGAACGACGCGGTCGAGCGGCGCGTTGAAAAGCGTCCGGGCCCCGAGCCGTCCGAGCGCCCAAACGAGCGCGTCGCGGATCGGCCGGAGATTTTTTTTCGGCAAAACGTCCAAAACGATCGCGCCGATCTCCTCCTTCGTTTCGACCGGCAGCAATTCGAGCGCGCCGAGAAGCCGCCAAATCTCCGCGCCTTCCTGCGACGTCAAATCGACGTCCGGCCCCTTCCCGCGTCCGTCGACCAATCGCCGCCGCAACGCCCGCAAATTCCCAAGAAGCGGTTCGGCCAACGTCTTTTGCCGTCCCGCGCCGAGCCCGGAAGCGATCCGCCGCCAAAGGATCCAATATTGCGTTCGACTCTCCGGCGTCCCGAACGCGAGCGAACCGGCGACCGCCTTCCAGGTTTGCTCGACCCGCCAATCGTCCGTCGCGGCGCCGAATCCCGGCCGGAGCGCGAATCCCAGCCAATTCAACCAACGCGCCTCGACCGCCGCCGAGCGCCGTCGACCGTCGGCCAACTCGAGCGTCGCCTCCGCCAACCGCCGCAAAAGCGTTATCGGAAATTCGTTTCGCGACGTTCCGACCGCTTCGGCGAGCCGCCGAAAAAGATCGCCCGGCTTGACGCGTTCGAGCGGTTCGAGCCCCGCCGCCGTCCGTTCGTCGTTCGCTTTTCGGAACGTTTCGTCGGTCGCGAAAGCCGCCGTCAACGCGAGCCGCGCCGCCTCGACGAGCGACTCGTCGACGACGCCTTCGCTTTCTCCTTCGTTCGCGGCCGCTTCCCAATCGGTTTGCGTTCCGCCGCGAGCGTCGAACTGCAACGCCCAACGAGACGGCCGCGTTCTCCGCCCGTTTTTCTCCGCCGATTCCGTTTTTTCCGGCAAAACTTCCTGCAGAAAAAGCTCGATCGTTCCGATTTCGGTCGGCCGGGCGACCAATCGCGCTCGAATCGTTTTCGCCGCCTTTTTCGCTTGCGACCGCGTCTTGAGAGCGGTTTGGATCGGCGCCAACTCGCGAATTTCGTTCGGGTCGATCTCGATCAAATCGCCGGGCGCGTCGGTCGTTCGAACGCTCGAAACGAAGATCGGAAACGAAACGGGTCGATCGACCGCCAACTCGAACGTCTTCGGAAGCGTTACCTCGTCGCCGGGTTCGGCCCGCGCGGGGAGCAAACAGACGGCGCGAGCCGTCCCGCGTTCTTTTCCCTCTTTATCCCTTTTCTCTTTCTCACCCAAATTCCCCGACTTTTCCAATCCTTCGTCCGTCGCGACGCCGACGTAATACGTCCGGGCCAACGACGCGCCGACGCGGATCCCAAGCCCGCGTCGAACGAGCCCGCAATAAGCCGCCCCCTTCGCGACCGCCCAATACAAGTTTTCGTTTTGCAGGACTTTAGGACGCCAATTTCGCTCCGGCCCGCCGAACCAATCGACCAACGATTCGACGATTCGCGCCCTCAACGCCGGCGACTCGAACGCTCCGCCGTTAAAAAGAACGACGTCCGGACGCGCTCGATCGACCTCGTTCGCAACGCCGCCGTTTCGCCCGTTTTCTCTGTTTTCTCTATCTTTTTCATTTTGCGCCGACGAACCGTCGAAGATCCCGGAGCGTTCGAGCTCGATCCCGGCGTCGCGCCGCGTCGTCAAAAAATTCGCCAAATATTTGGTGATCGCCGGCTCCGGCGCGTAAGGCAACGCGATCTCCCGAACGCCGCCGCGTCGACGAACCGGCGCCGAGTCGAGCGGAACTCGCGGAAAAAAGCCGTCGAGCAAAATTTTCTCGACTTCGGAACGCTCGACCTCGACCGAAAGCCCGCCGCCGACCAATTTCGACCCGCTCCCCGGCAAAACGACGCGCCGCCGCTCGCGCCCGCCTTGCCCGTTCTTTTCATTTTGCTCGTTTCGCCCGTTTTCTCCGGTTTGTCCGTTTTCTTTATTTTTCTTATTTTCGCCGTTTTTTCCCGTTTCGTCGTCGGCGGCGCTCAAGAAAAACTCCTTCGTTTCGCGACTTTCCCGCAACAAAAGCGCGCGTTCGCGGGCGGAAAGCGGCGCCGACTTCTTTTCGACAAATTTCCGTTCGAGAAAACAAAAAAGCGCGAGGTCAAGATTGTCGCCGCCAAGAATCAAATGATCGCCGACCGCGACGCGATAAAACCGAACGCCGCCGACGCCGTTTTTCTCGTCTTTTCCGTCTTTCCCATCTTCGCCGTCTTTCGCATTTTTCCCGTTCGCGTCGTTTTTTCCCGCCGAATCGCCCCGATCGAGCGCGTAAATAAGCGCAAAGTCGGTCGTTCCGCCGCCGACGTCGCAAACCAAAATCTTTTCGCCCGGCTCGACGAACGCCGTCCAATCGCTCTCGCGCTTCGAAAGCCAAGCGTAAAACGCCGCTTGCGGCTCCTCGACAAGCGCGATTTTCGGAAGTCCCGCCAACTTCGCCGCCCGGATCGTCAACTCGCGCGCCGTTTCGTCGAACGACGCCGGAATCGTCAGCGCGACGTCCTGCTTTTCAAGCGGAAACTCCGGAAAACGAGCGTTCCAAACGTCGCGGATCCTCGCCAAAAAAAACGAAGAAATCTCGACCGGCGACCAACGAAGCGCGTTCGCCGCGTCGCTCGACCAGGGTAGAATCTTCGCCGTCCGGTCGACGCCCGAATGACAAAGCCAGGACTTCGCCGACGCGACGAAAGAATCGGGCTCCGTCGCCCCAAAATCGCGAGCAAACGCCCCGACGACGCCGATTTTTCCGTCTTTCGGCGCCCTTTTCAACGAAAAATCGCGGCGCTCCGGATTCGTCGGCTCCGTCGGCGCGTCGGCCGAACGACAAAAAAACGACGGCAACGTCGTCCGCTCCTCCAAAACGCCGACCGCGACCGCCTGCGGAATCGGCAACATCTCCAACTTCCGCTCCGGCGCGTCCAAATCGACGAACGAAACGGCGGAATTGGTGGTGCCCAGATCGATCCCAACGACGAAACGAACGCGAACGGCTTCAAAATCGCTCGACGACGGTAAAATCGCGGCGCTCCTCATCGACTCTCCCCCCTCTAAAAAAGACGCGCTCAGGGACGATCCAAACCGAAAAACGCGCTCCGTCCCCCTATATAATATATAATAAACGATTTTGCAAAAAGGAAAAGCGCTTCGCCGCCTGCCTCCGCGAGGTTTCAAAAAGAACGCGAAACCAATTTCGGAAAAAAATTGAAAAAATACAAAAAGGGCCCTTGTCAAAATAAAATTGTCGGTTATGATAGACGCATCGTTAGGGGAAAGCGAAAGCCAAAAGCAACCGCCTTACTCAACGGGCCTTGAAAAAAAGTTTTAAAAAGTCGCTTGACAAAAAGCTTTTTCAGGCTAAAATAAAATCGTCGCGCTTGCCGAGATGACTCTTAAAAACATTTTCCGGCTAGCGTAGCTCAATTGGCAGAGCGGTTGATTTGTAATCAACAGGTTAGGGGTTCGATTCCCCTCGCTAGCTCTCGAAGAGCCGACGAAACAAAGGACGTGAGAAATCGTCGAAATAAAGGGGGTTTTCCCGAGTGGTCAAAGGGGGCAGACTGTAAATCTGTTAGCATCGCTTTCGGAGGTTCGAATCCTTCAACCCCCACTTTATTTACGCGCTGGTTTGCTTGGCAAACAAAGCGACGGCGTAAAAGAGCCGGCAACATCTTCGCGACGCGCCGGTTTTTTTGTCGCAAGGTTTGCGGGTGTAGCTCAATGGTAGAGCAACAGCCTTCCAAGCTGATAACGAGGGTTCGATTCCCTTCACCCGCTTAACGATTTCCTTGCCGTTTTTGCGGCGGAAGGCGTAAAGCGACGTAAAGGCGAGTTTTCGTCTTAGCGCGAGAATCCCCGAGCGGGTCCTGCATCGCTGCCGTAGCTCAGTCGGTAGAGCGCGTCCTTGGTAAGGACGAGGTCATGAGTTCAAATCTCATCGGCAGCTTTTTTCCGAGGGCTTGTTAGGGGTTTCGTTGTAATAACACCGTTTAGAACACTCCGTTCCTAATTATAGGGAGAATTCGCATGGCGAAGGAAACTTTCCAACGAACTAAGCCGCACGTTAACGTCGGCACGATCGGTCACATCGACCATGGTAAAACCACGTTGACGAGCGCTATTTTGGCGGTTCAAGCGGCGAAAGGTCTCGCTCAAGTTAAATCCTACGCCGATATCGCGAAGGGCGGCACCGTTCGCGACGCGACCAAAACGGTTACGATCGCCGTCGCGCACGTCGAATACGAAACGGAAAATCGCCACTACGCTCACATCGACTGCCCGGGCCACGCGGACTTCATCAAAAACATGATCACCGGCGCGGCGCAAATGGACGGCGCGATCCTCGTCGTCTCCGCGGTCGACGGCCCGATGCCGCAAACCGCCGAGCACGTTCTCTTGGCTCGCCAAGTTAACGTTCCGAAACTCGTCGTCTTCATGAACAAGTGCGACCTCGTTCCGGACGAAGAACTCCTCGAACTCGTCGAGCTCGAAATTCGCGAACTCCTTTCGAAGTACGACTTCGACGGCGACAATTGCACGGTTATCCGCGGCGCGGCCCTTCCGGCTCAACAAAATCCGTCCGATCCGGAAGCCTCGAAGTGCATCACCGAGCTCATGAACGCTATCGACGCCGATATTCCGGAACCGGAACGCGACGTTGACAAACCGTTCCTCATGGCTATCGAAGACGTTTTCTCGATCGAAGGTCGCGGCACGGTCGCCACCGGTCGTATCGAACGCGGCGTCGTCAAGGTCGGCGACGAAGTTGAGATCGTCGGTTTGTCCGATGAAAGCCGCAAGACGGTTTGCACGGGCGTTGAGATGTTCAAAAAGTCGCTTGACCAAGGTCAAGCCGGCGACAACGTCGGTCTCCTTCTCCGCGGTATCAAACGCGAAGAAATCCAACGCGGTCAATGCTTGGCCAAGCCGGGCTCCATCACCCCGCACATGGAATTCGAAGCCGACGTTTACATCCTGTCGAAGGAAGAAGGCGGTCGTTCGACCCCGTTCATGAGCGGTTATCGTCCGCAATTCTACTTCCGCACGACGGACGTTACCGGTACGATCCACCTTCCGGAAGAAGTTAAGATGTGCATGCCGGGCGACCACGTCAAGATGAACGTCGAGCTCATTTGCCCGATCGCGATGGAACAAAACGTTCGTTTCGCTATCCGCGAAGGCGGTCGCACGGTCGGCTCCGGCGTTGTTACGAAGATCAATCGCTAAGCGGTGGTTTTTAGGATGTTTTTCGCCGCGGACGCGGTTTGCGGCGAAAACATTCCGCGCGAACGACGGTTTGCGTTAGGGGAGTAGCTCAATTGGCAGAGCACCGGTCTCCAAAACCGACGGTTGGGAGTTCGAATCCCCCCTCCCCTGTTTTCTTATGATGTGAACGCGCTCGTCCTTCGATATTGTATCGTTGCGAGCGCTTTTTTTTTGAATCCGACGGTCGTTTTCTCGATCGTTTCGACATAACAGCGCGTCGCGGGGGCCCCAATGTTTTCCCAATTGATGAAGGAACTCTTTTCGACCAATAATTACAAAAGTTCGCAGGGCCGCGTCGCGCGTCGTTTGACGTTCATCGGACTGTCGCTCGTTTTTATTTGGGGCGGGTACAGTTTCTACAGCGCCGCTTATTTCGGCCCGCAGACGGCGGCGATCGTCGGCGCGATTATTTCGTTGTTGGGCGTTTGGGCTTCGTACCGCGCCATCAACCACGCGCAATTCGCCGATTTCCTCGTTTCGGTCGAGGCGGAGATGACGAAGGTTTCGTGGCCGTCGAAAAAGGATCTTTTCGCAAATACGAAAGTCGTTCTCATTTTCATGGCGTTGTTCACCGTGTTGATTTACGCTTACGATATTGTTTTCCGGTCGATTTTCAGTTTGGTGGGTTGACCTCTTGTCGTTCGCACGTTAAATTCGCGTTTTTAAACGCATAAAGGAAAAAGCGCATGGTCTCCGAAGCGGAAAACAACGTCGAGGACGTCGAAAATCAAACGCCGGAAGAAGCTCCAAAGCCGGAATGGTACATTCTCAAGATCCAGGTTAACCGTGAAGACGCGGTGAAAAGGACGTTGGATCGGCGGATCAAATTGTCCGGTCTCGAGCAATATTTCGAACAGACGCTCGTCCCGACCGAAACGGTCGTCGAGATGAAAAACGGCAAGCGTCGCGAAACGAAGCGGAAGCTTTATCCGGGTTATCTGTTGGCCAAGATGATCTTGAACGACGAAACCTGGTTCCTTGTTCGCGAAACGACCGGCGTCGGCGACTTCACCGGCGCGGGCGGCAAACCGCTTCCGATGACGCAAAAAGACGTCGACCGTATTCTCCGCACCGAACGCGCGGCCGACGAAGAACAACCGAAGTTGGAAATTCCGTACCAGGTCGGAGATCGCGTTAAGATCAACGACGGCACGTTTAAAGATATTGAGGGGGAGGTAAGCAAGATCGACGAACTCGCCGGTCGCGTTACCGTTATTATCTCGATCTTCTCCAGGAGCACGCCCGTCGAGCTCGAATACTGGCAGGTCGAAAAGGCTGAGGTCTGAAACGTCGCGCTGAGAAGGGCCGGTTCCCTAACGCGCTCTTCTCGTTCGTCGCTCGTAAAACGGCGAATAGCGGAGTTTAGGACGCAAACAATTCCGAAGGATTAACAATGGCAAAACAATTACAAGCAGTCGTGAAATTCCATGCCGCCGGAGGTAAGGCGACCGCAGCACCCCCTGTCGGTACCGCCCTCGGTAAGTATGGTTTGAATCTCGGTCAGTTTGTTAAAGAATTCAACGACCGCACGAAAGACGCCGAAGGGATGCGCATCCCGGTCGTCGTCAAAGTTTACAACGATCGTTCCTACGACTTGGAAACGAAAAGCCCGCACTCCGTCGACTTGATCAAAAAAGCCGCCGGCATCGACAAAGGTTCGCAGCGCGTCCCGAAGGAAAAGGTCGGTTCCGTTACCGTCGCGCAACTTGAAGATATTGTCAAAGCGAAGCAAAAAGACTTGAACGCCCGCGAAGTCGAACACGCCGTTCGCATTCTCGCCGGCACCGCTCGTAGCATGGGCGTCGACGTCGTCGACTGAGTCTAAGAGGCGCGCCGCGTCGAGTTCCGTTAGCGTTCTCGCCGCGCGACAATATTTTAAGCAACAAAAACAACCTAAAATAGATTGATATAATAATGGGTAAAGTTTCTAAGCGCATGAAAGCTATGGAAGCGTTGCTTCCGGCGACGAAAACCCCGATGCCGTTGGCCGACGCCGTCGAACTGTTGAAAAAATTCAACACGACGAAATTCGATCAATCGGTCGAAATTTCGATGCGTCTCGGCGTCGATCCGAAACAAAACGATCAAATCGTTCGCGGTTCCGTCGTTCTTCCGAACGGTCTTGGCAAAACGCTCCGCGTTCTCGTCTTTGCGAAAAACGCGAAGGCCGACGAAGCGACCGCGGCCGGCGCCGATTACGTCGGCGGGCCGGAATTGGCGGAAAAAATTAAGGAAGGTTGGTTCGAATTCGACGTCTGTATCGCGACCCCGGATATGATGGGCGTCGTCGGTTCGCTCGGTCGCGTTCTCGGGCCGCGCGGCTTGATGCCGAGCCCGAAAGCCGGCACGGTTACGATGGACGTCGAAAAAACGGTCAAGGAATATAAAGCCGGTAAGGTTGAGTTCCGCAACGACAAGGGTGGCATCGTCCACGGCGTCGTCGGCAAACTCAGCTTCGACGCCGATAAATTGGCGGAAAATATCCAAGCGTTCATCAACTACGTCGTCGCTCTGAAACCGGCCGCGGTCAAGGGCGTCTACGTGAAGTCGATCGCTATCTCCGCGACGATGAGCCCGGCCGTCCGCGTCGTGACGCAATGAGCCTCGACTCGGTAACTATTCCCTCACCGCCATTTAACGAATACCAATATCATGAGCAAGTTTGTTAAAAATATTATTACCGAAGAATTGAAAAAACGCTTGGCGGGCGTCGAAAACGCTCTCCTCGTCAATATCGTCGGTATGGAAGTCAACGACAGCAATCGTCTTCGCTCCGCTTTGGCCGCGAAAGACATTCGCGTTATGGTCGTTAAAAACAGCTTGGCCGCTCGCGCCACCGAAGGCACTTCGCTCAGCGCCGCGTTCCAGGGCTTGACCGGCTCCACCGCCGTCTGCTACGGCGCGACCGATATCGTCGCTCTCGCGAAAGAGCTCGTCAAGGTTTCGAAAGATAAACAATTCGCGAAGCTCGCCCTTCTCGGCGGCGTTCTCGACGGCGAAGCGTTCGCCGCCGACAAAGTCGTTGAAATCAGCAAGTGGCCCACCCGCGAAGAACAAATCGCGATTCTCGTCGGTCAAATCGTCGGCGTCGGTTCCAAACTTTCGTCCCAACTCCTGTCCGGCGGCGCGAACCTCGCCAGCCAGATCAAGCAGCTCGCGGACAAAGAAGAGAGCGCCGAAGAGGCGGCCGCCGAGTGAACAAAATTTAATTTTGAGCGCGTCGCCCCCCTTGACGAAGCGGCGCGTTCTGTTAAATTTATATAAATCGCATATCGACGTCGCTTAGGCGACGATAACTCGAATATATTTTTTCATTGCGTTCGAATCGACGACCGCGCGCCGGGCGTTTTGGTTTCGCTTGGTGAGCCGCGGGAGATTCGACGCAAACCCCAGAAAGGAAAGTGAACAATGTCCGAACAAGTCGAACGCGAATTTGCCGCTGAAATCAAAGAAATGGGCGACAAAATCATGGGTATGACGCTCAAAGAAGCGAAAGAACTCAGCGATTACCTGAAAGACGTCTACGGCGTCGAACCGGCCGCCGGCGGCGCGGTCATGGTCGCCGGCCCGGCTGCGGGCGAAGCCGCTCCGGCCGCGGAAGAAAAAACCGAATTCGACGTCGTTCTCGAAGATTTCGGCGCCAACAAGATCAACGTCATCAAAGTCGTCCGCACCGCCACCGGCGCTTCCCTCGGCGACGCGAAATCGATGGTCGAATCCGCTCCGAAAGCGATCAAAACCGGTCTCTCGAAAGACGAAGCCGAAAAGCTCAAGAAAGATCTCGAAGACGCGGGCGCCAAAGTTTCGCTCAAGTAGTTCGGTTCTCAGCTTAGCGCTGTGATTCAGGAGGCCTCGAATTTTGTTCGAGGCCTTTTTTGCGTTCTTGCGTCGCGTTTTTCACTTTTCGCGACGCGTTGAACGGGGCTCGTCGGGCGTTCTTCGGTCGCGTTTCCAACGATTTTTTCGCTCGACCGGCGAAAACGTTTTAGGCGCGACAAGCGGTTTTCGCCCGAAAATATTTTTGCTCAAAAACAACTTAACGCTCAAATACCTGTCAAAACAGCGAAACTTTTCCGATTTTACAGGCGTCGCAAGCAAGAATTTTCAAGAAAATTTTCACTTTTTTATCCCGCTAAAAAATTTTCGAAAAAAGTGAAAAAATGTTGTTCGAGCGCGTTTCGCCTTTTCGAACCGTAAAAACCCGACGTTTTTTTCGAAAAAGCACGTTTTTTTAGGTAAAAAGGGAAAGAGGGGGGCTTGTCGGATCCCTTGTTCGCGGGTATACTGTCAGTTCGGCGTATCTTAGGCGATAGAATCGCAACCATTCTCTATCCAACCGGGAGGTCAACACTCTTATGGCGGTTACATCAAAACGGAAGTTACAGTTTAAAGAACGACGGCAGTTCGGCAATCACAGCACGACTTATCCGATTCCGGATTTGACCGTTCTGCAAACTCGCAGCTACGCGAACTTCCTTCAAGCGGACGTTCCGCCCACCAAACGTGAAGACCAAGGGTTGGAAAGCGTCTTTCGCGAAGCGTTCCCGATTGAGAATTACGAAAAAACGGCGCGCTTGGAATACGTTCAATACGAGCTTGAAAAGCCGCACTACACGCCGGACGAATGCCGACGTCTGCGTTTGACTTACGGTCGCCCGTTGCGCGTTCGCCTCCGACTCGTCCGCGAAAAAGACACGATCGAAGAAGACGTTTATCTCGGCGAACTTCCGATCATGCTCGGCGGGGGCGAGTTCATCATCAACGGCGCCGAACGCGTCGTCGTCAGCCAGTTGCACCGCAGCCCGGGCGTCGACTTCCTCACCGAAACCGAACTCGATCGCAAGAGCTTCAGCTGCCGCATCATTCCGGAACGCGGAAGCTGGATCGAATTTCATATTTCGCGCAAAGAAACGGTTTCCGTCCGCATCGACCAAAGCGCCAAGCTCCCGGTGATGACGCTGTTGCGAGCGATGGACGAAAAGTACGGCTCCGACGTCGACGTCATCCGCGCTTTTTACAACACCTATAAAATCGACGTGGTCGGCGGCGAATCGGTCTCCGAAATCGAGGGAAAGATCGCGGTCGGCGACGTCGTTTATCCCGCCGACTCGGCGCATCCGGGCGAAGTGATCGTCGAATCGGGGCAACTTATCACGAAAAGCAAAGCGGAGGAAATCTGCGCGTCCGGCCTGAAGCAGATCGAGGCGATGGACGATCAGCGCAACAAGCTCCTCCTCAACTCGCTCGAAGAAGACAAGACGAAGTCGCACGAAAACGCGCTTCTCACGATCTTCAAGCGCTTGCGTCCGGGCAACCCGGCCTTGTTGGACAAAGCGCGCGACCTCGTTCGCGACAAGTTCTTCGATCCGTCCCGTTACCGATTGGGCCGCGTCGGGCGTTTCCGAATGAATCGCAAGCTCGGCATGAACGTCGATCTCGACGAAACGGTCTTGCGCGCCGAAGATATCGTCGAAGCGGTCAAATACCTCAATAAACTTTGGGGCGGCGACGGCGAAGCGGAAGCGGACGACATCGACCACTTGGGGAACCGTCGTCTTCGCACGATCGACGAGCTCGCTTGCGAAGAGATCCGCAAGGGTTTCCTGAAACTCCGCCGCACCGCCCAAGATCGTTTCCGCGAAGACGCGACCCCGCGTTTGATCGTCAACCAGAAGAATATTTCGTCGGCCATCGACTACTTCTTCGGCCGCGGCGAACTGTCGCAGGTCGTCGACCAGACGAACCCGTTGTCGATGCTGACGCACGAACGCCGTCTTTCCGCGCTCGGCCCGGGCGGTTTGAACCGCAAACGCGCCGGGTTCGAAGTCCGCGACGTTCACTCCTCGCACTACGGGCGCATTTGCCCGATCGAGACGCCGGAAGGCACGAACATCGGCTTGATTTCGTCGTTGTCGCTTTACGCGGGCGTCGACGAATTCGGCTTCCTCGTTTCGCCGTATCGCCGCGTCGTCGACGGCGTCGTTACGGAACAGGTCGACTGGCTCCGCGCCGACGAAGAGCACGAAAAGCGTCTCGTTCCGGCCGACACGAAGATCGAACGCTCCGACGAACATCCGTACGGTCGCCTCGTTCCGGATCCGATCACCGGCCTCGTCATCGCGCGGCACGGCGGCGACTACGAGCAAATGGTTCCGGAAATGGTCGAGTATATCGACGTTTCGCCGAACCAGATGATCGGCGTTTCGGCGGGTTTGATCCCGTTCCTCGAACACGACGACGCCAACCGCGCGCTCATGGGGTCGAACATGCAACGCCAGGCGGTTCCGCTCCTTATTTCCGAAGCGCCGATCGTCGGCACCGGGCTCGAAGAGGCGGCGGCGATCAACTCGAGCCTCCTCGTTCGCGCTCGCAAAAGCGGAAAAGTTACCTACGTCGACGCCCGTAAAATCGTTATCGACAACGACGACGTGTACATGTTGCGCAAATTCGCCGGGTTGAACGAACGCACCTGCGAAAACCAACACCCGATCGTTCAGCTCGGTCAGGAAGTTCAGGCGGGCGACGTCGTCGCCGACGGCGCCTGCACCGACCACGGCGTCCTCGCGCTCGGCCGCAACGTCCTCGTCGCCTTTATGGTTTGGGACGGTTACAACTACGAAGACGCGATCATTTTGAGCGAAGAGCTCGTTCAAAACGACGTGTACACCTCGATTCACATCGAAGAGTACGAAGCGGAAATCCGCGACACGAAGCTCGGCCGCGAAGAATTCACCCGCGACATTCCGAACGTCGGCGACAAAGCGCTCCGCGATCTCGACGAAAACGGGATCGTGCGCGTCGGCACCTACGTCCGCCGCGGCGACATCCTCGTCGGGAAAATTTCGCCGAAGAGCAAAACCGAACTTTCGCCGGAAGAAAAACTCCTGCACGCGATCTTCGGTCGCGCCGGGGAAGACGTCAAAAACGAGTCGCTCGAAGTCCCGGCCGGCGTCGAGGGGATCGTTATCGGCGCTTACCACTTCCGCAGCCGCGCCAGCTTGAACGACGAAGAACGCCGACAATTCGACGCCGAGCTTTTGCGGATCGAAACCGAAGGCAACAAGAAAATCGCCGAAATTTTCGGCTCGATGATCACCAAAATGGAGGTTTTGATCGGCGGCCGCACGATCGTCGCCGACGACGGCGAGGCCCTCGTTCAGGAAAAAGACCAGCGTTACATCGCCGAAAAAGCGAAAACGTTCTCCTTCAAACGCATGTGCGTAAAGAACGGAATCGACCCGAACGACCCGGCCTACGCCGACTGCCGCAAAGTTTACAACGACTTCAAGCACCGCGTCGAAGAGGCGATCGACGAACGCGACCACAATAAAAACGCGATGCAGGCGGGCGACCAACTCAAACGCGGCGTCCTCCAAATGGTCAAGGTTTACATCGCCACGAAACGCGTCATTTCGGTCGGCGACAAAATGGCCGGTCGCCACGGAAACAAGGGCGTCATCGCGAAGATCCTTCCGAAAGAAGACATGCCGTTCCTCGCCGACGGAACGCCGATTCAGATCATGTTGAACCCGCTGGGCGTTCCGTCGCGTATGAACGTCGGGCAGATTTTGGAAACGCACCTCGGTTGGGCCGCGTCGAAACTCGGGTATCGCGCCGTAACGCCGGTTTTCGACGGCGCGACGGAAGAAATCGTCAACGACGAGCTTGAAAAGGCCGGGCTCCCGCGCCACGGAAAAGTTCGCCTTTACGACGGTCGCACCGGCGAGCCGTTCGGACAGGAAACGACGGTCGGCTATATTTACATGTTGAAGCTGCACCACCTGGTCGACGACAAAGTCCACGCGCGCAGCACCGGGCCTTACTCGCTCATTACGCAACAGCCGCTCGGCGGCAAAGCGCGTTCCGGCGGTCAGCGTTTCGGGGAAATGGAAGTGTGGGCGCTCGAAGCCTACGGCGCCGCGTACACGTTGCAGGAACTCCTCACGGTCAAGAGCGACGACGTCGAGGGACGCACGAAAATCTACGAGGCGATGGTCAAGGGAGAAAACACGCTCGAAGCCGGCACTCCGGCGAGCTTCGACGTCTTGATCAACGAGATCAAGGGGCTCGCGCTCGACATGGACTTGGTGCCGACGCAGGAAAAAGACCCGTTCCGCGCCTTCGCCGACGAGCCGGCCGGGTTCTGACGCGTCGCGAACGACCCCGTCGAACGCCGCGCTTCCGAAGAAGCCGCGACGTTCGGCGGTCTCCCGAGATCAAACGAACAATCCGTCGACGCGCTCCTCGAAGCTCCGAACGACTCGTTCGTCGAGCCGTCGAGCGCCGCGACGACAATCGAATATAAAATACAATTTCACTAATTCGAAACGGAAAGAGTGCGATGAACCCCACGGGCGAAACTTACGATCGAATTAACGACTTCAACGCCGTTAAAATCAGCCTCGCGGATCCGAAAAAAATCCGCGAAGATTCCAAAGGCGAAGTCAAGAAACCCGAAACGATTAACTACCGCACGTATCGACCGGAACGCGACGGTCTCTTCTGCGAGAAAATCTTCGGCCCGGAAAAAGACTGGGAATGCAACTGCGGAAAATACCGCGGCATGAAATATAAGGGAATGACGTGCGACCGTTGCGGCGTGAAAATCACGCACAGCCGCGTTCGCCGCAAGCGCATGGGGCACATCGAGCTCGCCGCGCCGGTCGTTCACATCTGGTTCTTCAAGGCGTCCTCGAGCCGCTTGGCGACGTTGCTCGCGATGAAGGCGTCGAGCTTGGAAAAGGTCGTTTATTTCCAGGATTACGTCGTCGTCGAGCCGGGCGAAACGCCGCTCAAAGTCGGCCAACTCCTGAACGAAGAGGAGTACCGAGCCGCTCGCGAAGATTACGGCGACGCGTTCCAGGCGGAAATGGGCGCCGAGGCGGTGCGCAAACTTCTGAACAAGCTCGACGTCGTCGAGTTGTCGAAAACGCTCCGCGCCGAGCTGTCGAAGACCAATTCGAAACAGCGCAAAAAGGAACTCATCAACCGCTTGAAGCTGGTCGAATCGCTCCGCAACTGCCAGCATGAAAACAACCCGGCGTGGATGGTGCTCGACGTGATCCCGGTAATTCCGCCGGACTTGCGCCCGTTGGTGCTCCTCGAATCGGGAACGTTCGCGACGAGCGACCTGAACGACCTCTACCGCCGCATCATCAACCGCAACAACCGGTTGAAGAAACTCGTCGACCTGAACGCGCCGGACGTCATTATTCGCAACGAAAAGCGAATGTTGCAACAATCGGTCGACGCGCTCTTCGACAACATGCGTTGCAAGCGTCCGGTTCTCGGCTCGAGCAACCGTCCGCTCAAATCGCTGACCGACATGATCAAAGGGAAACAGGGCCGTTTCCGCGAAAACCTCCTCGGGAAACGCGTCGACTACTCCGCCCGAAGCGTCATCGTCGTCGGCCCGCACATGCGCCTGCACCAATGCGGTCTTCCGAAAAAGATCGCGCTGGAACTGTACCAGCCGTTCATCATCCGCCGCCTGAAGGAACTCCGCCACGCCGACACGATCAAGAGCGCGAAGAAAATGCTCGAGCGCCAGGACGTCGAGGTTTGGGATATTTTGGAAGAAGTCATCCAAAACCACCCGGTGCTCCTGAACCGCGCGCCGACCCTTCACCGCATGGGGATCCAGGCTTTCGAGCCGATGCTTATCGAAGGGAACGCCATCAAGCTGCACCCGCTCGTCTGCAAAGGCTTCAACGCGGACTTCGACGGCGACCAAATGGCGGTTCACCTTCCGCTTTCGCTCGAAGCGCAGGTCGAGGCGCACACGCTCATGCTGTCGACGAACAACATCTTCAGCCCGGCGAACGGCCGCCCGATCATCAGCCCGTCGCAGGACATCGTTATGGGTTGCTACTACCTGACGGTCGAGCTGCCCGGCATGAAGGGCGAAGGAATGACGTTCGCGTCGATCGACGAGTGCCTGCTCGCCTACTCGCTCGGCAAAGTCGCGTTGCACGCCAAAATCCGCGTCCGCATGCCGAAGGGCCGCTTCCTCAAAACGGACGCGTCCGTCTCCGAAGGCAAGCTCTTCGAAACGACGCCGGGACGCATCGTCTTCAACCAGATCTTGGACGAAGGGATGCCGTACTACAACGTCCCGCAACAATCGAAGCAACTCGCCGCCGTTATTAGCGACTGCTACGAACTCCAAGGCCGCCGCGCCACGATCGACCTCCTCGACAAAATGATGCGCCTCGGTTTCGAGGAAAGCACGAAGAGCGGTCTTTCGTTCGCCGCGGACGACCTTATCACGCCGACCGCGAAGAAGCAGATCCTCGAAGACGGCGACAAGGAAGTTCAAAAGATCCAGGAGCAATACGACTACGGGCAACTTTCGGACGACGAACGCTACAACAAGATCCTCGACGTGTGGTCGGAAGTTCGCACCGAAATCACCGCGAAGATGATGGAGGCGTTCAAAAACGACGTCCACAAAACCGAGGAAGAAGCCGTCGCGGCGGGCGACGTCAAGCGCCGCGTTTTCGGTTACGTCAACCCGGTTTACCTGATGGCGCACTCCGGCGCGCGCGGCGGCGAGGAACAAATTCGCCAGCTCGCCGGGATCCGCGGCCTCATGGCCAAGCCGAACGGCAAGATCATCGAAACGCCGGTGAAGGCGAACTTCCTCGAAGGTCTGAACGTTCTCGAATACTTCAGCTCGACGCACGGCGCCCGCAAAGGTTTGTCCGACACCGCGCTTAAAACGGCGGACTCCGGCTACCTCACCCGCAAACTCGCCGACGTCGCGCAAAACTGCGTCGTTACGATGCGCGACTGCGGCACCTCGCAAGGCGTCATCAAAGGCGTCGTCGACGACGGCGACAAAAAGATCCCGCTTTCCGAGTCGATCCTGGGGCGCGTCTCCCGCGTCAACATTTCGAACCCGGTTACGGACGAGGTCATCGTCCGCGAAAACGAGCTGATCACGGTCGAGATCGCGCGCAAGATCGAAGACCTCGGGATCGAAAAGATCCAGGTGCGAAGCCCGATGACGTGCGAAGCCGAACTCGGCGTCTGCTCGCTCTGCTACGGGATGGACTTGTCGACCTCGAAACTCGTCGAAGAGGGGATGGCCGTCGGGATCATCGCCGCGCAATCGATCGGCGAGCCGGGCACGCAGCTTACGATGCGGACGTTCCACATCGGCGGCGCGGCGGCCCACAGCGCCGAAGAAAGCGAACTCAAGACGAAATACCCCGGGATCATCCGCTTCACGAAAATGGAGGTCGTCGACAACCCGTCCCTCGGCGGCAAGCTCGTGTTGAGCAGCAAAGCGGACGGCGGTATCGACATCTGCAACCACCGCGGCCAATCCCGCGAAACGTATCCGGTTCCGGAAGGCGCGATCCTCGCCGTCGAAGAAGGCCAGCGCGTCGAAGCCGGGCAAACGCTCGCCTCGATCGACCCGCACAGTAAGTTCCTGATCGCGAAATCGTCCGGCGTCGTCCAATTCGGCAACATCGTCGAAGGGGACACCGTCAACTCGATTTACGACCCGGCGACCGGGCAATCGCGCCTTTCCGTCGCCGACCTCAAGGGCGACCGCCACCCGCACATCGACGTGCGTTCGTTCGACGGCGGCAAAGTCCTCGAAGGCTACCACCTCCCGAGTAAAACGCAGATCGAAGTTCAAGACGGCCAGGTCGTCGAACGCGGAACGATCCTTGCGAAAATGCCGCAAAACGCGAGCGGAACGCAGGACATCACCTCCGGTCTTCCGCGCGTTACCGAAATTTTCGAAGCGCGCAAACCGAAAGATCCGGCCGTTATCGCCGAAATTTCCGGCACGGTCGAAATTTTGGAAAAACGCCATCACGGCAAGAAAGTCGTCGTCGTTCGCAGCGCGTCGGAACTCGGCGGCGAGCCGATCGAACGCATGCACGAAGTGCCGCAGGGAAAACGGATTCGCGTCTTCACCGGCGACGAAGTCCGCGCGGGCCAGCCGCTGACCGACGGGTTGCTCGTTCCGCACGATATTTTGCGGATCTCCGGCGAAGAAGCGGTGCAGGACTACCTCGTGCAGGAAGTCCAAACGCTGTACCGCAGTCAAAAGGTCGGCATCAACGACAAGCACATCGAGGTCATCGTTTCGCAGATGTTGCGCAAAGTGAAGATCGAAGACGGCGGCGACACGACGCTTCTGGCGGGCGACGTCGTCGACAAATTCGAATTCCTCCGCAAAAACCGCGAACTCGAAGCCTCCGTGAAGATCGACGAGCCGGGCGACGTCGACTTCGAAGTCGGCGAGATCGTTTCGCGCGAAGTTTTCGACGCCAAAAACGCCGAGTACGAACTTAAAGGATGCCGCCCGGCGTCCGGCAAGCGCCCGCGTTTGGCGACCGCCTCGACGCAGCTCCTTGGGATTACGAAAGCGGCGGTTCAAAGCTCCAGCTTCCTCTCGGCGGCGAGCTTCCAGGAAACGACGAAAGTTTTGACCGAAGCGGCCCTGGCTTACAAAGTCGACCGCCTCGTCGGCTTGAAGGAAAACGTTACGCTCGGTCGACTGATCCCGGCCGGCACCGGGTTCCGCAAGTACCAGGCGGCCCGTTGGAACTACCGTCAGGAAGCCGCGCAACGCTTGGCCGACGAAGGTTTCGAACTCGAAGGGCCGTCCTTCGCGCTCCTCGACGACGCCCCGATCGGCGAAAACGCTTTGTCGTTCGACCCCGTCGGCGACGTCGCCGCGAACCAAACCGCGAACGACGAAAACGCGACCTTCTCCCAAGTCGCCGACGACGCGAGCGGCCTCCCGAGCGGCGCGACCGGCGTTTTCCTCGACGAAGCGGAAGAGTTCCCGACGGTCGCCGACGACGCGCCCGGTTTCGACGACGGCTCCGATAAGGCCGACGACGGTTTCAGCTTCTGATTCGACGTTCGCCGACGCGCCGGTCGTTTTCCGGTCGGCGCGTCGGCCGCGACGCCTTTTTCGCGCCGTCGAAACTCGTTTTCGACGGCGTTTTTGTTTTTCAAAACGTTTATTCCAACGGCGCGATCCCCGCTTCGCCGCGCCGCTTCCGCGCCCTTAATTTCGCCCGTTCGACGTTATGCCGCAATCCCCGCCGCCCGACGCGTTTCGTTCCCTTCTCCTCGTCGACCGTTCCGGACGCCGCGAAGTTCGGCGCGTTCGAGACGGTTCGACGCTCGCCGACGCGTTGCGATCGGCCGGGTTCGCGCTCGATTTCGACTGCGGCGGACGCGGCGTTTGCGGTCGTTGCGCCGTCCCGGTCTCCGACCTTTCCGACTCCGCCCCGCCGACGCGCCGTCTCGCTTGCCGAACGCTCGTCGACCGCGACGGTTTAAGCGTCGACGTTTCCGACCTGCCGACGCTCGAAGAAAAACGCGCCGAACGGCTCGCGTCCCCGCTTCCGGAAACGGCGCTCGTCCCGACGGCGGAGGAACGCGCCGGCGAATTTGGGTTCGCGGTCGACTTGGGAACGACGACGCTCGTTTGCGCGCTCGTTTCGTTGGCGTCGGGACGCTCGCTCGTCGTTTCGACGCGGCGCAATCCGCAAATCGTTTGGGGACGCGACGTCCTTTCGAGAATCGGCGCCGCGACGAGCGATCCGGCGGTCGCGACGGCGTTGCGGTCGGCGGTCGTTCGCGAACTCGGCGCGCTCGCGACGGAATCGGCGGCGCAAACCGGCGTTTCAACCGTCAAAATCCACGAAATCGTCGTCGCCGGAAACGCGACCGAATCGTTCCTTTTTTGTGGGCGCGACGCGTCGCCTCTCGGCTCGGCGCCCTTTTTCGTCGCCGAACGAACCTTCCCGGAGCTCGCCGCGTCGGAGTTCGGCTCCTGGGGCGCCGATTTCGCGCCGACGGCTCGCGTCCGGATCTTTCCGACGTTCTCGGCGTTCGTCGGCGGGGACGTTCTCGCCGGTTTCGAGCGGTTGCGCGCGTTCGCTAACTTCGGTTCGTCCGAAAAAACCGCCCTTTTTCTCGACGTCGGAACGAACGGCGAAGCGATCTTAGCGCGAAACGGCCGTTTTTTCGCGACGTCGACCGCCGCCGGCCCGGCGTTCGAAGGCGCCGAGATCGCTTGCGGTTCGCTCGCCGTTCCGGGCGCGATCCGCGCCGTCGACTTTTCCGCCGACGGAACCCTTTGGCGCCCGCGAACGGTCGGCGACGAACCGGCTCGAAGCGTTTGCGGTTCCGGACTCGTCGACGCGTTGGCCGGAGCGCTCGCGACGAACGCCGTCGCGCCGAACGGACGACTGCGAACCGCCGACGCGCCGGAAGTCGCCGCGCTCCCCCTCGAATTTCGCCGCCGATTCGCGACTTTCGACGGCGAGCGAACGTTCGAGATCGCCCGTTCCGCCCCAAACGCCTATCTTAACGTCCCGCGATCGTCGCCGTCCGCCCAATTTTCCGAAACCGTCGGAACCGCCCCGTCGACGCGTTTCATCGAAATCGCCCAAGCCCCCCAAAACGCCGAGTTCGAGTCCGCCGTTCGCTTAACGCAACGCGACGTTCGCCGCCTTCAGCTCGCGATCGGCGCCGTTCGAGCGGGTTTGCGCCTCCTTTGCGACGCGGCGGAAACGTCGATCGCCGAACTCGACGCCGTTTATTTGGCGGGCGGTTTCGGCGGCGCGTTGAACCGAACGAACGCTCGCCGCGTCGGGCTTCTTCCGCCGGAAATTCCGAACGCTCGAATCGTCGATTGCGGCAATTCTTCCCTTTTCGGCGCGGTCGACGTCTTGACGAACCGGCTCTCTTGGGCCAAAATAACGGAAACGCTCGATCGCGTCGCGACGCTTGACCTTGCGACCGACCCGCGTTTCGCCGAAACGTTCGCCGAATCGACCCGTTTTCTCGACGCCGACGCGTTCGCCGCCGTCGAAAGCCGGTTTTAGGAACAAGCGTCCCCTCCCCGTCCCCCTATTTCGCCCATTTTCCCAATCGTTCCGTTTTATCCGTCCGTCGTTTTTCCCGTTTCCCGGTTGGAACCGTTCGCCGAACGTCCCGATCGCGTCCCGTTTCCGACCGCAGTTTGCGACAAGAACACGTTTCCGCGTCGCTTAACAAATATTGTCGCGCAATGAATAATTCGCACCAAATACCGCGTATTTCCGGCAAAAATATCCTTTGTCTCGCCGTCGACCGTTTAAACGCCGATTTTCTCGGAGCGTACGGGAACGCTTGGATCGAGACGCCCGCTTTTGACGCGCTCGCGGCGGAGTCGGTTCTGTTCGACTCCTTTTTCGCGTCGTCGCTCGATCTCGAAACGCTTTACCGGGCCTTTTGGCGGGGCGAATCTCCGGCGCGCGTCGTCGCTTCGTCCGACGAGAACGCGAACGCTCCGTCAAACGGCGCAAAACAGGAAGAATTTAACGCTTCCAATGGGGAAACGCCGTCGATTTTCCGCCTTCTGAAGGAAAAAGGGTACCGAACGTTCGTCGTTTCGGACGTCGAGTCGGTCGCGCTTCACCCGGCGGTCGAGGACGAGTTTTGCGACGGACGCTTCTTTCTCGGCGCGCCCGACGCGGCGCTCCCCGCGGAAACGCTCGAAGAAACGCAATTTTTCCGCAACTTCGAGGAACTCGCACGCTTTCTCGCCCGGTTGGAAGACGAGGCAAAACGCGCAGACGGCGGCGACGCGGCGCCCTGGTTCGTTTGGGCGCACTTTTCCGGTTGGAACGAACGTTGGGATTTTCCGCTCGAACAGCGCGAACGTTTTCGAGAATCGGAAGACGATCCGGAGCCTTACGCGGCGACGCTCGTTCCGTTTTGGCCGCTTGAAGACGACGCCAAAACGTCGAAACGCGGCGCCCGTTTCGCGCAAAACGCCGTCGCCGACGCCGCTTTAGCCCGCGCCGCGGCGATTCTCGACGCCGAAAACGGCTCGCCCGACGTCCCGCTCCCCGCGGAAATTGAAATCGAGTTTAACGTCGAGTTCGACGATCCCGACGGCGACGAGTTTAACGGAGAAATCGACGACGCGTCCAACGGCAAGTTTAACGATGAAACCGACGACGAAATCGATGGCGAGTTTAACGACGAAAGCGCCGTCGAAAAGAAATTAGCGGCTTCCGAACTTGCCCGACTTGCCCAACTTGACGCGCCGGAACGTCGGCAAAGCGTCGTCGAGGCGTATTGCGGCGGAGTCGCCGCGTTCGACGAAACGCTCGAAGGCTTCGTCCAACTCCTCCAAGAAAACGGGATCCTCGCCAAAACCCTCTTTTTAACGACGGCGACGCGCGGTTTTCCGACCGGCGCTCCGTCCGCGCTCGGCCTCGCGCCGACGCCGAACTCCGCCGCCGCGGACGTTTTCGCCCCGACGCCCCTTTCCGACGGCGAATCGTCCGACGTCGCCGACGCGCTAACCCTCCCTGTTTCCCCGTCTTCTCTCAACGGCGCAAACAACTCGCTTTACGCGTCCCCCGCAAACGGCGAAACTTCTCGATTTTACGCGGAATCGTTTCAACTTCCGCTAGCGATCCGCCTTCCGAACGGCGTCGGCGCGACGGTTCGACTTCCGGCGCTTTGCGAACCGCGCGACGTTTTCGCAACGCTCCGCGATTGGCCGGATTTCGCCGCCGAACTTGCGACGCCCGAATTTTGGAGTTTCGAAGCGATTGAAATTTCGCCGTTCGCCGGAAAATGGAGCGCGGAATCGGAAACGGAGATCGCCGAAGAGCTCGACGCCGACGACGTTCTCGCCGGAGAAAAAGAGCGAACCGCCGATTTCGACGTCGACGCGCCGGACGTTCCCGGTCGGAACCTGCTCCGTCTCCTTGCGAATGAAGACGGCGTTTTGCGCGACCGGGTTTCGGTCGTCGCTCGCGACGCAAAGTCGGAAGAAAGGGCGCTCGTCGTCGCCGATTGGATCCTTAAAGAAACGCCTCTCGCGCCGGGCGTCGACGTCGACGATTTCTCCGGAACCGGCGCGTTCGTCGCCGAAGTCGCGTCTTTCGGCGCGATCGCTTCGACGGCGTCCGACGACGTCCCGCCTTCGCCCCCCAAACTTAGCCGTCTCGAACTTTTCGTTCGTCCGGACGACCGTTACAACGTCAACGACGTCGCGAATCGTTGCGTCGAAATCGTCGAGAAACTCGCCCCGGCGCTCCGTCCGCCTCGCGATTAACCGGCGCTTCGGCGCGTCGAACGACGGCGAAACGTCCTATTTTCGCCAATCCGCCCGTTTTCGCCGTTCCTCCGATTCCGCCAATTTTATTCATTTCACCCGTTTAATCCTATTTATTATCCGTCGTCGGCGCGAAATTTCGAGTCGGCGGCGGAGCGTTCCAACTCGCTCCCATTTTTCTTTCAACGGAGGTTTTATGCAACGCAATTCATCGCGCCGCGTTTCGATCCGACTCGCCGCGCTCCTTTTCGCCGCCGCGTCGACGCCGGCGCTCGGTTTCGCGCTCGCGCCGACGTCCGCGGAACCCGCGAACTCGCCGCAAAGCGCCCAAACGTCGTCGGTCGCTCCGCTCGTCTTTTTCGACGCGAACGCGTCGCTCGACGCGCTGACGCCGCAAGGAGTCGAACTTCGCCGCCTCGAATCGGGCGCCGTCGAAACGTCGAACGGACTCGTCGATAATTGGCCCGGTTTTCATTTTCTCGGCGCTTGGAATCTCGGCGATTACGCGGCGCTTGAAGCGAAAATCTCGAATCCCGGCGCCGAACCGCTCCAACTTTACTGCCGCCTCGACTGCGCCGCCGCCCAATTCCCGGAAGGAACGACGACCGTCGGAGTCGCGATCGCGCCCGGCGAAACCAAAGTTTGGCGAATCGAACTCCCCGATTCCCTCAATTTGGAGACCCGCGCCAAACTTTTCGCAATGCGCGGCAAACCGGGCGGAATCCAAACCGACGCCTACTCGACCGACGCGAAGATCCCGTTCGACAAGAAGGAACTCGTCGCGATCCGCCTCTTCGAAAACCAAAACGGACGCGGCGACCGTTGGACGCTCGAATCGCTCGTCGCCGTCCCGGCGTCCGAAAACCGCGACGCGTTCCTCGAATGGGGCCCGGACAAATTCTTCCCGATGATCGACCGTTTCGGACAGTTTAAGCACAAAGATTGGCCGGGCAAGACGCGTTCGCTCGAAGATCTGCGCGCGCAAATCGAAATCGAAAACGCCGACCTCGCCGCCAACCAACCGAGCGACCGCAACGAGTTCGGCGGTTGGACGAAAGGCCCGCAACTCGAAGCGACCGGCTCCTTTAGAACGGAAAAAATCGACGGCGTTTGGCGACTCGTCGACCCGAAAGGCCGCCTCTTTTGGTCGAACGGCGTCGACTGCGTCGGCCATTGGAACGGCGTTACCCCGACGACCGACCGCGAATTTTATTTCGATCCCGAAGTTCAACTCCGGCGAAACGGCGGCCCGTTCGACGCTTTTATCGGTCGCGACAATAATTCGGTCAATAACTATTACGCCGGTCGCGGCGAATTTTGGTCGTACAATTTTACCGCGTCGAATCTTTATCTGAAATTCGGCGCCGATTGGCAAAAAGCGGCCGACGACTTGGCGGGCCGCCGTTTGCGAAGTTGGGGCCTCAACACGATCGGCAACTGGTCGGCGGAGTCGATCTGCCGCTCGGCGCGCGTCCCTTACGTCGCGACCGTCGGAATTTATTCGCCGAAAATCGAAGGAAGCTCGGGCTATTGGGGCAAATTCTCCGACCCGTTCCATCCGGAATTTAAGGAATCGCTCCGCCGCTCGCTCGACGCGCCGTTTGCGAAAGCCGCGTCGGAAGACCCGTTCTGCGTCGGTTTCTTCGTCGACAACGAGATCAGTTGGGGGGACGTCGGGTCGTTGGCCCGCGCCGCGCTCGCCTCGCCGTCGACGCAACCGGCGAAATTAGCGTTTGTCGACTGGTTGCGCGCTAAATACGGGGACGACGTCGCCGCGTTGAACGCCGCTTGGGGAACGGCGTTCGCCGATTGGGACGCGCTCGTCGCCGAACCGTTCTCCGCGCCGAAAGCGGACGCCGCGGAACCGACCGCCAAGACCGTCGCCGCCGACTGCGACGCGTTTTATTCGGTTCTTTGCGAAAAATATTTTTCGGAAATTCTCGCCCTCATGCGCGAAAAAGCGCCGAAAAAACTTTATCTCGGCTGCCGCTTCGCCTGGACGAATCCGCTTGCGATCGCCGCCGCGCAAAAATACTGCGACGTCGTCAGCTACAACTTTTACAAAACGGAAATCGGCTCGTTCCGCCCGGTCGAAGGCGTCGACAAACCTTGCATCGTCGGCGAATTTCACTTCGGCGCGCTCGATCGCGGGCTCTTCCACACGGGACTCGGCCCGACCGAATCGCAAGACGCCCGGGCCGCCGCTTACGAAAAATACGTTCGCAGCGCGCTTCTGAATCCCTGGATCGTCGGAGTCCACTGGTTCCAATACGGCGACCAGGCGACGACCGGACGCTTCGACGGCGAAAATTACCAAATCGGTCTCGTCGACGTCTGCGACGTTCCTTACGCCGAAACGATCGCGGCGGTTCGCCGGGTCGGTTACGCGATGTACGATATTCGTTCCGAAGCGAAGTCGACCGACGAAACGCTTCGAGCCGACCGCGAAACGGCGCAAAACGCCGCGAAATAACGCCGACCCGACGGGAATCGGTCTTGCGGCGGCGTTCGCTTTCCTTTTCAACCCGGGAGTCGAACGCCGTCGCGCCGCGTCCGCCCCGACGCGGGTAAAAAAAAACGGGGAACGGACGAACGCCCGTTTCCCCGTATAAAATCGCCGCTCGACGGCGCGACCCAACGGCCGCTCAGTCTTTTCGGTGGCGAATCTTGGATCGCATTCGTCGCTTTTTTCTGCCGAGCTTACGTCGTCCTTTACCGGTTTTTTTGGTTCCCACGATATTCTCCGTCTTGCTTTGAAAGTTATTGACGTTTGCCGTTCCGTCCGACTCAAACGACGCGAAAACGCGGAGTCGAGCTTGAAACATTCGAAAAATGGTTTCGCTTCTAAAAAACGAATAGCGTCCTTAAGTATACTCGATTTTTTCGCGACGGGAAGGGGGGCGCGTCCAATTTCTCCGCCAACTTTCCAATATTTTTCCGAAAATTCCGTTTGCGAAGCCGTCGCCGCCTCGCCGACGTTCGTCCCGAGCGTTCGCGAGCCGTTTTGAGCCGCCGCGCGGTCGTTTTTCGCTCTTTTTATCAACGGAAAAAAGAAAACGGGGGAACTTTTTCCCTCTTCGCCGCGTCCGTTTATCGTCGACGCGACGCGCGGCGTTCCGCCGTTTGAAATACCGTCGGAAAAATTAAAGTCGCGGCTAAAAAAATTGAAGTCGCGACGTTGAAAACGCCGATACCGACGTTAGAGACGGTTCGCGATTCGTCGACCGGTTGTCGCCGAACGACGGCTCGATTCAACAACTTGAAAACAAGGTTCGATTTTTCATGAAAAAAGAAATTTACGCCGACGGCGTCGGTCAAATTCACTTCGCCGGGAACATGGTTCGTTTCGATTTCGTTACTCTTCAACCGGGAGCCGAAGGCGAAGCCCCGAAACCGGAACCGTCGGAACGCGTCATTATGCCGCCGCAAGGTTTCCTCGGCATGTTCAACAGCATGCAGCAACTCATCGACAAACTCGTCGAAGCCGGCGTTCTCCAAAAGAACAACAACGCCTGATTTCGACGCGGTCGCCCCGACTTCGGCGCTCCCGTCGTCGCGCGGCGTTCATGTTGAACGAAAAAGCCGAAACGCGGCGTTCTTGTCGCGGATCGGCTTTTGTCGTTTCTTGCGGCGCGCTTTCGCTCTTCGCCGTTCGCGGCGAGTAAAAAAAACGACGCCGGAACCGCTCTCGCGTCCCGACGCCGTTTCGTTCGCGCTCGTTCGCAGGTCGTCAGAACGAGCTGACGCCGAGCAACTCGTTGTACCGCAGTTTTTGTTGGAGGAGGTGATCCTTCATCGACGCGGAGTCGACCATAATGACGAACGCTTTCTTGCCGCGCCCGCCGCGTCCGCCTTGCGCCGCGGCGTAGTTCGCGCCCGCCATTCCGGCCATTCCGGTCGGATTTTTCGGGCCTTCAACGATAAATTTGTTCGTGTTTTCGATCTCCGCGAGCGTTTCATTCAACATCTCTTTCGCGGCCGCGGCCTTTTCATTCTTCTCGTCGAGAACGGCCAACGCGCCGGAACCGCCGCCCGCGCCTTTGATCGCGGCCTGAACGGCGCCGAACCCGTGTTGAACGCGAGCGACCATCGCTTCCAGGCTCTTTTGACTTTGTTGTCCGCTCATACCGCCCATCGCGCCGCCGGGGCCTCCGCTCATGCCGCCCATCGCGGCGCCGGGCCCACCGCCCATGCCGCCGGTCGTCGCGCCGGTCGTCGCGGCGGCGCTCTTCACCTGTTCGCGCAACAGCTCGGAATCGATGCGCGCCGACTCGCTAACGCAGAAGTCGCGGGCAAGCGTCGTCAACGACGTCGCCAGGGCGACAAAATCCCAGTTCGCCGTCTTCGTCAGATCCATCGCGCCGATCCCGCGCGCGGCCGACGCGCGCAGATCGAAGTCGAGTTTGTCGTTGTCGACGATCTTTTTGAGCAGGTCGAGCGTTCCGGTCGGGCCGTCCGGGCCTTCGGGCGTTTTGAAGCTCGTCAACCCTTCGAGCGCTCGCGCTTGGAACCACTCGCCGATCTCCGGCCGCAACTTTTTAGCGGTCGCGTATTTTTCGTCGAGCATTTCGGAAAAGACTTTGCGGACGCCGTTGCGAAGCGTTTCGTCTTCGATCCCGAGCGCCGCGTGCCGCGTCAACCCGACGAGCGCGCCGAGACGCACGTAATCGGGGAATTCCTTGTCGCTCGTGCAGAAGCTCGCCAGCGGCTTGATCGCGCCGGCGTACGGCGTTCCGGACGCGTTCCGTTCGGGCGCGGCCTTGACGTCGAGCGTTCCGATCGCCAAAACGGCGTTGTATCGGCAGGCCGGATAGCAATCTTTCGACGCGGCGTATTTCGTCAACGCGTCGACCGCTTCTTTCAGGAACGTTTCCTGCGCGCCGCCGGTAAGACGCGCTCCGTCGGCGATCAACTCTTCGCGGAACACGTGAAGTTGCGAACCGTTCGCTTGAACCGTCCAGCGCGCCAGGTAATATTTCGTCAAAAATTCCTTGACTTCCGCGGCGTCGCCGCCGTTAAGAACCGCGTCCTTTTTAGCGGCGAACGAGTCGTCGACCTTCGCCTCTTTATACCCTTGAGCGGCGGCCGCTCCGACGCAAAGAAAAAGAACAAGCGCGCCCGCGACGGCCCGCGCGGCTCCGGACAAATTGAATAACGAAAGATTTTTCATTTTTTCTCCCAACAATATCGGTTTCGCCCGTCGATTCGAGAAAACCGCTCGGGACGCGACGCTATTTACTCTATGATAACGTCGAGGGGGGGAGCGTGTCAAGCGTTTTCGCGCCGACTTTTTGAGATTCGAGGAAAAAAGAGCGAAAAAACGGAACCTTCCGACGGCGCGACGCGGCGCGGCGTTTCGCCCTGTTTTCGTCGTTTGCCCAATCGACGCAAACCGCCTATTTTTCGCCTTTCGCCGCGTCCCATCTCCGGGCCGCCGCGTTCCTTCGCCGGTCGGTTCGTCGCCGTTCTCTTCGCCGTCCCTTCGACGCCCCGCCTTTTAAGACGGCGTTTTTCCGTTAAAATGGAGGGGTTCGAACGCCTTTGCCGCGTCGACCGGCAAGTTCGCGTCGGAGCGACAGCGCGCCATTCGCCCTTATATTATTAATAGCGAACGCAAACGAGCCGCCGTCCCCGCCCTTTCGTTTTACCCGCCTTACCCATTCTTCCCGTTTTGTCGATTTTTCGATTTTGAAAGTTCCGCCCATGCGCGTCTATCGTCGTCCGACTTACGCCGAAATGTTAAACGAATGCCGCCGTCAGCTCGACGCGCCGGACGGGCGCCGCCTTCCGACGCCGCCGCTTCCGCTTTTGATCACCGGCGTTACGGGAGTCGCCGGATACGGGGCGTTGGCTTATTTTCAATCGCGTTTTCCGGGCCGGGTTTTCGGCGCGATACAGGAAAGCGACGTCGATTTTCCCGCGCCCGATTTAATTTACGCCGATCTGCAAGATTACGCGTCGCTCGAACGCCTTCTCGACGAAAAACGGATCGCGGCGATCCTCGACTGCGCCGGAAACTGCGCGCTCAAAGCTTGCCAACTCGACCCGCCGGTCGCTTGGGCGCTGAACGTCGAAATCGTTCGCAACCTCGCGCGGTACGCTGAAAAACGCCGGATCCGACTCGTTCATCTCTCGGTCGACATGACGTTCGGCGGGCGTCCCGGCGGCGGATACCGCGAAGACGAGCCGACTTGCCCGGTCAACGTTTACGGGCGAACGATGGTCGCCGGCGAACGGGAAGTCGTCGATATTTGCCCCGGCGCCGCGATTCTCCGCATTTCGATGCCGATGACGATCAGCTTCAACGGACACGCCGGAGCGATCGATTGGATCGCGTCCCGTTTCCGTTGCAACCGCCCGGCGACGCTTTATTACGACGAAGTTCGAACGCCGACTTACGTCGACGAAATGAGCCGCGTTTTTCAGGAATTTTTGGCGAACGATTACGCCGGAATCCTTCACTGCGGCGGTCGGCGGCAGGTTTCGCTCAATCAGATGGCGCAGATCATTAATCGAACCGGAGGTTTCGAGCCGGAGCTTCTTTTCGGAACGCTTATCGAAGAATCTTGCCCGGTGCCGCCGCGCGTTCGCAACTGTTCGCTCGATTCGTCGAAATTGGCGACGGTTCTCGGGTACGAGCCGTTCGCGCCTTGGCCGGGCGATCCGGAACACGTCCCGGACTCCCGCGATTGGCACTTCCAACGCCGCGACGGCGAGCCGGGGTCGATCCCTTACATGAACCGCGTTCTCGGATTCTCGCCGCGACTTTATCGTTCTAAAGAAGATTATTTGCGCGATTTGTTTTAAACGTTCGATTTTACAATCAAACGTTATTCAAGTCGGCAACGATTATCCATTAGCGCGACAATTTCAATTTTTACAGCGCCGTCGAACGCGACGGTTCCCCGCTTGCCGCCGTCGTCTCAACGCCCGCCAAACGGCGAGCGGCGCAAACGGAAAAACGCCGACGCGTCTTCGGCGACTTCGCGGAACCGCCGCGACGGGATCTCGAACGTTTCCCATTTCGACGAAATTTGCCGCGCTTCGCATAAAAACGTTTTCACCGGAACCGCAAAAAACGCGTATTCGGCGCCGCGCCAACGAAAAAGACGATCGGGCGGCGCGGGTTTCCTGTCGCCGACGATCCAATAAGCGAAAACGAAAAGCGAGCGGTCGCGGTACGCCGCGCTTCCGGCGCCGAGAATCTCCTCCCAACGAAGGAGTCCGACCAAATCGTCCCGCGTCGTCCAATTTTTCCAATATCGCGGCGACGCGGATCCGCCCGGGAAACGTCGGCCCTTCACGTCGACGATCCAGTTCGCGCCGTCCGCTCCGGAAACGACGAAGTCGAAGTTTTTCAACGTTTTGCCGTTTTCGAGCCGGAAACGCCGCTCCTGCCGGTTCGCCAAATACGGAGCGCTCGCCGACCGCAAAAAACGTTCGAACGCCAGTTCGTACCGATTCATCGCCGCGCTCCTTATTTTCCCGCTTTTTCCCGACGCCGTCAGCGCTCGTTCAGCACGCGCTCGATTTCGTCGATCAACTCGTCCATCGGGAACGGTTTGCGGATGTACGCGTCGACGCCGAGTTTTTCGGCGTATTCTTTGTGCCGGTTCCCTTCGTTGGCGGTGATCATCACGATCCGCGTCGGAAAGTCGTCGATCTGCCGAAGCGTCTCCAAGACGAGAAAGCCGCTCCGTTTCGGCATCATCATGTCCAAAATCATCAAGTCGGGACGCCGCCGCTCGGCCAACGCCAACCCGGTCGAACCGTCGCGAGCGACCTCGACTTCGTATCCGAGCGCTTCGAGCGCCAAGCGCGTCGACTCCGAGATCTCCGGGTCGTCGTCGACGATTAAAATCCGTTTCTTATCCTGTTCCGTCGCATTCATCGCGTTTGCTGTTTCCGAATTGTCGCCGATTCGACCGTTTCAACGGGCGGTCGTCGGCGAAGCGCGGCGTTCGAACCGCGTCGTTTATCGCTAAAATTTTATTTAAATCATTCTAAAACGCGGCCGCCCCTCGTTCTCCAGGAACGTCCGTTCGTCCAACGACCGTCGTTCCTCCCGGGCGACCGCGTTCGTCGTCTCGCGCTTCTCAGAAGCCGCGTTCCGGCAATTTTTCGAATTCGAAGGGCTCGCCGCGCAAAATTTTCGCTTCGAGGATCTTATCCGGGGCGACGTTCGACTCGGCTTCCGGGTCGATCCGTTCGATTTCGGAGACGACGTCCATCCCCTCGACGACGCGTCCGAACACGGTGTGAACGCCGTTCAGGAAGGAAGTCGGCACGAAGGTCAGGAAGAACTGGGAGCCGCCGGTGTTCGGGCCCGCGTGCGCCATGCTGATCGAACCGCGGAAGTGGGCGCGGGCGTTCGGACGGCGGCATTCGCACGGGATGCAGTATCCGGGGCCGCCGGCGCCGGTTCCGGTCGGGTCGCCGCCTTGCGCCATGAAGAACGGCAGGACGCGGTGGAACGGAACGTCGGTGTAAAAACCTTGCGAAACGAGCGTCAGGAAGTTGCCGACGGCGTTCGGAGCTTCGTTTTTAAAGAGTTCGAGCACGACGTCGCCTTTGGTCGTTTTGATCAAAACGCGCGGCAGGTTGTCGGCGGCGGCTTCTTTAGCGCGGATCTCTTTTTCTTTCGCCCATTCGGATTCGTATTCCGGCAGGACGCTGAAGAGCATGCGCTCGGCGTTCATGCGGCCTTCGGGGTCGATCTTATTCCAAACGCTTTTGTCTTTTTCGTTAATATAATCGCGCCATTTTTTCGCGTCTTCGAGATTCATCGTGCAAAGCGCGGCGTAGGCGGCGTAGGCGTAAAGCGCTTCGGAGTTCTCCGGAAGCGGATACTCGAACGCGACTTTAGCGATATCGTAAGCCGTTTCGTAATTTTCGCGAGCGGCGACGGCCCACTGGAGCATGCCGCAAAGGAAAGCGCGCAACTCGGCGTTTTGCCCGTCGACCGATTTGTAAGCGTCGAGCGCGAGCGGCACAAGGTTCTTTTGGAGCGCCGTCGTCGCGGCGAGAAGCGGCTCGAACTCGGCGACGATCTTGTCTTTTTCCTCGGCGGTCGCGGTTTGATACGTTTCCTTCAACGAGCGGAGTTTCTTGAGATTGTCCTTATATTTCGCCATCTCGGCGGCGAATTTTCCGTATTGCGGCCCGTCGGTTCGGTCGACGACCGCGGCGGCTTGCGGCGCGGCGGCGGGAGCGGCCGGCGCGGCTTCCTGAGCGAACGCGGAACCGACGCCGAACGTCGTCGCGAGAAGAGCGGCAAAAAGCGTTTTTTTCATATTATATCGATTTCTTCAATAAAACGGTTTAAGCAAGCGGTCGAACGCGGAAAACGCCGACCGTACGGGCGCCCGTCGCGCTTCTTTTCCTCGGATAAGCGCGGGCGTCCCCTTTTAAAACGTCGCTAAAGATAGTATAAAGAAAACGCGAAGGAAAAACAAGTCGCATTTCTTCCACTTTCTCCCTTAAAACCGAAAAAACAGGAAAAAGCCGTGAAAAAAACGCAGTCTCGGAAAAGCCGCCGCGAAAATTGGGAAAACTTTGCCGACGGTAACGGCGACGCCGACGATTTGACGATCGCGCCGTACCTCTCGAGCGCCGAAGTTTGCCAACGTTTCGCCTCGTCGAAGAAGAAAAAACGCGCCGACGTCGACGCTTCCGACGATTTTTTCGACGCGACCGACCTCTGGAACAAAGGCGCCGACGGGTATCGACGCGATCGGCGCGCCGCGAAAGCGCAAAAAAAACGCGGACAAAGGGCGCCCGTCGACGCGAAAACCGACGATCCGAACGCCGATATTAATAAGGGCGGAAAAAAAAGCGAAAAAATTTCCGCGAACGCCGTCGCGTCGAGCAAACCCGTTAAAAACGGTAAAATCGGCAAAAGCAACCGTTTTTCCGACGCGACGCAACCCGAAACGCCGGAGCCGCGCAAACGGTCGAAACGGAATAAAAACGTCGGCAGCGAGCCGGGCGACCGCGGCGACTCGGTCGGTTTGCGCGTCGTCGGCGGGCTCTTCCGCGGCACGAAACTCGAATACGGCGGCGACCGACGCGTCCGGCCGATGAAAGAACGCGTCCGCGAAGCGATCTTCAATCTTCTCGGAACGGAGGTTCGCGGCAAACACGTCGTCGATCTTTTCGGCGGAACCGGAGCGCTGACGTTCGAGGCGATCAGCCGCGGCGCCGTCTCGGCGACGACGATCGAAATCCACTTCCCGACGGCGCGCGTCGCTCGGCGCAACGTCGAAATTCTCGAGAAAAAGATCCCGGGAACCGCCGCGAAGATCGAGTTGACGACGACCGACGTTTACTTCTGGGGCCGCAAACTCGCCGCGACCGACCCGAACGCGCCGACGCCGTCGTCGCCGATCGAATCCCTTTCGCAAACGACGCTTCCGCGCGACGTTCCCTGGCTCGTTTTCTGCTCGCCGCCTTACGACTTTTTCGTCGATCGCGCCGAAGAAACGCTCCAATTGCTGAAAACGCTCCGCGAACGGGCGCCGGAAGGCTCGCTGTTCGTCGTCGAGTCGGACGATCGCTTCGATTTCGACCTTCTCGAAGTCGAGATTCCGCCGAAAAAACGCCGCTCGTATCCGCCGGCCGAAGTCGGGATCTTCCGCGTTTGAGCGAAACGCCGCCGGATCGACCGCTCAACGAGACAAAAACGGAAAAATTGTCGCGATCGTAAAAAACCCGCCGCTCGGGGAAAAAAACCGCGCGGCGGAGGGGAAAAATTCGAAAAGTCCCGTTTTACGAATCGCGATTTTTTGTTATACTCGCTTCAAACGCGCCGTTTCGACGCGTTCGACGGCCGTTCTTTGCGAAACGACGACGCTCGAACGCTCGAAAGCGCCGCGCGACGGAACCGCTCGACGCGATTTCGTTCCATTTTCGCTTCGCGACGCCCGGAACCGTCGAGCGCGGCGACAACGAAAATTCAACCGACAATCAAAAACAATAACGACAATCAAGGATTGAAGCTCGCCATGAACAAGACGAAGGGATTTTTCGCCGTCGCGCTGACGCTTTCCGTCGCGCTTTCCGCCGCCGACGTTTCGGCGCAAACGGGCCCGCTCGGCGCCGTCCGGGCTCGCGCCGCCGCGCGCAACGCCGCCCGAACCGGGGCCGCCGCTTCCGAAGTCGAAACCGCGGTTCCCGCCGCTCAAGCGCCCGTCGCGACGCCCGAAACGACCGCCGCTCCGGCGAAAAAGTCGGACGGAAGCGAGTTCGTCGTTCCGGCGAACGCGACCGCCGAGCAACTCCTCGCGCAAGCGGAAAAACTCCTCTCGAACGAAGCGACGTTCGAAACGGAAGAGGAATACGTCGCTTGGGTCGACAAAATGTTGGCGACGAACGCGAAGATCGCCGACCGCGTCCTGTCGATGAAAACGACCGACGAAACGTTCCTCAAAGCGGTTTCGCTCAAAGGCCAGATCCTTTGCTATCAAACGTCGGTCGACGCTTCCGCGCTGCCGAAATTGAAGGCGTATTCCGACGCGCTCCAAAAGAACAAACGCGTTCAAAGTCTCGACGAAGGCCGCGAAGCGGCGTTGGCCTTCTCCGGCGTTTATCTCCAAGCGAAAGTCGCCGAGATCGCCGAACGCGGCGGAACCGCGCAGGAAATGAAAACGACGATGAAAGACGTCGAAACGTTTATCGCCGCGCACCCCGAGACGGCCGACCTGACGTCCGACCTCGTTTTCCCGATCGCCGTTTTGGCCGCGACGCTCGAAGACCCGACGTTGCCGACCGCGATCTGGACGCCGATCCTGAAAAACCTGAAAGCCGCCGGCGACGCCGATTCGCTCCGCGCCGCCGAAAGTCTCGAAGGCGCGATCCGCTTCTCCGAACTCCCGGGCTCCCAATTCGAATGGTTCGGGCGAACCGTCGACGGCGAAGCGTTCGATCCGAAACTCGTCGAAGGCAAGGTCGTGCTCGTCGAATTTTGGGCGTCGTGGAACGAATCTTGCGCCGCGATTCAAACGGAACTCGCGAAATTCTACAAAGCGTACAATCCGAGCGGTTTCGAAATCGTCGGTTACAACCTCGACGGCGACGCCGACGCGATGCGGGAATATTTGGCGAAATCGCCGATCGCCTGGCCGCTTCTGTCCGATCTTCAAGCGATCGCCGCGAAAGAAAAATCGCTCGCTCGCTATTACGGAATCGAAGAAGTTCCGACGCTGATCCTCATCGGCGGCGACGGCAAAGTCGCGGGCGTCGACCTCGACCTGGAAACACTCCTCGCGACCCTGAAAAACGTCTTCCCGGACGTCGAGCCGCCGACTCTCGGAACCGAAACCGCTCAAACCGGAACCGTTCCCGCCGCGACGACCGGAGCCGCCCGTCGAACCGGAACCGCTCCCGCCGCGACGACCGGAACCGCCCGTCAAACCGGAACCGCTCCCGCCGCGACGACCGGAGCCGCCCGTCAAACCGGAACCGCTCCCGCCGCGACGACCGGAGCCGCCCGTCGAACCGGAACCGCTCCCGCGACGCCGGGAGCCGCCGCGACCGGCGTTCGCCGTCCTTTGCGCAACGCCCGTTAATTTCGGACATTAATCGCCGCGACGTTTTCCGCGCCGCGGCGTCGCCGTTGTGAAACGCGGTCCGCGCCGCCGCTCTCGCCGCTTCGCTCCCCCGCACGGAAGCCGAACGCCGCCGAAACGTCCGCCGCGCGACCTTTTGAAATAAACCTTGAAGGAGAAGTTAGTGTCCTCTTATCATTCCATCGTGTTGGTCAAACAAGTCCCCGACACCGCGAACGTTACCGGCTCCGCCATGAAGGAAGACGGCACGATCAACCGCGCCGCGCTCCCGACGATCTTTAACCCGGAAGACCTTCACGCGCTCGAAGCCGCGCTCGAAGTGAAAGACCGTTTCGGCGGAACCGTTACCGTCGTTACGATGGGGCTCCCGAAAGCCGCCGACGTGTTGCGCGACTGCCTTTACCGCGGCGCCGACCGCGCGATCCTGATCACCGACCGCCGCGCCGCCGGGGCCGACACGCTCGCCACGAGCTACGTTCTCGCGCAAGCGATCAAAACGATCGGCGACTACGATTTCGTCTTCTGCGGACGCCAGGCGATCGACGGCGACACCGCGCAGACCGGCCCGCAAACCGCCGAAAAGCTCGGGATTCCGCAAATTGCGTATCTTACGGAAATTATCGACGTGAAAGACGGCAAAGCGACGCTCCGCCGCTCGCTCGGCAACGGTTGGGAAACGGTTTCGACGACGCTGCCGGCGCTCGTTACGGTCGTCGAGGAAGCGAACGAACCGCGTCCGCAAGCCGCGATTAAAGTGATGCGCAACAAGCATAAACGCGTTCCGTCGGAAGTCGCCGATCCGTCGACGTTGGCGCCGGAAGACCGCCTCGAACAATGGTCGCTCGACGACGTTTCCGCCGAACTCGACCGTTGCGGTTTGGCCGGTTCGCCGACGAAAGTTTACCGCGTCGAGTCGATCGTTCTCAAAAAAGAGGGCTTCGTCGAAATTCCGGCGACGGAAGAAGGCGTCCGCGGCCTGATTTCGGAGCTCGTCAAAGATCGCGCGCTCGGTTGATTTTCGCGTCGCTTTTCCGCTCGACGGGCGCTTCGCCGCTCGTCGTTTCCCAAGATAAAAGCCCATTTTACGATATTTAGGATGCTCGAATGAACAGAAAAAATCCCGAAGGCGAAGTTTGGATCTTCGCGGAACAGGAAGACGGCAAGCTGCAGGACGTCGTTCTCGAACTTTGCGGACGCGCTCGCGAATTGGCCGACAAACTCGGCGTCAAAGTCGGGGCGATCCTCCCGGGTCGCGGCGTCGCCGACCTCGCGAAAACGCTCTTTTCTTACGGCGCCGACAAGGTTTACGTCGTCGACGACCCGAATTTGGCGCGCTTCACGGCCATGCCGTACGCGAAAGTTTTGCAGACGCTGATCGAAAAATACGCGCCGCAGATCGTGCTTTACGGCGCGACGAGCGTCGGCCGCGACCTGGCGCCGCGCGTCGCTTCGGCGACCCGTTCCGGCATGACCGCCGACTGCACCGACCTGCAGATCGACGACGTCGAGCTTCTCGACTCGAAAACGAAGTCGAAGGTTCAATACAAGAATCTGCTCCAACAGATCCGCCCGGCGTTCGGCGGCAACATCGTCGCGACGATCGTCAATCCGGAGCAATGGCCGCAAATGGCGACGGTTCGCGAAGGCGTTTTCCCGAAGGGCGAAGCGGACGAAACCCGCGTCGGCGAAATCGTCGAGGAAAAGGTCGAGATCGACGCGAGTTTGCTGGCGGTTCAAGCGCTCGAACGCTTTGTCGCCGAGAAAAAAGTCGACTTAAAGGGCGCTCGCGTCGTCGTCGCCGGGGGCGCCGGGGTCGGGAGCAAAGAGAATTTCAAATTGATCTTCGAGTTGGCGAACGCGCTCGGCGGAGCGGTCGGCGCGAGCCGCGCGGCGGTCGACGGCGGGTTCGTCGATTCGGCGGACTACCAGATCGGCCAAACCGGAACGACGGTTCGCCCGGCGCTTTACGTCGCCTGCGGGATCAGCGGAGCGGTTCAGCACCGCGCCGGAATGCAGGAGTCGGCGAAAATCATCGCGATCAACACCGACCCGGACGCGCCGATCTTCTCGGTCGCGCACTACGGAATCGTCGGCGACCTGAACCAGGTGATCCCGGCGATGATCAAGGCCGTCCGCGAACGCGTCGTCGACTGACGCGCTCGGCGTTTCGTTCGAGCCGTTCTCGGCGTTCGCTTTTCGCCGTCGACGCTAAACGTCAATCTTTCAACGTTTAGCGTCGGCGGCGTTTTGTTTTAACTCGACGTTAACGGTCGATTTTCAAACGCGTTCGAGCGGCGGCGTTAAAATTCCAGATCGGCGCAAAGGGAGAACGAATCGGCGTCGACAAACAGAGTCGCGTTCGGCGTTTTGCGCAGAATCGTCGCCGGACAAGCTTCCGAAACCGCGTCGTTCAACGTTTTACGAACCGCCGGAGCTTTCAGCGGGCCCGGAACCGCGCAGACCAGCCGCCGCGCCGCCGTCAGAGCCGGAACGGTCAGCGTCAGGGCCTCGCGCGGCGTCGATTCGAAATCAGGAAAACAGCCGTCGTTCACCTGCTGGCGGCGGCACGCGTCGTCCAACTCGACTAACTTCACCAGGTTAGGATCGTTGAAATCCGCGACGGGCGGGTCGTTGAACGCGACGTGTCCGTTTTCGCCGATCCCCAGGCACGCGACGTCGATCGGGCCGTCGGCAAGGATCGCCTCGTACCGCGTCCGCAACGCCTCGACGTCCGCCGCGCCGGTCTGTTCGTCGAGCAGATAAACCGCCTTGAACGGAAGAACGTCGAAAACGCGCGTCTTCAGGTAATGCGAAAACCGCGCTTCGGACCCCCGGGGCAACCCGACGTATTCGTCCATATGCAACGCGACGACGCGGCGCCAATCGACGTCCGGCGCCGACGCAAGCGTTTCCAGCGTCTCGTTTTGCGACGGCGCGGCGGCGAAGATCACCCGCGCTTCTCCGCGTTCCCGGATCGCCGCTCGGATCGCCTCCGCGGCGGCGGCCCCGGCTCGAGCGCCCAACTCGCGACGGTCGGCGCAAACCTCGACTTCCAGCAAATCCTTACGAAAAATCTTCGGAGCCATCTTTTCCTCCCCGTTTTTTTTACGCAAACCGCCGAAACCGAACGCCGATCCGTCGCGGTCGCAAGCGTCTCGTCGATTCAAAAAAAGCGCGAACGCCGTTCGTTCGACGTTCGCGCTTCGTCGGCGTCGGCGTTATTTGCCGACGGTTTCAAGATAGCGTCGGCGCGCCTCTTCCATCAACTTGCACCCCCATTCCGTCGGGTACTCGTGGTTCGCGCACGCTTCGCAGAGGTTCAACGACGGAATCCCGATGGCTCGCGAAATCGAACTCGGCGGGAGGAAGTGGAGCGAATCGCACCCGATGTCGGCGGCCATTTCCGCTTCGATCTCCGGCGTTACCTTCCAGAACGACGTCGGGTCGTCGCCGCGTTCGTCCGGCGCGAAACCGTACCGCTTCGCCAGGAATTTGATCGCGAAAAGCTCGGAATACGTCGACATGTCGATCCCGTAAAAACACGGCGCGACGACCGGCGGACACGCGACGCGCACGTGAATTTCCTTCGCCCGTCCGACCACGCGGATCCGCTCGATCAAAACGCGCATCGTCGTCGAACGGACGATGGAGTCGTCGACGAGGAAAACGCGTTTTCCCTCGAGAATTTGCGGGAGCGGCGTGTATTTCGTTTCGGCCTTGCGACGCCGGGTTTCGCCCCCTTCGATGAACGTGCGCCCGGTGTAGCGGTTGCGCATCAGGCCCTCGAGGCACGGAATCCCAAGCGCGTAAGCCATGCCGTCGGCGGCGGCTTTGCTCGTTTCCGGCACCGGCACGACGATGGAGTCGTCGTCGAGTTCGATCGTTTCGCGACGCGCCAACTCTTCGCCGAGGCGTTTTCGAGCGAGGTACACGCTTTTGCCGTCGATGACGCTGGCGGCGTTCGCGCAGTAAATCCACTCGAAGAAGCAATGAGCGGTGCGCGGCGACGGGGCGAATTCTTTCAGCTCGAACCCGTCTTTCGTAACGATCGCGACGTATCCCGGCGGCACGTCTTTGATCTGTTCCGGCAAAAAGCCGAGGTTAAAGAGCGCGACGCTTTCGCTTGCGGCGGCGAAAAGCTTGCCGTCGAACGCGTAGCAGAGCGGCTTCAAACCGTGCGGGTCGCGAGCGACGAACATTTCGCCCAACGCGTTCAGGAAGACGACGGTGTATCCGCCGTCGATCGGCGCCGTCGATTTTTGGCAGATCTTCAGGAGGTCGCGTTCCGAATCTTTGAGCGCGGCGCACAGATAGTGCATGAAGATTTCCGAGTCGCAATCTCGGGCGAAATGAGTGTTTTCGTCGGTCGCAAGAAGTTTGTTTTTCAGCTCGTGGTAGTTCGTCAGAGCGCCGTTGAAGGCGAAGCTAAACCACTTGTTTTTCTTGATATGCGGACGTTCGAACGGGTGCGCGTAAGTCCAGTCGTCCTTGCCGCAGTCGGCGTATCGCACGTGCCCGATCGCGGCGCGGCCGGCCAAGTCGTCCATCAACCGCGCGTATTTTTCCGGCCGATTCAGGTGCAAAACCTCCGAAACGACGCCGACGTCTTTATACGTCGTCAGGAGTTTCTGCTTCTCCGGATTGTACGCCGTTACGCCGGCCGAAAGTTGCCCGCGGTTCTGCAGGTCGAGGAGCATCCTCGGGAGAAGGCGCGAAACTTCGCTCGGCCCTTGCCCGGGGCACAACGGGGACGGTTCGTCGGTCGCCAAGTGGTAAACGGCGACGACGCCGCATTCTTCGTGTAATTCGCAGCTCATAGTTCGATACGCTTGAAGTTTTTAGACGCGGCCGAACCATGTCGGCGCGTCGCGAGGGCGTTAATTATCGCGACGTTTATCGTCGAAGCGCGTTGCGTCGACGGCGGCGCGATTCGCTTGATTTATCGGCGTTCTCGAGCCCGATTCGCTAGAAATTCGCCCAAAAAACGTCGAAAATCGAACGAATCCGCTTTCGACAATGCGTCGAAAGTCGGAGGGGCGTTTCGGCGGCGGAAAGGAGCGCGTCTCTCCGAAACGCCGTCGTTATTATAACGCGTCTTCGCCGAACGAAAACGGGGAGCGGCGGCGAAAAAACCGCGATTTTCGAAAAAAACGGTCGACGAAGCGGTAAAATCGCGACGATCGCGACAAATTTTGCGGAAAAAAACAAGAAAAAACGCCCGACCGTCGCGTCGAGCGTCTTTATTTCGCGCAAAAATCGGAAAAATTTCCCGTTTTATCAACGCTTCCCATATTCCATCGTTTTCCCGGCGCGCGCCGAAAGCATGTACGCTTCGAGCGCCCGCATTCTTGGATCGTCGCCGCTCATCGGCTCGCCGCGACAGGGCTGCGTCAGGCACCAGTTCGCCATGTCCCGCAACAGCGCGGCCCGTCCGAGTTGAACCTGATATTTCGGATACGTTTCGGCGTGCGTTCCTTCGGCGTCCGGGTGGCACGAGTCGCACGAGACGCCGTTTCCGCTCCCGAGCAGGTTCGCGTCGTGAAAGATCAGCGAGCCTTCGACGACGAGGCGTTCCGTTTCGGCGGCCCAAAGCGCGGCTTCCGTTTCGGCATGATTCCCGTAAACGTGCCCGGGTCGTTGCGAACCGACCGCGTAAACGCCGGAATTATCGGCGATCGGCTTGAACGTTCGACGCTCTTTTTCGTCGACGAGCCAACGGTCGTCGAAGCCGCGCGCCCATTGGTCGTTCGTTCCGGGAAAGATCGGCGTTTCCGAGATTTTCGGCGCTTTCGGCGTTTCGACCGCTCGAACCGGCGCTTCCGAGATTTTCGGCGCTTTCGGCGTTTCGACCGCTCGAATCGGCGCTTCCGAGATTTTCGGCGCTTTCGGCGTTTCGACCGCTCGCGCTTCCGGTTCCGTTCCGAAACGTTCGCGCCAACGTTCCGACGCGGCGGCGACGGCGGCGTCAAACCGTTCCGCAAGTCGAGCGCCCGCTTCGGTCGACGTCGCGACGACGACGCAAACCGCCGCGAAGGGCGCCGCCAACATCGCCGCGAGCGCCCGGTCTTTCGCGTTCCATTTTTTCATATCGCAATCCTTTCTATTTCAACGTTTATCCCGTCGCGGCGTTCAATAACTCGGCAGATTCGGGCGCTTCGGTCGCAACGACGCGTCGCCGGCGACGTAAGCGGCCGGAACCAAAATCGGCTCGCGATTCCAAAAGCGGTAAATTTTATCGACGAGCCCGTCCGGCGAAATCCGCAACTCGCCGTCGCCGCACCCGTCGTTGGGATTGAACGGGTCGGGTCGGTTCATTTCAACCGTCAACTCCGGAACGCCGGTCGGCGGATACGGCCAAGGCCAAGCGGTCGCCAAAAGTCCGTGAAACGCGATATTTCCCTCGCGATGCGTCAAAAGTTGGTGCGTGTGCCCGTGAATCACCGTCGCGGCGTCGAAGCGGCTCAAGATCCGGCGCGCTTCTTCGGCGTCTTCGTTCCCGAAGTTCCAGGGACGGTGCAACGAGTAAAGCGGCGAATGCGAAAAAACGACGACCGGCTTTTCGTTCGGGCAGTCGGCCAACGTTTCCTCGAGCCAACGCAAGCCGGAAGCGCCGATTTTAAAACGACTTTGAACGCGGTTGTCCAACCCGGCGACCGTTTGCATCCGCTCGATCGGCGTCATCCGCCGCGCCGTCCAAAAATCGTCTTCGAGAACGCTCATAATCCCGACGAAACGAACGCCATTGAGGTCGAACGACCAAAACGGCTCCCCGAAAAGCGAGCGCCAACCGTCGCCGAGATCGAGGTGCCAATCGTGTTCGCCGACGATTATCTTCAGCGGCGCGTCGAGATCGCTCAAAATATCCCGGCCCAACCGAAGTTCTTCCGGCGAGCCGAGTTGCGCCAAGTCGCCGCCGTAAATAACGAAATCCGGCTTCTCCGCGAGCGCGTTGACGTCGGCGACCGCTCGAACGAGCGCGTTGGCGAAACGGTCGTTTTTTTCCTTGACGACAAGGTGCGAGTCGGAAATGTAAGCGACGCGAACGCCGACGTTTGCGCTTCCGCCGTTTGCGTCGCCGGACGAACCGCTTGCAACGCTCGTTCCCGCGGACTTTCCGGACTTTTCGCCGTTTTCCCGCGCGCCGACGAAGCGCAACGCTTGAAACGCTCCGGCTCCGAACGGCGCTCCGGCGGCGGTCGCGGCGGCCCAGGACGCGGCGGCGACGCGCAAAAACGAGCGGCGGTCGAGCCGTCCGAGCGCGTCGAAAATTTCGTTTCGCTCCCGTTCGACTCGCGTTTCCAAATTTTCACGTCGATATCGGCTCATCGGGTCTTTTCTCCTTTCGTCGTCGGGGTTTGCGTCGTCGTTTTTTCCTCCGGAACGACGAGATAAAGCGCGTTCGTTTCGTCGTCCGTTTCGATTTCAAACTCGACGGCGTCGTCGATCGCCGCGTCCGGAGTCGGCTCGAATTCCAACGCCGATTCGAGATCCCTTTCCAATTCGGAAACCGTTTCCAACTCGACGTTTTCCCGCTTTTCGAGCGCGTTTTCGGACGCCGACGTTTCCGTTTCAGAAATCGAACCAACGTTTTCGCCTGGCGCGTCGGCGGTCGTTTCGAGCGGAACGTTCGGATCGGCGGCCTTTCCGGCTTTTTCCGGCGTTTTTAAACGTTCGAATAAAAGAACGCGTCGCGACGCGGCGTCGGCGTCGCGCTCCGGCCGATTTTTCGCCGCGACGGCTCGCTGCCGTTCAAATTCGCGAGCGTTTTCCGCTCCGAAACGAACGTCGGTGAGCGAAAAAAGGAACGCGACGAGCTGTTCGACCTGCCGTTCGCTCAAATTCAACGGCTCGACGCCGCCGTCGTGGGCGAGGCTCGGAACCCCTCCGGCGTTGTAACGGTCGACGACGTCCCAAAGCGTCGCGAGCGAACCGTCCCGCATGTAAGGCGCCGTAACGCCGACGTTTAAAAGCTGCTGCGTTCGAAATCCGCCGACGTCGTTCGCGAGCTTCGTAACGTTGAAGCGGCCGAGTTTGTTCAGTTCCGGGTCGAACGCAAGTTCTTCCGTCGTCCGTTCCGGAAGCGCGCTTTCGTCGAGCGCCGTCGCCGCGCGTTTCGCAAGCGCCGCAAAATCGGGCGCCGGGTCGTCGACGCCGATATTGTGAAATTTATGGTTCGTTCCGAGCGGGTTCGACGGGCTGATCTGATGACAGGAAACGCATCTTCCGCGGTCGTTGAAAATCTTCCAACCCTCTTTCGCGTCGGCGCCGATCGCGTTTTCGTCGCCGCGAAGGTAACGAAAAAACGGATTGTCGACAAAATTCAACCCGCGTTCGAAAACGGCCAACGCTTTCCCGACGTCGGCGTAATTGACGTCGCGCCCGTAAGCCGCCTGAAACATCGCTTTATATTCCGGATCGTCGAAAATTTCCGCGACGACGCCTTCGGAGTCGAGCGGGCGGCCCATTTCGCGGCGATTGACGATCGGCTGCAGCGCCTGATGCTCGAGGTTCGGCGACCGCCCGTCCCAAAAGAGGCGGTAAAAGAACGCGGAACAAGCGGCGGTCGGCGAGTTGCGAACGCCGCGAAGCCCGTCGACGCCCTCCGACGTCGCCCGGTCGTCGGCGAACCCGCGCGACGCGTCGTGACAGGTCGCGCAGGAAACGGTTCCGTCGCTCGACAATCGGCGATCAAAAAAGAGCTTTTTTCCGAGCGCGAACCGTTCCGGCGTCGATTCGTTCCCCTCCGAAACCAAGCGTTTCCAATAATTTGCGTCGACGCCGGCCGGTTTCGCCGTCGGATCGACGCCTTGCAGCATTCGATCGAGCGCGGCTTCCTGGACTTCCTCCGGCGACGCGCCCCGTTCGTTTTCGAGAGCGCCCGATCGAGCGCGGTCGGACGACGATTCCGGCCGAAGCGGAGTCCTCAACGGCGGACGCGACGCGACGCCCGGCGCTCCGTTTTGAGCGTTCGGCGCGTTCGACGGGGTCGTCGAATTTTTCGAACCCGTTGTCAAAAGCGGTTTTAACGCCGAATTTTCAATCGGCGGCGCTTCCGGAACCGGCGTCGCGTCGCGAACGGTCGGCGCTCCGCTTTCCGGAGCCGGGGTCGGCGAAATCGCGTTTTGCGGAACCGGCCCGGCAGCGAACGTTTGCGGTCTTCCGTCGAAGATCGGCGCGAACGACCGTCCGACGCGTCGAGCGCCGAACGGTCGCGTCGGGCGGTTCGGGATCCGCCGCGTCCAAACGTTTTCGTAATGCGTCGTTTGCGTCCGGCTCGTCGTTTGAACGCGCGCTCTTCCGAACGGCTCCGTTTGCGGACGACTCGGCCCGTCCGGATCGAATGGAACCGACTGCGCCCAACCGGTCGCCGCTCCGAGCGCGACGCCGATTATCGCCGAAGCGACGCGGCGACGCGTCCCGTTTCTTCGTTTTTTTCGTTGCATTTTGTTTAAGTCTCCGTTTTGAGATTTTTAGAACGACGACGAATTTTCGCGACGCGCCGTTCGCCGCCGACGCGCCGACGTAAAAATACGACGCCGGACAAGAAAAGACGCAATCGAGAAAAAAAGTCGAGGGGCGCGTCGAGAAAATTCGAGTAAAAGAGCGAAACGCGGTAAAATCGGGAAAAGAGCCGCCGTCGCAAGAAAAAAAGAACGCGCCCCGGAAATCGGAACGCGTTCGCTTTAACGCTCTAAGCGTTTAAACGACAAGATTTTGCGTCTTTCGCGCTTCGTCGGTCGCCGACGCGACGCGGCGACGAAACGGCGGATCACCAACCGTAAACGATGTTCGATTCGATCGTTTTGCGCGCTTTTTCGAGGTCGACGCCGGTTTCGTTCATGAACAAACGGATCGCGTGCAGTTTATCGCCCGCGGCTTTAGCGAGACATTCGCGAGCGACGTCGGACACTTCGGCGCCGTTGCCGGTGATGCCGAGCGCGGCTTTCGAAATAACCCAAGCGTCTCGCGGACGTTTCGTAACGCGAATCGCTTCTTCGGTCGGGTAATTCTCGCGCAAGACGGCTTTGGCGCCTTCTTCGCTGTCAGCCCAGGCGATGACGATGTGAGCGGGAGTTTCGAGTTCAAATAAGGCCATAATTTTTCCCCGTACGGCTAAGGGTGAAACTTTCGTTTGTATAAGGTCGAACCGTCCCGCTTCCAAGCGAAGCTCGAAACGGCGACGCCCCGACGGCGAACGCCCGACGTCGGCGGCGAAAAAAATCGCGCGCCGCCTCGTCGTCCTCGACTGAAACGGATTGTATCAAAAAACGTCGGAAATTAACAGTCGAAAAACGCGAAAAAATCCGTTTTTTTCCTTTTTTTTCGTTCCGCGACGTTTCGTCCGTTCGGACGCGCCGCTTCGACGCGTCCGACGCGGCGAAAAGGCGGCTTATTTCTCGACGGAGAACGTGTGAACCGTAACGTGGCGGTAGGTTTCGCCCGGTTTCAGGATCGTCGACGGGAACTCGGGTTGGTTCGGCGAGTTCGGGTAGTGTTGCGTTTCAAGGCAGAACGCCGTATGTTTCGCGTACACGTAATCGCCGACTTTCGTCGAACCGTCGAGGAAGTTGCCGCTGTAGAATTGGACGGCCGGCTCGGTCGTTTCGATCTTCATGACGCGCCCGGTCTTCGGATCTTTCACGATCGCGCAGAGGCCCATTTCGCCGGGATTCGCCTGATCGAGAACGACGCAGTGGTCGTAACCGCCGTTGAATTGGGCTTCTTCGATCTTATCGATATCCTGTCCGATCGGTTTCGCCGCGCGGAAATCAAGCGGGGTGCCTTCGACGGACGCGACTTCGCCGGTCGGGATGAGCGTGTCGTCGGTCGGGAGGTAGCGCGACGCGTTGAGTTGCAGGACGTGATCGCGGATCGTGCCGGCGGTCGCGCCGCCGAGGTTCCAAAACGTGTGGTTCGTGAGGTTGATCGGGGTCGCTTTATCGGTCGTCGCGGTATAGTCGATCGTCAGCGAATCGTCGTTGCCGAGCGTGTAAACGACGACGACGTCGAGATTGCCCGGGTAGCCTTCTTCGCCGTCTTTCGCCGAATATTTCAGGGTCAGCGAAGCGCCGTTTTCGTCGGCGGCCGGAGTCGCGGCCCAAATCACCTGGTCGAAGCCTTTCAGGCCGCCGTGAAGGGCGTTCGGGTCGTTGTTGATCGGGAGCGTGTATTCGACGCCGTCGAGCGTGAACTTACCCTTGGCGATGCGGTTGCCGTAACGGCCGACGAGCGAGCCGAAGTACGGGCGAACGTCCTGATATTCCGGAACGGTCGGGTAGTTGCAGGAAACGTTGCCGAGGTTCCCGTCTTTGTCCGGGACGTTCATTTCGTAAAGGACGCCGCCGAAGTCCAAAATTTTCGCGTTCACGCCGTTCGCGTTCGTCAGCGTGAAGACCTGGACGGTTTCGCCCTCTTTCGTTTTTCCAAATTCGGCGACGGAGAACGACGCTTTCATAACTTCGGCATCCTTAACTTCGGGTTGAGCGGCTTCCTCGACGGCGGGCGCGGCCTCGACGGCTTTCGGCGTGATCGCTTCGGATTCCGGAGCGAGCTCTTCGACGAGCGCGGTTCCGACTTCCGGAGCGGCTTCCGGAGCGGCGGAGCAAGCGTCGCAAGCGCATTGAACGCAGGAGCACTCGCCGCAAACGACGACGCGCGGCGCCGCTCGACGGAGAAGGAGACGACGACCAAACAACGATTGCGCGAACGCCGCGTCCGCCGCGACCGTCGCCAACGCGCCGCAAGCGAGAGCGGCGACAATAACCGATTTTTTCATGGTAATGCTCTTTCTGTAAACGGTATCGATCGGTCGACGCCGCCGTTCGACGAACGCGGCGACGCCTCTTTTCGTCTTGACGTTCTTCATTATAATCGCAGAGCGCTTGAAAATCAACGATTTTCCGCCGACTTTTCTCAAAAAACCCCTTATTTTATCGACTATAACGTCTCATTCTTCCCGCAAACTCGACGCGTTTTTCCCCAACGTCCCGAACGTCCGACTTCGGCTTTTCTCCGTATTTTTCCCGCTTTATCTATTTTGTCTATTTTGCCGTCCGTTCCGACCGCCGCCTTTCTTTGTTTCCGCTTTCCACGCGTTTCCGTCGAGCGATTTTTCTTAAGCAAATTCGGCGCCGTTCGCGCTTTCCTCGTTGAAAAACGGCGACTCCGCCGCGTCGCGAACCTCACGCTTCATCGAGTTTTGTCAAACTGTGGAAAGCCGCGTTTTTTTTTGAAAACTTTCGAAAAAATTTCTAAAAAGCCGTTTTCAAGGCGCAAACGGCGCTTTACAAAAGACGAAAAATTTGTCAAAATAAAGCGGTTCGAGATTTCTCGCTCGACGCGCCGAGAGCGTCGCGCCCGCGCCCCGAACGCCGCGGAAACGAAAAATCTGCGCGTTCAAAGCGTCCGGAACGCGAAACGTTATTTTATTGAGAATAACGACGCTATCGTCGAAACCGCGCGAGCCGTCCGTCGACGTTCGCTCGCCGCCGCGTTTCCGGCGCGTTCGCAACCGTATTCCCTTACTTTTAGGAGAACAACATGACCGAAACGACTCCGTCGTTCCGCGGCGGCTCCCCGTCGGCGTATGAAAAGTGCGTTGAAATCGCGCACAATCTTTGGTGGAGCTGGCACCCCGACGTCGTCGAGATCTTCCAACTTCTCGACCCGATTCGCTGGCGCGAACTCGGGCACAACCCGATCGCCCTGCTCCGCGAATACACGCCGGACCAGTTCGAAAAACGCGTTCTCGAGCTCGCGCTCAACACGCGAATCGACATGGCGTTCCGTCGCCTTAAGAAATACGTCGCCGAACGTCCGCTTTGGGCGCGCCAAAACGCCGGCGTCCTCGGCTCGCGCCCGGTCGCTTACTTCTCGCTCGAATTCGGCCTTCACGAATCCGTTCCGATTTACTCCGGCGGTCTCGGCGTTTTGGCCGGCGACCACGTCAAGAGCGCCAGCGGCCTCGGCGTTCCGCTCGTCGCCGTCGGGCTCTTCTACGACCAGGGCTACTTCAAACAACTGATCGACGAAACCGGCGGACAGGTCGAAAATTACGTCGCCACGAAAGTCGAATACCTCCCGTTCGAACCGGCGCTCGACGCCGACGGGAACAAGATCGTCGTCGAAGTCGAAACGAAAACCGGCCCGATCTACGCGAAAGTTCGCCGCCTCCGCGTCGGCCGCGTCGACCTTTACCTCCTCGACACCGACCTCGAAGCGAACACGCAGGAAGACCGCGAGCTGACGAGCCGTCTCTACGGCGGAAACAAACGCACCCGTATCCGTCAGGAAATCGTCTGCGGCGTCGGCGGCGTCAAAGCGCTCCGCGCTCTCGGCGTCTCCCCGGGCGTCTACCACCTCAACGAAGGGCACAACTCCTTCGCGACGCTCGAAGCGGTTCGCCAAAAGATGGAAGACTGCGGCATGACGTTCGAAGCGGCGGTCGCCGACGTCGCGCAACAAACCGTCTTCACGACGCACACGCCGGTCGAAGCGGGCCACGACTACTTCGACCCGGCCCTCGTCGACGAGCACCTCGCTCCGCTACGCGAAAAACTCGGTCTCTCGGAACAGGAATTCCTCGCGCTCGGACGCAAAAATCCGCTCGACGAAAACGAAGAATTCTGCATGACGGTTCTCGGCCTGAAACTCTCGCGCTACGCCAACGGCGTCAGCTCGCTACACGGCGTCGTCAGCCGCCGCATGTGGCGCTCGCTCTGGCCGGACAAAACCGAAGAGGAAACCCCGATCGGGCACATCACGAACGGCGTCCACGTTCCGACGTGGATGGCGCCGCAAATGAAAACGCTCTTCGAACGCACGATCCCGGGTTGGACCGAAGAATCGATCGATCCGGCGATCTGGTCGCAAGTTTACGACGTCGACCCGGGCGAACTTTGGGAAACGCACTGCGCGCTCAAAAAACTCCTCGTCGACTTCGCCCGCCGCCGCTCCGCTCGCCGCCTCGAACGCGTCGGAGCCTCCGAAGAAGCGATCGCCCAAGCGCGAACGATCCTTTGCCCGGACGCCTTGACGATCGGTTTCGCCCGTCGTTTCGCCGAGTACAAACGCGCCTACCTGGTCGTTCAAGACGAAGAGCGCCTGGATCGCATCGTCAACAATCCGGAGCGCCCCGTCCAATTCATCTTCGCCGGCAAAGCGCACCCGGCCGACAACATCGGCAAGGACGTCATTCGCCGCGTCATCGCCCTTCAACGCAATCCGCGGTTCGCCAAACGCCTCGTCTTCCTCGAAGATTACGACATCAACGTCGGTCGGCACCTGGTGCAAGGCGTCGACGTGTGGCTCAACAACCCGCGGCGCCCGCTCGAAGCGTCCGGGACGAGCGGCCAAAAAGCGGTGCTCAACGGCGCGCTGAACTTCTCGATCCTCGACGGTTGGTGGGCGGAAGCTTACGACGGTTCGAACGGTTTCGCCATCGGCGACGGCTCGATCCACACCGACTTGCGGGTTATGGACGAACGCGACAACGCCAACCTGCTGAAAACGCTTGAAAACGAAGTCGTTCCGATGTTCTACGACCGCGATAAAGACGGGCTCCCGACCCGTTGGATCCGCCGCATGACGAACTCGATCGCGACGCTCGCCTGGCGCTTCAGCGCGCACCGCATGGTCGCCGACTACGTCAAACTCGCGTACCTTCCGGCCGCCGGCGGTCAAAGCGCGCGGATTCCGCGCTAAAAAACAAATTTCGCCGCGCTTTTCAATAACGCGACGAGCCGCTTCTTTGAAACGGAAACGCCGCTCGCTCGACTTCCGTCGACGCGACGCGGCGTTTTTTCGTCGACGCCCGCCGCTCTTCTCGCCGCCCTCTTCGCCCCGCTTTTCCTCAAAATCGCTAAAAAGCGTTCGAGCCAAACGTTTCGACCGGCGTATAATAAAACGTCGAACCGCCGCCCCGACGCCGCATCATCCTTAGAATCGTCGCAACCGGCGCGTCCCGACGCAAGAAAAGGAAAAAACGTTTTAAAATAGAGAAAGTATTGTTGATTTTTTAAATTAAATAGAATAAAATAGACGCGTTGTTTGACTCAAATGCGCAAAATGCGTAAAGTTTACGAGTTCGCCGACGTCGCCGACGCGTTCGGTTTCCCGTCGTTCGACGCGTCCCGAAAAACGAGAAAAACGATGAATCGATTCGCCCAATCCGTTTTATTGGTATTTTTCGGTCTCGCGCTCGGCGCCGTCGCGAACGAGTTCGGGTCTCGCGTCGACGCTCGCCCGTCGACGCCCCGCGACGCGCTGATCGCCGACGCTTCGCCTCGGGTTTCGCTCGAAACGGACGGGTCGGCGAAGTTCTCGCGTCCGTTGGAGGTGCCGCCCCTTTACGCGTTCGATTCGCCGTTGACGAACGAAAGCGGTCGTCAGATCGTTCTCGTCGACGCCGAAACGAAGCGGATTTGCGTTTACTGGATCCGCGAACGCGGCGCCAACAGCACGATCGAACTCGTCGCGACGCGAACTTACGAAATGGATCTCAAACTCGAAAATTTCAACGGCGAAGGCTTGAGCCCGGCGCAGATCCGCGAACAGGCGAGCTCGCCGTCCCTGTAGCGTTCGGATCGGTCGTCGCCGTTAAAATCGGAGCGACCGAAACGTCCGTTAAAAAATCGACGACGCCGAATTTTTTACGTCGTCGAACCGAAACTAAGCGAAAGAGCGTCTTTTCGACGTCGATTCGAACGTTTCGTCGCTCGATTTTCGCGGAGCTTTCCCGCCTCGCGTCCGTCGACGCCGAGCGTTGGGAAGCCGTTCCCCCCTTATTTTATCGCCGATCGAACGCCCTTGGTCGTCGGGCTCGACGGACTACGACGCGCCGTCGGCGGCGCGGACGACGCGTCAAAAAACAATTTGTCGAATTCGTTTAATTTTAGGAATGTTCGAATGTACTATACGCTTGAAAAAACCGCCGAAATTTTAGAACTCACCCCGGGCGAGGTCAACCGCCTGCGCGAATCGAACAAATTGCGCGCTTTTCGAGACGGCGCGAGTTGGAAGTTTCGCAAGGAAGACGTCGAAAAATATTTAACGGATTTGATTCGCGAACGTTCCAAACCCGCCGCCTCGGTCGTCGAACCCGCCGATCTGCTGAACGATTCCGACGAAGAGCTTCCGACGATGCTCGCCGACTCCGCGTCCTTCGACGCGATGATCGACGCGACCGCCGAAACGCTCGAAATTAAAGCGAACGCGCCGTCCGAACCCGAATTCTCGCTCGAACTTCCGAACGAAGACGACGGTTTGCTCCTCGCCGACGAACCGCAAATCGAAGGCGCGCCGACGCTCGAAGCGCAAGCCGACGAAGCCCCCGAACTCGCGCTTTCCGAAGATTCCGACCTGGCTCTCGTCGAAGAAGCGCAAGCCGACGAAGCCCCCGAACTCGCGCTTTCCGAAGATTCCGATCTGGTTCTCGTCGAAGAACCGCAAGCGGAAGAAGCCCCCGAACTCGCGCTCCCCGCCGACGAAGATCTGGTTCTCGCCGACGAAGATTCCAACGCCGGCGCCCCGAATCTCGACGACTCCGCCGCCGCGTTCGCTCCCGAAGCGCCCGCCGCCGACGACGACCTGATCCTCGTCGACGAAGCGCAGGCGGACGACGATTCCGCCTCCGTTTTCAGCGTTGAAAACGACGACGCGAACGCGCTCGGTTCGGACGACGACCTGCTCCACCTCGGCGGCGACAGCGGCCTTTCGCTCCTCGACGACGTCGATCTGAGCGGCTCGAACGTTTCGCTCGACGGCGACGACGTCGTCCTCGGCGGCTCCGGATCCGGTTCCGGCAGCGGCTTGAGCCTCGGCGGCGACAGCGGTCTTTCGCTCCTCGACGAAAACGCGGACGATTTCGCCGTCGACGGTTCCGGCAGCGGTTTGAGCCTCGGCGGCGACAGCGGCCTTTCGCTCCTCGACGAAAACGCGGACGATTTCGCCGTCGACAGCCCGTTCGCGGCGGCCGACGCCGCCGAAGTCGACGCGGCGCCCGTCGAGGAAGACGACGACAGCATTTTCGAACTCGCCGAAGAGCCGAAACCGTCCGCCGTTCTGGAACTCGAACAGAACGCCGACCCGGACACCGCGACCGTCCTCGGAACCGGCGAAGATTTCCAACTCGAAGCCGACTCGACGACTTACGACGTTTCCGAATCGGAAAGCGCGTCGCAGGTTATCGCCGTCGCGGACGAAGAAGACAGCGATCCGTTCTTCACGAAAGACGACTCCGACGCCGCCGACCCGTTCGCAAGCGCCGTCGAAACGTCCGACGAAGTCAACCCGTTCGCAAGCGCCGTTGAAACGCCCGCTTCCGGCGACGCCCCGTTCGGCGATTTCGGCGGCTTCGACGCGCCCGCTTCCGACTCCGGATTCGACGCCGGGTTCGGCGGCGGTTTTGAAACGCCCGCTTCCGACGCCGGATTCGGCGCCGCCGACTCCTTCGGCGACGCGACCCCCGACGTCGCCCCGGTCGCCGCTCGCGTTCCGCAAACGGAGTATACCGCCAAGGACTTCCTGTTCCTCGTCCCGTGTTTCGTCTGCATCCTTCTCGCGACGATCGGCGCCTACGAGCTTTGCCGCACGATCTGGAGCTACGAAGAAGCGGCGTTCGATCTCTCCGGCCCGGTTCTCGACATGCTCGCGAACGCGGTCGGCTTAACGAAATAACGCCGCGATTACCGACGACGGGCGGCGCGCTCGTCGTCGTTTTTGAGCCGCGATTTGAAAATTCCGTCGTTTTTCAGCGACGGAATTTTTCTCTGCCCCCCCGCTTGCGTCCCGCGCTAAATCGGGTATACTGAGGTTTTCCGCCGAACGACAAATTTTCGTTTTCCGTCTCGGCCTTTCGATTTCCGCTCTTCCAACGTTTCTTGACGCGTTAAATCAAATTTGAGGCAATATGTCGAATAAAATTTACGACACGGTCGTCGTCGGCGCCGGTATGTCCGGGTTGGCGGCGGGGATTCGTATGGCGCAGTTCGACCGCAACGTCTGCATCCTCGAAAGGCACGGCGCGATCGGCGGCTTAAACTCCTTTTATCGCCGCAACGGTCGCAATTTCGACGTCGGCTTGCACGCGTTGACGAATTACGCTCCCAAGGGAACGAAAGTCGGCCCGTTGGCGCGGATCGTTCGCCACCTGCGCATGTCCTGGGACGAATTCGGTTTAACGCAGCAAAACGGCTCGGCGATCGCGTTCCCGGGCGTTTCGTTGAATTTTACGAACGATTTCGGCGTTTTGGAAGCGGAAATCGCGGACAAATTCCCGTCGCAGATCGACGGTTTTCGCCGCATGGTCGACGGTTTGGTCGGTTACGATCAGCTCGGACTCGGGACGGCGGGCGGTTCGGCGCGCGAATACGTTTCGTCGTTCGTTTCCGATCCGGCGTTGGTCGACATGATCTTCTGCCCGCTTTTGTATTACGGCGGCGCTCGCGAGCAGGACATGGAGTTCGGCCAGTTCTGCGTCATGTTCCGCTCGATCTTCCTGGAAGGTTTCGCGCGTCCGTTCGACGGCGTCCGGCACATTCTTTTGAAGTTGCTCAAAAAATTCCGCAATTTGGGCGGCGAGTTGCGGTTGCGTTGCGGCGTCGAAAAAATCGTTTCGGACGGCGATTCGGTCGACCGCGTTATCTTGGACAACGGCGAGGAAATCCGCGCGAAACGCTACCTTTCGTCGGCGGGTTGGCCCGAAACGATGAAACTTTGCGGTCTTCCGGACGCGGCGGCGCAACTTCCGGCGGGCAAACTCGGTTTCGTCGAAACGATCAGCGTGCTGGACGCGCCGCCGAAAAAGTTCGGACACGACAAAACGATCGTTTTCTTCAACGATTCGGAACGCTTCGACTATCGCAACCCGAACGAATTGGTCGACTTGCGCAGCGGCGTCGTCTGCTCGCCGAATAACTTCGCGTACACGGAGCCGCTCGAAGAAAACATGATCCGCATCACCGCCTTGGCGAATTACGACTTATGGCGCAAACTTTCGCCGGAGGAATACCGCCGTCAAAAGCTCCTTTGGTACGAGCGGACGCTCGAATCGGCGGCGCGTTTCATCCCGGATTTCCGGCGGCACGTCGTCGACGTCGACATGTTCACGCCGTTGACGATCCAACGTTACACCGGGCGCGAACGGGGCGCGATCTACGGCGCCTCGGACAAAAAGTACGACGGTTTGACGCCCTTTAAAAACCTCTTCGTCTGCGGCGCGGATCAGGGAATGGTCGGCGTGATCGGCGCGCTCGTTAGCGGCGTGTCGATCGCGAACAAATACGCCTTGGCCGACTGACGGTTTCCCGTCGACGAAGCCCGTCGCGACGCCGTTATCGACTATATCGTCGATTAACGGCCAAAATTCACCCCCCGCCGCCCCCGGAAACGGGGGCGGCTCTCAGAATAACCGTAAAAAATGACCAAATCGGAATTAATTAAAAAATATTTGGCACTGAAATCAGAATTCAACGCCGCGGAGGCGTTCCGAACGGTCGTCTCCGAACCGTTCGCCGCCCCGGTCGACCTCACCCCCGACGACTGCGAGGGGTTGACGAACCCCGCGTTTATCGCCAAAACCGCTAGAACCGGAACATGCATGCTAGGCGACGAACGCGACCGCTCCATCCTGCTGGCTCGACTGGTCAAAAAAAATCCTAACGGCCGCGTCGGCCGATACGGCCGTAGCGACCCGGGAACGGGCGGCGGATTAAAATTTTCAATTTGGCTTCCCGCGACAATAATCAACGCCGTCGAGCAGGCGGCGGCCGCCGCCGGAGTTACCCGTAATCGATACATCCGGACATGTATCGAGGAAAAGCTATCCTCAACTGAATCTTGCACAGAAAACAAACCGAGCGGCCGGTTATAAAAAATCGGGGCGGCGTTCCGCCCCAAATTCAAAATTTTCCCCCACGCGGGAGCGTTTCACCCCGTAAAATACGGGGCGGGATTAGTTTTTATATAATGAAAGCGTTTTCGGGGCCGCGCGTCCAGCGTTTTTCGCTTTTCCCTTGTCGCGAAACCGTCGAACGTCGTTCGAGCGCGTCGAATCAGCGCAAATTTTCTCCAACGCAACCCCTTTATTTTCAACGACAAAGGAAATCACATGAAACATTCGCGCCACCTGCGACGCCTTGCGGCGATCCTCGTCGCGTCGAGCGCTTGCGTTCCGTCCGTTTTCGCGCAATCGGTCGACCCGGCCAAAAAGCTTCCGCTCCCGGAAGGTTTCGCCGCCGACCTGGCGCCCGACGCCGTTCACGACCAGCGCGTCCGCCAGTATTTGCTCCCGAAACGCGTTCTTCGAACGTCCGAAACCGGCGTCAAAAACGCGGAACTCCTTTTAAAGCCGGTGTTTGGGCAAACGTCGACTTCGATCATGGGCGACGAAACGCAAGGTTGCGTCCTCTCGAAAGGCGGCTGGATCCTTCTTGATTTCGGCGCCGAAATTCACGGTTCGTTCCGCATCGAGTCCCGCGACCTGACGCCGAGCAAAAACAGCGTCGGGCGCACCGTCCGCGTTCGCGTTCGTTTCGGCGAGTCGGCGGACGAAGCGTCGGCGGAAATGGGCGAAAAAGGCGCCGTCAACGAACACTCGACCCGCGACCAAATCGTTACCGTTCCTTGGCTTGGCGCGGTCGAAGTCGGCGAGTCGGCGTTCCGTTTCGTCCGAATCGATCTCGTCGACGACGACGCGAAACTGCTTTTCGACTCGGCCCGCGCGGTCTTCATTTACCGCGACATGCCGCGCGTCGGCTCCTTCCGTTCGTCCGACGAACGCCTCAACAAAATCTGGGACACGGCGGCCCGCACGCAACTCCTGACGATGCAACACTTTATCTTCGAAGGCGCGAAACGCGACCGGCTCGTTTGGTACGGCGACTTCGCCCCGCAAACGATGACGACGCTCCGCGTCTTCGGCGACTCCAAAGTCTTGCGCGACACGCTCGGCGTTTACGCTCGCGAAACCTGGCCGCTCCCGAAATGGATGAACGGAATGCCGAACTACTCCCTTTGGTGGATCGTCGCCGTCGGCGATCTCTACCGACACACCGGCGACCGGGCCCTCGTCGCGGAGCAATGGGACTACGTAAAAGGCTTGATGAAACAACTTACGCCCTGCGTCGCCGACAACGGTTTCGCCGGGTTCGAAAATCCGTTCCTCGACTGGCCGACGGCCCGCAACCGGCCCGCGCTCGACGCCGGAACGCACGCGCTCTTCGCCCTCGCTTTCGACCGCGTCGCCGAAATGGCGCGGATCGTCGACGACGCGGAAACGGAAAAAACCGCGCTCGAATACGCCGCTAAAGTCCGTTCTTACAAGCCTTCGAACGTCGGCAACAAACAAGCGGCCGCGCTTCTTCTCCTGGCGGGAATCGAGCGCGACGGCGAGTCGAACGTCGCGACGGTCGCGAAAAACGGCGGCGAAAACTTCTCGACGTTCTACGGTTACTTCATGCTCGAAGCGCTTTCCCAAGGCGGCGCGAACCAAACGGCGCTCGACGTCGTCCGCGAGTACTGGGGCGCGATGATCGACGTCGGCGCAACGACGTTTTGGGAAGATTTCAACCTCGACTGGCTGAAAGACTCGGGCCGCGTCGACGAACCGACGCCGGAAGGGCTCAAGAGTTTGCACGGCGACTACGGCGACCACTGCTACGTCGGGTACCGTCATTCGCTCTGCCACGGTTGGGCCTCGGGCCCCGCGGCTTGGCTGAGCGCGCACGCGCTGGGCGTAACCCCGATCGAACCGGGATTTAAGAAGGTTCGCGTCGCGCCGTTCCTCGGCGACCTCGATTGGGTCGAAGGCGCGGTTCCGACGCCGTTCGGAGCGATCCGCGTTCGTTGCGACAAACAGGCGGACGGCTCGCTGAAAACGCAAGTCGAAGCGCCGGAAGGCGTCGAAGTCGAACTCGCCGACTGACGCGATCCAACGCAACTCGTTTAGCGGCGGCGGTTACGACGATTCGTCGAACGCCGCCGCGTTTCTTTTCCGTTTCGTCGCTCGGGCGCCGTTTTCCGACGCCGTTCGTCCGACGCGCTTTTCGCAAACGCTTATTTTTCCAACGGCCGCGCGTCTTTCGGTTCGTTCGCTTCGGCCAATTCCTGCGCGACCGCCGACGCTTTCGCTTCGTCGGCCGCCTCGTCGGCGTTCGTTTTCGTCAGCATTTCTTCGACTTCCGGAACCGCGATCGGGTCGTAAAAGACGAGCAGATCGTCCCCGGCTTCGACGACGGTTTCGCCGCGCGGAACGACGAAGCGGTTGTCGCGCCGAATCAGCAAAACGAGCGCCCCGCCCGGTAAATTCAACGCCGCCAACGACTTGCCGACGCTCGCCGCGTCCGGAGAAATCGGGAACTCGTACATCCGCTCGCGTCCGCAACCGGTTTCCTCAAATTCCAGAGGCGCCCGAACGCGGAACGGCTCGTCGCTCGCCAGCCGCAGTCGCTTAGCAAGCGCGGGAAACGTTTTCCCTTGAATGAAAATCGAAACTAAAACGACGAAAAAGACGAGATTAAACAGCTCGCGCGCCCCCTCGACGTGCGAGATCGCCGGAAAAGTCGCCAACACGATCGGCGCCGCGCCGCGAAAACCGCCCCAATCGATCGCCAGCCGCTCTTTCAACGACCACGAGCTGCCGATCAAGCACAACTCGACCGCCAACGGCCGCGCGATAAAAAGGAGCGCCGCCGCGACCGCCAGGCCGGACGGTATCGTCGCGACCAGCTCCGACGGCGTTACGAGCAAACCTAACATCAAGAATACGGTCGCTTGCATCAACCAGGCGACCCCGTCGTTAAAGCGCGCGAGACCGTGCCGGTAAGGAAAACGCAGATTCCCCAGCGCCATCCCGCCGACGTAAGCGGCCATAAAACCGTTGCCGCCGACAAACTCCGCCAAGCTGTACAGAAGGAAAACGGTCGCGATCCCAAAGACGTAATAGAGGCCTTCGTACTCGAGCCGAAGTCGCTTAAACAACGCCGCCGCGCCCCTTGCGATCAGGAGGCCCGCCGCGACGCCGACGCCCATTTTCCAAAGGAAATTCGGGAAAATCGTCAAATAACCGAGCGCCGACGAATCGCCGGAAAGGATCTTCTCGATCATGAAAAGCGTCAAAAACGCCGCCATCGGGTCGTTGCTACCGGACTCGAACTCCAACATCGGCCGCAGGTTGCCTTTCAAGCCGAAACCGCGCGACCGGAAGATCGCGAAGACCGCCGCGGCGTCCGTCGACGAAACGACCGCCCCGCAAAGAAGCGAATATTCGAGCGGAAGTTTAAGCGTCCAATGAATGAAAAAGCCGAGGATCGCCGCCGTCGCTAAAACGCCGAGACTCGCAAGCAGCGTTCCCCGAAAAAGAACGCGTTTCGTCGACTTCCACTCCGTGTCGTATCCGCCCGCGAACAAAATAAACGCCAGCGCCAACGAGCCGACGAAATTCGACGTTTCAAAATCGTCGAACTCGACCCCGATCGGGCCGTCCGTTCCGGCGAGCATTCCGACCGCCAAAAAGACGAGAAGGGTCGGCGCCCGCAAAATCGTCGAAATCTTGCTCGCCAAGATCCCGGCGAAAAGGAAAAAACCGGCGACAAAAAAAATCTGCGTCGTTGCCAAATATCGACTCCCTTCGTTCGCATATTGATTCGATTGCCTCGCTAAGCCGTTTTGCAAGGCGACTTAGCGAGACGTTAAACGCCGTTTAATTTTCGAGCGCGGCGAACGCTCGACGGTACGCTTCGGCGGTCGCGACGTCGAAACAAACCATCGTCGCGAGTTTTACGCTCCTCGCTTTCGGCGCGAAATCGCGGAACGTTTCGGCGACGATTCGCGCCGCTTCGTTCAGCGGAAAACGATAAATTCCGGTCGAAATCGACGCGAATCCGATCGTTTTTAAGCCGCGCTCGTCGGCGATTTTGAGCGAATTTTCGTAACAGTTTCGCAAAAGCCGCGCCGACTCTTCCGGTTTGTACGAGCTGTAAATCGGCCCCGGCGTGTGAATTACGAACGACGCCGGAAGCCGATAGCCGCGCGTGATCTTCGCTTCGCCGGTCGCGCACCCGCCGAGAGTTTTGCATTCGGCCAAAAGTTCCGGCCCCGCCGCCCGATGGATCGCGCCGTCGACGCCGCCTCCGCCGAGAAGCGTTCCGTTCGCCGCGTTCACAATCGCGTCCGCGTTAAACTTTGTAATATCGCCGATTACAACGTCAAACGTCATCGTTTTTCTCCATTTTTAACGATTTTTTAAATCGACAAGACCGCCGAACGCGCCCGCTTTGCAACCCGTTTAATCGCAAGCTTTAAGAAAGCGCGGCGTACATTTCCTCGGTCTTCGCAACCATTTGCGCCAAGGCGTCGTCGAGCCCGCGGTCGAACGTCGCGCCGGCCGCCGCTTTGTGTCCGCCTCCGCCGAACGCCGCCGCAAGGAGCGAACAATCGAGCGCGCAACGACTGCGAAAACTCGACTTAACGCTTCCGTCCTTTTGCTCGATCGCGATCTCGGCGACTTCGACGCCCGCGACTTGCAGGGCGATGTTCACAATGTCTTCGCTGTCCGACGGCAACGCGCCGGCGTCGTCGAAATCCTTGCGCCGCAACGACATAACGATTCCCTTGCCGTCGAGAAAACGCTCGCAACGGGTCAGCGCGGCGCCGACCAACTTCAGCCGCCCAAACGTCTCTTGCTCGTAAAGAATTTTGTACACCCAATCGACTTCGACGCCCGCGTCGATCAGCTCCGCGACGCGCCGGAACGTCGACGCCTTCGTCGACGCGAACCGAAACCAGCCGGAATCGGTCGCCGTCGCGACGAAAATCGGGAGCGCGATCTCCGGCGTCAGCGGAACGCCAAGCGTCTTAACCGCTTGAAAGACAAGACTTCCGGTCGATTCGGCGTCGGGGTCGACGAAACGCCGGTCGCCGATGGGATCGCCCTTCGCGTGATGGTCGAGGACGACTTTAACGCTTCCGGGCGTTTTGAACATCTCGCCGGAATCGCCGAGTTGCGCCCAGGAACTCGCGTCGAGAGCGACGCGGAGGTCGGCGGAATCGATAAAAGCGCGCTCCTCGTCGGTCAGCAGGGCGAACTTGCGGATCTCGTTCGCCGGGTCGAGGAACGCGAGATTCGGCGGAACCGAATGTCCGTTGACGAGCGCAACCTTTTTTCCAAGCGACTTTAAAGCTCGCCCAAGCGCGACGACGCTTCCGATCGAGTCGCCGTCCGGACGAATATGTCCCGTCAGCGCGACCGTTCGCGCGGCGTCGAACGTTTCCTTAAAAAGAGCCCAATCGATCGGCGACGCTTTTTCGGTCGACATAACCACCTCGTTTTTCTCGATTTATCGTTGTTTCATTTCGTCAAGCGCGTCGGAGCGCAACGACGGCGAAAGCGAACCCGCCGTCGAGACTTATTTTAGCGTCGACGGCGCGGAAGTCAACCGGGGGCGTCGCGTTTACCGGTCGGCCGCCCGTTTCGCCCGAGAACGAAAAAAGCGCCGACGGCTCCCGCGAAAGAGCCGCCGACGCTTCGTCGCTAAAACGCTAAATCGTTATCGCGTATCGATTTATTTAAAGTCCATTTTCAGGACGCCGCCGGAGAATCCGTCTTGAAGTTGAACCTCGACGCGAACGCGGATCGCTTCGATTTCGGCAAAATTCACGACGATCTCCTTGTCGCGCTCGACCGAATACGCGTCGGTCGTTTCGACTTCTTTCCACGCGGCGCCGTCTTCGGTTTGATACGTCAACTTCCAGGAACTCGGGGTCGCGCAACCGCCGTTTTCTTTAGTGTCGTCGAACCAGTAAAGCGTCGCGCTCTTGAACTTACGCGCTTTCGGGTACTCCATTTGGAACCATTCTTTCGACCCCTTGCGCGGCCACCAGGTCGCGCGCGGAACCGCCTGATCGCCGGAGTGTTTCGGGTTTCCGGCGTTCGTTCCGTCGAAGAGCGAATGAGAATCGTTGAAGTAGGAACCGGTAAGTTCCGGCGCGAAAGCGAGTTGCGGAATTTCGTCCGTCAGGAGCGCGGCGTCGAGCGGTTTGTACAGGATCGGCAACCCTTCGGCGTCGATCCAGTTCGCTTCTTTGCCGAGTTCGGAATCGGCGGACGGCGCGGCGCTCAAACCGACTTGACGAACCCAAACGGCCATTTTACCGGCGGCGCGGTTGTCCCAAACGCAATACGGAACCGCGACGAGCGTTCGGCCTTCGAAATCCTTCGCAAGGATAACGTCGACTTTGCGAGCGGCGCTGTTTTTCGTCGCCTCGTTGGCGTTCCCGGAGATAACGCGTCGTTCGATCTTAAATTCCGGATCTTTCGCCAAAATAACGCGGTCGACGCGGACGCCGGGGTTGTCGATTTGTTCGAAACAGTAAACGACCGGGCCGCGTTTCAAGGCGACGCGTCCCAAATTTTCCTTCACTTTCGGATTCGCCAGAAGGCGGACGACCGGCGTTTCAAAAACGAGCGCTTCGACGGCGCCGTCGAAGGAGTCGCCCCCGCGAACGAACGAGCGGTAACCGTCCGCTTCGGCTTCGGCCCGCGCCCAACCGGGAACGCGAACTTTCAGCGTAAACGGCGTTTTTTCAGCGTTTTCGTCCTTCATGCGAGCGGTCGTTTTAATGAAAACTTTGCCGTCGAACGGGTAACGGGTCGTTTGCGCGATCTCGACGATTTTGTCGGCGAGCTCGACGGTCGCTTTCCCTTCGACGAACATGTTGACAACGACGACGTCGTCGGCGCCGTCGTCTTTCGAAGAGGCGGTCGCGTAAACGTAGCCGGGAACCGACGGAAGCGCGCGGATGACGTTCGACGGGCAGCAGGCGCAACCGAAGAACGGCTGACGGTGATGGCCGCCGTCCGACGCGAGCGGGTTGACGTAAAAATAGGAGTCGCCGTTGAGGCCGTAACCGGACATAAACCCGTTATACATCGCGAGTTCCATCACGTCGGCGTATTGCGCTTCGCCGGTCGCGAGGTTCATGCGGTGCGCCCAAAACATCATCCCGATGGAAGCGCAGGTTTCGCAGTAAGCGCTTTTATTCGGCAGTTTGAAGTTCTCTTCGAAACCTTCGTTCGAGGCCGAGGAGCCGATTCCGCCGGTAACGTACATTTTCTGGCGCGTAACGTTGTTGAAGATGCGCTTCATCGCGGCCGTCAATTCGGGATCGCGATAATAACCGGCGACGTCGGTGGCGCCGCAATAAAGATACATCGCGCGGACGGCGTGCCCGACGATCTCCGATTGCTCGCGCACCGGCATGTGATCCTGGCAATATTCGCCGAAGAGCGGTTTTTCGCGGCCTTGTTCGAGTTGGCGCCCGTCCGCGACGCCGCGAATGTCGACGAAGAATTTCGCCTGATCGAGATATTTGCGGTCGCCGGTCAGCTGGTACGCCTTGACGAGCGCGAGTTCGAGCTCTTCGTGTCCCGGAACGTTTTTCAATTGACCTTCGCCCGGGCCGTAACGCTTGCAGATCAAGTCGAGTAAACGACGGCTAATCTGCAGGAATTTCTCGTCGCCGGTGGCGCGGTAATAGGCGACCGCCGCTTCGGCCATGTGTCCGGCGCAGTAAAGCTCGTGCATGAACGCGAGATTCGTCCATTTTTCCTCCGGCTTCATGAGCGTGAAGTACGCCATCAGATAGCCGTCGTCCTCTTGCGCGGAGCCGATGGCGGCGATCCATTCGTCGGCTTTCTTTTGAAGTTCGGCGTCCGGATGCGCGGAAAGCGAATACGCGAAACCTTCGAGAATTTTGTAAACGTCGGAATCGTCGAAGTAAATGCCTTTGAAGTCGTCGTGTTTTCGCCCCTGCAACTTGGCCCCGGCGTTGCGGAAGTTGGCGATGCGGCTCGTTTCGGTTTCGCACCATTTAATGTTGTGCGGAACGGAAACGACGCGGTTCGCTTCGATGCGCGGCGCCCAAAAGTCGTCCGTCAACTTAACTTCGGTAAACGGAACCGCCGTCAACGCCTGCTTCGGCCGGTCGGCTTGCGCGCCGTCTTGCGCGAAAGCGGTCGCCGCCGCGACGACGCAAACGCAACCGAGGGCGCGCGCCGCCTGAACAAAAAATTGTTTCATTAATATCTCCCAACTCGAGGTGAAAAACAATCGATTTTGTCGCTTATTAATGAGAAATCGTCCATTAATATATTAATGGAGGGGAAAACCGCCGTTCGCGACGCCGCGCTCCGCCGCCTTCCTCCTCCGATCCGCTTCGCGCCCCGACGCTCAAACGGCGCCGCGCGAGTCGAACGGGCCGTAAACCGCGGTTACGGTCATGCTTTCGTCTTCGGCGGTCAGGTAGTAGACCTTGTATTTTTTGCCGCCGTCGTAAACTTTCACCACCACCGTGCCGGCGCGCTCGACGAGGCTTTTAAGCCAGGGTTTCCCTTCCATCATCTCGGCGTTTTCCGGATGGATCGCCGTCGGACAAATAAGGCGATCGCCCGGATACGACGTTTCGTCGGTCATCGCCGTCGAGACGTTGTCTTGCAGATGCCAGCGATCCCAAACGCAGGTAACGTAAACACGCGGCCGCGTCGCTTTAACGAACCCCGGCGCCATCGCGTCGCGGTACGAGTGGTGATTCGACTTGCAAACGTCGACCGGCCCGGCGACGCGCCCGACTTCGCCTTCGTAATCGACCCATTCGCCCTTTTCGTCGAGCATTCCGCAACTGACGTCGCCGCCGGAGAAGAACCGGAACGGACCGAACGACGTAACGGTCGCCAGACTGCAGGTGTTTTCGTTGATCGCTCCCGACGTGTTTTTCGGGTTTTTCGCGTAATAATCGACCGTTTCCGCGCCTTGCCCGGTCCAAACGACGCCGTTGCGGCAAATATTGCGGACGTGGAAGTCGTATTTTTCCGGCTCGTTGACGAGTTTGATCTGGTCGAGCGCGCCGACGACGAACGGCTCGCGCTTGAGCCCGTCCGTCTTTTCCTTGTAATCGAAGAACTTGCGAAGATTTTCGCGGTCTCGCGGCGCGGCGGCGGTCGGCCGATCGTACTCCGGATAACCGCGATCGAACGCCGCGCCGAACGAGTAAAATTCGCCGACGTGCGTAATTCCGCTGATCTGATAATCGCCGCGCCCCTCGGCGACGCCGATCCCGTCGCGCCAACTGCCGACGTGGTCGTCGTGGAAGTGCGACGCGACGACGTAATCGATCTTCTCGATCCCGGGCTTGGCGCGACCGACGTAACGAGCGATCCACTCGCCCGAACGTCGCGATTCGTTCGGCAAAATCGCGACGTTGTCCTTGTACGCCGCCGCGTTGCGGTCGCCGGCGTCGGTCAAAATCGTCGTGCCGTCCGGGCAAATCTGGAAGCAGCTTTCGCCGACGCCGGTGTGAATAAAGTTGAGGTCGAGCTCGCCCTCCCGCCAGCCGCGATACGGCTTCCCGACTTCGCCGTCCGGATCGGAACCCGCGACCGCAAGCAAACTCGTCAGCTGCGCGGCGCTCAAACGTTGCGCTTTCGCGACGTTCGCGCCCAAAAGCCCCGCGACGCTAAAGCAAGCCGCCGCCCCGATAAATTCTCTGCGATTCGTTTTCATTTCGTCGCCCTTCCTTATTTGCAGACCGCTCAAATCGTTCGCGCCGAAGGCCAAGTCGACGGCTCGACGGCGCGCTTTCCCGATATTGTACCAAATCGCCGTCGGCGACGCAAGAAACCGCGCTCGAAAATTTCCGAAAAACCCGTTTTCCGCCGACCGCCCAACAAAAAACGCGCCGGACGTTTCGCCGTCGCGGCGCGTTTTCTCTTCGTCGATTTAAGCGTCGAAAATCATTCGTCGGTCGTCAATTCGAAGTCGACCGGGTCTTTTTGCCCTTCGACGATATCGGCTTCGAGCGTCGAAGCGCGATTGTATTTCGCCGGAACGACGTCGACCGTAATTTCGGTAATGCCGCGTTCGATCTGCTCTTGCGTCGGGTTTTCGATCTTTTCCGCTTTTTGAGCGTAAATCGTAACGGCCATCTTGCCCGGGGAGACGCGGGCTTCGTATTTGCCGTTCACGATCGCGCCGCCGGCCGCGGTGCCGGGGCCGCCCTTCGGCGCGAAGTTGATCGTCCCCTTCTCGATCGGCGCGCCGTCGAGGGTGATCGTTCCCTTGACCGGAACGAGCCCGTCTTTCGGGGCGCATCCGGCGAACGCGACGCAACAAACCGCCAGGGCCAACGCGCAACACGCTTTCCAACTCGCTTTCAACATTGTCGTTCTCTCCTTTCTTCGTCGAGATTCCAAAACGCGCTCCGTCGCCGCCCGACCCGCTAAACGCCGCCGCGACGAACGAAGCGCGATTCTATTCAAACGCCGCTAAAATCAGTCGAGGTCGGTTTCGCCGCCGTCGGCCGTCGAGAGCGAGCGCCAGGTTTCCAAGTTGATCGTGTCGCTGAAATAACGGACGGAACCGTCGCACATCGCGGCGTTGACGCCGCCGGAGTGGTGGGATTTCGCCGGGAAAGTCGCGCTGTACCAACGGTTGTAACCGTGGCAGTAGAACGGCGGGTTGAAGTCTTCGGCGACCCAGGCGGCGCGCCCGAAGTCGGTCGAAGCGGTCGTGTTCGGGCCGTTCCACGTGGTGAAACCGCAACCGGCGGAGAAGATAACGCAACCGTAGTTCCCCTGGTAACCGCTGGTGTTCGGGTTAATAACCGCTTCGGACAGGCACAGGGTGTTCGAGGTGCCGTCGGTTATCGCGGCCATTTTGACGGCTTTGTTGAAGGTAAACGGAGCTTTATGCGCTTTGTACGACTCGCGCCCGTCCCAGTTGACGACTTCCTCGTTGCGGAAGTTCGAGTTCCCCAGGTTCACGACGTAGCAGGATCGACGGTGGCACCAAGCTTCGGCCGCCGATTCGCCGATGGCTTCCGGTTCGCTCGGGCATTGGTGCGCCGGAATCAACGCATTGCGGTATTCCCAGTGCCCTGGGTTCTCGGCTTTCGACTGCCCGTTAAGCCTGGTCGTGTCGGTGTTGTTATTGTAACCTTTGCCGGTGCCGGTGAAAGCGAGCCCGCTGTACAGAGCCGTTTGTTCGATGAAGGGAAGCGTGCGGCCGTGCCAGGAAACGCGGTCGGGGTCGCCGTCGTAAATATCCGCGTTACCGAGGAGCATCCCCATCGGGAATTGATCCTGGTTCTGGTCGGCGTAGGTTTGGCAAGCCAACGCGAGTTGTTTCAGGTTGTTCGTGCACTGCATGCGACGCGCCGCTTCGCGCGCCGCCTGAACGGCCGGCAAGAGCAAACCGATCAAAATCCCGATAATAGCGATGACGACCAACAGTTCGACGAGGGTAAAACCGCGTTGTTTATCCCCCCCCCCCAGTTTAACATTCGTTCTCATCTTTAAGTCCTCAATGATGCGGATAAGGAATGTAAATATCAAATTACGCGTCGGAGACGCGTTTTTTGCAACGATATGAAATGGGCGGAACGGAAACCGGCCGGAGCGCCGACCTCCGCTTTCACCGCGTCGACTTCTCTAATGTATCGTCAAAATCAAAATAAAGCAAGAGTTTTCGTCGCTTAAATTGGCGCGGGACGAAAAAAACGTCGAAAAGCGCCCGCGCAACCGGCGCTTTCCCTTACTTTTCCCCCAACCGCCCATTTTAGCGTCGTTTAAAGCCAACCAAAACGGTTAGCTTTAAATCCGCCGACGCTTCGAAACGCTCAAATTTCCCCCTTATTAATTAATAAGGGCAAAAACGCCTGAACGCCGTCGCAACGAGCGCGCCCAAGCTGAGAACGACGCAACCAAGCGCCAACGTTTCCGCAAGGTCGCGTCCGCCGAGCGCCGCCCGTCCGAAGCGCTCGCAATCGACCGGCAACACTTCCGCCGCGACGACTTCCGTTCCGCCCCGAGCCCCCCGACTCCGGATCCGCCCCGCCTGATCGACGTGCGCCGAAAAACCTCCGTGCGTCGCGGCGACGAGCGGCTTGCGATTCTCGACGGCGCGGAAAACCTGCGTCGCAAGGTGCCCGTCCGTCTGCGAACCGTTGCGGAACCAACCGTCGTTCGAAAGACAAACCAGAACGTCCGGCTCCGCGCCGACGGCGGCCAGCTCGCGAACTTGCTCCTTAACGTAATGCGGTATCGAACTTTCGAAGCAAATATGCGGCGCGAAAAGGAGCGGTTCGTTTCGCCCGTTTCCGCCGTTTTCCGCCGAAACGCCGCGTCGAGCGACCGGAAAAACGACCGGCCCGACGCCCCGAGCAAGCGAAAAATCGGCGCAAACCGCCTTCAACGGGAACCAATCGGGCAGCCAATCGGCGCCGGGAACGTATTCGCCGAAAATAACGAGCCGCCGCTTCCCGTAAAGCCGGAACGCCGACGGGTCGGGATCGGTCGGCCCGCTCGCAACCGGAGTTCCCCAACTTGCCCAACTTCCCGGATTTAACGTTTTTTCCGCCGTCAAAGTCGCGTCGGACGCCGAATCGAAACGGGGCGCGAAAACGGCGGCGTTAAGAACGGTCGTTTCGTCCCCGGCGTCGACGTCGACGAGGATCACGGTCGTCCCCAAAATCGCCGCCGCGCCGAGACGTTCCGTCAACCGGGCCGCGTCGCGCCGAGATCGGGAAAGCGCCCGCGACTTTTCGGCCCGAGCGATCCGTTCGACCGCCGCCGAATCCGCCGATTCTTCCCCGGTTTCCCCGGTTGCCGAATCCGCCGATTTTTCCCCGGTTGCCGATTTCTCCCGTTTTTCCGTCGTATTCTCGTCCCAAAAGACGTCGAAACAACTTTCCGGCCAAACGGCGACGTCGAAACCGCGCGGATCTCTCCCCGCCTCCGCCGCCAACGCCAAATAAGTTTCCGCAACTTGCCTATTTTGCCAATCGGGCACCGGAAACCGGTACGTCGTTCCGTCCTGCAAAAGCGCGACCCGGCAAGGAACCGCCCCCGACGCAAGCGCCGAACGCTCCGCCGCGTCGAAAAATTCGAGTCGCCAAACTCCGAAACCGACGACGACGGTGAAAATCGCAATCGCGCCGAAAAACGGGATCGCGACGCCGGCAAACTTCGCTCCGGCAAACTTCGCTCCGGCAAACTTTCGCCGTTTCGCGCCGTTTTCCGAAACCGCCTCGTTTACGTAATTCCCGGATTTTATCGAAACCGCCTTCGAAACCGCCGTTCCAAGAAGCGTTCCGATCGCGACGATCGCCGCGCCGACGCCGTATTCGCCCAACGGCTCGGCAATTTGGATAAATTGGGGGAAATCGTAAAGGGAATGCGAAAGCCCCGCGAAGGAAAACCCGCCGAGCCCGCGATTGCGCGCCCATTCGACCGCCGTCCAAGCGATCGGCGCCGCCAACCAAAGCGGCAAACCGCCCCGTCGCGTCGCCGCTCGCCGTTTTCGCGCCTTTTCGTCAACTTGCGTATTTTGCGCAACCTGCGCTTTTTCCCGAACTCGAAGCGTTAAAGTCGGCGGAAGTTTTCCATTTTTCGCGTTTCCGCCGTTCCCACAAACCGTCGCGCTCCGCGCTGTTTCGCCAATTTGCCTTATTTCGCCCAAACATCCCGTTTCGCCGTTTTTCTTTACTTCGCTAATTTGTCGCGTTGCGTCGTCGCGTTTCGTTCGAAACCCAACGAGAGCCCTTGTTATTGCGACAAAAAGCGGAAAATGAAGCGCTAAATACGCCGACGCCGCCAACCAACCGAGCGTCGTCGCCGGGTGCGGATAAGAGATCCAAACGACCGTCGCCGCCCAAAAAAGAAACGCCGCCGACCAATATTGCCGGTATTCGCCGCCGAAAAAGACGCGTCCGACAAACCGCCCAAAGCGCCGAGTTCGCCGAAAACGCTCTTTTTTCCCAAACCTCGCCCCTTCGCTCGTCCGTTCCGTTCGCTCGAATTTCGCAACGTCGGCCGACAAACGCTCCGTCAAAGTCGACGCAAATTCGTCAAACCGCCGATTTTCGCCGTTTCCCCGTTCGTCGAACGCCGACTCTTTTTCGCCTTTTCGCCTATTTTCTCTATTTTGACGCGCGGCGGCAAAATCGGGGTTGAAAACGGTCGCGGCCCAAACGGCCGGAACCAAAAAGATCGCCCAACCGATCCAAGACGGCGGAAGCGCGGCCCAATAAAGAAAGAACGACGACGCCGCGACCGCGAACGGCGCCCAACGTCCGAGGTTTATCTTCGACGACATTCAAATTTCCTCAAAAAACATCGTTAACGACGCCGTTTTCAAAAGCGTTCCGCGCCGCCGCTCGATTTTAACGCGAAACGGAGTCGACGCAAAGCGCCCCGTCTCGCGTTAAAATCGGCAAAATCGACGCTAATTTAACGCCGTCGCGACGTCGGCGGTCGGCTCGTCGGCGACGCGAACGCCCAACCGTTCGGCGAAAAGCGCGGTCAGCTCCGGCGCCCAGTTCGCGGTCGGGCCGACGAAAATTCGCCGATATCCAAGTCCGATCGCCGCCAAAAAAGCCGCCGTCGACGTTTCGTTAAAACGACTAAAGAAGAAGGCGACCGGCGAAACGGCGGGCTCGCGTTCGAGTTCGGCGCCGAGTTTTTCGGCGAATCGGAAGACGGCGCCCGCGTCGCAAACGCGTCCCATATCGAGCGTTTTCGGCGTTCCGAACGCGGTCGGCGGGGCCGGTTTGCGATTGAAACGGAACTTCGCGTCGCCGAACGAAACGACCGTCGAATCCTCCGGGATCGCGTCGAAAAGCGCCGCGAAATAATCGTTTCCCCCGTCCGGCGCGTCTTCGCCGCCGACGACGAAAACGCGCTTCGTCCGGTCTTGTCGGAACGCTCGCGCCAGTTTGTCGATCATACCGTCGAGCCCGTCGCCGCCGAATCCCGTCGCGATCTTCTCGATCGCGCCCTTTCCTCGCGAATCGGCGAAACCGGGCGAATCGACCGCCGCTCGAATCAACGGGGAAAAATCGAGTTTTCCGGCGGCGTCGCGTTCCAGCGAAACGACGCCGTCGGCGCGCGTCGTTCCGGCGGCGAAAATATAATCCCGATACGAACCGTCCGGCGTTTCGAGCGGCGTCGACGCGACGAGAATCGCGCCGGGAAAAGCGCCCAATTCGCGCCGTTGGTCGAGCCAGGAACCGCCGTAATGCCCGGTCAAACGCTTAAACTTTTTGAACGCCGGGAACGAATGCGCCGCGATCGCCTCGCCTCGCGTCCAAACGTTCAGCTCGCGAATTTCGGCGCGTTCGAGCAATTCGAGCAAAACGTCGAAATCGTCGCCGCTAAAGAGGACGCATTTTCCCGGCGCCGCCGAAGCGCGAACGACCGTCGGAACCGGCGTTCCGTATTCGCAAAACGAACCGCTCTCGACGATTCCAAACGCCAGCGCCGCCAAACGCCCGGTCTTCTCGACCGCCTCGAACAACGCGTCGACGTCGGTCGATTCCGCCGCCAGAAAAGCAAGCGTTTCGACGACGCCGTCGACGACGGAGCGCTCGTCTTCGCGCCAACGGGCGATCTCCGCTTCGACGCGCTCGGCCTCGGCGACAAGCGCGGCCTTCGCCTCTTTTTCCTTCGCGTCGCGAGCTCGGGTCTCCTTGACTCGAGCCCGAATCCCCTGCGCCTCAAATTCGCGACGCGGCAAGGTTCGCTCGCCGAGTTCCGACGCCCGACGCAGGAGAGCCGCGACGCCTTTCAAGCCGTCTTCGATCGTTTCCCGCAAGCCGAACGCGGTCGCTCCGAATCGAGCCGCTCGAGCCGCCGCGTCGTATTCTTCCCCCTGCGCCGCCAACTCGTCGATCGTCGCGTCGTCGGGTTCGGAAGCGGCGTTTTCCCGCTCGCGAAGTTGATTCTCCAAACTTTCCTGATATTCCGGCTTTTGCTCGGCGCCCAGGTATTCCGCCAACTGAAAAACGAGGTCGGCCTTTAAAATAAGACGGGTTAATTCCCGCGCGTCGGCGCTCGACGCGCTCGACGCGGCGTCCAACGCTTCGAGAAGAAACCGTTCGACCGGGACGCTGCGATTCCCCCAAGCGCGAGCTTTCGCCGCCTCGGCCGCGATATGTTTGCACCAAGCGAGCAACTGATTCCGAAGACGGGTCGTTTTCGGATCCTCGGCGACGCGCGCTTCGGACGCTCGGTCGTTTCGATTCTCCAGCATTTCGTTCACCGTTGTTCTTTCGTTCAAAATCAAAAAGTACGACGCCGTTCAACGTCCGCGGCGCAAAGCCGAACCTCGTTAAACGCAAAAACGGTCGAACGAACGCGGTCTCCGCTGAGACACGCCTCGCCCTACCGTCCTCGACGTCGTCGAACGCGCCGACGCGCCGTCGACGCAAATTACCTAAATTAACGCTTCAAAAATTTTACGTTTCCACTATTATAAGGTCTCCGCCGCCAAAAAGCAACGCTTTTTAAAAATTTTTCGAAATTTTCTTCGCAAAAAACTTCCGCCTCGACGAATCGTTCGCGATTTTCGACAAATCGAGCAAAGCCGTCGGCGCTTTTTTCCGACCGCGCTCGCCCCGCCTCGCAACGCCTCCCTCCAAACGTCTTTTAAAGCCGCCGACCCCTAAATTTAACGCTCGAACGCCAAAAGATAGAAGCGTCTAACTTTTCGTTTTACAAGAGTTGCGTCCCGTCTTAAGAGTTAAAATAACCCGTTTGGGCAAAAGACGCGGTTTAAGGCGATTCCTCGCGCGGAACGCTCGGGGAATTGGAAAAGAACGACGGCCCCCCGCTTGCCAAAACCGAAAACTGGAGGTAGAATGGAAGCTAAAAATATAGGACGGGTTCGCCCGCCCGCGCGGCGTCGAATCGCGACGTTTTTAGACGTCTTTTCAACCCTCGCCGAGACGACGCGACGCGCTTTCTTGCCGCGCCCTTATACAGGCGCCCCGAACGAATTTTACTAGGAGACTTAAATGAGCGACGAAAAACGCTTCGTCATGTGCGACGGCAACGAAGCCGCCGCGATGATCGCGCATCTTTGCAACGAAGTTATGGCCATTTACCCGATCACGCCGTCGTCGACGATGGGCGAGCTGACGGACGACTGGGCCGCGAAAGGCAAAAAGAACCTCTTCGGCACGATTCCGCAAATCGTTGAAATGCAAAGCGAAGCCGGGGCGGCGGGCGCCGTTCACGGCTCGTTGCAGGTGGGCGCGCTGACTTGCACGTTCACGGCGTCGCAAGGTCTCCTCCTGATGATCCCGAACATGTTCAAGATCGCCGGCGAACAAACGCCGACCGTCTTCCACGTTACGGCCCGTTGCGTCGCCACGCACGCGCTCTCGATCTTCGGCGACCACTCCGACGTCATGGCGACGCGCTCCTGCGGTTGGGCGATGCTCTGCGGCGGCACGGTTCAGGAAACGCACGACATGGCGCTGATTTCCTACGCGTCGACGCACCGTAGCCACGTCCCGTTCCTCCACTTCTTCGACGGTTTCCGCACCTCGCACGAAGTCAACAAACTCGAAAAACTTCCGGAATCGACCGTCCGCGAAATGATGGATCTCGACGCCGTTCGCAACTTCCGCGAACGCGCCCTCAACCCGAGCCGCCCGCTCATCCGCGGCGTCGCGCAAAACCCGGACGTCTTCTTCCAGGCGCGCGAAGCGTGCAACCCGGCCTACGACGCCGTCCCGGGAATCGTCCAGGAAGAAATGGACAAATTCGCGAAACTGACCGGCCGCCAATACCACATTTTCGACTACTACGGCGACCCGAACGCCGAAAACGTGATCGTCGTCATGGCGAGCGGCTCCGGCATTGTCGAAGAATATATCGACTTCATCGGCAAAGACAAGAACGTCGGTATGGTCAACGTTCGCCTCTACCGCCCGTTCGACGAAGCCGCGTTCGTCGCCGCGTTGCCGAAAACGACCAAAAAAATCGCCGTTCTCGACCGCACGAAGGAACCGGGCGCCGGCGGCGAGCCGCTTTACCTCGACGTCGTTTCGGCCCTCGTTCGCCTTTGGGACGGCGCGCTTCCGTTCGTCGCCGCCGGTCGTTACGGCCTCGCGTCGAAAGACTTCACCCCGGCGATGGTCAAAGGCGTTTACGACGAACTCGCCAAAGACGCGCCGAAGAAAAAATTCACGATCGGCGTTAAAGACGACCTCACGAACCTCAGCCTCGACTACGATCCGACCTTCTCGACCGAAGCGGACGACGTTCGCCGTTGCATCTTCTACGGTCTCGGCAGCGACGGCACCGTCGGCGCGAACAAAGAAACGACGAAAATCGTCGGCGAATACACCGAAAACTTCAGCCAGGGCTACTTCGTTTACGACTCGAAAAAAGCCGGCGCCGTTACGGTTTCGCACCTCCGCTTCTCGCCGCGCCCGATCAAAGGCTCGTACCTGATCTATCAAGCGAACTTCGTCGCGTGCCACCAATTCGTCTTCACGCAAAAACTCGACATGCTCGAACCGATCGTCAAAGGCGGAACGTTCCTCCTGAACGCCCCTTACGGCGCCGCGGAAGTTTGGGATCACCTCCCGATCGAGCTCCAACAGGAAATCGTCGAAAAAGAACTCGAATTCTACGTCGTCGACGCCGTTAAAGTCGCGAAAGCGGCGGGCATGGGCGGCCGCATCAACACCGTCATGGAAACCTGCTTCTTCAAGCTCGGCAACTTCATGCCGGTCGACGAAGGAATCGGCTACATTAAAGCCAGTATCAAGAAGGTTTACGGCAAGAAGGGCGACGAAATCGTTCAGAAGAACTACGCGGCGGTCGACTCGTCCCTCGCGGCGCTCGAAAAAGTCGATTATCCGAAAGAAATCACGTCGAAATTCCATCGTCGCAACGGCGTCGTCGGCGACGCTCCGGAATTCGTCAAGAACGTCCTCGGCGAAATCCTGGCCTCCCGCGGCGAAAACCTCACCGTCAAAGACATGCTCTCGACGGCGGACGGCGCCTTCCCGACCGGCACGACGAAATACGAAAAACGCGGCATCGCCATCGACGTTCCGATTTGGAACCCCGATCTCTGCATCCAATGCGGCAACTGCTCGCTCGTCTGCCCGCACGCCGCCATCCGCATGAAGATCTACGACGCCGCCGACGGCGCGCCGGAATCGTTCAAGTCGGTCGACGCGAAAACGAAGGAATTCGAAGGCAAAAAATTCACGCTCCAAGTCGCGCCGGACGACTGCACCGGTTGCGGCATGTGCGTTTACGTCTGCCCGGCCAAGAGCAAGACCGACGACGGCAAAAAAGCGATCAACCTCGAAAACAAAATCGCCAACGAAGCCGCCGAGCGCGCCAACTGGGATTACTTCCTCACGATCCCGGATTACGACCGCTCCAAAGCGAAAGTCGACACCGTCAAGGGCTCGCAACTCCTGCTTCCGCTCTTCGAATTCTCGGGCTCCTGCGCGGGTTGCGGCGAAACGCCTTACGTCAAACTGGTTACGCAACTCTTCGGCGACCGCATGATGATCGCGAACGCCACCGGTTGCTCCTCCATTTACGGCGGCAACCTCCCGACGACGCCGTACACGACGAACGCCGACGGTTGCGGCCCCGCCTGGGCGAACTCGCTCTTCGAAGACAACGCCGAATTCGGGCTCGGCATGCGCGCCGGCGTCGATCAACAACTCGGCTTCATGAAGGAGATCCTGGTCGCGAAGAAAGACCAACTCGGCGACGCGCTGGTTGAAAATCTCCTCAACAACAAACAGGAAACCGAAGGCGAAATCGCGCAACAACGCGTTTGGGTCAAAGAACTTAAAGCGAAGCTCGCCGAACTCGCCTGCGACTGCGAACAAGCGAAGCTCCTCGAAATGTCGGCCGACTACCTCGTCCGCCGCAGCGCGTGGATCATCGGCGGCGACGGTTGGGCTTACGACATCGGGTACGGCGGGCTCGACCACGTCGTCGCGTCGACGAAGGACGTCAACATCCTCGTCCTCGACACCGAAGTTTACTCGAACACCGGCGGTCAGGCCTCGAAGTCGACCCCGAAGGGCGCCGTTGCGAAATTCGCCGCGGGCGGCAAAGCGACGACGAAGAAAGACCTCGGCATGATGGCCGTTTCCTACGGCACGTGCTTCGTCGGTCAAATTTCGCTCGGCGCGAACCCGGCGCACGCGATCAAGACCCTCGTCGCCGCGGAATCGTACAAGGGCCCGTCGCTCGTCATCGCGTACTCGCACTGCATCGCGCAGGGCATCGACATGAAGACCGGCATGGAGCTTCAAAAAGAAGCCGTCAAGTGCGGTTACTGGCCGCTTTGGTCGTACGACCCGCGCTTGGAAAAACCGTTCCAACTCGCCAGCAAGGCGCCGGAAGGAACGCTCAAAGATTTCGAAGCGAAGCAAAACCGCTTCAAGTCGCTCAAGCGCATCAATCCGGACGCCGCCGCGATGTACGAAGCGCAAGCGCAAGACGAAATCTACAAGCGTTACGAGTACTACAAGACGTTGACCGAAGTCAAGAAATAATCTCGGTTTAACGATTGTCGGCGCGGATCGTTTCGACGGTTCGCGCCGCGTCGACGCAAAAAAGAAAACGACGCGAGGGACGAAACGCCCTTCGCGTCGTTTTTTTATCGCGTCGCGTTGCCGACGTCGGCGCGATAAAGCGGCGGCAAAGCGCCGCGATCCCAATTCAAACGAAGACGCGTTGCGTCAGCGCCATGTACAAAAGCGTTCCGCCGCCGACGCTTAGAAGCATGTTCTTTTTCCAGGAATGCAAAATCGCGACGGCGACTCCGGCGATCAGTTCCGGGAGCGCGAACGGGTAACGCAGCGGCGTCGCGTTGCGAAAACAGTAAACGACGAGCATCGCGACGATCGCCGAAGGAAGCGCACCCCCAAGATACGCGACGACTTCCGGCGTTTTCCGTTTTCCGCCGAACACGAAAAACGGGAAAAACCGCAGCGCCGCCGTTACCGCCGCGACGACCGCGACGATCGCGACCGAATGCGAAAAATCGTTCATCGTTTTTCCTCCTTTTCCGCCGTTTCAACCGCAAGCTCTTGCGTCGTCGGCGCTTCCGTCTCTTTTTTTACCTCGAAAAACCGCCGTCCGCCGATCAAAACCGCGCAGATCCCAAGCGTCGCCGGAATGAGGAAATTATCCGGGCCAAACGCGAGCAGGCACAAAACCGAAACCGCGACGCCGACCAACGCCGGGCCGCGACGCCGCGTTCCCTTCCACTGCTCGACGAAAACCGCGACGAAAAGCGCCGTCATCGCGAAATCGACGCCCCGGGAATCGAACTCGACGAGCGTTCCGACAAGCGCGCCGACGACGCCGCCGACAATCCAATACAAATGATCGAAAAGCGTCAGCCAAAAAGCGAAGCGCGGAAAGTCGAGCCCGTCCGGCGCTTTGCCGTCGCAGGTAAGCGAATACGTTTCGTCGGTCATTCCGAAAATGATATACGGCTTATATTTACCGGCGTCGCGGTATTTGTCGATCATCGTAACGCCGTAAAAAATATGCCGCGCGTTGACCATAAAAGTCGCGATCGCCGTCGCCGTCAACGTCGCTTGCGACGCGAGCAGATCGACGGCGAGATACTGCATCGCTCCGGCGTAAATCGTTACGCTCATCGCCAGCGCCCAAAGCGGCCCGTACCCGGCGTTCGCGGCCAAAACGCCGAACCCGAACCCGAGCGCAAGATAGCCCGCCATCACCGGCAAAGACTTGACAAACGCCGCTCGAATCGTTTTTTTCATCGCTTTCGTCTTGTCTATTTTCTCCAATTTCCGTCGTTTACGTTTACGTCTCGACGCGGCGCCGAAAACGCCCGACGCGAGACGGATCGCGACCGTTACGACCGTTAAAGTTTATCTTCATCATACCGCAATTTTCGAAATTTTGAAGCCCCGAACGTCCGAAAAATCCCGAAACCGCGTCCGCCGACCGCGTAAAAATCGCCTCAAAAAAGCGCCCGCGCGGTTTTTCGTCGCCGTTTTCCCCGACGCGCCCGCAAAACTCCCCCGCCGACTTGCCCCGTCGCCCGATCCCGCCTTTTTAGCGCTTCAAAAATTCCCGTCCGCTCTTGCGAAAATCGGCGATTCGCGTTAAAATAGGAACGTCGGCGACGCGATCCGCCGTTCGTCCGCCGCGTCGCCCCGCCCCGTCAACCCGAATCAGGAGTTTCACGTGTCCCTTAAATTCATACACGCCGCCGACTTACACCTCGATTCGCCGATGCGCGGCCTCGGAACGACCGATCGGGAAATTGCCGAAACGATCCGCGACGCGTCGCGCCGCGCGTTCGAACGGCTGATCGACGTCGCGCTCGAAGAAAACGTCGCGTTCGTCGTCGTCGCGGGCGACCTTTTCGACGGCGATTGGGACGATCTCGCGACCGGACTTTGGACGATTCGCCAACTTCGCCGCCTCGAAAAGCGACGCATACCCGTCCTTATCTCGTTGGGAAATCACGACTTGCAGAACAAGACGCTTCCACGGTTGACTTGGCCGAACAACGTCAAGATTTTCAGCGCCAAAAAGCCGGAAACGTTCGTTTATCCGGACGACCTGCCGCGACTCCTCGACGGCGCGAAAAAAACGAGCCGCGGCGCCGCAACTCCCGTTAAATCGACGGTTAGCGACGCGTCCGTTTCCACGTCCGCCAAGCCGTTCGCGTCGTCGGGAATGCTTTTCGACAGTCCGTCGGAACGCGTCGCGTTGACCGGGCAGAGTTTCCGCGCCCAATTTTGTCCGGAAAATTTGGCCGAAAACTTTCCGACGGCGCTTCCTAACGCGTTCAACGTCGGCGTTTTGCACACCGACGCCGGAGGCGACGGCGCCGCGTCGCGTTACGCTCCGACGAGTCTTGAAACGTTAAACTCGAAACGTTACGATTATTGGGCGCTCGGACACGTTCACCGCCGTCAAACGCTCCAAACGGAGCCGGCTTGGATCGGGTATCCCGGCGTTTTGCAGGGCCGGCACATTCGCGAGCCGGAGCCGAAGGGGTTTTACGTCGTTGAGATCGCCGACGGCGCGCTTCTTGGCGAGCCGCGATTCGTCGCCGTCGATTCGCTGCGCTGGTTTTCTCTCGAACTCGATTTAACGCAAGTCGTTTCAGAAGAAGAGTTGCGCGTTCGTTTTCTTGAAGCGGCGCGAGCGATCGTCGGCGAAGCGGAAGGGCGATTCGCGGCGGTTCGGCTGTCGCTCGTCGGACGAACCGAACTGCACCGCGAATTGACGCGGCGGCGCGCCCAACAAACGCTCGCCGACCCGTTCCGCGTTTGGACGCTCGAAATCGGCGACGCGCTTTGGCTCGAAGAAATCGAATTGCGAACGACGTCGCCCCGCCCCGCGACGCTCGGCGAAACCGGCGGCATTCTCGGCGACCTCGCCGCCGACTTCGAACGCAAAATCGCCGAACTGTCCGCGCGCCTCGCCCCGACGGAAACGCCGCAACCCGTTGTTTCGCAAGACGTTGAAGAAACGGAACGACCGTTCGCCGACTTGGAAAAACGCGTCGGCGCTTATTGGCGGGAACTCGGCGTCGACCTCGACGACCCGGCGACGCTCCGACGTTGGCAGGAAGAGGCGCGGGAAATTTTGATCGACGCGTTTAACGACGCCGAATAACTTTCGCCCGACTTTTCGCCGACAAAAAAAGCGCGACCGAAGTTTCGCTCCGATCGCGCCATTCCGACCTGTGTCGCCGCAACTCGTTATTTCTCGGGATTTAGCCAAATAAATTCAAACGCGAGCGGCGCCGATTCGCGCCAATATTTCCAGTTGTGCGCGCCGTCGCGAACGCGGTATTCGCAGGAGACGCCCGCCGCTTTCGCTTCGTTGTGAAACGCGTGCGCGCCCGGCGTCAAATAGTCGTCGTCGCCGCAATCGAGACAGAATCGAATCGATTTTTTCGCGTCGTCCGACAACTTCGAGACAAGCGAGTGCGGGTCGTTCGCAAAGAAATAATCGTCGAAGCGCTCGGCGTTTTCGTCGACGGAAGCGGCTTTACGATAACGACTTACGAACTCCTCAAACGGAGCCGCGGCAAGTTCTTCGCGCGTCCGAATCGCCGGACTCATCGCGAAACAAGCGCTAAACATCTCCGGACGGCGCAACGCGTAAAGGAGCGAGCCGTATCCGCCCATCGAAAGCCCGGCGATCGACCGGTTTTCTTTGCCGGTTTTGCAACGGTAAAACGTTTCCATCGCGGGAATTAGCTCGTCAAAGAAGAACGTTTCATACTTGCACGAATCGTCGGCGCTGTCGCGGTACCAACAATTTTGCGCGTCCGGCATGACGATGATCGCCTTTTTCGTCGGATTTTTCGCAAACCATTCGTCCGCAATCTTTTGGATATTCCCCTGTTTCGGTTCGCTCCAATCTTTTTCGCAACCGCCCATCCCGTGCAGGAGGTAAAGAACCGGGTACGAAAGCGACGTCGTGCGGTACTCGTTCGGGAGGTAAACCCGGCATTTAACGTCGCGCTTCAGCGCTTCGCTGTAAAGGACTTGCTCGCGCACCTCGCTGCCGGACGCGCCTTCTTTCGGTTGGAGCGATTTTTCAGTTTCGCGCAATTTCGCCAAAGCCTCCGGGTTCTCGGGAAGCGCTTCATTTTTAAGCGCCGGGAGCAAAATATCGTAAAGCGCATTCAGTTGCCCTTGATAATCGTTTCCGTCGGAAGTCATTGCGACGACGACGTTTTGATCGGGCATAACGACGCAAAACTGGACGTAGGCGCCGTCGCCGCGGTAAATGTTTTTGCGACAACGCCAAAATTGAAAGCAGTAACCTTGCGCCCAGTCGCTGTCCGGGTTCGAACCGTTCGACACTTTGTAACTCGTCGCCAGGTCGACCCAATCCGCGCTGAGAATTTGCTTGTCGTTCCAACGTCCGCGTTGAAGATAAAGTTGGCCGAATTTCGCGATATCCTCGGTGCGTAAGTACAGGCCGGTTCCGCCTTTAGAGACGCCTTCCGGCGAATTTTCCCAATACGGCGTTTCGATATGAAGCGGCTCGAACAGACGCGGAACGAGGTAATCGCGCGTCGTTTCGCCGACCGTTTTTTGAAGCGCGGCCGAAAGCATGTACGTGCCGGGCGTGTTGTAACAGAAATGCGTTCCCGGTTCGCGCGGCGTCGGATGCGCCAAAAACGCCCGCGTCCAGGTCGGAGCGCCCGGCGCGCGCTGTTTTTCAAGGGCGCGAGTCGCTTTAACCAAGTCCGGCAACGAGACTTCCGTTTCGTGCCCGCAACTCATCGACAAAAGGTCGGCGAGCGTCATTTTCTTCAAATTTTCGGACGGCTCGGCGGGCAGATCGTCCGGGAAAATATCGACGACTTTTTGGTCGACGCTCAGTTTGCCCTCCTGAACCGCGAACCCGATCGCCGTCGACATAAAACTTTTGCTTAGCGAATACATCGCGTGCGGAGCGTCCGGCGAATTCGGCGCGCGCCAACATTCGGCGATCGCCTTGCCGTCGCGCAACACCATTAAACTGTCCATTCTATTGAACTTAGCGTCGAGCGTTTGGATCAGTTCGACCAACGCTTGCGACGGAACGCCGACCGATTCCGGGGTGGCTCGCGGGAGCGCTCCGTTTTCGTCGAGATTTTGCGTCGGATTGCAAGTCGCGACGCCGACGGGTTTTCCGTCTTGCGCGCCGACGAAAGCGGGACTCAAAAGGAGCGTTCCGACAAACGCGGCGGAAAAAATTTTAAAAAAACGTTTCATCGTAAAAAACGCAACTCCTTGCGCGACCGACGTTTGCGAAGCGTCGAAACGCGCCGTTAAAGGGTCGTTTCCCATTTAAGCTCGCCGACGTTCATTAATAACGTCGACGCTTGAAAAAAAAGCGCGGCGCCGCCCGACGCGTTCCTTGACGAAACGCGCCGAGAAACGCCGACGCTAAATCCCGTCGTTACTTGCTTTCCTTAAAGAAAAACGAACCGGACGGAACTTCGAAAACGGCGAAACCGTCGACGTCGCCGACAAACTTCGCTCCGCGCGGCGCTTCGATCTTACCGTTTTCCAACGACTTAGGAACATAAACCGTCGCCGACGTATTCGGCGGAACGACGATCGAAAGCTCAAAACCGGTCGGCTTCTTTTCCCAACTCGACTTAATCTCGCCGACGACGGAGCGATACGCGCCCCTGGCGAAGGTTAAATCGGTCGCGTCGACTTTCGGCGGACGAATCGTAAACTTTTTAAACGCAACAACTTCGGCGTCGCGTTGGATCCCGAGAACGTTCGAAACGTACCAAGCGACCGGATACAGATACGAGCTGTGCAAAAGCGAGTGGCCCGGGCGGTCGAGTTCCCAAGCTTCCCAATACGTCGTCGCGTCGTGCTCCCGCATAAAGCCCCAACTCGGGTACTCCGTTTGCTTTAGCGTCGAATAAATCAGGTCGTCGCGGTTGTTGTAACGGAGATAACGGTAAAGGAGCCCGCCTCCGGTGATGCCCGCGCCGACATGCCCCTTCGCGTCGACGTAAATTGCCTTTTCAAGCCGTTTAACAACGCGCTCGGCGTCCGCTTCGGTCGGCGCGATCTCGGTCAGGAGCGCGAGCCCCAAAATCGCTTGCGCGTCGTCGAAGTACGAGCCTTCTTCCGGCTTGAAGTACTTGGCGTTAATAGCTTTACGAGCGGCTTCGGCTTTCGCCTCCCACTCGGTCGCGCGGTCTTCTCTCCCGACGACCCGAGCGATCCGCGCCGCGGTCTTCAAGTTGAAAACGCGATAGATGTTGTTTAAACACAACGCTTGCGGCGTGTGCGAGTTCGGCCCGTCCGGCGCGCCCGGCCAGAGCCAGTCGCCAAGGAAACGCCACTCGTCGCCGTAACGTTCCAGGAGATCGTTTTTGACGTGCAAGTCGAGGAACGCCAACCACTTCTCGATCGTCTCGAAGTTTTCTTCGAGAATGCGAACGTCGCCGTATTGCAGGTAATACGTCCACGGCAACGTAACGACGATACCGCCCCACGACGGCCCGCCGCCGCCCCAATAGGTCGGCGCGGTGCAAGGCAAACATCCGTCCGCGTAGTCTTTCTGGCAGTCGCGCCAATCTTCCAACCACTTATAATAGAAGGCTTCGAGCGCGTAATTGTACATGCCGGACTCCGACGTGGCGTGCGCGTCGCCGCCGTACCCCATTCGCTCGCGTTGCGGGCAGTCGACGACGTAACCGCCGACCGACAGGTTCTCGAACGTCCAGGTTCCGACGTTGTAAATCCAGTTTTGAAGGTCGTTAGACGTTTCAAAGTCGGCCGCGTCGGCGTACCCGGAGCGCGCGTTCCAACCTCTAACGTCTTCCAATTTCGGCGCTTCGGTCAAACCGCGAACCGTGATCCAACGCCCGGAGCTGTAATTAAAGCGGTTTTTGAAAACGCCTTCGCCGCTCGGGCCGATCACGTAAGCGCTGTTGAGACCGAAGGTTCGCGCTTCTTGATTTCGCTCCGAATATTCGAAAGTAATTTCCGTTCCAGGTTTCCCCTTGACCTTGAACTCCGTCCACCCGGCGAAATTGACGCCCATGTCGACGCGCCACGCGCCGTCTTCTTTTGGCTCGATCTTAACCGGTTTGATTTCGGCGCCAAGAATATTGCGTTCGGTCGCTTGCGCGCTAAGTTCAAGTTTCGGCGCAAATTCCGTCGCGTTTTTCCAAGCGGAATCGTCGAAGTCGGCCTTGTTCCAATCGGCGTTTTCGAGGTTCGCGTCGTACCGCTCGCCCCCGAAACGGTGGAAATTCCATTCGCCGATCAGCGAGTTCGGGCTCTTGGCCCACTTCCACGTTTTATCCGTGGCGACGCGGAGCGACGTCCCGTCGGCAAAACGTAAATCCGCCTGCGCAATAACGATAGGCGTCTTCGGTTTGTCCGGCGTCGCGTACTCGGAATAGACCGACCACGAGTTCCCCAACCAGAGCGCGACGACGTTTTTCCCCTTGCGCAGGAACGGTTTAAGATCGTACGCAAGGTAACGGGCTCGGTATTTGTGATTCGAGACGTTCGGCGCCAAAACCGACTCGCGGTCGACCTGTTCGCCGTTGACGTAAACTTCGTGATAGCCGACGCTTGCGACGAACATCGCGGCGCGTTCCGGAACCGCGTCCAGCTCGAACGTCTTGCGCAGCCAAGGGTCGTTGCGCGTTCCGGTTTGCGGGTCGAACGTCGTCGTTTCGAGAACGCCTTCCTTATCGGCCGGAATTTCGCCCGCGCCGATCCACTTCGCCGACCACTCGGACGCGTCGAAAAGCCCGGTCGTCCACGTCGCGATCTCCGACGGTTCCGACGCAACCCCGTCTTGATCCTTGACTTGCACCGTCCAATAATACGTCGAATCGGATTTCAGCGCGGCGCCGTCAAAATCGATCGGCGTCGAGCGGTCGCCTTCCCGCCAGCCGCTGTCCCAAATCTTCCCGGCGCCGGCCTTCGCGTCCGCCACGCTCGAGTCGACGCGAACGCGGTAAGCCGTTTGCGCAAGGCCGATTAAGTCGGCGTCTTTCGTCTCGAGAATCCAACCGAAACGCGGTTTTTCGGCGTCGAGCCCGGTCGGATTCGTCAGATATTCGCAACGCAAATGCGTCGGAACGAGCGGCGAAACATCGGCCGCGCGGCTCGTCGACGCCAAGAACGACGCGCCGACAAGCGCCGTTAAAAACGCGGCGCTCCAAAGCGTTTTTCTCATTGCAACCCCTTTATTTTCAAAGCGTTAAGCAAACGCGTCTTCTCGCCGTTTCGACAAGTCGACGCGCAAGATATCGTCCAAAATTCGCGACGCGTCGGCGTTCGTTCGCGCAAACGCCGACGCGTCTTAACTCGTTTCAGAACCGCCGTTTACCGCGACGTCGTCGAAATCGTTACCGGGCCGAGCAAACCGGAGGTTTTGAGCGGCGATTTCGCGTCGTAACTATTGACGGGACACCACGTTTTGCGTTCCGCTTCCGGCAGGCCCGCGTCGCCGATCAGGCGGTTGACCCAGCAGTTGACGACCTCGATTTCGATTTCGTTCTTGCCTTCGCGCGCAAACTCAGTAACGTCAAGGCGATACGGCGCGGTCCAAACGCCGCCGACGAACTCGCCGTTGACCTTCGCCTTCGCCATTTCCGCAACGGCGCCGAGCGACAGATAAACGCGCTCGCCGTCGACGATTTTCGGCAACTCGCAAGTCGTTTTATAAACGGCGCTTCCGGAGTAAAATTTGATCGCCGGGTCGTCCGACCGCGTCCAGTCGGTCAGCTTGTCGAAGACGACCGGATCTTTCGGGCCGCGCGCGATTTCGCCGGAGTCGAAGGAAACCGTCCACGGGCCGTCGAGCGTCGCTATCGTCTTTGTTTTCAAGACGTTGCCGACGTCTTTTTGCGTTTTATTTTCACGAAAAACGACGAAAACGCTTTCTTGCGGCGCGAAGCTAAGCGTCGCGGTCGAGCGGCCGTCCTCGGTTTCGCGAGCTTCGACGGCGACAGTCTCGCCCGTCGCCGGGTACCAAATTTCGGGCGTTTTTCCGGAAACGCGGAAGGCGATCTCGACGTCTTTCAGCTCCTTATCCTCTTGATTCGCAAGGAAATAGATATCGCCGTCGATCGCCGTTCGGCGGCAGTACACGAGCGGCGTTCCGGCGGGAATCTCGCAGTCCGGCGCGCATTTGAGTTCGGCGAAAACTTCGTCGAGCGTCAGTCCCCAGGCGATCGTTCCTTTTCCGAACTTACGCGATTTCACCGACTTACCGTCGACGTCGCCCCAAAGTTCGTCCGCCATTTTTTTCACGTCGGCGTCGGCTTGCGGCTGATTTTGCAAACTCGGCGAACGCAACGGTTTCGGGCCGAGAACATACGCGCCGTCGGCGACGAGGCGTTTGATCTTCGCCAACAATTCCGGACGCATCGTTTCGAGTTTCGGCAGCACAAGAACCTTGTAAGTCGTTCCGTGAGGCAAGGTTAACTCGCCGTTTTCGTTAACGTCGGTCGTTTCGCGCAACACTTCGGCGTTGATAAAGTCGAACTGACGGCCCGCGGGGAGCGCCGGGTCGACTTCGCCCATCATTTTCGGCGCGTCTTCGCCGATGAAGTAAGCGACGTCCGCGACGTTTAACCCCTGTTGCAGCATGAAGTTGCAACGTTTCAGGTAGTCGACGTAAACGTCGAGGTGCTTGAACCAGGTGTTGTGGCGATTGAACTCGTTGCCAAACCACGCGTTAAAGCCCGGAACGCGTTCGTCCGGCTGCATCACGTAAAGGTGCAGAAGCGTGTTGTTGATCCCTTCGGAGAAAAAGCGGTCGGCGCGCTTCTTCATGTCGACCGGACTGCGACCGTAAGGGTTGCCGGCGCAGGTGTTAGACTCGGCCCAAATTTTCGTTTTGCCGTAAATGTGCCCGCAGGACGACGCGAGACGGTTTTCGACGTCGCCGAGCGTTCCTTCGCTCCAATATTCGCCGGCGATCTCGTTCGATTGGCCGCCGTATTGCAGAAATTCGCCCGGGAAGCCCCAGTGTCCGTAGCATTCAAGCCACGTTTTTTTGCCCTTGGCCATGCTCGCGTCGCGCAATCCGCCGACGTACGAGTACGCGACCTCGTCGGCGACGAAGCGCCGCAAGTCCCAAAGGAAGCGGTCGGACGTTTCCTGATCTTTCACAACCGTCCCAAAATAAACGGGTAAGAACGGCGTCGGATCGTAACCGAACGACTTTTCGAATTTCGCGGCGAAATCGTCGGTGAAGTTTTGCCCGCCGACTTCGTAACTGTCGAGAACGATCGTCGAGAACGACTTGCCGTCTTCCGGGCCGAGATCGTCGATCAGCTTGCTCATGTACGCGTCGAAGTGTTCTAAGACGCGCTCTTTGCTCATTTTATCGACTTCGTACCCGGTCGCTTCCGGAACGGCCGGCGCGTTCGTCGTTCCGGTCGGCGTCATTCCGAAGCGCTCGACGATCCAATCGCCTTCCGGAACGTCCCAAGTCAAGACGCCGTCGGCGTTTAGCTTGTCGGTTACGTCGACGACATTCGCCGGGTCGACGGCAAGCGACGCGTCGTCGATCTCGGGGGACGCGGCCCATTGGTATTCCGACCACATCGGTTGCGGCGTTTCGTGCATCTTGGCGAGCGTCTTGTCGTAAACGGCGGCGACTTTCGGCGACGCGCTCAACTCGACCGACGCGATCCCGGCGCCGTTGCGATCGCTCGTTACAACCAATTGAAATTCGGTCGCTTGCGTCGCTTCAAAAGCGGCGGTAATCGGCGCGTACGGCATAAAGCCGACGTTAATTTCCGGGTTGTAGCGGCTGATTTTGAACTCGCAAATTTTCTTCGCCTCGCCGTCGATCTTGGCGAAAAGCTCGGCCTTCCCGGCGATCGGGCTTTCCTTGAAATCGAGCCGAACGGCGCGCGCCGTAAACGGTTGCTCCGACTTAATTTCGATCGTTTTCGGTTGATTCGCTTGCAGTTCGAAAAAGCCTTTTTCCGGCTTGCCGACGAGAGTCGCGTCGAACCCTTTCGGCGCCGGGTACGCCAGGACGCGAACGTCTTGGTACTCGTCCTTTTTCTCGCTTCTAAACTCCGGTTTCGGCAACGTTTGCGCGAATTTCGTCGGGCCTTTGACGACCGTTTTGCTCGAAACGAGATAACGCATCGCCTGGGTGTGCTTGACCCAAGGGCCGCCCGATTGGCTCCATCCCGGCGAGTTGAAAATTCCCATCTCGACGCCGAGTTCGGACGCGGTCTTAAACGCCGCTCGCACCGTCGCTTGCCACTCCGGGCTGAAAGTGCGCACCGGGCCGCGCGGCACGTTGTCGACGCCGATGTCGCCGATGTACGCCCGGTCGATTCCGACCGACTTCATCGCGGTTACGTCCTTGACGGCGCCTTCGGGCGAAAGGTTGCCGGAAAGCCAATACCAATACGCGCCGGTGCGAACGGCCCCCCGCGGATCCTGGAAGGTTCGAAGCAGGTCGACGTCCCCGAGCTTCGTCGGAAGCTGGTTCGTTTCCGGCGGCATTTCGCGGGAAAACGTCAAATTATTCGCTCGTTCCTGCGCCCAAACGTCGCTCGAAATCGACGAATGAAAAACGCCGCTCGCCGAAGCGCCGACGAGAGCCGCCCCAAAAATCGCGTCGAAAAGAAGCCGACGTCGTTTTTGCTTTAACATGTAAACGTCCTTTCTCGAACGTTTTCCGCCGTCGATTCGCTCCGATGATCTCGCGAACCGGGCCGCGACGCCGACGCAAATTCGACGCGCTCGCCTTCGACCGAAAACCGACAAACTAAACAAAAGGGATAAACCGCAAAAGATGCGCCGACTTTAACGATAAAAACGTCGCCAACGTCGACGCTTCCTCCTTAACGGCGCGATTTGCGTCATTATAACAGACGTTCCGCGGCGGCGTCCAGCGTTTTTTTCAAATTTTCTTCAAAATTTTTACCGTTCCCGCCGACCTCCGCGCAAGCCGAAAATTTTCCGCTCAAAAAATCGCGTCGGCGCAAAAAAAAGATTGACGCGCCCCAACGCCGCCCGTATAATAAAGAGGCGAAACGGACTCGCCGCGGCGCGCCCGTAAATTCCCTCCCTTTGAACAAGGAACGCCCGCATGACGCGCTCAAATTCCGACTCCTCGACGCCCGCCGCGCGCGACGCGGTTCTCGACCTCAAAATCCGCCTCGAAATTCCGGCGGAAAACGCGACTCTCGACGAGTCCGTCTCCGATTCCAACGGCGTTAAGTCGTTTAATATCAAGGCAAGTCAAAACACGTCGCCGGACGTTTACCCGCTCGTCGTCCCCGAAACGCCGCCGGTCGAAACGAAAAAAGCAGACGACGCCCCGAGCGCCGCCTCCGAATCCGAGCGAGTCCGCGCTTCCAAACGGCTCATGTCGCTCGACGCGTTGCGGGGCCTCAACATGCTCTTCATCATCGGCCTCTCGACGGTAATCGTCAACGTCTGCAACCTTTGTCCCGGCGTGATTTCCGACGTGATCGCGGAGCAAATGAAGCACGTCGACTGGAACGGAATCCGCCATCACGACATGATCTTCCCCTTGTTCCTCTTTTTGGCCGGCGCGTCTTTTCCGTTCTCGTTGGCCAAGGCGCGCGCAAACGGACGCTCGAATTGGCGAATCGCTTTAAAGGCTGCCGTTCGCGGACTTACGCTTGTTTTTTTAGGCGTGATTTACAACAACGGCGTCAATTTCGACTTCGCGAACCTGCGATACGGCGGCGTTCTCGGACGCATCGGGCTCGCCTGGATGTTCGCCGCGCTGATCTTTATGTCGACCGGGCGCAGATTTCAAATCGGGCTTTGCGCCGCGATCCTGACCGGGTACTGGCTCGTGTTGACGCTCGTTCCCGCGCCGGACGTCAACCCGCCGGAAGCCTTTACGAAATCGGCGTTTGAAGAACGCGTCGCCTGCCTGTTGACGCCGGAAAAATCGCCGTCGATCCAGAAAAATCTTTCGATGGAAGGCTCGATCGTCGGGTACGTCGACCGCTCGCTCATGCCGGGAAAACTTTACCGCGATATTCACGATCCGGAGGGGCTCGCGTCGACGCTTCCGGCGATCGTAACCGCTTTGCTGGGCATGTTTTTCGGCGCCGTGTTGCGCGCCGACGCGACTAAAATCAACGAGTTCCGCAAAACGTTGATCCTCGTCGGCGTCGGGGCCCTTCTGACGGCGCTCGGCGTCGCGTGGAACGAAATTTTCCCGATCAACAAAAACCTGTGGAACAGCTCCTTCGTCTGCTTCGTCGGCGGCCTTTCGGCGATCGCGCTCGGCGTATTTTATTTAATCATCGACGTTTGGGGCTTGCGACGCTGGGCGTTCGTTTTTGTCGTCGTCGGCGCGAACCCGCTCGCTATCTACCTCGGAAAAAGATTTTTCGACCTGAGTTACACGAGCGACTTCTTCTTTGGCGACGCGATAACTCGTTTTCTTCCCGAGACTTGGAACCCCGCCGCGACTTCGTTTTCCGAACTCCTCGTCGCGTGGCTCCTCCTGCTTTGGTTGTATCGCCGTCGGATCTTCATCAAAATCTGACGACGCAACCGCTTTAAAAATCGCGACTTAAACAAAGAAAGGCGACAAATTTGAACGACGTGTGGCAACTAAAAACGCGAACGCTTCCCCTCGACCGTCCCGCGTTGGTCGGGATAATCAACGCGACGCCCGACAGTTTTTCGGACGGCGGCCAATTTGCCGTCGACGCTAACCCCTTGTTCCGCGTCGACTTAAACGCCGTCGTCGCGAAGGCGAAACAACTTGTTCGAGACGGCGCGGCGATCCTCGACGTCGGCGGCGAAAGCACGCGGCCCGGAGCGGAACCGGTCGGCGAAGCGGAGGAGATCCGACGCGTTGTTCCCGTCGTAAAGGCCCTTGCCGACGCGGTTTCCGTTCCGATTTCCGTCGACGCGTACCGTCCGGCGGTCGCCGAAGCCGCGCTCGACGCAGGCGCCGAGATCGTAAACGACGTAAGCGCCGGGCGTTACGTCGCGTCGCAAAACCGTTTCGCCGACGAAAACGAAACTCAATTTCCGGAGGAAATGGCCGACGTCGTCCGCCGAAAACGCGCCGCCGTCGTTCTGACGCATATGCGCGGCGTTCCGCAAACGATGCAAGTCGCGCCGCGGTACGACTTAGGCGTTTTCAACGAAGTTTTCGACTTCTTGCGTCGACGTCGCGACCGTTTCGTCGAACTCGGAATCGAACGCGAAAAAATCGCGCTCGACCCCGGCGTCGGTTTCGGGAAAACGTTCGAGCAAAACTGGGAGCTAATTCGCCGCGCCGCCGAATTTTCCGCGCTTTCGCAACCGCTTTATTTCGGCTGTTCGCGCAAGCGTTTTTTAATCGAAACGCTCCGCCGGGTCGTCGCCGCCCGCAAGATCGCCGAAACCGACGCGCCGTCCCTAAACGCCGACAAATTCGCGTTTTACGAAACGCTCGATCCGGAAAACATCGCCGAGCGCGACGCCGCGACAGCCGCGACGACGTTGCTTCTCGCCGAACGCGGCGTTCGTATTTTCCGCGTTCACAACGTTTTACGAAACGCCGTCGCGTTAAAAATCGCCGACGCGCTCGCCGCTTCGACTTGCGACGGAGCGAACGCCGAATGAACAACGCGACGCCTTTAAAATCAACGGTTTACATCGTCGGAACCGACGAGGCGGGATACGGGCCGAACTTGGGCCCGCTCCTCGTCGCGGCGTCGTGTTGGACGTCGACGACCGACGCGCTTGGAACGCCGGAAGCTTTGCGCCGCGCTTTTTCGCCGACGCCGAAACCAACCGACGACGCGTCGCAACCCGTTGCGGCGCCGGAAGTTGCAAAGACGGCCAAACGACGCGGAGCGAAGAAAAAAAACGCCGTCGCCGCCGCGTCGCTTTTCGATTTTTTGCCCGACGAAGAAACGCCGCCCGCCCCGCCGACGCAACCGCCGAAAAACGACGAATCGGAAATCGACGCCGTTTCGCGCCGCGTCGACGCCGTCGTTCCGCTTCTAAACGCTTCCCTTTCGGAACTTTGCGAACGGCGCGGCGTTTTTCCGGCGGTCGATTCGAAAAAATTATACGGCCCGACGAAATCGTTGGCGGCCTTGGAGCGTTCCTTTTGGCTCGCCGTCGGCGCGGCGCGACGTTTTTCGCAAACCGTTAAGAGGTCGGAACTTGCGAACGTCGCGACTTGGCGTTCCGCGCTTGCGTTCGTCGGCGGCGAACCCCCGAAAACCGACGCGGAACCGCCTTGGGAACGCGACGTCGATTTTCCGCTTCCCCGCGACGCGAAAACCGCTTCGTTCAACGACTTGGAACCGGCGTTCAAGCAAATCGACGCGACGTTCGAAAAAACGGGCGTCGCGCTCGTCGACCTCGCCGCTCGACGCGTTCAACCGTTGGAATTTAACGACTTGCTAACGCGTCTCGGTTTGAAAAGCGACCTGATCGCCGACGTTACGACGTCGCTCGTCGTCGAAACGGTTTTACGCGCCCTTCAAACGCAACCGTTTATTTCGCAAGGCTTAGGAACCGAGGCGTCGCTCCCCGTTTTCATCGTTCTTTGCGATAAACTCGGCGGGCGCGACCGTTACGCTCCGCTTCTCGCGGCGCGGTTTCCCGGGGCCGACGTTCGAACGCTCGTCGAATCCCGGGCGGCGAGCGTCTACCGTTTTTGCGCTCGCCGCGGCGTCGTTCGCGACGGATCGACGGTCGATTTTCCGACGGAAATTGCGGTTGAAATTAGGTTTACGGCGAAGGGCGAAGCGAACGTTCCGACCGCGCTCGCGTCGATTTGCGCCAAATATTTCCGCGAGCTGTCGATGATCCCGTTCAACGACTTTTGGCGACGCGCCGTCGGCGACGCAAACCTCCGTCCGACGGCGGGTTATCCTCTCGACGCGAAACGTTTTCGCGCCGAAGTCGACGAAACGCGACGCCGGTTAAATATCGCCGACGCCGTTTTTTGGCGCGAACGCTGACCGTTTTCCGTTACGCTTCACATGTTTCAACTCGTTGTAAAACAATAACTTACAACGCCGCGTCGTTTAAGAGACCGCGCGTTCCAACGCAAAGCGCAAGACGCTAAAATCACGCTCAAACGCTTGAACCGACAACGCGTTTTCGTCGGAACGCGACGCTCGCCGCGAGTCGTTCGCGCCGCGTCGAACCGCCCCAATTTAATCAACCTAAAGGTTTGAAAATGCCTTACTTCGGAGTACACGAATCGATTTCCGGCGGCTTTGAAAACGCCGTTTACGCGGCGGCGAGTCGCGGTTTCGCTTGCGTCCAGATCTTTTCGAAAAACAGCAATCGCTGGGCCGCCAAACCGATCGAGCCGAAAGCGGCGCAAAAATTCCGCGACGCGACGACGCAAACCGGTCTGATCGCGCCGCTTATCCACGATTCATACCTCATTAATTTAGCGTCGCCGGAACCGGAGCAACTCGAAAAATCGCGCGTCGCCTTTACCGACGAACTCGTTCGAGCGGACGTTCTCGGCGTTCCTTGCGTCGTAACGCATCCCGGCGCGGCGAAAGAAGATACGCGAGAAAACGGATTGCGCCGCGTCGCCGCGTCGCTCGACCGGATCTTCGCGTCGCTTCCGGAATCGAATCGCGTTCGCGTTCTGCTCGAAACGACCGCCGGTCAGGGCACGTATCTCGGCTCGCGCTTCGAAGAATTGGCGCAAATCATTGAATTTTCGTCGTTTAAAGACCGTCTCGGCGTCTGTTTCGACACGTGTCATACGTTCGCCGCCGGTTACGATTTCGGGTCGCCGGAGAAATACGACGCGGTTTTCGCCGAATTTGACGCAATCGTCGGGCTCGACCGGCTGAACGCGTTTCACCTAAACGACTCCGTCAAAGGACTTGGAAGCAAAGTCGACCGCCACGCGCACATTGGTCGCGGCGAACTCGGACTCGAACCGTTTCGGCTGATCGTCAACGATCCGCGCTTCGCCGACTTGCCGATGTATCTCGAAACGCCGAAAGGCGAAACCGACGAAGGCGACTGGGACGCCGTCAACTTGAAGACGCTCCGCGACCTCGTCGAATGACGCAAAAATTTCGCGATCTTTATCGCTCGCACTTTACCGACGCAAGATCGTTTTTCAAGCGCAACGCGCGCATTATCAAGCCTTTATCAAGAAAGGAAATCCCAATGAAAAAGAATCTGTTGACGGCGGCGCTGACGTTTGTTTTCGCGGCGGCGACGGCCGTTTCGAGCTTCGCGTTCGACGAATACAACGTTTGGCCCGACGTCGCGCCCGGCGAAAAAGCGGACGCGACCAAACCGACTTACGAGTATTGGAAACCGGAGAAAAAGACCTCCGACGTCTGCCTCGTCGTTTGCCCGGGCGGCGGTTACAACGGTCTCGCTTACGATCACGAAGGAGACAAGATCGCGAAATTCTTTACGAATCAAGGAATTACGGTCGTCGTTTTGAAGTACCGCGTTCCCCGCCGCGAAGGACTTCCGAAACACATGGCCGCCTGGCAGGACGCTCAACGCGTCGTTCGCGTCGTTCGTAGCCGCGCCGAAGAGTGGGAAATCAACCCGGAAAAAATCGGGATCCTCGGCTTCTCGGCGGGCGGACACCTGACGTTGATGACCTCGACGACGAGCCAAACGGCGTCTTACGAACCGGTCGACGCCGTCGATAAACTCCCGTGCCACGTCAACTTCGCGGTTCCGGTTTATCCGGCTTACGTCCTCGAAGACGGCGCCGACGGCCCGAACGCCGGCAAAGGCAACGACTCGACGATGGTCGGCGATTTCGCGTTCGACGCCAAGACGCCGCCCATGTGCCTGATTCACGGCGACGACGACGTTTACTCGCCGATGGGCTCGGTCGCGGTTTATTCGAAACTGCGTAAAATGAACATTCCCGCGGAGATGCATATTTACGCCGGTATCGCGCACGGTTTCGGCGGCAACCCGACCGACAATCACGTCGGCGACTGGATGAACCGCGTCGTCGCCTGGATGAAAGCGCTCGGGTTCTAAGCCGAACGTTTGCAATCGTTAAAGAAACGTCGCGTCGTTTTTTCGGAACCGGCGCGACGTTCGTTTCGCGGCTGCGACGGCGTTTTCAAACGTCGCGGCCAACCCGCAAGTTTCGACGCTAAAACGACTTGCGAACGCTCGTTTAAAAACGGCGGACTTTCGACGAACCGCGCGCGCCGCCGTCCCAACGCAACTCTTTGCCGCCTCGGCGTTTACAACGCGTCCTTTTTTCGAAAAAGAAAGAAAAAACAATGAAAAAACGCCTTTTTTCGGTCGCGGCCCTCGTTGTCGCGACGCTCGCCCTCGGCCGTTTCTCCTGCGGAGCGGACGAGTTCCCGCTTTGGCCGGACGTCGCGCCCGGCGCCGCAAGTTCCGACGTCAAACCGACTTACGAATATTGGAAACCCGAACGCAAAACGAGCGACGTTTGCGTCGTCGTCTTACCCGGCGGCGCTTACGAGTATTTGACGCTCGGTCGCGACGCTCGGCAATTGACGCGCTTCTTCAACGATCGCGGCGTTTCGGTCGTCGTTCTGAATTACCGCGTTCCCCGTCCGAAAAGCGGCCCGAAACACCTTCCCGCCTGGCAGGACGCCCAACGAGCGATCCGCGTCGTCCGCAGTCGCGCCGCCGAATGGGGGATCGATCCGGAAAAAATCGGCGCGCTCGGTCTCTCGGCGGGCGGCCACTTGACGCTGATGGCGGCGACGTCGAGCCAAACGGCGTCTTACGAACCGGTCGACGCCGTCGATAAACTCCCTTGTCATCTCAACTTCGCGATTCCCGTTTACCCGGCTTACGTTCTCGAAGACGGTGCCGACGGCCCGAACGCCGACCGCGGGATCGCCTCGCCGATGGTCGCCGATTTTGCGTTCGACGAAAAGACGCCGCCGATGTGCCTGCTGCACGGCGACGCCGACGCTTACTCGCCGAACGGTTCGATCGCCGTCTACGCGAAGTTGCGTAAGATGGGGATTCCCGGGGAGTTGCACATTTACGCGAACGTTCCGCACGGCTTCGTCGGCAACCCGCCCAGCGGAAAACCGGTCGACGATTGGCTGAACCGCGTCGGCGCCTGGATGGAAAAGAGCGGTTTTTGACCGAAAAATCGCCGCGGACGACGGTCGAGGAAAAATTTTCGAAAAAAAGCCGAATTTTCCTGAAAACGCAAACCAACCTTGCCTTGATTCGTCTCATTAATAGGGAACGGTTTCCGCCTTTCGGGTCGCGAACCGCCGCGCCGACGTTCGTTCAACGTCGCGTTTCAAACCAATCGACGGCAACGCGCCGTCGTTCAACAAGATAAGGAGTCCGCAATGTCCGCGTTCCATTTAAAGTCGCGCCGTTTTGTCGCGACGGCGTTCGCCGTTTTTTGGGAAGCGTCGGTTCTGTCGGCGACGTCGCAACCCGCGTTTGCGCAAGGATTTCTCGCCGACGCGAACGTTCCGCCGACGACGACTTCAAACTCGATTCCGTCGACGCCGCGTCCTTCGCTCGAACGCTCGGTTCGCCTTGAATCGCTCGCGATCGACGCAGAAATCGAAAACTCCGTCGCGCAAGTCGTCGTTTCTCAAACGTTTAACAACATCGGCTCGACGCCGTTGGAAGCGTCGTTTATTTTCCCGATCCCCTACGACGGCGCGATCGATTCGCTAACGTTTTTCGTTGAAGGGAAAGAGTTTGCGGGCGAGCTCCTCGACGCGGCGAAAGCTCGCGAACGTTACGAGGCGATCGCGCGCCAAAATCGCGATCCGGTGCTCCTCGAATGCGTCGGAACGGGCTTGTGGCAAACGAGCGTTTTCCCGATCCCGCCGGGCCAATCGCGGACGGTCGAGCTTCGTTATACGCAACTCCTTCGCCGACAAGACGGTTTGACCGAATTTTATTTCCCGATCCGCGGAAACCGAGGAAACGTCGCGCCGGAAAAAACGATTTTCACAACAAAAATCATCGGCGAAACGGAGATCAAAAACGTCTATTCGCCGACGTTCGACCTTCAAATCGACCGCGTCGCAAACAACGTTGTTAAAACGACTTGCGTTCTCGAGAAGCAAGCGCCGTCGCGCGATTTTCGCCTCTTTTTCGACCAAAACGCCGACGAACTTTCCGCCCGTATCCAAAGTTACCGTCCTAACCCCAACGACGACGGCTACTTCCTGCTTCTCGCGTCGCCGAAAATCGTCGCCGCCAACGAATCGCGCCCGGCGAAAACGATCGTGTTCGCGCTCGACGTTTCCGGCAGCATGTCGGGCCAAAAGATCAAGCAGGCGAAAGAGTCGTTAAAGTTTGTCCTTTCAAGACTTAACGACGGCGACAAATTCAACGTCGTTCTTTTCGAAACCAACGTTCGCGCGTTCTCCGAAACGTTGCAAACCGTCGACGCCGCGTCGAGGGCGCGGGCGCTTGCGTTCGTCGACGCCGTTCGTCCGCGAAGCTCGACCAACATCGAAGGCGCGTTAAACACCGCGTTTGCGCTACTTAACCAGGACGATTCGGCGAATCCCAAATACCTTTTCTTCCTAAGCGACGGCGAGCCGACGACCGGCGTAACGAACGAAATGAAGCTGGCCGACCTCGCTCGTCGGAAGAACGCCAACGGCGCGCGCTTCTTTTCGTTCGGGCTTGGATACGACGTAAACTCCCGTCTTCTCGATCGTTTTGTGCGAGACGGACGCGGTCAGGGCGAGTACGTCAAACCGGACGAAAATATCGAGGGACGCGTCGCGGCGCTTTACAACCGCGTCGAAACGCCGATCTTCACCGACGTCGAATTCGAATTTAAGTTAAAGGAAGATCCGACGGCGCAATACTTTACGAACCAAATTTACCCGAGCGGCGCGCTCGACCTTTACGCCGGAGAGCAGCTGGTCGTCGTCGGACGTTACGCGAAATCGGGGCCCGTCGAAATAAAAGCGAAAGGCAAAGTCGACGGCGGCGACGTCGAGTTCGCCTTCGAAGGAACGCTCGCAAACGAAAGCGTCGACACGACTTACGCTTTTGTCGAACGCATTTGGGCGACGCGGCGGATCGGCGAAATCGTCGACTGTCTCGACCTCGAAGGGCCGAACGACGAGCTGATGAACGAATTGCTCGAACTCTCGAAAAAACACGGGATTATGACGCCGTACACGTCGTTTTTGGCCGACGATTCCGTCGCTCTCGACGCGACCGCCGCCAACGCCCGTCAAACCGCGCGCAACTTCCAGGAGCTTGCGTCGCAAACGTCGAATATGACGGGATTTGCGCAACGTTCGTTAAAGCAGGCGCTCCGTCGGGCGGACAATCTCGCGCTCGAAGCGGACGCGACGACGGCGGGCGGTTCTTTCCCGACGCGCAGTTTGGCGAGCGCCCCCGCTCCGACGTTGAATTTCTTCGCGTCGAGACGGCGGGAAAGTTCGCCGAACCCTTCGGACGCCCCCGCTTTGAACGCCGTTTCGGAAGGAGCGAACGCCGTCGGTTCGTCGCCGCGGGAAAAAGTCAGAAATATCGCCGGCAAAACGTTTTACTTCAAAGGCGGCCGCTGGATCGACGCGGCGCTCGACGCCAAGTCGCAAGCCGAACGCGAACCGATCGTCGTCCAACAATTCGACGACGCTTATTTCGAACTCGTCGGCAAACTCGGCCGCGAATTTTCGCAGTATCTCGTTTTCGACGAGCCGACGACGCTCGAATTTCGCGGACAAGTTTATCAAATCGACGCGCCGTCGGAAGAGCGGCGTTAACCGCTTAAAAATCGGAATTTAACATCCGCGCTTTTGAGCTCCGGTCGAACGGTTGCGTTTCGGCCGAGTTTTTTTGTTGGGATCGCCTCCCCCTCTTGACGAGTTCGTCAAAAATGCGACAATAAGCGCGTCGCGATCTTACGCGACGCCAAGATTTTAGCGGCGAATCTTGCGCGGAGCCGCCCGTTGTCTCCGCGAATCTCGCACAGCGTCGCCGCGCTCCCAATAGAAAAACAAACTATGCAACTAAATGGTTTAACTACGCAAGAAGTCGAAAAAAGCCGTCTTGAGAACGGTTCCAACGCGCTCACGCAGATTCCGCCGACGCCGCTTTGGAAGAGAGTCCTTGAAGGCTTCAAAGACCCGATGATCTCGATCCTTATGGTCGCGCTGGGCGTCCAGCTCGTCCTGTTGGCGCTGGGCGAAACGGAGTGGTTCGAGCCGCTCGGCGTCCTCGCCGCGATTTTGATCGCCAACCTCGCCTCGGCGCTGAGCGAACACAATCAGCAGGGCAAAGCCGCCGCGCTGAAAGCCGACGTCGAATCCAAAGAGACGGCGAAAGTCGTTCGCAACGGACAACTTAGCGAAATCCACGTCGACGAAATCGTCGTCGGAGACCTCGTTTACCTGCAAGCGGGCGACAAACTGCCTGCGGACGGCCTCGTCGTCGAAGGGCTCGTCAAAGTCGACCAGTCTCCGCTCAACGGCGAAACGGTCGAAGCGACGAAACGCCCGGTCGAAAGCGGCGAAACTTACGACGCAAACGACACGCACAACGAACATTACGGCTATCGCGGCTCCGTCGTCGTCGGCGGCGAAGGACGCATGGAGATCAAAGTCGTCGGCGACTCGACCGTTTTCGGCCGCATCGCGTCGGAGCTCCAAGAAAAGGGTTCCCGCAAAACGCCGTTGCAACTAAAGCTCGGCAAACTCGCCGGTTACATCACGACGTTCGGTTACGTCGGCGCCGCGGCGATCGTTTGCGGCGTCCTGGCGAAGACGCTCCTCGGCGGCGCGACTCCGGTCGACGCGCTCGGCTGGACGCATTTAACGTTGAACGCGATCACGGTCGCCGTTACGATCATCGTCTGCGCGGTGCCGGAAGGCTTGCCGATGCTGACGTCGCTTCTGCAATCGCTCCAAAGCCTTAAAATGGTGCGCGACAACGTTTTAGTCCGCAAGATCCACGGTCTCGAAACGGCGGGAAGCCTCAGCTTGCTGTACAGCGACAAGACCGGCACGATCACCGAAGGACGCCTTTCGGTCGACGAGTTGGCGCTCGGCGACGCGACGACGTTTCGTTCGTTAAACGAAGCGCCGTCTTGGTTTGCGCCGGAATTTATCGTCGGGGTCGGCGTCAACAACGGCGCGGCGCTCGGGGCGGAAAACGCGATCCTCGGCGGCAACAGCTCCGACCGCGCGCTCCTCGCTTTCCTCCTCAAATCGGGCGTCGCCGACTCGATCGACAAATCGCAAGTCGTTCAATTTAACCCTTTCGATTCGACCAAGAAGAAGTCGAGCGTCGTCGTCGAACGTTCGGGACGCCGCGTCGTTTACGCGAAGGGAGCCGCGGAGCAAATTATCGAACGCTGCGTTCGTTACGTCGACGCAAACGGCGTCGAACAAGAGTTTAACGACAAAAGCGTTATCGAAAATTACTCGCTCGCGCAAGCGGCGCGGTCGATGCGGCTCCTCGCGGTCGCCAAAGCGGACGGCGAAGACGACGACGCGCCGCTTACGTTGCTCGGAGTCGTCGGGATCCGCGACGCCGTTCGGCAGGAAGCCGCCCGCGCGATCGCCGAAGCGCAAAACGCCGGAATCCAAGTCGTTATGATCACCGGCGACCGCAAGGAAACCGCCGTCGCGATCGCTCGAGAAGCCGGGCTTCTCCGCTCCGACGACGAAATCGCGCTGACGTCCGCCGAACTCGCTCAAAAAACCGACGACGAAATCAAGGCGTTCCTTCCGAAACTTCGCGTCGTCGCTCGAGCGCTCCCCAGCGACAAAAGCCGCTTAGTCTCTTTGGCGCAAGACCTTAACCTTGTCGTCGGCATGACCGGCGACGGCGTGAACGACGCGCCCGCGCTGAAAAAAGCGGACGTCGGCTTCGCGATGGGTAGCGGCTCCGAAGTCGCGAAAGAAGCGGGCGAAATCACGATCCTCGACGACAATTTCCGCTCGATCGGAAAAGCGATCCTTTACGGACGCTCTATTTTCAAGAGCATTCGAAGGTTTTTGATCTTCCAACTTACGGTCAACGTCGCGGCCGTTTTGACCTGTTTCCTCGGGCCGATGCTCGGGCAAAACAGCGTGTTGACGGTCGTTCAGTTGCTCCTTATCAACCTGGTGATGGACACCCTCGCGGCGCTGGCGTTCGGCGCGGAACCGCCTCGCGAAGAGTACATGAAGGAAAAACCGATTCCGCGCTCGGAAAACGTCGTTACGAAAGCGATGGCGTCGCAAATCCTTGTCGGCTCGTTGTTTATCACCGCCGTCAGTTTGTCGATTCTCTTCGTTCCCGCGCTTCGCGGCCTTCTCGGCTCGACGGACGTCGATTACCTGCGCTCGGCGGTCTTCGCGTTCTTCATGATGGCGATCGCGTTCAACGGCTTCAACGCTCGCACCGATAAACTCAACGTTTTCCACGGGTTAAAAAACAACCCGACGTTCGTTTGGGTCTTCGCCGGCGTCTTCGCGTTGCAATTCGTTTTCGTTACGTTCGGCGGCAAGTTCCTGCACGTTCAACCGTTAAGCGCGTCGAGCTGGCTCGTTTGCGGTTTGCTGGCGTTTGCGATCGTTCCGCTCGACATGCTGCGCAAAGTCGCGCTTAAACGTCGTCGCGGCGCTTGACCGTTTCGGTCGCCGTCCGCTTCGCGCCGTCCCGACGTCTCGCTTCGTCGGACGGCGCGGACTCGGCGACCGTTCTTCTCCGCGTCCGGCGGCGGTCGGACGCGATTCTCGTCCCGACGTTCGGTCGGAAACCTCTCAAAAAACGCCTTCGCGGGTCGAAACAAACTTGACGCCGCGTTTCTCCGACGTTATAATAACGGGAAAGCGTTTCGGTTGGAGAACGTTTCGCTCGTTCCGTTCGAACCGCCCCCCGCGTCGTTTGAACTAAGGAAGCGTTATGCCCGTCCGCCTTGTCGTCGCCGACCCGCATCCCGTCGTTCGCGCCGGTCTCGCCGCTTTTTTCGCGGACGCCGACGCGCAAATCGTCGACGAAGCGCAAACCGGCGAACAACTCGTCGCCAAAACGCTCGCCGCCTGGCCGGACGTCGTTTTGCTCGACGTTAAATTCCCCGATCAAACGGGTTTCGAAGCGGTCGAAACGCTCCGGGCGCGCCGATACGACGGGCGGATCGTTTTTTTTTCCGACGTCGAGCAACAGGCGAGTTTCGCGCGGGCGCTCGCGGTCGGCGCCGATTCGTATTTGTTGAAAAAAACGTCGCGAGTCGAGCTTTGCCGCGTCGTGCGAGCGCTTGCCGCCGATTCGGACGTCGGAGTCGAACGTTCCGGCGAGTTGCGTCGAGTCGCGTCGCTCGTTCGGCGTCGGGCGGTCGATCCGACGAATCCGTTGACGCCGCGGGAAACGCAGGTGTTGCGTTGCGTCGCGCTCGGTTTGAGCAATAAGGAAATCGCCGCGTCGTTGCAGTTAAGTCTCGACACGATCAAGGAGCACGTGCAAAACATCCTGCGCAAACTCGACGCCCGCGACCGCGCGCAGGCCGCCGTTTGGGCCGTCCGCAACAGATTGATCCCCTAAAACTCGCCGCGTCGCGCGCCGAGTCCGACTTTACCACTTTTTTGCGCCCGTCCCGATCGGCGGCGCGCCTGAGGACGTTTATTTATGAGCGACTCTAAAGTCCATTTGATGGTTCGTTACGTAGACGACGCGGCGATCGCCGACTGCCTCGACGTTAAATTGAACGAGGAGCTTAGCATTCAGTCTTGGGGCGACGAAATTTACGCGTTGATTCAAAGCTGCAAAGAAGAAAAGCGCGTCGTCGTCAACTTCGCCAACGTCAAGTTTATGTCGAGTTCGGCGTTGCGCGTCCTTATCACCGCGAACACGAAGGCGAAAGCGAAACGCGTCGCGCTCTTCCTCTGCAACGTCGATGAAAATATTCTCGAGGTTTTCAAAATTACGAAACTCGACACGATTTTTAAAATTCGCCCGACCGAAGTCGAAGCGCTTCATTCGCAACTTTAATCCAGCACGCGAGCGCCGTTATGTCGTCGCAATCGAACAACGTTTGGCGTCTCTCGACGTCGTTTCCGAGCGTGTCCGGCGCCGGCGAAGCGTTCGTCGACGCCGTCGTCGACGAGTTGGAGCGACGCGCCTGGTCGCCTAAAGATTTATTCGCCGTTCGTTTGGCGTTGGACGAAGCGATCGCGAACGCCGTCGAACACGGCAACCGCCGCGATCCGTCGAAAAAAGTCGACGTTTCGGCGGCGATCTCCGCCGAGCGCGTCCTTTTGTCGGTTCGCGACGAAGGCGACGGTTTCGACGACGCGGCGGCGCCGGATCCTCTCCTCGCCGAAAACTTGGAGGCTCCGACGGGTCGCGGGCTTTTGCTGATTCGCAGTTTTATGACCAACGTTTGGCGGGCTTCCGGCGGCGCGGAAATTCTGATGGAAAAAACGCCGTCGTCGCTATCCTGACGCGTTCTCGTCGCGAATTTCAATTTTCGCCGTCCGTTTTCGGACGGCTTTTTTCTTTTCCGCCGTCTTTTCGTCTCGGCAAAATCAAAAAGCCGAGTCGCCCCAACGTTCGACTCGGCTTGCAACGCGCCGACAAGCGACGCTCAACTTTCGCAATACAACGACTTAGAGTTCAATCGTCAACTCGACGTCGAACGAGTTTTCGTCCTCGTCGCCGTCCGCTTCGTCGAACAACGTCCAAACGGCGTCCGTTCCAAGCGATCCCGCCCCGACGGCGGCGAACGTTTCAACCAACGCGGCGCGTTCGGCGTCGTCGGTTCGCGTCGCGACGTTTTCTTCGGCGACGCCGGTCGTCGCGTCGTTTTCCTCGCCGTCGTTTTCGTCCGCCGACGTTTCGGCGATCAGCGCCGCGTCGACGGCGGCGCCGCGCGCAACCTTAGCGGCGGCCGCGACTTTCGACGGATCGACGAGCGAAAACGCGCCGTCTTCGGTCTCGACGTCCGATTCGAGAACCGCGCTCGAAACGGCGACCGGCTCCGTCGCGTAAAACGAATCGGAAACGCCGTCGGCTCTCGCGTTAAAAACCGTTAAGAAAGCGGCGAAGTCCTTGATGTTGATCTTACCGTCGTCAACGTAATCGAAGACGCCGCAATACTTAAGATCGTTCGGCAAATCGGCGACGGCGTAGTTGAATCCCCGCATAAATTGCGCGAAGTCGCCGATGTTGACGGAACCGTCGTCGTTCGAGTCGGCGTTGACCGGATAAACGACGAGCCCGGTCGGCGCGGCGACGCTTGCAACGGCGGAACCGTTGACCGATTGCGACGCGACGGCGGCGGAAAATTGCGCGGAAACGCCCGCGAAAACGCCGTTTTGCGGAAAATCGACGCCGCCCTTATACTTGGAAGCGTCCGAATCGTAAGTTTTCGGCGAAAAGCGCGCGCGGCCGACGAGCGCCCAACCGTCTTTCGCGGCTTTGCCGGTCGCGGAAATCGTCGCGACGCCGTTGGCGACGGAAAGGCTCGCTTCGAACCCGTCCGCGGCTTCGACGCCGACCAGCGTGAAGTATTCCGCGTTGAACTTCAGAGCGGCGGTCGCCGTCGTAACGACGCCGGAACCGTTCGTCGTCGCCCAAACGTCGACGTAAAAATTCGACCATTCGTCGAGCCAGGTTCGCTCGGTCGCAAGCGCGGCGTCCAAATTCGCGCCCGCTTCGGCCGACGCGGACTGGCAGACGAACCGCACCGCACCGCCGGAACTCTCGCTACCGTCGGAGTTTAAGAAGACGCCGACTTGTTTTCCGCGAACAAGGACGAGGTCGGGCGACGCGTCGTCGTTAAAACGCCCGACTGTCAGCGCGGCGTTCGAAGCGGCGCCGGTCGACGTTTCGCCCAGCGAGCGCCCCGATTCGAAGATCGCGTTCGTTCCGGTTCCTAAGAAGGCGTAAATATTCGACTTGCCGCCGGTCGTGTTTTGCACCGTCGCGACGTCGAGCTTACCGTCGACGTTCAAGTCGGCGAGAACCAGCCCGGTCGGCGCGACGCCGGAAACGTAAAGATTCGCGTTCGAGGCGACCGGCGAAAGCCCGGTCTCCGTTTGCAGGAAATAGGCGAGGTGCGCGCGGTTCGAACCGGACGCCGAGTTCAAAACGACGACGTCGGCCAAACCGTCGCCGTTAATATCGCCGATCGCGGCCGCGGTCGGATTGTAAACGCCGCCGGACGCGATCAGGCCCGTGTTCGTCGTCAGCGTCGTCGCGGAGAAAGTCGTTCCGGTGTTTTTCAGCACGGAAATCGAATTCTTTTGCGAATTGACGGCGACGACGTCGTCGAGGGCGCTTCCGTAAATCGAACCGACGGTCAAGGTCGTCGCGCCGAGCGAACCGAGGCGATAGGTTCTCGACGCGTTCAACGTCGTCGAGCCGGACGCGACGCGCAACTGCAACGCTTCGACGGTTTGCGCTCCGGACGAAGCTTGCGACAAAACGACGAGCTCGTCGACGCCCGCTTGCGAAACGGAGCCGACCGCGAAGTCGACGAAACCCGCGACGCCGCGCGACGCGACCGGAGCGAACGAACCGTCCGAAATCTGTTGGAAAATTTGCAGGTTCGTCCCGACGCTGATATCGGAATCGTCCGCTTGATAATAGACCGCGACGTCGATCAAACCGTCGCCGTTGAAGTCGCCGAAGACGGCGTTTTTCACCGTTTGTTTGAACGTCGCGACGGTTTTCGCGTTCGCAACGGAGCCGTCGGCCGCGGCGTCGGCGACGGTGATCCGCGTCGCGCCGACCAGCAGCGTTTCGGTTTTGCCGTCCCCGTCGACGTCGCCGACGTAAACGGAACGATAATTCGGCGTCGTCAGCACGACCGCGGTTTGCTCGAACTCAAAGCCGTAAGTTTTCGAGGTCGCCCCCTGGAAAACGACGTAAGAAGAGCCGTTGGCGACGAAAAGTTCCGGCGTCGCGGTCAAACCGCCCATGTTGCCGACCGCGGCGACGGACGACGCGTTCAACGTCATGCCGTCGCACTTCGTCCATTTCGAAGAATATCGGGCGTTTCCGTCGGCGAACGAGAAGGAGCTCATCGTCAAAACGCCGTATTCGTCGCCGACTTTGCCGCCGACGATCAGAACGCCGTCTTTTTCCTCGACCCATTCGACGACGACCGTGCCGAGCGAACTCAAGTCGGCGACGTATTTTTTCGGCGTCATTCCGCTGATATCGGTCAAAACCAGCGAGTTCGAGCTTTGGGACGAAGCGCGATCGATCGAAACGACGAAATCTTTCCCTCCGATCGTCGCGACGTCGGCCAAGACGGGATCGTCGGTCGTCGAGGAGCCGGAAAGATTCAGAACCGTCGCCGTCTTGCCGAAATTCGCTTCGCCGACTCCGGCGTAAATCAAGGTTTGACGCGGAGTCGCGCCGCCGACTCCGGCGGAGAGCGTCGAACCTTGCACCAGCAGATCGACGCCGGACGCGGTTTCGCGAAGCGCGACGTCAAGCGCAAGGAAAGCGCGCGCCGAACTCGGAAAACTCGAAACGTCGAGCTTCGTCGTCGACGCTTTTTGGAAGGTAAAATCGGACGAACCCCGATAAACGGTCGCCGTCAACGAAAGGGAGTCGGTCGATTGCGAAACGACGACGAGATCGGCGATTCCGTCGGAGCCGACGACGTCGCCGAAAACGACCGGCGAATCGTTCGCGTTGGTCAACTCGGCGATCGCCGTCGATTTTTTCAAAACGTAAGCGCCGCTTCCGTCGTTCGCGTAAACGTCGAGCGTTTTGGAGCTGTAATTAATCGTCAGCAACTCGTCGACTTCGTCGCCGTTCAAGTCGGCAAGCTCGCAGAAATTCGTCGCGCGTTCCGACAGATCGACCGCGTATTCCGCCGACGTCGCCTCAAATTCGGTCGTTTTCTCCGGCGCCAACCCGCCCCAATCGGCGTTCAACAGCTCCCGATTTTCCAACGCTTCAAGCGAAAGACGCCGCGCGCGCGGCAAAGAGCCGGTGTTTTTTCGTTCGAAAATACGTTGAAAGAAGTCTTTTTTCATAATCGTTGCCTTCGTGTTGAGCCAAACCGGGAAAACCGATTATCTGAATACGGCGCGGACAAACGCTCGTCGCCGCCGAACGCGGTCGTCTCGATTCCATCCGCCGCGACGCCGAGTCTATCTCAATTAATTAGGACGCTCGAAACGCGAAAAAGTTCGAGCGTTTTGGCCAAAAACCGACGAAATCCGTCGCGAACGCCGCCGCGTTCGGAACGCGCTCCGCAAACCGGGGCGACGTCGGCGAACCTCCGTCGTTAATAATACCGGGAAGCCGCCCAAAAAGCAAGAGACGTTTTAAGAAAAAATTCCTTTTATCAAATTTTAGGACGTTTTATCCCCGACCGCCGCGCTTCCTTGCGCTCGTCGAACGCTCGGCGTCCTTCGTTTTTCGGACTCGGGACGCCGCCCAACGGGAAGCCGCGGCGAATTAGATCGGCTTCGACGCGTCGTTCGTTTCGTCAAAATCGTCGTTTTCGTCGAAATAATTCGACTCGTCGTCGCTTTCGTCGTCAAACTCGCTCTCGTCGCCGTCTTCTTCGTCGTCTTCCCAATCTTCCTCGTCTTCCTCGTCTTCTTCGTCGTCCTCGTCCGCGTCGTCTTCGCCGTTTTCGGATTCGGACGTTTCGTCGAAGTAATCGAGGAACGCGCCGTCTTCTTTTTCGTCGGCGCGCGCTTCGGCGTCGGCGAGAAAAACGGTCGCCCATTCGTCGTAATCGAGCGATTCGATCGCGTCGTCGTCCTCGTCGTCTTCTTCGTCCGCGTCGGAGGAAGCGGAGGCCGCGACGTCGACGACGTTCGTCTCCGGAGCGACTTCAAAGGCGCCTTCCGCCGTTTCGTTCGTCGAAAAAGTCGGGCTGATCTCGGAGAGCGCCCGCAACTCGACGCGTTCGCTTTCAAGCGAAACGTTTTTCAACGCCTCGACGCATTCGGCGATCTGCGCCGCGCTCGCCGCGTCGTTCCCGTCGGTTTCCGGCGAGGACGTCGAAAAAACGAACGACGAAAAATCGGGCGATTCGGGCGCCGTCTCGATTTCGTCGGCGACTTGCGCTTCCGCCTTCGCCGCCTCGTCCGCCGTCGCGGTCTCGTCGCCGCCGACCGAAAGCGCGCCTTGCGTCGAGCGCAAATTTTCGGCGTCTTCGCTCAATTTCAACGCGGTCTCCTCGTCGGAACCGTCGACGACGAGATACGGCTTGCTCGTCTTTTCGACCGTTTCCGGCTCGCGCTCCGGCGTCGGCGGACACGGCGTTTCTCCCGGTTCGAGCGTTCGATACGCCCCGGGATTCGCGTCGCCGCGAACGTCGATCGACGGCGCCGCGTCGGCGGGCAGTGTCGGCGTCGCGAAATTCGGCCCGGCGTCCGTCTTCTCCGACGCGACCGACGCGACCGTCTCCGCCGGATTTTTGCGTCGACGCTTCGACTTCGGCGGCAACAACACCCGAAACGCGCGGCGCTTCGGATCGTTCGAAGTCGGAAGCGCGCAAACCGGAACGTTCAAGCCGAGGAAAAGTTTGCAGATGTGCTCGTGACAGGTGAACAGGAAAATCTGCCGCCCGCTCTTCGCGAAATCGCAAAGGACTTTCGCCGCGACGCCGGCCCGCTTGACGTCGAAATTGACGAGCACGTCGTCCAAAATCAACGGCATTTGGATCCCGTGTTTCTCGAACGAAACGACGAGCGCCAACCGGATCGCGATGAAAAGCTGTTCGCGCGTTCCGCGGGAAAGCGCCGCGACTTCAAGCGTTTCGCCGTCCGCCGCGTCGACGTAAAGCTCGTCCTCGCCCAACGGCGTCCAGATATTAACGTAACGGGATTCCGTCAAACGGCGCAGATAACGGGACGCTTCGCGAAGCGTTTCCGGCTGCCGCTCGCGTTCGTAAGCGCGCCGCACGTCTTCCATCGCCCGTCCGGCGATCGCGCGGCTTTGCCAAAGATCGGCCATTTCGGCGATCCGCAGATCGAGCGCCGCCGCTTCGAAACGACTTCGAATCGACTCTTTTTTCGCCGCGATCGCGTCCGCCTGTTGGCCGAGTCGCCCGGAAAGTTCGAGTTTGCCGCGCAGTTCGGCGTCGAGCCCCTCCAAACGACGCTCCAAATTCTCGATCGACGTCGGGAGCTCCTTGCGAACCTCCGCGTCGAGCAGAAGCGCGCCGAGTTCCTCTTCCGCGCAAAACCCGCCGATCCCGGCTTCCAAACGCCGTTGAACCTCGTCGAGCGCGGCGAGCAAACGGCGACGCGTCGCGCAACGCTCGACCGCTTCGACGAGCGCTTCGGTCGTTTTGACGCGGCGCTCGGCCAAAAATCGGCGGACGTCTTTCGTTTGACGACGACGCTCCAGAAAATGGCGACGATATTCTTTTTTCAACGCGATCATCGAGTCGGCAAGCTCGGCGCGGCGTTTTTGCGACAGGGCGTATTCTTCGGCGACGGCGCGAAGCTTCGGCGCCAACTCGAACGGCGTCGCGTCGACGGCGACGTCGAGTTTCGGCAAAAGCGCGACGGCGGCGGCGAAACGGTCGACGATCCCTTGTCTTTCGCGGCCGAGAAAATCGATTTCGGCGGCGATCCCCTCGATTTGACGACGCCAGTCTTCGGTCAACCCGACGCGTTCGAGCAAGTCGCGCACCTGCGTCGGTTTAAGCGTCGTCGGAAGTCCGGCTTCGCGGAGCCAGTTCGTCCAGCGTTTGCGCGCTTTTTTCAGCGCTTCCTCCGCTTTTCCGACGCGGGCTTCCTCGGCGCGGAAAAGTTTCGTCGCCTCGCGCCATTGCGCTTCGACCGGCGCCAACGACTCAAAAAACGCCAAGTCGGTCTTCGCTTTTTGGAACCGGCTTTCGAGCGTCGCGTTCGAGTTCGACGGCGCCGGAAACCGCTCGTCGAGCTTCTTCGTTTCCGCTTGCGCCTGTTCGAGTTGGCGCGTCAACAGGCCGAGCCGCCGTTGATTGTCTTCGAGCTTTTGATAATTCTTCTTTTCGACGGTCGTCTTATAAATAAGGCAGGCGATCGTCGCCAGGAGCCCGATCAGCCCGACCGCCGGCTCGAGCCGTCCCAAAAGCGACAGCCCGAAGAGAAGCCCGCCGACGACGACCCCGGCGCCAAGCGCGTAAAGAGGCGCCCCGGTAATCGCCTGATTGTCGGCCAACGTCTTGTTTTGCCGCTCGAGTTCTTTGCGATATTGCGTCATTTCCGCAACGCGGCGCTCGATCTCGAGACGCCGCCGGAGCCCGCTCAAAAGCGCGCCGGTCTTCTCGATCGCTTCGGTCAAATTGCGTTGCGAACGCGACGTCAACCCCTGCTCGAGCCGCTCGACCAATTCGTTCAAACGCGTTTTGACGACCTCGAAATCCTCGCGACATTTTTTCAGCTTCAAACGCCGACGCCGAACCGTCTTAGCGGGAATGCGGAAATCTTCGACTTCCTTAAACGACAGCCCTTCGTCGACCAATTTATTCGGCAAAATCGGCGTTTGGGACGCGTTTTCGCCCGCTCCGCCGACGTTGGAGCCGTTCGGATTCGCGGCGAACCGCGCTTCCGGAACCAGGTTCGCCGCGACGACGGCGGCGTTGATCGCGTCGAGAGCGGCCGGCGTCAACGTCATTTTCCCGTCGCGAGCGCTCTTGACGCGGGCTTCCTCTTCGGCAAGTTTCGCGTTCAGCTCGGACAATTCGCCTTGAAGCCGCCCGACTTCCTCGTCGATTTCGCGCAGTCGCGGCAGATCGTCTTCAAGAATCGCGACCCGGGGAGCCAACTCTTCCAACGCGGCGTCGACCGGGATCGCGTCCCGTTCGTCGCGGAGTTCCCGGCAAGCGTTCTTGACTTCCTTGATTTTTTTGCGCGTTTCCTCGACGACGTCGCAAAGAGCGGCGCATTCGTCGACGGCGCTTTGCTCGACCGTCGGAACGTCCCCCATCTCGACGACGCGGCGGCGCGCTTCGTCCCGTTCGTCCCAAACGTCGGCGACTTGAACGGCCAGCTCGCGAACGCGTTTTTGCCGCGTCGTTTTTTCAAGCCGCTCCTGCAAAAGTTTCGTCGCTTCCAAAACGGCGCGCCGCTCTTCGAGAAGCCGGGCGTATTCGCGCAAATTTCCCGCCGCTTCGCCGGACTTGCGCCGCGCTCGATCGCGTTCGGCGATCAAATTTTCCAAAATCGACGGCTTGCCCTTGACGTCGAAAAGGTCGTTCCGCTCGGCGACGATCTGCTGAAAAACCTGCACGAACGCGCCGCGGTCGACGCCGACGCTCAAGCGGTAAAGCATTTGCGCCGCTTCGGTTTCGTTCAACGCGCCGAGCCGTTGCAACTCGTCGAGCCCGATCGCGAAAACGCCGTTGTACGTCGCTTCGTCGAGATTGCAGGTCAGCGACTTCGCAAAATAATCGCCGACGCGCGTTCCGTCCGGGCCGACGACGACCAACGATTCGGCGATCTTCTTCCCCGGAAGCGGATAGAACCGCCCGCTCCAGTTGATCAGCCCCTCGGCCGCAAGAAAACCGGATCGACGCTCGATCGTCGACTGCCAACCGGCGTCGCGCTTGACGTACCGCCGCTCGAGCCGATGCTCGCCAAATTCGGAGGAAACGGTCGCCGCGCCGCCGATCCAAGCGCGAGCCGCGTCGCGGGCCGCGGACTCCGCGTCGAGTTTCGTTTCCGCGTCGCCGTCGCCGCGTCTTTCGCCGTCGAGGATCCGCTTAAGTTCCGCCGACGCCGACGTTTCCGTCGTTTCGCCGAACCGTTTTTCTCCGAACCCGGGCTTTTCGCCGCGACGCGTTTTCCCGTCGAGCGCCATCCGAATATACCGGGCCCGCTCCTCGTCGGCGCCGCCGTACAGGCAGGTTCGGATGAACTGCATCAACGTCGTTTTTCCCGCTTCGTTCGGCCCGTAAAAGACGTTGATGCCGCGCGAAACCTTCGGAAGGCTCAGCCCCTCCCAAACGCCGAAGCGTTCGATTTTCAGAGACGTAATTCTCACGAGAGACTCTCCTTTCCTTCAATATTCTTCTGCAAGTTGCGCAGTTCGGCGAGGACGTCGCGATTTTTTTTCGGCGCGCCCTTCAAGCCGCCGACGATCGACGCGACCGTTTCGTTTTCCGAAAGCAAGTCGACGCCGAGCGCCGACGCTTCGAGCAACGCTTTGCGACGCCGCGCCGCGCGGAGCCGTTCCCGCTCGACGTCCGCCGCGTCGCCGCTCCGCTCGCCGTTTTCCGCCGGATCGAGCGAGTCGAGCGCGAGCAGCTCGAAGAGCGTCGGCAACTCGGGCCGGAAATCTTTCGCCTCCGCCGCGACGCGCAACGCTTCGGCGGTCTCCGACTCGTCGTCGCTCCGCCGTCGGTTTTCAAGCGCGCGCTTCGCCCGTTCTCGAGCGGCCCAATCGCGCAATTCTTCGGAGAAAAAGCCTTCGACGTCGATCTTTTCGTCCGGATTTTCCAGATAATAACGGAGCATCCGCAAGTAATCGCCCAGGATCGTTTGCCGTTCGAACAGCTCTTCCGGCGCGCTCTCCGGAACGATCGGGAGAAAATCGACGGAATAAACGATCGGCGCCGTTTTTCCGAAATCGGTTCGCAGGTCGCGAAGAAGCGTCTGCGCGAGCGTTCCGTACCGAAGCGCTTGAAAAACCGGCTCTTCCGCGTCGATTCGCCAGGCGACGAGCCAAACGTCGCCCTCGGGAGAGCGCCCGGCGAACGCCGCTTCTTCGAGCGCTTTTTCCTGCAACGCCTTCAGTCGGGAACGCGCTTCGGTCAAGATCGCCTCTTCGTTTTCCTCCGACTTGACGACGAGCGTTTCGGTCGACCAACGGAGCGGCGAAACGCGAAACGGGGTCGCGGTCGTTCGGCCCGACTCCGCGACTTCGACCAACGTCGCGCCGAAATCGCCGGTTTCCTCAAAATTGCGCGCCAACGTCGACCCGGCGTAAACGACCAGCGACGGACTGCGCGAAACCGTTTCGCGAACGCGACTTCCGCCGAGCGCCCAATATCGAACCGCCTCGCTTTTGATCGCTTCGTTCGGCAACTGTCCGTTAAAAACGCCGATCGTGTAAAGATCGTCCGCGCCCTCGACCGACTCGACGCCGCCGCGCGGAACGACGCTCGCCTTGCCCCAGCTCGTCCCCAAAAGTCGAGCGACCGGAACGCCTTCGCGAACGAAGAACGTTTCCTCGACCGTCCCGACCGGAAAGATTCGAACGTTGTCCGGGAACCGAAACGCGGCGGGAACGACGTCCGGCGAATCGCTTTTTCCGGCCGCCCAATAAACCGCGATCTTCTCCGACGCAAGCCGCTCGAACTGCTCGATCAAAAAGAGAAGCCCCCAAGGCCCGGTTTCTCGCGGAGAGAGCAAATCGCCGCTCAACACGACGAAGTCGACCTTTTCCTTAAGCGCCGTCGCGACCAACCGCTCGACCGCGACGCGGGGCGCGTCGAGAATCGCGCTTTCAAGGCGCTCCGGACATTCCGAAAGACCGTCGACCGGAAGTTCCAATCGGAAATCCGACGCGTGTATAAATCGAAAGGCTTGCGACGTCATGTTTCGGCTCTTCCCTTGGGGATTTTGCGGGTTTCAACTGTTTTAACGGTCGAACGAAGAATCGGGAAAAGCGCGTTTTTGCGGCGCGAAACCGACTCTCCGCCGTCTACTATTGTACCTCAAAACCGACGAAAGAGAAATTTATTTTGCCCGGAAATCGCGAAAAATTCCCGCTCGAAACCGCAAAAGAAACAAGAAATTCCGGTTTTAACGGTTGCGCGTTAAGTCGGAGTTTCCCCGACGCCGACGAAAGCGCCGCGCGTCGGGAAAAATTGCGTCGCAACGTTTCGAGAAACCGCGACGGTCGAGCGGACGCCGTCGACTTTAACGCCGACGAAAACGCTCCGCTTCCGGTTATTTTCGAGCCGAAATTCGAGTCGGCGGATCGCCGTCGGCGGACTCGGCGCTCGTCAGATTGGCGACCTGTTCCGCCGTCAACGCCCAGGAAAAGGCGCGCGCTCTAACGATTTCGCCCTTAAAAAACGCGCATCCCCGGCCGTCGCTCCCGACGTCGGCGCCGACGTAAAACGCTTGAACCTTCTCGTCGACCGGATGCGTCAATTTTCCCGCTTTTTTCTTGCGGGCGACCTCCTTGCCGTCGACGTAAAGGATCTGCGTTTCGCCGTCGTAAGTCCCGAAAACGTCGTAAAATTTGCCGGTTTCGATCGGCGTCGAAACGATCTCGTAATTTCCGTCGACGCTCGCCCAAAATTCGAGCGTTTTTTTCTCGCCGTTGATCTCGAGCGCGACGCCGCGTCCTTCGGTGTTGGCGAAAACGTCCGCGACGCCGTTCGGGAACGCGTCGACCTTGAACTTCGCGGCGAACGTTCCGCGACGCAATTTCGCGTAATCTCGCTTGCCAAACTTGATTTTAAGGCAATCGCCCGCTCCGTCGAAAGACGCCGCCTTGACGTTGGAAAACGCGCAAGCGACGAACGCCGGTTTCCCGAAAACTTCGACCGCTTTTTGCGTTTCGAGCCCGTTCGTCGGCGCGTTGACCCATCGAGCTTCGCCGTCGGTCGCCGCGACGAAAACGTCGAGCGTGTTCGCTTGCGGTCTCGGCGCGTTTTTATCGACCGTTTCCGTCGGATCGACCGGCGTCTTAATCTCGATTTCAAGCGACTTATCGCTTTCCCTAAGAAACGGATTCAACGCCGCGACGCGCAGCCGAAACGTCGAATCGCCGTCGAGTTCCTCCAGCTCGACCCGCATTTTTTTCGGCGCGTCTCGGAAGTAATATTCGGACCAAAAACGCTCTTCGCCAAACGGTTTCCAAGCGCCGTCCGCTTCAAGCCGCTCGACCGCGACGCGGTACGAATGAACGACGTCGGCGCAAACCGCCTGCGGAAACTCGAGCGTCGCGCCGTTCGGAAACGTTTCCAAACAAACGACTTGCGCGCCGTCCGGCCAAACCGGTTTCGCCGACGTTTTGTAACGCTCGTCCGTGTACGCGTATTCCTCGATCGCGCCCGGTTTCGCAACGACGTAAACGAAGTCGAAAAAGCCGTTCGTTCGCAGGTCGTAAGGCTTTAAAACAACGGAGTTGTCGCGGCGAACTTCGACGACGTAAAACTCGGCGGCTTCGCGGTAACCCTTCGGGAATTTGTCGTATTTTCCGCCTTCGCCCCCCATTTCGTAATAGCTGAGCGTCGCCGTGCCGAACGCGCTGAACCGCCCCTGCCAAGCGGATCGCGGATCGGAAATCGGGTAGTGCGAATGCCCGGAAAAATCGATAACGTTCGGGTATTTTTCAAGCGTCGAACGAAGATCGGCGATTCCCCAACTATCGCCGGCGCCTCGACTTCCGTAAACGGTCGACGAGACGTGATAATGCTGAAAAACGAAAATCGGCTTGCTCGGATCGGCTTGCGACGCCGCGTCGAGTTCCCCGGCGAGCCAATCGAGCGCGTATTCGTAATCGCCGTCGCCGCAAGTTCCCTTTTCAGGCGAGATAGCGACGAACCGAAACCCGTTGACTTCGTAAGTTTTATTCGCCGGAAGCCCCGTCGCCTTTTCCCAACGCTCTTTCTGCGGCGCGGGACTGTAAAACTCGTGGTTCCCCATGCAAAGCATCTTTTCCGTGCCCGGCTTAACGCAGTCGTCCAACGTCTTTTTGAAAAGCGCGATCTCTTCGTCGAAACCGTGATCGGTCATGTCCCCGGCGACGAGAAGCGCGTCGAACTTCGGGTAATTTTGCTTTGCCGAATAATCGTACACAAACGAGACGGCGCGTTGCAGACGTTCTCGTTCGACGCAGTCGGCGTTCTTCTTAAAATGGACGTCGCTCATCGCCGCAAATCGAAGAACGACTTCGTTTTCAGCGGCGTCCGCGGCGGCTTCGTAAGCGGAAAAAACGCGACTCGGAAGGCAGAACGCAAGCGCGCCCAAAGCCCCGCTTTTCAACGCGTCGCGGCGAGAAACGGATCGCATAATCGGCTCCTTTTCGTTAAATTATAAAACCTTAAACAACGCAAGTTAAGACAACGTCGGCGAGACGGGCGACGCCGGCGGATCGCGTCGCCCGTCGAAAACCTAAACGTTTGCCGCCGTTACTTTTGCGAAAGATTCGCGACCTGTTCCGCCGTCAGGGCCCAGCTGTAAAGCCGCGCCCAGGCGACGCTTCCCTTAAAGAACGTGTTCGGCTTCCCGTCCGGGCCGATATCGGCGCCGACGCAAAACGCTTGCGCTTTCTCGACTTGCGAATGCGTCAAGCGACCTTTGACGTCGAGCCGCGCCCGCTCTTCGCCGTCGACGTAAAGAACGAGCGCCGCCCCGTCGTAAGTCGCGAACGCGTCGACGTATTTTCCGATTTCGACCGGCGTCCGAAGGATGCGATATTGCCCGTCGACGCTCGCCCAAAGCGCCAAACCGCGCTCTTTAGCGTCGATATTGAACCCGATCCCGCGCCCTTCGGTGTTCGAGAAAATAACGCCGTTGTTCGGCTCGAATTCGTCGAATTTGAATCGAACGCCGAGCGACGCGTTCGTCAATTTGGCGTAATCGCGCCGGTCGAATTTGACCTTAAAAGCGTCGGCGGCGCCGTCGAACGTCGCGGCTTGCGCGCCGCCAAGCGCCGATTCCGCAACGATTTGCGGAACGCCGAACGTCTCGACCGGTTTTTGCGTTTCAAGCGCGTTCGTCGGAGCGTTGACGACTTTTCCGTCGGCGAAGGAAACGGCCAGCATGTTCGCGTCCGGTTTCGGCGCGTTTTTGTCGACGACGTCGAACGGATCGGCCGGCGTCGAAAACTCGATTTCAAGCGACTTATCGCTCGATCGCAAGAACGGGTTCTGCGCGAAAACCCGAGCGCGGTACGACGACGCGTCGGTCAGGTCGGTCAGCTCGATCTCCAAATTTTCCGGAACTTTCGAGAAGAAGTAATACGACCAAAAACATTGCGATCCATAGGGTTGGAACTCGCCGTTCTCGTCGCGCCGCTCGACTTCGACGCGGTACGAGTGAACGACGTCGTCGCAAACCGCCTGCGGGAACTCGAAGACCGCGCCGTTCGGAAGCGTTTCCTTGCAAACGATTTGCGTTCCGTCTTTCCAAACCGGCTTCGCGGACGTCTTCCAACGCTCTTCGGTGTAAACGTAACTCTCGACGTCGCCCGGTTTTGCAACGACGTAAGAAATATCGTAAAAGCGTTCGGCGGCCAAGTCGTAAGGCTTCAAAACGACGGAATTGTCGCGCCGAACTTCGACGACGTAAAACTGCGCGACGTCTTCTTTTCCGGCCGGATATTTCTCGAGATCGAGCCCTTCGCTCCCAAGGCAAAGATAGCTGAGCGTCCCGGTTCCGAACGCGCTGAAACGGCCCTGCCAAGCGGAGCGCGGATCGTTGACCGGATAGTGCGAGTGCCCGGAAAAATGGACGACGCGCGGATGCTTGCTCAACGTTTCGTAAGTGTCCTTAGCGCCCCAGTTATCGTGCCCGCGTCCGCCGTAAACGGTCGACGAAACGGGATAGTGATGGTGCACGAAAATCGGTTTTTCCGGGTCGGCGGCCTCGGCGTCGGCGATCGCCTTTTCCAACCAGTCGAGCGCGTACAGATAATCGCCGTCGCTCATCGTGCCTTTTTCCGGCGAAAACGCGATAAATCGGTAGCCGTTCGCCTCGCAAACGTTGTTCGCCGGAATACCGAACGTCTTTTCCCACAACGGTTTCGAGCCGCCCCAAAACTCGTGGTTTCCCATGCAGATACTGAGTTTCGTCCCCGGTTTCAGCCCCTCTTCGAGGCATTTTTTGAACGTCCCGATCTCCTCGATAAACCCGTGGTCGGAAATGTCGCCGGCGACGAGAAGCAGGTCGAAATTCGGGTAATTTTGCTTCTCGGAGTACTCGCGCATGAACTCGAGCGAACGCTTAAATCGAGCGACTTCGCGGACATTCGGATCCTTTTTGAAGTGGACGTCGCTCATCGCCGCGAACCGCAGAACGACGTCGTTCCGCGCCGCGTCCGCCGCCGCCTCATACTTCGCAAGAAGTCGACCGGGAAGACAAAGAAGCCCGGCCGACGCGGCGGTCGCGCCTAAAAAAGAACGTCGAGACAAACGAGAAAAATTCTTTTCGGACATTACGCAAACTCCCGCCGCCAACGCGGTTGCGTCGCGGCGCAAATTAAAAGGAACGTTAAAAAAACGCAAACGGTTTTCGCCGAAAAACGGCGCCGTCCCCCATTATACCGCGTCGAAAACGCAAAAACAAGAGTTTCGACGCGATTTTCAGAAATTCGCGTTTTTTTTCGCGCCCGATTTTGCGCAACCGACGTAATTTCAAGAAAAAGAAAAACGCCGCGGCGCCGGAACGCGACTCGCGACGTTTCTCGTTTTTTTTCGTCGAACGCAAGGCCGCGACGCTCGTTTTCGACGGCGCCGCAAGCCGTTCGTCTCAACCTAACCCTTTATCAAAGAACGCGTTTCGCTTCAAGAGCCTGATCGATGCGCTCGCGCAGATTTTCCAGGTGAGCGCGTTCGTAAGCGCCCGCCGGAGCGCCGCCGTTAAGCGTCGCTTCAATATCGGCGCGCACTTCGCGCATTTGCATGCGGGCCAAGGCGCCGAAATCGGCGGAACCGGCGGCGCTCGTCGTCAAGGTGGCGAAGTCCGCAAGTCGGCTCAAATAAACGCGTTGCAAATTGCGGCGAGTCGACGAAATCGTCAGTTTTTTCGCCTCTTGCCCTTCTTTGCGAGCTTTCGCTTCCGCGGCGGCGTCGGCGATCTCCTTGAAGATCGCGCCTCCGAGGGAATCGATCATTTCCGCGCTCGTGAAAACGTCTTCGCCCGCCGCGACGCGGAGTTCGCCGTCGGCCAAATGGCTCAGCGTCGTCGACGAAAGGATCCGGTTCAGCAACGAAGTTTGCCACGCCAAAATCGAGGCGTGCACGTCCGTGTCGTAGCGATCCGGAATACTCGAACCCCAGTGATTCCAACGGTTAGGCGCGAGATAATTGAACATGTTTTCCGGGATCTTGTAGGAATCGACGCCGAACGCCTCCTTGCAGAGGAGCTCCATCGCTTCGCGTTGTTTCGCCGCCGGAGCGACGACGAACGGAGCGCGGGCGTTTTCGTCGCCTTTGAAGTCGCGGTTGATCGAAACGCCGCCGATAAAGCGAGCCGCGAAGGTTAACCCGTTATTTTTCCACGACGTCAGCATGTTGAAACGGGCGCGCAAACGGCTGTAGCTTTCGCCGTCCTGAACGACGCGGTCGGTCAGACCCGGCGCCAATTGATCCACGAGTTCGCAACGAACCTTCGCGTATTCGATCGGGTCGGAGCTGAGATCCCAAACGTTGACGTACGGGTCGCAGGTCGCGCCGTAAGCGTCTTCGTCGGTGAGATAATTGAGTTCCGGCTTCGTTTGCATCGACGCTAACTTCTTCAATTCCGGAACTTCCGTTTCGGTCGTTTTACCGGGGAAGACGCGGTAGCCGTACTCGATGACCCAGAAGTCGTAATCGCCGAGCCTGTACGAGAAGTAGTCGCCCTGTTTTTTGCCCTTCGGCATGACGTTGATCGGAGCGTACTCCATGACCGAGCCGACGAACCCGCGGTCGTCCCAGGACTTCGAGTTGATCTCTTCGAGCGAGTGGAGCGCGCTTTGCTTGAAGTTGTGGCGCAAACCGAGAGTATGGCCGACCTCGTGCGTAACGAGTTGACGCAACCCCTGTTCGATCATCTTTTTACGTTCGGCTTCGTGTTTCGCTTTATTCTCTTTTTTCGTCGCTTCGGCCTTGGCGGCTTCTTCTTCCGCTTTCTTGGCTTCTTCCGCTTTCTTGGTCTCTTCGGCCTTCGCGGCTTCGGCGGCCTTGGCGGCTTCTTCTTCCGCTTTCTTTTCGGCTTCCCAGGCTTTCTTGATTTCCTCGGCCTTGGCGGCGGCTTCGTTCGCGACGCGCAACGCCTCTTCGGCCTTGGCTTTAGCTTCGTCGACTTTCTTCGTCAGCTCGGCTTTGACGGCGTCGTCGGCCTTGGCGAGTTCTTCGGCGAGTTTCTTCGCTTCTTCCCGCGCTTTCGCGGCGGCTTCGTCGGCCTTGGCGGCGGCTTCTTCGGCGACTTTTTTCGCTTCTTCCCGCGCTTTCGCGGCGGCTTCGTCGGCCTTGGCGGCGGCTTCTT
>CAZIJJ010000001.1:103782-173629 GCA_964539525.1 uncultured Planctomycetaceae bacterium | reverse complement strand
TTCGCTTCTTCCCGCGCTTTCGCGGCGGCTTCGTCGGCCTTGGCGGCGGCTTCTTCGGCGACTTTTTTCGCTTCTTCGAGCGCCTTCGCGGCGGCCTCGGCTTGCGCGGCGGCGTCCTCGGCGTTCGTTTCGTCGGCGACCGTCATCGCGTCGAAGAACGTGTTCGCAAGCCCGAACTGTTGCGAATAATAAAGTTCCGTGTCTTCTTCCGCGATATTTCGGCGCGCGTCGCAAGTTCCTTCGGCCATCGCCTTCTGGAACGCTTCGCAAGCGGACGCGCCGGAGAATTTGTCGGCGAGTTCCTGCGGCGAATACAGGTCGAATTGGCGAGTCCAGCTGCTGAGGAATCCGACGGTAAGAACGACGTCGGCGTCGAGGATTTGCCCGGTCGTCGGATTGACGCGGCGCGGGCCGATGGCGAACCCGGTTTGCGAAACGCTCCAACGGATCGTGTTGTAATTAACGTCTTCCGGATCCCAATCGTCGTTGTCTTCCTGCTGACGCACTTCGACGGCGTTGTAGAAACCGGCCTGCTCGAACGCGCGGTTCCACTCCAAGACGCCGTCGCGCAAAATTTTGCGATATTGGTACGGAGTCGCTTTATCGAGCCAGAAAACGATCGGCTTTTTCGGCAGCGACTTTTCCGCGTCGGCTTCCAGTTTTTCGAGGTGCCAACGGTCGATGTAACGCTTGAAATTGCCGTCCGGCGACAAGTCGCTAACGTCGCAAATCGCCGAATTAAAATACCCGACGCGCTCGTCGGCGTAACGCGGTTTGTACCCGACGTCCTTCAGACGGCTGATCGAATAGTGAATATTAATCGAAACGCCGCGGTGGTCGATGACGGAATCGCTCGAACCGGGCCCCCCGGCGTAAGTCGCTTCGACTTCGATTTCAACGTTGTCTTTGAGCCCCTTGATCGACTCCCAGCGCGAACGTTCTCGAGCGAACGAAAACCCGACCAACGCTTTCGACGAAACGTTCGCGAGCTGGTCGCTCATGAACAGATTCGTAACGTCGACGACGTCGCCCCCTTGCGGCCCGCGAGCGACGATCGGCAAACTGAAAACGACGCTGTCGGCGAAAGCGACCTTCAACGCTTCGGAGTCCGGCCCCTTGTTCGCGCGGTAACGGTAGTTGCGACGCAGGAACTGGATGCGGTCGCCGACCTTGCGGAAGCGCCAGATCATGTCGTCGCCGAAGTCCCAGGATTGACCGCCGTACAACGCCGACTCGCCGATCCCGCGGGCGATCGAGATAATCATAATATAGTCGACGTCGAGCTGAGCCGGCGTGATTTCCCAATAAAGACTCTCTTTTTGCGTGTAAGTCGCGATCGGCCCGCCAAGACGCGTCGCGCCCGGAGCGATCGATTCAAAAGAGCGGAACTCGGTCGGAGCCGCGGCGAGAGCCTCGTTGGAAACGACCGCTTGAGCCGTTTCGATCCCTTCGCCGGCGTCCGGAGTCGGCATGTTCGTTTCGCTGACGACCGCCGGTTTCGAGATCGCGATCGACGCCGCGTCGTCGGCCCAAGCCGTCGCGCCGACGCCGAAAATTAGCGCGGCCAATAAGAGAAGTTGTCGTTTCATAAATAACCTTTCGCAACTAAAATCGATATAACGAACGCAATCGCCGAGTCGGCGCCCTTTAACGCGTCGCAGCTCGTCGTCCCGGCAAGAATCGACGCGGCGCGACCCGTTCGCCCGACAAAATCGCTACAAAAGTCATTAAGATCCGTCGGCGGCGTTCAATTAGTTTACCCAACCTAACTATTTTACTGCAACGTCAAATTTTTATCAAGTAAGAAAATCGCAAAGGGAGGAAAAATAGAGAATCTTTATCCAAAAATAACCTAAAAACCAATTTTAACGAGTCGTCTTATCCTTCCCATTTTAACAGGTCTTTCGCCAAAACGCGTTCGAAACGCCGAAGTTCTCGCCTCGACGCCCCGAAAAAACACTCGCAAAATCCAAAACCGCAACAACACACCGTTTTTACTCAACTTTTCAAACGTCGTTCCGCCCCCGACGCGATCGCCGATTTATCGCAACCGGATCTCGCCGTCGATAATTTTGCGAACGATCTCGCGATTATTCTCCAAAAATTCGTTATCGTCGAGCAAACTTGGCAACGTTCGCCATTCAAACGCGGCGACCTCTTCCGGCTGCGTAACGATTTTAACGTTTGGATCGTTTGAGCGCGCGTCGGCGGCGAACCAGAAAAGCGGCGCCCCGGTCGGCGTTTGGCGTTCGCCGAGAAAGCGCCCGACTTCGACGTCGAGCCCGACTTCTTCAAGAAATTCGCGAGAAACGGCTTCTCGCGGCGTTTCGCCGGGCTCGATCCCCCCTCCGGGAAAACAAAGCGCGCCCGGAGCGGCGACCTTAGCGGAACGTCGAACGATCAGGAACTCGACGCTCGAAAAATCAAGGGCCGTTTTTTCCGTCGTTCGACGCGGCGGACGCGGAACGATCGCGACCGCTCCGCCGCGCCTTTCTTCGCCGTCTCTCCTCTTTTCGCCATTCTCTCCATTTTCACGCGATTCGCCAACGCTCATATTCTTTGCCGTCCGTTTATTTTCGCCATTTTCGGTTCCGCGCCGTTGTTTCCGCCCGTCAAGCGGTCAAGCGGCGCGATTTTCGCCCTTTTTCGCCGCGTCGTCGCCGCTCTTTTTCCGCGTCGCCTCCCGAATCAACCGCCCAACTTCCAAACCGAGCAAAATTCCGACGACGTTTTGAAATATATCGATAAATTCAAAGCAACGCCCGGTAAAAATTTGCAGACACTCCGAACCGACCGCCCAACCGAGAAGCGCGATGCGCCAGGTTTTCGTCGACCATTTCCGTCTCGATAATCCGACGCCAACGCCCAAAGCGCTGAAAGCGCCCAAATGAAGAAAATCGATCGCGCTACCGATTTCCGGAACAGGCGGTTGCGGCGTCAACAACATGTACGCCATCCAAATAAAATACGCCCCGGAAAAACACGCGACAATTATTCTTATTCGTTCTCTTAATATTGTCTTCATTCCTTCGATTCCTCCGCGCGTTCCTTCTAAATCGCCGATTTTTGTTTACCCGTTTTATCATTATATCCGAAAAAGTTTCCGCGAAAAGTCGGGCCGACCGGCAAAATTTCTTTCGGCGGAGTCCCGCGTTCCGGCCGAGCCGTCCAATTTAGGAAAAAGAGCGAAACTTTACCGAGCTCGACGCAAAAAAATTTCCCGCAAAAAATGAAATTGCCCTAGCGTCGCGGAAAAAAAATCGTTAAACTCCGCAAAAATTCCTTTTATCGTTACCGTCGAACGTCGCCGAGCGCCGTTGGGAGAGCGTTTCATGTCCGCTAAGATCCTCGACCGTTTCATTTCCGCCGTCGTCGGAGCCCTTTCCGCCGTCGGAACCGTTTGGTTTCTTCACGCGAACGGCGCCGACGCCGGTTCGGTTCCCCCTCCCGCCGCCGACGCGCCCGCCAAATTCGACCGTTTGGAAGTCGACGCGCTTCGAATCAACGAAGTTTTGTTCGTCGCCGACCCCGAAACGAACGAGCCGACGATCGAGCTTCGCGGCGGTTCGATTTTCGCACAGGAAAACGTTTTCGCGGAGCAAATCGGAGCGTTTCGCGTTCTCGGCCAGAAATTGCAGGCGACGCCGGACGATCCGCTGAACGCGCAAAGCCCGGTTTTCGCCGAATTAGCGACGAATCAGGACGGCGGAGCCTACCTTGCGTTGTTGAGTCCGCGAGAAACGCACTCGGTTACGATCGGCTTCGATAAAACCGAAAAAGGTTGCCTGGTTTCGCAAAACAACGAAGATTCGTCGATGATCGCGCAAGCGATTTTCGTCAAACCGAGCGCCGACGCTTCGAACGCGGCGTCCCCGCTCCCGCCCGCCGATCCCGCCGCGTCCCCGCTCCCGCCCGCCGATCCCGCCGCGTCCCCGCTCCCGGTCGCCGACCCCGCGGCGTCCCCGCTCCCGCCCGCCGACCCCGTCGCGTCCCCGCTCCCGGTCGCCGCCCCCGGCGTTTGACGATTCGGAGCCTTCGCCGATGCTTTTTTTCCCGCGTTCGTCTCGAAAAAACGGGGTTCGCCCTCTTTTTTCGCCGATTCGCCCCCTTCGACGTCTCCGCGTTCCGACGAGCGCGCGAGTCGGCGCCGCGTCGTTTCTTGCCGGCGTCGTCGGTTTGATCGCGTTTTTCGTTCCGGTCGCCGCGCTCTTCGCAGACGACGCGCCCGTCGCGTTTTCGCCGTCTTTCCCCGTCCCCTCAGCCTCCGCCTATTTTTCAAACGATTTTTTCACGCCAACTTCGCCAACTTCGCCAACTTCGCAATTTTCCGCGTTTTCGTCCCCGCGTCGCCCCTCGTTTTTTTACGATCTCGCCGGAATCCCCGCCGTTCGACCGTCCGCCGTCGAGCCGAGCGCTCCGCTCGCGTCTTCGTTTTTTGCCGACGTTTCGCAACCCGCCGATTTCACCCAAATCACGTTTTCTCCGCAAACCGCCGATCTTTCGCAACTCGAAGAGTCGTTTTATTCGCCGTCGTTTGCCGAAAACGCCTCGATTTCGCCGATCGTTCGCGGCGCTTACCTCTCGAACCTACCGATCGTCCCGTTTCGCGGCCGTTTTTTCGCTTACGCCAACGCGTCTTGGGGAAGTCAGGGCGAGCAAAACGCCTCGCCGCGCGCCGCCGGATTCGACGTCGCGGCGTTCGGCGGCGGCGTCGGGCAAGATTGGCGGTTGACAAAAAACGCGATTTGGGGCTACGGGCTTCAAGGTCGCAATATTCAAATCGACCCCAACGCGGATATTTACGAAGCGGAAATCGATTCGCTCGCCGGTTTTCTCCACATGAGCCTGTTCGGCCCCCTTTGGCGACTCGATTTGTCGATCGGCGCCGCGAAAAGTTGGAACGCTCAAAGCGCGTCCGTTTTCGACGTCCTAAAATATTCGTCGACCCAATGGAATTACGAAGCGGAATTCGGCGTTCGTTTCGATAAAGGCTACACTCGCGTCGAGCCGCTCGTCAACGTTCGCGTCATGACGCTTCAAGAGCCGTCCGACGCGGAACGCCGCTTGGAGCCGCTCGGCCGCCCGAGCGATTACTCCAACGCGTCCTACCGTTTGAAATTAGGCAGTCGATTCAGCTGGGAATACGCGACGCACTTGGCGACGCTAAAGCCTTTTCTAACAGCGACTTGGAACCACGAATTTGGCGACCGCGCCCTTTACGTCAGCGGAGAAAACACGCCGTTTCCGACGCTTTATCGTTACGCGAAACATCGAATGGCGCGCGACCGGCTCGAACTCGGCGGCGGCGTCGACTCGGCGCTTCGGGACACGGTCGACGTTTTTTTCCGCTACGACGTCGAATTCGCGAAAGAATACGCAAACTACCTGTTTTACGCAGGTTTTCACAAGAAATTCTGACGCGAAACGTCCCGCGGTCGTTTGAACGGCTTGACGCAAAGCGCCCGGCTTGCGCGTCTTGTCCATTTTCCGCTTCGACGCGGCGGAGACGAAAAAAAATGCAAAAAAACGTCGTTTTTTTCGAATTGGCGATTGATTTTAACGCGTCGAAGCGCTACCCTATATCTTAGCGCGGCGCGTTTCGGCCGTTCCGTTTCCGGAGTGGGTCGCGCCGTTCGTTTCGCGAAATTTTCCATTTTCCCCTTTATTAATGTCGACGCCGTTGCGAGCGTCGGCGCAAGGAGAACCGCATGACTCGCCTTAATCGTCGTTCCTTCATGAAAAGCGTCGCTCTTTCGACCGCCGGTTTCGGCCTCGCCGCGGCGACCGGGTCTTTCCCGGCGCCCGCGTTTTGCCGCGCCGCTTCCCCCAACTCGAAACTGAACCTCGCGCACGTCGGCGTCGCCGGGATGCAAGGCGAGTTCCACCGCGGCGGGATCGGGAAAGAAAACCGCGTCGGCGTTTGCGACGTCGACGAAAAATATCTCGAACAATACGGCGCCGAAATGCCGGACGCGAAACGCTACGTCGATTTCCGCGAAATGTACGCCGAGTTGGGCGACAAACTCGACGGCGTCGTCGTTACCACGCCGGACCACACGCACGCGATCGCCGCCATTGAAGCGATGAAACGCGGAATCGCCGTTTACGTCGAAAAACCGCTCGCGCACGACGTTTACCAAATCCGCCAAATGCAAAAAATCGCTCGCGAAAAGAATCTTGCGACGCAAATGGGCACGCAAATCCACGCCGGCGACAACTACCGTCGCGTCGTCGAATTGGTTCGTTCGGGCGCCATCGGCGAAATCAAACGCGTCGACGTTTGGTGCGGCACGGTTTGGGGCGGCAAACCGCGCGACGCCGCCAAACAGGAAGTTCCGAAGGGGCTCCATTGGGATCTTTGGCTCGGCCCGGCGCCGGTTCGCGACTACAACGCCTGCTATTTCGGCGGAAACTGGCGCTCGTTCTGGGACTTCGGGAACGGCGGTATGGGCGACATGGGTTGCCACTTCATGGACCTCGTCTTCTGGGCGCTCGAACTGAAATATCCGACGACGATCGAAGCCAAGGGCCCGGAACCGGCCGACGACGACTACGCTCCGCGCGACCTGCAAGTCGTTTACGAATTTCCGGCGCTCCCGGGTTCGAACTCGCCGCTGACGGTTACTTGGAGCGACGGCGCCGCGAAACCGGCCTCGCTGAAAGAATACGGTCTCGAAAATCAAGGAAACGGCGTCCTCTTCATCGGTTCCGAAGGCGCGATCTACTCGAACTACTCGCAACATACGATTTTGCCGAAAGATAAGTTCGAAGGCTTCAAGGCTCCGAACCCGACGATTCCGCAATCGGTCGGCCATCACCAGGAATGGATCAACGCGATCAAAACCGGCGGACGCGGCGAAACGACCTGTAACTTCGACTATTCCGGTCGCTTGGCGGAAACGATCCTTCTCGGCCCGGTCGCGTACCGTTGCGGTCAAAAACTCGTTTACGACGCCGAAAACATGAAGGTTACGAACTGCGATAAGGCGGCGACCTTCCTTAAACAAGCCGTTCGCGCCGGTTGGGAAGTTTGATCTTTTTTCGGCGTTCGGCAAGCCGAACCCAACGCGCAACCCCCGGAAGCGCGGTCGTTTAAGCGGCCGCTCTTCCGTCGCGATCCGTCCGTTTTCCGACGTTTGCGTCTCCCGTTTTTCGAAGCGGTCGACGCAAGCGACGGTTTTTTTTTCGCCTAATTGAAAAGCGCGACAAAAGCAAAGGACGGAAAACGCAAGCGCCAGGAAAGAGACGCTAACGTCTTTTTCGACAGCGTATTCCGAAATCGTTTCCGCGGTACCCGACGACGGCGTCGACGTATCCGAACGCGCCCCGATGGTGCGTCAGCGTCGGACGCTCCGAAAAGAGCGGCCAAACGATCGCGACGACGTCGAACCGGCGTCGGCGCCGTTCTTCGCCGATCTCTCTCGCGAAATGGTCGGACGCCCGCGCCAGTTTTTTGCGCCGCCGCGCGTCGACCGCGTTCAGCGTCGGGCGCTCCGGGTTTTCACGGCGTCGCGTTTTCACTTCGACGAAAACGAGTTCCCGCGTCTTGCGGTCGAGATAAACCAAGTCGATCTCGCAACATACGGCGTCGACGTTGCAGGCGATCACCCGCGCTTCGGGAAGCGAGCGAAAATATTCGAACGCAAACCGTTCGCCGTCGAGCCCGAGTCGGTCTTTCGGATTCGGCGTCGGTCGATTCGGCGCGTCGGAAAAATCTTCGAACGTCGTTCCCTTGCCGAACGGCCGTCCAAACCAACGCCGCCAAAGCGCCGGGCAGACAAGCTTTAACGTTTCCTTCGCCGCCCAGGCGACGCTCTCGACTCGTTCGTCGACGACGCGTCCGACGCTCCGCGCCGCCGCTCGAAAAGCGCCGGCTTTTCGCGGCGCTTCGCTCGTTTTTACCGTCGTTTTTTCGTCTTTTCGCGCCATCACTTTTTCTCCGCGATCGTTCTAACGACCCGTCGTTTTTTATCAAGAGCGATTTCGCGTTCAAAATTGCGAAAAATTCGCGAAAAAAGAAATTTCAAGAGAAAAAATTTCGTTCGACGCCTTAAAACGGCGCGCGACGCCGACTTGCCGCCGACGCCGCGAACCGCTTCGCGTCAAAAAAATCGCGTTTGAAATTCACACTCGTTTTCAAACAACGCGTTTCGGCGAACGTCAAAGTTGCACGACGCGAACGTTCGGGTCAAGTCGGTCTTGCAGGATCGTCGTTACGATCAGGTCGAGCGTTTGGGACGCCGCGTCGCACCCGTCGCAAGCGCCGGTCATCGCGACGTACACGACGTCGTCCTTCACGTCGACGATCTCAATATCGCCGCCGTCGCGACGCAAGATCGGCCGGATCGCGTTTTCGATCGTCTCTTCGATGCGCTTCGCCTTTTGATACGGCGACAACTTCGCGAACTCGCCGGGCGCCGCTTTCGGAGCGTCGGTCGTCTCGAACGACGGATCCTGCACGACGTCGCCGGCCGCGGTCGTCGAAACGGTCGCCAACGGAATAAACCCGGTTTTTTTCGGCTCTTCCGCGGTTTTCGTCGGCTCGACGACGGCAAGCGTTCCGTCGAACGCGTCGCCCGACGGCGCGGGCCGCGCTCCGCTCGAACAGGAGCCGCTCAAAACTTCGTCCAAAATATTTTGGATCTCGCCCCGACACGACCCGCAGGCGCCGCCCGCTTTCAACGCGCCGGTTACGTCGTCGACCGTTTTCAGCCCGAGTTCCCGAATTTGTCGACGCAAGTACGGCTCGGTAATCCCGAAACATTGGCAGACGACGCGCCCTTCTTCGGCGTCGTTCCCGAGCTTTTTGTAACCGAGCGCCTTCATGTCGACGCCGCGGCGCTCCGCCCAGTTCCAGACCGCTTCCTCCAACGCTTCGGCGCCCATCACGGAACAGTGCACCTTCTGCGTCGGCAAGCCTTCCAAAAACTCGACGACGTCCTGATTCGTAATCTTCAACGCCTCGAGCGGGGTCGGGCGCCGCTCTTCAACGATACGGCAAAGCGCCTCCGACGCCGCGATCGCCGACGTGCAGCCGAACGTCAAGAATTTCGCCTCGACGACGCGATCCTTCGTCGGGTCGGTCTCGTCTCGCTCGACGCGAAAAGTGAACTTCAACGCGTCGCCGCAAGCGACCGATCCGTGTTCGCCGACGCCGTCCGCGTTCGCGACTTCGCCGACGTGCGTCCCGGTTTTTCCTTGAACCGCGTCCATAAATAATCGTTTTGTCTTTTCGCTGTATTGCCAACCCATTTTTTTACCTTATAATAGTCGTTGTCGCCGCGTCGGAAAAGCTCCGCGAGCGAATCGGGTTTTCGGCCGATCGGGAACCGACCTTGCGTCGGCCCGCTCGAATTATATACGCGTTTTGCGCAAATACAAGCGATTCCCGACCGTTCTTGTCGGCTTTTGTTAAAATTCGCCGACGAAACGCCCGAACGACCGACGGCGTCGACGCGGCGCGCCGCCGACCGAAAATTCCCGTTTCCGCGAGCGTCCGCCGAACCGCGTCGACGCTCGCCGTTCCCCCTTATTATATTCCTTATTTTCAAGTTGGGACGGGGGGGAGCGAACCGACGCGAAAAATTTTCCGCCGCCGCGCCGCATTTTTCGGCAAACTCGCCGCAAACGGCTCGCCGTCGCGCCCTCGCAAGAAAAACGATTGAAAAAATAAAACGACAACCCATTTAACCGTTAAAGGAACGCTCATGTCCGTAAAATTCGACGTCGTTCAAGAAATGACCTGGCGCGGTCTCTTGAACCAGATCACCGACGAAAAGCTCGGCGAATTTCTCCTCGAAAAGCCGCGAACCGTTTACGGCGGTTTCGACCCGACGGCGGATTCGCTGCACGTCGGCCACCTGGTCGCGCTTACGAACCTTCGCCGCTTCCAACAAGCCGGGCACCGTCCGCTCGTTCTCGTCGGCGGCGCGACCGGGATGATCGGCGACCCAAGCGGCAAAAGCGACGAACGCAAACTCCTGACGCCGGAAGCGGTTCAGCATAACGTCGACGGCGTCAAAAAGCAAATGGCGCGCTTCGTCGACTTTGACGACAAGGGGAACGGCGCCATTCTGGTCAACAATTACGATTGGATAAAAAATTTCAGCTACCTCGAGTTCCTCCGCGTCGTCGGAAAACGCTTCCCGGTCAACGCGATGATGACGAAAGACTCCGTCAAGAGTCGGCTCGAAGCGGAAAACGGGCTCAGCTACACCGAATTCAGCTACATGCTGCTGCAATCTTACGACTTCGTGCACCTTCACCGCGAATACGGTTGCGAAATTCAAATCGGCGGCAGCGACCAATGGGGGAACATCACCGCCGGGATCGACCTAGCGCGGCGGATGGACGGCGTCCAACTTTACGGCCTCACGAGCAAGCTTCTCCTCAAGAGCGACGGCAAGAAAATGGGGAAAACGGAGTCCGGCGCGCTTTGGCTCGACCCGGCCCGCACGAGCCCTTACCAATTCTACCAATATTGGGTCAACGTCGACGACGCGGACGTCGAAAACGCGTTCCGCTTCTTCACCGACTTGAACGAAGAGGAAGCGAACGCGCTGATCGAAGAACACCGGGCGAATCTCGGACGCCGCGTCCTTCAAAAGCAGGTCGCCAAGGAATTGACGTTGCTCGCGCACGGCGACGCGGGGCTCGCCGCGGCGGAACAGGCGACGGCGATCTTCTTCGGCGCGGAAATCGAAAGTCTTTCCGACGCTGAACTTACGTCGATCTTCGCGGACGTTCCGAGTCAGGAAGTTCCGCGAGCGCGCCTCGAATCGGGAGAAATCGGGATCGTCGACGCGTTCGTTTTGGCCGGCCTTGCGAAAACGAAAGGCGACGCCCGTCGAGCGGTTCAACAGGGCGGCGCCTACGTCAACAACCGCGCCGTCGCCGACCTCGATTACAAATTGACCCCGGCGAGTTTGGCGAGCGAAACGGTCGTCATTCTCCGCAGCGGCAAAAAACGTTACGCGCTCTTGAAATTCGTTTGATTTCAGCGTTTAAACGTCGTTTCGCATGAAAAACGCCGCGCGACCGTTCGAGCCGCGCGGCGTTTTCGTCTTTCCAACGGCGTCGCCGGACGCCGAATCGTCGTCAGCGGATCGCTTCGTACTCGACGACGTAAGCGGAGCCCTTCTTCGGGATCAGCAGAAGATAATTCGCCAACTCCGCGCCGGTCGTTTCGAACGTTTCGGCGACTTCGTACCCCGGCTTCACGTTAACGCGATAATTCGCTTTCGGGTCGAGCCCGCGCAAATTGAACTCGACGCCCGGATACGGCGATTCCGCTTGTCGGAAAACGTAAACGATCCCGGCGTTCAGGTCGGGGCGATGCAGTTGCCAGGCGGCGACGTCGCGCTTGCCGGGTCGCGTTTCGGTCAACGGGTAAAAGTCGCCGTACCAGAACTTGCGGTACGTTTTCGCTTCGGCGACCGACGCTTTCGCCAGCGGTTCGTCGAACTCGGGTTCGAGGAAGTTGTACTGCAGGATCGCGCCCGGGTTCGCCGCGCTGCGGAACGTATACGGCGACGGATCCCAAGCGCAGCACGAGAAGAGCGGCAAATATTGCGCCAACCCGAGCGTTTGCGATTGATCCCATTCCGGATGCCCGGGCCAACAGCAGACGTCGGAACGCCAAAGCGGCAGGGCGAGGCTCGTCGTTTCGAGGTCGATTCGCCGCCCGCCGGACGCGCAGTTGTCGATCCAAAGGCCCGGATTCTCCGCGCGCAGTCGGTTCCAAAGCTCGTAATGCCCTTCGACGTAACGAATTTCCGTCATTCCGCGGCGATTCGGCTCGTCGGCGTCGCGCCAAAAACTCAGCGGATCGATGTTGAAATCGCATCGGTAAACGTCGACGCCGAATTCTTTGATCCGTTTCAAAAGCAGTTCGGTCAAGAACTTGCGCGCTTCCGGATCGTTCAGCTTGTAAAGGCCGCCGTTCTCGCCGCCGAAAACGAAATTCGGGCGCTTCGTCGCGATCTCCGTTCCGGGCGCGACCCGTTCCGGCTCGAACCAAAGGATAAATTTCAGGCCCGTTTTTTCGAGCGCGGCGCCCAACTCCTCGACGCCGTTCGGAAAGTTTTCCTTATCGGAGAACCAGTTCCCGACGCCGTTCGGAAAACCGACCGGGAACCAGGCCGCGTCGAACCAGTGCGCCGTTCCGCCGATATTCTTAAGCATTTGAGCCGTCTGAATTTGCGAATCGACCTTTTGCCAACCGGGACGCTTGCGGTAATAGCGGTCGAAACATTGCGAAACCAACTCCATTTCCACCGGAAGACCGTCGATCTTCGGCGCGTATTCGAACATCAACAGCCGTCTGAAAAGCGCGTGCGACGACGCGACGTCGCTTCGCCAGGGCATCAGGAGCGCCCGCGGCGTCCGCGCCGTTTCGCCCGGATAAAGGATCGTCGCGACTTCCTCCATTCCCGCCTTAACGTTCGTCGTCGAAACGGCTTGCGCGACGTTTTCGAAGCTCGCCTTCCATTGTCCCGACCAACCGATCGCGACAAAGATTCCTTCGCACCGTTCCGCGTCGTCGTATCGACGCGACGTCAAATTCCAGAACGGAAACGCGCCGTTCGACGAGCGGCCGCCGTTCGGCGAAAACGTTTCGGTCGCCCCCGGCTCGACGGCGAGAACGATCGGCGTCCAGGAATTTTCGTCGCAGGAGTCGCCTTTTAACGTCCGCGTCGCCAACGGTTTGCGTTCGAACCCGTATGGAAGCCCGGCGTCGAGAACCTGAACGTTCGAGATCGTCGGCGTGTTTTCCGCGCCGTCGTTTCGGAAATTGAGAACCCAATCGACGGCGGCGAATTTTTCAAAACGGCGAACGGTCGCGGAGACGGTCAGCTTCGTTTTCGGATCCGTCCAGGAATAAACGTCGCGCAAATCGTCGATTTTTTCGACCGTTTTCGTCCAGGAATCGAGGAACTCTCGCGACGAAACGCCGTCGTAATCGAACGAAAACGGAACGGCGTCCGGCAACCGCGAAACAACGGCGTCGTCGACCAAATCGAACGTTTTTCCGTCGGCGGTCGTCGCGACCGGTTCGAGCCAATTCAACTGATCGCAAGTCGGCCCGTCCCCGGCGTCGTCGACCAGCAAAACGAACTCGTCGGTCGGCGCGTCGAACTTAACGTCGACCGAAACGGCGGGTTCGTTCGCGCGAATCGTTTCCGATTGAAAAACGATCTTCCCGTCGACTTCGACGGCGCAACGAACGGAACCCTGCGCAAGCGAACGCTCGAGCCCGGCCTTCGCCGCGAAAGCCGCGACCGGCTCCGGCAAAAGAACGCGCAGGCGACTGTGCGAATGCGTCCCGAGCCCCTTGGCGTAAACGACGCCGTTAGGAAACGCAAACTTTTCTCCGACGGCGGTTTCGTTAAATCGCAACCGGCTGTAATCCTGCCGTTCGACGACGATCCGAACGGAATCGCTCGCGGCGCTCGCGGCGACCGCCTCGCCGCCGAACGCGCTCCGCGTCCACTCGGCGACGGCGTCGATTTCGCCCCGCTTCGGCATGATCGCGTCGTCGACGAGAACCGGCGCCCACTTCTTAAAATCGGAATCGTTCGGATCGAACGGCGAATCGGCGCGAACCGTCCCCGACGCGGCGACAACGGCGACGCTCAACGCGGCGGCGCCCCAAAAACGTCGAAAGTTTTTTCTCATCTTATTGTCTCCTAACGTTTTACAATTGATTTCTGTCGACTTCGAAATCGAACCCCTTTTCGCCGCCGCCGACTTCGACGGTCAACGGCGTCGTTTTCGCGTCGCAAAACTCGGGCGCGATCGTCGGCGCGACGAGCCGATCGCCCATCGTCCGCGCTCCCGGCGGCAGTTTGTCCGGAACGACGACGTCGACCGGTCTCCCGGCGTCGTCGAACTCGGTTTCCAACGCTTGCGTAACGACGGCTCCGGAAATATAAACCTTGTACGTTCCCTTTTCCAACCCGCCGCCGATCTTCTCTCCGCCCAATTCGTAGCGCCCGTTCTCGTCGAGAGCGCCGCGCGCCATGTACCCCGGCTTCTCAAAGATCACCGTTCCGGCCGTTACCGGCGACTTGTCGTCCGAAAAAACGACCTTGCCGCCGAACCGAACGTTCGAGCCGCATCCGACCAAAAGCGACGGAACCGCCGTCGCGACGACCAAAACGCCGAGAAACGCCCGGCGCGTCGTTTGTTCGCTCACCGCTATTTCCTCCTTAACATCTGTTTTCGCAACGTTTATTGAAGCTGAATCGTTTCGCCGTCGTCGACGACCGACAACGCGTAAAGAACGTCGTGCGGCGTCGTCGAAGAAATCGCTCGAACCGCGCCGTCGCCCATCAGGAAATTAACGACGCCGGCGTGCGCGGAGCCGAACTTGTGCGCGCTGTTCCACTCCTTTTCGCCGGGAAGCGCGATCGTTTCGCCCCACCACGAATCGAACGTGCGGATCGTCGACACGACGCCGTAACCGTCTTCTCCGGCGCAGAGGTAAGTGCAATCGCCGCCGAGCGTGTCGCACAATCCGAGCGTCGGGTAGACGTCCGAAACGTCCGCGTCGTAAACGAAGTGTTTTTCGCCGATAAGGATCTGGTTGCTCGTTCCGTCTTGCAGGCGGGCGAACGTGTCGCGCGGACTGTACGTCGTCATCACGCTCGGGCCGCGCACGCCGTCGCGCTGAAAATTCGACTTCGCGATCCGGAACGGGCCGCGCACGTTCGCGCGATCCTTCATCGAACTAAGGTGCCAATCGTCGGTTCCGCCCGCTTGAACCATCGCGTAATCGCTTTGCGGCCCGGCGTAATACTGCGAAGGATTTTTCTTCGACGCTTCGGTCGGATCGTCCAAATATGCCGGGGAACTCCGCCTCGACGGGCAGACGTACGTCGAAACGGAACCGAACGCGCGGCGCTCTTCGTCGGTCAAAATCGTTTTGCCAAAGAGCTCTAAGGTCGCCGTTTTTCCCCACCAGCAGTTCGCGGTCAATCCCTTGGAAAACGTTTGATTCCCGTAATAATCGTCCGTCGAACAGATAAGATCGTACAAATTTTGCCGCTCGACGTAAGGATAAAGGAGCGGAAACAACGTCATGCGATACGGCGCCAGAATCTGCGGCGGCAACCCGCCGCGCGCGTCGTGAAAGTTGTGAACGGCCAACCCGATCTGCTTCAAGTTGTTCGCGCACTGCATCCGCCGCGCCGCCTCTCGAGCCGCTTGAACCGCCGGCAGGAGCAGTCCGATCAGGATTCCAATGATCGCAATGACGACCAGCAATTCGACGAGAGTGAATCCGCCAAGCGCCGTCGCGTCGCCCCGACGTTTTTCTCTTTTTTCAATCGCGCTCATCTCAAACCTCTTTGAATAAAATAATTTATATCGCGACAACAAAAAAACCGCGAGCTTCGAAACCCTTCCGCCGCCGACCGCGCGCCGTCGACAATTCGGTTCGATTTTGCGCAAATCTAAAACGAAACGTTCCGCAAAACCTCGCGTCGCCGCGCGACATTCTATCCGATTCGCATTTAAAAGTCAATAATTTGAGAGAGTTTTATATTTTCAATTTTACGCAAAAAACGAAGCGTCGTTGCGCAATTTTATAAGTTTTTCGCCGTCGTTTTCCCCGCGACGAACGCGAAGCCCCGTCAAACGTCGCCTTTTCGATTTTCAAAACGGTATTTCAGCGGCGCGACGCCCATGCGGCTCCGAAAAACGGTCGCGAGATAATTTTCGTTCCGAAAACCGCAGAGTTTGGCGACGTCCGCGACGGAACGATCGGTCTCGGTCAAAAGAAGTTTCGCTTTCTCGATCCGCATTTCACGGGCGACGTCGAGCACGGAACGCCCGAGCTTTTCCCGAAAACGCAACTCGAGCGTCCGCCGCGACACGTCGATCTTCGTCGCGATTTCGGCGACGCCGAACGGCCTGCAGAGGTTGAGCCGCATCAGTTCCAACGCGTTGAGAACGACGGCGTCGTCGGTAAGAACGGTCGCGGTCGAGCCGCGGTCGACGATCTCGATCGGATCGTAATAAAGCGTTTCGCCGTCGTTGGTTTCGCCCTTCATCAGCCGATCCAGAATTTCGGCGGCGCGGAAGATCGTTTCGTTCAAATTCGTCGCGACGCTCGACAAAAACGGAACGGTCGACTCGCACAAAAGCTCGTCGTTGTCGACCCCGAGAACGGCGACGTCGAGCGGCGCTCTCAACCCGGCGTCGCGGCAGGCGTCGAGCGTTTGCCGTCCTCGAGCGTCGGCGGCGACCGCGACGCCGATCGGTTTCGGAAGTCCGCGCAACCAATCTTGCAACGAAACGGCGCGCCTTTCGCCGTTTTCGTCGACCTCTTCCGCTCGATAAACAAAAGCGTTGAACCCGCGTCGCGCCAAAAAATTAACGTAACTTTTTTCGCGAGCGTCCGACCAACCGGCGCGCGAAGCGGCGGGCACGAACCCGAATTGAAGATAATTCTTTTTGAGCAGAAACTCGGCGCACTTGCGTCCGACCGCTTCGTTGTCGCAACGCACGACGACGCGGCGCTCGCCGTCCTCTTCGCGCAACCGATAGCGCCGCCGCGGATCGACGACGATCGTCGGGATCCGAATCCTTCGCATCGGCTCGACGTAACGATCGGTCGCGCCGATCAAAGCGCCGTCGAAATCGTCCAGATCCATATCGGGCTGAAACGCTTCGTCGTCGCGCCCTTCGAAAAGATGAAGCGCCCAGGATCCGTTAAGTCGAGCGTACCGGACGAGCCCCCGCCAAACGTCGCGGTGCGCCTTGTACGACGTCTGCAAAAGCACCAAAACTCTAAAAGGCCGCGTTAAAAGGAGTTCGCTCATTTTACGTTTCCTTTCGTCCCGTCCGTTCGACGCGTCGTCGCAACCGCGTTCCGTTCCCGCGACTTCGCCCGGTCGAGCCGACCGCCGCCCCCCGAACGCTTCGACGTTTCCGTCCCGTCGAACCTTAACCTTTTATTTCGCTTTTAGTTAAGCGTCCGCCGATTCGTCAGGAGCGCCCCCGTTGTTTAACGTCGACGCACTCGAAACGCCAATCGTCCAACGCAAACCCCGCGACGGCCGCCAAACGAATCAAATTTTCGCGCAAAAATTCCGGCTTGGGTCGCCGCTCAAAATAGACGCCGTCGGCAAGTTTCGTCGCGACCTTCCAATCGGGGTTCGGCTCGGACGCGAAATGCGCCGACAGCCCGGCCTTGGCGACGTCGCGCCCAAAATCCCGCGTCCCTCGCGCCGCAAGCAATCGGGTCAACGTCAGTTCGTAAACGTCGAGCCAACTCCGAACCGACTCGCAAGAACCGTTAACGACGACGAGACGCGGCGACCGAAACGTCCAAACGTCGTTGAACGTCAACGCGACGCTCGGCGTTTTCGCTCCGGACGAACGCCGACCGTTTCCGCTCCCCAACGTCAAAAGCGCGGTTCCGCCAACCGGCGCCGCCGCAACCTCCGGCGCTTCGCCGTCCGTTCGCAACGTTTCCCAAACGAGCCGCGCCGTTTCCGCGACGTAATCCCGCAAACGTCGGACGCGACGCCGTCTCCGCAAGCCCCGGCCCGCGCCGTCGCGACGCAAGCGCCGAACGCAAAGAGTCCAACCGCTTAATCGTTCCAAAAATCTTTCGACGCTCGCTCGCATCGCTCGCCTTTCCCCCTCGTTTCCGAACCTCGTCAACGCAGATAGACGCGCCAATCGTCGACCGAAATCCCGACCGTTTCCGCCAATTTCTTCAGGTTGCGTCGAATCGACTCCGCCGACAAATTTATCTCCGCGTAAATACGATCGCTAATTTTCATCTCGACGCGAAAATCGCCGGCGCCCGGTTCCGTTGCGAAGGACGTCGCAAGTCCCGCCGTTTTCACGCCCCGTTCGAAATTCTCCTCGCCGACCCGTTCGCAAATCGTTTCGAGCGTCGCTCGATAAACGTCGCGCCAGTATTTCGCCGTCTTCGACTTCCCGTCCCAAGCGACGCGTTGCGGTTGGCGATGCGTCCAATCGTCGTTAAACGTCAGAAACGCGATTTCCCCGATCCGCGAATCGGGTCGCGCCCAGATCTCGATCGCTCGATCCGCGAGAAAATCGGCCCGCTCTTCGATTTCCTTCGCCGTCCAACGTTCAAATTTTTGCGCGACGTCGCGATTCAAACGAAAACAGGAGTACTGATATTGCCGTCGTTTGACTTCGTAAGACGCGTTTCCCAGCTCGGCGTTGATTTTCGTCAACGTCAAATTCCCCAACGAATGCAGATAATCGGCGCGTATTTCCTCGGCGTTCGCCCCCAACTCGCGCCGCCACTCGTCGTTAAGCGTCTGCGGCAAAATGTGCTCGACCGTCGCGTTCTCGACGTCGCCCGCTTCTTTTCCGCCCACTTTTCGCTCAACGGCGCTCAAAAACAGTTTTGCTCGCTCCGAATTATATTTTTGTATTTTCGTTTGCTTGATCCCCGCTCGAAACGCGTCGTCGTTCGGCCAACTCGATTTTCCTTTTTGCGTGATCAGGCAAATTTCGAGCCATCGGTCGAACGGGCGTTCCGCTTCCTCCAGACCTCGAATCAGCGACGTCGCAAGGGAGTTCGCGATCGTCGACTGTCCGTCGCCAAACACGCGCCTTATGATAAAGGAATTTAACACGCGTAAAAATCGGACGTACTCGCCGTTTTTCTCATTGAGATCGACGCCGAGTTCCAAACATCGCTCGTTCAAACGCAACAACAACGGATAAACGACTTGACATTTAACCGTCTTCAAAACGTCGAATTCATACGCGATCTCGCGATTTTTCAAATTTTCAGGCGCCAAAAATTCGCCGTACCAACGCGCGTTTTTCCCGATCTCCGTTAATTCTCTCCGCGCCTCCTCAACGGTCAATCCGCCAAAAAACTGCTTAAACTCTTCGTAAACGCGCGATTTTACGATTTTATTTTGCGTCGCCTTACGAACGTAGTGAAAAAAGAAATCTTCGGCGGACTCCCCTAAAATATCCTCGATCGGTTTCCAAGATTCCGTGTAAATTTGTTTCTGTTCGTTCGAATCTTGAAACTTCATCAAAACGAAGTTGCGGATCAAGTCGACGCTTTTCAGAGGCGCGCCTTTGAAATTCAGACTTTCAAAAATTATGTAAGGATCGTCGCTTTCGTCCAGCTCGATAAAAACGACCTGCGGCACGTCGCGAACAACGCGGTAAAAACGTTCGACGCTAAAATTCTCGTCGCGCGTCTCCTCCCGCAATCTCTCTTTAAAGAACTCGTAACATTTGGCGACTTGCGATTCTTCGGCGTTCGGATCGAGCGTTTTTTTCAACGCGACGGCGGCGAACGCGTCCCGATCCTGCTCGCCCAACGCCAACTTCAAATAATCGCTCGCCGCTTCCGGACGTTTATGATTCGTCAAATATCCGGGAACTTCCATAACGATTTCTTTGTTATTTTCGTTCAAATCGCGCAACGCGCAAAGCAAAATCGAAAACGTTGTAAGCCGTTGTTGCCCGTCGATCGTCCAGTAATGCGAGATCGCGCCGCCCCCCGTTCGCCGTTGAACGACGATCGCCCCCATAAAATGCTTCGCCTTAACGTAATCGTTCGCGTCGTCGTAATAACTTAGCAGATCCTCCCAAAGCCGTTGCCAATTTTCTTTTTCCCAAGCGAACGGACGTTGAAACAGCGGCGTTTCATATTGTCTCGAACCGTCCAAGCACGCGTTTAAATTTTCGATCGTTACCTGCATAATAATTTCCCCCCGAAGTTTTAACGGCTCTGCGTCCCACAAAAATCGCGAAGTCTTTACCGTCCGCGGCTTCCATTATAACGGTTGAAACGCCAAAAACAATACCCGGAAGCTTTTAAGAAAGCGTAAGCCGCAAAATAAGATCAAAATTTATCCCAAACGACTCGATCAAACGCAACGCGCGGCGACGACGCTTGCAACGCAAACGTCAAGAAACGCCTTAAGAGCCGAACGGTTTCGCAACCACGCGGCCCTTAAAACGGCTTCGGACGCCGACGTCCGTCTAAAAACGTCGGCGCGTTAGCGAAACGTCAAACTACTTTTGGTTTTTGTACGTTTCATAGCAGTCGAACGCCTGATCGACGGTCGCGTTGTTGTGAACGATCTCGCGCACCGCTTTCAGCATCCCGACCGGGCAATCCGATTGGAAAATGTTGCGTCCCATGTCGACGCCGGCCGCGCCTTGCGAAATCGCCGAGTAAGCGAGTTGCAACGCGTCGCGCTCCGGCAACTTTTTGCCCCCGGCGATGACGATCGGAATCGGACAGGCGTTCGTAACCTGTTCGAAGTTTTGCTCGCAGTAGTACGTTTTGACGACGTTCGCGCCGTTTTCCGCGCAAATACGGGTCGCCAGGCTCAAATAACGAGCGTCGCGGGTCAGGTTTTTGCCGACCGCCGTAACGCCGAGCGTCGGAATGCCGTAGCGGACGCCCATGTCGACCGTTTTCGTCAGGTTGCGAACCGTCAATCCTTCGTGTTCCGGATCGCCGATCGCGACCATCACCGCCATAAGGGAAACGTTCAGGCGGATCGCCTCTTCGACGTCTTGGAGGCATTGCTCGTTGAGACTGGTCAAAATCGAGGTGCCGGCGTCGAAGCGGTACGAGATCGGCTTGTTGCAGGTCGGCGGAATGACCGAACGCAAAATGCCGCGGCAGCACATGATGCAGTCGCTGTATTGGATCAGCGGCTTGATCGTCAGGTCGATGCGTTCGAGACCGGACGTCGGGCCCATGATGAAACCGTGGTCGAACGCCAACATGACGGTGCGCCCCGATTTTTCGTTAAAAACCTGCGAAAGTCGCGCCTTGATTCCCCAACTCGCGTTTTCGTTCCCTTTGAGGAAGAAGCCTTCCTGTTTTTGCGGAATGCCGACGCCAAAATTTTTCGCGTCGATGTTGCCTTCGTTGTCAGCCATCGTGTGAACTCTTTCTTTTACCGTATTGTCTATTTAACCCAAACTAACCAAACAACGCGCCCCACGCCTCGTCGCGACGCGTCGTCGTTTCGTTATTTCAACTATTTTACCCGATTTAACGGCGTCCGCCGCTCAGTTTTTCGCGATCGCGTCGGCGTAAGCCTGGAAAATGAGCGCGGAACTCGTCGCCCCGGCGTCTTTGCTCCCCTTCGAGCGTTCGCCGAGGTTGCGAGCGCGCCCAAATTTAGCGACGTATTCCGCCGTTTTTTCGGCGCCGGCCTTCGCGGCGTCGGCGGCTTGTTGGAACGCGTCGAAAAGGGTCGCGTTCGGATTCGAAGCGACGGCGGCCTTCATCGCGTCGATCGCCGGAAGCATCGCGTCCATCATCGTTTTATCGCCGACTTTCGCTTTCGTCATCGTTTGCATCGACGCCAACCCGGCTTCGAACGCCGCGACGGTTTCCGCCGGATTCAGCGCTTCCGACTTCGCGCCGTCGGCCAACCCCATGAAGAACGAACCGTTGAGCGAACTGGTCGAGCCGCCGGTCGCGGTCATGATTTCCATCGCGATATTCGTCGCGGTTTCGGCGAGGGTTCCGGGCCCCTGCGCCGCTTTGACCGCCGCTTTCATCGTCGCCAGGATCGCGGAACCGTGGTCGCCGTCGCCGGTCGCCGCGTCGAGAGCGTTCAGTTCGTCAAATTGCGCCTCGACCGCCGCCAGGGCCGATTCGAGCATTTTCGTCAATAAATCTTTAGTAAGTTCGGAAGCCATCTTCTATTGAGATTCTCGGTTCGAACGTTCGAACGCGCCGCGACTTCGCAAGCGCTCCAAGCGTTTAAAAGCGTTAAAAATCGGCCTCGCGCCCGCCCTCCGACGTTCGCCGGAAACAGGCGCCGGTCTCCAAAATCAATTTTCGTTCAAATTCGTCCGCATTTCCCGTCGACGGCGTTCCGTCGAAACAAAACGCGACCCGACGCCGAGCGCGAAGCGTCCCGCCTCGCCCCCGACGTTCTCGATCTTGCGCCGACGACGCGACCGCCGACGACGCTTTCATCCGACGAATTAACGAACGACCCAGTACGGCGCGTCGCTCGGCGCGTTGTACATCGCGAGCGTTTCGTCGTCGAAGACGCCGACGATCATCTGGAACCCGGCGGCCTCCTGAACGGTCAGGATCTCGTCGCAACAACCGGAAACGATCTCGACGCCGGCGGCCGTAAGAACTTGGTGCGCCTTGCGATAGACGATCAGCATTTCCATCAGCGTCGTCGCGCCGGAACCGTTGATCGTCAACATGATCTTTTCGCCGGCTTTAAGATCGAGGGCGCGCGCCAGTTTGTTCGCCATCGTTTCGGCGACCCAGTCGGCGGATCGCATCGGTTCCGGCCCGTTTCCGCCGCCTTCGCCGTGTTGGCCCATCCCGATCTCCATCTGGTCGTCGGCCAAAGCGCCGATTTCTTGCCCGGCTTGCGGATGCGTCGCGACTTTCAGGGTAACGGCGAGCGTCGCCATGCGCTGGTTGAAGCGTTCGCCGATCGCGAGGATTTCGTCGACGTCGAGGCCTTTTTCCGCGGCGGCGCCGAGAATTTTGATGAGCGGAACGCAACCGCCGAGTCCGCGACGATCTTCGGCCGGAGCGTCCACGCCGGGCGCGATGTCTTCGGCGGTAACGATCTTCGAAACTTTAAGGCCTTCCTTCGCCGCCATCATAAGGGCCATGTTCGCGTTGCGCTGGTCGCCTTCATGGTTCAACACGACGAGAACGATCCCCTTGTGATCTTTGAACATACGGAGAGCTTCGACGACTTTCGGAGCGCCCGGAGCCGCGAAAATGTCGCCGACGACCGACGCGTCGAGCATCCCTTCGCCGACGAAACCGCTCAACGCCGGTTCGTGTCCGGCGCCGCCGAGCGTAACGATCGCGACCTTGTCGGTCGATTTCGGCGTCGCGCGAACGACGATTTTCTCCGAAACGACCTTAATTTTCGACGGATAGCAAAGCGCGTACCCTTCGAGCAGCTCGGTCGTCAGATTTTCCGGGTCGTTCATAAACTTCTTCATAACCATCGCGTTTTTCCTTATTATTAATAAAGACGACAAATCGTTCGCAAACGACGACCGACGCCGCCGCTTCGCGCAAAATCCCGACCAACTTCGGCGCGCGAGCCGAAAATTCGTCGCGGGCGAAAATTCGAAAACAAATCCTCAGTTTCAGCATACCAGAAACGCGACCAAAATAAAAGAGCCGAAAACGAATTTTCTCGAAAAACACGGCGATTTTTTCAATCGCGTCGGCGCCGTTGCTCGCAAATTCGCGCCATTTTTCTTATTTTACGCAAAGCGCCAAAGCGAAGACGTTCCCGGGAAGACGCGTTCGATCCGCAGATTCGCGTCGACGACGGCGCAACTCGGGCGCTCGCCGCGCGATTGAATAGCGCCCGGATTTAAAATTATCGTTTCTTTATAACGTCGCGTTTCGAAGCGGTGCGTGTGTCCAAAACAAATCAGATCCCAAAGTTCCGAATAAGCTTCGTCTTCGATCCGCGCCGCGAACCGTCCGCAACCGTGCGTGAAAAAGATCCGTTTTCCCGCCCATTCGATCTCGCCGACGTCGCCCCAAAACCGCCCGCCGACTTTCGCGATCTCGTCGGCCAACGCCTCGCGCCGAAACAAATCGCAATTTCCGGCGACAAAATCGGTCGGAATCCGTCGAAACGCGTCGAGAATTTCCAAATCGCCGAGATCGCCGCAACAGATCGCCCGTTCGACGCCCCGTTTTTCGAATTCGTCGAACGCTCGCGCCGTCGTTTCGATCTCGCCGTGAACGTCGCTGATAACGCCGAGCGTCGGCCCGCTCAAATTCAACGTTTCGCTCATTTCCCCATTCCCTTCATTTTAACGTTAAGTTTCCCCATTTTCAACGTCGACCGCGCGTCGAAATTTTGCGCCCCCGATTTACCCTTTAAAAAATTCCGGTTATAATGGAAGCGCCGATTACAAAACGCGCCCTCGTCGCCATTATACCCGACGCTCGCGGTTTTCCAACGGCTTGAAGCGGTTTTGTCGCCGTTTCATTTTCCCTTATCCTCCCCGTTTACCCCGACCGCCCGTTTTTCCGCCGTTCGTTCGAGCGTCGCAAACGGCGGTTTCCGATATTGCCGCGAGGTTTTCATGACCGTTCGTCGTTCTTCCGGCGCGCTTGCGCCTCTTTTTTCGCTCCCGGGCGTTCGCGACGTCGGGAGTCTCGGTCGCTGCGCTCGCCGTTTCGTCGATTTTTTGGCCGACTCCGGTCAGCGTTGGTGGCAGTCGCTCCCCGTTAATCCGATCGACCGCTTCGGTTCGCCGTACGCCGGACGCAGCGCGTTCGCCGGGGAAACGCTTTATCTCGATCTCGAAGATTTGCGCGACGAAGGCCTGCTCGACGACGACGATTTGGCCGCCGCCTGGTTTCTTCCGGACGAAAACGCTTTCCCAAATTGCGCGGACGCCCTAAATTCCGCGCTTCCCCCGTCGTCGACGCCGCAAACGGACGCTCGTTCGGAACGGATCGATTATCGCGTCGCATTTCAACGTCGGCGTCCGCTTTGGCGCAAGGCATTCGGTCGGTATCGCGACGGCGGCGGGTCGAAATATCGCGCTCTTGAAAGCGGTTTCCGCGACGAAAATAAATTTTGGCTCGACGATTTCGTCCTTTTCGCGGCGCTTTCGGAAGAATTTGGGCCCGCTTGGAGCGATTGGCCGGTCGAATTTCGGCGTCGCGACGCGGCGGCGTTGGCGGAATTTGCCGAAAAGCGAACGGACGAACTCGAATATTTGCGCTTTTTACAACTCGTTTTCGACGTTCAATGGAACGAGTTGCGGGCGCGCTGCGCCGAGCGCGGCGTCGGACTTTTCGGCGACGTCCCGATTTACGTCGGGAAGAACAGCGCCGACGTTTGGGCGTTCCGCGACCTCTTCCAAGTCGACCTCGACGGACGAACGATCCGCGAAGCGGGCGTCCCGGCGGACGATTTCAACCCGGACGGACAGCGTTGGAACTCCCCCCTTTATCGTTGGGAACGGCACCGCGAAACCGATTTCGACTGGTGGCGGCGGCGCATGAAGAAAACGCTCTCGCGTTTCGACCTCGTTCGCCTTGACCATTTTATCGGTTTTTACAATTTTTACAGTTTTCCCGGCAACGGCGTCCCGGAAACAGGCGTCGCGACGGGCGTCAAAAATCAAACCGAAACCAATATTTCGTCGCAAAGCAAAGTTTTCGGTGCAAACTTGATTAAAAAAGCCAACGACAATTCAAAGAAAATTCAACGGCGCGACAAAAAACAATCTAAAGCACAAAATATCGTCGGCGGCGTCGTTTACGAAGACGGTTGGGAACCGGGCCCGCAGGAAACGTTTTTCGACGCGATCTTCGCCGATTGCCCCCGCGAAGCGTTCGTCGCCGAAGATTTGGGGGTGATGAACGCCGGAGTTTGCGCTCTTCGCGACCGTTACCGCCTCCCGGGAATGCAAGTTTTTCAATTTTCGTTCGACGACGTGAAAATCGACGCCAAAACCGGGGTCGCGCCGAACCCGCTTGAAAAATGGTCGGAAAATTACGTCGCGTACACCGGAACGCACGACGCGGCGCCGATCCTCGGTTGGTTGGCCGACGTCGAAAAATACGGCGGCGGCGCTTGGCCGTCTCTCGATTACGCCGGGATCGTCGATGTTCTAAAACGTTATCGACGCGCCGACGACCGCCCGGCGGCGATCCTTGACGGCGACGTCTCCCCGGAAAAATCGGCAAACTCAACGCAAACCGCCGATTCAACGACGCCGACGCTCGGCGTTTCGCTCCGTTGCGAACCGTTGCCGGCGGCGATCGCGGCGCTTCGAACGGCGACGTTGCGAGCGGTCGCGCAGTCCCCTTGCCGCTTGGCGATCTTCCCGATTCAGGACGTTCTCGGCCTCTCGAACGACGCCCGCGTCAATTTCCCCGGCGTCGGCGTCGGCAACTGGACTTGGCGGTTCGCCGACGACGCGTTGACGCCGGAAATTTGCCGCGAATTACGTAAATTAACGGAAGAATCGAAGCGTCTTGTCTAAACGCCCCATTTTCTCTCAACGCTCGTTTTTGCCGCGTCGTTAAATTCGACGGCGCGACCAAAAACGCGCGACGTCGTTTTCGGCGCGTTAAAAAAAATTTTTTCCGAAATCGGCGTTTTTTCTAAAAAAATTTCTTGACTTTCCGATTTCTTAATGTTACAACGGTGAGCGACGCCGAAAGGCCGCGGTTTTACGCGTCTCTTTCGCGTCTTCGTCGCAATTGCGACGATCGTTATTTAGCGTTCGATCAGTTTCTATCCGCTATTTGTCGTTATAAGGAGTGTTTTTGTGCGCGAATCGCTGTTAAAATGGGGGGGGGGGGACGATTATACCGTCGTGGTTTTACCCTCGTCGAACTTTTAGTCGTCATTGCGATCATCGGAATTTTGATCGGCCTTCTTCTTCCGGCCGTTCAAGCGGCGCGCGAAGCGGCGCGTCGGATGCAATGCACGAACAATCTGAAACAGATGGGCTTGGCCCTTCAAAATTACCACGACGTTCATCTCGCGTTCCCCATCGGTTCGATCGCGGGCGGTTACGGCCACTGGAAGACGCTCTCCGGCCGCAACTGGCGTTTGACGATTCTCCCCTTCGCCGAACAGTCGACCGTTTTCGATCAACTTCGCGAAGACGGGTACGTCGTCGACTCCACGGCGATCTCCCCCGGTTTCGCCAACAACGAATTTCTTCGTCTTCTCGTCGTCGACATGTACGTTTGCCCGAGCGCCTATTGGAAAAAGACGCTGAAACAGGCGCAAGCGCGCAATTGGTTCGACATGGTCGACTCGCAAATCGCCAATTACGTCGGAATCGCGGGCGCGTCTCCCGACCCGGCCGGTCGCGCCGATATGATTCGCCGCACGCTGCACGGCGTCGCGGCGGGCAACGGCGTTTTAACTTACAACGCGTCGCGAACTTTTAGCTCGATCACCGACGGAACGTCGAACACGTTCGTTATCGGCGAACAGTCGGGCGTCAACGAAATCGGCCAGCCTTATTACGCCAACTACGAAGGCGCCTGGGCCGGCTTGAACCAAACTTGGACGTTCCGCGATCTCCGCTCCGTCGCGAACGAGTCGACCGGTTTTTACGGCTCCGGGCTGACGGTCGTTCACTGGGCGCCGAACTACAAAAAGGCGCACCCGACCGAACCGAGCGGACTGGGGCCGAACGGCGAAAAATGCGGAATGTCCTACGCGCTCAACACCGTTCTCGACTCGCGCCACGCCGCCGGTTGCAACGCGTTGCGCGCCGACGGAAGCGTCGCGTTCCTTTCGGAAACGATCGACGTCGACGTTTTTCGCGCGCTCTGCTCGATGGACGACGGCAAAAACGCCGCCCTTTAATTTACCCGTTTCGCCTATTTTATCTTAAGTCGGCGCGAACGCGTCGTTGCGGACGCGTTCCCCCATTTTTCAGGAGAACCCACAATGAAGAAACAAAACGCGGGTTTCACGCTTGTCGAGCTGCTCGTCGTTATCGCGATCATCGGAATTTTGATCGGCCTTCTCCTTCCGGCCGTTCAAGCGGCGCGCGAAGCCGCCCGGCGGATGCAATGCTCGAACAATATGAAACAGCTCGGTTTGGCCCTCCAAAATTATTACGACGCGCACGAATATTTCCCGCCCGGTCAGATGCGCGACGGCGCCAACTACGACTTCGGAAGCTGCCTCGTCCGCCTCCTTCCTTACATCGAACAACAGGCGACGTACGACCTTCTGGCGCAAAAATTCATTTCGAAAGCGGAAGACCCGGACGCCTGGACGACTTCCAGCGGTCAGGAAATGCACGGCGTCCACTCGGCTAAGGACTCGTCCGGAAAGTGGATCGCGCAAAACCGAATCGCGACCTTCTCCTGCCCGTCCGACGGTTTCGCGACTTCACCGGCGTCGATCGGCGACGGTTGGCCGGAATATTACGCCGCGAACTACGCCGCCAGCGCCGGGCCGACGCGTTGGCCCGGTCTCGCTCAACCCGCTTGCCCGTCCTCGATTACCTGGTACGAAAATTACACGTCCGAATGGACCGACCTGGAAACGCAACCGGCCGGGCCCTTCGCGATTCGCGGTCAACAGTTCGACGTCGGCGAAATTTTGGACGGCCTCAGCTCGACGATCTTTTTCGGCGAAATCCGCCCCGAATACTCGGGTTACGCGCTCAGCGGCTGGGTCTGGAACGACATGGACGGCTTCACGTACACTTCTATCCCGATCAATCACCGCAGTTACGAGCAGACCGCGTACGGCGGAACGTCCGGGAATTGCGACCAAAGTTGTACGAGCCGCTTCAGTTACGCCGCCGCTTACGGCTATAAATCCTGCCATCCCGGCGGCGCCAACTTCCTCCTGGGCGACGGTTCCGTCCGTTACTTCTCGGAAACGATCGACATGAAAACTTACCAATACTTGGGCGACCGTCGCGACCGCCAGGAAGTTTCGATCCCGTAAACCTCCGGGAACGTCGTTCGATCTTCGTTTTATCCGCGCCGCGTCGTTCCCAACGGCGACGGCGCTTCGGCGACCTCCGTTGAAAAGCCGATTTCAACGCCGCGCCGTTTAATCCCGGAAAGGTTTACCGTTTATGCAACGTTTAACAATTTTATTCGCCGCGCTCGTCGGTTGGAGCGCGTTAAACGCGGTCGGTTGCGGCGGCGCTTCCTCCGATTTTGTTCCCGTCGAAGGAACGATCTTCCAAAACGGCGAACCGCTCGCCGACGTCAAAGTTTATTTCAAACCGATTGTAATCCCGCGCGATTTCGACGCCGAGTCGACCGCCGTTTCGGACGCGCAAGGTCGATACAAAATTCAAACCGGCGACGTCGACGGCGCCCCCGTCGGCTCGTACCGCGTCGCGCTTTCGAAAATCGTCGACGGCGAGGAAACCCTCCTCGAATATTGCCGTCCGCTCGACGCCCCTTTGACCGTCGAAGTCGCGCCGACAAACGACGCTTACGACTTCGATTTAGAGTAAAACGCCGCGCAACGTTTCCCCATCCGTCCCATTTTCACATTTCACGAGGTAAAAATGACGCGTCGCGTCCTGCTTTCGACCGTTTTTTCCTGTTTCCTTTTCCCCTGTTTCCTCGCGTTCGTCGGATGTTCCGGCCCGACGTTCGTTCCGCTCGAAGGCGTTTTGACGCTCGGCGGCGAAGCGGTCGAAGGCGCGACCGTTTGTCTGACGCCGAAAGACCGCGAAGTCGGTCGCGACGCCGCCGGAACCACCGACGCGGACGGGCGCTTCGTCGTTTCGACAGGTTCCGACCCCGGTTGCGTCGTCGGCGAATATTCGATTTCCGTTCTCAAAATCGAACAAACCGGCGACTCCGTCTTAACGGCGCGCGCCAAAAACGTTTTTCCGGAGCAATACGCCGATCCGTCGACGTCCGGTTTGAGCGTCGACGTTCAAAAAAACGCGGCGCCGTTGCGGCTCGACTTGGCCGACTGACCGAACGGTCGGGCTCGACGACGCGAAAAAATCCGTTTTTTGGTTGACTTTCGCCCGCCGATAACGATAATAACAGTTCAACGCCAAGCGGCGAAACGAGTTTTCGGCGACCGCTCGCCCGCTCCCGACGCGGCGCGACGAAACAAGTCGCCCCGACGTTGTTTTGCGTCGCGCCGTTCGTTTTTTCGCCGATTTTGTCAATATTAATTAATACGTTCTTCGAAGGAGCCGTTCGAAATGAAAAAATCGACGCTTTTCCTCGCGGCGCTCGCCGTCGCCGCCTCCGCGTTCGCCGCCGGTCGAAACGCGGTTTTCGCCAAAGATTGGGGCGCGCCGCCGTCGTTCGCGGTCGTCAACCCCGCCGTTCGCTCGCCGTTGGCCGACGTCGTTTCGTTGTCCGGCGAATGGGATTTTCTGCAAGACGGGCGCCGGTTCCGCTTAAGCGTCGGCGACGGAATTTGGGGTTCTTACCCGATGGACTGGAGCGGCTCGCGCAAGATCCAGGTTCCCGGGATTTGGGAAGTTCAGGGCGTCGGCGATCCCGGCCCGGGCGTTACCTGGGACTGCCCTTGGGACTGCGGCGATTGGGACTTGAAACACGTTTACGTCGGAACGGCGCTTTACCGCAAAACGGTTGAAATTCCGGAGCGTTGGGCGGGCAAGCGCGTTTGGCTGAAAGTCGGCGGGGTTCGCTCGACGGCGCAAATTTGGGTCAACGGCCAACGCGCGGCGACGGTCGAAACGTACTGCGGCGCCCGCAAATTCGACGTTACCCCCTTCGTCAAACCGGGCGAAACGGCGGAGATCGTCGCGCAGGTGCGAAACGACGTTCCGTCGCGCCTCGGACTTTACGGCGTCAACCACCACTTCGGCGGCTTTTATCGCGACGTCGAGCTGGAAGCGACGCCGAACGTTTACGTCGACGACGTTTGGGTGCGCGGCGACGTCGAAAAGAAAACGGCGCAAGTTCAAGTTTTCGTTAAGGAAATCGACGAAAACGGCCGCGCCGTCCCGAAATTCGACGACGAATTCTCCCCGAGCGAACGAGAAATCCTCGCGCTCCGCCCGGTCGACCGCCCCAACGCCGCCGAATTGACGGCGGACGCCAAACGCGGCGCCGGTTCGGTCGAAGTCGAGATCAAAACGCTCGACGGCAAAGTCGTCGGCCGCGCCTCCGCCCCCGGTTACTCCCGCTATCGCGCCGCCGACAAAAGTTGGCGCCCGGTCGTTTTGAACGTTAACATCGAAAATTGCAAGCTTTGGACGCCGGAAACGCCGGTTCTTTACGTCGCCGACGTCGTCGTTAAAGACGCGACCGGCAAAGCGATTCACGGCTGGTCGGAGCGGTTCGGCGTCCGCGAGCTGAAAGTCGTCGGCCGTCAATTTTACCTCAACGGCAAACCTTACTTCTTCCGCGGTTGCGGCGATCACAATTACGACCAGATCAACCTGATCGAGCCCGCCGACCGCGAGCGCTTCAAGGAGCGCATGTCGATTTACAAGGAAGCCGGGTTCAATTACGCGCGCTTCCACACGCACTCCCCCTTCCCGGAATATTTCGAAGCGGCGGACGAAAAAGGAATCCTCCTGCAACCGGAACTCCCGTATTATCACGACGTTCCGACCGAGCCGTTCGCGTTCGATCCGAAGCGCGACCTTTACGAACTTTTCCGAACGAACCGCCGTTACGTCTCCTTCGCGACCTATTCCTTCGGCAACGAAGGGCACCTGGGTTCCCCGCTCGACCGCGAAATGGCCGATTGGATCAAGCGTTACGACCCCGATCGTTTGACGCTTCACCAGGACGGCGGCAAAAATAAAGCCGACGCGACCGACTTCGCGAACGGCGGCGAAACCGGTTCGATCGTCAATCCCTGGCCGGTCGGCGCGTACGACGACGTCGACCGCCCGTTCGTCGCGCACGAATATTTGAATTTGGCGATCAAAATGGATCCGCGTTACGAACCGCGTTTCACCGGGATCCGTCAGGCGCCGGTCAGTCTCGAAAAATGGACGCAAACGCTAAATAAACTCGGTTTGAACGTCGATTGGGGCGCCGCTTGCGTCGCCGCGTCGGAACGTTTGCAGGGAATTTATCAAAAACGCGGGCTCGAATCGGCGCGGCTCGACCCGGCTTGCGACGGTTATCATTTTTGGTCGCTCGTCGACGCGTCGATCCCGCAGGGCGATTGCGTCGCGGCGCAGGGTTACCTGAATCCGTTCTGGGAACCGCGTCCGAACGGCGTCGCTCCGCGCGATTTTTACCGCTTTAACGGCCCGACCGCGCTCCTCCTCAAAACGAGTCTCGACGCGCCGATCCTCGTCGCCGGAACCTCGTTCGACGCCGAATTTCGCGTTTCGCATTACGACGCGGCGCCGATCCCCGCCGGAACGCTCGATTGGAAACTAACGGCGAAAGACGACGCGAAAACGGTCGTCGCGTCCGGCTCCGTTCCGTTCGAAGAAGTCGCCGCGGGCTCCGCCGGACTCCTTGCGGCGACGAAAATCGAACTCGCCGACGACGCCGTTTCGAAACCGACCGCGCTCGAATTCTCCGTTGCGATTCGCGATTCGTCGTTCGTAAACGCTTGGGATTATTGGATTTTCCCGAAACGCGAGAAGCGTTCGCTCGAAGGTTTCGCCGTTTCCGACCTTTGGTTCGACGCGTTTTCGGCGATCTTCGACGACGTCGAGCGCATCCCGGAATCGACCGACGCCGACGGAACCGCCGCGCAAGTCGACGACGGCAAAATTTGGATCGTCGCCCCGGACGAACCGGCGTTTTTCGACGCGATCGCGGCCGGCCGCAAAATTTTCGCGATCGCGCCGGCCTCCGAAACGCCGAACGTCTCGCTCGGTTGGTGGTCGATCGGGACGCAAATCGGAACGGCGTTCGCCGACTCCCCGGCTTTCGGCGACTTCCCGAACGCGCCCTGGATGGACGAACTTTGGTTCCGTTTGATTCGCGTCGGCGCGCTTGATTTCCGAACGGAACCGTTCTTCGGAACGTTCGAGCCGCTGGCCGTCGGCGAAGGGCGCGATTCCTATTACCTTTATTTGGCGCAAACTTGCGTCGGCGAGTCGCAAATTCTCGGTTCGTTCGCGATCGACTTGACGCAACCGGACGCGCCGGAAGCGCTCTCGCTCCTCGACGCGCTCCTCGAATACGTCGCGAGCCCGAAATTCGCTCCGAAAACAAAGGCCGAAACCGCGAATTTCTCGGCGTTTGAGGTTCCGGACGGCGTCGTTTGGGGGTTCGGACGCGTCGCCAAAACGACGAAACCGGACGAGCGGCACGTCAACGCGTCGCCGTACTCCGACGCGGCGCCGATGCGCGTTTGCCGTCAGGAATCGCTTGAAAACCGGCTCGACTGGACGACGAAACCGTTCGATCGCGCGGCGCTCGACCCGAACGGCTCGACGACGTTCGCTTTCGTCGGCGCGCTCGGGTACTGGTCGGAAGCGAAAACGGACGGTTTCGAGTTGAGCGTCGACGGCGAAGCGGTCGTTCGTTTCGACCTTCCGAAAGACGAAAACGCCGCCGTCGGAACGACTTGCGATTGGAAGAATGCCGAAAACGGCGCTTCGCTCGCCTTCGAACTTTTGCGCGTCGAACGGCCCGGCCCGGACTTTTTCGGCGTCTTTAAGCTGACCGTTCCCAATTCGCTCCTCAAAAAAGCGAGCGCCGACGCGAAAACGGCGACGCTTTCCGTTCAGTCGCTCGGCGAGAGAAGCCGCCGCTGGTTCGGGCTGTTCGAGTACCGCGGGATCATCATCGCCCAATAACGCAAATCGCCTATTTTAACGTTTTTCGTTGAGCGAAATCAAGAAAACGCCCCGTTCGCGCCAAATTCGACGTCCGAACGGGGCGTTTTTGCGTTCCCGCGACGCGTCGTCGGCAAACTCCGCCCGTTTCCGCCAACCGGCGAAGTCGCCGCGTTCCGGCGTTTTTCCCTCAACGACGCGCCGTTCGCCGTTTTGTCGGGGGCGTTCGCTCAAGAAAAAAAAGAAAGTCGCCTTTCGACGACTTTCTTTTTCAAACAAAAACCGACGTCCGCGACGCGTTCCGATTTACGAAACGCCATCCGACGACAAAAAGCCGGAGCCGCGACGCCCGCGACGACGAAAAATCACTTTTCGACGGCCATGCGGAACGGTTTTTGAGCGATACGTTTGACGACGGCGTCGCAACGGAGGCATTGAGTGCAAACGCGCATCGTTTTCGAACCGCCGTTCGGGGTCGCGACGCGAACGCGTTGAAGATTCGGTTTGAAGGTGCGGGAGGTGATCCCGGTAACTTTCGTACCAACCCCCTTGAGGCGTTTCGCGCGACCGCGGGTGGTGATGTGATTACCGACGATTTTGCCCTTACCGCAAATTTCACAAATCTGAGACATTGTTATTCCTCTTTAATTTCCTAAACGGGAAGACGTCGTAAAATCGAACGCGCGCCAACGGGTCGTTTATTCAAAAAATCGCGAAAATTCAAGTTTTCGTCGCGACAAAAGGCGATTTCCAACTTCAAAATTCGTTTTCCGACGCTTCGGCGGGTTCCTTTTTACGGAAACTTACCGTCCTGCGTTTCGACGTCGATCCTCCGCCGACGCCGCGTTCGCCTCGATCGAGTCCCACCCCGACGCGCGCCCGCTTTACCGGCGGAAAATTTTAACAAAAACGAACGAAAAACGCTTTCGCGCCTTTTCGCCCCGTCTCTCCGACGTCGCGCGAAACCTCGGAGGGGAACCGCAAGCTCCGCTCATCATTCGTCGCTTGCTTTCTGCCTCGGAAAGGGTTGTGTGGTTACTAAACGCTTCGGACGTCGCTCCCCATTATACCCCCCTTCTTCCCTTCGACAAGGGGAACCCGCCCAAAAAATTCCCCTTTTTCTTCATTTTTCAACGTTTTGGGGATGTTTTCGAACGTTTGGGCGCGTCGAGCCGCGACCGCGGAACCGTCTATTTTTCGCCGTTTTAGCCATTTCGCCCATTTTATCAAACCGCGCGTCCCTTCTTAAATTCGTTCCCAACTCGCCGCCGACCGATCCCGACGCGAACGCAAGTCGATTTCCGCAAAATTTTCCCCTTATTAATATATAAGCGGCTAAACGACTCGCCCGGCGGCGCAACCGGGGCGATCGCGACGCACGAACCGCGCCCGACGCAAAATCGGCGGTCGGTTCCAACGGGAAACTTCCCCGATTTTGCCGTCGGAAACCGCCAATTCTCCGGGCGTCGCCGCTCGACGACGAAAAATCGCGACGTCGGCCGCGACGCGTTCCGCTTTCGCGCTAAAAAATTTTCTAAAAAACGAAAGACCTCTTCTCATTCCTTCGTATTTTGCGTATAATAACAAGGCGCGGTCGACGAATCGCGCCGGCTCCGTCCGCTCGCCGTTATCGCAAGGATTTACGAATGAACCCGGAAAACAACGATTCTCCCGACGCTCGTCCGACAAACGAAAACGCCGTTCCCTCGACCCCCGGGCCGAAAATTTCGCCCAATTTCACTCCGCCGCCCAATCTGCGCCCGACGCCGCCGTTTCGCGTTCCGCCGCCGCGCCCGATCCGATTCGGGCAGGTCGTTTTGAAAGATTTGGCGACGACGATCGCCGGCGTCGCAACGTTCTGCTTTTTGTCCTTTTTCCTCGTCGTCGTTGGGATCGGCGCTTGCGTCGCCGCTTTGGGGGACGGCTCGACGGCGTCGCTCGTCGTCGAGGAAACGCTTTCCGGCGACGAAAGATCGGCGGGAAAAATCGTCGTGCTCCCGATCGAAGGAACGATCGAAACGGACGAATACGGCTTTTTGCGCGAAGCGATCGATCTGATCGCCGACGACGACCGCGTCCGCGGGCTCGTGTTGCGCGTCAATTCGCCCGGCGGCACCATCTCCGGCAGCGACTATTATTACGCGCTCGTCAAGGACTTAAAAGAGGAACTCGGAATCCCGGTCGTCGCCAGCATGGGCGACGTCGCGGCCAGCGGCGGCTATTACGTCGCGACGGCGGCCGACCGCATTTTCGCGGAACGTTCGACGCTCACCGGCTCGATCGGCGTGATCGTTCCGATGTGGAACGCGTCGGAACTTTGCGAAAAGATCGGCGTCGCGTCCTCGCCGATCGTCAGCGGCCCGATGAAGGGGATGGGCGATTTCATGAAGAAGCCGACCGCCGAGGAAACCGCCGTTTGGCAGGCGCTCGTCGACGAAAGTTACGAGCAGTTTCTCGACGTCGTTCGCGCCGGGCGGCCCTGGTATCGAGGCGCCGAAGAACAAGCCGCGCCGCGACGCCGGGTCGAAGGCGTTTCGCTGAAAGTTTTCGTCGAGGACTCCGAGCCGGAACCGGAACCCGCCGCCGAAACGCTCGAAAACGCCGTCGTCGACGCCGAATCCGACGAGGCCCCCGCCGAAACGCTTGAAAACGCCGTCGCCGTCGCCGAATCCAGCGAGGCCCCCGCCGCCGAAACGCTCGAAAACGCCGTCGTCGACGCCGAATCCAACGCGGAATCCGCCAAGGGATCCCCCGACGAAACGACGCTCGCCGAACGGGAACGCGAACTTCGCCGCGTCGCCGACGGGCGCGTTTACACCGCTCGCCAAGCGCTGGAACTCCGCCTTATCGACGAGATCGGTTTTCTCGACGACGCTATCGACGCTGCGATCGAAGCGGCGGGTCTGACGGCGAAAACGGCGCAAGTCGTTCGCTTCGAGGAAGCGGAAAGCTGGTCGTCGGCGCTCGGACTTTCGGCGCTCGCCCCGTCGCGCCGCCCGCTTGAAAAAGCGCTCGACTCGGTCGCGACGCCCCGCGGTTATTACATTTTGCCGCGCGCTCTTCCGACGTCGGGCCGTTGACGCGGTTTCGCTATTCCACTCGTTTCGCCCATTTTTTCTATTCTCGTTATTTTTCGTCGTTTCGAACGCGCTCCCGCCGTCGCGCTCGAAACGGCGAAAGCGCTTTCATTCTCGGCGCGACCGCTCCAAAGCGCAAAACCCGTTTCGTTTCGCTCCCGACGCGGAACGCGGCGAGAAAAACTTGAGTCGTTCGACGAAAAAATTTGCGAAATCGCGGTTCCGCTTTTGCAAAATATCGATTATACTTGCAAAAAAAGTCCGCAAAAAGCCGCGTCAAGCGGAAGAGCGGTTTGACTTTTGACGGCGATTTTGTAAAATTTAATCGTCGAAGGAAAAATAAGCCGGTCGGTTTTTCGCGACGTCGCCGATAAGATTCGGGCGTCCGCGCAAAAACGGCGTTCCCCCGCCGCCCGGTTTTCTTCGCTCGATCGTTTTCGTTCGCCGAATGTCGCCGCGTCGCGTTTTTCCGAAAAAACGCGGTTCGTTTTTCGCCGCAATCGGCAAATTAGTAAAAAGACGACGACTTTTCCGACAAACAACGGGGGGAACGCGACGACGAAATCGCGTCGAGAACGCCGACGAAGCGCGTCGGGGCGACGCTTTTCCAGCCCGGCGTCGGGTTTGGGGTTCGAAACGAATGTCAAGAGAACGGGAAATGAACGTCGACGAGATTTTTCGCCAAGCGTTGCTCGATCGGATCGGGGAGCGTCGCTTCTCCTATTGGTTCGCCGGGGCGCGTTTCTCCGCGTCGCCGTCCGGGCTGATCGTCCGCGTCGAAAACGAGTTTCTTTGCGCGTTTATCCGTTCGTCGTTCCAACACGAGCTCCAAAAGGTTTGCGTCGACGTCGCCGGGGTCGAGCTTCCGATCGAAATTTGTTGCGGCGACGGCTCCTCGTCGACGAACGCGCCGACGCAATCGCTCTTCGACGCTTCCGCGCCCGTTTCTTCGGCGTCCGACGACGCTTCGCCGACGCTCGCTTCGACCGTCCCGGCGCCGCGTCCGGCGAAAAAACGCGGTCGTCCGCGCAAAAATCCGCTTCCGGAGCCGCCGACTCCGCCGCAAGAATCGACGTCGTCGCTCCTTTTCGAACGCCCGAGCGCGCCGAGCGCCGACGTTGAATTTGCGTTCGACGCCGACGTTTTTCGAGCGCCCGTTCCGCGACCGGAGTCGCCGAGCGTTCCGCTTTCCCCAATTTACCCCGACGCCGCGGATTCCCGAGACGCCCTTGTTTCGTCGGCCTTCCCGACTTCGCCCGCGCCGACGGCGCCGAAGCGCGGTCGCGGTCGTCCGCGCAAAAATCCACTTCCGCCGGAACCGACGCCCGACGCGGCGCCGTCTCCCGTCCTTCCGCCGTCGACGCCCGATCTTTGGGATCTTTCCGAATCCGAACGCGCCGTTTGGACGGCCGCAACCGACGAACGATCCGACGCGTCGACGCCGAACGCTCCGCAAAAACGCGGACGCAAACCGAAAGCGGCGGTCGCGCCGGTCGACGCGGTCGACGACGAAGTGTTGCGCGACGCCAACGGTTTCAACATCGTTAAAAAAGCGAAACCGCAACCCCGGGCCGCGGCGAGTTCGCCGTCCGTTCGTTTGGCTTCGCTCGACTCTTTCGTCGAGGGCTTTTCGAACCAGTTGGCGCGCAAGATCGCCGACGTCGCGATCCTGCAGCCGGGCGCGATGAATCCGATTTTCATCGGCGGCCCGACGAGCGTCGGCAAAACGCACCTCCTCGAAGGGATCTGCGAACGCTACGGACGCTATCCGAACCGCAAACCCGCGCTATATATGACGGCGGAGCAGTTCACCACCGCGTTCATCCGCAGTTTGCGCGGCGGGACGCCGTTTCGCGACCGGTTTCGCAACATTTCGCTCCTTGCGCTCGACGACGTTCACTTCCTCGAAGGCAAAACGACGACGCAAGCCGAGCTTCTCAGCGTCGTCGACATGTTGCGCCAACGCAACGTGCAACTCGTTTTCTCGGCGAACCGTCCGCTCGGCGAGCTGACGAAGTTGAGCGGCGAACTGACGACCCGCGTTCAAGGCGGTTTCGTTTGCCAAATCGGCCCGCCGGAACGCGAAACGTTGTCGCAAATCTTGCGTCAAATGGCGCTCGAACGCCGCCTCGAACTTTCGGACGAGGTTTGCCGTTTCGTCGTTTCCCGCTTCGCGACGCACGCTCGCCAACTTTCCGGCGCGTTGAACCGCCTTTACGTCGCCCGTTTGACGACCGGCGCTCCGATCGACGTTCCGTTCGCTCAGGAAGCGCTCGCCGATCTGATCGCGTCGAACGTTCGTTCCGTCAAGCTCGAAGACGTCGAGCGCGTCGTTCAGGAGACGTTCGGTCTCGACGACGAAGAGCTCAAGTCGAAGTCGCGTTCGAAACGTTGCGCCGATCCCCGGGCGCTCGCGATGTGGTTGGCGCGCAAACACACCCGTTCCGCGTTGGCGGAAATCGGCGCTTATTTCGGCGGCCGACGACACACCGCGGTTCTTTCGGCGCAAAAAAAGATCGATCGTCTTTTGCAGTCGAACGGTTCCCTCGAAAACGGTTCCGCGTCGCTCGCCGTTTCCGACGCGATCGAGCGCCTGGAACGCTCGTTGGCGCTCTCCCGAAGTTAAGCGTTCGCGCCGTCCGTCTTTTCGCCGACGACTCTCCGCCGAGAGTCGTTTTTTTGTCGCCTTTTCTCTCGTTTTTCCCGTTTCGCGTCGACCGCCGGGATTCGGCCCGGGCAATAAAAAACGCGCCGACGTTCGAACGTCGGCGCGTCAAAAAGCGTTTCGCAGGACGCGCGTTCGTCAGAAGATATCGTCGTCTCCGCCGAACGGATCGTCTTCGTCGGTCGACTCTTCGGTCTCCGCGGCGTCCTCTTCGTCGGCGAACGGATCGTCGTCCTCGACGGCGGCGTCGGTTTCGTCGACGACAGTTTCGTCCGTTTCGTCGATCTCGTCGGCGACGTCCTCAATCTCCTCGACGTCTTCGACGGCGGCCGCGTCGTTCGCTTTCGGTTCGGCTTCGGCCTTAATTTCGGCGTCGTCCGCGTCCCCGGTCTCGATCGCCTTCGCCAAACGCTCGGCGACGTCGGCGCAACTTTCGCGGCGGCGCAACGGCTCGACCTGCTGCGTTTCGCGCAGACATTGGATCAAACCGTCGGCGGACGCCAGGTACACGCGATCCGTTTCCTGATTAAAAATCTGGAATTTCGTCGGCGAAAGTTTCAGCGTCTTCAAACGCGAACCGTCGGCGCGACTCAAAATCGCCAGCCGGTCGAGCCGATCGAAAGCGTAAATCCGCGACGCGGAAGCGGCGATCAACCGCTGCACGCCGTCCGCTTTCCACATTTCGAGCCCGGTTTTCAAATCGAGCGCGAAAAAGTCCCCGGTTTCAGTCGGAACGTAAACGACGTCGTCGAACGACGCGACGCGTTCGGAAACCGGACTTTGCGTCAAATACGTCCAACGCACCTTGCCGTTGGCGTCGTTGATCGCGAAGACGCTTCCGGTCTCGGTTCCGATCAGCGCGAGCCCGCCCTTGCGGCGCGACGGCTCGAGCGCCATATTTTGCGCGGAAACGTCCTGCGGCACGTAAAACGGAACGCCCGACACGTCGTCGCGCGGCGCGATGAAGCGGTTCCCCAGACGCGATTCGTTCAAATACGCGATCCGCGGCGTCGCCTGCATTTTGTACAGCAATCGGAACGGATTGTTGACCGCGTCGCGATCAAGCTCGCCGATCACGAGCCACCCCTTGTCGGTCGTCCAGGCGACCCGCTCGACGCCGTAAGCCTGCGTCGCAAGCACCGGCGCGGCCATGGCGACGCCGAACGACGGGCAAGGATGCGGACGGGCTTCGCTCAACGGCTCGATCATGTATTGCGTCGAACCGTTCGCGACGTAGTCGGCTTCGAGTTTTTTCCGCATTTCCTCGGCCATTTTAACGTCTTTGGTCGCCGCGGCCATCGCTTCGAGCGTTTTTTGCGCCTCCGGTCGCTCCGCCTCGCGGCGTTTGATCGGATAAGCGAAAACGCGCTCCGAGAAAAGCGGCACGTAAATATCGCGCTCGCTGACGACCGGGGCCGCCGACGGTTGGCCGGGCACGATCGTTTCGTCGAGCAGCTTGCCGCTGAAACGGTCGTACGCGACGAGCCGCGTTCCGCACAAAACGGCGACGATCTTGCTGTTGACCGCCGGGGCCGTCAAATATTCCCGCCCGACGTTCACCGTCCAAAGGATCGTCCCGTTCTCCGCGTCGAACGCCTGCAAGACGCCGCCGCTCGTCGTAATAAAGACGACGCCGTCTTGAAGCGACGCGCTCGTCACCTCTTCGCGGTCTTGGTCGAGCGTCGCTTGCGCGAACCAGGCGCGCGTCAAACCGACCGCCTGCGCGTCTCTTTCCGCGACGAGCCGAGATTTAGCGATCCCGGCCGCCGTCGCGTTCGCGGCGACGCAGGCGCTCAAAAGACAAAAGATCAAGCCGATCGCAACATGTCGTTTCATTCGAAATCCTTCTATTCAATCCGTTCGACGTTTTTCGACGACGAAAAGCCCGACGCCGCTCCGAACGCGTTCGTTCGCCGAGCGCGTCGCGCCCGACTCGTCGCGCGGTTCGGTCGGCGACGCCGAGACGGCGGTTCTCGTCTATACCCTTAATAATAATCCGAACGGGCGCAAATTGGAACGCCCCCCCGCCTTTTTTTTGCAAAATTTTTCTCGACGCGAGCGGTTGCGTCGATTCTATCGTTTACACAAGCGCCGCGTCGAGCGCCGAACGCCGTTTTCGCTCCCGGCGAACGAACTTTAGAAAAGCCGCGTCGAAACCCGCGTTTTCGCCCCCAAAAAAGCGCGTCGAACGTTGCAACCGGAGCGACCGGAAAAATCTTGTCGAAACCGCTTTTGATTTTATTTTTTTCGAGATCGGACGATTCTAGCAAAAGTGAAAAAAGGAAACGGAGCTTGCGGATCGCCCCGCGCGGTTCTAAACTTCGTCGAACGCCCGGCCGCGACGCTTCGCCGACGAGCGTTTTGTCGTATTGTTATTAATGCGCGTCGACGACGGCGCGACGCGGCTCCTTTCGCCCTTTTGTTTTAACGGCGCTTCGATTCGACTCGACTCGACGCAGTCGCCTCGAACCGAACGCGGACGCTTTGCGGCGCCCCGACCGCGAAATTGCAACGGACCCGTTTATGAAATCCGAAAATTTTAGCGACCGATCCTTCCGCGACTTCCCCGTCAAAAAGAAGTCCTGCGACCCCAACGACGTTTCGTTCGTCGGAAGTCTCCCGGAAACGTTGCGCGCCTTCCGCAAGGCGACCGGTTGCGAACTCCGCTTTTTCCGCGCCGGTTCCGCCGAAAACTCGATCGCGCAAAACGACGAGCCGCTCGCCGAAACGGCGCGATCGGTCGAACGCGTCGAACGAATCCCGGTCGGCGACCCCAACGTCAAAATTTTCGGAGCGCTCGCCCTGCGCGAAACGCCCGACGAGCCGCCGCTCGTCCCCTGGCCCGCCGCCGTCGCCCTCGCCGAAGCGCTCGCGACGTCCCTCGGCGAAAATTACCGCTGGCGCGCCGAACTCGCCGAACGAGAAGCCGAACTCGCCGCCGCGACGCCAAACGTCGAACCGGTCGATTCGAGCGCCCGCCTCGCAACCCGGCTCCGCGACGTCCTCAAAACCGGAGCGAAAGCGCTCGGCGGCTTCGACGCGGCCGCGCTCTACCTCCTCGACGACGAAACGACTCGCCTGAAAATTCGCGCGCTTTGGGGACTCCCGACCGATCGCTTCCTCGACCCGCCCCGCCCGCTCCGCGGCGCCCGCGCCGACGTCGAAGCGCTCCTCGGAAGCGCGGTCGTCCTAAACGAAGCGTACCTGGCCGAAGCGTGGAAAGCGCCGGAAGATTTCGAGTGCTCGCTCTGCGTCCCGGTCGCGTCCGAAACGACGATTCTTGGAACGATTTGGTTCTTTTCGAATCAAAAACGAGAAATCGAAACGCGCGAACTCGAAACGCTGGAGCTGATCGCCGGACGCGTCGTCGCCGAACTCGAAAAAGAATCGCTCCGACGCGAAAACGACGACCTTGCGACGGAACGCCGCGCCTGGGAAAAGAACGGCGAAGAAACGTCGCGCAAGGAAAGCTAGGCGCTTTTGGTAAGACACGGAAAAAAGGTAAAATAGCGAATCTCCGCGGATCGCCGTTTTTTACCTATTTTAACGCGCGTCGCCGCTTTCGAACGATCCGTCCCTTCGTTCGCCCAATAAACGCAAAAAAGATGAAAAAAATTTTCGTCTCCCCCCTTGCGACGCGCGACTCTTTATGTATATTGGGATATCAAACGGTATTTCGAGCAAACGCCGCGCCCCGTCGCCCGTTCGGTCGACGTCGCGGCGAAAGAAACACGCACAGTTGGTAAAAAAAATGTCCAAACCTCCCGCATTCAAAAAGAATCGTATTAATCGCAAACGTTCCAAGGCGAAGATCCGCAGCAAAAAACGCGATCCGTTGAGCGTCAACGGCGAGCGTCCGCGCCCGATGTTCGTCGACTACAAAGACGTCGAACTCCTCAAGAAGCTGACGAGCCGCCAAGGCAAGATCATCAGCCGCCGCAAGACCGGTTGCTCCGCCGTCAGCCAACACGCCGTCGCCGCCGCCGTCAAACGCGCCCGCTTCATGGCGTTGATGCCCTACGTCGGCGACTGAGTTCCGACGCGCCTTCCAGGGATTTTTTAAGACGGAGCTTCGCTCGAAAAGTCGACCGCGCGGTCTTGTTTCGCGACGCCGTTTCGTCCGAGTTTCGAGTCGTATCGCCCAACCGGCGAACGCCGCGACGCGACGCTCCGCTATCCGTCCGCGAAAATCCTCCGAATGTTTTCCTTTGCGAAACGGGTTTTGCGAATCGTCGCGCCTCGGACGCACCGCGTCGGCGCGCGATTGGCAAAACCTTTTATTCGTTTAAATTTGCGCGACAGTTTTCCGTTTTTCGCGACGTCGCCGCTCGGAGCGCTTCGCGTTCCGACGCTTGTCGTCTTTCGTTTGTTTAGCGAGCCGTTCCTTCGAACGCGCTCCCCCCGTTCCTCTCGCCCCGCGCAGGAGTCCGCGTCATGTCCGATCAAACGAGCGCTCACGCCGTTCCCTTCAACTCGATCGAAGAAGTTAGCCGCAAGGCCGACGTTCTTATCGAAGCGATGAAATGGATTCGCGAACACCGCGACGCCACCGTCGTCGTCAAACTCGGCGGCAGTCTGATGGAAGACGAAATCGCGATGATGCACCTCTTCACCGACCTCGTCTTCATGGAATCGGTCGGCGTCAAGCCGGTCGTCGTTCACGGCGGAGGAGCCGCGATCAGTCAGGCGATGAAGGCCGCCGGAGTCGAACCCCGCTTCGTCCAGGGTCGTCGTTACACCGACGACGCGACGTTGGCCGTCGTTCGCGAAGAATTGGCGCAAAAAATTTCGAAAAGCCTCGTCGACTCCATCAAATTTTACAGCGGTTCGGCCGTCGCGCTCTCCGACTGCTTCGACACGAACGTCCTTTACGGCCGCAAAACGGCGCAATTCGACGTCGACGGTTCGGAAATCGACCTCGGCTGGGTCGGCGAAGTTACCCGCGTCGATTGCGATAAAATCCGCGAATACTGCGCCCGCGGCGTCATCCCGGTGATCCCGTCGTACACGATCGTCGACGACGGCGGACGCAACGGCTTGAACGTCAACGCCGACGTCGCCGCGACCGAAGTCGCGAAACAGCTCGGCGCCGACAAGCTCGTTTTCGTCAGCGAAGTCAACGGCGTCCGCACCGACCCGAACGACCCGGCCTCGATGATCAACTCGCTGACCGCCGAAGAAGCGAAAAAGCTCCTCGCGTCCGGCGCCATCGTCGGGGGCATGATCCCGAAAATCGAGTCGTGCCTGAAAACGCTCGAACGCGGCGTCAAGAAAATTCATATTATAAACGGTCGCATCCGACACGCGCTTCTGCTGGAAATTTTCACCAGCCAAGGCGTCGGGACGGAGATCGTTCAAGACTGATCGCGTCTTTTCGACGCAAAAAAGCGGCGCTTTCGGCAATTTGGGCAATCGAGCGAAACCGTTCGCAAGTCGAACGGGAATCTCGAGCGTTTCCCCGTCGCGCCGTCGGCCCGTTTCCGCGTCCGCTTCCCGCTCGAGCCGCAACGCTCGAACGTCGGTCGCGTCCCGTTTTAACCGCCCTTCCCGCGACGTTTTGGCGGCGCGCTCGGACGGAGTTTTTGCGTTAAAATAGGTTATTTAGGAAGTAAGTTCAAACCGCAATGTCCAGAAGCACGCAAGAAATTATTTCGCTCTTCGACGAATACGTCATTCCGAATTACACGCGTTACCCGGTCGCGCTCGTTCGCGGCGAGGGCCCGTATATTTGGGACGCCGAGGGCGTTCGTTACCTCGACTTTTTCCCGGGTTGGGGCTGCAACCTCTTCGGGCACTGCCCGAAACCGGTCGTCGAAGCGTTGAAGAAACAGGTCGAGCGTCTTCTGCACGTCCCGAACAGCTGGCATCAGGAAGAACAGGGCGTTTGGGCGAAGTTGCTCTCCGAACGCAGTTTCGGCGGCAAGGCGTTCTTCTGCAACTCCGGCGCCGAAGCGAACGAAGCGGCGATCAAACTCGTTCGTCTTCACTCGACGCCGAAGGGCAAGTACAAGATTATCACCTTCCTGGACTCCTTCCACGGCCGCACGATGGCGACCGCGACCGCGACCGCGCAACCGAAGTACCAAAAGGGGCTGGAACCGCTGTTGCCCGGGTTCGTTTACGTTCCTTACGGCGACTTGGCGGCGGTCGAAGCGGCGATCGACGACGAAACCGCGGCGATCATGATCGAGCCGATCCAGGGCGAAGGCGGCGTCCACGTTCCTCCGCCGGGCTTCCTCGAAGGTCTGCGCGCGCTTTGCGATAAAAACGACATGCTCCTCGTCTTCGACGAAGTGCAAACGGGGATGGGACGCACCGGCCATTGGTTCGCGTACCAACATTTCAACGTCGTTCCGGACGTTATCACCCTCGCCAAGGCGATCTGCAGCGGCCTCGCGGCGGGAGCGATGTTGACGACGAAAGAACTGGCGCCGAGTTTGCGCCGCGGAATGCACGCTTCGACGTTCGGCGGAAATTCGGTCGCCGCCGCGGCCGGGATCGCGACGATCGAAATGATCGAAAACGAGGGACTCCTCGAAAAAGCGACCGTTATCGAACGCCGCGCCAAAGAGCGAATGAACAAATGGGCGACCGAACTCGACTTCATTAAAGACGTTCGCGGCGTCGGAGCGATGCTCGGGCTCGAACTGAAAATCGACGGAGCCTGCTTCGTCGAACGCTGTATGAAAGAAAAATTGCTGATCAACTGCACGCACGGCTCGGTTATCCGACTCCTTCCGGCGGTCAACACGCCGCTCGACGTTTTCGACGAAGGTCTCGATATCCTCGAAGCCGCTTTGAAGAAGGGAGCCTAATTCCGATGAAAAAGCGACACGTCCTTTCGCTCGCCGACGTTACGGTCGACGAACTGAAAACGATTTTGCGAATCGCCGAAGAATTGAAGGCCGACTTCAAGAAGGGGATTCGCCCGAAACGCCTCGACGGCAAGGTTCTGGGCCTCATCTTCGAAAAGATGTCGCTCCGCACTCGCGTCAGTTTCGAAGCCGGTATGACGCACCTCGGCGGCGGCTCGATGCTCCTCGAAGAACAGCACATCGGCCTCGGCAAACGCGAGTCGGTGCCGGACGTCTCGCGCGTTCTGAGCTCGATGGTCGACTGCGTCGTTTTCCGCGCTAAAAAACACGCGACCGTCGAAGAATTCGCGAAATATTCGTCCGTTCCGGTAATCAACGCGCTGACCGACAAGTCGCACCCGTGCCAGGCGCTGGCCGACATGCTGACGATCAAGGAAGAATTCGGCTCCTTCGACGACGTGAAGATCGCCTGGATCGGCGACTCGAACAACGTCGCGGCCAGCCTGATCGAAGCGTCGGCGATGCTCGGCGTTAAAATCGTCGTCTCGTCGCCGGAAGGCTATCGTTTCACCGATGACGAGATCGCCGAAATGACCGCCCAGGCGCAACCCGGTTTCGAACTCGCCCAAATCGCCGACCCGAAAGAAGCGGTTCGCGATTGCAACGTCCTTTACACCGACGTTTGGGTCAGCATGGGTCAGGAAAGCGAAGAAGCCAAGCGCAAGGCCGACTTCGCCGCGTATCAGGTCGACGCCGCTTTGATGAAGGCGGCCCGCCCGGACGCGATCTTCCTCCATTGCCTCCCGGCGCGCCGCGGCCTGGAAGTTACCGACGAGGTGATCGATTCGCCGCAAAGCCGAATCGTCGAGGAAGCGTCGAACCGCATGCACGCGCAAAAGGGCCTCCTCGTTTGGCTCTTGGAAGATTAAGCGTCGCAACCGTTTCGAGTCGGTTTCGCGCCGACTCGTTCGGCTTTTTTCGGCCCCTTGTTTAACGTCGCGGCGCCGCGTTGACGCGACGGCGCGACCTTTTTGTTTCGTTTTCCCTTTTTCGTCGGCGAAACGTTTCCCGATCGCCCCCCTATTCCCCCGAGGCGCCCATGTTTATCTCACTTGACTGGATTTCCGATTTTGTCGACGTCTCCGACCTCGAGCCGAAAGTCGTCGCCGACCGTTTGACGATGGCGACCGCCGAAGTCGAAGGCTGGTCGACGCTGACCCGTTTCGTCGACGGCGTTTACGTCGGCGAAGTCGTTTCCGCCGAACCGTTCGAGACGGAAGACGGTAAAAAACGCGCCTTCTGCAAGGTCGACTGCGGAGAACGCGGCGTCTTTACGACCGTTTGCGGCGCGCCGAACGCCCGCGTCGGCTTGAAAGCGCCCTTCGCGCCGGCCGGAACGACGCTCGGCGACAAAAAGATCGAAGCCGCCGAAGTTTACGGACGCCCGAGCCAGGGAATCCTCTGCAGCGCCGCCGAACTCGGTATGAGCGATTGGCACGAAATCGTCTTCGAATGTCCCGCGTCGACGCCGAACGGAGCGCCGTTCTCCGATTTCGTCCCGGCGACCGACGTTTTGATCGAAATCGACAACAAAAGTCTCACGCACCGCCCCGACCTTTGGGGACACTACGGTTTCGCTCGCGAACTGGCGGCGATCTTCGGCCGCGAACTGAAACCGCTTCCGCGCCTCGACGTCGACCGGTACGCCGACTTGCCGCCCTTCCCGGTCGAGATCGCGGACGAAGACTGCCTTTGCTACTCCGGACTCGTTTTCAGCATCGAAGCGGGCGCGGCGCAAGTTCCGTCGCCAATCAAGATGCAGCGCCGTCTGCACGCGCTCGGCCAACGCACTTACGATCTCCTCGTCGACCTTACGAACTACGTTTCGCTCGAACTCGGCCAACCGACGCACGCTTTCGACGCCGACAAAGTTTCGAATATCCGCGTCGCGCCGATGGGAGCGCCGGGCGTCTTCACGACGCTCGACGGAACCGAGCGCAAAATGCAGGCCGACGACCTGATGATCTGCGACGGTTCGAAGCCGATCGCGATCGCCGGGATCATGGGCGGGCTCGAAACGGAAATCACCGGCGCCTCGACTCGCGTTATGCTCGAATCGGCGAACTTCCGCGCCGCTCGCATCCGCCGCTCCGCCGGTCGTTTGAATCTCCGCACCGACGCGTCGCAACGTTACGAAAAAACGCAGCCGCCGGCCAACGTTAAAGTCGGAACGGAGCGTATTTTGAAGCTCGTCGAGGAATCGAACGTCGCCTACCGCGTCGAAACCCGTTTCACGCTCGCGGGCGATCTCCAAGACGAAACGCGCTGGATCACGCTTCCGCCGGGTCGCCTGAACAAACTCGTCGGCGTCGATTTCCCGCGGGAAAAGGCGTTGGAGATTCTCCGTTCTCTCGAATTTCAGGCGGATTATCTTCCGGACGGAACGCTTCGCGTCGGCGTCCCGGCCTTCCGCAGCGCGAAGGACATTTCGATCGAAGAGGATATCGTCGAAGAAGTTACGCGCGTTTTCGGGTTCGACAACATCGCGCCGATTTTGCCGGAAGCGCCGCTGAAACCGCTTTACGTCGACGAACGCGTTCGCCTCGAACATCGCGCCCGTCGCCTGCTCGCGCTCGGTTACGGTTTCCTCGAAGTCCACAATTACGCTTGGACGAACGACAACTGGACGGCGGCGCTCGGGTTCGACGCGGGCGAAACGCTGACCATTCTGAACCCGGTCGCTCCGGAGGAATCGCATTTGCGCGCGACGCTTATGCCGAACCTCCTGGCGCTCGTCGCGAAAAACCGCACGTTCCGCGACTCGTTCCGTTATTTCGAACTCGGTCGCGTCTACCGTCTGATCGGCGCCGTCGACGACCAACGCAAACCGAAGGACAGCGCGGAAAAATGCGACGAAGTCCCGCGTTTGAGCGGCGTTAGCTTCGTCCAATCGGGCGTTTCGCTCGACGATCATTACCTCGAGATCAAGGCGGCGATCGAAGATTTGGGTTCAATTTTCCTCCAAAACAACGAGGAATTAAAATTCGTCGCGACGAAAGAGGATCGAACGCCTTGGCAAACGGTCGATCATTCGGTCGAGATTTACAACGGCGAAACGAAGATCGGCGCGCTCGGCGTTCTCGACAAAAAAGCGCTCTCCGTCGTCTCGCCGGAAGGCGGGCAAGTCGTTTGGTTCGAGCTGGAACTCGATCGTTTCGCCGGAAACCTTTACCCGTTGCTGCGTTTCGTCGAACCGTCGAAATTCCCCGGCTCCTGGCAGGACTTTTCGCTTGTTTGGCCGCTCGAATCCGGGTACGAGGGTCTGTCGGCGAAACTCGACGAATTTGCGCACCCGCTCTTGCAAAAACGTTCGTTCCTGACGATGTACAAGGGCAAGGGTCTCGAAAAAGGTTTCGCGAGTTACTCGTTCCGCTTCGAGATCGGCGCGTCCGACCGCACGTTGCGCGGCGAAGAAATCGACGATTTCCACCAAAAATTCCTTGATTTCCTTAAAAAGAACGAAATTTCGCTTCGTTAATCATTTTTTGCACCAACAAGCGACAAGCGGCGTCCTTCAAGCGGCGCCGCGTCGTTCCTTAACGACCGTTCGTTTCGGCGAGCGGTCTTTTCTATTTTACGCCGTTTTCCCGTTTGCCCCGTTTCGGCTTTTTTCTTTAACCCCTTTTCTTTTCCCCGTTTCGTTCGTTCGACGCTTCGTCTTTTTCCGCCGGTTCCTTCCAACCCCTGCAACCGTTCCAACGCGTCCGCAATCGTCGGCAAAACGGCTTCGTCGGAAAAAAAAGCGGCTTATTTTGCGCGACGCTTCTTGAATTTCGCCGATATTCTTCATAAAATGAAAACGACGGAAGCGTTTCCGGCTCGCGCCGCGCCCCCGCTTTTCTTTTCCCATTCGCCCATCCGACGAGGCGGTCGCCGAACGCGCCGTCCGAACCCAACGAGGAAACGTTATGTCGCATTGGAAAAAAATCGTTCTCTCTCCGTATTTCGCGGCGACGACGGGCGCGGCGGCGCTTGCGTTGACGCTCGGCGTCGCAAACGCTCAAAACGCGACGCGCTCCGCTCTCGCTCCGACCGACGCGGCGACGGCTCCGCTTCCGACGCCGGTTCCGGCCAACCCGAATCCGCTCGGGATCGGCGCCCCGAACGCCGGAACGCCCCGGCTCGACGCCGTTCCGTCGACCGTTCCGGCCGCCGCGCCGAACGTCGAAGCGTTGCGCGCGCAAGCGCGGGCCTTGGAAGCCCGACTGCGCCAAGCGCCGACGACCGCCGCCGAACAGGAAGAATACCTGAAGATCGTTTCCGAACACTCCGCGCTTCAACGTCAAATTCAGCAGGCCGAAGCGACGGCGGGCGATTTTGCGTCGTATCGTCGAGCCCGCGCCGCGCAGGAAGGGGTCGATCTCGGCGCCGTTCCGAACGCCGGTTTGAACGCGGATCCGCTCGCCGTTCCGAACGCCGGTTTGAACGCGGATCCGCTCGCCGCGCCGAACGCCGTTCCGGCGCCGGGTTCAAACGCCGGGCGGCTCGGGGCCGCGTCCGCCGTCGGTTCCAACGTTCCGCCGACCGCGCTTCCGCTCGCGCCCGGAGAAGCCGAGTTGCTCCGCTCTCAAAAGGAAGAGTTGACCGCTCAATATCGCCAACTTCAGCAGACGATGCGCGCCCTTTCGCCGAGCGACGAAGCGCTCGCGACGACGTTGCGAACGGAGCAAACGACGATTTTGAACCAACTTAAAGAAATCGACGAGCGTTTGACGAGCGCCCCGGCGGCGCCCGCTTTTCCGAACGCGCTTCCGACTCCCGGCGGCGATTTCGAAAACGCGATCCCGCCCGAAAATCGTCTTTCGTCTTTTGTCGGAGCGTCCGAATTGACCGGCGGAAACGACGTCGCGGCGAAGATGCAAAAAGCGAACGAAGCAGCGGCGATCCTGCGCGAAGTCGGGCTCGTCAATTTGGCGAATCTCGCGACGACGGAAATCCCGCGTTTGGCCGACCCCAATTTTGTCGAAACCCGTTTCGTTCCCGGAACTTGGACCGAAGGCGCCGGGCTCGCGGAAGAACGGCTCAATCCGTTCCAACAGATTTCGGCGGACGAAATCGACGCGATCAAAACGTCGATCGACGACCTGAAAACCCGCGTCGACTCGCTGACCGAGATTATGTCGAACGTCGAAACGCAACTGAAACTTTTGACCCGGCAAGCCGTCTCCGATTCGACGCCCGCCGCGACGCCGGAAACGCCCGCCGAATCGGCGCCGGAAACGCCGACGCCGAACGAAGCGCCGGCCGCCTGAACGGCGTTTCTATTTTCGCTTCAACGCGCCGCCCGCGCGCCGACGCGGCGCGGCGCCGTCTTCTCGTTCGCACGTCAACGCTCCGGAACGATCGCCGGGTAAACGACGACGCCGAAATCGCGCTCGTAAGTTCCGCCGTCGGCAAACTCCGTTTGAACGACGAACTTCCAAACGATCTCGTTGTGCTCCGCTTCGAACGACGGCGCGACGCCCAGCGGCAACGTCGTCGAAAATTCCTCCGTCTCCTCGGCGCCGGCCGGAACGTCGACGTCGTACTTCGTAAAGAGCGTTCGCGAAAAGGCTTCGCGCTTGTTGCAGATCGCGTTCGTTCCCTGCAGATAACGGGCGACTTCCTCGCAACGAACGAAAACGGCGAGCCGCTTCGCCGCGACGCGTCCGCGCAAAAAGAGGCAAAGACGCGTCTTGCGACCGGGCAAAATCGGCAGCTCCGAGATTTCAAGCGCCGTCGAACCGACGACCCGTTCGATCCGAAACGCGCCCCAAAGGCGACAGGCGAACAGGAAGCCGACGCCGCAAAAAATCGCGCCGAAAAGAAACGCAAGCGCTTTATCGAACGCCGTTTCCGCCGTCGCGACGACGTAAACGAAAACGCTCCAAGACGCCAAGTTCCAAGCGAGCGCGCCCAACGTCGCGGCGCCGAACTCGAACGACTTTTTGACGTCCGGACGCAATCGCCGCGCCAGCCGAACGCCGGGCGAATCTTCGATCGGCGGAACGTTCGGAACGGTCGGATAACGCGTCTTTTGACGGCGAACGTTCGCGAGCGCTTCCCGAGAAAGCGAACGGTCGCGAAAACGGACGACGAGCCAACCGCCGCCGAAAAGGATCAGCGAAACCGGAATAACGAGAAAAATCCAACCCCAAATCGCCGACGGTTTCACCAAAAACGCCTGTTTCGGGTCGTCGACGCGGATCCAACAGCGCGTTTTGACGCCCGGCGCGAACGGTTTCAACGCGTCGAGCGCCCCGGCCCGGTCGAAATAAAAGCCGCCGTCCTCGGTCAGCGTCGCTCGCTCGAAAGTTTGCGTTACAAAAGTTTCACCTCCGAAACAATAATTAATTTTTACTTCAGGTCGAAACCAGGCGACGCCCCGCTCGTCGGTTCGAGAACGGAGCGCGCGGCTCTCGACGACGCAGTCGATCTGCGTCAACAGACGGGTCTCGCGCCGCGTCTCGACGCCCCAGGTCGCCAAGTGGATCGTCAAAATGAGGAGACCGAGCGAAAACACGCCGACAAGGAGGAGCGTTTCGGAGAGTCGCCAAACGGCGAGCGAAGCGTCGCGGCGGCGCGACGTCGAGTTGGTCGTTTGCATCGTTTTTCCTTCGCAAGCGCTTTCGCGTCAAGGCGTTCGGAGCGTCTCCGAGAGCGCGTTATTCGTTTGTTTTCGTTCCGTTCGCCGCCGCGTTTCTGCGTTCGATGCGAACGAACCCGAGTTTTTCCAAAGCGTTGAAGACCTCTTCCAACGTTTTTTCGCCAAAATTCGGAATGCTCAGCAAGTCGGCGCGCTTGCATTTGAGGAGTTCGCCGACGGTTGAAATTCCCTGTTCGTCGAGGCAGTTCGTCGTGCGGACGGAAAGCCCGATCTCCGCCATGCTCATGTCGAGCTTTTCCTGCATTTCGCGGCGTCTCAATTCGTTCGGATTCAACGGAATACGCGTTCCCATAAAGTTTCCTTATCGTTAAAAAAGTGAAAAGGCGTTTCGAATAACGTCGCTAAAATTCGTCGAACGGAACCGTCGGCGCGACACGAAAAAGGATCGCGTCGGAGTCGATCGTTCCGAACGTTTCAAAGCGACTGTCGAGCGAAGCCGGGGAGTTGTCGCCGAGCAAAAAACAACGGGGCGGCTCGGCGGAACACGCGATCGGCGACGACGGCGCGACGCTCGAATAATGCAGGTCGCGACGCAAGATCGGAGCAAACGCGCGGGCGACGTCGCCGAGGAGCGCGAAAGGCGCCGAAATCGCGGCGGTCGTCGGATCGTCGACGTCGCCGGTCGAAAAACGGGCGAGCTCGCCGCCGTTTCGCGTTAAGATCAGTTCGCCGTCGACGAGAAAAACGCGGAATCGCGACGCGTTTTTGTCGGTCGAACGGGCCGATCCGGTCGCGTCGGCGGCCGTTTCGCCGGAGCGGTAAAACGTTCTTTCGTCGACGTTTAAGATCGATTTCGACGCGGAGATTCCCGCGCCGCCGTCGAACGCGTTGCGCCGTCGAACTTTCTCGATCGGCGACTCGGCGAAGTCGGCGGCGGTCAATTCGTCGAACGTCCGCCCGGCGCTCGTTCGTCCGTCGACAAGGGGGAGCGAACGGAGCGAGATCGTCGTTTCCGCGTCGTCGAAGTCGAGTAAAAAAGCGCGTTTCGGACGGCGGGCGAGGAGCCGGAACCGCGTCGGCGCTCCGTCGGCGTTCGACCAGGAAAAGTCGAGGAGGAAATCGCGAACCGGCTCGACCGGGGCGGGATCGTCGCCGTTCCAGCGCGGCGTCGGCGACTCGTTTGAAATCGGCGTCGGCGCGAAATCGGTTTGCGGAAACGCATTCGCGTCTTCGGAGCGTTCGGAGTTCGTCGGAGCGTTCCAAATCGGCGTCGTCGCGACGACGGCCAACCGGTCGTCGGTTCGGCGAATTTGCGTCGAGTCGAGCCGCGTCGCCGTCGAGACGATCTGTTCGAGCGTTCGGGGAGCGACGCGCCCGTCGACGAAAACGTCGCCGGCGACGATCTCGACCGTTTCGCCGGGAAGTCCGACGACGCGCTTCAACGTCGCTCGCCCCGTCGGAGCGCGGAAAACGACGACGTCCCAACGCTCCGGCCGCGGCGCGGTTCGCCCGCCGTTTTCGAGACGTTCGAGCCGACGCCGCCAATCGTCCCAAACCTTTTTAACCCTTGCTTTAGCCGAAAGTCGCGTCGTTTTTTCGGCGACGTTCGCCGGTTCCGCTCCGTTCGCCGATTCGGAACGCGGCGCGGTCGCGACGACGCCTTCGACGAGAACGCCGTCCTGAAAAACGGCGGTCGACGCCGGAACGCGATCGAAACCGCAGCGCGGACAGGGGAAAAATCGCGCCGTCGCCCGGAATTTGCGGACTTCCGGCGAATCGAGATTCGACGAGGCGGAACCGCCGCCCGCCTTTTTTTCCAGCGACGTTTCGCCGACGTCGTCGAACGAGCGAACGCCGCCGGACGAATCGACGTCGAGCGTCGTCGCGAACGCGCCCTCGCATTCCGGACAGCGCCAAACGAAACGCGGCCCGCGAAACGCCGGTTCCATCGAACGGCTTTGGACGCGGAAAACCGCCGTCGAGCGGGCTTCCCGCCAAAGTTCCGGGTAACGGCAAAGCGTCGCGACGCTCGCCGCGCCGAGAAACGCCGTCGTTCCGGCGAGCGCCGCCAACAGAAGCGGAGCGCGCGAACGGCGACGTTCGGTCGAAACGCGTTCGACGACGGGCGAAGATTGCGGCGATCTCACCATTATTAATAACGCTCCGAAAAACGGCGTTTCAAGTCGAGCGAACGGACGCGCCCGCCCGGGCGAAAACTCGAAAGATCGCCGAGGCTCGAAAAGTCGGCGAAACGAGCGCGAAACTCAACGCAACGCGGCGAGGATCGCGTCGATATCGTTCTCGACGACGACCGGCTTGTTCGCGAAGACCGCCGTCTTGACGCCGCGTTTTCCGAGGACGCTTTCGAACAACGCCGGGTCGGCGCCGTGATACGCGACCGTCGCGTTCGGGTCTTTCAGCTGATGCCCGGTCAAAATGCAAACGACGCGCTCGTCGCGTCCGACGACGCCTTCTTCGACAAGCTTTTTCACCCCGGCGACCGACGCGGCGGAGGCCGGTTCGCACCCAAAACCGTTCGCGCCGACGCTCGCCTTCGCGTCGACGATTTCACTCTCGTCGACCTTGCGAACGACGCCGTTGCAGAAGTCGAGCGCGCGCAAGCATTTCGTCAAGTTGACGGGACGGTTGATCTCGATGGCGCTGGCGATCGTCGAAGCGCGGCGATTTTCGGCGTCCATTCGAGCGTAAAACGCGTCGATCTTAGCGGAGTCGACGTTTCCGCCGTTCCATCGGAGCCCTTCTTCGTTGTAAAGGCGGTCGAGCGTGTCGGCTCCGGCGGCGTTGATCACCGCGAGTCGCGGAACGCGGTCGATCAGCCCGAGCTTTTTCAATTCGATGAACGCCTTCCCGAACGAACTCGAGTTCCCGAGGTTGCCGCCCGGGACGACGATCCAGTCCGGAACCTCCCAACGGAGCGCCTCCAAGACGCGGAACATGATCGTTTTTTGTCCCTCTAAACGGAACGGGTTCAAGCTGTTAAGGAGGTAGATTCCCGTTTTCTTCGAAACTTCCTGCACGCGCGCCATCGCGTCGTCGAAGTCGCCTTGGATCTGAACGGTGCGGGCGCCGTAATCGAGCGCCTGCGACAACTTGCCGTAAGCGATCTTTCCGGAACCGATGAAAACGACCGACTTCATCAGCTTCGACGCCGCGCAGTACAGGGCGAGCGAAGCGCTCGTGTTCCCGGTCGACGCGCAGGCCGCCTGTTTCGCGCCGACGAGCCGCCCGTGCGTCGTTCCGGCCGCCATCCCGTTGTCTTTAAAAGAACCGGACGGGTTCAAACCTTCATATTGCAGGTAAAGCGAGCCCGCGTCTTTCCCGACGTATTCGGCGACGCCGTCCGAGGGGCGCAGAATCGTTTGCCCTTCGCCGACGGTAACGCATTGTTCGAGCGGCGCGAACGGCAACAGCTCGTGAAAACGCCAAACGCCGCTAAAGCGTTGCGGATTTGAACGTTCGCTCCAATATTTTTCGAAATCGGCAAGCGATTTCGGCGTCGGGAGCCTGTCCCAATCGTACTCGACGTCGAGAAGCGCGCCGCACGTCGGGCAACGGTGGAGAATTTCGCCGACGTCGAACGTCGCCTGACATCGGGGATTAATGCAACGTTGAAAAGCGTTCATCGATAAAGTCTTACGACCGCGGCGCTTAGAACGCGAGCGGCCCCTTTCCTTCGGTTGGACTAACGGGATCAAATCGGGTTCGACGCGACGCGGGCGGGGCTTCTCTTGGGCTTCGCCGGGCGGCGTCGGGATCGCGTCGAAAAACGAAACGAGACGAAACGAGACGACGCTCGCAGGGACGCGAAACCGATTCGCCGATCGAACGGCGCGTCGCGGTCGGCGGAAACGACGGCGTTTGTTTCGAACGTCGCGGACGCTTCGGCGGCGTCGCTCTCGCCAAACGACACTAGATTTTACCCCAAAAAACCGATTTTAGAAGCCCCCGAGCGCGTTTTTGCGTTGACGAGAGCCGTTTTTTTCGTTAAAATGCAAAAAATCGTCGGCCCGCGTCCTTTCCCCTTGAAAAGCGACGGCGCCTATCCCCCCCACTTTTCCCAAACCACCGTCGGACGTTTCCCCCATGAGCAATCCGTCGTCGCGCGCTTCGCGCCTGCTTCTTTTTTTCCTTATCGCGACGTTTTTCTGCGCGTTTGATCTCGGAACCAAACATTGGATCTTCAACCGCCTGGGCCGCCCGGGCCAATCGGACGTTCAATGGTTGATACCGGACGTTTTCGGCTGGCAAACGTCGCTGAATCAGGGCGCGCTTTTCGGGATCGGTCAAGGGCAAATCCCGCTTTTCGCAACGCTTTCGTGCGTCGCGCTGATCGGAATTATCGGTTGGGTTTGGGCGGATCAGACGCGGAGCGTTTTTCTCGCGTCGACGCTCGGGCTGATAACGGCCGGAATTTTGGGGAATCTTTGGGATCGCCTCGGCCTGCACGGGTTGCGCTGGTCGCGCTTCGAATTCGAAACCTGGGGTTGTCCGGAGGAAATGATAGGCGAACCGATCTACGCCGTGCGCGACTGGATCCTCGTGATGATCGGCGACTACCCCTGGCCGAACTTCAACGTCGCCGACAGTTGCCTGGTCTGCGGCGCGATCTTGATCGGCGCGTACGCGTGCTTCGCTCCGACGCCGAAACCGGCGGTCGCGGCGAGCGAAACGGCGGCGCCGGAATCCGCTCCGAAATCTAATCCGGAATCTGCGGAAACCGACTCGAAAGTTAAATAGGACAAATTCAAGCGACTTCTCCCGGCGGAGTCCCCGCCCCCGCCGTCGAGCGAGAAATTTTAAGACGCGGTCGACGACGCGGCGCCGTGAAAAAAAGAAAGCCCGACGCGAGAACAAACGCTCGCGCCGGGCTTTTAACGCGTTGCGGCGTCGTTATTTAATAACGATCTCGTACCAAATCGTTTTGCTTTCCGGGCCGATCTCGAACCGCGCGCCGTCGGCGGTCGCTTCGACGGAAAGTTCGCTCTTGCGGTCGCCGCTTTCGTCCAACGCGAACACCGTCAACGACTTAGCGTCGACGCCGTTCAACGTCAGCGTCGCCGGGACGCCTTCGCAAAGAACCGGGCCGCGTCCGATCGAGCCGCCGAATTTGCCCGCGGTCGTAACGTCGCCGCCGATCTTCACCAGTTTCGAATCGGTGTTTTCCATCTCGCCGGTCGCCGTCAGGAGATAACGTCCGGCCGTCAATTTGCCGACTTTCTTCGCATCGACGTCGACGTTCGTTCCCTTGACGAGCGAAACGGTCGCCCAACCGAGTTCCGTCGCGCCGACGTCGAGCGCAACGCCGTCGAATTGCGTCGGTTGCGTAACGAAACCGCTGAAAACTTTCGTGTTCGCCGAGTCGACGACGAAGTAGCCTTTGCCCGGCGTCGCGAAGTTCCAACGGATCTCTCCGCTTTCGTTGACGATCTCCTTTTTCTCCTTCGAACCGAAGCGCGCCGGGAGATCGTCCCAACTCTTAACTTCTTTTGCCGCTTTAACTTCCGACGTCGGCAGATTCAGATCCGGAAGTTCGATCCCGGCGTAGACCGCCAACGAAAGCGAACGGTCGAGCCCCAAACCTTCGAGCGAACGGTGGTAACCGGTCAGTCCGTCGCGCTGAATCAGCGATTCTTCGTCTTGCGTCATCGTCGGTCTGTAAACGTATTCGCCGGGGCCGCCTTTGACGTCGCCGCGAACGAACATGCCGTAACAGGCCGGAAGGTGCGCCGTTTTCATCGGTTGCGCGCACATGTCGAAGAACGCCGCCATTTCTTCGCGCTGATATTGATCGCTGTGCGACCAGGCGAATTGATAGATCGCCGACCAATCCTGGAACGCCGCGACCGCCGCCAACATGACGTTTCCTTCGGCGCAATACGGGTTCGGGAACGGGTGGTCGTACTCGCTGCAAGTAAAGGGCGACCCTAAAACGCGAACGGCGGCCAAGTTGGCGAGCGTTCCGTTGGCCGGAGAGTTCGCCAGCGACGACGCGCCGACGAGCCATTCGTTATGATCCCAGGAGCGGCCCGGGAAGTTCGGGTGATTCCAATAAGCGTGGATGTCGCAGAAGTCGAGGCGAGCTTGCGCGTGCCAAAAACCGTATTGCAACTGCGTGCCGGCGACCGGCTGTTTCGCGCCGAGCTCGTCCTTAACGAAGCGATACATCTCTTGCCAATACTTGTCTTCGAGATCGCGGAGGAAGTCCGAGAAGTCGGCGAGCGTTTCCGACGAGAAAAGCGCGTCCGCGTCGCCGTTGCGCTTCGGAAGCGGAACCGACTTCGCTTCGAGCGTTTGCGACTCGTCGAGCCCGACGACGCCGCCGCTTTGGAGCGAAAGATCGGCGATCTCGATCGACGCGCCGGCTTGGAACGAACCGATCGAAACGCGAACGACGTCGTCGGAATTCGTCGGGAGGAACGGGAGCGAAAATTCTTGCCAATCTTTAGTCGCCTGAATGTCGCGACGCAACCCCAGCGCGCGCCAGGGATCGTGATTCTCGACGACGCCGATCGAAATTCTCGACTCGTTTTCGGAGCGGATCTTGAACGCAAGTCGATACGGCGTTCCCTTTTCGACGGCGAGCTTCACGCGGTGGATCTGCGGAATCCAGGCGGCGGAACCGATTTTTTCAACGTCGAAGCGCAAGGCGTTCGCGCCGATCCCGGTTTCGGACGCCGGGACGATCCGCCAATTCGCTTTCGCGATCTCGTCGAGCTGCAACTCCCAAGGCGAATCGAACTTAAAGTCCGACGCGAACTTGCCGTCGGCGATCAGCTCGGGGCCGCGGGGATAATCGCGGGTATTCCAAGCGGCGCGGAGCTTGTCGGTCGAACCGTATTTTTGGACAAGCCAATCGTTCCAAAGGTTTTGGAACTCGTCGCAATAAGGTTTCGGCAACTTGTCGAGCTCGCCCCAGGACCAGGAGGCGACGATCGAGTTTTCGTTGTTGATTTCGATGACCGCGACGCCCGGGTCGTCGACGTAAGCCTTACCGGTGTAAGGATTAACGTGCGTCAACAGATCGCGGGCGTACTTCTTTTGGAACTCGATCATTCGCCGTTCGAAGTTGTCGACGCCTTTGTTTTGCGTCGGCAGCGCGTCCGAATTTTCGAAGCCGTCCCGCTCGTCGAACGCTCGCGAAACGTGCAGGTTGATATTGACGTAAACCCCTTCCTGTTGAAGGCAATAGATCAGGTAATCGAGTTTGTCGAGCTGTTTCGGGTCGATTTCCGTTTGCGTTTTCGCGTTGTCGCCCCAAATGTCGCGGCCGTCCATATGGTGCAGACGAACGACGGAAATGCCGAAACGAGAAAGAGATCGAGCGAGAAATTCCGCTTTTTCCTTCTCCGGGAAGTTTGCGCCGAAACAGATGTTCGTTCCGAGAAAACGCGCGTCGCCGGATTCAAAGGCGAAGCGTCCGTTTTTCGTTCCGAGGAAACCGCGAGACCCGGCCTTAGGGAGCGGATTGTCCCAGGTTTTGACGTTGGTAACGTTGCCTTGCGCGCCGTGTTGAATAACGAACGGGAATTTCCCCGAAGCGTCGTCGGCGAAGAGAGACGACGCCCCGACAAGGCAGCCGGCGAGAGCCGCGAGGGCCGCCGAACAAGCGAGTTTTTTGCTCATCGGATTTTCCTTCCGAGCCCCGACGCCGCGGCGACCGGAGCTTTCTAAGCGTTGACGTTAAACGATTTGCGAAGCGTCGAGCGGACGTTCGTCGACGATTGCGGCGAAAGAACGGCCCGACGGACGCGCCCATTATATCCGACGGAGCCGCCGATTTCCAGTCGCAAGACCGCGTCGAAATCGTTTTTTTGCGGAAAAAGACGAAAATTTCGATCGCGACCGGCGCGGCGCGTTCCCGAGCGATTTTAAACAAACAATTTTCAAACAATCAAAACGCCGCCCGCTTCAGCAGCGTCCGAAAAAGCGCGTTTTAAAAAACGTTGCTGAAATTTTCATTTTCAAAAGACGAAAACAGACAAACGTCGCGAACGCCGGCCGGCCGCGTTCCGTCAAAAAATTTTTGAACGAAAAGAGAAAAAAACGCGACGCCGCCCGTTAGAATGCGTAATATGTGAAAAAGAGGCGAAACGAGCGAGGACGCGTCGGCGAAAATTTTGAAAGTTTTGGCCGGCAAGCCCTTTGCATCGCGCTCAAGATTGTTATATTTTAAAGAATGAGCGTCGAAGAAAACGTTTCCAGACGCCGCCGCGAACCGCGCGGCGAAACAATTTCGACGTTTAAGGGAAGGAACGCCGGTGGAAAATATTTTTGTGTTGCATATCGCGGTAATTTTGGGCGCCGGGTTGGTCGCCGGTTGGGTTTGCAAGCGTTTGAACGCGTCGCCGTTGATCGGGTATCTGATCGTCGGCGCGCTCATCGGCCCCGGTTGTTTCGACCTGACCGGTTCGAAAGAGATGAAACGCGTTCTCAGGGAGGCGGTCGACGAGGCGACGGAACTCGACCCGAATTTCGCCGAAACGCATCATATCGACCTCGACGGCGCCAAACCGGCCGACGACGGCTCGACGACGGCGGAAAATTCGGCGACGACAGACGGCTCGACGACGGCGGAAAATTCGGCGACGACGGACGGCTCGGCAACGGCGGAAAATTCGGCGACGACGGACGACTCGGCGACGGCGGAAAATTCGGCGACGACGGACGGCTCGACGACGGCGGAAAATTTGACGGCGGAAAGCGGCGAAAAAGCGCCCGTCGAAGAAAAATTGAACGAAGAATTGGCGGAGCGGGAACATCGCGTCGTCGAAATTCAAGAGGAAATCCGCAAGGACGAATTTGCGTTCGAAGCGACGACGGAATTCGGCGTGCTTCTGCTCTTATTCGCGATCGGCATTGAGTTTACGTTCGACAAATTGGCGGCGACGGCGCGTTACATGTTTGTCGGCGGCTCGTTGCAAATGGGGTTGACGATTCTCATCTCGATCGCCGTTAACATGTTGTTCGGCATGAACTTAACGAGCGCGTTCGTTTTGGGTTGCGTCGTCGCGCTCAGTTCGACGGCGCTCGTGTATCGCAGCGTGCAGGACGTCGGGCAAGCGGACACCAAGCGCGCGCAGGCGACGGTCGGGCTCCTGATCTTTCAAGACCTGGCGCTGGTGCCGCTTCTGCTGATTTTGCCGAAAATTCTGGGCGCGGGCGGCGACGCGGCCGGCGGTTGGTTCGCCAATTCCTGGCTCGACATGGCGGCGAAGTCGGGGACGTTCTGCGCGGTCGTCGTTTTGGCGAAGTGGGCGAACGTCAAGCTGATCGTTCCGCGTTTGGCGGCGTTGCGTTCGAACGAGTTGGTGATTTTGTTCGCCGTTTTCACGCTCCTCGGAATGTGCTGCGTCGCGGGAGCGCTTGGGCTGACTCCGGCGCTCGGCGCGTTGGCGGCGGGCGTCGCGCTCGGCGAAAACCGGCTGACGCGGCAGATCGACGCGTTGGTTTTGCCGTTCCGCGAAGCGTTTTCGGCGATTTTCTTCATTTCGCTCGGAATGATGACCGACTTTTCTTACGTGGGGCAGCATCCGTTCCTCTGCGCGAGCGCGTTGATCGGAGCGGTCGCCCTGAAATGGGTCGCAGCGTCGACGGCGTTGCGCGTTTGCGGGATGGATTTCCGCGGCTCGTTGGCGTTCGGCTTGAGCATTTCGCAGGTCGGGGAATTAGCGTTCATGATTCTTTCGCTGGCTTACGCTCAGGGCGCGCTTTCCGACGTCGCGTACCAAACGACGCTCTTCGTGTCGGTCGCGTCGCTGGCGTTGACGCCGAACATGGTGAAGTTCGGATTGACGAAACTTGGGATGGAGCCGGAAGCGCCGGAAATCGGGCGCGCGGACTTGGATCTCGACCCGGATCTGGCCGCGGCCATCAATTCGCGCGGCGGACACGCGGTCGTGATCGGCGTCGGACACGTCGGCGGAAGTTTGGCCGAAGAACTGACGGCGCTCGGCAAGTCGGTCTGCTTGATCGACATGAACCCGGTGAACCTGCAACCCTTTGCGCAGCGCGGAATTGCGACGGTGTATGGAGACGGTTCCGATCCGGAGGTTCTGCGCGAAGCCGGGGCCGGGCGCGCCGAAATCGTCGCCGTGACGACGCCGCGAGACGACGTCGCGCTGAACGTCGTGCGGGCCTGCCAGGAAGCGAACCCGACCGCCGTCATTTTGGCGCGGGCCCGTTACCGACTCAACGTGCAACCGATGAAGCGAGCGGGCGCCGAGTTCGTTTTCTGCGAGGAAGACGAAATTTGCGTCGAGTTGCTTAACATGGTGAAAGAGCACAGTTTAGGAAACGCGAAAAACGGCGGAGCGCCCCGCCCCGTCGACGCGAACTGAACGAAACGAGCCCTTTTTCGCCGGCCGCCGTTCCGTCGACGCGTTTTAAGCAAACAAAACGCGGCGGCGAGAACGCGGCGTCGAGGGCGAAAAAACGGGTCGCAACCGGCAAATTTGTCGGACTTTGCGCGTCGAAAATCGGCGGCGCGTAAAATGAAAAAAACCGCGGCGCGTCCGTCGAACGTTCGATTTTCAAAACGAAATTTAACGTCGAAACGGAACGCGCCGAACGTCGCCCAACCGACGCGTTCGTCGAAGGAGATCAAGTCGTAAAGTGAGTGAAAATGCGAGGTTGCCGCTAGCGCCGCCCCTATTGGCCGACGCGCCGCTCGTTCGAGCCGCCGTCGAGCGTTCCGGTTTGGCCGGGAACGAGTTGAATTTTGCAAACGTTTTTCTTTTGCAAGAGAAACATCGAACGACGGTCGCGTTTCAAAACGGTTTTTTCTTTCGACATTACGACGGCCAACGTCTTGCGGGATACGGGTTTCCGATCGGCGACGGCGCTCTCGAAACGGCGATGCGAGCGATTTTCGACGACGCCGAGTCGCGGGGGCGAGCGCCGCGAATTTGCCTGGCGACTTCGGAGCAGGCGGCGACGCTTCGGCGACTTTTTCCCGGCAAATTCCGGTTTTCCTGCGACCGCGGCGACGCCGATTATCTTTATTCGACCGCGAGAACGGCGGCTTTTTCGGGGCGGCGAATGCATCGTAAACGCAACGCCGTCAAGCGTTTCGAATCGGAGCGGCCGCGACTGCGGATCGTCGACTTGGACGTCGGCAATTTGGACGCGGCGGCGCGAGTCGCGGAGCGTTGGCTTTTGGAACGTCCGGTCGGCGACGAAGCGGAGGCGGTCGAATTGGCGGCGGAAAAACGGGCGTTCGAAACCGCGCTTTCGCTCTTCAACGAGCTTAAACTCTTTGGACGCCTACTTTTAGACGGCGACGAGCCGCTTGGGTTCGCGCTGGCGTCGACGACGTCGAGCCGGGTTTGCGACGAGCATTTCGAGAAGGCGACGCCGGAAGGGGCCGCCGGGTACCCGATCCTTTGCCGCGAGGCGGCGCGGCTTGCGCTCGAACGGGGCGCGCGTTGGCTCAATCGCGAGGAAGACCTTAATTCGCAAGGTTTGCGAGCGGCGAAAACGGCTTGGTTTCCGGAAATTTTACTGACGAAATTCAACGCCGTCGAACGGGCGTTCGGCGACGTCGAGCCGGACGATCTCGACTTTTGCGAAGCGGAAGCGGTCGCGGCGACGACGAGCGTCGAAGCTAAACGCGATAAAATAACGGTTTAACGTTTGCGGAGGAAACGGAAAATGCTGAAAAAAGTGTTCGGGCCGAGCGATTGCGCGAAGTGCCGTTTGTGTTGCAATTTTCAACGCGAAAGCGTTTGGGAAACGCCCTTTTTGACCGACGAACAAGCGGCGCGATTCGAGGCGGACGGCGTCGAGATCGTTCGGCGCACCCGCGGCGGGGCGTCGTTCGCGTTGCGTTTCGTCGACGGTCGCGACGAACCGGCGAACTGCCCGTTTCTCGACCCGCGGCGCGGATGTTCGCTTTCCGAAGAGCTAAAGCCTTTTGAATGCAAGGTTTGGCCGCTTCGAACAATGGAAAAAGACGGGCGGCTCGTCGTCGGACGGTACCGAAATTGCCCCGCGCTCGCCGGAGAAAAAGGGGCCGCGCTCGATCGCCTGACGACCGAAGAACTTCTGCCGACGCTGCTTGCGTTCGTCGCGGAACACCCGGAATCGATCCGCCCGTATTCGCCCCTTTACGAGGTTTGCTGGGAAGGCGACTTGCCGGAATCCTTCCGCGCGGCAAACGGAAGCCGTTAAACCCAAAGGGTTTACAGTTCGCCGGAAAAGCCGGGATAACTGAACCGACAACGATCGGTTACCCGCCAAACGCCGGGTTCCTCTTCGCGCAATTCGACTTCCGAAAAGTCGACGACGACGGTAAACTTCGCCGCGTCGCCGACGACGAAACCGCCGACCGAGCCGCGAAAGCGAACGACGGCGCGGGGCGGCGACGTAAATCGGTTGATTTCGAGAATTTTCAAATCGCGAACCTTTGCCCATTCGATGCGCGCTAAACCCATGTGAGAGCGAGCTTTAGAACGCGTCTTCAACGCGGTCGGCGAAACGTGTCGCAACGTCGCCTCGACGTCGTCGCGCCCAACGGCTTCAACGAGCGCAGAAACCGTTCGTCGAACGGCTTTGCGGTCGGTATCGACGCAGAAGAGACAAAACGCGCCGAGCGCCGCCGTCGCAAGCGTCGCGCCCAAACCGACGAGCGTCAACGACTTGCGGTTCGTCGCCCGACCGAGCGCCAACGAAAAGACCGCCGCGAACGCGACGCAAACGGCCCAAAAAACAACGCTTTCAGTCAACGTCGCGAGCACAAAACGCTCCTTTCGGCAAAACGGCGGCGTTCCGACGACGAAACGCGTCGACGGCAAGAAACGGGCGCCCGTCCGACGCGAAGTTTCGCAAAATCGCGTCGGCTGAAAAAACGCCCGGCGGCGCCGCGTCGGTTAAACGCCGAACGCGGCGCGGTTTACGACCGAACCCGGCTCGTTCAAACTTGCGGGTGCGTCCACGGCGCGCGGTACTCGCGGGCAAGCATCGCGTTCGCTTCGTCGTCGTTTTTGACTTTCCCGGCTTCTTCGTCCCATTCGAGCGAGCGTCCGAGTTTCATCGAGATATTCCCCAGGACGCAGCAGATCGTCGAGATCGCGCCTTCTTCGATATCGCTGCGCGGTCGGCCGCGGTCGGCGACGCGATCGAGCAGATCCTTCATGTGGTAGCGGATCGCCGGGGCGCACGGCCGTTCGAGGTCGCGTTCGTTCTCTTCTTCCGGGAACCGCCCGTATTCGTAATCGACGTCGCCGCTGAAGGTTTCGTTCGAGCGGTAACGTTTGAAGTCGTAACCGTAGATGCTCGCCTTGAGGAGGCCGTTTTCGCCGTAGAAATAGGCGCCCCACGGGTGGCGTTGGTCGGTCAATTCGGCCCAACTTCGGTGATTCCACACGACTTCGAGGTCGCCGTAGTCGAAGACGACGGTTTGCGTGTCGGCGATGTTCGGCGTGCCGTTCTTTTTGAGGTACACGCCGCCGGCGGAGTAAACGCGTTTCGGATAGCGGAGGTTCAGGAACCAACGCGTCATGTCGAACATGTGCACGCCCATGTCGCCGAGGGTGCCGTTCCCAAATTCCCAGAAGTTGCGCCAAGTGCGGCGACGCATCATCGGATAATACGGGAGTTTCGGCGCCGGGCCGGTCCACATGTCGAAGTCGAAGCCTTCCGGCGGATCTTCCGGTTGTTGAACCCAGACGCCGGGGCCGCCGTAATAGCTGTAAATATCGACTTGGCCAACTTTTCCGAGTTTTCCGGAGTCGACGAAATCTTTTTTCGCTTTCATCAGGTGCGGCGTGCTGCGGCGTTGGAGGCCGACTTGAACGACGGCGTTGTTTTTGCGCGCGGCGGAGAGCATCGCCTGGCATTCGACGACGTCGACGCCGATCGGTTTTTGAACGTAAACGTCGGCGCCGCTTTCGACCGCTTCGATCATTTGCAACGCGTGCCAGTGATCCGGCGTGCCGATAAGGACGATATCCAAGTCTTTTTCCGCCAACATCTTGCGATAGTCGGAATATTTGCGCGGAACTTTTTTCGAGACCTGGCGCGCCGCGACGATTTCGCCCGCTTCGTCGAGCGTTTCCCGGTCGACGTCGCAGAGAGAGACGACTTCGACCGGCGCGACCTGGATCAGGCGCAGGAGGTCGACTTTGCCGTACCATCCGGTTCCGATCAAACCGACGCGGAGTTTTTTATCCGCCGTTTCTTCGGAAAAACCTTTGTAACCGGTTCCGGTCGCGAGGGTCGCGACGCCGACGCCGCCGACTTTCATAAAATCGCGTCGTTTCATTGTGCGTTTCTTTCCTTAAAACGAATGAAGGAACTCCGAACCGCGACTCGCCGTCAAACGAGATCCGACTCGCCGAAGTTTCGGAGCAAAATGGGAAGATAAAAGGGCCGGCCGCGACCGCCGCGTCGACTTTTCCTTATTTTACCTTATCCGAGCCGCCAACGCAAACGTTTTGCCCTTTTCCGCGCCCGTTTTTACCAAAAAATTTTTATTTTTTCGCCGAAACGAAAAAACGGCTCCCGCGACGCTTAAGCGTCCAGGCGTTTCGCGTACTCCGGGTCGAGCCAGGAAACGTCGCCGAGCAATTCGCCGAGCGGGTCGATCTCGGACGTCGAGAATCCGAGCCAGTTGCGTCGTCGCCAACCTTCGGCGAACTCGTATTTTCCGGAGAGCCGCCCGACCGCCGCGTTCGCCTCGACCATCGAATCGAGGTACGAATCGAAACCCTGCGACGCGTCGAGCCATTCTTTTTGACTTCGATGGCAGGCCAACGCCGAGCGCTTGACGTCGAGAACCGACGAAACGTCGACGTAACGTTCGGCGCGCACCAGACGGCGCATCGCGTCGCGGTTTCCGTGCGGTTGCGCGTGATAAACGGCGACGTCCTTAAAGGTCGGCGGCGTCGGCGGTTCGACCGGAGCGTTCGCCATGCAACGGCAAAAAGCGGCGGTCGCGACCAACCGCCCGGCGTTCTGGTGATCCTCCATATAATCGGACGTCGATTGCGTCAAAACGACGTCCGGGTCGACTTCGCGGACGACGGCGATCAGTTGGAGCAACGTTTCGCGGCGGTAAAACACGTCGAGATCGTCGGTCAGCGACTCGTGATACGTCGCGCCGAGCAACGCGGCGGCGGCGGCCCCTTCGTCCCGACGCGTTCGGATCGTTTCGAAACGACGCATCGTCGCGGAGCCCCAGGAGCCGTTCGCGATCGACATGTAGTGGATCGAACAGCCGCGCGCCTTCAAAAGGGCGAGCGTTCCGGCCATCGTGAATTCGATATCGTCCGGGTGGCACCCGATCGCAAAAACGGTTTTCGGCGCGGAAGCGGACGACGATTTTTCTTGTTTTTCGTTATATTCGGCGGACACTCGACGATCTCCTTGTTAAGCGCGCTGATTGGGATAAAACGAAGAAGCGGCTTCGCGTCGGCGAAAACCGCTTCGGAATTCGGAAGCTCAACGATTGGCGAAATCGGAGTCGAGCGCGTACTCGTCGTGCGGGTCGTAGGGGCAGAAGAAGGTCGAAATCTTCTGCGCGAACTTCACCGTAAACGTCTTTTGGAACTCGACTTCCTGATATTCCGACTTCGGAATCGGGGTCGGCGGATACGCGAAGTTCGGCGTCGACTGGCGCGCCAACGTTTCGCCTTTTTTCACGTCGATCAGACGGACGAACGCTTTGGCGTTCCCCTGGTAAAATTGGGGCGAATGGTGAATTTCGAACGCGTCGATCTCGACGCCGATAACGTAATCCGCGCCGAGCTTCGCGCCCATTTTCTCGAAACTTTCCGACTTGAACGCCTCTTCGTCGAACATCTCTTCGACGCGTTCGTACGGGATCCATTCGAGCTTCTTCTTTTTCTTCCCTTTAATGTTGTTCGAGACGACGTAGGTGATGCTCGTCGCCAAGTCGGCGTTCGGGTTCGACTGCCCGAAAAGATTCAGGTTCGAGCGGCATATGACGACCATTTTCGACTCTTTCGGAATCTCTTTCATCTGGTCGGCAAAAATCGCGGGCGCGTCGACGCCGTTGATGAGATAAAAGGGCATCATCAGCGCGCCGGCGCATCCGGCCGAGCAAACGAGCGTCGTCAAGAGCGCGCAGGCGGCGAGAATAAAGCGTCGTTGAGCAAGCATAATCGAATCCTTCGCTAAAACCGCGCCCGGCTTCCCTGCCGTCGCCGCCTTAACCCGAAGCGGCGAGCGCGTTTCCGTTGGTTCGACGTTCGACGGCGTTCGTCGAATCGTCGCGACGACCGCTTCTTTCGGCGCGTCGTCTCTTCGTTATTATCGGCGCTTTTTCGCTCTCCGCTTAGCGAATTATCGTTAAAATCGCCAAAAAAGTCGCCGCCGTCATTTTCCCGGGCCGACGAGCGCGTCGACGTAACGGTCGACCGAAACGAATCCGGCCGGGTAGTTCGCGACGTATTCGGCGATCGAAACGTTCGTCGCGACGACGAGTTCGACGAAGAGCAAAACGGACTCGCGTTTCTTTTCGAGCGTCGCCAACGCGACGAGCGGATCGGCGGCGCTCGTCGGAGGAACGTCGAATCGGCAAAGCGTCGCCGGAGCGCCGAACGCCGCGCCGATCGCGTTGAGAGCCTTCAAATTTTCCGGAATCGTCGCCCCTTCGAGCGCAAGGGTCGGATTCGTCGCCGCGCTCGGCGTTTCGAGCCGATACGTCGCGCCGACGAACGGCAAAGTCGCCGGGATCGGCCAACCTTCGTTCAAATTCCAACGCAAACGGCGAACCAACGCGATTTGAGCGTCGCGCTTGCCGGCCCGCGCTTCGGCGACGCGAGCTTGCGCGCCGAGCGCCGCCGCAAGGTAAAGTCGCGCCGCGGTTTCGGCGCCCGCGTCTCCTTTTTTTGCGTTGAGCTCGTTGAACGCCTGCGTCAACGTCGCGAGAATCTCGTTTTCGACCGCGAGTCGAGCGGAAGCGCCTTGGAGCCGCCAAAAAGCCCCGGCGGTCGCGGCGCGTTCGGACGGCGAAACGCGTTCCAACGCCGCGCGCAGCGTCGTCGCGACTTCGAGCGGAGGATTCGAACCGCCGTTCGGACTCGGCTCCGGTTTCGGCGTCGCGAAGAGAGCGGCGACCGTTTCGCGAACTCGATCCCGTCCGGGAGCGGCCGGAGTCGGCGCCGGAGTCGCGGGCGTTTGAGCGGGCGCTTCGGCGGCGGGTTCCGGGGCCTGACCGCGAACGATCCGCGCGGCGGAAACGGCGGCGACGTTTTGGAACGTTCGGGTCGAGATCGCGGCGCCGGGCGTTCCGTTTTGTTCGGGAGCGGCGTTCGACGGCGCCGGGCGATCCCGCTCGTACCCGGTAACGACGATCGTCGTCGGGCCGTTCGCGTCGGCGGACGTCGGTTCCGTCGGCGCCGGAGTCGGGGCGGAGGCGGGTTCCGTCGGCGCCGGAGTCGGGGCG
>CAZIJJ010000001.1:0-103682 GCA_964539525.1 uncultured Planctomycetaceae bacterium | reverse complement strand
CGTCGGCGCCGGAGTCGGGGCGGAGGCGGGTTCCGTCGGCGCCGGAGTCGGGGCGGAGGCGGGTTCCGTCGGCGCCGGAGTCGGTTCGGACGGGAGCGGCTCGGCGGGCGCGGACGACGTTTCGGAGGCGGCGGCGAGCGGCGCCGGACTCGACGCGTCGTCCGGTTCGAGTCGAGCGCCGGGAGTCGGCGTCAAATCGGGTTGCGAAACGGGTTCGACGAACGAAACGGCGGCGACGGCGGGAGCGGCGGCTTCGGGCGCGACGTAAGCGCTCGACGCGATTCGGGAATCGTCGTCGACGAACGTTTTGCGAGCGGCGGCAAGCGGCGCGTTTTGCGGTTTCGACGCGGCGACGCGGCGATTCAACGTCGCCAACAACGCGGCGCCGCGGAGCGTTCCGGGAACCGTTTCGGCGACGTAAGCGGCGATCGCCCGATTGTACCGGGTCGCCGCGGCCAACGCTTCCCGCGACGCGAAGAGATAACGGTCGAGCGCCGCGAAGAGCGCGACTTCCGGCGTTTCCGGCGCGTTGAACGCCGCGCTCAAATTGGCCATTTCGGCGCGAGCCTGCTCGGCGCGACTCCGCGTCGCTTGATAAAGGAGCGGAAGTTCGGCGTTCAGGCGCGCCGCTTCGCTCGAAAGTCGACGGCGGCGCGACATTTCGTCGAACCTCGTTTCGTAAGGCTCGAACGACGGGGCGTCGGACGGGACGTAAAGGATCGGCGACGTCGGCGTTCCGACGTTCGCGGCGGCTTTTTCGGCGATCTTCGCGGCGTCGGCTCCGGCGTTCGTTCGAGCGGCTTCGGCGGCGGTTCGCGCTTCGTTCGAACGACGGATCCAGGAAGCGCGACGAGCGGCGGCGGACGAAAACGCCGCGTCGAACGCCCGTTGATTCCGAACGAAATCGAGCCGCGCGGCCTCGCGGCGCTGCAGGGCGACCAATCGCGACGCGGCGACGAGCGCGGCGATCTCCGGCGGAACGGTCGCGCCCTCGTATTTCTTCTGAACGCGATCGGCGCAGTTCGTCGCAAAGACGGCGCACTCGACGCAAAGGTTGCAATAAGCGCGTCTTCCGGCCAGATCCCAATACGCGGTCAGACGGCGTCGGCGCTCGCTCGGCGAATACACCCCGTTCAGGAGCCGCTCCAAACCGAGATTTTCGCCGACGACGTCCGGATTTTTCGCGGAATAAAACGTCTCGATTTTGGCCGCCGCGGCGTTCTTTTGAGCCGGAGCGGCGTTCGAAGCGGGGGCGGCGGAGTCGGCGGGCGGAGCGGACGGCGCCGACGTTTCCTCGGACGTTCCGTCGGGTCGCGGTTCGGTCGGAGCGCCGGGCGGAGGCCCGTTTTGCGGCCCGGACGGAGCGGAGTACGCGGAGCCGCCCGTTTGCGCGACGGCGAACGACGCGTCGAATCCGCCGACGGCGAAACCGATCGACGCGCACGCGACGACCGCCGACGTTGGAAACGTTCGGCGACAACGAAACAGGAAGGCGGCGATATTCATAAACGACTCCTTTTCGCCGACCGCGCGGCGGCGGAAAATATTTTCGTCTTGCGGAATCGACAAAATTATTGTACGATGCGACCCGACCGACGCGCGGCGGCGTTTCGGTCGCGTTCTCCATTATAACGAAAAAATTGCAAAAAAGGAAGCCTCTTCGCGCTATTTTCGCAAAACTTCGAACGCTTTGCGACAAATTTCGCGACAAGCGGAACCGCCCGCGCGGCGAACCGCCCGCTTCCGTCGAAAAGAAGTCGAGGTCGACGCTTGAAAACGCCGTTTAACGAATCCGCAACCCCCTCCCAAGAAGAATTCGACGCGACGCCGACGGAGCCGTATCTCCGCCCGACGCGGCGCGGCTGTTTCGGGCGCCTCGTTCGGACGGCGGCGACGCTCGCGGCGCTCGGGATCGTCTCGGCCGGCTCGATCGCCGGGATCCTTTATTGGCGCAACGTTTCGGAACCGATCGACGTCGAAAACGCGTCGACCGGCAAACTCGTCGGTTGGCTCGCGCTCCGCGATTTGAGCGCCGAAACGCCGGAAACGCGCGAACGGCTTTTCGAACGTTACGTCGCGACGCTCGGCGGCGAAGGCGGCGACGTCGAGCCGCAAAAAATCGAAATTCCGGAGCAGGCGAAACGCTTGGCGAGCCGTTTTCTCGCGAATCTTTCCGGCACGCGCGCCGCGGAGGAACCGTCCGCCGACGCGGCGTCGGCCGCGAAAAAGAACGCCGCGCGGCTCCCCGTCCTGCGGCTCGATTATTACGTCGCGCCGCGAAGCGCCGATTCGCCGCTGACGAGCGAATTTGTTCTTTCCGAAGAAGTTCGGCCCGGCCCGGCGCTTCTCAAACGCTGGAACGCGAGCCGCGAAGCCCGCGAAAACGGCGTCGAACAGGAAAAAACGTCCGCCGTCGAGAAAAATATTCGGCTTCTCGTTCTCCAATGGTTCGTCGCGAAACGGCGAGATTACGACGCGGCGCCGGACGCCCAAAAAGCGGCGCGACTCCAAGCGGCCGCCGACGAGCTCCTCGGTTGGCAGGAACTTTACGGCCAAATCCAGCTCGACGCGACGCGAACGGGCGCTTCGCGCGTCGCCCTGTTGGCCGAATTTGAAAAGACCGTCGCAAGCTGGAACGCGTTCGATCCCCCGGAAGAACTCGCGAAAACGCTTTGGTTTAAAGACTTGATCGTCGCGACGTTGGCCGCTCGAGAAACGCCGTTCGGACGGCTCGCGACGCCGACGCCGCCTCGCGCTCGCCGACTCGAAACCGACGAGCCGACGACGGAGTCGAACGCCGCTCGCGATCTCGGACGCCGAACGCTCGACGCGGCGCGACGCTTTTTATTCCAATCGGCGGAAACCGACGCTCCGTCGCGCTAACCGTTCTTTTTCCGTCGTTTAAGACGCGACGCTCGTCCCGTTTTTTTTCGCCGAACGAGCGTTTTTTTTACCGCGACGCGTTTTGTCAGGCGGTTTTGAGCGTTATTTCCTTGATTTTGTCGCGCAAAACCGACGCCCGTTCGTAATCTTCGGTCGCGACGGCGTCGGTCAGTTCGTTACGCAACCGAACGAGCGTCGGGCCGTAATCGACGCCGCCTCGTCGCCGCGGCGTTTTGCCGACGTGCTCGTCCGCGCCGTGAACGCTCAACAGGAACGGCGCGAGCCGGTCTTGAAACGCGCGGTAATCGTTCGCGCATCCCAGGCGCCCGGATTTCCGGAACTCCTGGAATCCCAGTCCGCAACAGGGGCACGATTGGAAGTCGGTTTCCATCAGGTCTTCGGTCAACTCTTTCAAGGACGCGTCCTCTTCTTCGTCGATTTCGCAAGATTCGTCGCAATCGCCGCAGGAACAAGCGTTTTCGTCGGGACGCGCCGCGTCGCCGCGGTGCAGATATTCGTAGGCGTGCTCGTCGCAGAGGTGCAGCTCTTCCGGCTGCGCGTCGGTCATTTCGGTGATGTGGAACGTCGCAACTTTATCGCATTTTTGACATTTCATAACGTCGCCTTTAATGGGGTCGAGATCGGACGAACCGACGCGAAAAACGGCGGTCGTCGGGAACCGAATCGGCGCGCCGAACGCGTCGCCGACTCGAGAGTATGCGCAAGGAAGGATAATCTTTCGCGCGCTTTCCGTCAAGAGCGCGGCGCGAAAAAAGAGCCGACGACGAACTCGGAAGGCGCGGAACCGCCCGGCGCCGTCGCGCTTGTTTTTATTTTACGCGGTTCGCCGTTTTCGGAAAGCGGAGGAACGAAAAAAAACCGCAAAATTTTCGGGAAACGCTTTTCGGGGCGCCCCCCAACGCGAAAAACGGAGGCCCGGATCGCTCCGAACCTCCGCTTTCGAGTTTCCGCCTAAAACGCCGTTTTAGGCCGCGCTAACGTCGCTTTTTTGCTCGTTCGCCCGATCCTTCGGCGGGTACAACAACTTGCGGTTGAAGATACCGACGACGAAGACGTAGAAGAGCGGAACGAAGAAAATCGCCAGGAACGTCGCGGCCAGGGTTCCGCCGAGAACGCACGTCCCGAGCGATTGTTGGCTGACCGCGCTCGCGCCGCTGGCCTTGACCATCGGAACCACGCCCAACACGAACGCCATCGACGTCATGATAATCGGGCGCAAACGCAATCTCGAGGCTTGAACCGCCGCCTTCAAAAGCGGAACGTTCTCCTTCTCGACCATCTGCTTCGCAAATTCGACGATCAAAATCGCGTTCTTCGCCGACAACCCCATAACGGTCAACAAACCGATCTGGAAGAAAACGTCGTTCGAAAGGCCGCTGTTAAGGGTCGCGAAAATCGCTCCGAGCGCGCCGAACGGCACGACCATCGCGATCGAGAACGGCACCGACCAGCTCTCGTAAAGCGCCGCCAGGCACAGGAATACGACGAGCATCGCAAGGGTGTAAAGTTGGCCCGTTTGCGAACCGGCCTGCCGCTCTTCGTACGAAATCCCGGTGTAGCTCAACCCGACGCCCTGCGGCAGTTTGTTCTCGACGACGTCCTCGACGACCTTCATCGCGTCCCCGGTGCTGATCCCCGGAAGCGGAATCGCGGTGAACTTGACGCTTTCGACGCCGTTGAAACGAGCGAGTTTCGGAGCGCCGGAAACCCAATGTCCGGTCGCGAAGGCGGAGAACGGCACCATTTGGCCGTCCTGGTTTCGAGCGTGCCATTTTTCCAGGTCGACCGGATTGGCGCGCGACGCGGGCTCGCCCTGCGCGTACACTTTCTTAACGCGGCCGCGGTCGACGAAGTCGTTAATGTACGCCGAACCGAGCGCGATCGACAAGACGTTGTTGACGTCGGTCAAGGTCATCTTCATGGCGCGCGTTTTTTCGTCGTCGACTTCGATTTTATACTGCGGTTCGTCCGGAAGCGTGTTCGGGAACGCAAGCGCGAACTTGCCGCTTTGCATCAACGCTCCAAGGAATTGGCCCTGAATCGCGTTGAACTTTTCGTGCCCGATCGCGGCCTGGTCTTGCAGGAAGAATTCCAAACCGGAAGCCGTGCCCAGCTCCATAATCGACGGCGGCACGATCGGCATGATCTGCGCCTTTTTGTAACCGCCCAACGCGGCCATCATGCGGTTTCGGATGTTGAAAACGTCCTGACCGGGCTTTTGGCGTTCGCTAAACGGTCTCAACGCGACGAAGCAGATCGCCGAGTTCGGGTTCATCCCGGAGAAACTGAAGCCGACGACCTCGAAGACCGCCTGCACCGACTCGCTTTCGTTCTGGATAAGGTAGTCGGTAACGGCCGCGACCGCATCCACCGTCCGTTCCTGGCTCGCGCTTTCCGGAAGCTGAACCTGCACGAAGAGCGTTCCCTGGTCTTCGTCCGGCAGGAACGCCGTCGGCATCTGCGGATACAACCGAGCGACCGCGACAATGATCAACGCGAAGAGCACCATGAAGCGCAACCGTCGGCGAACGATGTAGCCGACCGAGCGTCCGTATCCGTTCGAGCAGGCGTTAAACCCGATGTTGAAGGCTTTAAAGAACCACCCGAACAAAATGCCGAACAGGTCGAAACGTTTTTTACCGTGCGATTTCAGCATCGTCGCGCAAAGCGCCGGAGTGAACGTCAACGCGATAAAAACGGAGAGCGTCATCGCGGAAATAATCGCGACCGAGAACTGACGGTAAATAACGCCGGTCGACCCGCCGAAGAACGACGTCGGCAGGAAGACCGCGCAGATGACGGCCCCGACGCCGACGAGCGCGCCCTGGATCTGATCCATCGTTTTCTTCGTCGCCGTTTTCGCGTCCAAACCTTCGTCGGCCATCAAACGCTCGACGTTTTCAACGACGACGATCGCGTCGTCGACCAGAAGCCCGATCGCCAACGTCAACGCGAACATGACGATCACGTTCAGCGACATGCCGCAGGAATAAATGACGGCGAACGTCCCCAACAAAACGACCGGAACCGCGAAAGTCGGGATCAACGTAACGCGGAAACGCTGCAGGAAGAGGAGCATAACGCAGAAGACGAGAACGATCGCTTCGACAAGCGTGTGCGCGACTTTCTCGATCGACTCCTGAACGACCGGCGCGTTTTCGGTCGCGTAAGCGACTTTGACGCCCGGCGGGAAGAACTTCGACGCTTCCTCGATGCGTTTTTTGACTTCTTTCGTCGTTTCCAAAACGTTCGCGCCCGCGGCCAAACGCAAGCCCATCCCGCAGCCGGGGTAGACCTTGCCGTCGTCGCCGACGCCGACGCGCGTAGTAAACCCGTATTTTTCGCTTCCCATCGCGACGTCGGCGACGTCCGAAAGGCGAATTTGCGAACCGTCCGGGTTCGTGCGCACCAGAATATTTTCGAATTCTTCGACCGAAGTCATGCGGCTCTGCGCGATCATCGTGGCGGTGATCTGCATTCCTTCGACGGTCGGGTCGCCGGCCAAACGCCCGGCCGAAACCTGAACGTTCTGCTCTTGCACCGCGGCGATAACGTCTTGCGGCGTCATGCTGTAGCTTCGGAGTTTGTCCGGTTTAAGCCAAATGCGCATCGCGTATTGGCCGCCGAAGACCTGCGTGTACCCGACGCCGTCGACGCGTCCGACGACTTCCTTCAGCTGCGACGTCAGGATGTCGCCCATATCTTTTTCGTCCAGCGAGCCGTTGTCGCAGTAAAGCGTGGCGATGAGGAAGAAGTTCGCCTGTTGTTTGTCGACGCTCATCCCCTGCGCCTGGACTTCCGCCGGAAGGAGCGGGGTCGCGAGCGACAGTTTGTTCTGCACCTGAACTTGCGCGATGTCCGGGTCGGTTCCCTGCTCAAACGTAACGATAATTTCGAACATACCGTTCGAGGAACTCGTCGAGTCCATGTAACGGTAGCCGTCGAGCCCCGTCATTTGCTGTTCGACGATCTGAACGACGGAGTCGCGGATCGTGTCGGTCGACGCGCCGGGGTAGAACCCGTTGATCGCGATCGCCGGCGGCGCGACGTCCGGGTACTGCGAGATTGGCAAACTCGCGATCGACAGCGCCCCGGCCAACATGATAAGGATCGCGACGACCCAAGCGAAAATAGGTCGTTCAATGAAAAAATGAGACACTTTTCACCTCCCGTCGCAATCACTCGGCTTGCGCCGGCGCTTCGGCGTTTTCAGGAGCGGCTTCGGCTTGTTCGGCTTGTTCGAAGTCGCGGATCATTCGGACGTCGGTCGCCTCGACCGGATCGACCGCGGCGCCGGCGGAAATGAATTGGACGCCCTCGACGACGACGCGGTCTCCCGGTTCGAGCCCGGAGTCGACGACCGCCGTGTTGCCGAGCGTTCGTTCCGAACGGATCGGACGTTGCGTCGCTTTGTTTTCCGCGTCGACGACCCAAACGTAGGGGGCACCCTTGGCGTTGCGGAAGAGGGCCTGTTGCGGGATCAGAATCCCTTCGGCGCGCTCGCCGTAAGTAACGAAAGCGCGAACGAACATCCCCGGCAAGAGGGCTCCGTCGAGATCTTTCCAATTCGGGTTGTCGAAGATAGCGCGAACGGCGACCGTTCCGACCGACTCTTCGACGGCGTTGTCGACGCGTTCGACCGTTCCTTTGAGCGGATAACGCGTTCCGTCTTCAAGCGCGATCTCGACCGTCGCGCCTTGGAAATACGGCTTGAGCGATTCGCCGTCTTGCGGGCGCAACGTCGCGAGAGCCGACGCGACGGACGGCTTCAGGTCGACGTAAATTTTATCGATCTGCTGAATCGTCGTCATCGCGAGCGCCTGGCCGTTCGAAACGAGCGCGCCTTCGGTAACCTGCGAAAAACCGACGCGACCGGAAATCGGCGCCTCGACGCGGCAGTACTTGACGTTCAACTTCGCAAGTTCGAGGTCGGCCTTGGCGTTGGCCAACGACGAATCGGTCGTGTCGACGTCCTGTTGGCTCGTCGCGTTCCCTTCGACCAACTTGCGGACGCGCTCGTCCTGTTTGGTCCAAAGAACGACTTGCGCTTCCGCTTTCGCGAGATTTTGGACGTAAATATCTTCGTCGATCTGGTAAAGTTGCTGATCTTTTTCGACCGCGGCGCCTTCTTCGAACTTGCGCTCTTTAACGATGCCGCTCACCTGCGGGCGAACTTCCGCGACGTTGAAAGCCGCGGTGCGCCCCGGGAGTTCGACGATCAACGGAACGACTTCCGCTTTCGTCGTGTAAACGCCGACTTGCGGAATCGGAGCTTCGGCCGAGCTCACGTCCGGCGCGGCCGATCCGCTCGCGTCTTTTTTCAAACCGAGTTGTACCATCGTCGAATCGAGTTGTTCGCAGCCGGAAAAGGCGACCAAAGCGGAGCAAACCGCGGCGGCGCAGATCGGCAAACGCGAAGACGACGAGAAACGACGCGCGACGGCGCCGAAACGAAACGCTTGCATTTGTTTTCTCAATTTAATCTTTAACGGGAACCGCTCGAAGGCGGCGATTGGGGTAAAGCGGCGTTCCGACGCGACGTCGAAGAAGCGAAACGGAAGTGGGGGCGCGGAAAACGCCGCTACCGACTAGAATTTTACCCATTATCGCCGACTTTCCCAAACCGTCAAGGAGGGAACGAGGGGCAAAAAGCGCTCTTTTTCCCGACTTTTTACCCCGACGTCCGCAAAATCGGAGCGGCGAGACAGCGGAAAAATTTCTCTTTAGTACGCGAAAAAAAAGATTCGACGTCCCGCGTTCCGTTTTTTTCGAAAAATTTTCCTTTTTTTCCTTTCTCTTGCGAAATTCTCGTCGCGACGCCGCGAATTCGGCCCTTGGTCGCGCCGTTTTTTTTGCTATAATTAACAAGGTCGTCGCGCTTCCGTTCGCGACCCGCCGTTGCGTTTTACTTCAAAATTCAAATTTCGCTCGTTTTTCGTTGCCGCGATGTCGTCCGACGCCCTGACCGCCCGAATTTATCAAACGCTCGCCGACGCGTTCGGTTACCGAACGTTTCGCCCTTATCAAGAGGAGATCGTCCGCGCTCTGCTCGATCGCCGCGACGTCTTCGCGGTGATGCCGACCGGCGGCGGAAAATCGCTTTGTTACCAGCTGCCCGCGCTCCTGACGCCCGGCGTTTGCGTCGTCGTCAGCCCGCTTTTGTCGCTGATGAAAGATCAGGTCGACGCCGCGCAAAAAAACGGAATCTGCGCCGCGACGCTCAATTCGACGACGACGCTCGCCGAACTGCGCGACATTTACGCCGCGGCCGAACGGCGAACGCTCGACCTGCTTTACGTCTCGCCGGAACGGTTCGTCGCGCCGCGTTTTCAAGAGTTTTTGAAGTCGGTCGAACTCGGTTTTTTCGCGATCGACGAAGCGCACTGCATTTCGCAATGGGGGCACAACTTCCGCGCCGATTACCTCGAACTCGGCCAAATCGCGGAGCTTTTCCCGAATCTCCCGATCGCCGCCTTCACCGCGACCGCGACCGACCGCGTTTCGGAGGACGTGCGAACGCTCCTCAAACTTCGCGATCCGTTTTGCGTCCGCGCGTCGTTCGACCGTCCCAACCTCTTTTATCAAATCGTTTACAAAGAGGATCTCGACCGCCGGCTTCTCGATTTTCTGCGGGAAGTTCCGGACGAATCCGGAATCGTTTACCGGTCGACGCGCAAAAACGTTGAGAAAACCGCCGAATTTTTGCGCAAACAGGGGTTTAAAGCGGAAGCCTATCACGCCGGGCTGACCGACGCGGAGCGGGCCCGCGTTCAAGACGCGTTCGCCAACGACGAAACGCCGATCGTCGTCGCGACCGTCGCTTTCGGAATGGGGATCGACAAATCGAACGTCCGTTTCGTCGTGCACTGCGACCTGCCGAAGGACGTCGAAAGTTATTATCAGGAAACCGGTCGAGCCGGCCGCGACGGAGCCCCGGCGCGCTGCCTTCTAATGTACGGTTATCAGGACATCGCGATACATCGCAAATTCCTCGACGATTATCAAGATCCGGAAGCTCGCGCCGCCGCCGCGCAACGCTTGGACGAAATGGTGCGTTTCGCCGAAACGGACGGGTGCCGCCGCGCCAATCTGCTCCGTTATTTTGGCGAAACTTACGTCCCGCCGAACTTTAACGCCGACGAAAACGGCGTCGACGCGAACGCGGCGTCCGAAGCCGCGTCGAAAACCGGATGCGGCGGCTGCGATTATTGCGTCGGCTCGATCCGCCGCGTCGACGCGACGGTCGACGCTCAAAAAGCGCTCTCCGCGATGCAACGCACGGGCAACAGCTTCGGCGTCGGGCACGTCGTCGACGTTTTAGTCGGAGAACGCACGGAAAAGATCGAACGGTTCGGACACGACCGCTTGCCGACGTTCGGCGTCGGGGCCGACCGCGACAAAACCTATTGGCGTTACTTGATTTCCGCGCTTTTAACGCAGGGTCTCGCCGAACTCGACCCGACGAAAAACTTCCCGATTCCGCGCGTTACCCGGCTCGGTTGGGAGACGATGCGCGGTCAACGACGGGTAAAAATCGTCGAGCGGCCGGTTGGAAAAAAGAAAAAAGCGACGTCGCGGCGCTTCGGCGGCGGTTCGCCGACGTTTTTAAGCGGTTCCGGCGCGAGCGTTCCGTTCGGTTCGGCGGCGTCGAATCCTTACTCGAAAAGCGCTCTTTCGCCCCGCGACCGGCGGCTTTTCGAAGAGTTGCGCGCGCTCCGTTCGCAAATCGCAAAAGACGAAAACGTCCCGCCTTACGTCGTGTTCAGCGACAAAACGCTCGTCGACATGACGTATTTGAAACCGGAAACGGACGGCGATTTTTTGAACGTTTCCGGCGTCGGCGTTCGCAAACTCGAAAATTACGGCTACGAATTTATGCAAACGATACGAAAATTCTTGGAGGAAAACCCGAAATAACCGCCGCGGTCGGCGCCCGTCGAAAAAACGAGCGCCTTCCCCAAAACGCGGCCGGCTCCTTATTTCGCTTCGAGAACGATCTTGCCGATTCGGTACCGGCGCGAACCGTCGGAGTCGCCCAACGGCAGCTCGTAAATCGGCGAGCCGTCGCGAGTTCCGACGCTGATGTAAACGTCGTATTCGCCCGGATTCGTCGTCGGGCCGACGCGACCGACGCGGAAGCGGCTCGTTCGCTCGACTTGCGGCGCGGCGCCCGGCTCCGCCGTTTTCAGTTCTTTCACGTCGAAACTTTCGTCGACCAACACCGCGACGAGACCGCCTTTGGCGTCCTTCAACGTCAGCGCGACGAAACCGCCGTCGTAACACGGCGCGACGCCGACGTTTTGCAGCGTCCACGAAACGTCGAAAAACTCGTCGATCGCGACCGTTTTCGGATAAGCGACCCGCGACGGGAACAGTCGGTACCCCAGGCGGCGATTAATCCGGCGAATCGCGTCTTTCGACTCCTCCCACTCGACTTCCGGGAACCAGTGAATCGACATGTACGACGCGCGGTAACGCTCGACCGATTCGATCAGTTTTTCGTCGTCCCAGGCGCCGCGTTCTTTCGACGGCAGGTAGTGCTCGTGTTCGAGGATCACCGGCAGAGTCGGCCAGAATTTTTGCGCCATTTCGTCGTGATACCATTGTCGCGGCGCGGGTTGCACCAGGATGCTGTCGTCGCGAAGCGACACGCCTTGCGACAACGCGTAATCGGTTTCCGGGAAATCGCGCCCCGGTTTCGAATCTCCCGCGACGTCGTCGCTAATGCAGAGCAAAACGCCGGGGAAACATTCGCGGTGCATGTCGATATGCGTTTTGACGACGTTCAGCGTGCGCTCGGCGTCCATGCGCGAAGAGGACGCGTCGATCCAAACGCCGAGATTCGAGTGTCCTTCGCCCCACATCCCATAAGTGCCGACGTCGATGAACGCGACGTTCGGGTTGTTCGCGTACCGGCGTCCGGCCGCGGCGAGAAAAGCGCGCAGTTTTTCGAGATAAATCGGGTCGTCGAACTCCGGATCGACGCAAAGCCCGTCCGCTTGCGGGCCCTTCCCCCACGTGTAGCGAACGCCCTTCGCTCCGGCGTCGAAGACCCATTTCGGCGTCGCGTATTCGAGCCAATTCTCCGACGTCGTGAAGCGGAACGCGACCTTTTTCCCGCGCTCGATCCAGCGTTGCGCCGGCGTGTCGACCATCGCCCAGTTAAAAACGCCCTCCTCCGGCTCGAGGAACGCCCAGGGCAGACGCAGGTAAACGGTCGAGCAACCTTCGAACCAATCGAGCGCGTCCGACGGTTCGAGCCGACTCCCGTAATTCGTCGGCACGTTCGAATAAAAGTGCATCGTCCACCCCATCCCGGGGTTGATCAGCGCCCGCCCGTCGTCTTGCAATTCGACGACGACGCGGTTCGAGTCGGCGGCGTTCGCGTCGGCTTCGGCGGCTGAAGCGGCGACGCCCCAACCGAAGACCGCGGTCAGCAGAGCGACGGCGGCCCATCCGGCGTTTTTCATTTTTCTCTCCTTTTCCCAATCGACATATTTTCGCTAAAGCGACGAACGACTCGCCGCTTCTCGCGCGTTATTATCGCCGAAAACGGAACGAATGTCAAGAAAAATCGCCCGTCGAGAAACAAAAACGCCGACGTCGAGACGCGCTCGTCCCGACGTCGGCTTCCGTTCGTTTGAATCCGCTTTTCCCGACGCAAACGTCGCGGGACGGCGTTTTCACCCGTTCTTAATTTCGCTTTCGGACGCCGGAATCACTCCTCGGCTTGAACGAACAGCGAATGAACGGCCGGCGCGCTCGGATCGAAATCGTCGCAATCGCTTCGGTTGTGCGAACCGCGCGTCTCGCGTCGGGCCTTCGCCCCGGCGACGATCATCCGGGCGACCGTCAGCATATTCTGCGTTTCCCACGCCGACGCGCTTTCGAACTGCTTCGAGAAAAGCACTTTCGACCAATCGTCGACGTACCGCTCGGCTTCGGCCAAACCGTCCTCGTCGCGAACGACGCCGACGAGCCGCCACATCGCGCTTTTCAAAGAATTGCGGACGTCGTCGACGTCGATCGACGCGCCGATCCCCGACGGAAGCGGCGGGTTTTCAAGCGGAAGCGCCCGATATTCGTCCGTCGTTTGCAACGCGATCTCGCCCGCCGCCCGGCCCGTTTGCTCGCCGTAAACCAACGCCTCGAGCAAACTGTTCGAAGCGAGCCGGTTCGCGCCGTGCAGGCCGACGCTCGCGACTTCGCCGGCGGCCCAAAGCCCCTTCAACGTCGTTCGTCCGTTGCGGTCGGTCAACACGCCCCCCATCGCGTAATGGGCGCCCGGACGCACCGGAATGCGTTCCTTCGTAATGTCGACGCCGAATTCGGCGCAAATCGCCGTGATCCCCGGGAAGCGTCCGCGGATCCAGTCGGCGTCCTTGCGCGTCAAATCGAGGAACACGTTCGACGAATTCGTCTTGGCCATCTGCCGCACGATCGAACGGCTGACGACGTCGCGCGGCGCCAGTTCGCCCCGTTCGTCGTAATCGGTCATGAAGCGGCGTCCGTTTTTGTCGACGAGCCAGGCGCCTTCGCCGCGCATCGCCTCGGTGATGAGACTGCGGCTTCCTCCGGCGATGTACAAAACGGTCGGGTGAAACTGGACGAATTCCAGGTCGCGGCAGACGGCCCCGGCGCGGAACGCCATCGCGACGCCGTCGCCGCACGCCACGGGCGGATTCGTCGTTTCGCGGTAAATTTGCCCGAGCCCGCCGGTCGCAAGGATCGTTTGCTTCGCCCAGATCAACTCGGTTTCGCGCTCTTTTTCCCAATAAACGACGGCGCCGCGGCAGAACCCGTCGTAAGCGAGCAGGTCGAGCGCGAAAGCGTCCTCCCAAACGCGGATGTTCGGCCGACGCTTGACCTCCTCGGCGACGGCGCGCATCACTTCGGCCCCGGTCGAGTCGCCGTTGGCGTGCAACACGCGGAAATGGTCGTGTCCGCCCTCGCGCCCAAGCAGGACGTCGCCGTTTTTATCGCGGTCGAAACGGGCGCCGTACTCCATCAGCCTGCGCACTCCGGCGGGCCCGTGTCGCACGACGAACTCGACCGTTTCCCGATCGCAAAGCTCGCCCCCGGCGATCAGCGTGTCCTTGACGTGATTTTCGAACGCGTCGTCCGGCACGTTCCAAACGGTCGCGATCCCGCCCTGCGCCTTGCCGCTGTTCGAGTTTCCCAGCCCGGCTTTGCAAACGACCAGCACCGTCAGCGACGGGTCGACCGAAAGCGCCGCGGTCAGCCCCGCCAACCCTCCGCCGAGCACCAGCACGTCGGCGAAAAAGTGCGGATGAAGTTTCGCGTGAAAAGGCGCCAAGTAGCGCGGCGTCTTCGGAAGTCGAATTACTCGCGACCCGGTTTGCGCGGTCGTCATCGTTCCTCACTCCTTGAACTCAAAAATGGAAAATCGAGCGTCGGAATCGTTTCGCCGCCCGTTTTGCGCGACGCCGATCGCCGCCCGTCGCCCGATCACTTTTTCGCGGCGTGGTCGACCGCCTGATCGTGGCATTCGCCGCAGCTCATCTTGCCGATGACGTCGGAATTTTTCTTTCCCTTGTCGTGGCACGAAGCGCAGGTCGCGCTCGGCTCTCGACGTTGGAGCGAAACGACCGGCGCGGCTTCGAGCGCGGCGGCGGTTCCGATATTCAGGTTCAGGATCTCCGCCGTCTTCCGCGCGACGTCGGCCGACATGCGCGAGCAACGCTCCGAACGTTCCGGCGAGTCGGTGCGTTTTTGCGCGAGCGCCGCCCATTTTCCGCTGGAAACGTGGCAAAGGATCGAACCGGAGATCGTTTGCGGCATAGCGCCGAAATCGTCGTTCGCCGGGACGTAAATCGGGAACATCGTTTGCTCGTAGTAGTTCGCGATCTCGTCGCACAGGGCCTTGCGCTTCTTCGAATCGGCGACAAAAAGCGAGATCGCCGCCATCGCGCCGTTGAGCGAGCCGCAGAGCGACCCCCAACCGTTCGCGCCGCCGTCGCCGTATTTCATCATATAATAGGGGAAACCGAGGATCGGCGCCGCCGCGATCGGATCGGTCTTTTCCAACGCGAGCCCGACGTTGTAAACGATCCCCTTAAACGTCGCGTACATGCAACGCCCGGCCGCGTAGCTTTCGTAAGTCGTTTCGGCGACTTGCCGCGGGTCGACGACGACGTACTTCCAAACGTCGCCCGAAGCCGCTTTCTCGGCGGCGAACGCCTCGAGCGAACCTCCCGCGAAAAAAGCCCCGGCGGCCAATCCGGCGAAACGCAACGCGTCCCGACGATTCAATTCGTTCGACGCCATATTTTCCTCCGTTCGTCGTTGTTTCGCGCCGTTTTCAGCCCGGCTCGAGCGCCGTCCCAAAATTTGCGCGCAAAAAAAATTCCTCGCTAAAATTCCCACGCGTCTCAAGTATAGCGCTTCTTGCGCGAGAAAAAAGGGGTCGACGGGGCGCGAAACCCGCTTTTTTCCATTTTCTTCCCGAAAACGTTCTCGGACGCCGGGCGCGACTTTCCCCTTATTATATTAATGCGGGATCCTTTTTCGTTAAAAAAACGGCGCGGACGCTCGGACGGCTCTTGAAAAAGGGGGGAAATATGATAAGATGAAGCTAATACGGGAATCGGTGAAATAATTTTTTGTTAATCCGCTCCCCCGCGCCGCGAACGCGTTTTCGCCGCCCCAAGTCGGACGCGGCGCCGACGCCGAACGCAAACGCTCGTCCCTTGTTTTGAAACAAGCGCCGAAATCAAAATCAAGCCTTGTTTTCAGAAAACGCCGCCGACCTATCGACGACGCGAAGCGTCAAGGAAAGCGCCTATGAATATCGAGACCTTTAGAATTTTCTGCGACGTCGTTCACTATCAAAGTTTCTCGCGCGGCGCCGAGGCGAACAATATCAGCCAATCCGCGGCGACGCAGTCGATCCACCGCCTCGAAAAACAGATCGGCTCGCGGCTCGTCGACCGCACGAAACGCCCGTTCGTCTTGACGCAGGAAGGCCAGATCTGCTACGAAGGTTTCCGCGAAATCCTCGAAACTTACGACTCCGTCGTCACCCGGGTGCAGTCCCTTTACAACCAGGGCGGCGGCACGATCCACGTCGCGGCGATCTACTCGGTCGGCCTGCACGACATGAGCAAGTGCATGCGCGACTTCATGAAAGAGTGTCCGAAAACAAAAATTCGTCTCGAATTTCTTCACCCGTCGAAAGTGTACCAAGCCGTCCTCAACTCCGAGGCGGATCTCGGGATCGTTTCCTACCCGACGACTTCGCCGGAACTGAACGTTATTCCGCTCCGCTCCGAAGAAATGGTCGTCGTCGCGCCGCCGAACCACCCGTTGGCGAAAGAGAAAACGTTGACGCTCGAACAGTTGCAAAACGTCGAGTACGTCGCTTTCGACCGCGATCTTTTTATCCGCAAGGAGACCGACCGCTACATGCGCCAGCGCGGCGTGCACGTCGACGTCGCGATGGAATTCGACAACATCGAAACGATCAAACAGGCGATCGAAGTCGGCGTCGGCGTCAGCATCCTCCCCGCGCCGACGGTCGTTTCGGACGTCGAAAGCGGAAAAATGGTCGCTATTCCCCTTGTTTCGCCCAAATTAACAAGACCGATCGGCGTTATTTACAAACACCGCAAAGTTTTTTCGGCGCAAACGACGCGTTTCATCGAGATGCTCGGCGGCGCGCTGGTCAATTCGGACGCCTCCTTTTCCTCCGCGACGTCGAAATCGGAACCGTTCGAAACGCCGAAAACAGGCGACTGATCGCGCTCGCTCGCTTCGCTTATAGAACGCCGCCCCATTATAAGCAAAACGAACAAGCAAAACGCCGCTTCGCTTAAAATCGAGTTAAAATAGACAAAACAACCAAAACAAACGCAACGCGCAATGCGCAAAGGATACGCAAAATGACCAAAATCGCGTTTTTTGGAGCCGCCGGCAAAATGGGCAAACGTCTCGTCGCCCTCGCCGCCGCCGACCCGGAACTGCAAATCGTCGCCGCCCTCGAAGCGCCGACCTGCCCCGAACTCGGCCGCGACGCCGGAGAAGTCGCCGGAATCGCTAAAATCGGCGTCCCGGTCGCCGCCGCGCTCCCCGCCGACGTTACCCCGGACGTTGTCGTCGATTTCTCGTCGCCGCGCGCTCTCGACTCGCTCCTCGCCCTTTGCCTCGACCGCAAAATCCCGCTCGTTTTCGCGACGACCGGCGCCGACGAGGAACAGCTCCGTCGTTTGGAAGAAGCGGCGAAAACAATCCCGATCCTCCGCTCGCCGAGCATGAGCCCGTCCGTCAATTTGGCGATGAAATTGGCGCAAATCGCGGCGAAAGCCCTGAAAGATCAGGACGCCGACGTCGAGATTCTCGAACGCCACCACCGTTACAAGGTCGACGCGCCGAGCGGCACCGCGTTAAAATTCGGCTCGCTGATCGCCGCCGAAATGGGAATCGACTCCTTCCGCGACGGTCGCGGCGGCAAAACCGGCGCCCGTCCGCACAACGAAATCGCCTACCACGCGATCCGCGTCGGAGACAACCCCGGCGAACACACGATCGTCTTCGGAATGCTCGGCGAAACGCTCGAATTGACCGTTCGCGCCTCGAACCGCGACGCTTACGCGAACGGCGCCCTCGCCGCGGCGAAATTCCTCGCGTCGAAACCCGCCGGTCGAGTTTACGACATGAACGACGTGTTGCAACTGTGATCGCCCCGCCGCCGGTTTTCAACCGCTAAAACGCCGAAACGCGCCGACGCCCGTTAAAAATGGGGAAAACAAGCGCTTTAAACAGCTCTGTTAAAACAGGCGTCTTTGGCGATTTGCGTAAAATAAGAAAAATTTCCGGCCTGAAAATTCAAAAAAACGGACGCGTTTGAAAAAATATCGAGCGCGCCCCCTTGGCGGCCCTTGCCAAGTCGTCAAAATTTGGTAAAATGGCCCGTTGATTGGCGGTCGAACGTTCGGGCCGCGTTTTTTACGCTTATCCGGTTCGCCGTCGCCTTTACCCCTAACGCGTGTTTTCGATTCGCAAGGGGCGACCCGCGCCTTTCGCGTCGTCGCCTGATCCCTTGCGGCGGGAAACGTTTGAAGAGAGAAATTACGATGAAAGAAAAGATCCATCCGAAGTACGTGGAAACGAAAGTTACCTGCGGTTGCGGCAACACCTTCATGACGCGCAGCACGAAGCCGGAACTCAAGGTCGATATTTGCAACGCGTGCCACCCGTTCTACACCGGCCGCCTCAAGTTCGTCGACACCGCGGGCCGCATCGAAAAATTCCGCAACAAGTTCGCCGGCAACTACGGCAAAAAGAAGGCCTGATCGCTCCGATCGACCGACGATTCCCCGGGACGCTCCGTCGCGCCGCGTCCCGACTTTTCCCGCGTTTTGCGCCGCGGCGTTCGTTCGCCGTTTTGCGAAACGCTCGGGAGTGGGGGGCGTTTGCCCAAAGCGCGACGTCGGCGCCGATCGCGCTTCGCCGTCCGCGTTTTCGCTTCAGTTTTCGAACGGGCGAAACGCGGCCGTCGGCGGTTTCTTGCGTCTGAAACGCCGAAACGTTCCCGTTTTTTGCCCATTATTATTAATAAGCGACCGATTTAAGAACCCCGATGCGCAAATTACTCGACGAAAAGCTCGCTCGTTTTGAAGAGCTCGAGCGCCAGATGAACGACCCGGAAGTCTTGGCCGACTCCAGCCGACTCGCCGCCGTTGCGCGCGAACACGGTTCTTTGTCGAAACTCTGCGGAAAATACCGACGTTTCAAACGTCTGAACGCCGAGATCGAAGAGGCCAAGGGCCTTCTTGAAGGGGGCGACCCCGAAATGCGCGAACTCGCCGAAACGGAGCTTCCGGCGCTCCGCGAAGAGCGCGAAACGTACTGGGACGAGCTCCTCGATCTCACCATCGGCGGCGAAGACGCGAACCGCGCGCACTGCATTCTCGAAATTCACGCCGGAACCGGCGGCGACGAAGCGGCTCTGTTCGCCCGCGACCTTTACGAAATGTACAAGCGTTACTGCGAAGGGCGCGGCTGGAAAATCGAGCTGATGTCGATGAGCCCGACCGAAATCGGCGGCTTCAAAGAAATCGTTTTCGGCGTCGACGGCGAGGGTTGTTACCGCGAACTCCAATTCGAAAGCGGCGGCCACCGCGTCCAACGGGTTCCGGAAACGGAAACGAAAGGGCGCATCCACACGTCCGCCGCGACCGTCGCCGTTATGGCGGAGCCGGAAGACGTCGAAATCGACCTCAAACCGGACGACTACCGCGTCGACCGCTTCTGCGCGAGCGGCCCGGGCGGCCAGCACGTCAACAAGACCGCTTCGGCGATCCGTTTGACGCACCTCGAAACCGGACTCGTCGTCAGCTGCCAGGACGAAAAAAGCCAGCACAAAAACTTGGCGAAGGCGTTGCGCGTTCTGAAAACGCGACTTTACGAGCAAAAACGCGCCGAAGAACAGGCCCGCCGTTCGCAGGAGCGGATGAGCAAGCTCGGAAGCGGCGACCGCAGCGAGCGGATCCGCACTTACAACTTCCCGGAAAACCGCGTTACCGACCACCGCATCGGGTTGACGCTGTACAAGTTGGACGTTATTCTCGCCGGCGATCTTTCCCCGGTGATCGAGGGACTCCTCGATTACGAACGGCAAGACCTGCGCAATTCGTTCGGAACGCTCGAATAAGCGTTCGCGCGCCGTTGTTATCGAACGTCGCCGCCGGTCGACGCGGCGACGGCCCACTTTTCGAAGGAGTCGAAAATGTCGCAAGGCGAAACTTGGACGACGCGCCGTCTGCTCGAATGGACGACGAACTTTTTCACCGAAAAAGGCGCGGATTCGCCGCGTTTGGAAGCCGAGATTCTTTTGGCGTTCGCGCTGAAAACGACTCGCGTCGATCTGTACGTTAATTACGAATCCGTTCCGAACGACGACGAACGGGCGCTTTTCCGCTCGTTGGTGAAGCGTCGCGGCGCGGGCGAGCCGGTCGCGCATCTCGTCGGCAAAAAGGAATTTTACTCGCTCGACTTCGAAACGACTCGCGACGTGTTGATTCCGCGTCCGGAAACGGAACAGCTCGTTTTGGAAGCGGTCGAATACGTCAAGAAAACGGACAAAGAGGCGCGCGCCGCCGGAACGTTCGACGCCGACCGCGTTTGGAATTTTTGCGACGTCGGAACCGGAAGCGGATGCGTCGCGATCGCGTTGGCGAAAAATTTGCGGAACGCTCGTTTGACGGCGTTCGACGTTTCTCCCGCCGCGTTGGCCGTCGCTCGTCGCAACGCCGAGAAAAACGGCGTCGCCGACCGCGTCGAGTTTTTCGAATCGGATCTTTTCTCCGCGCTGGAACCGGAGCGGCGCTTCGACGTCGTCGTCAGCAACCCGCCTTACGTTTCCGCGTCCGAATACGCCGAACTTGAGCCGACCGTTCGCGATTACGAGCCGAAACTCGCGCTTCTCGGAGGCGAAACCGGCGTCGAGATCGTCGCGCGGATCGTCGCGACGGCGCCCGATTATTTGAAAAATAAGGGGAAAATTTTCGTCGAAACGAGCCCGACGACCGTCGACGCCGCCGCTCGACTCTTCGAAGAAGACGGGCGTTGGGCCGACGTCGCCGTTATTCCCGACTTCGCAAAATTGAATCGATTTGTTTCCGCCACGTTAAAATAAGAAAGCCGCGTAAAATGGCCGAAAAAGAGAAAAAAGAAAAAAGAGACGCCGCCTCGCACGACGCTCAAAAAGACGGCGTTTTCAACCTCGAAGGCGTCCGTTTCCTCGTCGAACTGATGAAGGAAAACAACGTTTCGGAGCTCGATTGGGAACAGGGCCGCGCTCGTTTGAAGCTGCGACGCGGCGCGATCGCTCCGGTCGTCGACGCGAGCTCGCCGGTCGTTCCGGTCGCGGCGTCCGCCCCGCAGGCGCCCGTCGCCGCCGTCCCGAGCGCTCCGCAAGCGCCCGCCGCCGACGCCGACGCAAAATTTCTGAAAACGATCGACTCGCCGATGGTCGGCACCTTTTACGCCTCGCCGAGCCCGAACGCCGCGCCGTTCGTTAAAGTCGGCGACGTCGTCGGCCCGGAAAAAACGGTCTGCATCCTCGAAGCGATGAAGGTCTTCAATGAAATTCAAGCGGAAATTTCCGGAAAGATCGTCGCGGTTCTCGTCAAAAACGGCGATCCGGTCGAGTTCGGCGCTCCGCTGTTCAAGGTCGACGTTCGCGGTTGATCCCGCCCGTTTTGGAGAGGCGTTTTCCCGTTCGACGCGTCGAGCCGAACGCCGTCGAGCGCCTTCGTTTTTCGACCGCCCGCGTCGCGCTTGCGACATTAAGGTTTGATTTTTGTTATGTTTAAACGCATTTTGATCGCCAACCGAGGCGAAATCGCGCTTCGAGTTATCCGCGCCTGCCGGGAACTTGGCGTCGAATCGGTCGCCGTTTACAGCGAAGCCGACCGCGACGCTCGTTATTTGAAATTGGCCGACCGCGCCGTCTGCATCGGGCCCGCGCCGACGAGTCAAAGCTACCTCAAGATCGACCGCGTCATCAGCGCCGCCGAGTTGGTCGGAGCGAACGCGATCCACCCGGGTTACGGTTTCCTTTCCGAAAACGCTCATTTCGCCGAAATTTGCCGCAGTTGCGGGTTCGAATTCATCGGGCCGAGCGTCGAAGCGATGGAACGGCTCGGCGATAAAAACGCGGCTCGCGCTCTGGCTCGCGCCTGCGACGTCCCGACCGTTCCCGGAAGCGACGGCTTGATCGAGTCCGAAGCGCAAGGGCTCGAAGTCGCTCGCAAGATCGGTTATCCGGTTCTCGTCAAGGCGACGGCCGGCGGCGGCGGACGCGGGATTCGCCCCGCTTACGACGACGCGCAACTCAAGATCGCGCTTCAGGAAGCGGCTCGCGAAGCGGCGGCTAACTTCGGCAACGGCGACGTTTACATCGAAAAGCTGATCGAAGATCCGCGGCACGTCGAAGCGCAGATCCTCGCCGATAATTACGGAAACGTCGTTCACCTTTGGGAACGCGATTGCTCGATCCAACGCCGCCGTCAAAAACTCGTCGAGCTGACCCCGGCGCCCGCGCTTTCGTTCGAACGCCGACGCGAACTTTGCGAAGCGGCCGCTCGACTCGCGAAAACCGCCGGGTATTCGAACGCCGGAACGGTCGAGTTCGTCGTCGATAAAAACGGCGATTTTTACTTCATCGAAATGAACGCGCGGATCCAGGTCGAACACCCGGTAACGGAAATGGCGACCGGAATCGACCTCGTTCAATGGCAAATTCGCGTCGCGGCGGGCGAAAAACTGACGTTCGAACAAAAAGACGTTCCGCACCTCGGGTTCGCGATGGAATGCCGGATCAACGCCGAAGATTCGGAGCGCAATTTCCGCCCGTGCCCGGGCAAAATCGAAAACATGATCGTTCCGGGCGGTTTCGGCGTCCGTTTCGACTCGCACGTTTACCCGGGTTACACGGTGAGCCCGCATTACGATTCGATGATCGGAAAGCTCCTCGTTTGCCGTCAAACTCGCGAAGAGGGATTGGCGACGATGATTCGCGCGCTGGAAGAATTTCGGGTCGACGGGATTAAAACGTCGATCCCGGGATTGTTAAAGATCCTCAAAAGCCCCCAGTTTGCCAACGAAACGCCCGACGTCGGATTCGTCGAACGCTATTTTGCCAACTGAAACGGTTGCACCGACGGCGCGGCGGCGATTTTTTCGCTTCCGCGCCGTTCCATTTTGCGGCGAAGGAAACCGCCCTCGCAAAATTTTTTCCCTTTTTTTTGCGTTTCGGCAAATCAAGCGGCGGCGGACGCGTTTTATTTCGCCTATTTTGCCCCGTTTGCGTCGTTTTGACGCCGTTGGGAAAAAGTCGAGAAAAAATTTCGAAAAAATCGTTTTTTCGGCGAATCGCTCTTGCCGATTTGCGCTTGTTTTGGCATAATAGGGATCATACGGTCTTGCCGCCGAAGCGATTTGTCGCCGAGCGTCGGGCCGCCGCATGTCGAAGTCGAAGCGTCGAACGCGATAAAATACGGTCGAGAAGCGGGAAAGCCTCAAGTTTCCCCCCTCGCTCGTCGATACTAATAGCGAAGAGAAAGCGACGCGAACGGCGCGTTTCGCCTCCCCGACTTTCGTCCCGTCCGTTGAAAACAACGCTCGACGACGCGGCAGTCGGCGACGTTCAAGGAAGAGCGTCGCGGCGCGAAGATTGCAGACAACTTCTGATAAAATTTATTCAGGAGACCCAACATGAATATTTATGGAATCCACGGAACGCAAGGCGTCGCGGCGCCGCGCCGAGCCGATATGTTGAAACGCGAAACCGGCGTCGAGGCGAAATCGAACGTCGCCCCGCGCGACGAAATGGAGATTTCGGCCCAACGAGCCGACGGGCTCCAAGGCGCGAACGCGGCGGCTTTCAACGCCTCCGAAATTCGACTCGATCTCGTCAACCGCATCCGTTCGGAGATCGCCGCCGGAACTTATTACTCCGACGAGAAATTCGAAATCGCGCTCGGTCGCATGTTCGATTCGTTCGAATGATCGCGGCGGCGCTCGGCGACTCGCGTTTTTAGCGTCGACTTCGCCGTTCGTTTCGCTTCGGGAACGCGGTTCGCGCCGCGTCGCCGGACTTTTCGACGCGCCGTTCCGTTCGTTCGGACGGCGTTCGTCGTTTCTTGTCGCGTCGAATCGACCAATTTTAGCGTTTAGCCGTTTCGACGCGGAGTCGCTATTTTAACGCGGAGTTTGCCCCGTTTGCCCAACCCGAAACGTCGAGCTCGGCGCGCGCTTCCGGCGGAACGTTTTCCAGCGACGCGTATTTCTCGGCGACCGCGAACAAACGCTCCAATTTCTTTCGTTGCGTCTCTTTTTCGACCGTTTTTTCCCCGTTTGCGTTCGCCGTCGCGAACGTTCCCCAATAAACGGTCGCGTTCCCCGTTGTTTTCAAACAATAAATCAAATTCGTTTCACCGCGTCTCTTCGCAACAATCACGCGGTCGACGCCCAATTTTTCAAGCGCGTCGGAGTCGGTTAAAAAACGGGCGAACGCCGCCGCCTCGACGACCGCCGGATCGCCGCACTGCCCGGCGCCCGAAACCGGAGTCGATCGGATCCCCAAAATAATCGGAAAACGCCGGTAAACGCTCGGATTTTTCCGGAAATACTCGTCCGGAAGGCGATACCCCTTGTCGTCGACGACGTATTTTTCGAAAACGGCCCCGGCTTCCGACAAACTTTGCGCGCTTTGCCCAATTTCGCCGTTTTGCGCGTTCGTCCCGTTTTCTCCGCCGTTTTGAAACTCGAAAGGCTCCGGATCGCTCCAATCGACCGCGACCGCCGGGGTCGGATCGACGACCGCGACCGGCTCCTTAAACCGGAGCTTTACGTCGACTCGCGCCGGAAACCGCGTTTCGATCGATTCGACGCGTTCAACCCAAGGATGCGATTCGAACGCGATCAGCAAATTATCGATCAAATTCGGGTCGAGCGAATTTAGCGTTTCGCCCCGAGCTTCCGGCGCGCGCAGTTCGAGAACTTCGGCGACAAAACGATCCGAGACCCAAGCGGGAGGATTCCAGACCCGAAAATCATTTTCTTTGACGACATAGATTTCCTGCTCGCAAATTTCCGTTCGCAACGTCGTCCATACGCTCGCCCCGAACCCCAAAAGAACGAGCGCCGTCAACGCCTGCGCGCCGAAAATTCGCTGAGCGCGCCCCAATAAAAAATAACGCAAAAATTTCAGAAGTTGCGGCATCTCGCGAACGTTCCTAAGTTCCGAACGCAAAAAAACAAAAAGTCGGTCTTGCGTCGTTCGTTAAAAAAAGTCATAATCGCGACGTTTCGCGCCGCCGTCGGCCTTATTCTAAGCGGAACCTTAGAAAAGTCAAGCCGACCGCCCGTTTCGAGAGCGCGTTTTCCCCTTAACCGTTAAACTCGGGGCCGTTTATGCAATCTCTCCGTCTTCGCTCGTTTAACTCGCCGCGTTTCCGCTCCGCTCGTCGCGTCGCCGCTTTTTGCGTTTTCGTCGGCTTTTTCGCAACGACGCTCGCCGGTTGCTTCGGCGGCAAGAACGACGGTGAAAACGCCGTCGCCGTTTCTTCCCCGGCGGTCGAAAAAGCGACGTCCTCCGCGCTTCAAGAACTGCAGCGCCTGACCGTTCTCAACGGAAAGCAAAACGCAACCCTCTGTTTTCTCGGCGTTTCCGGCAAGGGCGATCTCGGCGGTCTCTCGGAAGCGGCGCGACAGCAGATCGAAGCGAGCTCGTCTTTCCGCCTTCTCGAAAAAAGCGTCGTTCAAGCCGCGTTGAAGGAAAGCGACGTCCGCGCCAACAACCTTTTCATCCCGACCGAACGCAAAAAATTTGTCGCCGCGCTCGGCGAACCGGTCGATTATCTCCTGGCCGGATACGTCGAAGTCGGCGCCGTTCCGACCGAAAACGCCGAATCGTCCGGAAATTCGAAAAAGACAAAGATTTTCAAACTCGAGCTCGTCGAACTCGAAACGAATCGAAAATTCGAATTCGTCGCGCCGCTCGGCGGTTGACGGGTTTCGCTATTTCGCCCCGTTTCTCTCTTTTCTCAACGTCCCCGCGTCGGCGAGCGAACGCCCCAAGCGTCCCAAATCGTCTAAGTCGCCCGGATTCTTCAAAGCGCCGCGTCAACGAGCGAGCGTCGAGCGGATCGCGGCGACGATCTCGTCCCGAATTTCCGAGCGCGTTCGTCCGTCGACGGCGACTCGCCGCGCCCCGGACGCCGTCAGCGAACGGAACCAGGTTTCCTGCCGCTTCGCAAAATTCCGCGTCGCCCGCTTGATCTTCTCGACCGCGTCGCCAAGTTCCGCCTCGCCCCGCAAAACGGCGTCGAGTTCGCGATATCCGACCGCCTTCGACGCCGTCGGCCCGGGCGGCGGCGTTTCGGCGAAAAGCGATCGCGTCTCGTCGAGAAAACCGGCCTCCATCATCGCGTCGACTCGGCGATTAATCCGGTCGTAAAGCGCCGCTCGTTCCCAAGTCAAAATAAAAACGCGCTTCGGATCGACGAGCGGCGCCGCCTCGAATTGCGTTTGCAGTTCGGAAATCGTTTTTCCGGATATTTCCAGAATTTCCAGCGCTCGAATCAAACGTTTCGTGTCGTTCGGGTGAAGTCGCTCGGCGGATCTCGGGTCGCGCTCGGCCAATTTCCGATGTAGCCAACCGGGCCCGTTCGCCTCTTCCTCGCGACGCAGCCGCTCGCGGATCGCCTCGTCGGCGCCGGGCCCTTCGAAAACGCCGAACAGAATCGCCTTCAAATAAAGGGGAGTCCCCCCGACGAAAAGCGGAAGCCGCCCGTTCCGCTCGCACTCGGCGACGCCGACGGCGGCCAATTTGAGGTACTCCGCCAACGAAAACTCCTCCGACGGCTCGACGACGTCGATCATCCGATGCAAAACGCCGCCGCGCTCCTCGACCGTCGGCTTCGCGACCCCGACGTTCATCCGCCGATAAACCGCCATCGAGTCGAGCGAAAAAATTTCCGCGTCGAGCTCTCGAGCGATCTCGACGCTCAACGCCGTCTTGCCGCTCGCGGTCGCGCCGGTCAGAAAAAAAGAGTTCGCGAACGGCGACGAAGAAACGGCGGCGGTCGACGACATAAAACGTCCTTTCTTTTATGCAAAGCGCCCAAACTTCGCCAAACGCAAAGTCGGCGCAAAACGCGCGGCGGTCGCAATCCCGCTAAACTCCGGCGCAAGTTGTTTTGAAAAAAATTTCGCGGAAAAAAGGGGGAAAATAACGGCGTTTTCGAGAGGAAAATCCCCCGCGAACGCCTTCGGCTCGCTTGTCGAAACGGGCGAAATGTGTTAAAATAAAGTATTCGACGCCGGTTTCCGACGACGACCCGCTCCGCTCCCCGCGGCGGCGGCCGACGCCCGACGCGAAAACGTTCCCGGCGACGAACGGCCCGAAATCAGCGGCCTTGAAAGTTATTGTATGAAGAAAATCCCGGCGTCCAAGAGCCCCGACGCGACAAAACGACAAAATAACGCCAAATCGCGCGTTCCAAAACGGAAAACGTCGAAAAAACGCGACGATCCGTTCGCCGCGCCGCCGCATCCGCTCGGTTTCAACTTCCTTTCCGAAGAGCGGCCGATCCGCGCTTCCAAGTTCGGCGCGATTTTGCCGACGATCGTCGCGAAGTACGGTTTCGGGCGCAAACTCGGCGTCGAGCGGTTTCACAAGGCTTGGAACGACGCGCTCGCGGCGGTCTTCCGCGCCGAAACCGATCCCGGTTGGGACGATTGGGACGACGCTTGGGCGATCGACGGCTCGAACGCCGGCGCCGCCGCGTCGAAGTTGGCGACTTACTCGAAATACGCGGTTCCGGTCGCGTTCCGCGGAGGCGCGCTGACCGTTCGCGTCGCTTCGAACCTGCTTTGTCAGGAGTTGCGTTTTTACCTGCCGCAGATATTGCACGAAATTCAAACGACACTCCCCGACGAAAACGTCGAAAAGATCAAACTCGTCCTCCGTTGACCCCGCGAAGTCGGCGGCGAACGCGGCGACGTTCCCGTTTCGTCGTCGAAAGCGCCCGCCCCCCGGAATCGACGCGGTTCCCCGACCGCCCTCGGTTCGAGCGACGCGACCGTCGAGTCGGCTCCGGTTCGCGTCCGTTATTTCCGCTCAAATCGTTAAAACGCCGCCCGTCGCTTCGTTTTTCGAACGCGACGACGGGCGATTCCTTTGAAAAACGCGCCCGAAACGCGTTTTAAGCGACGAAAATCGGTTTTCGCCGTTCGAAACGCTCGACGGGATCGCGTCCGAAATCGACATGAACGAAACGCCTAAAAACGAATCGGGTTCCCAACCGGAACAAACGAACGCTCGCCGCGAAACCGTCCCGACGCCGCTCGAAGCGCCGCGCGGCGCCGACTCCTACACGTCGAAGGACATGGAGCACCTGAGCGACCGCGAACACGTCCGCGTCCGCCCGTCGATGTACATCGGCGACGTCGGAACCCGCGGGCTTCACCACCTCGTTACCGAAGTCGTCGACAACTCGATCGACGAAGCGTTGGCCGGGTTCGCGACTGAAATATCGGTCGCCGTCAACGTCGACGGCTCCGTTACGATCGAAGACAACGGGCGCGGAATCCCGGTCGACGAACACCCGGAACTGAAAATTTCGACCCTCGAAGGCGTCATGACCGTCCTCAAATTCGGCGGCAAATTCAGCAAAGGCGCCTACCAGACGTCCGGCGGGCTCCACGGCGTCGGCGTTACGGTCGTCAACTTCCTTTCCGAGTGGTGCGAAGTCGAAGTCTGCCGCGACGGTTATTCCTACAGCCAGGAATACGAGCGCGGGATCCCGACCGGCCCGGTCGAACGCGGGGCGAAGTCGGACAAACACGGCACTAAAACGACGTTCAAGCCGGACTCCGAGATCTTTACCGACGTTAAATTCGACTACAACGTCCTTTTTCGCCGCTTGCAGGACTTGGCGTTCCTGAATCACGGCGTCAAGATCTCGTTCTCCGACGCCCGCGACGGACGCTCCGAAACGTTCCAATACGAAAACGGCCTCGTCGACTTCGTCCGCAATTTGAACCGTTCGACCGAACCGGCGCACCCGGAAGTGATCTACGTCGCCGATTCCGCCGACGGCGTGCAGGTCGAAATCGCGTTCCAGTACACGGTCGAATACACCGAAAACGTCCGTTCTTACGTCAACAACATTCACACGATCGAAGGCGGAACGCACCTCTCCGGCTTCCGATCCGCCTTGACGCGGGCGTTGAACGCCTACGGTAAAAGCGAAAATCTCTTCAAAAATCAAACGCCGACCGGCGAAGACTTCCGCGAAGGGCTCACCGCCGTCGTGTCGGCGCGCGTTCCGGAACCGCGTTTCGAAGGTCAGACGAAAACGAAACTCGGAAACGGCGAAGTCGAGGGGATCGTCAACGCGATCTTCGGCGCCGCGCTCTCGAAATTTTTGGAGGAAAACCCGGCGACCGCGAAAACGATCGTCAACAAAGGCGTCGTCGCCGCCGAGGCGCGCGAAAGCGCCCGACGCGCCCGAGAAATGGTTCGCGTTCGCAAAAACGCGCTCAGCCACGGCGGAATGCCCGGCAAACTTCGCGACTGCACGAGCCGCGAAGTCGACAAATGCGAGCTTTACCTCGTCGAAGGGAACTCCGCTGGCGGGAGCGCCGAAGGAGGACGCATCCGCGAATATCAGGCGATCCTGCCGCTTCGCGGTAAAATCATCAACGCTTATAAGTCCCGCGACGAACGGGTCTTGGCGAACGAAGAAGTCCGCAGCATGATCGTCGCGTTCGGCGGCGGTTTCGGGAAGGAAATGGATCTTTCGAAACGCCGATACGGCAAAGTCGTCATCATGACGGACGCCGACGTCGACGGCTCGCACATCCGCACGCTCCTTTTGACGTTCTTCTACCGCCAAATGTACGATCTCGTCAAGGCCGGGTACGTTTACGTCGCGCAGCCGCCGCTTTTCCGCGTCCGACGCAAAGGGGGCAAAGGAGCGACGCGCTACGTTCAAACGGAAGAGGACATGAAAAAGGAGCTCCTCGAAGCCGGGATCCAAAACGCCGCGCTCGATCCGAACGACGGCCGCCTGATCGAAAACGAGGCGATGGTCGCGCTTTGCCGCGCTCTCAGCTCGTTGGAAGAGTCGATCCAAGCGCTGGAACGACGCGGCTTTAGCCTCCGTTCGTTGGCGGAGTTGCAAGACCCGGCGACGGCGCGCTTGCCGATGTATCACGTCCAATGGAAGAAGCAGGAGCGCTGGTTCTTCGATCGCCGCGAACTGACCGAATTTACGACGCAAATCGAGCGGGAAACCGGTTCGTCGCTCGACGCGTTGACGGCGCACGACTCGATCTCCGCCGGGTTGAGCCAGGATCCGACGAAGGACGTCGACGAAAAATCCGGCGAAGCGTCCGACGCCGTTCTTCGCGTCGTCGAACTGCACGAAGTTCGCTCGTTGAACCGTCAGCTCGTCGCCCTGCGCGAAGCCGGTTTCGAGATCGATTCGCTTTACCCGGTTCAACGCACCGGCGTCGAAGGCTCGCGCTACAAGCTGATCCGCGGCGAAACGGAAGTCGGCGTCGACGACCTCCGCGCGTTGCTGACCTCGATCCGCGAAGCCGGCGAAAAAGGTTGGCAAATCACGCGATTTAAAGGGTTGGGCGAAATGGATCCCGAAGAGTTGCGCGAAACGACGCTCGACCCGGCCAACCGCACCCTCGTTCAGGTAACGATGGAGGACGCCGAAGCCGCCGACGACCTGTTCCGCGTTCTAATGGGCGACAAGGTCGAGCCGCGCCGCGAATTTATCGAAAAATTCGCGCTCGACGTCAAGTACCTCGACGTTTGACGCGCCCCGTCGACGTTTTCCGCCGTCGGGAGCGTTTTCGTTCCGTCAAGACGGCGAAACGCCGCGCCTTTCGCCGCCGTCGAGCCGTTTTGCGGTTCGGCGCCGGTTTTGTTCGCCCGCTTCGCCATTTTTCCCCATTCGAGCGCCGTTATGTCGTTTTCCCAACCTTCCCAACCGTCGAATCCTAACGAGCGCCGTCCCGAAAAAAACGCGCCCGGCGCCGCCCCGTCGAAAAAACGCGACCGAAACGGCGAAAAAAAGGCCGGTAAAAACGCCCGCGTTTCGCTCGGAGCCGACGACAATCGCCGCGGATTGGCCGAAACGTTCGCGGCGGCCGGACGCGACGCGCTCGACGACGGCGACTTCGAAGAAGCGTTCGACGCCTTTCAACAAGCGCTCGGATACGACCCGAACCACCTTGCGGCGCGGATCGGGCTCGGCAAAATCTGGCTCGAGTTCGAGGAGTTCGAACGCGCGTTCGAAGAGGCGAACCGCGTTCTGAAACTCGACCCGAAACGCGCCGAAGCGTTCGAGTTGCGCGGTCATTCGAAACGCTTTTTAGGCGACTTCGAAGGCGCCGTCGACGATTACTCGCAAGCGGTCGCGCTCGATCGCAAAGCGTTCGCGGCGTTTTACGGACGGGCGATCGCGGCGGACATGCTCGGCCGCCCCGACGCGGCGCTCGACGATTTCCGCGCTTGCCTCGCGATCGCGCCGGAGTTCGTCCCGGCTTATTACGACCGCGGAGTACTTTACGCAAGCGAAAATCGACTCGCCGACGCGTTGGCCGATTACACGAAAGCGCTCGAACTCGACCCGGAATTCGCGCATTGCTTCGTCGCTCGCGGAGAAGCGTTTTCGGAACTCGGCGAAACGTCCAAGGCGCTCGCCGATTTCGACGAAGCCCTTCGGCTCGACCCGGAAAACGCCGACGCTTATTATTACCGGTCGCTCGTCCGTCGCGAACTCGGCGATCGAGCCGCCGCCGAACGCGATCGACGAACCGCGCTCGAACTCGGTTTCGACGAAGAAAACGACGTTTGACCGAAACCGCCGCGCCGAACGCTCGCGCCGTCGTTCCCCCCGGCGCCCATTGATGCGCCGTCTATTAATTAATACGAATAATTAATGCGGGCGCGGCGTTCCGTCCCTTCCCATTCTCCCCGTTTTTCCCATCTTTTCCCCGCCGACCGACGAAGGAACTCGACAAATGAAGATCATGGCGCCCGCGGGCGATTTCGACCGGCTCGTCGCCGCCGTCAAGGCCGGCGCGGACGAAGTTTACATGGGCGTCGCCGGATTCGGCGCTCGACGTTTCGCGAAAAATTTTTCGGTCGCGGAGTACGCCGACGCGATCGACTTCGCGCACCGCTCGAACGTCTCCGTTCACTTGACGTTCAACACCGTCCTTTCCGACGCGGAGCTCGACCTCGTCGAACCCGATCTGCGCCGTCTTTACGAAGCGGGTCTCGACGAAGTTATCGTTCAGGATTTCGGCGCCGTTTCGTTTTTGCGCGCTCGTTTTCCCGACCTTCCGCTTTGCGCGTCGACGCAATTTTCTCCCGGAACCGCCGCCGAAACGAATTGGCTCGCCGCGCAGGGATTCCGCCGCGCCGTTCTCGCTCGCGAACTTTCGCTCGACGAAATCCGAGCGATCCGTTCGCAAACGTCGCTCGAGTTGGAAGTTTTCGCGTCCGGCGCCCTTTGTCTCGGCTGTTCCGGCAAATGTTACCTGTCGAGTTTTATCGGCGGACGGAGCGGAAACCGCGGAATGTGCGCTCAGCCTTGCCGCCAATATTACCGAATGGAACCGCTTTCCGACGACGCGCCGGAACTCGCCCTCGCGACGTCCGACCGTCGGTTCCGCCGTCTCCGCCGCGACGAACTCGCCGCGGACGCCCCTTCGGTCGAACGACCGCGACCGCGCCGCGACGCCGCGTCGTCCGACTTCGACGCGAACGCCGAATACGGCTACTTTTTATCGCTCAAAGATCAGTTGCAAGGCCGCGCGGAACTCGCCGAACTGCTTGCGATCGGCGTCGACTCGATCAAAATCGAAGGCCGCATGAAGTCGCCGGTTTACGTTTACGCGACCGTCCGCTATTACCGCGATCTGCTCGACTCGCTGACCGGCGTTTCCGCGTCGACCGGAGCGAAACGTCTTTCGCTGAAAAAATCGGCCGACGACGGGCGAACGCCGCTCGACGTCGCGTCCCCGGAAGGCGAAGAAGCCCGCCGCCGCGAAATCGCCGGAATTTTCAATCGCGGATACGATTTCGGCTATTTTCGCGAACACGACCCGGCGATCGTCAACGAATTTTTTTCGTCGAACTTCGGCGTCGAGATCGGACGCGTCCGCCGCGACGCGGTTCGGCTTTCGGCGCCGCTCGTCAACGGCGACGGCGTCGTTTTTCTCGACGCGACGGCTCGCAAACTCGGCGGTCTCAACGTCGGCGGAATCCGGCTCGTCGACCCGACGAATCCGCGTCGAACGAAGCTCGTCGAGCGCGCCGAACCGGGCGACCTCGTTCGTTTCGACGTTCCGATCCCGGCGGAAGCGACCGTTCTTTACCGCACTTTCGATCATCGGCTGAACAAAACGCTCGAAAACGCGCTCAAACAGATCCGCCGCCGCGAACCGATCGCCGCCCGTTTGACCGCTCGCGTCGACCGCCCGCTCGAACTGACGCTCAAAACCGACCGCGCCGTCGCGACCGTTCGTTCCGAACAGCCGCTCGAACGCTCGCAGAAACGCCCGGCGGACGAAACGACGCTCCGCGACGCGCTCGACCGCTTCGGCGAAACGCCGTTTTACCTCGACGACGCGGAAATTCGTTTCGACGCCGACGTTTTCGTTCCGAAATCGTTTCTCAACGGCTTGCGCCAAGACGCGGTCGAGCGCCTCGAACGGAAAATCGTCGAGTCGCGCCGCCGTCAAAGTCCCCCGGAACCGACGCGAACCGCCCCGACGTCCCGTCCCGCCGAGTTTGCCCCAAGCGCCGAAAAAGCCCGGCTTGCCGGCGACGCCTTAATCCCCTATTTTACCGCCGTCGTCCGCAATCGCGCGCAATTCGACGTTTGCCGTCGTTTCGGCTTGCGCCGGATCCACTTCGAAACGCAGCCGGTTCAGTTTGAAAACCGTCCCCGTTATCAGGAAACGTTCCAACTCGACGCCGACGTCGCGCCGTTGGCCGGTTCGCTCGCCGCCGCCGTTCGTTTCGAACGTTCGCAAACGGGCGCTCGCCGTCCGTTCGCGCTCGACTGGACGTTCAACGTCGGAAACGCTCGCGCCGTCCGTTATTTGGCCGACCGTTTCGCCGCCGCCGATCTCCTTTACCTCTCGCCGGAGATCTCCGACCGGGCCGTCGACGCGATCTTCGAACGGCTCGCCGACGACGATTATCTCGCGAAACGCCGCCTAACGCTCGGGTTTCCGGTTTTCGGGCGACTTTTGGCGATGTTCACTCAAAAAACGCTCTTCGACGCCCCGTTCGTTCGGTTGACGAACGCCGACGAGCGCCGTTTTCTCGTCGAAAAAAACGCGAACCGTCTCCCCCCGACCGGCGACGCCGCCGTCGATTCGCGCCCGGTCGTCGGCAGCGCCGTTTACCTCGCCGACCCGATCGATCTTCTCGACGCGATCCCGGCGATTTTGCGCTCCGGGATCGGCGCCGTTCGTTTCGATTTCACCAACGAAACGCCCGCCGAAGTCGAACGCGTCTTGCGCCGAGCGACCGCCCCGACGCCGGAGTCGAGCCGCGATTACTCCGTTTTTTCTTACGGGTACTCCCGCAACGGCGTTTTTTGACCGCGATTCGCCGTCGACGAAATTACCTAAACCGCGCGTCTTTCCTAAAGTTCCGCCGTCGTTCCTAAAGTCAACGACGACGGAACTTTTTCTTTGCAAATTCGCTAAAAAAATGAAAAAATCGTCTTTTTTTCTTGAAAGTTCGCTCAAGTCTTGATATACTCGAGTCAGGAAAATTTTCGAAGCGACGGTCGTCCCGACGCGCAAACGCCCGTCGCCGTTTCCTTTACCAATCGACGCGAACCGCCCGTTCCGCGTCTTTTTCCCGTTCCTTAAAAATCGACCGTTCGCGACGCTCCCGGCCCTTCGCGGCCGCCGCCGATCGCCGCGAAACGCCCGTCCAACCCCGCGGAGACCCAGCGATGGCGAAGCGAGCCGCCAAAAAATTCCCGAAACTTCACAACGCGACTTGGCCCGGCGTCGTCGGCAAAGGTTGCGGCGACGGCGAACCCTGCGTCGATCTCCAAACGATGCTCGACCTGACGCGCGGCGCCGACGTCGACGGAACGAAATTCGACGGTTTCGACCTTTTCCTCGCGCCGCCGCACTTCGATTTGTCGCAACCGGACGCCGAAATCGCCCGACTCGCCCAATATTGCGCCGATTATCGGCTCGAAATCGGCACCCTCGTCGCCAACGTTTGGAGCGGTTCCGCGATCGGCGCCGAAGAAAAACGCGCCGCTTTCCTCGGAGCCGTCGAAGAAGCCTGCGCGATCGGCCGCAAACTCCGCGACGCCGGGATCCGCCCGAACGGTTGCGTTCGCATCGACTCGTCCTGCTCCGTCGGCGATTGGGAACGCGACCCGGAAGCCAACCAGGCGCAACTCGTCGAAACGTTCAAAGCCGCTTGCGAAATCGCGATGAAATACGACGAAATGCTCGCGATGGAAGGCGAAATCTGCTGGGGCGGAATGCACAGCTGGCGCCGTTGCGTCGAGGTTCTCGAGAAAGTCGACCTTCCGCAAGTCCTTGGTTTCCAAGCGGATATGTCGCACACGCTTCTTTTCCTTCTCGGCGCGAACGCTCCGGAAGACCGCCTCGTTCCGGACGACTTCGATTGGGCCGACGTCGCGACGTTCGACGCCGCTTACGCCAAGATGACGAAAGCGCTCCGCCCTTGGACGGTCGATTTCCACGTCGCGCAAAACGACGGCGCCGTCTTCGGTTCCGGCGCGCACGACAAAACCGGTCGCCACTGCCTCCCGAAAGATCCGAACGGCAAACTCGACGTCGTCAAATACGCGAAATATTGGCTCCTCGACGAGGACTCCGGCAAGCCGTCGAAACGCTTCAACCACATCTGTTGGGACGGTTGCATGTTCCCGAACGCGGCGATGCTCGACCCGCAAACCTGGAACGACGTTCTCGAAACGATGAAAAACGTTCGAACCGAATGCGGATGGAATTGACGCGGCTCCCCGACGCCGATCCCGCGACGCTTCGTCGACGACAATAAACGTTAAATCGTCAAAATCGTTAAGAAAGTCGCGTCGGGCGCCTTGTAAAAGCGCGCAAAATACGTTATATTAATGAAACGTCGCCGATTTTTCCGCGTTTTCCCGTTTTACCGGCGGTCGGAAACGCCGAATCGGAACGCGTCGCCGCCCGCGACGACGCATCGCGAACGCTCGAACGATTTTCCGTCGTTCGAGCGCCCCAATCGAAAACCAACAACCCGCGCGCTTCGCCGACGACGTTTTTCCGCGCCGCCGTCGAAACGCGCTCGTTTCCCCTTTTTTGAAAGGTTTTCCATGAAAAAATCGTTCCTGACGGGAGTCGTTTCGGCTCTCTTGGGCGTCGTCGCGATCGCGAGCGCTCAAAACGCCTTCTCGGCCGATTGGAAGCCGGCGGAAGGCGCGCTTCTTTCGATCTTCGCGAAAGACGTCGACCCGGCCAAACCGCTTCCGGAATACCCGCGTCCGCAAATGGTTCGCTCCGAATGGAAGAACCTGAACGGCCTTTGGGATTACGCTATCCTTCCGGTCGCCGATAAGTTCGAAGCGGCGCAAGGCCAAATCCTCGTTCCGTTCGCCGCCGAATCCGCGCTCTCCGGCGTCGGTAAAAAAGTCGGCAAAGAAAACAACCTCTGGTACAAAACGACGTTCGAAGTTCCCGCCGACTGGGCCGGCAAAGAAATCATGCTGAACTTCGGCGCCGTCGACTGGCGCGCCGACGTCTTCGTCAACGACGTCAAAGTCGGACACCACCAGGGCGGTTACTGCCCGTTCACGGTCGACGTTACCCGCGCGCTCAAAGCGGAAGGCGCTCAAACCCTCGTCGTGAAGGTTTGGGACCCGACGGACGACGGCCCGCAACCGATCGGCAAGCAGCTCAAAAGCCCGAACGGCATCTGGTACACGCCGGTTACGGGTATTTGGCAAACCGTTTGGCTCGAACCGGTTTCGAAAGCGCGCATCGTTAAGGTTCGCCCGATCCCGGATATCGACGACATGACGTGCGCCGTCGCCGTCGAAGCGCTGAACGCCGAAGGCTGCCAGGTCAAGATCGGCGATCAAACCGCGAAAGTCGTCTCCGGTAAAGCGACGATCACGCTCGACGCCAAAGGCAAGGCCCTCTGGACGCCGGACGCGCCGAACCTCCACGACTTCGAAGTTTCGCTCGTTAAAGACGACGCGACCGTCGACGCGGTCAAATCGTACTACGCGATGCGCAAAACTTCGGTCGGCAAAGACGCCAAAGGCGTTACCCGCCTCCTCCTGAACAACGAATTCGTCTTCCAACACGGCCCGCTCGACCAAGGCTGGTGGCCGGACGGTCTCTACACGCCGCCGACCTACGACGCGATGGTCTACGACCTGAAAGTCCTCAAAGACCTCGGCTTCAACATGATCCGCAAGCACATCAAAGTCGAACCGGCGCGCTACTATTACGAATGCGACCGCCGCGGCTTCCTGATGTGGCAAGACATGCCGAGCGGCGACACCAAACACTACATCGCGCCGGACGCCCCCGACGCCGAACGCTCGCCGGAATCGGTCTCCTATTACGAAACCGAACTCCGTCAAATGTTCGACGCGCTCGACGTCTATCCGTGCGTCGTCGTTTGGGTTCCGTTCAACGAAGGTTGGGGCCAATTCGACACCTACCGCGTCGTCGACCTCTGCCGTAAACTCGACTCGACCCGCCCGATCATCTGCGCGTCCGGTTGGACCGACCGCGTCGATTGCGGCGATATCCACGACATGCACAAATATCGCGGCCCGGGCATGTTCCCGACGGAAGAAAACCGCGCGTCCGTCCTCGGCGAATACGGCGGTCTCGGCCTGAAAGTCAACGGACACGTTTGGCAAGAAGACTCGAACTGGGGTTACGGCGGTCTCTTCGAAGACTCCGAATCGCTCTTCGCGTTCTACAACAACCAAAACCGCGAAATGCGCGCCCTTATCGAGGCCGGACTCTCGGCGGCCGTTTACACCCAAACGACCGACGTCGAAATCGAACTCAACGGTTTCATGACCTACGACCGCGCCGTCATTAAGTTCCCGGTCGAAAAAATGCGCAAATCGAACGAAGCGCTCCGTCTTCCGGCGCCGGAAGTCAAAGCCGTCGTTCCCTGCTCGAAAAAGAACGCGCAGAAATGGAGCTACGTCTTCGAAAAACCGGCCGACAACTGGGCCGCCGCCGATTTCGACGCCTCCGACTGGAAAGTCGGCGAAGCCGGGTTCGGCACGAAAGACACCCCGGACACGGTCGTCCGCACCGTTTGGGACACGAGCGACATTTGGATCCGCCGCGACGTTGAAATCGCCGCCGAAGACGTCGAAGACGTCGCGCAACTCGTCGGTTACGGTTATCACGACGAAGATTGCGAAATTTACGTCAACGGCGTCGAAGTCGCGAAATGCGCCGGCTACGCTTCCTACGGTTACATCGGTTTGGACGCCGTCGCGCTGAAAAAAGCGCTGAAAGCGGGCAAAAACACGATCGCGATTCACTGCCGTCAAACCCGCGGCGGTCAATACATCGACTTCGGTATTCTCCGCGAAATCCCGGCGACGAAATAAGTCGACCGACGTTAAGCTTTTCCCTCGGCGGTCGCGTTGATTCGACCGTCGAGTCTTAGCGCAAGCCGCGACGCGCCGAACGTCGCGGCGTTTTCTTCTTTTTCTCCCGTCTTTCCGTCCAGGCGCCGAAAGTCGCGCTCTTGAGTTCCGTTTCGCAAAGCCCGTTCTTTCGGACGTTTGCGCCGGATCGCCCGGTTTCGCCGCGTCGTCGCTCGACCGCCGAAAGCGCTCGACGATTTTGTCGAGAAAAAATTTGACGCCGAAGCGCCGCCGCGTTATAATGAACGCGTTCCGTTCGTCGGTTTTCGCTTTTTCGACGTTTTTTCGACGCGATTTTTCGTCGACCGCTCGCGAACCGCCGTTTCGCCATCTTTCTAATTCATTATTTTACAGGGGTTGCGTTATGCCGTCCGTCGTTAATCGAACGTACCTGTTTTACATCGTGATCGTTTCCGCGCTCGGCGGGCTCCTTTTCGGTTTCGACTCCGGCGTCATTTCCGGTTGCGAAAAAGCGATCCAAACCGAATACGGCCTGGACGGTTTTTGGCACGGTTTCACGGTCGCGGTCGCGCTGATCGGCACGATTATCGGCGCGTTCGGCGTCGGCCGGCCGACCGACGTGTTCGGACGCAAGCCGATTTTGATCGTCATGGCGATTTTTTACTTCGTTTCGGCGGTCGGGTGCGCGTTCGCGCCGAGCTGGGCGACGCTCGTCTTTATGCGTTGGCTCGGCGGGCTCGCCATCGGCGGCTCTTCGGTCGTCGTTCCGCTTTACATCGTCGAATCGGCGCCGGGCCCGATGCGCGGGCGGTTGGTCGCGCTGAACCAATTGAATATCGTCCTCGGCATTCTTATTTCTTACATTTCAAACTATTACGTCGCGAAAATTTCCGCCGACGGCTCGCTCGGAACCGCTTGCGCCGACTTCGCGGCGCTCTTTACGTCGACGGCGCTTCCGTTCGAGTCGATTATTTGGCGGCTCCAACTCGGCGTCGAAGCGTTCCCGGCGGCTCTTTTCTTCTTCCTCCTCTTCACGATCCCGGAAAGTCCGCGCCAACTCGTCCGCTTCGGACGCCGCGAAGAAGCGAAAAAAGTCCTCGAAAGAATCGGCGACGTTTCTCCTGAAACAACGCTTTCGGAGATCGCCGCGTCCTTGGCGCAAGCCGAAGGCGGACAAAACGTTCCGCTCTTCCAAAAGGCCTATTTCACGCCGATTTTTCTCGCTTGGGCCGTCGCGATGTTCAACCAGCTTTCCGGAATCAACGCGATCAACTACTACGCGCCGCGCATTTTTGAAATGTTTATCGGCAAACAGGCCGCGCTCGGCGTTACGATCGGACTCGGAACGGTCAACCTTTTGGCGACCGTCGCCGCGCTCTTCCTCATCGACCGCTTCGGACGCCGCTTCCTGCTGATGTTCGGAGCGATCGGCACGACGATCGCGCACCTCGTCGCCGCTTGGCAAATCGGGCTCGGCGACGGGGCGGATCCGCGCGTCGTCGTTCCGGCGATTTTGGGCTTCATCGCTTTCTTCGGCGTCTCGCAAGGCGCCGTCATTTGGGTCTTTATCTCGGAGATTTTCCCGAACGCCGTTCGAGCGAAGGGCCAGGCGCTCGGCAGTTTCACGCACTGGTTCATGTGCGCGATCGTTAGCTGGACGTTCCCGGTCATCGCCGAAACTTCCGGTCAATACGCGTTTTACTTCTTCGCGTCGATGACGGCGCTCCAGTTCTTCTTCGCTTGGAAACTGGCGCCCGAAACGAAGGGCGGCACGATCGAAAACGTCGAAGAACGTTGGAAACCGCAAACCGACAAAGCCGCGTAAACGTTGCGTTTTAGCGTTTTAGCATCCAAGCGTTTCAACAAAACCGCGACGTCGCGGCCCGCCGTTCCCCTTTAAAAAGAAAGTCGTCCGATGCCCGCTCCGCTCAGCGAACGTTTAACCGCCCTGCGCGACTTCATCGTCGCGAAAAAACAAGCCGCTTTCCGCCGCGACGTCGATTGGAACGCCGCCCTTCCCCGGCGCGCCGACTTGACGAACGCCCGTTGCGCCCGCGCCGCCGAAGGACTGGTCGCCGTCCTCGACGAAGAGGCGAAAACGCCCGTTTTCCTCCCCGGCGAACGGATCGCGTTGACCCGAACGGTTCGCAACCTCCCGCCCCGCTGCTCCGAAGCGGAAACGGCGGAATTGCGCAAGTCGGCGTATTTTCACGAGATGGGCGTCGTCTTCAACGTCAGCCCGAACTACGCCGCGACGATTCGAGTCGGGCTCGACGCTCGACGCGCCGAAATCGTCGAACGGCTCGAACGCGCTCGCGCCGAAGCGGACGTCGAAGGAATCGACTTTTTGACGGCGGCCCGCGATTCGATCGACGCGATCCTCCGCCTCGCCGCGTCGTACCGCCGCGCCGCCGAAGAAAACGGACGGGACGAAATCGCCGCGACGTTGGCGCAAGTCCCGCGGCGCGGAGCGCGAACCCTCCTCGAAGCGTTCCAATTTTTCCGGATCCTGCATTACGCCATGTGGTGCGAAGGCGCGTATCACAACGGCGTCGGCAGATTCGACCAAATCTTCGTCCCGTATTTGAACGCCGACCTCGCCGCCGGACGGCTCGACCGCGCCCGGGCGCTCGAACTCGTCGCCGAATTTTTCCTCTCCTTCAACCGCGATTCCGACCTTTACGTCGGCGTCCAGCAGGGGGACAACGGCCAAAGCCTCATGCTCGGCGGATGCGACGCCGACGGCGACGACGCGTCGAACCTCTTGACGACGTTGGCGTTGGAAGCTTGCGGCCAAAATCGGTTAATCGATCCTAAAATCAACTTGCGCGTCTCGTCGGCGACGTCGTTTGATTTACTGAAAAAAGCGACGGAATTAACGCGGCTCGGGCTCGGTTTTCCGCAATACGCCAACGACGACGTCGTCGTTCCCGGGCTCGTCAAACTCGGGTACGACCTCGCCGACGCCCGAAATTACACGGTCGCCGCCTGTTGGGAATTTGTTATTCCCGGCGTCGGAAGCGACGTTCCGAACGTCGCGGCGGTTTCGTTCCCGGCGGCGGTCGACGCGGCCCTTCGATCCCCGGAAGCGACGCAAGCGGCTCAAAACAACGACTTCGAAGCGTTTCTCGCGCTCTTTCGAGCGGAGCTTTTCCGCCGCGCCGACGAAATCGCCAAGTCGCTCGAACGTTTCGACGTTCTCCCTTGCCCGCTCGTTTCGCTCCTTTGCGACGGGCGCGTCGAAGCGGCTCGCGACGCGGCGGCCGGCGGAAAATACGTCAACTTCGGGATTCACGGAACCGGCGTCGCGCCGGCGGTCGACTCGCTTTTCGCGATCAAACGGCTCGTTTTCGAAGAAAAACGCGTTTCGCCGGAACGTTTCGTCGCCGTTCTCGACTCGGATTTCGACGCCGCGCGGTTCCCGGAAGCCGCCGAACTCCTCGCTCGAACCCGACGGCTCCCGAAAATGGGGAACGACGAGCCGGAACCGGACGCGTTGGCCGTTCGACTTCTCGCCGATTTCGCCGATTCCTGGGAAGGGCGGCGCAACTCGCGCGGCGGCGTTTTTCGACCCGGAACCGGTTCGGCGATGTATTATCTTTGGCACGCGAACGAACTCCCGGCGTCTCCGGACGGGCGGCGGCGCGGCGAACCGTTTCCGGCGAATTACGCTCCGTCGCTCGGCGTTCCGATTCGCGGCCCGGTCGGCGCCGTCGCGTCCTTCTCGAAACCCGATCTGACCCGCGTCGTCAACGGCGGCCCGTTGACGCTCGAACTGCACGATTCCGTTTTTGCGTTCGACGACGGGCTCGAAAAAGTCGCCCGGCTCGTTCAATTTTTCGTCAAACGGGGCGGCGCGCAGATGCAGATCAACGCCGTAAACCGCGACCGGCTCCTTGACGCGCAAAAAAATCCGGAAAAATATCGCAACCTGATCGTTCGCGTTTGGGGATGGAGCGGTTACTTCGTCGAACTCGACCGCCCGTATCAGGATCAAATTATCCGCCGCGCCGAAATGACGTTTCCGACGTAACGCGTTCTCGCCGTTCCGCCGTTTCCCCCGTTTTCCCAATTCGCCCGTTTTTCCTTTTTTCTCGTCGTCGTTCGCCGAATGTCCGATTTTCGCCCTGAAACCGCCGCGTCGCTCCGCCCGTCGAAGTCGGTTCGCGGCCTTATTTTCGAAGTTCGCGAGTTCGCGCTGCACGACGGCCCCGGCGTCCGAACGAGCGTTTTTTTCAAAGGTTGCCCGCTTCGCTGCCGTTGGTGTCATAATCCGGAGAGTCAGGAGCCGACGCCGGAACTTTTGCTAAACCGTTCCCGTTGCTCGGGTTGCGGCGCTTGCGAGAAAATTTGCGACGCGGCGTTGAACCGTTCCCGACGAAGCGCCTGCGTCGCTTGCGGACGTTGCGTCGATCTTTGCCCGCAAGGCGCGCGGAACCTTTGCGGTTGGGAAACCGACGTCCCGACGCTCGTCGAGCGGCTCCTTCAGCAACGCGATCTGTTCGAACTTTCCGGCGGCGGCGTTACGTTGACCGGCGGGGAACCGCTTTTTCAACCGGAGTTCGCCCTCGAATTGACGCGAGCGTTGCGGGCCGCCGGGATCCGCGTCGCGCTCGAAACTTGCGGTTTCGCGTCTCCGGCCGTATTCGACGCGCTAACGTCTTGCGTCGACTTAATTTACTTCGACGTTAAAATCCTCGATCCGGAGCGTTCGCGGCGTTGGACGGGCGTCGACTCCGCGCCGATCTTGGCGAATTTGCGCCGACTTTGCGCCCGAAACCGCCCGTTCGTCGTCCGAACGCCGTTGATTCCCGGCGTCAACGACTCCCCGGCGGAACGCGCGGCGATCGAACGGCTCGTCGACGGCGTCCCGTCGGCGCTCGGCGTCGAGTTCCTCCCGTACAACGTCGCGGCGGGCACGAAATACGCCCTTTTAGACCGCGAATTTTCCCTCGAATTACCCTAACGCCGCCGTTCGCGTCGTTTTTTCAACCGTTTCATTTTCCCAACTTTCGCAATTTTCCCAACGTCAACAAACTTCCGTCGCCGACGCGGCTTAACCGCTCCGAAAGGAATTTCATGAATCGAAAATCAATTTTTACACCGTTAATTTTCGCCGTCCTCGCCGCCGCGCCCGCTTTTTACTCGACGCCGCAAACGTCCGCGCAGGAAACGACCGCCGCGCCGACTTCGACCTTTCCCGGTCAGGTCGGCCAATGGAACGGCTTCCAATCGAACGATTTTCAATTTCAAGGTCGCGCCGCGAAACTCGTTTTCCCGAAAGAGGCGGCCCCCGGCAACCCCTGGATCTGGCGCGCTCGCTTTTTCGGACACGAACCGCAATTCGACGTCGCGATGTTAAACCGCGGTTACGCCGTCGCTTACGTCGACTCCGCGCCGCTGATGGGCTCGCCGCGATCGGTCGCGCTTTGGCAGGATTTTTACCTTTATTTGACGCAAGAATTCGGTTTCGCCAAGAAAACGAACCTCGAAGGGATGAGCCGCGGCGGCCTTTACGCGGTCAACTGGGCGTTGGCCTACCCGGAACAGGTCGCGACGATCTACGTCGACGCCCCGGTTCTCGACTTCAAAAGTTGGCCCGGCGGCTACGGCAAAGGAAGTCGGAGCGACGGCGATTGGAACTCCGTTTTGCAAAGTTACGGTTTGACGCAAGACGAAGCGATGAAGTACGCGCTCAATCCGATCGACGACGTCGAAGGCCAAAAGAAGGCGGCGGAAGCGAAAGTCGGCGTTCTCCTTGTTTGCGGCGATTCCGACCGCGTCGTTCCGTTCGACGAAAACGGCAAGATTTTCAAAGAGCGTTACGAAGCGCTCGGCGGCCCGGTCGAGCTGATCCTCAAACCGGGGAACGATCATCACCCGCACTCGCTGAAAGACCCGACGCCGATCGTCGAATTCGTCGAAAAATTCAATAAATGAACGCGTTTCGTCCGGCGGCGCTCCAACGACGGCAACCGCGAAAGCGCCGCTTTCTCCGTCGTTTCGCCGTCAATCGTCGTCGCGAAAAACGAGCCGTTCGATCTTGACCGCTTTTCCGGTCGCCGCGTCGACGTCGACGATCGTTCCGTTAAGCCGCGCGTCGCCGGTCGCAACCTCGAAAACGGTCGGGCGAAACGTCTTCGTCGTTTCCAAAACGCGGTCGTACCGCCGTCCGATGACGCCGTCGAACGGCCCGGTCATTCCGATATCGCATTGAAACGCGGTTCCGCCGGGCAAAATCGTTTCGTCGGCGGTCGCGACGTGCGTGTGCGTCCCAAGAACGGCGGAGACGCGCCCGTCGAGATAACGCCCCATCGTCTGTTTTTCGCTCGTCGCCTCGGCGTGAAAATCGAGCGCGCGAACTCGAACGTCGGCGGGAATCCGATCCAAAATTTTATCGGCGGCGCGAAGCGGACAATCGATCGGCTGCATAAAAACGCGTCCCAAAAGCGCGAAAACGGCGACGCGAACGGCCGGACGCTCGCTCGTCGGCGGAACTTCCAAAACCGTCCAGGAGCGTCCCGGCGCTTCCGGCGGATAATTCCCCGGCCGAACGATCCGCGGGTCGTCCGAATTTAAAATCGAGAAGATCGACTTCTGCCGAAACGCGTGATCGCCGAGCGTAACGCAATCGACGCCGTTTTCGACGATCGCTTTGTAAATTTCCGGCGTCAACCCGGAGCCGCCCGCCGCGTTTTCGGCGTTGGCGACGACGAAATCAAGCCGAAACCGCTCGCGGATCTCTCGTGTTCGCCGAATCAAAATGTCGCGCCCCGGCTTGCCGACGACGTCGCCGACCGTCAAAATTCGCAAAACGCTCCCCATCGAGCTCGTCTCCTTCCTCTTTCCAATTCGGCGATCCAGGCGCCGCGTCGAACGTTTTTCGCGTCGCTCTTATATAGAACGGCAAAATCGCGACGATTATCGCGGCTTTCTTGCGATTTTAAAGAAAATTCAAGGAAAAAACGGGAAAATACCTCTCAAAAAATAGGCAAACTTTGACGATAAAATAAATATTCGACGCTGTCCCCGGCGCGGCTCGTCCGCTCGACGCGAAGACGAAAAAAGCGTTTTTTCTCGACGATTTTTCAGTCAAGTTTTCGCGGCGGCGGCCGATATAACTAAGTAGCCGGGAGCGACGCCCGCCCGAAAGCGGCGCGCTTCGCGTTCGGCGACGATTCCCCCGTTTTCCCCCCCGATTGAACCCCGAACCCGTTCGCGACGCTCCGTTCCGTCGAGCGTCGCCGTCGATAGAGGCGCGTCCCATGAATCAAGAAGTCAACGTTTTAGCGCTCGTTAAAGGTAAAGAACGTTACGTTTTCCTTTACAACGATGCGAATCGAGCCGAAGTTCTCCGTTCGCTGGGCCGTTACGCGTCCGATCCGGAATTAAGCTTCACTTGGTACGACGCCGCCGTTTTGAGTCAAAAACTCCGTCGACAAGCGCAGCGCGGCGAAGTCGCCTCGTTGTTTGCGTCGAAGAAAGAAAGCGTCGAAGCGTCGGGCAAGATCGAATTGCAGATCGAAGATTGACGCGACGTTTATCGTTTTTCGCGATCTCCGCAGATTTTCATTTGTTTCCGCGGCGCGTCGAGCTTTTCGACCGCCGTTTTTTTTTCGTTTTTTTTGAGCGTCGCCCGTGCTTCCGCCCGCCAACGAAAGAAATTTGCGCGTTCCGATCCGCCGTTTCCTCCGTTACCTCGCCGACGAGCGCAACTTTTCCGATTATACGGTCAAGAGTTACCGCGAAGATTTGGAGGCTTGGCTCGAATACGAGTCGGCGGCGCGCGGCGGCGTTTGTCCGCGTCCCGACCAGATTTCGACGCTGGAGTTGCGCGGTTATCTTTCGGCGATGCGCGAAGCCGCCTATTCTAAAGCGACGATTTCGCGACGTTTAGCGTCGTTGCGCGGTTTTTACAAATTCGGCGAGCGCGAAGGTTGGGCGACGGAAAACCCGGCGGCGGCGCTCCGCAACCCGCGCGGTCGGCGCCCGCTTCCCCGCGTTTTGTCGACCGGCGACGTTTTGCGGCTCTTAACGGCGCCGCCCGAAAACGATCCGCTCGGAATCCGCGACCGGGCGATCCTCGAAACGATCTATTCGGCCGGCCTGCGCGTCGGCGAACTCGTCGGACTCGATTTTTCGGACGTCGTTCTCGACGAAGACCTCCTGAAGATCCGCGGAAAAGGCCGCCGCGAACGGTTCGCGTTCCTCGGCTCCTTCGCTAAAGAGGCGATTCTTCGTTATTTGCTAACTTCGCGTCGCTACCTCCGCATCGCGCCGATCGCTCGGGGACGGCGCGATCGCGACCGCTTCGCCGAGGCGGCGCCGCCGTCGAACGAAGAGCGAGCGTTTGTCGCGCTCTTCGCCAAAGCGTCGAACCCCGCCGACGCGCGAACGCCGGACGGTCGACCGCTCGTCGATTTTCAAGACGCGGCGGCGCGGCGGCGTTGGGAAGCGTTCCTCGCGGAACCGATTTTCGTCAACAAAAACGGCGGGCGGCTCAACGTTCGCAGCGTCGGACGCAAACTCGACGGCTATCTTCGCGAAACCAACCTCGATTCGAAGGCGTCGCCGCACACGCTGCGTCATTGTTTCGCGACGCATTTGCTCGACTCCGGCGCCGATATTCGTTCGATCCAGGAACTTTTGGGACACAAAAACATCGTTACAACGCAAATCTACACGCACGTTTCGACGGCGTCGCTCCGCGCGATTTACGAAAAATCGCACCCCCGCGCTCGACTTGGGCTCGACCCGCCCGGCGAGTCGCCGACCGCCGCCGAGCTTGCCCCTTCCTCCGACTTTGACCGCCCGCCGCAAAACCGATGACCGATCCGCTCCATTCCCCCCAAACCGCCGATTCTTCCCAAATCGCCGCCGTCGACGAGCCGCTAACGCGAACCGACGACGAACGGGGAGTCGCGACGTTGACGCTGAATCGCCCGGCCCGTTGCAACGCGCTTTCGTTCGACCTGTTGCGCCGACTTCTCGTCGAACTGCGGCGAATAGCGGACGACGACGCGACGCGGCTCGTCGTTTTGCGCGGCGCCGGCAAGCATTTTTGCGCCGGGCTCGACCTTGCCGAAGCGACCGACGGGCCGCCGATTTCGCTCGAAACGCTCCGCGCCGACGCGCTCGATCTCGACGACTTCCGCGCTCTCTCGCCGATCGACGCCGCGAACGCGACGCGTCTTGATTTTCGCTCAACTTTCAACACAACGCCGACGCTCGACCTCGCCGCCGCCCCGCTTCCGCCGCTTTCGACCGCCGACTTTCCGACGGAAATTCCGCGTTTTCAAGTCGCGCCGCGTCTCGTTTTGGAGCTTTTGCGCCAAATTCGCCGAACGCCGAAACCGGTCGTCGCGGCGGTTCGCGGCGCCGCTTGCGGCGGAGGCGCCGGGCTCGTTTCCGTTTGCGATCTCGTCGTCGCCGACTCGACGTTTCGCGCCGTTTTCACCGAAACGCGACGCGGTCTTTCGCCGAGTCTCCTTTTCCCGTTTTTGCGACGAAAAGCGCCGCTCGCCGCGCTTCAAGAGTTCGTTTTGACCGCCGCGCCGTTCGACGCCGTTCGAGCCGCCGCCGTCGGCTTCGTCCAAACGGTCGTCGCGCCCGGCGATTTCGACGCCGCCGTCGCCGATGCCGTCGACCGCCTTCTCGCCGCCGAGCCGAGTTCGCTTGCGACGGCGAAACGCCTTTTCAACGCCGCGCTTCTCCCGACCGACGCCGAAATCCGCGCCGGTTGGCTCGAGCACTGCCGTTCCTGGGCGTCCCCGGCCGGTCGCGAAGGGATCGCCGCGTTCCTTGAAAAACGCTCGCCCAATTGGACGCGTTAAACTCGCCGTTTTCTTCCCAGTTTAACGTCGAATTGCGACCGCCGACAAAAAAAACCGCGAACCCGCTTCCCAACCCGGAAACGCGTTCGCGGTTTTCGACGTCGCGCCGCCGACGGATCGGCGAACGACGCAAATTTTAACGATTTTGATAAACGTCGACTTCGCCGTTCGATTTCAACGACAAAATTCGCGTTCCGTCCTCCAAAAGAGCCAACGCGATCGGCGACGCGCTCCGCGGCTCGTTCGCGTCGACCTCTCCCGCCCAACATTCGGCGATCCAGGTTCCGGTTTGAGCGTCGAAAACCTGCAGCGGCGACTTTTTGCCGGACGCGACGATCGACTTGCCGGTTTCGGCGGTCGCGATCCAGCCGTTCGGCGAAACGACAAGCGAAACCGGGTTCGCCGCGCCGCCGAACGCTCGTTCGGTTCCGGGCGTTTTCGTCCAGGAACGCTCCGGATCCCAAGCGCCGGAGTCGACGTTAAAAGCGTCGACGCGGAAAAGTCCGGAGTTCGCGACGACGATTTCGTTCGTCGACGGCGAATAAACGACGCACATTTGCGGCCCGGTCGCCGGTCGAAACCCGGGATAAGCGAGCGCTCCGTCCGGCGCGCCAAGTTCGCAATCCGGCGGCGTTTCCTTCTTTTCGGCGTCGCGCAATCCGTCGAGCGTTCGCCAGGAGTATCGCCAAATTCGACTCGCGTTGTAATCGCCGACAAAAAGCCGATCGGGCGTCGCCGCGACGGCCGCGACGTTCGCGCCGGGAATCGTCAAGATCGTCGTCGCTTCCCCCAACGCCGCGCCGCGAGCGGTTCGAACGGTCGGCTCGCCGTTTTGCCCGCTTTTTTCGCCGTCGTCGTTCTTTTCGCTTTCTTCGCCGTCGTTTCGCGCCGCGTCGACGAACCGATCGGTCGCGAAATAAATCGCGTCGATCCGTTCCGGATAGGCGATGAAAAGCGCGCCGTTTTTCTCGCTCGTTTCGTCGACGACGAACGTCAACGCCGAAGGCGATTCGCCCTCGCTCGCCCAGTATTCGAGCCGCTCGCCGTTGAGATCGTACAGCCCGACGCCGCCGCGATCCGCCAAAAAGAACTCGTTCCCCCAACCGGCGGCGAGCGCGACCGGGCGATCCGTCGTCAACCCCCGCAACGTCGTCGCCAAGCCGAACTCGGGTCGCAAATTCGTCGTTACCTGAGCGATCCGCCCGTCGTTTTTCGTTCGCGGCGCCGTAAAGATCGCGACGCCGCCGACCAACAGGCCCAACGCCGCGACGAACGTCAACGCCTTCCACGTCGTTTGCGGACGCTCCAACGTCTTTTTATCGAAAATAACGCGATGAGCGTGCCCGCCGGTGTCGGTCCATTCGTATTTATATCCAAGCGCTTTCTTTGCGCGTCGATCGTTTTTCGTCTCGTTTTGCATCGTCGCCTCGTCTTTGTTTCGAGCGGATCCGCGCCGTTTTTCTTCGCCAAAACGCCGTCGTCGGTCGATTATACGACGTCGTTCTTCGATTAACAAGGCGTTTTCGCCCTATTTTCGTCAAAAACGTTCCAACTTTTCGCTCGTTCTCCCCTTTTGTCTCGAAAATTCCGCGTCGCCGCGAAAAATTCGCCGTTTTCGTCGCCTCGCCGCTCGTCGAGTCGGAAAAAAACGGGGCGTTCCGATTCGTTCGAGCCGCTTTCGACGTCGATCGGATTCGGCGTAAAACCGATTGCGACGAACGCGAGCGTCGCCCAACCGATCGCCGTTCGCAACGGGCCCAGCGGCGTCGAATCGTCGGCGGTCGGCGGGTGCCCGACGCCGAAAAGCGCGATCAAAAAGAGCGGAACGAACCAGTTCCAACGTTCGAAAACGAAAACCGCCGTCGTCGCCGCGACGAAAAACGCGGTCGAAAAATAAACGGCGCGGCGACGTAGCAACGCGTAAAACACGTGCCCGCCGTCGAGCTGCCCAAGCGGCGCCAAATTCAACGTCGTCAAAAAAAGCCCGACCCAAGCGGCGGCGGCCGTCGGGTGCGGCGTCAACGTCAGCGTCGGATCCGAACGGTCGAAAAAGAGGAGGGAAACCCAACGAAACAAAAGCGGTTCGCCGAAAACCAACGTTTCCTCCGTCGGGGCCGGCGCCGTCGTCGAGTTCGCCAATCCGACCGTCAAAAAAACAAGCGTCGCCGCGAGTCCCGCCAACGGGCCGGAAACGCCGACGTCGAACAACGCTTTCGCGCTCGGAACCCGCCCGTTCATTCGGATCAACGCGCCCAACGTCCCGAACGGCGGCAACGGAAGCGGAATGAAAAGCGGCGCCGTCGCCGGAATATTGTAACGCCGCGTCTGCCAATAATGCCCAAGCTCGTGCGCCGTCAAGATAATCATTAACGGAACGGAAAACATCAACGCGCCGCTCAGCGACCCGCCGCCGTAAAGGACGAAACCGACGAGCGTCGTCGTCGCCCACGTCGCGACGTACAAAACCGCCGGCTTGCGCCAATGCGACGCCCAACGTTCGCCGCGCCTTTTTCCGTCGATTTCGCCGTTCTCCGTTTTCGCTATCTTGCCCAAAACTCACAGTTTCTACGGACGCGCGCTCGTTTCGGCGTCGTTTTTGCTCGCCGCGCCCGCTCGATTCGTCGTTTTCGCCAACTCGACCAATTCGGAAGAGACTTGCGGCAAATCGCGAGCGTCGACCGTTTCCGGACGATAACGTTTCGCGTCCAAAGCCGCTCGTTCCCGCTCGCCGTAAAGCCGCATAACCTCCCGCGACGCCGCGCAGGCGCAACGCCGTTTCGTCTTGCGCCCGAAAAATTTCGGAAAGATCAGCGCCAAGCACGCCGCCGCGAACGCGACGCAAGCAAACGCCAGCGTCGCGAGAAAAGTCGTCGCCGTCGCTCCCATTTTCTCCGCCGTTTCCTTCGTCGAGCGGTTCAACGCCGCATTTTGCGCAAACCGCCTATTTTAACGTTCAAACGCACCCCCCGACGCCCCGGCGAAACCGCCGCTTTTCGTCGTTTTCGCCGTCGTTCGGAAATCGCGCCGAAAAAGCGGCCGCTCGTCCCGCGTTCCGTCGATTACAATTCGCTTTGGAATTTCAGTTTGCGATCGGTCAGCCGCTCGAACGCCTCCAAGTACTTGGCGCGGGTCTTCAAGATCACCTCCTCCGGAAGCTCCGGCGGCGTCGAATTGCGATCCCAACCGGATTGGAGCAGCCAGTCGCGGACGATCTGTTTGTCGAACGACGGTTGGCCCTTGCCCGGCTCGTATTGGTCGAGCGGCCAAAAGCGCGAGGAGTCCGGCGTCAACGCTTCGTCGATCAGGATGATCTCGCCGTCCGCCGCGACGCCGAATTCGAACTTGGTGTCGGCGACGATGACGCCGCGTTTCAAGGCGTATTCGCTCCCGCGGCGGAAAATATCGAGCGACAACTCGCGCAGTCTTTCGGCGACGTCGCGCCCGACGAGCTCGGCCGTTCGCTCGAACGAAATATTTTCGTCGTGCCCGACTTCCGCCTTCGTCGACGGGGTGAAGATCGGCTCTTCAAGCCGCGAACTTTCGACCAAACCTTCCGGCAACTTCACGCCGCAAACCGAACGCGACGCCTGATATTCCTTCCACCCGGAGCCGGAAAGATAGCCGCGCACGACGCATTCGATCGGCACGACCTTCGTTTTTTCGCAAAGGACGGAGCGGCCTTCGAACATTTTGAGGTCGGTTCCCTCGGGAAAAGGCATTTTTTCGACGTCGGTCGTAATCATGTGGTTGCGAACGCCGAGCGTTTCGAACCAAAATTCGGCGATTTGGTTGAGCGTTTTCCCTTTATCCGGAATCCCGCTCGGCAAGATCCAGTCGAACGCGCTGACGCGGTCGGTGCTGACCAGCAAAATTTGATCGCCAAAATCGTAAACGTCCCGCACTTTGCCGCTTTTGGCGGTCTTCCCGGGAATCGACGTTTTCAAGACAACGTTTCCGCTCATTTTTCAACCTTCGACGGATTAATCGACGCCGACGACGCCCGTCTCGCACCGCGTCGAGCCGCTCGCCGTCGCAACCGTTTCTTTATTTTCGCTATTTTATCCGTTTTACCGCGCCGCGCCCGACTTTACGCCGTCAAACACGCGATCTTTTCGCCGTCTTCGCAAGTTTTACTCGACGCTCTCCAAGCGACGTTTCGCCCGGCTTCACCAAATTTCCAATCCGCGTTCCAATTCGACCCCGAGCCGCTCCCTCGCCTGCGTTTGGATCAAATTGAGAAGCCGCTTAACGTCCTCGCTCGCGCATCCGTCCGACGCTTCGACGAAATTCGGGTTGCGCTCGCTGACGACGGCGCCGCCGATCCGCGCGCCTCGAAACCCGGCGTCCGCGATCAAATCGGCCGCCCGCTGTCCCCGCGGATCCTTAAACATCCGCGCGCAGCCCTCGGTCGCGTCCGGCGTCGTTTGCTTTCGAACGATCCAGATCTTTTGCAACCGCTTCGCCAAATCCTCCGGCGAATCGGGCGTCAAACGGAACTTCGCCGACAAAACGATCGCGTTTTCCAACGAGCTGACGCCGTCGCTGAACACGACGTCGCCCCTCGAAAGTTCGGCGATCTCCCCGCTGAAATACGCGACGCGCACCGACTCGACGTATTCCCCGAACGACGCGTCGTTCGTCGACGCGTTGCGAGCGACGCCCGCGCCGACGGTTCCGGGTATCCCGATCAACCCTTCGAGCCCGGCCAGTCCGGCGGTCGCGGTCGCGGTCGCCAATCGACCGACCTTCGCCCCGCCGCCGGCGACGACGCAAGGCGCGTCGAGCTCGATCTTGCAGAAAACCGGCGCCGTCAACCGAATCGCCAACCCCGGCGCGCCGACGTCGGAAACGAGCAAATTCGACCCGTCCCCCAAAACGCGGGCGCGCACGCCGTCCTCGCGGCAGGCCTTCAACACGCCGACGAGTTCCTCCTCGGAACGCGGCTCCGCCAAATACTCGATCGGGCCGCCCAACCGCAACCACGTCAACGTCGACGTCGGCGCGTTCGCTCGAACGATCTCACTAAAAGCGTCAAGTTTGCCCATCGTCGTCCTCCGTCGATCTCAAAACGCGCGTTCCTTCCGACGCCGCCGCGCGACGCCGTCCTTATTGTAAAGACGATTTCCAAAAAAACGACGCCGAATCTTCCCTCAAACGACGTTTCTTAAGAAAAAAACGTCGCGACGACCGGCGCCGTCCCACTTTTCAACGCGTCTTCGCCAATTCGCGCATTTTCTCCATTTTGCCGATTTTAACGCAATCAGCGCTCTCCGCCGTCGGCCGTCGAGCGCTCCCGCGCTTCCGCTTCGGCGCACTTTTCGTCCGTCATCGACTGCAGCGCCTTCGCGAAATCCTGCGCGTTGGCGAAATCCTGATAAACGCTCGCAAAACGAATATACGCGATTTCGTCGAGTTTTCGCAACAGTTCCATCGCCAATTCGCCGATCTGCCGCGTCGAAACCTCCGTCTCGCCTTCAAGCCGCGTCTCCAACGTCGCGACGAGCTCCGAAATCCGCGCCTCCCGCACCGGACGTTTCCAACAGGCGCGTTCGACGCCTTGTCGCAATTTGTCGCGGTCGAACGGCACGCGCGTTCCGTCCCGTTTGACGACGCGAATGTTCACGATCTCCATCCGCTCGTAAGTCGTGTACCGTTTTTTACACGACTGACACGCGCGCCGACGCCGGATCACAAACCCGTCGTCGCTCGTTCTCGTCTCGATCACTCGGTCGTTGTCGCACCGACAAAACGGGCATTTCATTCGTCGCGCCTCCTTTGGTCGCCGTCTCGCATCTCGATCGTTGTTTTCTCTTCAAATCGCGGCCCATTCGCGCTTGAAACGCCGCTCGACGCCGGAACGCGCTTCCGTTCCGGCTCGCGTTTCGACATTTTCGCCGTTAAGCGTTCCGCTTCCAGGGAGGCAAAACCGGCAAATGCGCGTCAAATTCGTCGAGCAACGCCCGTTGATACGCGCCGGCAAATTCTTCGTTGAGGAACTTGTCGATCGCCTCGTCGTAAAAGCGTTCCCAACTCGCCTCTTCGTCGCCCGGATTGATCGGATAAAAGAGCGCGTCGTTCGCCGACGCGGCCTTGTAGTCGCCCGGCGCGTCGCCGATCATCAGCGCCCGCCCTTTCGGATACAGCTTCGCGAACGCCAGCGTTTCCTTCTTCGTTCCGATTTCCTGCCCGCAGATCGCCTGAACGAGCGGAAGGAGCCCTTGATTTTCCCACTCTTTGATCAACGCGGCTTGCGGCGTCGCGGAAACGACGAACGCGTCCGCCTTCCCCTGCAGCTTGCGCAACGAATCCGCGACTTTCGGAAACGGCGGAACGCCCTCGCCGACAATGCGGTCGATCGTTTCGTTCACCGCGATCGACCAGGCGAGCGTTTTCTTCATCAACGGATCGCCCGTTTTCTCGACGTATTCGGCCAACGCGACGTTCCCCAACTTCGTTTCGGCGTTCATCCAGTCGACCAAAACCTGCGGGATCTCGATCGAAACGCCTCGGCGCGCGACTTCCGGGCGCTCGTTCAAGAGGCGGAAAACCTCGATCAGCGCCGGAAAGCGGTTGATTCCCCGCGTCTTCGAGTAAAGGTTGACGAACTCGGCCGCTTCGCGAGCGTATTTGCTGACGCCCTTCAACCCCCAATGCTCGATAATATTCGGAACGAAACACTCCTTATGCTTCAATTCCATCGTGTCGAACGCGCAGCCGTCGGAATCGATCCCGACGAGAAAATCGCAATTTTTCTTAAAATCGATCATTTGCAAAACGCCTTTCGCTCGGCCGACGCGTCGCAACGCGCCCGCAAACTCAAACGCGACGGCAAGGCCCCGTCGCACTCCGGCCCGACGATCGGAAGGGACGCGGGAAAACTTGCGACTCCCCTTAGAATCGTCGTTATTATTGTATCCGGACGAGCGCGAAAAAAAAGGGGGGCCGACGCCGCGACGCGATTTCGCCGTCCAAATTTTCGCGTCAAGCGTCGTTTTCGCCGCCGTTTCAAACCGTCGTCTTTACTTTTGTTTCGTCTTTCGCCTATTTTACCGCGTCGCCGCGCCCCAACCGACGCGACGTCCGCTCGTTCCCGTCCCCGTTCGCCGCCGCTCCGACGCAAAGCCCCAAGAAACAAAAAAAGAGTTCGTCGCAAAAACGAACTCTTAAACGATGCCGAAGAGAGGACTCGAACCTCCACCCCCAGTTACGAGGACTAGGACCTGAACCTAGCGCGTCTGCCAGTTCCGCCACTTCGGCTAATCTGACGGTTATTATAACGCGGACTTCTCTCTTGTAAAGAGCGGAAACGAAAATTTTCTCAAAAAATTTCGCCGTTTTTTTTCCTCCGTTTTTCGTCCGCCGCGCCGTCGCCCTTTTGCGCCGATTTATCCGGGAAAACCGACGGCGAACGCCCGGCGCCCGCTTGAAACCGACGTCGGAACGCGTTATAATCGGAACGCGTCGGCGTCGGCGAGCCGATTTTCCGTCGTTTTTTGCCAAAATTCGCCATTAATATTAATAACGTTAACAACGATCGACAACGCGTCGCGCCCGAATCGCTCCGATGAAGAAAACTTTTTTAGAACTCGAGCCGGAACTTTGCGCTCCGGAAACTTCCTATTTTCACATTCTCCCGATTCCTTACGAAGGCACCGTCTGCTTCGGCAAAGGAACGGAAGAAGGCCCGGACGCGATCCTCGCCGTCTCCGACCAGATGGAATACATCGACGAGGAAACGCTCTACCCGTTTTACAAACGCGGCGTCTTCACCTGCGACCCGATCCCGCCCGCGCCGACGCCCCGCGAAGAAATGGAACGCGTCGAAGCGACCGTTCGCCGTCTCGACCTCTTTCGTCCCGACCGTTTCCCGATCGCTCTCGGCGGCGAACATTCCGTTTCCGGCCCGATCATTCGCGTCGCGGCGGAAAAATACGACGACTTGAGCGTTCTGCAGTTCGACGCGCACAGCGACCTGCGCGACGCGTTCGGGCCCGGCGGTCGCGACTCGCACGCCTCGGTTATGGCCCGCGCGCTCGATTGCGTCGAAACGGTCGTTCAGGTCGGGATCCGCAGTTTTTCGGAGGAAGACCTGGAGCGCTTCCCTCGACAAGTCGCCGACTTCCTGACGCCGACGATGTTGGAAGACGATTTCGACGGCTGTCTAGAAAAAGCGTTAACCCGTTTAACGTCAAACGTTTACATCACCGTCGACATGGACGCGTTCGACCCGGCGGTCGCCCCGGGCGTCGGAACGCCGGAACCGGGCGGGCTCTCTTGGCGGCAACTCGTTCGCTTCGTTCAAGCGGTCGTCGCGGCGAAAAACGTCGTCGGCGCCGACGTCGTCGAAACGGCGCCCCTCGGCGGTCGGAACCTCGTTACCGAATTTGCCGCGGCGCGCCTTGTCGCCAAGATTATGACCGCCGTCGGACGCAAAAAAGCGTTTTAACGTTCCTCTATTTTACCCAGACTCCCCGTTTTAACGGACGTTTTCCCACTCCCCCCCCAACCGCTAAAAGGAGCCGCGCAATGCCGACGCCCGCTCGCGCCCGACGCCGCCGTCAAACGCTAAACAAGCAAAAAAAATTCGCCGCGTTAACCTGTTTAGCGTTGCTAACGCCGTCGCCGCTCTTCGCCGACGGCGTCTATTCCCCGTCGAACGTCGACTTCCCGAACGGTTTCGTCCGGCCGGCCCGCTCCGGAGTCGTCGCGTTCGCCGACCGTTTCGACGCTCCGAACGTTTGGACGGCGACCGGCAATTATCGCGACGCGCTTTCGATCGAGATCGGCGCCGAGTTCGAAAACTCTCCAGCCCTCGTCGTTTCCCGAAAAACGACGAATCCGGACGACCCGGAAGACGCCGACGTCGCTTGGAGCGCGACGAGCGCCCGCTTCCCGACGCCGAAAAACGCGCCCGGCGGCGAGTTCGTCGTTCGCGTCGCGGCGAAAGGCTCGAAAGAGATCTCAACGCCTTGTGAAGAAACGGTTTGGAAAAATTCGGCCGTTCTTTGGTTCGACGCGGAGGGCGAGCCTTGCGGCGAATCGCCGTTCGGTTTTACGGCGATTCGCGGCGATTTTTCCGATTCCCGCGCCTCCGTTCGGAACGTTCCGGACGTCGCGGCGTCGTTCGCGATTCGGCTCGGTTTCGACGATCCGGATCTCGCGCTCGGCGATTGGCTCGCGATCCGCTCCGTCGAGTTGGAAACGTCGTTCGACCGCGTCGCGCCGTTTAGCCGCCCCGGCGAGTTCGTCTCAAAAATCTTCCCCGGCCGCGGTTCGCAAGTAAGCTGGGACGCCAACCTCCCCGCCGGAACCGCCGTCCGTTTCCAAATCGCGACCGCGCCGGAAATCCCCGACGTCCCGCAAACCGCCCAAACCGCCGATTTTCCCGCGCTCCCCGGCGACTTTGGCGATTTCGTCGGCCCGGACGGAACCGACGCGACCTTTTTCGACGCGCCTTTCGCCGTCGACGCGCCGTTTTTCCGATACAAAGCGACGCTCGTCCCGAACGCCGACGGCTCGGTCGTCCCGACGCTCCGCTCCGTTTCGGTCGGCGACCGTCTCGACGCCCGTTTCCGCGGCGGAGGCGACGCCCAACCGCCGAAAGTCTCCGTCGTCGGCGCTTTCGCCGCCCCGTCTCGCGACGCGAACGCCCCGGTCGAACTGCGGATCGACGACGCGTCCCCGCTCCGTTGGTCGACTTTCAAGATCGCCGTCGACGGAACCGACGCGACGGCGAACGCCGAACTCGACTTCGCCGCCTCGACCGTTTCGCTGACGCCGCCGACCGACGCGCCTTGGTCGCCGGGTCTTCATTCGGTCGCCGTCGAGATCGCCGACGTCTTCGGAAATTCGGTCGAGGCGCGAAAAAATTTCTTCGTCGGCGACGCTCCGACGACGCCCCGTTATTCGCTCCGCGACGACGGCGCGACGCTAATCGACGGGGTTCCGTTCTTCCCGATCGGCGTATACGGGGTCTCGCCCTATCCGTCGAACGGTTTCGACCTGGATCGCGCCTTCGCCGATTTGCAGGCGGCGGGCTTCAACTTTGCGCACTCTTATTTCGACGGACGAACGGACGCGTTCCTCGAAGCGGCGGAAAAACGCGGTTTTAAGCTTTGGGTCGGCGTCGACGGCCCGGACGAGCGGCTTATCGAAATCGAGCGTCATTCCCCGGCGATCCTCGCTTGGTACGTCGGCGACGATACGGCGATGTTCTTCGCTCCCGAGGAACTTCGCGACCGGAGCGACTCTCTCCGCGCCGTCGATCCGACTCGACTTTCGACGCAAGCGGACGTCGTCGCAAGTTCGGAAACGCCGGAAACGTCGCGCTATTTCCCTTACGTCGACGGAACCGACGCGTTTTTACCGGAAATTTATCCGTTCCGCGACGACGAGCCGAAATGGGCCGAACGCGGCGTCGCCGCGACGCTCCGCGACGTTCGAACCTGCCGCGCCGCCGCCGAACTCGCCGGAGACGGCCCGAAAGCGATCTGGGCGATCGTCCAATCCTTCAAAGGCTGGGGCTGGAAGCGTTTCCCCACTTTCCGCGAACTGAACGCGTCGAGTTTCGCCGCCCTCGTCGCCGGAGCGAACGGGATCGTTTGGTACACGTACGGCGACCAGGTTCCGCCGGGAAGCGATACGGAAGACTACGGAAGCTGCGCGTTTCCGGAAAGCTGGGCAAACTTAACGACCGTTTCGCGCCGGGTCGCGACGCTCGAAACGGTTCTCGCCGAACGGACTCGCCCGGAACTTCAACCGACGGCGACCGTCGCGAGCGGCCCGGAATTCGACCCGCTCGGCGGCCCGTCGATCGTTTCGCTCCTGAAAATTTCGGGCGGCGACGTCGTCGTTATCGCCGTCAACGCGTCGCCGGAACCGGTCGAAGTTCGTTTCGACTTCGCGGCGACGGCGCCGAACGGTCGCGTTTCTGTCGAGCGGCTCTTCGAAGACGGCGCGACGGCGACGCTCGACGGCGGAACCCTCGTCGACCGTTTCGAAGGTTTCGACGTCCGCGTTTACCGTTGGCCCGCCCCCGACGCCCTCGACGCCGAGTAAAAACCGTTCGCCCGCCGTTTTCCGCCGACGACGCCGACGCATTAATAAACGTCTATTAATATATATTGACAAAATCGTCGGTTTCGCCCGCTTTGGGCGCCGTCGCGACGCGTCAAACCAGGCGCTTTCGGCAATTTAAGAGCCTTAGCGAAAACCGTTTCGCTCAAAACGCGCGTTAAGCGCCCGCGACGAGGACGACCTTGTCGCGGTTCCTCCGTTTTAGGGACGACCCTAAAAAGAACAATATCAACCTTTAAGAATGAATTGGATTTTACTTTTTCTCGCCGGTCTGCTCGAATGCGCTTGGACGGTCGGCATGAAGTATTCGCGCGGTTTTTCCGCTTTTTGGCCGTCGTTGGCGACGTTGGCGGCGATGGTTGGGAGCGTTTGGCTCCTTGCGACGGCGATGAAAACGCTTCCGATGGGCGTCGCTTACCCAATTTGGACCGGGATCGGGATCGTCGGCGCGGCCGTTTTCGACGTCGTTCTCTTCGGCGCGCCGGTTTCGCTCCCCAAAACGATCTGCGTCGCGCTGATCCTCGTCGGGATCGTCGGTTTGCGCCGTTTCGGTTGACGCGTTTTCCGCCGTCGTCCCGAACCGCGCGTTTTACCCAAATTCCCCTATTTGCCCACTTTCTTTTATTTCGCGACGTCGAGCGCTCCGAGTTTTCGCCGCTCGACGTCGTTTTTTCGTTTCATTTACCCCATTTTACCTAAACAGCGCGTTTTCAAGCGTTTTTTTCGCCGCGGAACGCCGTTCGAACCGCCGCCGTCCTCTTGTCGCTTTTCAAAAAACGCGTATAATGGAAGATAGCGTCGGGCCGTTGCGAGCCGACGCCCGACGCCGCGCCTCGAAGCCGACTTTCCGTCGCCCGAACGCGCCGGCTTGCTTATTTTTTTAGCCAGACACCCCGTTTTATCTCTCCAAGGAGACCGAAAATGTCCGAATACCGAGTCGAACGCGACACGATGGGCGAAGTTCGCCTTCCTCACGACGCTTACTACGGAGCGCAAACGCAACGCGCCGTCGAAAACTTCCCCGTTTCCGGCTCGCGCATCGCTCCGGAACTGATCCACGCGATCGGGCTCTTCAAATGGGCCGCCGCCCAAGCGAACGCCCAACTCGGCCGCTTGACGAAAGGTCGCGCCCCGCTCGGTGAAAAAGAACTCGCCGCGTTGTATCAAGCCGCCCGCGAAGTCGCCGACGGCAAACTCGACGCCGAATTCCCGATCGACGTTTACCAAACCGGTTCCGGCACCTCGTCGAACATGAACGCGAACGAAGTCATCTCGAACCGCGCGCTCGAACTCGCCGGTTACGACCGCTTCTCGCAGGAAAAACCGATCCACCCGAACGACCACGTCAACTGCGGCCAATCGACGAACGACTCCTTCCCGACGGCTATCCACGTCGCCGTCGCCGTCGCCGTCAAAGAACGCCTCATCCCGGCGCTCGAAAAATGCCGCGCTATCCTTGCGCGCCAAGCCGCCGAATGGCAAGACGTTCTGAAAATCGGCCGCACCCACCTGGCCGACGCGACCCCGCTGACCCTCGGTCAGGAATTCGGCGGTTTCGCCCGTCAATTCGAACTCGCGATCGAACGCTGCCACGCCGCGATCGAACAGGTTTGCGAACTCCCGTGCGGCGGCACCGCCGTCGGAAGCGGCATCAACTGCGACCCGAAATTCGGCTCCACCGTCGCCGCGATCCTCGAAAAAGAAACCGGAATCGCCTTCCGCGAAGCCGCCGACCACTTCGAAGCGAACGCCCAACGCGACGGGCTCGTCGCCGCGCACTCGCTCCTGAAAGCGGTCGCGACCACCCTTTCGAACGTCGCGAACAACATCCGTTGGCTCGGCTCCGGCCCGCGTTGCGGCTACTACGAAATCATCCTCAAAGACCTCCAACCGGGTAGCTCGATCATGCCGGGCAAGGTCAACCCGGTCGTCTGCGAAAGCGTTATGCAACTCGCGGCGAAGGTCGTCGGAAACGATACGACGCTCGGTCTTTCCGGCGTCTCGGGCGGTCAATTCCAGCTCAATATTTTGATGCCGGTGATGGCCGACGCCGCGCTCGAATCGGTTCGCATTTTGGCCGGCGGCGCCAACGTCTTCGCCGACAAATGCCTCCAGGATATCAAAGCGAACCGCGAAAAATGCGCCGCCGCCGTCGAGCAAAGCCTCTCGATCGTTACCGGCCTCAACCCGTACATCGGGTACGAAAAAGCCGCCGCGCTCGCTAAAGAAGCCTTCAAAACCGGCAAAACGATCCGCCAACTCTGCGAAGAGAAGGAAATTCTTCCGCCGGATCAACTCGCCGAAGGTCTCGACCCGATGCGCATGACGAAACCGCTTCAAAACTGAGCGGCGAACGAGTCTTTCGCTTAGCCGTTTAATTGAACGACTTAACGCGTCCCCGTCGAGCGTTCCGCGTCGGTTCGCTCGACGGAAGGGGGGTGTTTTGTCTCGACGCCGCGACGCGTTCGAACGTCGCGGCGTCGGTTTGTTCGTCGTTTTTTCCCACCGCTTTTCGCCGCGTCCACTGTATTTTCGCGATGTCCGCCAAAGAAAACGATCTTTACCGCCGCGCTCTCGACTTTCTTTACAAGCGCACGAATTACGAAACGTTTCAGAAAATCCCTTACGAGGAAATGCAGCGCAACCTATTGCGGTTAAAAGACTTCCTCGCGTTCCTTGGGAATCCGGAAAAGAATTTCAAGATCGTTCAAGTCGCCGGAACCAAAGGAAAAGGCACGGTTTGCGCGTCGCTCGACGCGCTCCTTCGCGTTGAAGGACGGCGCGTCGGCCTCTTTACGTCGCCGCACATCGAAGAGCTGACCGAACGCTTCCAAATCGACGGAAAGCGTTGCGACAAAACGTTTTTCGCGGAAACGCTCCTCGAACTCGCCCGACTTTACGCCCGTTTCGAAAAGGAACGGGGAGACACGCGGCCGCTCACGTTCTTCGAATGGTCGCTCGTCGTCGCGCTCGTTTTGTTCGCTCGCGCCGAAGTCGACGTCGCGATCCTTGAAGTCGGCCTCGGCGGAAGATTCGACGCGACCAACGTTTGCGTCGCCGACGTCGTCGCGATTTCCAGCGTCAGTTACGACCATTGCGACGTTCTCGGCTCGACGCTCGAAGAGATCGCCGCCGAAAAAGCGGGGATCGTAAAGTCCGCCGCGCCGGTCGTTTGCGGCGTCGGTTTTTCGCGTTTGCTGAACGCTCGAACGTCCCGTTTTTCCCGCGCCGCCGTCGCTCGCCGAATCGAGCCGGAAACGACGATCTCCGACGCCGACGTCGAAACCGTTCGCGCCGCCGTTCGTCGTCGAGCGGAGGAATTCGGCGCCCCGTTTTATCAAATCGACGCGATAAGTCCCGCCGTATCGGCGCTTCCGTCGCCGCCGTTCGACGACGCCCGCCGTTGGAACTTCGAGATCGCGTTAAAAATTCGGAGCCTTCTCGAACCGGACGCGCCCGAGTTCTCGCCGGAAACGCTTCGCCAAGCCGCGACGCGAACCGTTTTGCCTTGCCGTTTCGAACAGGTTTCGCAGTCGCCGGCGGTTTACGTCGACGGGGCGCACAACCGCGCTTCGGTCGCGGCGTTCGTTCAAGCGGCGCTCGAACGCTTCCCGAACCGCAAAATCAAGATTCTTTTCGCGTCGACGGTCGGCAAAGACGTTCGCGGCATGTTGGCCGAAGCGGCGCCGTTCGTCGACGAAATTCTCCTCACCGAACGCTCGCAGGAACCCCGCGCGCTCCCGATCGACGAGTTGATCCGAATCGCGGAAAGCGTTTTGGACGAAGGCTTTGCGGAGGACGATCCGACGCGGCGCAAAATTCGCGTCGTTCCGGATTTCCGCGCTTACCTCGCCGATTATTTCGCTCGCGCGCCCCGACCGAACGAAGTTCTTTGCGCGATCGGCTCCTTTTATTTCGCGGCGGCGGTCAAAGCGACGGCGCAAAACGCTCGGCGCTGACGTTCGTCTCGCGGTCGGTTCGCCCCGCCCCCTAAAAAACCGGCGAAAAACAAGGGAACGCGCCGCCCCCGCTCGGAAGCCGACGCGTTCGCCTTGCGATTCCAAATCCAACGTTTTCAACGGCTTACCCGTCGACGTCCGTCGTTTCGCGGTTTAGTAAAATTCCGGAATCTCCATTTTTTCCTCCTCCGCGATCTTTCGGAGTTTTTCGAGCGCTCGCATCTCGATCTGCCGTACGCGCTCTTTCGTTACGCCCATATTTTTACCGACTTGCCGCAACGTTTGCGGTTTCGAGTCGACGGAACCGAACCCGTATCGCATCTCGACGATCTTCCGTTCGCGTTCGTTCAACTCGCGCATAAACCTCGCCACCTGCGACGTTTGCTCGGCGTAAGCGCGCTCCGCCTGCCGGGGCGAAGTCCGGTAATCCTGTTTCAGCTCCAAAAGCGACGCGTCGCCGGGTCGAAACCGCTCGACGCGTTTTCGTTCGTCGGGGATCGTTCGAGCAAAATTCCGGTAGAGCGCCCAGGTCGCGTAAGTGCTGAAGCGGTTGCCGGTCGTATAATCGAATTTTTCGACGGCTTTCATCAGCGACACGTTGCCGTCGCTGACCAGCTCGTTGAACGAAACCAGCGCGCCGGGGCCGTACTTTTTCGCAACCGAAACGACGAGCCGCAAGTTCGCCGAAATCAAGCGTTTCTTCGTCGCGACCGCTTCGTCCCAAAGGCGTTCGATCTCGTCCATCACGCTCATTTTCGGCTTCTTGGGGTCGAGCGTTTCGCGGAGTCGGGCCGCTTTGTATTTGAGAAAGTTGAATTTTCGGAACAAAAACGCTTCCTCGGCGGGGCCCAAAAGCGGCGAATCGTCGAGCCGCGCCCAATACGCCGCTTCGACCGGGAGCCCGCTCTTCGCCGAACCGCTTTTCGACGCGACGCGGTCGAGTTTTTCGCTTTTTTTCCCTTCGAAAACGCGCAGCGCCCGCTCCGCTTTCGCCGTCGTCGCGGCTTCGAACTCCGGACTAGCGACGTACTCGAGCGGCAGCGAAAAGATCCTCTCGGCTCGACGCGCCCCGACCGCTCGATAAATCGACGCGACGGCTCGCCCGAACTTTTGCGCCAATTCTTTAACGGAGGCGCCGCGGCAAAACTCTCGATAAATCTCTTCCTTCATCTTTTCTTCTTCGCGCGAAAATCCGGAACGCGACGCCCCGACCGTTCCGTTCGACGATTCGCGAAGATCGTCGAATTTTTCGTCAAGATCAAACGAGACGCGTTCGCGACAAGCGTTCGCGAACTCCGCGCCGACGCGTTTGACCGGCTTTGCGATCGATTTAACCATTGTCGTTATCCTAAATTTTCTATTTTCGCTAATCGGCGTTTTTTGCGTTCTTCGCCGACGCTCCCTCGCCGTTTGACGTTCAAAACGCGGATCCGGGCCGTTCGCGCGGCGCCGCGTCGGGGAGCTCTTACGTTTAACGTTGCCGTCTTTCCTTTTTTCTTGCTCGAAAAACTCGCCTTTTTCCCTAAATTTTTCGAAACGCTTCTTGACGCCGCGCCTTCCCTCCGTATATATTTAACGTTAGGTCGGCGTTTTTTGGACGGCTCCGTCGAATCTCCCCGACCGCTAAGAGGCGCCGAGCGCGTCAAAATAGCCGCAAAAATTCCCGCGACGTTCGTTTTTCGCAAAATTTCGTTCCCGTTTTCGCGTCGGCGCGACGTCCCCGACAATCTTTAGGACGTTAAAAAAAGCGTTCCGACGCCAAAAATCCGCCTTTTTTCTTCGTTTTTCCCAAAAAAGTTAAATCGCGGGCCGCCCAAACGCCGACGCGAAAGAAAAACGAAAAAAACGCCGAGTCGCAAACGTCGCGATTTACCCGTTTTACCCATTTCCCACAACTCCCCCAAACGCCCCGAACGCGTCCTCGAGCCCGTCGTTTCGGCGTTTTCCTCCTTTTCATTTTTCCGGAGACACGCGACATGCCGCCCGCCGAACAACGCCTTTCGTTCGAACAACCGATTTTTGAGATGGAGGCGCGCCTCGAAGCGTTGCGCAAAACCGCCGACTCGCCGGAAATCCAGGAGGAAGTTCAGCGCCTGCGCCTCGGTTTGGCCGAGTTGACGAAAAAAGTGTACGCCAATCTGAGCGCCTGGGAAACGGTCGAAGTCGCGCGGCACCCGGATCGCCCGCAAACGCTCGACTACATCGATCTTGTTTTCGACGAATTTGTCGAACTGCACGGCGACAAAACGTTCGGCGACGACCGCGCGATCCGCGTCGGTTGGGCGAAACTCGACGAGTTCAAGGCGATGGTGATCGGACACCAAAAGGGCCGCGACTCGAAAGAGCGAATCCAATGCAACTTCGGTTGCGCTCATCCGGAAGGTTACCGCAAAGCGATGGCGAAAATGAAGATGGCGGCGAAGTTCGGGCTCCCGGTGATCTGCTTCGTCGACACGCCCGGCGCTTACCCCGGCGTCGCGTCGGAAGAACGCGGCGTCGCTCAAACGATCGCCGAATCGATGTTCGAAATGGCGACGTTGCCGACCCCGATCGTTTGCGTCGTCATCGGCGAAGGCGGAAGCGGCGGCGCCATCGGGATCGCCGTCGGCGACCGCGTCGCTATGATGGAGTTCTCGTATTACAGCGTCATCAGCCCGGAAGGATGCGCGGGCATCCTTTGGAAAAGCGGCGAACACAAAGACAAGGCGGCCGAAGCGCTCAAATTCACGTCGAAAGACCTCCTCAAATTCGGCGTCGTCGACGACGTGATCGAGGAGCCGCTCGGCGGCGCGCACCGCGACCGTCGCCTGGCCGGCCTGCGCATGAAGCAATATTTGCGAACGCAACTGCGCGAACTGACGAAAATTCCGGTCGAACGGCTCGTCGAGGAACGCTACGCTCGCTTCCGCAAGTTCGGCGTCTTCGAATGGGCGGCCGACGCGCCGGAAACGGAGTCCGAACGGCAAAATTAAGGACGAACGTTCGTTTCGCGCCGCGCTCGAACCGCCCTTCTCGATCGACGAAACCGCTCGGCGCTTCGTCGATATTTTTCGGCGAAAACGCCGCGCGACGCAAATCTTTTCGCGAGAATTGTCGATATGTTAATCAAAGTGCAAACGTTTTCGCTTCAAGGCGTTTCGGCGATTCCGGTCGAAGTCGAGGTCGACGTCGCCGGGCGCGGCGTCGCTAAAAACCAGGAAGACGAAGGAAAAACGACGATCGTCGGACTTGCGGAAACGGTCGTTCGCGAAAGCGCGCACCGCGTCAGGTTGGCGATCCTGAACAGCGGGTTCGGCGTTCCGGCGGGCGACGTCGTCGTCAATCTGGCCCCGGCGGATTTGCCGAAACACGCGGCGTCGTTCGACTTGCCGATCTCGCTCGGAGAGCTCGCGGCGTCGGGGCAGCTCGATCCGGGACGGCTCGAAAATTACGCGGTCGTCGGCGAATTGGCGCTCGACGGCTCGGCGCGACCTTGCCGGGGCGTTTTGGCGTCGGCCCGCGCGGCGGTCAAAGCGGGCCTGCGCGGGATCCTCGTTCCTTCGGCGAACGCGACCGAAGCGGCGATCGTCGAAGGAATCGACGCGATCCCGATCTCTCGCCTGAACGACGCGGTCGGCTTTTTGAGCGGCGAACTTGAAATCGAGCCGAAAGCCGGGCTCTCGGACGCGCTTTTCGAACGGCTTGCGCGGTACGACGTCGATTTCGCCGAAGTTATCGGACAGGAAAGCGCGAAACGGGCGGCGCTCGTCGCAGCCTCGGGTGGACACAACATGCTGATGATCGGCCCGCCCGGAACCGGCAAAACGATGCTCGCCAAACGCGTCCCGACGATCCTTCCGCCGCCGACGCTCGACGAAGCGCTCGAAACGACGCAAATTTACAGCGCGGTCGGCAAACTCGACGGCGAAGCGCCCCTCGTCGCGACGCGGCCGTTCCGCGAACCGCACCATTCGATCAGCGCGCCCGGGCTCGTCGGAGGCGGAACGCGCCCGACGCCCGGCGAGATCAGCTTGGCGCACAACGGCGTTCTTTTTCTCGACGAGCTTCCGGAGTTCCGCCGTTCGACGCTCGAAGCGATGCGTCAACCGCTCGAAGACGGCAAAGCGACGATTTCCCGCGCCGCTCGAACGGAAACGTTCCCGGCCGATTTCATCCTGATCGCGGCGATGAACCCCTGTCCGTGCGGATACCGCAACGATCCGCGCCGCGCCTGCCGTTGCTCGGTCGGACAGATCGACAAGTACATGTCGCGAATCAGCGGCCCGCTCCTCGACCGGATCGACATTCACATCGAAACGCCGCCGATTTCGTACCTCGAACTGTCGTCGGACGCGCCGCGAACGACGAGCGTCGAAATGCGCGAACAGGCGTTGAAAGCGCGGGCGATCCAAACGGAGCGGTACGCCGGGTCGCCGATCCGCACGAACGCGCAGATGCGGCGGCGCGAACTCGAACGCTGGGCGCGGCTCGACGACGCCGGGCGCTCCGTCCTTGAATCGGCGATGAACGAATTCGGTTTTTCGGCGCGAGCGCACGACAAAATTTTGCGCGTCGCTCGCACGATCGCCGACCTCGAAGGCGCGGAAAAGATCGAGACGCCGCACCTTTTCGAAGCGATCGGGTACCGGGCGCTCGACCGCAAGCTTTGGACGTAGCGCCGAATTCGCGTTTTCCCGGAAGTTTCCCGGCCAAACCGCTTGTTTTCCACAACGTTTTTGCATTACCCTTTCATATTTCAATCCCTTTTTAACGCGAAGGGCGACCGATGAACGATTCCCCCGAAAACGCCGACGAGTCAAAGCGAACCGAGATCGAGCGGCAAACCTGCGAGGCGCGCCGTTTGCAAGCGGCGGTCGACGCGGGCGACGTCGCGGCGTTCGAACCGACGGCGCGACTTTACGAAGACGGCCGCGGCGTCGAACGAAACTGGCGGCGAGCGTTCGAACTTCGGCGGCAAGCGGCGGAAGCGGGCGATCCGAACGCGCAAACCGGCCTTGCGCGGGCGTTTCGATACGGCCTCGGCGTCGCGCCGAACATTAAAGCGGCGTTTGATTGGGGCGTTCGAGCGTTGGAAACTCCGGCGTTCGAGGAACGCGACGCGGCGCTCGGTCTCGTCGGCGAGTTTTATTTCAACGGCGAAGGCGTCGTCGAACGCGATAAAGAACGGGCTTTTTCGCTCTTTTGGGAAGCGCGTTTCTCCGACGACGCGACGGCGCTCGACGGGATCGCCTCCTGTCGGCGCGACGGGATCGGGGACGACGCGGGCGAAGCGGCGAAAACGGAGGCGTTTTGGCGTCGACGGGCGTTCGAAACGGCGCGACGAAAAGCGGAGCGCGGCTCGGCGGTCGACGCGGCGATCGTCGCTTTTTATTTCCGCGACGGAGTCGGCGTCGAGAGCGACCCGAACGAAGCGTTCGCTTGGAGTCGGCAAGCGGCGGAAGCGGGACTCGGCGTCGCGCTTTACGACGTCGGATTCTCGTTTGAAACGGGCGTCGGCGTCGCTCGGGACGAAGCGCGAGCGTTCGAATTTTATCGACGAGCGGCGGACGTCGAGAATCCGGACGCTCTTTGCGCGCTCGGGTTGGCTCGGTTGAACGGGCGTTCGACGACGGCGGCGAACGGCGAGCGTTTCGAGATCGCGCCCGACGTCGACGAAGCGTTTCGTTATTTCAAACGGGCGGCGGCGACCGGTTTTCCGCCGGCGTTTTTCTTCCTTGCGCTTTGCGTCGGAAACGGTTGGGGCCGTCCGGCGGACGACGCGGAAGCGTTCGCGCTCTTGCGGCGGAGCGCCGAAGGCGGGTTCTCGACGGCGCAAAACGAACTCGCCGACCGCCTGTCGTTCCGCGACGACGCCCGAAGTCGACGAGAATCGCTCCGATGGCGTCGCGAAGCCGCGGAGCAAGACCTTCCCGAAGCGCGGCTCGAACTCGGGCGTTCGCTTTTGGACGGTCTCGACGGCGAACGCGATCCGGTCGAAGGCGTTCGGCAACTTTGCGCGGCCGCCGACGCGGGATCGGCGGAAGCGGCGTTTCTCGCGTCGCAATGCGCGGCGCTCGGAGTCGGAACGGAACGCGATCGAACCGCGTCGTTGCGGCTCCTTGAAACGGCGGCGAACGGCGGTTTTTCGGCGGCGCAAAACGAACTCGGGCTCCTTTATTTCACCGGCGGCGACGGCGTCGAGCGGAACGGACGGCGCGCGGTCGCGCTCTTCGGAGCCGCCGCGGCGCGACTTCATCCGGCGGCGACGGCGAACTTCGCGCTTTGTCTCGAACAGGGCGTCGGGCTCGCTCCGGATCCGCGAGCGGCCGAATATTTTCTGCGCGTCGCGGCGGGACTCGGCGACGCGAGCGCCGCGCTTGAATTGAGCGACCGTTTTTACGAAGGACGCGACGTCGATAAAAACGAACTTTTCGCGACGCGTTGGCTCGAAATCGCGGCGCAAAACGGCGATCTCGACGCGGCGCGGCGACTCGCCTTCCGCTTTTGGGAAGGGGACGGAACGCCGCTCGACCGCCGACGCGCTCTCGATTTTTGGAACGCGGCCGCCGAAGCCGGGGACGAAGACGCCGTCGAAGAACGACTCCGCGCCGAACTCGGCCTCCGCGTCGCGTCGCTCTTCTGCGTTCTCGACGCCGAATCCGCCCGCTCGACGAACGAACGCGGCGCTTTCGAACTCGCCCGGCCCGTCGCGACCGCCTTTTTTTCCGTCGACGCGACGCGATCCGACCGTCCCCGTTGAAAAAAGCGGCGAACGGTTTATAATGAAGGAAAATTTCGCGCCGTCGGCGAAACGTTCTCGAATCGGCGACGCGGCGGTTCCGTCCCTTACTCCTGCTTCGAGGAAACGTTAATGTACGATAAAAACGAATTATTGAATCTCGTTCGCGAAAAATCCCTCAAATTCGGCGATTTCATCCTCGCGTCCGGCAAAAAAGCGAAATATTATCTCGACGGCAAGCAAACGACGCTCGACTCCCGCGGCGCGACGCTCGTCGGCGAAGGGATCCTCGAAACGCTCCTCGCCGACGGCGCGCTTCCGAAGGCGGTCGGCGGAATGTCGATCGGCGCCGACCCGATCGCCGCGGCGGTCATCACGGTCGCCGGGCTTCGCGGCCTCGACCTGAAAGCGTTTCTCGTTCGCAAAGAAAGCAAAGGCCACGGCACGAACAAATATATCGAAGGCCCGGTTCAGGCCGGCGACGAAGTCGTCGTCGTCGAAGACGTCGTTACGACCGGCGGCTCGTCGCTGATCGCCATCGAACGTTTGGAAGCGGCCGGGATCAAAGTCGCGGGCGTGATCGCGATCATCGACCGCATGGAAGGCGGCGCCCAGGCGTTCGCCGAACGCGGCTACCGTTTCCGCTCGCTCCTGACGATCAAAGATTTCGGGATCGATCCGCCGGAAGCGTGATCCGCCGCGATTTTTTACCGGTCGCCCCGTCGAGCGGCGAAAAAAAGACTATCGTTAACAACAACCCGCCGAAGAGCGCGGGGCGACGGGCGTTCGCGCCGTTCGCGTTCTTCGAACACGAAAGGTAGGCGCGATGCATTCGACTCGATACGTTTGGCGGTTCCGTTTGTTGGGCGTTCCGGTCGCGATTTTGCCAAGCTTTTGGTTCCTTTGCGTCGCGTTTTCCCCGTTTTTGGGGCGGATCGACCCGGAATCGCCTTGGCTTTTCGGACTTCTCGGCTGGACGGCGGCGACGACGGTCGCGTTTCTAGCGCACGAACTCGGGCACGCGCTCGCGGCGAAGCGTTGTTTCGGCGCGACGCCGGAGATCGCGCTCGGGATCGGAACCGCTCCGAACGGCGCGGCGGTTTTCGGCGGCGTTACGAGTTGGCGCCCGGTCTATTCGAAAAGGCCGACGGCTTGGAGCCGCGCGTTCGTTTCGTTCGCCGGGCCGGGTTTCGGTTTCCTCGGCGTCGTCGCGCTCCTTGCGATCGCGTTCCTTTGCGGTTGCGAATTTATCGTTTCGACCTCCGGGCCGATCCCGCTCGTTCTTCCGCTCGATTGGGCGCTCGGGATCGACTCGCTCGAACCGTTCGCAACGTTTCTCGGCTACTTCGTTTACGGTTTTATCTGGATCGGCGTTTTTTGGGGCGCGATCAACCTCGCTCCGGTCTATCCGCTCGACGGCGGGCAGATTTCGACGGCTCTCGCCTCGCAAATTTCGCCGAAACGCGGAGTCGGCGTCGCGCTGACGCTTTCGGCCGTTTGCGCCGTCGGGCTCGCCGCGTTCTTTTATTGGCGCGGAAGCGTTTTCGCCGCGTTTTTCTTCGCTTATCTGGCTTACCAAAGCTACGCGTTGGCGTCGGGCGGCTCGCGTTGACGACCGCGCTCGACGACGCCGCAAGAACAAGAAAACGACTTTCGAGCGACGACGCGCTTTCGCCGCGCCGTCGGCTCGGATCGGATAAATCGTTAAGAACGCAAAAGGCGAACGAGTTTCGCCCCTGAACGACGGACGGGAAGTTATTTCGTCGTAAGAAGTTTTTCAAGCACGAAGAAGCGTTCCGCTTCGGCGGTCGCGACGGAGAAGCGAGCGCCGTCGGGCAGTTCGACGCGTCTCGCCGGAGCCGCGCCGACGCGAAGCGGACGAACCGTCGGAGCGAAATAAGCGTCGGCGTTTTTAGGTTTGGAAATCGGTTGATTTTTAGCGTTCATCACAAGCCCCTTGCGAACGTTCCGGCGCGACCCGCCGTCGTCGCGTCGGGCCAACCGACGCGAACCGGCGACGCCGCCGAAAACGGCCTCGCGTTTCGATCCTCGCTCGAACGGACGCCCGACGCGTCTTCGAGTCTTTACGTTGTTTTGGAACCGACGTCCGAAACGCTTCTTCTTCGCGGAACGTCCGTCGAACGAGAAACGCCGGTTCTCACGCTCGAACGTTCGCCGCCGAACGGGTCGACGCGCCGAACGAACGATAGGTAAAAGTATAATCGTACTTTCGCAAGAAAAACACCCCCCGCTTTCGATAAAAAGCCGCCTCGAACCCCATTTTTTTTAATCGAAAAAGCAAACAAACGTTACAATCGACACATTTGCAACGCCAAGCCGTTTTAATCCGCGCAACCGGCGCGACCGGCCCGTCGAAAGTTCCGTCGTCGGGAAGCGTCCGTCAGCGCAAATTCACGACGGAAATCGCAAGCCAGCCCCGGGAAACGCGCGCCAAACCGAGCGCCAAACCGGCGAACCGCTCGTCGGAATCGAATATTTTCGGACGCAGATCGAACGATTTCGACGCCGGGAAAACCTTCGAAAAGATCGAACGCAACGCGAGTTGAGCGCGCATCCCGCCCGGCCCGGCGAGTTCGACGACGCCGTCCCGTTCGAAAAGGGTCGTTCCGTCGTCGGCGACGGTCGGCCGATACGAAACGCAAACGTCGACGTTCTCCCAGGTCGTTTCGCCGAGCGTCAGCGCCGCGAACTTCAAGCGCAGTTCGACGCGGTCTTCGAAAAATCGCGCGACGACCGGGTCGAGTTCGGCGAACGTCAAAACGAGCTCGCTTTCCTCGATCGCGACGTCCGCCAACTTCGGTTTGTTCAGTTTTTCGGCCAAATACGCGACCGTTTCCCGCGGCGTCAGCGTTTTTCCGCCGAGTTCCAGGCGTTCCAACGCGGCGTTGAGCGCCGACTCGTGCAACTTGACGTCGGCGAACGCGCCCGGAAGCGTCGGCGGCTCCGTCGTTTGACATCCAAGCGAAAAATCGGAGCCCAACCGCAACGACGCGAGCAGCCACTCGTCGGTCGTTTTCGAACGCTGCGTTTTGAGCGAAAGCCCGAGCCGCTCCAAATCGGCGAAAAAATTGGCGCGCATTCGAGCGTTGACCGCGTCGAACCGCTCGTTCGCTTCGGAGTCGATCCGAGCGCGAACCTCGCGAGCGACTTTCGCCTTCATTTCGGAACGAATCGCCCCCTGTTTCGCCTCGTATTGGCTCCTTACCACCTCTCGCGTCAAATCGCCGACCAACGGGATGAAGTCGACGTCCGTTTGAACGCCGCCCAGCCGATTGACCGACTCCGCCGAAACGACCGTCGGCGAATAAGCGAACCCGTCGTCGCGCCATTCGAGCGTCTTTTGCCCGAGATACGTCGCGTAACTTTGGTTGTAAAGCGTCGCCGGAAAAACGTTCGAACTCGTCGACGCGACGACCCGCCCGGAAACGTTCAAATTCATCAAAAGCCGCGACGGATCCGGTATCAGCTCGATGCCGACCTGAACGTCGGCGCGCCGTCGCCCCGCGACGGGATTGTTCAAGACCGTTTCCTGAACGACCGAAAACTCCGGATCGCGGATCGGCAAAAGGCGGTTGATCAACGCTTCGGAAACGTAAGCTTTCGCGTTCGGATTATCGTACACGACGTCGAACGCCTTGCCCAAACGCCGGCAAACGTTGGAGCGCGACGTCGTCATGCGCCGCGCGTTCCGCTGCAGCGCCAACCCGATCCCGCCGCCTCCGTCCCTCTCGTACTTCTCGAATTCGAGCAACAACGCGAGCGGATCGGCGCGGTCGCAAGCGAACGGCGAAACGGTCGCGACCCAGGCGTCGAGCGGCGCCCGGTCGAACACGCGGCGCTGCTCCGGCGTCATCGGCGTTTTTTCGATCTTATAACAAACGGAGTTGAGTCGGTCGCGCAGAAAATTCGTCCGTCGCGTCCGCTCGACCTCGACCGCCTTTCGCGCCGCCTCGTCGTCGAGCGGAACGGCGCCCGGAAGATTCAGCTCGAGCGTTCGCTCGACGTCGGTCAAAAGCAGATCGATCTCAAAACTCGTCCGCCAGTTGCGTCCGACGGCCGAATCGCCGAAAAAGTCCCGCGCCGCGACGGTCGTCCGGCGAATTTGAGCGATTTTTTCAAGAGCGATCTCCTCCGGAGCGACAAGCTCGCCCCGATTTTTCGCCGCGAAAACCTCCGCCGCGCGCCCCCAAACGAACGCCCGCCGGTCGAGCGCGCAACGAAACGCCTCGAAAAGCTCCAAACGCTGTTCGAGCGAATACCGCGTCTCCAACGTCGGCGCAGGTCGCCCGGAGTCGTCCCGAACGGCGTCGATCGAGCCGAAAAGCGCGACGGAATTTCCCGAATCGGCCGCGACGATCGCCTCTTTAAGGCTTTCCGACGCCGCGATCTCCGCTCGAAATTTTTTGATCGCGACGCTCGCCCGCTCCGGTTCGGTCGCCAAAATCGGCAAAATTTCCTCGACGCGCAAAAGCGCCGCGTTCGTCCAATCGGCGGTCGGCGGATACTCGATAAAAAGCGACGAATACGGATCGAGCGCGAAAAAACACTCGTCGACGATCCGCTCGACGACCGACGCGTCCGCCGCGTTCGCCTCGTCGACGGCGACGCTCTCTTCGTCGAGATCCGCCGCCTCGCCCGGCGCGAGCGCGTCGTCGAACGCCTCGGGTTCAGGTTCCGCCGCAAATTCCGCGACGTCCTCGATCTGCAACGTCGGACGCTTCGGCCCCAACGAAATCGGCCGCGAAACGTCGACGCTCGGGCCGAGCGCCTCCGACGAGTACGCCGACGCCGCTTCGGCGGAACGCGGAGCCCGACGAGCGACGTCCGAATCGTTCAACGAATAAAACGGAAGAGCGGAACGCGGCGGAGCCTGCGCTAAACTCGCCGCCGACGCCGGAAAAAACGCCGCCAACGCCGCCGCGATCCAAAAACGCCGACCGTCGAACGCCGACGATCGACGCGTCCGCGGCGACGCGCCGCCCCTTTCGCAATAATTCGACGCTTTCATAAAACACCGTCAACAAGGTAACAAAACGAATCGCCGACCGTTCGCGCCCGCTTTTCGGTCGACTCCCTCCCTCTCGTTATCGGCCAAAACGCCGCCCAGGTTCAACGATTTTAACGAATGAACGGTTTTTTCCGCTCCGTCGCGTTTTCCTTCTAAAATCGCCGCGAAAAATTCTTAAAACGCTTGTTTTTCCGATCCGCTTCCGTTATAATCGAACGGTCGTCGTCGAACGCGTCGCGGAGGCCGTTCGGTTTGTCGATTAACGTCTCTTCGAAAGAAAATTGAAATGAAAGTCAAAAAATTCGGTATCGTCGGTTGCGGAATGATCGCGACCTTTCACGCCCGCGCCATTCGCGAAATCGGCGGCGAACTCGTCGCTTGCTACGACACGCTCCCGCTGGCCGCCGAACGTTTGGCGAAAGAGTTCGGTTGCAAACCCTATTCCGAACTGAAAGCGTTCCTCGCCGACCCGGAAGTCGAGATCGTTACCGTCGGAACCCCGAGCGGAGCGCACCTCGACCCGGCGGTCGCCGCCGCGAAAGCCGGCAAACACGTGATCGTCGAAAAACCGCTCGAAATCACCCCCGAACGTTGCGACGAAATCATCGACGCCTGCGACAAAGCGGGCGTCGTCCTCTCGACGATCTTCCCCAGCCGTTTTCACCGCTCCAGTATATTAATGAAAGAAGCGGTCGAGACGGGACGTTTCGGCAAACAAACGCTCGGCGACGCCGTCGTGAAATGGTACCGCGCGCAACAATATTACGACGGCGGCGTCTGGCGCGGCACCTGGAAGCTCGACGGCGGCGGCGCGCTGATGAACCAGGCGATCCACAGCGTCGACCTGCTCCTTTGGCTGATGGGCGACGTCGCGGAAGTCTCCGCGATCACCGGGCTCGTCGCGCATAAAAACATCGAAGTCGAGGACGTCGCGGTCGCCGCGCTGCGTTTCCGAAGCGGCGCCCTCGGAATGCTCGAAGCGACGACGGCGGCGTATCCCGGCTACCTGAAACGCATCGAACTGCACGGCGACAAAGGCTCCGCGGTCGTCGAAGAAGAAGACGTCGTCAAATGGGACTTCGAAGAGTCGCGACCGGAAGACGCCGCGATCCGCGAGTCGATGACGAACCGAATTTCCGGAGGCGGAGGAGCCGCCGACCCCGCCGCCATCGGGCACTTCGCGCACGCCAAGCAGTTCGCCGACGTTCTCGACGCGATCGAAAACGGACGGGCGCCGAAGATCGACGGACGCGAAGGCCGCCGCAGCGTCGAGGTCATTTGCGCCGTTTACGAAGCCGCTCGCAAGGGCGCGACGGTCAAACTCGGCTGAACCGCCCGTTCGACCCCAATTGGCAAAATAGAGATTTTGCGCAACCCGGCGAAAACGCGCCGTTTCCGCGACGGCAAAGTCGCCGCGTCGCGCAAAATCAAACGCTCGACGTAAAAATTTAAGCAAGTCGAATCAAGAAAATCGCGACGCCGCTTGACAAAACGGAATCGCCAAGGTATGCTAAAAGCGTCGAGATTAGGCGGTTTCGCGCGTCGAAATCGTCTAAATCCCCCATTTTACCGCGTTTAAACGAACAGCGCCGTTTCCGCGGCGCCGTCGTTGCGAACGCGTCCGCGCGAAAACCGCTTCTTATCGATCCGTTCGAACGGTTCGCGCCTTTTTTCACCACGCACGCGTCGACAGAACCATGAAAGCGAACGCCGCATTCACGCGCCTTTCGTTCTCCCGCGCCCTGTTAAACTGGGGGGGGGGGAGCGATCGCGACGGTTATAACGTCCGCCCCGTCCCAAGCGACGGTTCGGCGCGCTCGTGTTTTTTTCTTGCGTTTCGCGTTATTTTCGATTCTTTTCCCCTCGAGACGCGTCGACTTGCCCGACTCGGATCGCGACGGCGAATCGCCTCGCTTTCCGCGCCCTTCTTTAACGCCGAAAGTCCGCCCGACGTTCCGCGTTTTTTCGTTTTTTTTTCGAAAATTATTTTTTCCGTTTGCAATCCGGAGCCGCCTACGTTTGAGGTTCCGCGCAAATAATCGTTCGAAAAACATTTCGAACGCGCATCATTTTTACGTTTATTTTTAAGGAGAACGTTATGCAAGTTACTTCGAAGCGCGGTTTCACGCTCGTCGAACTGTTGGTCGTGATCGCGATCATCGGTATTTTGATCGGTCTTCTGCTCCCGGCGGTTCAAGCCGCTCGCGAAGCCGCTCGCCGTATGCAGTGCACGAACAACCTCAAACAAATGGGGTTGGCGATCCAAAACTTCCACGACGCGAACGACCGCATCCCCGGCGCCTGGGCCGACCCGATCTTCAAATTCGACGCCACGCAATACGGCGACAACGTCGTCGGCTATTCGTTCCGCGTCGCGCTTCTGCCGTATATGGAACTCGGCCCGCAATATCAGCTGATCATGGCCGGCCTCGAAGATTACAAACGCGGCGGAAACGTTTCCTCCTTCCCGTCGACCCTCTTCCAGGTTTCGGGCGACGGCACCGGCGACGGCAAACTCTTCAACACCCCGCTTGAAGCGTTCCAATGCCCGTCCGAAGGAAACCGCCGCCCCGGCGCCGGCCCGCAGGCGACCTGCAACTACTTCTGCAACCTCGGCGACGTTTGGGGTTGGAACGACTGGCGCCGCCCGACCCTCCGCGGCCCGTTCGGAGCGATCAAAGACTACGCGCTCGGCAACTCCTTCGCGTCCGTTACCGACGGCCTGTCGAACACGATCTTCTGCGCCGAAGGTTGCGTCGGTCTCGCCGGATCGACCGCCGTTAAAACCGGGTTCGTCAACACCGGTTGGTACGCGCACCAAGACGACGGCACCTGGATGGCGCAGCTCGCCGGGATGAAAAACGGAACCGACCTCACCGGTTTCAACGACGTTTGGGCGACCGACTACACCCGCGGCCGCCGTTGGCACCACGGCTACGGCCAATGCTACAACGCGTTCCACACGATCCTTCCGCCGAACTCCCCGAGTTGCGGTCACGAATATCACGGCATGTTCTCCGCCGCGAGCTACCACAGCGGCGGCGTCAACGCGGTCATGGGCGACGGCTCCGTCCGTTTCATCAGCGAAACGATCGACGCCGGCAACCCGGCCAACGGCCACACCGTCGGCGGCGCGAGCGCGTACCCGTTCGACAACGGCAAAGCTCTCGACTCGAAATCCCCGTACGGCGTCTGGGGCGCTTACGGCACGATCCAGGGCGGCGAAACGGTCTCGCTCTGATCGTTACGACGCCTTTGCGAACGAACTTCGTCGCGCTTTCGACGCCGAACTCGGCGCGGCGCGGCGAAGCGTTTTGGCTTAACACGAACGAATTAAAGGATTTAAGAAGATGAAACGTTTCCTTGGATTGGCGCTCGTCGCTCTCGCGTCCTTCGCGGTCGTCGGCTGCAACGGCTCCTCGTTGAAAACGGAAATGGTCGTCGGCGTCGTTACGCTGGACGGAACGCCCGTCGAAGGCGCGACCGTTACCTTCTCCCCGACGAGCGGCGGCGTGCCCGCGATCGGCCAAACGGACAAAGACGGAAAGTATACGCTGACGTCGCAACAAGGCGGAGCGCCCGGCAAAGGCGCCGTCGTCGGCGAATATCAGGTTGGGATCGTGAAATCGGTCAACACCGCTCCGCAACCGACCCAGGAAGAACTCGAAAAAGCGTCCGCCGAAGGTCGCGACATCACGAAGGACTATCCGCCCCAATACGAAGATTTGGTTCCGAAACAATACAAACTCCCGCAATTCTCGGGACTTACCGCTTCGGTTCAAGCCGGCTCCAACACGTTCGACTTCGAACTGACGAGCGAATGATCCGCCGGTCGCCGTTCTTTCGGCTTCTTCGCCGCGACGAGTTCCCGCTCGCCGCGGCTTTTTGCGCCGCTTTTCTATTCTACCTATCTTCCGCATTCCCCGCATTTCACGACGTCCGCGGCTCGTTTTCCGTTTGGCAAAATAAAGTCTTTGCGTCGTTTAGGCAAGGAACCGACGTTCCCGCGACGGCAAAATCGCCAAGGCGCGTAAAACCAAACGCTCAACGTTAAAAATTTTAAAAAAGGCAAACCAGGACGCTCGCGGCGCCGCTTGACAAACCAAAATCGCAAAGATATACTATGGCCGTCAAGTTTGGGCGACTTCGCTCAACAAACCGCCCAAACCGCCCGTTTTACCGCGTTTAAACGAACCGTGTCGCTTCGGCGGCATCGACGTTTATTTTGATTTTTGCGTTATTTATGAAAGGACGCGTCATGCCGCGTTTTAGTCTGTCGACCTTCCGCTCTGTTAAACTGGGGGGGGGGGGGTAAACCTTGCCGTTCAGGTTTCACGCTCGTCGAACTCCTCGTCGTCATTGCGATCATCGGAATCTTGATCGGTCTTCTGCTCCCGGCGGTGCAAGCGGCCCGCGAAGCCGCGCGTCGGATGCAGTGCACGAACAACTTCAAGCAGTGCATGCTCGGAATGCACAATTACGTCGACGTTCACGGCGCCTTCCCGGTCGCGTCTTTCACCGGCGTCGGTCGACAACACGAAACGACCTGGGCGCGCTGTATTCTCCCGTTCATCGAACAAACGACCCTTTACGACGGCATTCCGTTGAAAGCGTCGAACGCCAGTTGGGGCGCCAACGACTCTTACTTCTGCAAAAAACGCGTCGCGACGTACTGCTGCCCGAGCGACAGTTGGCAAATGTACAAAGACAACGGAAACGGTTGGTGCCAACACAATTACGTCGTTTGCGTCGGCAAAACCGGAACGTCGCAATGGAGCGCTTCCGGCGACGCGACCGTTATTAACGGTTGGCGCGAACAGATCACTTACGGCGACCGCGTCGTCAGATATAAAGAAGCGATCTTCCGTTGCGGCGGCGACCGCGGCGCGGGCAGCTTCCGTTGCCAATCGATGGCGGCGATCACCGACGGAACCTCGAACACGATGGCGATGTCGGAACTCATTCAGGTCAGCAAATCGCAGGACGTCAACGGAACGGCGACCGCCGACGAACGCGGAAACCTTTGGTATCCTTGGGGTTGCGCTTACTCCGCCTTCTTTGCGCCGAACACGCAGGAAATGGACTATCTCGGCTGCCTTCCGACGCGCGCCGCCAACGCGATTTTCGCGCCGGCGACCGACAAAACGCTCGACGCGGCGATCGTTATTTCTGCTCGAAGCCGACACTCCGGCGGCGTTAACGTCGCGATGGCCGACGGTTCCGTTCGTTTCGTCGCCGAAACGGTCAACCTCGACGTTTGGGCGGCCGTCAGCACGGCTAAGGGCAACGAGACCGACACGGCGTTATAATCGGCGCGATCGTCGTTTTTTAACGTTTTAACCGTCGTCGCGCCGAAACGGCGAACGCTTTCCCGGCGTTTTCCGCCCAAATTTCCGCGACGACGTTCCTTAGGAGCAACGAACAATGAAAATCCGCGCTTTATTTCAATTTGCATTCGCGTTTCTTTGTCTCGCCGCGCTCGGTTGCGACGCCGGGGTCGACGGGCGTTATCCGATCTCCGGAACCGTCCAACTTGGCGGCGAACCGTTGGCGACCGGGCAAATTTCCTTCCAACCGACCGCCGGAACCGCGCTTTCGAGTTCGGCGGCGCAGGTGATCAAGGGAAAATTTGAAATTCCCGCGTCGAAAGGGCTCGTTCCGGGCGAATATTCGGTCGTTTTGATCGCGACGGAACCGTCCGGGCAAAAGTTGCAGGCGAGCGACGGCGAAGGCGGGACGATCGAATACGACGAGATGGTTTCGTTCGTTCCGGAAGATTGGGGCCGACTTTCGCAACAAAAGGTAACGATCGAGCCGAAGAAAAACGTCTTCGACTTCGACGTTCCGCGCGCCGACGCCCCGGTCGAGGAACCGGAAGCGTCCGGGCGTCCGGGCGGCGACGCTTGACGCGTTTTCCGACGGACGCGACGTCCCGTTGAAGCGGCGGGCGTTCCGTCAAACCTCCAACTTGCGCAAACCTCCCAAATTCAACGCGTTCCGTTCTCGCCCCGACGCCGGAACGCGTTATTTTTTTCTCCCGTTTTCCCCGCCGCGTTATTCCTCTCTTTTCCCCGTTATCGCCCGGTTTTCCCAGTTCGCCCAATCCGCCGACCTCGTTTTCTCCGTCTCGTTTTCCCGATCGTTCCCAATCGCCGACTTTCTCAATTCGCCCGAACGACCGGAAGCGCGTTCCAATCGGTCGTATACGACGGCGAAACGAATTGAGCGTTCGGCGTCCAACGCGGTTTGATCCCGTCGGACGCGAAAAAAACCGCCTTTTTTCCAAACGTCGCGTTCGCTCGATCGATCGCTTCGCAAAGCCGGCGGTCGCGTTCCCGACGTTCGGCGGGCCGTTCCGGATCGGGCTCGAAAAGATACCGCCGCGATTCGGCGACGTTTTCGTCGAGCGTTTCGAGCGCGACGACGCCCGCTTTCCGCCAAGCGAGTTCCGGATCGAAAAGCGTTCGCGTCAACCGCAACGCCGCCGACAAAAATTCCGGCGTCGAGTTCGTCGGACGAGCGAAGTTAAGAGCGAGCCCGACGTTGCGCCGCGGGACGTTCGGATCTCGCCCGCTCGTCGACATATAGACGTAAACCCCGGAAGCGACGATCTTTCGAGCGCGCATTTTCGCCGCCGCCGTCGACGCGAAACTCGAAACGGCCTCCTCCATTTCGGCGAGCGTTTCGACGGTCGCGCCGAACGATCGGGAAATTTGGAGCGATCTTTGCGCTTCCGGTCGCGTTTTCGAGTCGAACGTTCGTTCGCCGCGCAGTTCGCGCGTCGTTTTTTCCTGAACGATCGAAAAATTTTTCCGCATATAGATCGGGTCGACGCGCGCCAAATCGAACGCCGTTCGGAGTCCGAGCCGCCGAAACGCCGGCAGCAACCGCCGCCCGACGCCCCAAACGTCGCCGACCGGAAGCCGTTTGAGTCCGCGTTCCCGTTCCTCCGGGTCGAACAGGAGCGCAAATTTCCGCCCGGTCGCCGCCCCGTCCCGTTTCGCAAGCCGACTCGCCGCTTTCGCCAACGTCCGCGTCGGCCCGAGCCCGAGCGAAACCGGAATCCCCGTCCAGCGCCGCGTCGTTTCGACGATTTCCTCCGCCGTCCGCTCGATTTCGCGCCGCGTCGCCGCCGGAAGCCGCTCGTTCGACGAGCAAAATTCTCGCCAATCGCAACCGTCGTTCGCGTTGTCGCCGTCGTCGACTTCGCCGCCGTCGCCGTTTTCGCCGCGCCGGCGCCCGCCCGCGTCGCCAAAAAGCCCGCCCGCGTCGCAAAAAAGCCCGGTCAGATCGAGAAACGCCTCGTCGATGGAGTAAACGTCGACGTTCGGCGTCCAACGGCCCAACGTTTCGACGACGCGACGGCTCATATCGCCGTAAAGCGCGAAATTTCCGGAGCGAACGACGACTCCGGCCGATCGCGCCAACGCTCGAATTTGAAAAAACGGCGCCCCCATCGCGATCCCCAGCGCCTTCGCTTCCGGCGACCGCGCGACGACGCAACCGTCGTTGTTCGACAAAACGACGACCGGCCGACGCTCCCAATCGGGTCGAAAGACCTTCTCGCAAGACGCGAAGAAGCTGTCGCAGTCCAAAAGTCCGATAATTTTCATCGCTCCGCCGCCCTTCTATCAAACGATTTCAAATTTCTAGCGCTTTTATTAAATTTTGTCGCATTAGCAGCCGCAAAACGAGCCGACGAGTCCGCGCTCGTCGCTCATTTTTCTCAAATCACCCAATCCCCCGAAACCGCGTCGTCTGTTTTCTTTCGCTAATTTACCGAACCTCCGCCGACCGCCAAGCGACGCAACGTCTCCGGCGCGACGAATCGAGCGCCCGCGCCCGCCCAACGCTCCGCCGCCTCCAAGATCCGCCGCAATCCAAACGCCGCGGCCCAATAAAAAATCCCCCCCTTTTCCGGCGGAAATCCAAGCGCGAGAACAAGCCCGGCGTCCGCTTCGCGAAACGTCTCGACGATCCCGTCCTCGACGAGCCGCGCGCCTTCGAACAAGATCGCCGTCGCGATTCGCAGCGCCAATTCCTCGTCCGACGCGTCTTTCGCTCCGACGTCGACCGGTTTCGCCCCGCTCGCAAAGCTTTTTCCGGCAAGGATTTCGGCGATCGCGTCGGCGTCGAGATCCAGCGTCGCGTCGTCGGCCCAGTTCGTCCCGCTTTCGAACCGATAAAAACCGCGCCGCGTCTTGCGCCCCAGTCGTTCGCGTCGAGTCAATTCCGGCAAAAGCGCCGAATTCGTCGTTCGATCCGGAAACGCCTTCAAAAAAGTCCAGCCCGCGTGAAGCGACACGTCCAGCCCAATTTCGTCCATTATTCTAAGCGGCCCCGCCTCAAATCCGAACCGCCGACAAACCGTCTCGACGCGCTCCGCCGAAACGCCTTCTTCAAGGAGCGCAAGTCCTTCGTTCAAATAAGGTTGCAACAATCGATTCACCAGGAACCCGGGCCCGTCTCCGACGACGATCGGCGTTTTGAAGATCGCCGTTCCGAGCGCCGCCGTCTCCGCGACCGTTTCCGAAGCGGTTTCGACGCCGCGCATTACCTCGACGAGCGACCGACGGCAAACCGGGTGAAAAAAGTGAAAACCGCAAAACCGCGATCCGTTGACGTTCGGATTCTCCGCCGCGCGCGGAAGCGCCGCCGCCAACTCGGAAACGCAAATCGACGACGTGTTCGACGTCAGCAGAATCGGCGCGGTCGCCGTTTGCGCCAACCTCTTGTAAAACTTCGACTTAATCTTAATTTTTTCCGGGATCGTTTCGACGACGACCGGGCGCGTCGCAAGTTCGTCGAAGGAATCGGACGTCGTCAAACCGGCCGCGACGATCTCCGAAACGAGCCGCCTTTCCGTCGCCGGATCGCTCGCCGCGACGCCCCGGCGTCGACGTTGTTCCGCCAACTCCGTTTCGATCCGTTTCGGCGCCGTTTCGAGCGCGGTCGGGAACGAATCGAACGCCAAAACCGGAAACCCGGCGCCCAAAAACGCCGCCGCGATCGAAACGCCCATCAGTCCGGCCCCCGCGACGCCGACGCCCCGTTCCCGCGCGTCCGCCGTCGTTCGAGCCGCAACGGTCGCAAAATCGATCGCTCCCGTCGCCGTTTCATCTTCCCCGTCTACTCTATTTTTCCCAACTTTCCCGTTCAACCGTCGAAAACCGAGAAGCGCCGCCGAACCGTTCGCCTCAAAATTCGCGAAAAACGGCGCGTTCGCTCCGAATCCGCCGTCGAATCCGCGAACGTACTCCGCCGCCGAGACGGCCCCCTCCAACGACGCGGCGCCCCAAACGTCCTCCAATCCTTCCGCTTTCATCTCAACGCCCCGCATTTCCTATTTTCGCTCTTTTCTCAAAAGACAGCGTTAAACGGCAAAAATTACGTAAAATTTAACGGCAAAAACGGCGTTCCCCCGCGTTTTTCAGCGCCCGTTACCGTCGCTCGTCGCTCCGCATTATACCACCGCGCCGCGCTCGCCGCAAGCCCCAAATCGCCGACCTATCCCAAACGGCGTCCTACCTGACGATCCAAACGCCGTTCGGCCGCCGGGTTCCACGCAAAACCGCTTAGAATTTAGGCAAGATAAAAAAACAGGCAAAGAAATCTTATTCAACGCCCAACCGTTTCAAGATCCGCCGACAGCGCCGTTTTCGCTCACCCCGACGCCCGGAAAGCGGCTAAAATAGAGAATCTAAGCAAACTCGGCAAGCGTTTCACGTCGCGACGCTCCGTTTCAGCGCAAACGCGACCGCTCGCTCGAACGCTCGGCCTTCGTTTCCCGAATCGCCGACGCTCGAACGCGGTCGCGTTTCCAAATTCAATGTCAGCCCCGACTTTCGCGCCCGACTTCCGCCGGTCGCCGCGGCGCTCAGTTCATCGGCGCCAACGATTCGCGGTAAATTTTTTCAACCGTTTCTCGCGTCGCTTCGGTCGGAGCGACGGCCAACAGCGCGGTCAACGACGGCGTCGAAAAGACCAGATCGACCAACTTCGGAACGTCCTCCTCGCCGAAACCTTCGTCGGTCAGCTTATGTTTCGCGCCGACGCTAAGAAGCCATTTTTCAACGGATTTCGCAACGTCTTCCGCCTCTTCGGGAAGCCCCTTCAACCCCGGCGCGATCGGCGCCAGAACGTCGGCCAAAACCGCCGCGCTCGCCGGATAAATTTCCTTCAACACCGCCGGAAGAAGGACGCCGAGCCCGCAACCGTGGATCACGTCCGGATTGACGCCGCTCAACGGATGCTCGAGCGCGTGGGTGTAGTGCAGGAACCCGTTGTCGAACGAGATCCCGGCGCTCAACGCCGCGTACGCCAAATGATAGCGAGCGACCATATCTTCCGGATTTTCAAGCGCCGCCGGCAAATAATCGACGACAAGCTTGATCGTCTCGCGCGCCAACGTGATCGCCAACGGGTTCGAACACGTCGTCGTCGCCGCTTCGACCGCGTGGTTCAACGCGTCGACGCTCGTGTACAAAATCTGTGTTTTCGGCAGCGTTTTCATCAATTCCGGGTCGTCGATCGACCACGTCGGATAAACGCATTCGTAAGCGATCGCCGGCTTATGCCGCTTGGCCGGGATCGAAGCGACGGCGACGCGATTCCCTTCGGTGCCGGTGCCGTGCGTCAAATTAATCGCGAGAATCGGCGCGGCTTCGGTCGGCGCAAACGAATACGAATAAAGCTCTTCCGCCGTTCTTCCCGGATTTTTGAGCAAAATCGCGACGCTCTTGGCCGCGTCGATCGGACTCCCGCCGCCGATCCCGACGACGGCTTGCGCCCCGAATTCGACCGCGACTTTCAACGCTTCGTCGATCGCCTCGACCTCCGGATTCGGTCGGTTTTTATCGAAGAGAACGTACTCGACGCCCGCCGCTTCAAACGCCGCGGTAATCGTCGGCCAGGCGCCGCATTTTTTGTACGCCGACGGCGACGAAACAACGATCGCCCGGTCGACGCCGCGCGCCTTCATGTCGCGAGCGACGTCGGCGACCTTTTGAATCGCTCCGCAACCGAAATAGATCAGCGAACGCGCTCGAATTTCCTTCACGTCGTTCAAATTCAAATATTTTTCCAACATTTGCCGTTCTCCTTTATCTACGGGCGTTTTCGGCGCTTCGGAAGGGCGACGCGCTCCCGTTCGTCTCTCGTCGAGCAAACGCGTTCGCCGACGAAAAACGCCGCCGCTCCCCCTCTATTGTACGCGACGCAAAACAAAATGGAAGACGAACGCGCCCTTTTCTCGTAAAATTTTCTCGCGAAAATCGAACCGCGAAACCCATATTAGCAAAGCTTATCTATTAGCAAAGCTTATCTATAAGAAAAACTAATACGTTTCATTTTCCCGTATTTTCCCAACGTTGACAACGCCTAAACTACGCAATTTACCCAATCTACCGCATTCGCCCCGTCGCGAAACCAATCGCAAAAAAATCGGGGAAAAAGAGCCGAAACCGCCGCCGTCCCCGATTGCCAAAAGACGCGAAACGATTAAAATGACATAAGAAATTTTGCGCCGAACAACGCTTGACGCATCGACGTGTCGCCCCAAATTACCCAATTTGTCGAGCCGACCGCTTTTTCCAAGTCGAGCGCGGCGATCTCAAATTACCATCAAAAGTTAAACGGAGAAAAGAAGACATGAGACGAGCGAAGATCAGCGTCATCGGAGCGGGCAACGTCGGCGCCACCACCGCGCAATACTGCGCTATGGCCAACCTGGGCGACGTCGTCCTTTTGGACATCCCGCAAGCCGGCGATATGCCGAAAGGCAAAGCTCTCGACCTGTTCGAAGCCTCCCCGCTTCTCGGCTACAACGCCAACATCACCGGCACGAACGACTACGCCGACACCGCGAACAGCGACGTCGTCGTCGTTACCGCCGGCATCCCGCGCAAACCGGGCATGAGCCGCGACGACCTCCTCGCCACCAACGCGAAGATCGTCTCCTCCGTCGCCGAACAAATCGCGAAAACGAGCCCGAACGCGGTCGTCATCGTCGTCAGCAACCCGCTCGACGCCATGACCCAACGCATGCTCGAAGTTACGAAGTTCCCGCCGGAACGCGTCATCGGTCAAGCCGGCGTTCTCGACGCCGCGCGCTTCTGCGCTTTCATCGCGATGGAACTCAACGTCGCGGTCGAAGACGTCAACGCGATGCTCCTCGGCGGCCACGGCGACACGATGGTTCCGCTCGCCAGTTGCGCGTCGGTCAACGGCATCCCGGTTACCCAACTCATTTCGGCCGAACGCATGGCGGAAATCGTCGCTCGCGCCCGCACCGGCGGCGGCGAAATCGTTAAACTCCTCGGCACCGGCAGCGCGTTCTACGCCCCGGCCGCCGCGACGGCCAGCATGGTCGAAGCGATCGTTCGCGACCAAAACCGCGTCGTCGCGGTCGCCGCGTACTGCGACGGCGTCTACGGCGTCGACGGCTACTACGTCGGCGTTCCGGTCGTCCTCGGCGACGGCGGCGTCAAGAAGATCGTCGAACTCCAAATGACCGACGAAGAAAAAGGCCTCTTCGCGAACAGCGTCCAAGCCGTCCGCGACCTCGTCTCCACGATGCGCGGCCTCGTCGGTTGAATCCGCCGATAGTCGAAACGCAACGACTTCGCGCCGCGACGTTTTCCGACAAAGCGGCGCCGAATTTTCCGCTCGTTGAGTTTCGGCGCGCGGTTCGAACGTCTTCGTCCAACGTTAAAAACCGCTCGATCTTCGAGTCGTTTTTAACGTCGGACGGCGTTTTCTTGCGTCGCATTTTTTGAGCGATTTCCGCTCGACCGTTGCGGGAGCGTCGGGGAGTTTATGCCGATTCCGCGTTTTTCCTTCATCGCGCTCGTCGTTTTGTGCGTCGCCGTTACGTTCGCGCTTTTTTTCGTCGCCGTTTGCCGCGATCCGACCGTTTTAACGACGTTCCCGCCTCCTTGCGTTTTCCGCAAAGCAACCGGAATTTACTGCCCGGGCTGCGGTTCGACGCGGGCTTTGCGAGCGTTGGCCGGGGGCGATTTCGCCGTCGCGCTCCGCTGTAATCCGGCGACCGTCGCCTTTCTCTTTCTGTTTCCGTTCCTTTTTTTCCTCCGCCGACCGAAATTTCGCGTCGTTTATTATCGTCTCGGCGCCGTCGTTTGCGCCCTTATTCTCGTCTTTACCGTTCTGCGCAACGTTCCGCGTCCGGCGTTTGACATTTTGCGCCCGCCGACCGCCGACGTTTCCGCGTCGCAGCGATAATCTCTCCCCGAAACCGTTGGAAACGCAAATTCTACTTGCCTATTTCCCCCAATTCGCCCATTTTACAAGAGTTTCTGCAGGAAATACGAACGCGGCGACTTTTTCGTCGCTTATATCTCCCCCGGGCTTGTTTTTTCTCGCCAAATCAAGTAAAATGGGGGCGATAGAGCCGAAACGAACGCCGTTTCGCGCTCGCCCGTCGCTTCAACCCCCCAGTTTACCTATTTTACAACGCGAGGTATGTTATGTTTTGCCCGAAATGCGGAACCTCTCTCCCGAACGCGGCGCGTTTTTGCCCAACCTGCGGCGACGCGGTCGGTTCGAACGCCCCGTCGACGTTAGAATCGCCGCTCGAAACGTCCGACGCCAACGAACCTGCTTACGACGCGTCGAATCCTTACGCTCAAAACCAGGAAAACGTCGGAGACGTCGCCGACGTCCCCGACTACCTTATTTTGAATATTTTGGCGACGCTTTTCTGTTGCCTGCCGTTCGGCGTCGCCGGAATTATTTTTTCGGTTCAAGCGAACTCGGCGAAAGCCCGGGGCGACCTCCAAGGAGCCGTTCGCGCTTCGTCGACGGCGAAAACGTTCCTGATACTCGGCGCCGTCTGCGGCGCGCTCCTGATCACGCTTTCGTTGTTTTCATTCATAGCGGAGACGGCCAACGCAACGGGATCGGTCGACGCTTACCTTTGAATAACGTCAAACGGTCGCGCCGACGCCCTATTTCACCCCGTCGCCGCGACCGTTTTAGTCATTGCAATCAACGCGGTTTACCGTCGTTTTCCACGTCGCGCCGTCGCCTCGCTTGGGAAACCGCGTTAAAATCGGCAATTTGTTTAAAATGAGCGGATCAGAGTTAGGCTCGACTTTCTTTTTTTCAAGAAAATCGGGAAAAAATCGAGCGTACGCCCCTTCGACGGCGGGGCGTATCCTTGACGAAAACGCAAGAAGCGCTAAAATTTTATCGATTTTACCTCGTCGCCGGGTAGATTTCGAAAATTCGCGCCCTCTCCCCCCGACGCAACCCCGAGTCGACGACGAAACGAAAATCGCTCCGACGCGCCGCCTTGCCCGCATTCCAAACGGGAGTCGGCGCCGCGTCGATTGAAAAACGCAACACGGGAGATTACCATGCCGAAAATTGTCGTTCTTGACCCCCTGGCCGAAGACGGTTTGAAAATGATGCAAGACGCCGGGCTCGAATACGAAGTTCGCACCGGCCTCAAAGGCGAAGAGCTGCGCCAAACGTTGACCGAATTCGACGGCGCGATCTGTCGTAGCGGCGTCAAGATCACCGCGGAAGTCCTCGAAGGGAACAAACGGCTCAAGGCGATCGCTCGCGCCGGAGTCGGCGTCGACAATATCGATTTGAAAGCGGCGACCCGCGCCGGCGTCGTCGTCATGAACACTCCCGGCGGGAACACCGTTTCGACCGCCGAGCAAACGTTCGCGCTGATGCTCGCGCTGAGCCGCAACACCTGCGCCGCGAACCAATCCCTCGTCGAAGGTCGCTGGGATCGCAAAAAGTTCACCGGTCGCCAACTCGGCGGAAAAACGCTCGGGATCGTCGGAATGGGGCGCATCGGTCAAACGGTCGCCAAATTTGCGAAGGCGTTCGACATGAAAGTCGTCGCGTTCGACCCGTATCTTTCGGCCGCTCGCGCGCAGGAATTGGACGTTAAACTTTACGATTCCGTCGCGGAATTTTTGCCGATCGTCGACTATTTGACCGTTCACACGCCGTTGACCGACGCGACCCGCAATTTGATCTCCGACAAAGAAATCGACGCGCTGAAACCGGGCGCCTGCCTGATTAACTGCGCTCGCGGCGGCATTTACAACATGGACGCTCTTGTTCGCGGCCTCGATTCCGGCAAGCTCGGCGGCGTCGCGCTCGACGTTTACCCGGAAGAACCGTACACCGAAAGCCCGCTTTTCGGCCGTTCGAACGTCGTCTGCACCCCGCACCTCGGCGCGAGCACCGCCGAAGCGCAAATGAACGTCGCGCTGGAAGCGGTCGAACTTTTGATCGACTACCTGAAAAACGGCGTCATTCGTCAAGCGGTCAACTTCTCGTCGCTCGACCCGAAAACGCTCGCCGAACTTCACGGCTCGCTCGACCTGGCGCACCGTCTCGGCGTCTTCGCTCAACAGATCGCGCCGGGCGCCGTCTCGACGTGCAAGATCGAATATAAGGGCGAATTGGCCCGCAAAAACACGACGCTCGTTACCTCGGCGTTCTGCTCCGGTTACTTGACCGGCGTGTTGGGCGAAGAAATCAGCGTCGTCAGCGCGGCGCCGATGATGCAGGAACGCGGCCTGAAAGTCGTCGAAGAAAAATGCGCTCAAACGGGCGACTTCAGCTCGGTGATTTCGATCGAGCTCGAAACGGACAAAGGCGCCGTTTCGTTCGCCGGCGCGTTGTTCGGCGCTTCGATCCCGCGCTTGATCCTTTACAACAAGCTTCGCATCGATTCGCATCTCGACGGGGCGCTCCTCGTTACGACGCAAAAAGACCAACCGGGCGTCGTCGCCGCGTTGGGCGGGGTTTCGGCGAAATACGGCGCCAACATCGCGCACATGACGCTCGGCCGCAATTTTCACGCGCCGGACGGACTCGCCGTCAGCGTTCTGGCGCTCGACGGCGTCGTTCCGGAAGGGCTTGTCGACGAAGTCGCCGCGTTGCCGCAAATTCACAGCGTCGTCGCCGCGCAACTCCCGAAACCGGGCGAATATCCGTCTTGGATGAACTGACGTTTCCCCGTTCGTTCGTCCGTTAGTCGAACGCTTTCGCGCCGTCGACCGCGTCTTCGCGACGCACCGGTCAAACGGCGCTTTTTGCGTTTTCAAGCGCGGCGTTTTTTCGCTGAAAATTCGCCGCGAAATCTCCCTATTTCTTTTATTTTAACAAAATTTCCCGAAAGGTTTTCGACATGACCGCCGAGCGAACCTCTCTTTCCGCCGCTTCCAACGCGGACGTCTCCCGCGCTTCTTCCGCCGCCGTCGACGCGGAGCCTTGGGAATTGGTCGTCGTCGGAGGCGGCCCCGCCGGATTGGCCGCCGCGGTCGCCGCTTTCGACGCCGGACTTAAGCGGGTTTTGATTCTCGAACGGGAAAACGAACTCGGCGGCGTTCTTAACCAATGCGTTCACAACGGGTTCGGTCTCCGCCGTTTCAAGGAAGAGCTGACCGGGCCCGAGTACGCCGGGCGTTTTATCGACGAGTTGAAGCGCCGCGAAATCGCCGTCGAATTGGAGGCGACCGTCCTAAACGTCGCTCGCGAAGACGGTTCCGAAACGGGCGGCGCCCCGCTCGTCGTCCGCGCCGCGTCGCCGACGTTCGGCTTTCGAGCGATCCGCGCCAAGTCGGTCGTCCTTTCGACCGGTTGCCGCGAACGCACCCGCGGCGCGATCGGCGTCCCGGGCGACCGTCCGAGCGGCGTTTTCACCGCGGGCGCCGCGCAACGTTACGTCAACCGCGAAGGCGAGCAAGTCGGACGCCGCGTCGTCATTCTCGGCTCCGGCGACGTCGGGCTCATTATGGCGCGCCGTCTGACGCTCGAAGGAGCTAAAGTCTTGGCGGTCGTCGAGTTAATGCCTTACTCAAACGGGTTGACGCGCAACGTCGTTCAATGTTTGGACGACTTCGGCATTCCGCTTTACCTGGCCCGCACGGTCGTTCGCGTCGAAGGCAAAAGCCGCCTCGAAAAGGTCGTCGTCGCCAAAGTCGACGAAAAACGGACGCCGATTCCCGGCACGGAAATCGAATTCGAGTGCGACGCGCTTCTGCTTTCGGTCGGGCTAATCCCGGAAAACGAAGTCGCTCGCGCCGCGAACGTTGAGATCGACCGCCGCACCAACGGGCCGATCGTTTCGCAACGCCGCGAAACCTCGATTCCGGGCGTTTTTTCCTGCGGCAACGCGTTGCACGTTCACGATTTAGTCGACTTCGTTTCTGAAGAGGCCGAAGAAGCCGGGCGCAACGCCGCCGAGTTCGTCCTCGGAAAAACTCGAACCGGTTCCGCCGCGCCGATCGTCGTCCGCAACGGAGCGAGCGTTAATTACGTCGTTCCGCAACGGCTCGACCGCGACGCGCTTCCGGAGCAAATCCCGCTTTTTCTGCGCGTTTCGAGCAATTTCGCGAACAAGCGGCTCGTCGTTCGAGCCGGCGACGCGAACGGCCCGATTTTGAAAGAGTTGCGTCGTCCTCGAGTCGCGCCCGCCGAAATGGAGCGGATCGTTTTGCCGCGCGACGCCGTCGCTAATCTCGCCGCCGACGAAATTATCGTTTCGCTTGAAGATTAGCGACGCTTTAAAGCGTTAAAATCGCGTCGAGTCGTTCGCCGTCGAACCGTCGGCGCGTTTTCAACGCTTCCACGTCCCCCTTATTTTCTCTATTTTAACGTCCGCCGCCCGCTTTAAGGAGTTCGAATGCCGAAAATTCGCGAATTGTCGAAGAGTATGATCAACAAAATCGCGGCGGGCGAAGTCGTCGAACGTCCGGCGAACGTTGTGAAGGAACTCGTCGAAAACGCGGTCGACGCCGGCGCGAAGCGGATCGAAATCGTCGTCGAAAAAAGCGGTTCCGACCTGATCAAAATCGTCGACGACGGGTGCGGAATCGCGGCGGAGCAACTCGTTTTGGCGCTTTCGCCGCACTCGACGAGCAAAATTTCCGAAGCGGACGACCTTTTCCGCATTCACACGCTCGGTTTTCGGGGCGAAGCGCTCGCGTCGATCGCCGAAGTCAGCCAACTCGTTTTGAGCAGTCGAACGGCGGATTCGGAAGCGGGCGCGCAGATCCGGAGCGACGGCGGCGTTTTCGGCGAAATCGTTCCCTGCGGGCGGCCGGTCGGAACGACGGTCGAAGCGCGCAATCTTTTCTTCAACGTCCCGGCGCGACGCAAATTTTTGAAAAGCCCGACGACCGAATTCGGGCACATTTCCGAAGCGGTCGTCCGCGTCGCGCTCCCTCGTCCCGACGTTCATTTCATCCTAAAGCACAACGGGAGAACGGTTTACGATCTTCCGACGACCAACGATCGCAAGGAGCGGATCGGTCGCGTTTTCGGAACCGACGTCGCGTCGCGCCTCGTTGAAATCGAAAGCGAATATCAAAACGTGAAGGTCGCCGGTTTCGTCGGCCTTCCGGATTTGAGCCGCGGCTCGCAAAATCTCCAATATATTTTCCTGAACGGCCGCCATATTCGCGATCGCGCGCTCCAACACGCGCTGACCGAAGCGTATCGCGGGCTCCTTGTTTCCGGACGGTGCCCGGTCGCCTTTTTGAATATCGCGACGCCGCCGGATTTTGTCGACGTGAACGTTCACCCGTCGAAGTTGGAAGTCCGTTTCGTCGACGGTCAAGCGATCTACGCAAGCGTTTTGGGTGCGATCCGCGACAAGTTTTTGCGTTCCGACTTGACGAGCCGCCCGAGCGACGCCGAGCTCGAAGCCGCCGCTCGACGAACGCAAACGGCGTTCGCTAAAAACGTTGCGCGGGAAAGTTCGCCGTCGACGCGTCCGACGCCCGCCGACGTCTCCCGTCCCGAGCCGCCCGGGAACGAATCGAGCGCCGAAGTTCGCGAACTCCGTTTTGTTCCCGACGTCGACTCCAGCGACCCGATCGCCGCGCTTGACGAAAGCGTCGCCGCGGAGCGACGTCGCGACGTTCTTGGTTGGCTGACCGGCAAAACCAAAACGACCGCCGCGCGGTCGAGCGAATCGCCGTCCGCCGCCGACTCGCGTCCGACGGGTTCGGCGGTCGAAACGCCTTCGAATCCGGATTCGCCCCAACCGCCCAATTTATCCAATTTAACCGTCGTCGACGCGGCCAACGCCGCTCTCGCCGAAGCGGCGGAGCTCGACGCGTTTCCGGAACGTCGGCCTTCGACGGCGGGTTTGGGACTCGGCGGAGCCTCCGAGTTTCGCAAATTTCCGCCCCTTTCGTCGAAAATTTCCGCTCGCGACGACGTTTCGAAAACGACGGAGCGGTCGGAACCGACGTTTAAGCCGGGCTCGTTCGGCGGAACGCGCGACTTCGACGGCGGCGCTTCGAACGACTTGCCGTCCTCGTCTAAATCCCCCGATTTTCCCAATCCGCCGCGTCAAGACGTCGCAACGCCGTCAAAACCCGTGCAACCGCAATTTTTTAACAACAACGAAACCGCTCCCGTTCCCGAACCGACGGGCGCCGATCTTCGCGAACAGGTCGCCGCGAACAACGCCGGACGCATCCGCCCGAACGTTCCGTTCGAAAAACAGGTCGCGTACAACGCCGCCGGGAAACCGGTCGTTCAGATCTGCCGTCGTTATTTGGCGATGGAGGCCAAGGGCGGTCTCGCCGTCGTCGACCAGCACGCGTTGCACGAACGAATCCTTTACGAGCGTCTCAAAGCGAATTTTTCCGCCGGAAAACTCGACTCGCAACGCCTTCTCGTTCCGGAAGTCGTCGATCTGACGCCGACGGAGCGCCCGCTCGCGCTTGAAAACAGGGAACTTTTTGCGAATTTAGGGATTATGATCGACGATTTCGGCGGTTCGAGCGTCGTCGTCAACGGGTATCCGGCGATTTTGCGCGACGCGGCGCCAACCGAAATTTTCCTCGCGGCGCTTGCGACGCTTCAGCGAAACCGCGGAAAACTCGAACGCGCCGATCTCCTCGACGAATCGCTCAAGCAGATGGCTTGCAAAGCGGCGATTAAAGCGGGAGATTCGCTTCGCCCCGACGCCATCGTCGAGTTGATCGCCGCCGCGGAAGAGGAATTGCGATCGCACCATTGCCCGCACGGTCGGCCGTCGACGCTCGTTTTTTCCGCCCAGGAAATCGACAAACTGTTCAAGCGCCAATAAACGGAACGCCAAAGCGTCGGCAAACTCGACGTGTTTCCCCTATTTTTCCTTTTAAAGACAAAAAACGGCGAACGCCTCTTCGACGCTCGCCGTTTTTTGTCGACGTCCGGCTCAAAACCGGAACGCAACCTTATTGCCGTCGCATTAATACCAATATTGTTCCAGGCACGGTTGATTTTCGTAAAGCCAATGGCGAATGAACTGGCGGTCGGCGACGAAGCTTTCGTCGACGTCGTCGAGCGTCGAAACGTCGTGCCCGACGACGAGAACGACGTCTTCCGGGCCGGCTTGCGACAGAGCCCACACGATCGCGTCTTTTCGATCGGCGATAACGCTCGCTTTTTCAGGCTCTTTGAAGCCGTGCAAAAGGTCGTCGAGCGCCTCTTGCGCCTGCGCCTTCGGCAGATTGCCGCGCGTTACGACGACGTATTGAGCGTTGGACTCGGCGACTCGCCCCATCAACGGCCGCTTGCTGCGGTCGGAATCGTTCGGCGCGCTCAGGACGCAATAAATCGAACCGGAACCGGCGACGCTCCGCAACGTTTCGATCGTTTCGGTCAACGATTCGGGCGAACTCGCGCAGTCGAGATAAACGCCGAACGGCTGACCGCAGTCGATGCGCTCCATCCGCCCCGGAATGTATTCGACGCGTTCGACGCCGCGGGCGATCGTCTTCAAATCGATGTTCCAGGCGACGCCTAAAGCCGCCGCCGTCAAGCAGTTGTAAATATGCTCTTTCCCAACGATGCGCGAACGAACCGGCGCGCCGTCCGTTCCGGCGACGATGTAAAACGTTTGCTCGCCGCGTTGACGCTCGACCGGTCGACCGGCGACCGCGCATTCGGTCGGCTGAATTCCGATCGTCAGCGTCGGGCAGTTGATCAAGTGCAACGCCGCGTCGGTAACGCGGTCGTCGACGTTGCAAATCGCGATTGCGTCTTTCTTTAAGTAGTCGAAAATTCGCATTTTAACGCGGCGATACTGGTCGACGGTGCGGTGATAGTCGAGGTGGTCGCGCCGCAGATTCGTCAAGCAAACGGCGTCGAACTCGATTCCTTCGAGCCGCCGTTCGGCCAACGCGACCGAGGACGCTTCGACGATCGCGCAACCGCAACCGTTCTCCACCATTCGCGCCAACAGCTCGGCCAACGCGGCGGGTTCCGGCGTCGTTTCGCTCAGCGGCGACAATTTTTTGCCGTCGTAAACGCCGAGCGAACCGATCAGCCCGACCGTGCGCCCGGCTTCGGCCAACATTCCGCCGATAATGTACGACGCCGAAGTCTTGCCCGCGGTTCCGGTTACGGCGATCGTCTTCAACTTCCGCGCCGGGAAATCCTGAAACGCCTGGCACGTTCGCGCCCAAACGGAACGCGGATCGTCGACGAAAACGACCTGAAACGCTCCGTCTTCCGTCGCGACGCCGTTCTTTTCCAGCGCGAACGCCAACTTCGCTTCCCAATCGCCTTTGGCGACGACCGCGGCGACGGCGCCGTTGGCCGCGGCGGTCGCGATCGCGTCGAGAGCCTCTTTCTCGTCGGATTCTCGACAAACGAAGAGCCCGTCGCGAAACATTTCGCTCGCGTCGTTCCCGCAAGAGGCGATCAACGTATCGCGGTAAGGCGCGACGTTCTCCCCTTCGAGCAAGACGGCCAGCGAAATCGGCGTTCCGTTTCTAGGTTGAATCGACATCTGCAAAAATCCTTCGTCGCTGCGTCGGCAAAACCGACAAACTCCCAATTCGGCGCGCCCCAAACGCGACGCCTTCATTAATTTATTATACGCAATTATCTCGCAAACTCGACGCCTCGACGCGAGTTTCGACGCTATTTTTTCAATATTTCTTCAAAAATTTCGCTCGCCGTCCCCGAGCCGTCGGCGACGCCGCGACGCGTCGCGTTAAACAGGGCGAAAGAGCGAAACTTTGCGGACGTTTTCGTCTCCCGTTCGGCCTCTCGATCGGGGGTTCCTCGCGTCCGTTTTCGTCGAGTATGATAAAGAGAAGCGTCGACGGCGTCAAGACGAGTTTCGATCGAACGGCGCGTCTTCTCCGTTTTTTTTCGGGATTTCGTTCGCAATATTTCGACGTTTACGTCAAAAACGCCCGCAAAGTCCGCGCCGGTCGCCGAGCCGACGCAACCCCTATTTTCTCCCGACGCCGCGCCAATTTCGCCGTCCGCCCGTCCAACCTATTTTATCGTTTTTCCCATTCGCCGCGTCTTGCGCAGACGCCGCAGAGCGCCGCGTTGCGACGCCGTTTAAAGCATTTCGAGCGGGTCGACGTCGACGATCCATCGAACGTCGCCGGGCGTTTTCGGCTTCGAGTCGACGACGCGTCGCGCCGCTTCGCGGAGAAGTTCGCCGGGCGATCCGATCATTTGCAGATGAAACCGATATTCGCCGCGCAATTTCGCAAAAGGAGCGGGGGCGGGGCCCAACGTTTTCGCCAAAAGCGGCGGTCGGCGGCGCGGCGTTTTCGCTACAAAATTCCGTCCAGTCGCGTCGCGGCTCGTTCGCTCGGCGTCCGCGTCGTCTTCCGGCGCCCGACGCTCCGCCGGGACAAACCCCAACTCTTCGTTGACGGCGCGGCAGGCGGCCCGAAGCTCCGTCCCTAAAACCTTCGCAAACTCCGCGGTTTCACGTTCGTCCGGGCCGCGAACGACGAACCGAATCGCCGAGAAAAAGGGCGGATACCCGAACTTTCGTCGTTCGGCCAACTCCTCGCGAGCAAACCCAAGGTAATCGGCGTTCATCGCGGCGCGAATCGCCGGATGCTCCGGGTTGTACGTCTGCACGACGACTTTCCCCTCTTTGTCGCCGCGTCCGGCCCGTCCCGACGCCTGAACGATCAGGTAAAACGTTCGCTCCGACGCCCGGAAATCGGGCAAGTGCAACGCGGCGTCCGCGTTGACGACGCCGACGAGAACGACGTTCGGAAAGTCGAGCCCCTTGGCGATCATTTGCGTCCCGAGCAAAATGCGGTATTCGCCGCGTCGAAACGCCCCCAACGCCCGTTCGTGCGCGTCGCGAGCCTGCGTCGTGTCGGCGTCCATCCGCAAAATCGGAACGTCCGGAAAACGCGCCGCCAACTCCCTTTCGAGCTTTTGCGTTCCGAACCCGCCGTATTTGATCCCGACAAAACCGCAATACGGGCAAGAATTCGGCGCCGGAATTTGATAATCGCAATAATGGCAAAGCGCGATCTGCTGCGCGATGTGGTGGGTCAACGCGACGTCGCATTCGGGGCATTTTAGCGTTTCGCCGCAACTCGGGCACTGTATATGGGTCGAAAAACCGCGCCGATTCAACAGCAAAACGATCTGATTCGTCGGATCGGCGTCGAGCGCGTCGCTCATGTCCTTGAACAACCGTTGGCAAATGGAGCCGCGAGCGAATCCGGTCGCGACGCGGCTGCGCATGTCGACGATCCGCACCGACGGAAGCGGCAGATTCCGCGCGCGACGCGGAAGCGTCAGGAGCTCGTACCGCTTCATTTGCGCGTTTCGCCAACTTTCGAGGGACGGCGTCGCGGAACCGAGCAGCAACGGAATATTCTCCTGATCGGCCCGAAACCGAGCGACGACGCGAGCGTGATAACGCGGCGCCACGTCCTGCTTGAACGACGTTTCGTGCTCTTCGTCGATCACGATCAGCCCGAGTCGAGGAACCGGCGCGAACACGGCGCTCCGCGCTCCGACGACGACCCGCGCCCGCCCGCTCGCGATTTTCTCCCATTCCGCTTTCCGTTCGACGTCGGTCAGTCGGCTGTGCAAAACCGCGACGTCGCCGAACCGTTCGCGAAACCGTCCGACGGTCTGCGGCGTCAAACTGATTTCCGGCACGAGAACGATCGCCTGTTTGCGATACGAAACGACCTCCTCGATGGCGCGAATATACACCTCCGTTTTGCCGCTTCCGGTCGCGCCGTGAAGGAGAAACGTCGGCGCCCGCTCCTCTCTCAGCGCCGCTAAAATTTGATCGAGCGCCTTCTGCTGGTCGGCGTTGAGCGTCAGCCGAGCGCCCTCGTAATCGCCGTTTTCCCCTTTTTTACCGGTCGCGAGCGCCTCGTCGAGAAAACGGCTCGTTCGCCGCGTCCGCTTCGTTTCGAGAATCCCAAGATTTTTGAGCGCGACGATCGGAACGGTCGAACACTTCGCGCACCGGGCCAACTCGGCGACGGTCGGCGGATCTTCCAAGCCGCGAAGCGTTTCGAGAACAAACCGCTGTTTCGCCGTCAACAAATCGACTTGCCGTTTTTTCTTCGCCGCGTCGATCCGCTCCAACCGCGCTTCGAAATCCGGAGCGAGCGTCAAAACGGTCGTCAACCGGGTTCCGGTCGCCGCGTCGCGCACTCCGGCGGGCAAAATCCCCTCCAACGTCGTCCCGAGCGGGCAAAGGTACCGTTTCGCAAGCCAATCGGCCAATTCCAGCATTTTCGGCGAAAGAAGCGGCTCCGCATCGACGACCGACGCGACTTCCTTCAGACGAAACCGCTTTTTCGCTTCTTTTCCCCCGTTTTCGCTATTTTCTCCCAACGCCGGACGCTCTTCCCGCTCGCGGCGCCGCTCGACCCCGACGCAATAAGCGCAAACCAACCGATTTCGCGCCCCGAGCGGAACCGAAACGCGAACGCCCGGAACGACCCGCCCTTCGAGCCGCTCCGGCGTTTTATAATCGAACGTTCCGTCCGGGCCGTCCGGAAACGCGACTTTAGCGATCAAGATTTCGCGTTCGTTCTCGACCGTCTCCCAAACGGGCCGCTCGTCGTCGAAAAGGGTCGGTTGCATCGTTCGCCGTTCTCCGAAATTTGACGTTATTAATAAGGGCGCGCCGCCGCTCGAAATCAAACGTCCTCAAAATATTCGGCGTCGACGCGTTTAATTTCATACGTTTCTTTTACAGCTACCCCGACGTTATGTTCGATCATTAAACGAGCCAATCGGTTTCCGTCAATTAAAATAATTCTTCGGTCGATTTGCGCGACAAAATCGTAAGCCGACTTGGGAAACGTCGAAGTCGTAATAAACACGCCTTTCAACGCTTTTTTCGCCAACAAAGCGCCAGCGAAGTCGCGAACGTGCCCGATTGGAACCAACGAGTCGTATTTTTTAGCTTGGATATAAAGCACGTCAAGACCAAGTTTGTCCTCGTTGACAACGCCGTCGACGCCGCCGTCGCCACTTCGTCCGATAACGCGTCCAGCGTCTTGGCGCGAACCGCCATATCCCATTTTAACGAGCAAATCGACTACTAAACGTTCAAAAAAGTTCCAATCCGTAGCGCGCACAGTCGCCAGCAATTCGTTCGCTAGATTATCGCAAACAAGCGAATAAGTTCCTTTAAAAATCTCCTCCGGCGTCGCGGGCGAAGCGTCTAATTTTAGCGCGACGTTTGTTTCTTCCGTTTTTTCATTCATTTTTTTACCTGTTTGACCGGTTCGCTGAAAATTATTCAAAACGCCGACGCTTATTTTCTCCAGGCGCTTTCCGAGCAAAAGTTTTCCCGATTCCGAAATCCGGTAAACTCCGCGCCTCGGGCGTTGAAGAGTTCCTGCCGTCGTTAAGTGAGAAACAGCCCAAGAAACTCTATCGTAAAAAATTTTTACGCCGCTAACGTCGTATCGCTCGTTACGTTCCTCGTCGTTTAGTCGAAAATACTCGGCGACGATTTCAACAATTTCTTTGATCGTTCTTTCCTTATCGTCGCTCAAAACTTCAAGGATAGGTTTCATCGTCGCTTGAAAATCAGGAATCATTCGCCGCCTCGGCCTTTCAACTGCCAATAATAAAAACAAAACGCCTACCTGATTATACCCGGAAGAGTCTTCGTTCGCAAGCGGGAACGCCGCCGTCTTTTTCCTTATCAAACGCAAGATTATCAAAAAAACGCTTGCAATTCGCACGAACGTCGTGTACAATAGAGGGTGTTTCGTTCTCTGCCGAACGTCTTTCGTAAAATTGGGTTTGTTTTTGGAGTTTCCGTCAATGCGTTTCGACCGATTGGAAGGTTATTTGGTTCGTCTCCCGTTAAAAAAACCGGTTCGCGTCTCGAACGCTCCGACGGATTTTTGCGAAACGGTCTTGTTCCGGATTGAAAGCGACGGCGTCTCCGGTTGGGGCGAAGTCGCTCCGGGCAACGCGCCGATCTTGACGGAACAATGGAGCGGCGCGACGTACTTAACGGTTCGCGACGTGATCGCGCCGCTTTTGATCGAAGCGCGAAGCGTCGAACGCGCCGGATCGTTCGCCGATATTTTCGGCTCGATCAAAGGCAACCGCCAAGCTCGCGGCGTCGCCGAAACGGCGTGGCAGGATTTGAACGCTCGACTCCGCGGCGAACCGCTCTGGAAAGTCCTCGGCGGCGAGAAAAAACCGTTGAAAGTCGGGCTGACGTTCGACCGATTCATCGAAGAAGACGAATTTTTTAACGAGTTGAAGCGGGCGACCGACGAAAATTTCGCGCGGTTGACGCTGAAAATCCGCCCCGGTTGGAACGTGCAGATCCTGAATTTCGCGCGGATCGACTCGCCGGCGTGGTTGCAGCTCCAAGTCGACGTGGAAGGCGGCCTCAACTTCGAAAAGCATTCGGACACCCTTTATCGCATGGACGATTTCTTCATGAATTGCGTCGAGCAACCGTTGCCGGCGAAGGATTTCGTCGCGCACGCCATGTTGAAAGACGCAATGCGAACGCCGATTTGTTTGGACGAATCGATCGAGTCGTTCGAAGACGCGGCGATGGCGCTCGACTTGGAAGCGTGCCGCGTCGTCTGTCTGAAACCGGGTCGCGTCGGCGGACACGCGGAAGCCCGGCGGATCGCGGAATTTGCGGCGTCGAAGGGAGTCGGTTGTTACGCCGGTTTCGATCTTCAGTCGTCGCTCGGGTACCGGCACTTGGCGGCGCTCGCGTCGACCTCGAACTTCGTTTTGCCGACCGATTATCAACGTTTGGACGAAATTTTGGCGTTCGATCCGGTCGCGCAGTTGCCCGCGGTCGAGGTAACGCCGACGCTCGACGCGGAATCGACCGAACCGCCGCGTCCGTACCGAGCCGTCGAGCTTTGGGACGAGCCGGGAATCGGCGCCGATCCGGACTTGGAAGGCTTGGCGCCGTTCGTTCTCGATAAATTCGAGTGGACGCGTTGACTTCGGCGTCCCGTTAAAACAGGCGATTTAGGCAATTAGCGCGGCCTTTTGGCGACGTTTTGCGAGCCGTTTCGGCGACGGCGGTTTGTTTTGACCGTCGTCGCCGCTAAAAACGAACGCGAAAAACGCCAAAAACGTTTTGCCCCCCTTGTCGAAACGTCGAATCGCGTTAGAATAGGGATTAGGCAGTCGCGGAACGACGGGCTTTCCGTCCTTCGTTTTTTCGTTGGCGTTGTTTGTCGTTCGCGTTTTTTGCGCCCGTAGCTCAATTGGATAGAGCAGCGGACTTCTAATCCGCAGGTTGAGGGTTCGATTCCCCCCGGGCGTGTTTTGTCAGGTTTCTCCGGAGCTCCCGGCGGAACCTTTTTTATTGGTTAACTCTTGGTTTTACGCGGTTTAACGAGACCGGCGTTTTTTTCGGGACGCTGGGGGAACGGACGGAACGCCGCGATTTTCCCTTATTTTTCTTCAGTCGCGCAACCGACTTCGCAACCTCTCTTGCAATTTTCAAAAACGGGCGCCAATCGCGCGATCTGCGACGACTTGCCCGGCGGCAAACGTGTTTTCGATTTGCTGGTCGAGGCGCTTGAAACGTCGGATTTCGAAGCGCTTCGACGCGGATTTCTTCGAGAAAATTTACGAAGAGTTGAGCGCCGCCAACCGGGAGACGGCCGACGCGACGCTCGGAAAGGATTGGAAAAATGGACGAAACGATTAAGAAAGCGGTTCGCAAACGCGCCGAACAAAAAGTCGTCGAGTGGATCAATCGCGGCGGACGTCCGCAACTTCCGGAAGGCGAAGCGCGGGCCGAACGAACGACGATCCGCTGGAAACCCGGCGAACTCGACGAAGTGAAGCGGTACGCCGCCGACGCTCCGCTCGGCGAAACGATCCGCCGCCTGACGCTGGACGCGATTCGCGCCGAAACGAAATAGAAAGGAGCGCCCCTCGCAAGAGGGGGAAGCGGATTGACATAAAATGAAGCAAGACCGAATTTTCTCGTACTTCGCCGTTTTCGAGCCTTGCGACGGCGGCTCGTTTTCCGCGTACTTTCCGGATTTGCCGGGAACCGCGACCGCCGGAGACTCGGAAGCGGAAACGGTCGAAAGAGCGAAAGAGTGTTTGGCGCTCCACCTTCACGGAATGCTGGAAGACGGCGACCCGATTCCTGAACCGTCGGCGACGTCGGACGCGTTCGAGCTGGAAGTCGGCGACCTCGTTCGCAAAATCGACGTCGACCTTGCCGACTACTTCCCGGAACGCGCCAAGGGTTGGGGCGGCGTCCGAGCGAACGCCGGGCGACCGACTCGAACGCCGCAAGGCAAGGCGACGCAAAACCTCGTTATCCGCGTAACGCCGGAGGAAAACGAACGACTCGCCGAGTTGGCGCAACGCGCCGGAACGACGAAATCGGAGTACGTCCGCGCTCTCATCGCCGCGCAAGAATAAGCGCCGCGTTGTTCGACGTTATTTTGGGGACTTCAGCGATTCGTCTTGAAGTCCTTTTTTATTGAAACAGCGCCTAACATACGTGAAAATCGCCGTTTACCAAACGTTCGACCAAACGGTCGGATCGCGCCGGGGTCGGTATCCTGGCCGCCCCTTGCGTCGCGCTCTTTTTGGCGCTATAATCGTTCCGACTTCGACGGGGTTTCCGCACCTCCCCCCGGTCGTCGAGGCGCCGGACAGCTCGCGGGCGGAGGGGGGACGCGCACACCTTTTTAGAAA